>NZ_RJUO01000010.1 GCF_003752365.1 Frondihabitans sp. PhB188 | reverse complement strand
CGGGTGTCAGCACTTAGGGGGACACGTAGGATCGTGTTCACTCCCCCACCGGCGATGTTGCCCCCTCAGCGACACTGACCCGAATTCTTTTTCGCTTGGCGTCGCCGGTGGTGAAGGGTCGCTCCTGACTGCCGAGGAGATCCGAAAACAGTGTCGCACCTCCCCGAACAGGTGCGCGCCCCTTCGGTTGAATGATCGGACCAACTGTGACCGTGTCACCCGTGCTGTTTCAGCCACTGACTGTCCTTCCCGCCCCCGGGCACACCCTGTCCGGTGACGTGGACGGTCGAATCATCCGGTTGTCGGCCACTGCCGCAAACCGGTGGCAGATCGCCGAGACCATCGGCGCCCTTGTCGTCGGTCATGGGGAGCTGGTTGCCATGAACAACACTTACGTCATTTCGAGTTCTTCCGGCACGAGCCTCCCGGAGATCACCTGGCCTGCTGTCCTTGGCCGGCACCTCGACACGGTCGCCTAAGCGCCTCCGTTCCCCCTTTCTTTCCCCGGCCGGCTGTCATCTGGGACCAGCCGCCCACTGGAACCCTTTTGCAATCGAGAACCGTCATGTCCCCGACCCTAGTCACGGCACACCACCAATCCCTAGACGATCCCGCCGCCCTTCTGGTGGCCCTAGCTGCTGGCGATGAGACGGCGTTTGAAGCGCTGTACCGGGGATGGCGGGAACGTTTTTTTGCCGCGGTGCTTCGCGTTCTTCGCGACCCGGCTCAGACGGAGGAGGTTGTCCAAGATATTTTCTTGGAGCTATGGACTCATCCGTACAGGTTTCACCCTGACCGCGGCACCGCGAGGGGGTACCTGTACCGGTTGGCGCGGTCTCGGGCAATCGACCGGGTCAGAGCGTCCGAAACTTACCGCACCTATACGGTCCTTGCGGGCACTCATGACTTCCACCACGGCACTGCGGCGCTTGGCCGGATTCACGACGACTGGGCCGCCCGCCACGACGTCCGGGTGGCTCTCACCCAGCTGACTGCGCTGCAACGCGAAGTGATCGAGTTGGCGTTCTTTGGCGACCTCACTCATACCGAGATTGCTGCCCAATTGGGTGTGCCGGTAGGAACGGTGAAGTCCAGGATGACAGGAGCTCTCACCAAGTTGCGTGCCGTGGCCGCGGCAGATGGCATCCTCACCCACGCGGCGTAACCGGGTTGTCCTCAGGCCCAACGAAGAGGGACTGCACGGTGCTGTCGCGACGTGAGCGCTACAGCTGAGCCGCGTGCAGTTTAGCCACTGTACAAACTGTACCTTGTTTTGTACGCTCAAGGCATGTCGACGATCAGTGTCAGTGATGCCCGGGGCAAGTTGCCCGAAGTGATTGAGACCTCGCATACGGAGGCGGTGTTTTTGGAACGGCACGGGAAACCGGCCGCGGTCTTGATCAGCCCGGAGCAGTACGACCGGTTGATGGACGCCCTCGAAGACGTTGAGGATGTCCACGCGTTCGATGACGCCATGGCCGAGGAGGGGCCAAACATTCCCTGGGATCAGGTCAAGGCCGACCTTGGCTGGGAATGAGTAGCTACCGCATCGAGCTGCGTCCCGCTGCGGTCAAAGCGCTCCTTAAGATCGACCCCCAAGACGCCCGCCGTATTCAAGGCGCCATCGCTCTTCTCGGGCACGACCCCAGGCCGCCTGGCGCTAAAGCCTTGCAGGGTCGGCCAGGGCTTCGGGTGCGAGTGGGGAACTTCCGCATCATCTTCACAATCCAGGACGACGTCCTCCTTGTTGT
>NZ_RJUO01000009.1 GCF_003752365.1 Frondihabitans sp. PhB188 | reverse complement strand
CCGCGTCTACCCCCCCCGCGGGGGGGGGCCCCCCCCCCCCCCCCCCCCCCCCCCCGGGGCCCCCCCCCCCCCCCCCCCCCCCCCGGGGGGGGGGGGGCGCCCCCCCCCCCCCCCCCGACGCCGATTAATCTTCAGCGCGTGCGGCTGGACTCCCGCACGATCAGCTTCGGCGCGACGAGGACTTCGCCGACGGACACGTCGGCATCGTCGAGGAGGAGGCGGGCGGCTTCTCGACCGATCTCATCACTGCCCGGGTCGACGGAGGTGAGGGCGATCCGCGGGAGAGCGGCCAGGAAGGTGTTGTCGTATCCGGTCACGGCAACCCGACGCCCGGTGCGCGCGGCGTGTGCGTCCGCGGCCTCCAGAACGCCGAGACCGGCCAGGTCGTTGACGGCGATGATGGCCGTCGGCGGATCCTGCGTTTCGAGCAGCGACCGCGCCCCGCGGAGACCCAACGCCCGCGTGTAGCCGCCCGGCACGACCCGGGCACGGTCTCCGAGGCCGCGCTCGGCCATCAGCCGTCGGAAGGCGTCCGCGCGGAGTGTCGAGACCGGGCTCCCGGGACCGCCCACGTGCGCGATGTCGCTGTGCCCTTCCTCGATGAGGTGGTCGATGAGCAGTCGCATGCCCGCGTCGTCGTCCCCGCGGACGAATGGAATGCCGGTGGGAGCCTCCGGGATCGAGCTTGCGGCCACGATACGGGCGTGCGGAGCCGCCGAAACGACTCGGTCGAGGGACGGAACGGATCCCACTACCAGGAGACGGGCGGGTCGCAGATCACCGAAGAGCGCGACGGCGTGATCGTCGAGAAGAGCTTCGCCGCGGCTGCCTTCTCGGCCGGTGTCGTCGGCATCCGACTGGACTCCGGGCGAGAGCGCGCTCGTGAGCAGACCGGCCTTACCGAACAGCGCCAACTCGGACCGCGCGGCGTCCACCACCTCAGCGAACACGGGGTTGTACAGGTCGGCCACCAGGATCCCGACGAAATCGTCCCGCTGGCCGGCCAAGGATCGCGCCACCAG
The DNA here is from genome assembly GCF_003752365.1 of Frondihabitans sp. PhB188. Lineage (GTDB taxonomy): Bacteria > Actinomycetota > Actinomycetes > Actinomycetales > Microbacteriaceae > Frondihabitans. Next base: position 2,424 of record NZ_RJUO01000009.1, on the reverse strand, counting down.
GTTCGGTCGGAAGCCGAGCGTCTCCGCCGCCTCCAGGACTCGACGCCGACTCTCGTTGGACACGTGGGTCGAGCCCGAGTAGACCCGGGAAGCCACCGACTTGGACACACCCGCCTGCGCCGCGACATCTCGGATGGTGGGGCGACGACTGGGAAGCCGGGTGCCCTCGTCAACGCTCATGAAGGCCATTCTGGCCGACTCCGCTCAGCGTCGCCGGGAGATAAATAGGCTCAGGAACGAGCGAAGCGGTCTGCGCCGCCGATGACCATGGCGGGGATGATCCGCCGAGTGACGCCTCCGCATTCTCCACCCCGCTACAGCTTGACGACGTAGATGGAGCCGGTGGTGACACCCTCCTCGATGTTCTCCAGGGTGCGACCGCGGGTCTCCGGCAACATCTTGGCGATGAAGACCAAGGCGATGATCCCAATCCCGCCAAACAGGAAGAAGGTCCCGGAGATGCCGAGCGCGGCGATCAGAATCGGGAAGAAGAGCCCGAGCAGAGCATTCACAATCCAGCCGAAGAAGACCGAGATCCCGATGGCGAGCCCGCGGATGAAGAGCGGGAAGATCTCGGCGAGCATCACCCAGATGGCGATGTTGAGGAAAGTCTGCATCGAGCGCACGAAAAGCACGACGAGAGCCAGGATCACGAAGGGTCGAGCCGCACTGCCGACGGGTAGGACCATGACGCGATCGCAATCAGGAAGTGCATCGTCGTCGTCAGCGAGAAGCCGATCAGCAGCTTCGTGCGACGGTTGATCCTCTGCATGAGCCGCAGGCCGATGATGCCGCCGATCACGGCGATGACCCCGGGGGCGATGTTGGCGATGAGCGCACCGTTGTGGGTGAAGCCGGATTCGGTCAGGACGACCTGGCCGTAGTACATGATCGTATTGATGCCGGTGAGCTGCTGCCCGACGCTGATGCCGATGCCGACGATCAGGATGCGGCGGATCTACCTATCGTTGAAAGACCGGAACGTGGCTCTCGGTCGCCCCTTCTCAGCTTCGGTGATGCGCTGGACCTCGGCAAGTTCGGCTTCGGCCCGGTCGATGGACCGGATAGAGGTGAAAACGGCGAGGGCCTTCTTCGCGTTCCCCTTGGACACGAGCCAACGTGGCGACTCCGGCAGCCGGATCATTCCGATCAACAGCGCCAGGCCGGGCAGAGCTGCCACGGCGAGCATCACGCGCCAGATCCCGTGCGTCTCTCCCCACACCGTCCCGATGACCGCGTTGACGACGAATGCGGACACCTGGCCCACGACGATCATGAGCTCGTTGCGACCGGCGATCTTGCCGCGGATCTCATAGGGAGCGAGTTCGGAGAGATACACAGGAACCACGACAGACGCGCCGCCAACAGCCAGGCCGAGAATGCTCCGCCCCACGACGAGGAGGCCGAGGCCGGGCGAAACCACGGCGAGGAAAGCTCCCCCGACGAACATCGCCGCCATCAGGATGATGCTGCGTCTGCGACCCCACATGTCGGACAGAGCCGTCCGCCTAGGAAGGCTCCGATCGCGGCTCCGAACAGGAGCGAGGAAGTCGCGACACCCTCGCTGATTGTGGTCAGCCCGAGTTCCTTCGACATCGGCTCGAGAGCACCGTTGATGACGCCGGTGTCGTAGCCAAAGAGCAGCCCACCGAGAGTAGCGACGATCGCGACAACCCCGAGGGTCTTCACGTGGGGTGCTTTACCCAGCCCATCCAAGAGGTCGTAAACGGGTCTGAAGTCTTCGCCAAAGCTGAGCGAAGAACGTTTCTGGCGTTTTCGCATGTCACGCGCCTCACCGGTGCCAACGCGGGTAATGGTACCGAAGGGCATTATTCGAATTGACTCCTCGGGTCAACTGCACTAGCTCCGCCGCCGCATGACACTAGATCGACAGCAATATGAAAGGCCCGGACCCTTGCCGGTCCGGGCCTTTCGTTCCACGTTGTTTAGCGGGTGGGTGTTCTTGGGGCTGCCAGGAACTCCACGACCCGGTCGACAGCGCTCTCCACCCGGAACATCAACGACGGCCCCTGGTCTTTCGACGTCGGAAGAGTGATGGTGCTGGTGCGGGGAAGGAAGATGGTTGCGGTGTCGGTCATGATCGACTCCTCACAGTGTTGCGGTGGGTTCCCTACCTCGCGAACCCGGTATGTCGAAGTGCTCCTCGAGCACTCACCTGCCAACGAACCGTTGACCTTCTCCAAGATTACAGGCCCACCCTCCCCCAAAACAAGGAAAGTCGTCTTTCCTAACGGTGCGTGTTAGTTGGCAAAGTTCTGATCGGTATCACTGCTGACGGGCGGCGTGAGAAGCCGCCCTGGCGAGTAACTGGGGGGGGGGGGGGGGGGGGGGGGGGGGGGGGGGGGGGGGGGGGGGGGGGGGGGGGGGGGGGGGGGGGGGGGGGGGGGGGGGGGGGGGGGGGGG
>NZ_RJUO01000008.1 GCF_003752365.1 Frondihabitans sp. PhB188 | reverse complement strand
AAGTTGAGTCCGGCGGTGTCCTACTCTCCCACAAGGTCCCCCTTGCAGTACCATCGGCGCTGAGAGTCTTAGCTTCCGGGTTCGGAATGTGACCGGGCGTTTCCCTCTCGCTATGGCCGCCGAAACACTAGGTCATCCAGTGACCCGTTTACCGGGTTCGGGATGAAGTCTTGTCTCGAGCTCAAAGCTCTGTATTGAGTTGTCTGTTCACGAAACCTGGGTCTGTCGACCGTGTTCCGGGAACCACATAGTGGACGCGAGCATCACCGCTCCTGCCCGTCGCGAGTTGCCTCGTGAGGGTGGTGGTGTTGTCAAGTTATCGGCTTATTAGTACCGGTCAGCTCCACGAGTCGTTAGTCCTCGCTTCCACATCCGGCCTATCAACCCAGTAGTCTAGCTGGGAGCCTCTCACCCCGAAGGGTATGGAAATCTCATCTCGAAGCCGGCTTCCCGCTTAGATGCTTTCAGCGGTTATCCGTTCCGAACGTAGCTAATCAGCGGTGCCCTTGGCAGGACAACTGACACACCAGAGGTTCGTCCATCCCGGTCCTCTCGTACTAGGGATAGATCTTCTCAAATTTCCTACGCGCGCAGCGGATAGGGACCGAACTGTCTCACGACGTTCTAAACCCAGCTCGCGTACCGCTTTAATGGGCGAACAGCCCAACCCTTGGGACCTACTCCAGCCCCAGGATGCGACGAGCCGACATCGAGGTGCCAAACCATGCCGTCGATATGGACTCTTGGGCAAGATCAGCCTGTTATCCCCGAGGTACCTTTTATCCGTTGAGCGACAGCGCTTCCACAAGCCACTGCCGGATCACTAGTCCCGACTTTCGTCCCTGCTCGACTTGTCAGTCTCACAGTCAAGCTCCCTTGTGCACTTACACTCGACACCTGATTGCCAACCAGGTTGAGGGAACCTTTGGGCGCCTCCGTTACTTTTTGGGAGGCAACCGCCCCAGTTAAACTACCCACCAGGCACTGTCCCAGAACCGGATCACGGTTCGTAGTTAGATATCCAAAGTGACCAGAGTGGTATTTCAACAATGACTCCACCCGAACTAGCGTCCGAGCTTCACAGTCTCCCACCTATCCTACACAAGCCACTCCGAACACCAATACCAAGCTGTAGTAAAGGTCACGGGGTCTTTCCGTCCTGCTGCGCGTAACGAGCATCTTTACTCGTAGTGCAATTTCGCCGAGTTCGCGGTTGAGACAGCTGGGAAGTCGTTACGCCATTCGTGCAGGTCGGAACTTACCCGACAAGGAATTTCGCTACCTTAGGATGGTTATAGTTACCACCGCCGTTTACTGGGGCTTAAATTCTGAGCTTCGCTTGCGCTAACCCTTCCTCTTAACCTTCCAGCACCGGGCAGGCGTCAGTCCGTATACATCGTCTTGCGACTTGGCACGGACCTGTGTTTTTAGTAAACAGTCGCTTCCCACTGGTCTCTGCGGCCTTTCCCGCTCCCGGAGTAAATCCGTTCACGGTTCCGGCCCCCCTTCTCCCGAAGTTACGGGGGCATTTTGCCGAGTTCCTTAACCACGATTCTCTCGATCTCCTTGGTATTCTCTACCTGACCACCTGAGTCGGTTTGGGGTACGGGCGGCTTGAACCTCGCGTCGATGCTTTTCTCGGCAGCATAGGATCACTGAATTCCCCCAATCGGGGTACGCATCGGATCTCAGGCATCGTTGACGACGGATTTGCCTATCGTCAGCCCTACGTCCTTACACCAGGTTCACCTTACGGATACCATCGCCTGGCTCAGCTACCTTCCTGCGTCACACCTGTTAATACGCTAAACGCACCAGCATGGGGTCGAGCGTTAGACCGGCCGGCATCACCCCGAAGGGATCCACTCAGCCGGGTTAGGACTCTTAGCACCACTGGATTATCTTGGGCGGTTCTTCGCCGGTACGGGAATATCAACCCGTTGTCCATCGACTACGCCTGTCGGCCTCGCCTTAGGTCCCGACTTACCCAGGGCGGATTAACCTGGCCCTGGAACCCTTGGTCTTTCGGAGGACGGGTTTCTCACCCGTCTTTCGCTACTCATGCCTGCATTCTCACTCGTGTGGCGTCCACGGCTGGTTTCCACCGCCGCTTCACTCGCCACACGACGCTCTCCTACCAATCCGTACGACTGAACCACGAAGGCTTATCGAAAGTACGAATTCTACAACTTCGGTGGTGTGCTTGAGCCCCGTTACATTGTCGGCGCGGAATCACTTGACCAGTGAGCTATTACGCACTCTTTCAAGGGTGGCTGCTTCTAAGCCAACCTCCTGGTTGTCTCTGCAACTCCACATCCTTTCCCACTTAGCACACGCTTAGGGACCTTAGTTGGTAGTCTGGGTTGTTTCCCTCTCGACGATGAAGCTTATCCCCCACCGTCTCACTGCTGCGCTCTCACTTACCGGCATTCGGAGTTTGGCTGACGTCAGTAAGCTTTTGGGCCCCATCGGCCATCCAGTAGCTCTACCTCCGGCAAGAAACACGCAACGCTGCACCTAAATGCATTTCGGAGAGAACCAGCTATCACGAAGTTTGATTGGCCTTTCACCCCTATCCACAGCTCATCCCCTCCATTTTCAACTGAAGTGGGTTCGGTCCTCCACGACGTCTTACCGTCGCTTCAACCTGGCCATGGATAGATCACTTCGCTTCGGGTCTAGGACATGCGACTGAATCGCCCTATTCAGACTCGCTTTCGCTACGGCTACCCCTCACGGGTTAACCTCGCCACATATCGCTAACTCGCAGGCTCATTCTTCAAAAGGCACGCTGTCACCCCTACTAAGGAGGCTCCAACGGTTTGTAAGCAAACGGTTTCAGGTACTATTTCACTCCCCTCCCGGGGTACTTTTCACCTTTCCCTCACGGTACTTGTCCGCTATCGGTCATCTGGGAGTATTTAGGCTTATCAGGTGGTCCTGACAGATTCACACGGGATTTCTCGGGCCCCGTGCTACTTGGGATACACATTCAGCCAACACCAGCATTTCGGCTACGGGGTTCGCACCCTCTATGACCAGGCTTTCAATCCTGTTCGCCTATACTGCGCTGTAACTGTTCCAGTCCGGCAGAACTGAACAACATGTCCCACAACCCCGACCATGCAACGACCGCCGTCTATCACACATGACCGGTTTAGCCTCTTCCGATTTCGCTCGCCACTACTCACGGAATCACTGTTGTTTTCTCTTCCTGAGGGTACTGAGATGTTTCACTTCCCCCCGTTCCCTCTACCCGCCCTATATATTCAGGCGGGAGTCACCAGGTCAGCACGCCGCCTGGCGGGGTTTCCCCATTCGGACACCCTCGGATCACAGCTCGATTATCAGCTCCCCGAGGCTTATCGCAGATTTCTACGTCCTTCTTCGGCTCCAGATGCCAAGGCATCCACCGTTTGCTCTTAAAAACTTGACCACAAAGAACCACGACAAAACGACCCCCCGAAGGAAGCCGACTTGACGCGGTAAATCAGTGTTATCTCGTTACCCCAACCAGCCGAAGCCGGCCGGGGAAGAAATTGCACTCGAACAACTCAAAGAGTTGTCCAAGATGCTCGCGTCCACTGTGTAGTTCTCAAAAAACGGGCGACCCCAAGAATCCCCGGCAAGCGATGCCAGATCATCAAGGTCCGCTAGAGGAGTTCAACCCACCACCACCCATAAAGGGAAGCAGCAAGGTTTGGTCCCTCAGGACCCAACAACGTGCACGCCCCCAACACCCAGCCTCACACCGTTCCAGAACTCCGAAGAGAACGTACTGAGCACAAGACCTTCGATCGAAGGCCACTGTCAAAGTTCCACCCATGAGCGCCACCCACGGACATTCGCCGTGGTGTGACTTGACCGCATTGATCCCGTGTAAACAGCGGGGCGGTACATGCTCCTTAGAAAGGAGGTGATCCAGCCGCACCTTCCGGTACGGCTACCTTGTTACGACTTAGTCCTAATCACCGATCCCACCTTCGACAGCTCCCTCCACAAGGGTTGGGCCACCGGCTTCGGGTGTTACCGACTTTCATGACTTGACGGGCGGTGTGTACAAGGCCCGGGAACGTATTCACCGCAGCGTTGCTGATCTGCGATTACTAGCGACTCCGACTTCATGAGGTCGAGTTGCAGACCTCAATCCGAACTGAGACCGACTTTTTGGGATTCGCTCCACCTCGCGGTATTGCAGCCCTTTGTATCGGCCATTGTAGCATGCGTGAAGCCCAAGACATAAGGGGCATGATGATTTGACGTCATCCCCACCTTCCTCCGAGTTGACCCCGGCAGTCTCCTATGAGTTCCCACCATAACGTGCTGGCAACATAGAACGAGGGTTGCGCTCGTTGCGGGACTTAACCCAACATCTCACGACACGAGCTGACGACAACCATGCACCACCTGTATACCGACCTTGCGGGGCGACCATCTCTGGACGTTTCCGGTATATGTCAAGCCTTGGTAAGGTTCTTCGCGTTGCATCGAATTAATCCGCATGCTCCGCCGCTTGTGCGGGCCCCCGTCAATTCCTTTGAGTTTTAGCCTTGCGGCCGTACTCCCCAGGCGGGGAACTTAATGCGTTAGCTGCGACACAGAAACCGTGGAATGGCCCCTACATCTAGTTCCCAACGTTTACGGCATGGACTACCAGGGTATCTAATCCTGTTCGCTCCCCATGCTTTCGCTCCTCAGCGTCAGTAACGGCCCAGAGATCTGCCTTCGCCATCGGTGTTCCTCCTGATATCTGCGCATTCCACCGCTACACCAGGAATTCCAATCTCCCCTACCGCACTCTAGTCTGCCCGTACCCACTGCAGGCTGGGGGTTGAGCCCCCAGATTTCACAGCAGACGCGACAAACCGCCTACGAGCTCTTTACGCCCAATAATTCCGGACAACGCTTGCACCCTACGTATTACCGCGGCTGCTGGCACGTAGTTAGCCGGTGCTTTTTCTGCTGGTACCGTCAAGAGCAAGCTCCCTTCTTCCCAACTAAAAGAGGTTTACAACCCGAAGGCCGTCGTCCCTCACGCGGCGTTGCTGCATCAGGCTTTCGCCCATTGTGCAATATTCCCCACTGCTGCCTCCCGTAGGAGTCTGGGCCGTGTCTCAGTCCCAGTGTGGCCGGTCACCCTCTCAGGCCGGCTACCCGTCGTAGGCTTGGTGAGCCATTACCTCACCAACTACCTGATAGGCCGCGAGTCCATCCTTGACCAAAATTCTTTCCAACTGCAGACCATGCGGCCGCAGCTCATATCCGGTATTAGACGTCGTTTCCAACGCTTATCCCAGAGTCAAGGGCAGGTTACTCACGTGTTACTCACCCGTTCGCCACTAATCCCAGGAGCAAGCTCCTGTTCATCGTTCGACTTGCATGTGTTAAGCACGCCGCCAGCGTTCGTCCTGAGCCAGGATCAAACTCTCCGTAAAAGAAAAACACCACAAACCACCCGAAAATAGGTGACCTGCAGCAAGTTTGATGCTGACCAAAAGGTACAAACAATCTGACGATTGTTGTCCATTTCAATCTCAAAGAAACCCAACACCCAGATACATCACACCGAAAGGTGTAACAACACTGAATGCCGAGGTATAATTTGGCATTTGACAATGTGCACGCTGTTGAGTTCTCAAGGACCAAACGCACCCGAAACCCGACGATCTAAACCATCTTCGCCCGAGGCAACTTTGAAACCTTATCCACCCGATCGGGCCCTGTCAAACCCG
>NZ_RJUO01000007.1 GCF_003752365.1 Frondihabitans sp. PhB188 | reverse complement strand
CCCCCGCCCCGGCCGCGGTCGCGGGCGCCACCCCCGCGGCGCCCCCCTGGGCGGGGGGGGGGGGCCCCCCCCCCCGGCTTTTATTCTCCGGGGGGGGGGGGGCCCCCCCACCCCCCCCCCCCCACGCCGATTGGCCTGTTCGGTCGATTCTTCCCGCTAGGCGGCGCCGTGACTGGCGCGCGAGCGCCGCGACAGGGAGTCGATGATCACGGCGAGCAGCAGCACTGCGCCCGTGACGATGTACCGGGTGTAGTCGTCGAAGTTCAGCAGGTTCAGCCCGTTGGCGATCGACTGGATGACGATGACACCGAGAAGGGCGGACCAGATCCTGCCGCGGCCGCCGAAGAGGCTCGTGCCGCCGATGACAGCTGCCGCGATCGCGTTCAGGTTGACGTCGCCACCGCCCGAGCTCAGAGTCGACGCCGAAAGGTGGGCGGCCGACAGGAGGCCGCCGACCACCGCGAACATCGAGCAGAGCATGAAGACCGAGATGTAGACCCAGCGGACATTGATACCGGCGCGTCGCGCGGCCTCCACGTTCCCACCGACGGCGTAGATCGAACGGCCCCACCGGGTCCGCGTGACTAGGTAGTTCATCACGACGACCAGGACGACGAAGAAGACGAACGACGAGCCCGTCCCGCGGTCGGTGGAGAGATACCAGGCGATAACCCCGAGACCGACCAGCAGGGCCGCCGACTTGATGTACACGAGCGACGAGAGGCCGACCGAGAGACCGGCACGGCGACGACGTGCGTTCCGTCGGATGTCCGCGAAGAGCGTGCCGCCCGCGGCCAGAACGACGAGGAGGTACACCAGCCACGGCGGCAGATAGGAGAACAAGGCGAACTGCACGAGGAAGGAATCCTGCGGCAGGTTGATCGAACCGTTCGCGCCGAGGACCAGGAGCTGGACGCCGAGGAAGGCGAGAAGACCGGCCAGGGTGATGACGAAGCTCGGGACGCCGAACCGGGTGAAGAGGAGCCCGTACAGAGCTCCGATCGCCGCACCCACAGCGAGGGCGACCACGATGACGAGCAGGATCGGCCACCCGTGCAAGGTAAGTCCCACACCGAGGATCGCCGCCGCGAGTCCGCTGACCGAACCGACAGAAAGGTCGATCTCGCCGAGGAGCAGCACCAGGACGATACCGATCGAGATCGTGCCGGCGGCCGCGCACTGGACGGCGAGGTCGACGAGGTTCGTGGCGTACAGGAAGCTTCCCCCGGGCGTCAGGATGCCGAACGCGACCCAGATGACGACGAGTCCGACGACGACCGGGAGACTGCCGAGGTCACCGGCGCGGACCCGGCGCCCGAAAGCTACGACGGCGCCTCGCAGCCCGTCGTCGCGGAGGAGTCGCTCGTCTTGGAGGTCGGCGGCGGCACGCGAGACCGGATTGCTCATGGTGAGGGGGTGCGGATCCGTGCCCTTGTTCTTCGATTTCGGGGATCGCGTGAAACTCATGACTCGGTCTCTCTGGTCGACACGGACGCGGCGCGGCGGGTCACAGCGTTGTCGCTGGCACCGGTGATCGCGGCAATGATCTGCTCATAGCTCACGTCCTGGATTTGGAAAGTGCCGTTGTTGGCGCCGAGGCGCAGGACGACCACACGGTCGGCGACCGCCTGGACGTCCGCGAGGTTGTGGCTGATCAAGACAACGGCGAGGCCGTTTTCGCGCAGTCGTTCGACGAGGTTGAGGACCTCGGCCGTCTGCGCCACGCCGAGGGCCGCCGTGGGTTCGTCCAGGATGACGATCTTGGGGTCGCCGACGAGCGAACGGGCGATGGCGACGGTCTGGCGCTGGCCTCCCGAGAGCGAGGCAATCGGAATCCGAACCGACGGGATTCGCGCGGCGAGCTGCCGCAGGAGCTCCCAAGCGCGAGCTTCCATCGCCTCCTCGTCCATGACCACCCCGTGTGAGATCTCGCGGCCGAGGAACAGGTTGGAGACTACGTCGAGGTTGTCGGCGAGGGCGAGGTCCTGGAAGACGGTCGCGATGCCGAGGGATCGCGCAGCCGAGGGGTTCGGGACGTCGACGTCTTGCCCCTCGAAGCGGATGGTGCCCTCATCGGGGGTGTAGACCCCGGACAAGATCTTGACGAAGGTCGATTTACCGGCGCCATTGTCGCCGACGATGGCGACGACCTCACCAGCGTGGACGTCGAAGTCCACTCCGCTGAGAGCCTGGACGGCACCGAACCTCTTGGTGATGCCGTGCATGGACATCACAGGCTGGCGTGTTTCTGCGGCTGCGGGTGCAGTGTTCGCGAGTGTCACGGAAGACTCCTTTGATCAGGGCTGCGCCAGGGCCGAGAGACGGCCCCGGCGCAGGGGGCTACTTGATGCCGTACTTCGTGCAGGCGGCCTGGAGGGCCGAGGTGCAGATCTGGCTGGCGGTAAAGAGTCCGTCTTTCACGACGGTGCCCTGGATCTGGTCGGCCGTGACGGCCACGGGAGTGAGGATAACGGAGGGGACGGACGCGCCTCCCGCGGTTTTCACCGTCGCGTTGGTGGTCGGCTTCTTGCCGGCCGCCAGTTGGAGCGCGAGGTCTGCGGCACCCTGGGCCTCGGGCTTGAAGGCCTTGTAGACCGTCATGTACTGCGAGCCCTGGAGGATGCGCTGGAGTCCGGCCAGGGTGGCGTCCTGGCCGGTGATCGGCGGGATCGTCGTGGCCCCAGCAGCACGCATCGCGGCGATCACACCACCCGCGGTGTCGTCGTTGGCGGCATAGATGCCCTTGACGTTGGTGACGCCGACCTTAGAGATCTGACCGGCAGCCCAGCTCTGGGCCTTCGCCGGGTCCCAACCGGGGGTGTCGTATTCGCCGAGGACCTTGTAGCTCGACTTCGACAGGACCGACTGCGCACCCGACTTGAACTGTCCGGCGTTGTTGTCCGTGGGGGAGCCGTTGATCTCGAGAATGCCGGCGTCGTCGGCGACACCGAGCTGCTTCAGGCGTTCCGTGAGCGCGGTCGCCTGGAGCTGGCCGACCTTTTGGTTGTCGAACGAGATGTAGGCCGAGAGGCCGTCCGAGTTGATCAAGCGGTCGTAGGAGATGACCGGCACGTTCTTGGCCTTGGCGAGCGTGACGATGGACGCGGCAGCCTCGCCGTCGAAGGCATCGAGCACGAGGACGTTGACGCCCTGGGTCAGCATGGCCTGCGCTTGCTGCTGTTGCTTGGACGCGTCACCGCCAGCGTTCTGGTATAGCACGGTACAGTCGGGGCATTTCGCCTTGATCCGCTTGGTGAACAGCGGCCGGTCGGCGCTGGCGAACCGCGCGGTGACCGAATCGGGGAGCAGCAAGCCAATCTTGGCCGAGTCGGCGCTTCCGCCGGATCCGGATCCGCCTCCTGTCGAGGCCCCGTTGCTGCATCCCGTCAGTCCCGCGACGACCAGTGCCATTGCGGCACCGATCACCAGGGAGCGTGTGGTGGCTTTCATCATTGAACGTCCTCCGTTTTCGCCACCGTCGTTGGTGGCTGGAAATCGACACGTCACCAAGATTTCTTGTATGACGAACTCTCTGTCCGGTGAATGGTACGACAGTGGAAGCGGTCCCACAATGGCTGAAAGTTACGGCATCATCACGGTCACGATCCGGGCACCCATTGCCGGCATCAGAATCGAAAAGGCGCGCCGTTGTCTTGACATGCGGCGTGCACGTTCCTAACCTCATCGTAGATTCCAGTGGGGGACCGGTCCCACGCAACAGCGAAACATCACGCGACGAAGCGTCGGCTCCGTCGCGCCAATAGCACGAAGGAGCCACATGGCCGAGAACACCCCCGCTAAGTCGATCGGCGTCGGCCTGATCAGTGTCGGTTGGATGGGACGCCTGCATTCGCGGGCCTACAACTCCCTGCCGCTGATCTACCCCGAGCTCGGTATCCACCCGACCCTCGTGCAGGCGGCCGACGTCGCCGAGGCCGGGCGCACCTACGCCACCGATGTGCTCGGCTACGCCTCCGCCGTCGCCGACTACCACGAGGTGCTGGCCAACCCCGAGGTCGATGTCGTGTCGATCTGTGCGCCGAACTTCCTCCACGCCGAGATCGGGATCGCCGCCGCTAAGGCCGGCAAGCCGTTCTGGATCGAGAAGCCGGTCGGTCGCGGCGCGAGCGAGACCGAGGCCGTCGAGGCCGCCGCCGACGAAGCCGGCGTCGTGACCTGCATCGGGTTCAACTACCGCCACGTTCCTGCAATCCAGCGCGCTCGTGAGCTCGTCCTCAACGGGTCGCTCGGGCAGATCACGAATATCCGCGGCCGATTCTTCGGCGGCTTCTCGTCGAACCCTAACGACCCGCTGGCCTGGCGATTCGTCCGCGAGTATTCCGGATCAGGAGTCCTCGGCGACCTGATGGGTCACCTGGTCGACCTCGTCCACTACGTCCTCGGTCCGATTGGCAGCATCACGGCCACCACCGGCACCTACATCACCGAGCGTCCCGCCCTGCCGCACTCGCCGCAGGCCGGCACGATGCTCCCCGTGGAGAACGAGGACTACGCCACCATGCTGGTGAAGTTCGACGACTCGGCCGTCGCGGCCGGTGCGCTCGGCAGCCTCGAGGCCTCCCGGATCGCGGTCGGCCCCAGGTCCGAGTACGGCATCGAGATCTTCGGCACGAAGGGCTCGGTGCGCTGGGAATTCGAGCGCCTCAACGAGCTCGAGATCGCGCTCGGCAACGAGGGCCCGAACACCGGTTACATCCGCGCGGTCGCGGACGCCTACTTCCCGGACTTCGCTCGTTTCCAGCCGTCCTCGGGCACGAGCATGGGCTATGACGATCTCAAGACCATCGAAGCGGCGAAGTTCCTCCTCGCGGTGACCGGCGGAGAGGCGACGAACTCCAACATCCACGACGCGGTCGCCTCCGCGCGCGTCCTCACGGCCGCCGAGGAGTCTGCAGCCTCGGGATCCTGGATCGACCTGCCCCTCGTCGCAGGAGCAACCGCCAACACTCGCACCCTCACCACAGAAGGACAGAAACGATGACGACGACCGCCATGATCGCCACCGCGCCCATCTCCTGGGGAATCAGCGAGGTCGCCGAGTGGGGCTTCCAGTTCACGCCGGATCGCGTCCTGACCGAGATGAAGAGCCTCGGCTTCACCGCAACCGAGATGGGTCCGGACGGCTTCCTTCCGGAGGCGCCCACCGACAAGGCTGCGAAGCTGCGCGAATACGGCATGACGGCCGTCGGCACATTCGTCCCCGTAATCCTGCACCGCGCCGACGTCGACCCGCTGCCCCGCATCGAGCGCGAGCTGGCCGATTACGCCGCAGCAGGCGCCGAGGTGCTCATCGTTGCAGCCATCACGGGCATCGACGGCTACGATCAGACCCGCGAACCGCTCACCGACGCCGAGTGGTCGATCCTGTTCGGCAACCTTGAACGCATTCGCGATGTCGCCTCGGCGCAGGGGATCACGTCGGCTCTGCACCCGCACGTCGGCACGATCGTGGAGACGGCCGAAGACGTGCAGCAGGTGCTCGACCACTCGACGTTCTCGTTCTGCTTCGATACCGGCCACCTTATGATCGGCGGCGTCGACCCCGTCGCCTTCGCGGCGGAGCACGCCGACCGGATCGCGGTAACTCACCTCAAAGACGTGTCGACCGAGGGAATGCTGCGCGTCAAGCGGGGCGAGAAGAGCTACTTCGACTCCATCGTCGACGACGAGCTGTACCGCCCGCTCGGACAGGGCGACGTTGACATCCGCTCCATCGTCGCGAGTCTCCTCGGCGTCGGGTACACCGGGTGGTTCGTGCTCGAACAGGACAAGGTCGTGCTGACCGAACCCGCCGCGGGCAGGGGTCCGATTGAGGACGCCCGCGCCAGCGTCACCTACCTCCGTGGCATCCTGGACGATCTGTCGGCGGACGGCGAGGCGACGGTATGAGGGTCGGCGTCTACGGCCTCGGGAAGATCGGCGTCATGCACGCCCGGAACCTCGCGCAGAACCCGGAGGTCGACGAGGTCGTCCTGATCGGACGGGACGCGGGGCGTCTGGCCACGGCTCACGAGACGGTCCTCGCGTCGATCGCACCGGGAGCGCCGGCCGAGATAGCGGGGGCACACGCTCCGGCCGAGGCCCACGCCGTCGTGTCGACGACGCTCGACGCATTGGACGACGTCCTGCCGACTCTCCACGGGATCGTGGTCGCGACGTCGACCGACACGCACGCAGCCCTGGCGCTCCAGGTCGCCGAGGCGGGCACGCCGCTGCTCATCGAGAAGCCGCTGTGCCTCACCTCCGCCGCCCTCGAGGAGCTATCGACAAAGATCGAGGCGACCGGAACCCCGGTGATGGTGGCATTCCACCGACGCTATGATCCCGGGTATCAGGCGCTCCGCGACCGCATCGCGTCGGGCGAGATCGGTCCGGTTCGCGTCGCGCGCGCGGTCGACAACGATCGCACCCCGCTCCGGCTCAGCTACATCCCGGAGTCGCGCGGCGTGTGGTTCGACCTGCTGATCCACGACTTCGACGCGACCCCCTGGGCGACGGGTCAGAACGTCGTCTCGGTCAGCGCGTTCGGCTCCGTCATCGACGAGCCGGTGTACGCCGAACACAACGATGCGGACACGGCCGTGGCGGTCTTGGAATTCGACTCGGGGGCGATCGCGACTGTCGTCGGCACCCGGAAGAACGGTGCGGGCCAGGACTGCCGCCTCGAGGTCTTCGGAAGCGACGGCACCCTGAGCTCCGGCATCGACCCCCGCACCGCCGTGGTCTCGACCGAGCCCGGGATCGAGGCACCACGGTCGACGTATCCCGACTATCAGGCCCGCTTCGAGCCGGCCTTCAGGAGCGAGGCCGCCCATCTCGTCCGGATGGCGCGTGGCGAGGCGCCGAGCCTCACCACCCCACGCTCGGGTCTCGTCGCGACACGGATCGCCGAGGCGGCCGCCGAGTCGTTCGCAACCGGCACCCGCATTTCACTGGCCTAGTTACTCCCCACGAACCACCGCTCAAGGAAGAGACAAATGACCCAGAAGTTCCGTATGGGGCTCATCGGCACCGGCCGCATCGGCCGAGTGCACGCGATGAGCATCAACGCACTCGACAACGCCACCCTTGAGTGGATCGCCGACCCGTTCATCGCGGGAGCGGAAGCTACCGCGGCCGAGTTCGGTGGCAAGGTGACGACCGATCCGGCCGAGGTGTTTGCCTCCGGCGAGGTCGACGCCGTCATCATCGCGTCGCCGACCCCGACGCACGTGGCGCTCATCGAGGCGGCCATCGACGCAGGCATCCCCGCTCTCTGCGAGAAGCCGATCGACCTCGACATCGCCCGCGTCGACGCTCTGCGGGCCAAGGCCGCAGCCTCGCCGGTACCGATCGTGCTGGGGTTCAACCGACGTTTCGATCCACATTTCGACGAGGTCAAGCGTCGGGTCGATTCCGGCGAGATCGGCTCGATCGAGCAACTTGCGATCACGAGTCGCGACCCCGCCGAGCCGCCGGCCGCCTACGTCGCCGTATCGGGCGGGATCTTCCGCGACATGACCATCCACGACTTCGACATCGCTCGCTTCTTCATCCCGGAGATCGTCGAGGTCACGGCCCGGGGCACGAACACCTTCAGCCGCGACATCGAGGCTGCGGGCGACTACGACGGTGTCGCTGTGATCCTGCGCGGGTCTAAGGGGGAAACGATCACGATTCTCAACTCGCGTCACTCTTCGTTCGGCTACGACCAGCGAATCGAGGTCTTCGGCTCGAAGGGCATGCTCCAGGCCGGCAAC
This sequence comes from Frondihabitans sp. PhB188, assembly GCF_003752365.1. Taxonomy (GTDB): domain Bacteria; phylum Actinomycetota; class Actinomycetes; order Actinomycetales; family Microbacteriaceae; genus Frondihabitans. The sequence goes on along the minus strand of NZ_RJUO01000007.1, from coordinate 60,900 downwards.
ATCGCTCCGACCAGCGTGCGTTCGTTCAACGCCGAGTCGGTCGAGGGGCTCGCTCCCTATCAGAATTTCTTCCTGGAGCGCTATGCGGACGCATACCGTCTGGAGATCGCCGAGTTCCTCCGCGGCGTGGCAGGCGAGCCGTTCCGCAGCCCCAGCTTCGACGACGGCCGAGCAGCCTTGATCCTCGCCGACGCCGCGACCGAGTCCGCGAAATCGGGCGCCACCGTCGCGGTCGAGCTGGCCTGATGGCCGCCCGGGATCTCATAGCGACCTGCTGGACGACCGCGGGCATCGCCCCGATGAAAGTACCGGAGGTCAGTCCGTATCCCGTCTTCGAGCGGCTTCGAGCCGTCGCGGAAGCGGGTTACGTGGGGTTGGGTTTTTCGCAGGGCGATCTCGAGGTGTTCCGCGAGACGATCGGTTTTCAGGCGATCCGTGACGAAGCGGATCGCCTCGGCCTCGACCGTATCGAGGTCGAGTTGGTCTCTGACTGGTGGCTCGACCCCGCCGAGTCGTCGTGGAAGCCGACCTGGGACCTCCTGGTCGAGGCGGGTCGCGCGCTGCGCTCGCCCTCGATCAAGGTCGGGACGGCATTCGGCGAGCCGGCCGAAGACCTCGGGATCTTCGTCGAACCACTGCGCCGTCTCGCGGACGAGGCCGCATCGATCGGCGCGTGCGTCGGCGTCGAGCCGCTTCCGTTCGGCAGGATCGCCACCCTCCCACAGGGAGCCGACCTGATGAGGCTGGTCGATCACGAGGCGGCAGGGCTCTTCGTCGACTACTGGCACGTGTTTCGCGCCGGGACGGCGCTTGCGGAGTTCGAGGCGGCGCTCACTCCTTCGATGATCGTCGGCGTCGAGCTCAACGACGCCGATGCCGAGGTCGTGGGGACGCTCTTCGAAGACACTCGCGACCGTCGACGGTTCCCGGGCGAGGGGGCGTTCGACGTGCCTGGATTTATTGACTCGCTCCGTCGACTGGGATGGGCCGGTCCGTGGGGTATCGAGATGCTCTCGACGGAATTCCGTGCCCTCGGTCTCCGAGACGGTTTGGCTCGTGCTCGCGACACGACCTTCGCGTGCTTCGATCGCGCCGACAGTCTTCTTGAATAACGGACCATTCGTCCAGTAAATGATAAAACGCGATACAGTGAATGAGGCACCAGCGAAGGCGCCGCCAAAGAAAGGAACGCCATGACCGATCCGCAGGTTCTGAAGAAGAACGACTGGGGTGTCATCACCCCCGAGATCGCAGGATGGGAGTTCATCACCTTCGAGGTCAGAGTCTTCGAGCGCGGCGAGAAGCTCGTTCTCGATTCGGACGGCGTCGAGCGCGCACTCGTCAACCTCTCCGGCGACTTCACGGCGGACGTCGACGGCACCACCTACGAGTTCGGCGGCCGTTCGACGGTCTTCGACGGCCTTGGTCACACCCTCTACGTACCGCTGGGCTCGACCGTCACGATCAACGCCACAGACGGCGCCGAACTGGCGATCGCTACCTCGCCCGCCACCGAAAAGCACGACGTGGTGCTGGTCACTCCGGCCGACCTGCCCCTGCAGGCTCGTGGCGCCGGGACGGCAACCCGCCAGGTCGCAACTCCTATGTCTCCGGACTTCCCGGCCGACCGCCTGCACGTCGTCGAGGTGTACACCCCGGGCGGAAACTGGTCGAGCTACCCCCCTCACAAGCACGAGCACGACGAAGACGGCGAGGCCCAGTTGGAAGAGATCTACTACTACCGACTGCGCGACTCCGAGAACGGCTGGGCCCTCCAGCGTGTCTACAGTCCGGAGCGGTCGTTCGAACTCGACGTCCCGGTACGCGACGGCGACATCTGCCTGCTGCCGTGGGGTTATCACACGACGGTCGCGGCGCACGATCAAGACCTCTACTACCTGAATGTCCTCGCCGGTCCCGCTCCCGCCCGAACGCTCCAGGCACGGCAGGATCCCGTCTTCGCCGGCGCCCAGGCCAAGTGGGACGACCTGGCCGTCGACGACCGTGTCCCCTTCGTTCCCCAGTACCCGACCGCCTAACCGGTCTCTCCGACACCTCAGAACACTCAGAACAGGAAGCTGCAATGGCGCACGACACCACGGTTCCCACTCGCCGACTGACCGTCGGCCAAGCGATCGTCGAATTCTTGAAGGTCCAGTACGTCGAGCGCGATGGCGCCGAGGAGCTCTTCTTCGGCGGAGCGTTCGGCATCTTCGGCCACGGCAACGTGGCCGGGCTCGGGCAGGCTCTCCTGCAGTATCAGGACGAGTTCCGGTATTTCCAGGGCCGCAACGAGCAGGGCATGGTCCACATCGCGACCGGTTACGCGAAGATGAAGAACCGTCTCGGCGCCCTCGCGGTGTCGACGTCCATCGGACCGGGTGCCACGAACATGGTGACCGGCGCCGGGACCGCCACGGTCAACCACATCCCCGTGCTGCTGTTCCCGAGCGACGCCTTCGCAACGCGCTCGACCGGCGCGGTCCTGCAGCAGCAGGAGCACCCCTACGCGATGGACGTCACGGCCAACGACTCGTTCCGGGCCGTCTCCCGTTACTTCGACCGGATCAACCGCCCGGAAGCTTTGGCGCCGGCACTGCTCGAGGCCATGCGCGTCCTGACCAGCCCGGCCGACACCGGTGCGGTCACGATCGCTCTTCCGCAGGACGTCCAGGCCGAGGCCTACGACTTCCCGGAGTCGCTCTTCGCGAAACGCGTTTGGCACGTCGCCCGCAACCGCGCCGACACGGCGGCGCTCCAGCGCGCCGTCGACGTGATCAAAGCGGCGTCCAAGCCGGTCATCATCGCGGGTGGCGGAGTCGTCTACTCCGAGGCGACAAACGCCTTGGTGGCCTTCGCACAGAAGACCGGAATCGGCGTCGGGGTGACCCAGGCGGGCAAGGCGAGCATGCCCCACGGGCACAGCCTGGCGCTCGGCGCACTCGGCTCGTCCGGTTCCGCCTACGCCAACACGCGTGCGAACGAGGCCGACGTCGTCATCGGGATCGGAACCCGCTACACCGACTTCACGACGGCCTCGAACACCATGTTCAAGAACCCCGACGTCAAATTCGTCAACATCAACGTCGCCGAGATCGACGCGCTCAAAGAGTCCGCGATCCCGCTCGTCGGCGACGCCCGCGAGACGCTCACCGAGCTCCTCGAGCTGCTCGGCGACTACGCCGTACCCGCAGCCGAGCGGAAGTCCACCGAAGCCGCCGTCGCCGAATGGCGCGACGAGATCGACCGCATCATCAAAGTCGTCGACGGTCCGACTCTCTCGCAGGCCGAAATGATCGGGCTCGTCAATGCCGCCGCCGCCAAGGAGGACGTGGTCGTGGCCGCAGCCGGATCGATGCCCGGCGACCTGCACCGCCTCTGGAGGCCCGGCACCCCGAAGGGCTACGACATGGAGTACGGCAACTCGTGCATGGGCTACGAGGTCGCCGGCGGTGTCGGCGCACAGATCGCTGCCCCCGACCGGCGCGTCTTCGTCCTGGTGGGCGACGGTTCGTACCTGATGATGGCGCAGGAGATCATGACGGCCGTGCAGGAGCACCTCCACATGACCGTGGTCATCGTCGACAACTACGGCTTCGGCTCGATCGCCGCTCTGTCCGAGACCCTCGGATCGCAGACCTTCGGCACCCGCTTCAACGAGCGCGGTGAGGCCCTCCGCCACGACGGAGCCCGCCTTGAGGTCGACTTCGTCGCCAACGCCAAGAGCTACGGCGCCGAGGTCTTCTCGGCCTCCACCGCGGCAGGTCTCCGCACCACCCTCGACGACGCGAAGGCCTACGACGGCACCAGCGTCGTCTACGTCCAGGTGGATGCACAGGGTCGCTTCGGCGGATCCGGCGCCTGGTGGGACGTCCCCGTGGCCGAGGTCTCGACCCTCCCGTCGAGCCAGCAGGCCCGCGAGGTCTACGAGACCAACAAAGCCGCTCAGAAGCTCTACCTCTAGGAGGACGACATGACCATCACGGATACAACCAAGAGCATCTCCGCGATCATCGACGCGGTCCCGACCGGGCTCATCATCGGCGGGATCACGAGGGACGCGATGGACGGCGGCCGCTTCGACGTCATCGACCCGGCGGACGGCTCAATTCTCACCAGTGTCGCGAACGGCACCGTCGACGACGCGAAAGCAGCCGTGAACGCGGCGGCCGACGCAGCCGCGGACTGGGCGGCGACGGCACCTCGCAAGCGATCCTCGATCCTGCTCAGTGCGTTCAACCTGATGATCGAGCGCGCCGACGACCTCGCCTCGCTGATCGTCGCGGAGAACGGGAAGATCTTCGCGGACGCGAGAGGCGAGGTGCTCTACGCGGCAGAGTTCCTCCGCTGGTACGCCGAAGAGGCCGTCAGGATCCCGGGAGCATTCCAGACCGCCCCCTCGGGCGCGAACCGGATCCTCGTCACGCACCACCCGATCGGCATCGCCGTCCTCGTCACCCCGTGGAACTTCCCCGCGGCCATGGCAACGCGCAAGATCGGTCCTGCCCTGGCTGCCGGGTGCACGGCGATCCTGAAGCCGGCGAGCGATACCCCGCTGACCGCGCTGGCGATCGCCGCGATCTTCGAGGAGTCGGGCCTGCCCGCCGGTGTCCTGAACGTAGTGACGAGTCGCCGCAGCGGGCCCGTGGTCGAGGAGATGGTCCACGACCCGCGCGTCCGCAAACTGTCGTTCACCGGATCGACCGAGGTCGGCGTCACGCTCATGCGCCTGGCGGCCGACAACGTCGTCAACTCGTCGATGGAGCTCGGCGGCAACGCCCCGTTCCTCGTTTTCGACGACGCCGACCTGGAGTCCGCCATCAGCGGCGCCATGATCGCCAAGATGCGCAACGGCGGCGAGGCCTGCACTGCGGCCAACCGGTTCTACGTCCAGTCCGGGATCGCCGAGCGCTTCTCAGAGCGCCTGACGGAGGAGATGGGCAAGCTCACCATCGGCTCGGGTCACGACTCGTCGGTCCAGCTCGGCCCGATGGTCAACGCGAAGGCCCGCGACGACATCGCAGGCCTGGTCGACGGCGCTACGGCTCAGGGGGCACGCGTCCTGACCGGGGGCACAGCGCCCGACGGTGACGGCTACTTCTACCCGGCGACGGTCCTGGTCGACGTGCCGAACGACGCGCTCATCCTCGAGGAGGAGATCTTCGGCCCGGTTGCGCCGATCGTCACCTTCGAGACGGAGGAAGAGGCGATCCGCCTCGCCAACGCGACGCAGTACGGGTTGGTGTCCTACCTTTACACGCAGGACGTCGGGCGCGGGCTCCGCGTCAGCGAGAAGCTGGAGTCGGGCATGGTCGGTCTCAACCGGGGTCTTGTCTCCGATCCTGCGGCGCCCTTCGGCGGAATGAAGCAGTCCGGCATCGGCCGCGAGGGCGGCGCCGAGGGGATGCTGGAGTACATGGAGAGCCAGTACATCGCCGTCGACTGGTGACGCGCGACGCGTAAGCCTGCCTGCCAGTGAACACGCCTCCGGGCGGGGCGGAGGGGCGAAGGGGCGCCGGGCCGATCAGGCCCGGCGCCCCTGTGTCGTCGCATGCTCGGCAAGGCGACGAGCGGCGTCGCCGAGAGCCGCGAGGAAGTCGTCACGGTGCGCGTGCATGTCGCCGGCGAGTCCGCCGATGGACACGCAGCCGAGAAGCTGGCCGGCACTCGAACGGATCGGCATGCCGAGAGCCCCGATTCCCACTGTCGCGTCCTCATCCGAGAATGCGTAGCCGAGCACTCGGGTCCGACCGATGTCCACGCGGAGCTCGTCGGCCGTCACCAGCGTGCTCGGTGTGAGCCGAGCAAACGGAGCCTTTGCCAGGTACGCCTCGGACTCCTGCCCGAAGGCGAGCATCGTGCGACCGGCAGCACCCGCGTAGTAAGGCAGGGTCCGGCCCGGCTTCAGAATCAAGACGCCGATTCCGCGACCGGGGGCCCAGTCGATGCAGACCGCTTCGTTTTCGCGAGGGACCGAGAGAAACGCGGTCTGCTCGGTCGCCTCCACCAGATCGTCCAGGATCTCGCGCGAAGCGTTCCACTCCGTCATGGCGGCGAGTGCAGAATCCGCTAGGTGGAGCCAGCGGAGGTTGAGGGAGACCCGGGAGTCGGCGCCCGTCTCGGTAAGTCCGACCGAATTGAGCCCGCTGATCAGGCGATACGCCGTCGGTCGAGGGACGCCTACGATCTCGGCCAGTTCGGCGGGGCTCAGGGAGCCCCGCTCGGAGAGGGCCTGGATGATGTCGGTGGAGTTCGCCAGAACCCGAATCGGTTTACGAGGCGGCAACCGCTGCCCCTTCCAGGAAGCCCAGGCGGGCGCTGGTGGTCGCCGCGGCTTCTCGAAGGAGTCTGACGATGCGCGGCTCGTCGGCGAGGAGGGAATTCGCCAGGCCGCTAACCGAGATCGCCGCCGCCAGCTCGCCGCGGTGGTTGAAGACGGGCGTGGCGAACGCTGCGATGCCCAGGGTGACGTCCTCGACCGATCGGGCGTAGCCGTGGTCCCGGGTCTTCTCGAGGGTGCGTTCGAGAAGGTCGCGCGACGGCACGGGGAATCGACGCGGCTCGCGATCGGCCTGGAAAGAATCGAGAAGCGCATGCTGCTCCGCCTGGGGCAGGAACGCGAAAAGGGCTTGGGGGGCGGCGCCCGCGTAGAGAGGGAGAGAGTCGCCGATCTGCATGGCGAGGGAGCGGACGTTCGAGCCGTCGATCCGTTCCACGCAGACGCCTCGCCTGCCTCGCCTGTAGCAGAGAAAGCTCGTCCAGCCGGTTTCGCCGCGAAGCTTCCGGAGTTCGGGGAGTGCGGCCCGGCGGACGTCGATGCTGTCTTCGAGCTGAGCGCCCACGCGGATGAAGAAGACGCCGAGTCGGAAGCGGCCCCGGGATGATCCTGGTTCGATCCACCCGATCGTCGCGAGGTTCTGCAACAGACGGTAGGTCGAGCTGACGGGTTCGTCGACCAGTTCCGCGAGTTGCGCGGCGGTCAGTTCGCCCGCCGTCTCGAGAGCTGCGACGACGGCGCCGGCCTTTGACATGATGTCGCGGCCGTCGTCGATGTCGACCTCTTCGCTCATCCGGTCATCTTCTCACAGGGTGGACACTCTCAAGATCAAGAGATCGTACGGCTTGTTTATCTCACGTAATAGACACACCGTTCACTGCGCGATAGATTGATCGTAGTGACCGAAGTAAGACCACGGGTTGTGAGCAGAAGGAGCGATAGTGAATCGCAATGACGCGAAGAACGTCGAAGAATTGGCGGCGATCGCACGCCAAGGGCGACTGAAGGTCATCGAGACGGTGACCTCCAGCAAGGCTGGGCACGTGGGTGGGCCATTGTCCGCCATGGACCTCATGGTCGCGCTGTATTTCCACCAGATGAACATCGATCCTGCCGAACCGGCGAACCCCGATCGTGACCGTTTCATCCTGTCGAAGGGGCACTGCGCCATCGGCCTGTACTCGGTCCTCGCGCTCCGCGGATACTTTCCCGTCGAAGAACTCGCCACGTTCGACCACGGCGACTCCCGTCTTCAAGGGCACCCCGACATGAAGCTGACGCCCGGCGTCGACTCCTCGACGGGCTCGCTCGGTCAGGGTCTATCGGCAGCCTCGGGCATGGCCATCGCTGCCAAGAAGCTCGGAAAGGACTTCCACACCTGGGTTGTCCTCGGCGACGGCGAGATCGAAGAGGGCATGGTCTGGGAGACCGTCATCTGCGCCCCTCGGTACGGTCTCGACAACCTGACCGCCATCGTCGACCTCAACGGACTCCAGCAGTACGGCTGGCCGGCCTCGGCCACCGACCGCTTCGACCGGAGCGAGCCGATGGGCCACGTCGACCTCCCCGCCGTGTTCCGCGGATTCGGCTGGAACACCATCGAGATCGACGGGCACGACTACGGCGAGATCCTGGCCGCCTACGACGAGGCCGAGTCGTACCGCGGCGCCTCGGGCAAGCCGACGGCGATCATCGCCAGCACGATCAAGGGGTACGGGCTCTCCTACACGCAGGCCACATTCAAATGGCACAACGGCGTCCCGACGCCCGAGCAGCTCGCCACCGCGCGCCACGAACTTGGCGACGCCATCGACATCAGTGACACCGACAAAGCGGAGGCCCTGGCATGAAGGCACAACGAGTCGTGTGGGGCGAGACCCTCACGAAGCTGGCCGAGACGGATGACCGCATCCTCGTCATCGACGGCGACCTCGCCAGCTCCACACGCGCGGATATCTTCGCCGAGGCGCACCCCGATCGATTCATCCAGGCCGGAATCGCCGAACAAAACATGGTGGGTATGGCGTTCGGGATGAGCACGCTCGGTTTCCGTCCCTGGCTGTCGTCGTTCGGCGTCTTCCTGACCAACCGCGCCCTTGACCAGGTCCGCATGCTGGTGTCGCAGACCAAAGCGCCGGTCCGTCTCGCGGCGGCTTACTCCGGGCTCCTCAACGGAGCCAGTGGCAAGACACATCAGGATCTCGAAGACCTCGCCGTCATGCGCGCTCTGCCGAACATGACCGTCCTGGCTCCCGCCGACGAGCACGAGCTCCGGGCGGTCATCGAGTGGGCCGCCAACTACGACGGGCCGGTGTACCTGCGCCTCGCTCGCGACGCCGTGACCGAGGTTTTCGACGAGACATACGAATTCGTCATGGGCGCACCTGTCTCGCTGGCGGAGGGAAACGACGCTGTCGTCGTCTCCACGGGCGTTCAGACATCGCGCACGGTCGACGCCCTCGACCAGCTGCGGGCACAGGGGCGCTCCTTCGCCCATGTCCACCTACCCACGCTCAAACCCGTCGACACCGACGCGCTCTCCGCGCTGATCGGCGACGCCCGCCAAATCTTCACCGTCGAAGAGCACTCCGTCGTGGGCGGCCTCGGCGACCTGGTCAGCGAAGTCGTGACGTCCCGCGGGCTCGGCGCCCGCCTCGACCGCATCGGACTCGCCGATGGCTGGGCCGAATCCGGGCCGAACGACTTCCTGCTCGAGAAGTACGGGCTCTCCGCCGAGAAGGTCGCGGCCCGGGTCCTAGCCGGACTCGAAGTCCTCGCACCGGCATGATCTCGCTGATCGACGAGCTGAACCTCGTCGCCGATGTTCAGCGTGTCGGTGGTCAGCGTGTCGGTCGAAGCAGGGTCGTGACGCTGACCCCGGCGCCGACCGTCGACCGCGTGTACCAACTCGACGGTCTCGAGGTGGGCGGAGTGAACCGCGCCATCTCCACCGCAGCGTTCCTTGCAGGAAAGGGCATCAACATCAGCCGTTGCCTTCGGCTCGGGGGAGCTGTGACCCGGGCCGTGTTCCCCCTTCGGCCATGCGAGCGGGACGGTCTGGTCGGCGACGACCCGGACCGCTCGTGCTTCCGGCCGGTCCCGGTCCGCAAGCCGACCAGAACCAACGCCGTCCTGATCACGTCGGATGGTACGACGACGAATGTGAACCAGGCGCCGCAAGCCCTTTCGTCCGACGAGTGGGAGATGCTCTGTGTCGCCACTGTCCGTGCCCTCCAGGAAATCGGCGCGAGCTGGCTGGTCCTCGCGGGGGCTCTGCCTCTCGACGAGGGGACAGGCACGACCGTCGACCTCCTGCCACTCGTCACGGCCGCACACACGAGCGGGGTGATGGTCGCCGTCGACACGGCGGGGCCGTTCCTCCGTGCCGCGCTCCAGCCTCTGCAGCCGGTCGACCTGATCAAGCCGAACCTGGAGGAGCTAGCGGAACTCGTCGGCAGGTCGCTCACGACCCACGACGAGATCGTCCGCGCAGCGCAGGAGGTCCAACGGCTCGGAGTGCGCACCGTGCTCGTCAGTCTCGGTTCTGCCGGCCTCCTCCGAATCGGCCCGGACGACGACGTCATCGCAGTCTCTTCGGCCGTCGTCGACGCCGTCAACACGACGGGCGCCGGCGACGCCGCTCTTGCCGGCTACCTCAGTGTCTGCGCGGGGCAGCCCGCGGAGCACCACGCCGGCCTCCGACGAGCGGCCTCCTGGGGCGCGCTGACAGTGCAGGTCGCCGCGGCGACACCGAGCCGCCTCGCCGATCTTCCCGACATCACTCTTCGAACGAAGCGGTCGACCCCCGGGTTGATCCGTCACTGACCCGCTCCACCGATCAGACGAGGCTCCCATGACCGACACCGTTCTCACCGACTTCGCCACCGAGGAAGCAGCGCACACCGGCCGGGCAGCGCTCGACGCCTGGGTCGCGAATTTCGCCGCGCTCACGCAGCCCGACGTCATCCTTTGGTGCGACGGCTCCGAGGAGGAACGCGCGCGTCTCCTCGCCGAGATGACGGCCTCGGGCGCGCTCATCGCCCTTAACCATGATCTTCGCCCCGACAGCTACCTCGCCCGCAGTACTCCGTCGGACGTGGCCCGCGTCGAAGACCGCACCTTCATCTGCTCGGCCGATCAGGAGGACGCCGGGCCGACGAACAACTGGCGTGCACCAAACGAGATGCGGCGCGAACTCGACGCACGATTCACGGGGAGCATGAGCGGGCGAACCCTCTACGTCGTCCCATTCTCCATGGGGCCCCTGGGGGGCGCGATCTCGCAGATCGGCGTCCAGCTCACCGACTCGCCCTACGTCGTCGTGTCGACCAGGATCATGACCCGCATGGGCCGCCCCATCCTCCACGAGATCGACGCCGGTGCTCGCTGGGTCCCCGCACTGCACACGGTCGGCATGCCCCTATGCACGCCGTCAGGGGCCCGCCTACCTGACGTCGCGTGGCCGTCCAACGAGACGAAGATCATCGCCCACTTCCCGGAGACCCGGGAGATCTGGTCTTACGGCTCGGGTTACGGCGGCAACGCCCTCCTGGCCAAGAAATGCTTCGCCCTCCGCATCGCGTCGTCGATGGCTCACGAGGAAGGCTGGCTCGCCGAGCACATGCTCCTCATCAAGGTCACCAGCCCCGACGGCCACACTTACCACCTCGCCGCGGCGTTCCCATCGGCGTGCGGCAAGACGAACTTCGCGATGATGTCGCCCACACGACCCGGTTGGATCGTGGAGACCATCGGCGACGATATCGCCTGGCTCCGCCGCGGCGAGGACGGTCGCCTCTGGGCGATCAATCCCGAGGCGGGCTTCTTCGGGGTGGCCCCCGGCACCGGCGCGGACACGAACCCGGCCGCCATCTCGACCATTCGCTCGGGCACGATTTTCACCAACGTCGCTCTGACGCGCGAGGGGGATGTGTGGTGGGAGGGGCTCACGCCCGAGGCGCCCAGAAACCTGATCGATTGGCAGGGTAAGGCCTGGACGCCGGAGACCGGCACGCCGGCCGCCCATCCGAACGCTCGCTTCACGGTCGCGGCCGACCAGTGCCCGACGATCTCGGACGACTGGGACAGCCGGGACGGCGTCCCGATCGACGCGATCGTCTTCGGCGGTCGTCGCGCCACGAACGTGCCCCTCGTCGCCGAGGCGGAGGACTGGGAGCACGGGGTCTTCTTCGGAGCGACCACTTCGAGCGAGCAGACCGCGGCGGCTGAGGGGCCCGTCGGGATCCTGCGCCACGACCCATTCGCGATGCTGCCGTTCTGCGGCTACAACATGGCCGACCACTGGACACACTGGTTGCGCATCGGCGAAGCCCTCGGCGAGAACGCGCCACGGATCTTCCGCGTCAACTGGTTCAAAAAGAACGCGGCCGGGAAGTACGTCTGGCCGGGCTTCGGCGACAACATCCGTGTCGTCGAGTGGATCGTCGATCGCCTGCAGGGGGCGGCGGCCGTCGACTGGACACCGCTCGGCGGCCTCCCTCGCACTGGAGCCCTGGACGTCGCCGGCCTCGGCCTCGAAGACGCCGACCTCGTCGATCTCTTCGACGTGGACCCGGAGTTGTGGCTAGCCGAGACAGATCAGATCGACCGTCTGTTCGCGACCTTCGGCGAGCGTCTGCCGCTCGAGATGAGCAGCCGCCTCGCGCAACTCCGCGGTCGTCTCGAGGAACTCCGATGAGCTTCGTCGGAGGTCATAAACGGACAGATTGAGCGGCCAAAGGAGATCGCGGAGGCGATGATTCCGCTGATCGGGGCGTTTTACCGCAACCATAGCGTCGTGACCTCGATCCACGGTCGTCGGCTGAAGAACGAAGATGTCCGCGCTCGAACTCCGCCCCGCCGCGATCGACGCGGCAGCGTTGGTGAACTCGTTCCGCGGACGACCGGCCGGAGCGGACCTTGCCGCCTTCCTCGAGGTCGAGCTCGCCGAGATCATCGATTCGCCCCGGTCGGAGCTTCTCGTCACCGACGTTGTCCTCTACGGTTTCGGCCGGATCGGCCGCCTGATTGCTCGAATCCTCGTCTCGCACGAGGGGGCCGGAAGCGGCTTGCGGCTGCGCGCGATCGTCGTCCGGGGCGGAGAAGAGGGGGATCTCGTTAACCGGGCCAGTCTGCTCCACCGCGACTCCGTCAACGGGCCCTTCGACGGAACGATCACGATCGACGTCGAGAACTGCATCCACCTCACGGGCCCTCGGCGTCGGCGTTCCTCCAGTTTGCGTCGCCGTCGGGGGCTCCCTCATGGGCCCACGAGCGCCCGGCGAGGCCGTATCTACCTCGAGCGGCCGAGCAAGTTGCCCAGCGAGCGTTTACCCGGGCGAATACTTTCCTACTGAGCGGGCGACAAACGTGCCCCCCTTCGCCCTCTGGCTTGGACCTGGTGTCGCTCTGGGGTACAGCCCAACGCGGCATTGTGGATGAGTGAAGCTAGTGCCGCTCTAGGTTCGATCGGCCTGATTTGCGTCAGATCCGCGTGAGGGCCTAGAGATGGCGTGGCGAGTTCAGCAGCCACGAGACCACTGTCAGGTGCGGGCTCGTATTGAGGTGCCTAGCGGGTGTCTTCGTGTGGGAGGGGCCGTGGGTGTTTATGCGGCGAGCGTGACTTGGGCTGGGCGGGGGATGGTGACCCAGAGGTCGACGTCGTCATCGTCATCGAGGCCTAGGGCGGCGGCAGTTTCGTCGGGGGTGGAGGCAACGATTGTGATGGCGGTGTCGGTGTCAAGGCTTCCCGTGCGGAGGACGATGCGGGCTGAGTGCAATGGTTCGATTTGTGAGGCGGCGTTGTCGATGAGCACGTTCAGGGTGTCGGGGTCGTAGTTGTCGAGTCCGCCGTCGTCGAGGACTTGAACGTGGGCTCCCCGACGCCTGTGGGCGGAGATGGCGTCGCGCATGGTCGGGTTCAACAGGTGTCGTCCACGAATTTCATCGCGCAGCGCTTGTTCAAGGACACGGCACTCGGTCCGGCTTGCCTGATCGAGGACGCCGTGCTGGTCGATGATGTGGCGGAGCATGGGGGCGGCGTCGGTGCGGGTGTGGTGCAGGCGGGCTCGGCGCTCGAGGTGAAATGCGTCCAGCTGTGCCTGGTGGAGGGTGAGGGTTCGTTGGGTGGCGGCGGAGATATCGGCGGCGGCGCTGACGCGTTGGATGGCGCGCCGCATCATGAGGCCCGCAATGACGAGGACGATCTCCGCGGCAAACCCTAACCGGATGGCCCCGGTGGGCCCAGCCCACAGAGTGATCTGGGTGAGCTGGAAGGCGACGGTAACGATAGGTGGGGCGCGGTGGCCGGTGGTCCAGACGATGACGGCTCCGGCGAGGATGCCGCAGGTGTACCAGTAGATCGATCCGGCATCGACCTTGTGGGGGTTAAGGCCGATGGTGGCGGTGCAGCACAGGAGGATGCCGCCGGTGGCGATGCCCCATGCGGTTCGGCCACTCATGGTCCCTGTTTTTGCGCCTCGGAGGAGGGCTGGCAGCAGAATGAGCCCAATACCGGCGGCGATCAGGGGGCCGACGGCGCGGGAGAACAATGCTGTTTCGGAGATCGCGGTCAGGATCGCCATGATCATTACCGCCGACAGGATGCGGAGCATCTGGTGTTGTGGGATGAGAGCAATGCGCGGTGGTTTGGCGTTATCGTCGGGGGAGGGCGAGCGTGTCGGGGGTTGCCAGCGCAGGGTGACGGTTGTGCCCTCGCCCGGGACGGATCGGATGTGAGCTGCGCCTCCGGCTTGGTGAACGTTTTCCAGAATTGATACCCGCACCCCGAGGCGTTCTTCGGAAATTGCGGAGGCGTTGAACCCTTTCCCGTTGTCGGAAACTGTGATCTCAACTCCGCCGTCGGGCAACACCGTGGCGGTGGCGGTGCGGCGGGACACGGGGCCGGCGTGGGTGACACTGTTGGTCAGCGCTTGAAGGGCAGCGGCAAGGAGTGCGTCCGCCGACGCTGGTGGCAACACAACGTCGAGTTCAGCCGACAGGTCAATGAGTGCGTGTGGGCGGAACATGTCCCACTCGTGCCGTCGTTTCGCGACTGCGTCCTGCCACTTCACGGTGGGGGCGTGCATGACCGGGTGGTCATCGGTGTCCGAAATGATCTGCAGCGCTGAAGCGGCCATGCTGTGGGCGCGGCCCGGGGTTTCGCCGCCGGCGGCGGAGAGAAGTGTTGCGAGGACAGAATCATGCAGGAGCGAGTCCGTGGCGGTGCGTTCTTTCTCCAGAGCCTCGTGCCGGTTCTTGGCTTCGAATGAGAGTTGAGCTTTGTGTTCAACTTTGTCGGCCCGGTCAGCTCGAGCCCGGAGGACCTTCATCCCCGCGACGAGACTGCACGACAACAGGGCGAAGCCCACCCCATCGATGACGCTGTGACTGGCCGGTATCCGGCCCGCGTAAACGGCGGTGAGCGCAGCCGTTATGCCAAGGCTGATCACCGCGGCACGACGCGGGCGTTTCTCGGCGACGGCTACGCAACCGAACCCGATCAAGGTCATGGATAGCAACCATGGCGTTGCCCCATCAGGCAAAGGGTCTTTGAGAATGAAGGGCTCGAACAAGAGGAGGGCCACGTTCGCGCCAACCGAAACCCATAGCCACACAGCCGCAGGAGCTGCCCTTTTCGCCAGCGCGAGCGGAGGCGCCGCTATCTGAAGCACCCCAAACACGAGAGACTCCAGCATCCACGCGGCCGTTGTGGGTAGGTGATCGTGGAGGAAATCGGGGACGGCGAGGAGCGCCAGGAGAACCCCTACGACGCTGATGATGGCAACGACGCCGCGTTCGACACCAAGGCAGAGCGAGCCTTCACCATCAGAATGCGGCGGGATCGTGGAAAGGGTGAACGGCATCGAACCGATTCCCCCTATTCGTCACTTCTGGCCGGCTGGATGCGGCATAGTCCTTTTTCAAAACGCTAGGGCCGGAGACATTCGGCATCTACACCCAAAACGGGGCCTCAGGCCCCGACTCATCCCATTCCGTTTGACCAGGCAGGCGTAATTAGTTGAGGAGTGCCTCAAATGGACGTTAGGTATGGACCGTCAGAATGTCGATCTAGAGTCGGGATTGGCTTCTTAGATGCCCTTCGAGACGCGGTCTAAGACTCCAGCTCGACACCGACGCGGGCGGCGTGGAACTGGCCGCCAGCCCAGCAGGAACAGGCCTACCTAGCTCCGACGCTCCTAATTCCCATGCGTTTTGGCACACTTTGGTTATGGGACACGTGGAGCTGCGTGAAAGTGAATTTTAATCGTGCTTAGGAGTCCGGGATCAGGAAGTGATGGTCAAAATTCGGTTCCCGAACAAGGCGGCGTAGAGACTCTGGCCGGCGAGAATACTTAGTAAAGAGGACGCCGCTTTCGGAGCCACCCTGTGGAATGCTTCAAAAGCGGTCACTACCAAAACAAGTCCGATCTCGTCCCCCTTCCAGCCGTAATCGTGTTCGGCCACATCGCTCAGGCAATCGTTGAGAGCATCGAGGTTCACGCCGTAGTAATCCGGGAAGTCCAGCGCTGTTCCGATTTCAGTAAGCATGTCGGGCTCGTCGGCCCACAGACTGGCGTCGAAGCGGACGAGTCGATACCCGTGATCTTGGAGCCACGTAAGTGTGTGCTCCCGTTGATCGCGGTCGGAGATTGTGAGGTGGAAGCCGTTGCGAGCTATGTCGAAGTCGATGGGGTTCCCAAAGGTCTCCTTGGTTGTCCAGGCGGGCATACCTCAAAGGTATCCGGGCAGATGCCCGGGCAGGAAAAGTCTGGATAGAAGCGTGCAGGAACCCTCAGCGTGCGGCTCGAGCCTTTTATGACGTACGTCGGAGAGCAGTGACCGAACCCCCTCTCAGGCGACGGCCCGAGTCAGGTCTAGGATCGCTCCGTTCGATGAAAGGGAACTGCTTTGAGCGATCAGCAGAACCGGCCTCAACCCTGGCCCGTCTTTTTTGTAGGCCTTTTCATTCTCATCCTCTGTTTGCTCGGAATCTTCACACCGTTCGGCACTCAAACCACAGCCGGGGGATTCCCTGTTCGACCTTTAAGCTGTGTCCTCCTGGCAGGCGTGGCTTATCTCTGGTTCCTGGCCGCACGAGCCTTCCTCCGTCGGCGAAGGTGAACGCCTAGCTGTCTGATGCTGAGAGCCAGGGGTTTTTTTTTATTGCCCATGCGCATCGAGTCCAGTAAAGAACGGCTTCTGCGCAGCCTGGCCGGCCGTCGGGAGGGAACGCCCAACGGACAATGGTTTTTCCGGCTAGAGCGAAATGACGCGGCGATCCTGCGATGGGGGACTCAACCATGGACAAATTGATATCGGATGCATCGCTCCCGACGCCTTACCGGGCTGTTGGTTGGATCGAGGACGTCGAGGTGCACTCATCTGGCGACCGGATGCACTGCTGGGTGGGCGCCCGAAACGGGGCTCTCTTGGCAGTTCAGGTCGACCATGTCGTTTTCCACGGACGCGTCACCGACTACCAGAGTTCGCGCATCGCGTCGCTGTTCAAGTGCCTGACGGATGACCGTCTTGCGGCGTTCCTCGGCACAAATATTGGCAGAGAATTCTTCGATGACATCGAGGAACGGGCTGCCGCAACCCACGAAATCGAAGCCGCGCTAACCATCGACGGAACACAAGTGCCGGCCGTCCGGAAACACTTCGAAAGCTTCGCGGCCACCTGGCCGGTCGACTATCGCCAATACCCACTCCTCATAGTGGAAATGCCAATTTCGGCTCTGACCACCATCGAGCTGGAGCCCACGATTCCTTAGCCGAACCCTCTGCGAGCACACGGATGGCTATATCGAGTTTGGCTCATCCGTGCGGGGCCCCGAGGTAGCAAACGGCGCGTGATGTGAAGCAAGGCTTTGTCGGACTTCGAGCTCGAGGGCGGTTAAGGTCCCGGTGCCGAGTGGGGTTCGGTTCCTAGCTGTGCACTTGTAGCGCGGAAATACGTACTCGACGGTCGCAGGACTGTAAGGACGGCGGCGGTGACCGAAATAGCAGCGAACAGTGTTCCCAGCCCATGGGTGTGAGTGATGCTGCCCAGCGAGAGAACGGTGAGGGCAATCAGAACGATCCGAGCCCAATTCGCGCCCTGCCGCATGAAGAGGTCAAAGACAACTAGTCCCGCGACTAATAGCAAGCCTAGGACGAGCCCACCCATGATCAAGGGCGTAGTTAACGCTTCAACCTGGTCGACGACGCTGCTCGTTTGTCCCCGTTGAGCGACGTCGGCGTTGGTGTCTGCAATGAGCTCCCGGACATTCGCGGCCACTACGATTTCAGCTGCCAGATGCACTAGGGCGGCTAAGAGGTACAACCAGAATGCGATTGCGATGACGCGTGGTTGCGAGTTTTTGAATGGTCTAGACAGTTCTTCTCCAACGTCGGCGGCGGATTAGGGCCATGCATAGAAGCGACGAGTGCGCTTTGGCGAGCCGGTGCGCGGTGGACTCGATGTGTCTCGATTCGCTACGGCTGACACTACCCATCTGGTCGCTCAGATTGGTGGCACCGCAAGGTGCCCGCAAGCCGAACCTCTTACGGCACGGAAACGGTGTCTGCCGGATCGTCAGGAAGTGCTAGTCGTTAGGGAATGAAACGGTTTCGACTCGGAATTCCTGGGCGGACCAGAACACAATGCTGGCCCCTGTCCCGTCGGCGCGGGGCACGGATCCTTGACGTTCTTCATGTACTAACCCGGCTGGCGCACCACACGTGACGACATGCAGGTCGGGCAGATCAATGGTCGAGCCGCAAAACTCGGACGCGTCATTCATCACTTGGCTTTCCCTTCCCATGAGCCTGCACAGCACCAGCATTCGCCGAGACTATCTGTCGAAACGGCTTCCCGTAGGCGAGCGCAGTTCGCACACCAGCACTTCGGCTTCTTTGCCCTTCTATAAGCCGAGTTCAGCAGAGCTAACAGGCTGCTCCTGCTGGAGAAGAGTGAGCAGCCACGCGGCCTTCTCGCGATCAAGTTCGGGCCAAGTTGGAAGCCGAGTGATTGAATCCTGGGAAGATATTTCTTGAAAAATGAGGTCACGTACAAAGGCGTAGAAGTCTTGCTCAAGGCCGATGTTCCGTCGCCATGTGCCGTCGTTTGCCACCCAGACGAGGACGTGATGATCGCCGCTTCCTTCTTGAGCTGCAATCCATACTTGCTTCTGGTCGCTGTGTACGGAAAAGAAAGTCGTCACGTAGGTCGTCTCCTCTCCCAGGGCTGTTCCTCTCTTCTAGTGGAACACGTGAGTTCCGGCTGAGCACCACTACAGGCACGGGCCGGGGCTTGTGATGCGGGATTGTTAGAGTCCTGTCCGGTAGGACGTGTCAGGATCGGGATATGAAGCCTGGGGGAGTGGCGCCGCTTGTAGGGGTGGGGTTAGCAGCCGCGGCCATCATGGTGGTGATCGCGGCGGCAACGCACGGTTTCCAACAGGTCACGGGGTGTGCGGCGTACGCGGTGGCTCCGACGGTCACGGTGAAAATATCCGGCAACGCCACCGATGTTGCTGTGTTGCAGGTGTGCGCCAGCGACGAGCCGTGCGTGACGGCGCCTCGCACAGGGGAAGCAACGCCTGGCCCCGGCCCGGCATCCCAAAGCTCTTCGGGCTCCGCGGGCACTGCGAATGCCACCTTCGTGCCGGTCTTCCTCGATTTCTCAAGCAGCAGGCCGCGCGTATGGGTGTTCGACGTGGGAACAGCTGAACCGGCAGCGATCACGGTCACTGCAAAGAACACGTTGGGAAAGGTTCTTGCTCGGAAGAGGTACCAACTGGCGTGGCATTCCGCCGACACAGACGATGGGTGCGACCACGGGAACGTCACCGATCCGGTTCACCTACATCTGTAGATGTCAGACCCCATGATCGTAGATACGACAGCCCACCAGCTCGCTTGCTGCTCGCCCTAGACGAGACAGCACAACTACTGGCCGGCGAAGAGTCGGAGGCTGGCAGGCTCCACCTATAAGCGAGTCGCATCAGGGCCTTGTATTAGTGAACGAGCGCAATCAAATTGAGGCTTAAGTTCATTCACTTCGGCGCCCGTAAGACAGACGGCTACCGCGCGGCCTGGGCGGCGATCGCAGAGGAACGGTTAGCGTGCGTCGTCGAGGTAGTCGCCGCCGACGCCCGCCCACTTGTGCAGAGTTCGTCGACCGTCGAGTGCGTGCTGAGCGAATTTGGGTAGCGCCCCTCGCGCGTTGAGGACGGTGACCGGGGTGGAGTGTTTGCGTCCGTGAGAGTCGGTCCATTTGATGAATGGCCATGGCGTGATCGATGTGATTGCACGCCGTGGCACGGTCCGGGACCAGAACTGGCCGAAGACAGTCATGTGGTCGTCGCTCAGGGTGACTCGTGCCCGGGGAGTGCGAATGGTTGCAACGATTCCGAAAGCTATGGCGATGATGCCGAAGGCATACCAGGGCCAGCCGGGTGAGATGGTTGTTCCGGCCCAGAGAAACATCACCCCGGCCAGGGCGATGACGACGCTGCCTCCGACACCGACCCACTTCGTGAAGCGAAGCTGCTCCAGGACGATATCTGGCACGGGGACCCCGCTATCTGTGTTCACGAGTGCCACCCAACTCCCTCGTCATTGCCGTTGTCTTTGCTCCTGGCGAAGGGAGACTGGCGGCGGTGGCCGGAACTAGCTTTTGCCTTGGCTGCCTCTAGCTTGGTGGATCCCCCGGTTCGCCAGTGGCGCTTGTAGCAAGCCATGCTCGTAGTCGACTGAGGGCGATCTGGCGTTCCTGACGTCCGAGTCGATCCTCGCGAAACATCACCGTGCCGACATTTGTCGTCCCACCCCAATGGTCGTGACGCTCGACGACGCCGGCCGTGGGAAACGAGGCGATCTCATGCTTGGGGATTGATGATGTGACGAGCAGCCCTCTGACTCTGAGAGTGGACGGGGTGAGCACATAGCCAGACCGAAGGACCCTGATCGAAGCAGTGAGGGCGACTGCTGCGGCCACGCCGGCGATCACTGTTTGCACGACACGGATCGGCGGATAGACCGCGATGAATACACAGATCATCACCAAGAAAACGAAAATACAGAAGTTCAGGACGCGGATCGAACGAGGAGCCAGGATTACTTCTGATTCTGCCGTCATGGGTGTGGGCCTCCCTCCGGCGCCAAGGGGACGCAGGTGTTATCGGTCCGTGTGTTTGATTGAGTTGTAGATCGCGTAGCCGACGATGGCCGCGATGACCACGAGAACAATCCACCAGTACGAACCAAGCACGGATGCACCCATGAGTTTGACTTCCCTTTTTGAAAACGCAGGCTAGCCGCCCTGAGGTGAGCCAAGCACAAGGGTCTTGCCGCCGCCGTGACGTCGACGGTAAGTCGTTCGTCGAGGAGTCGAATTGCCGCTATGCCCCGGGGGCTCGAAGGACGAGATTTGCGTCAAGGTCAGTCGCCGGATCTATGAACGGTGCCGAGTCCGTATCGCCTGAACAATGCCAACGGCTGCCGCCGCCGCCCCAACCGCGAGCAGGAGGCCGCTCCATGCCTCTCCCACGGACGGTGAGACGACTAGAACAACGATGCCTACGGCCATTAGCAGCAAACCAATGAGCGCCATGAGGAGAAGTTTGGTGGTCGGCTTCGTCATGAGCGAATCCTAGGCTCGCGTGCAGGTTGCATCAAAGGGTGGGTGGCAGTGATCCGTATGTGGAAGTCCTTCCGGCCCGCACGTACGCCGGACCTTTAACGTGCCCGGTACGCGAGGGAGCTCGGTTCGATGACATCACCGGTCAGGGCGTTCTTCGCGCCAGAAAAATCACACCCATGACGATGAAGAAGATGCCGAAGGGTAGCGGGGCATGCCCGGGACCACCAAGCACCCTGTGGGTGCCGAGCGTGAGTTGAACAACGCCGAAAGCCGTGAAGAGAGCGCCGATCACAAGGAGAAGTATCCCGCGAGTGCGGCGGCTAAGAGGCGTCTTCTGACGAGGCGGCTTCATTGAAGGCAAAGGTAGTCCTCGCGTCTTTGAGAGCCGTCGGTCGGAGGGGAACGTCCTACGTGCATCGTCTATTGGCGGTGGGCTTGAATTCTTGCTTCGACGGAGGCGAGCAGCTCGTCGGTTTCAATTTGATCGAAGCCAGTGACCGAGGGCCAATCTTCCCCCGATGCGTTTCTGTCCGTCGACACGAGTCGAGTCGATGCGATTACTCGGGCCCACGCGTCGATTGGTAGCGCCGCCGGACCGTTGACGGCCGTCCATAGATACTCCAGGTCGCTCTCCATGAGTGCAGCCGAGGAATAGCCCAGCGCGCTTGCGTGGCTGTCGTCGGCTCGTGCTGATCCCCACCATTCACCGACGCCAGCTTTCAACACGTGCATCTCATCCTTGGTGAGGCCGAGCTGACCAGCCGTCATGACGTCCATCAGCTGATGCTGTCATGCCCAGACTCGAGAATGCAGTGGTCGCTTGGGGATGCCGTCCGTGCCCGGACTAAGGTGTTTTCGACTTGCCCTAGCCGGCAACCCGCCCACAGGGCCCGGCCGAGTTTGGGAGGGGGGAGGCAGCCCGTTCGAGCCGGGCCAAGAGTGGGATCAACCTAGTCTCGCCCGAGCCTTCATCCCGTGCGGAGGGGAAAGACCCTCGCTCTTTAATCCTCAAGGGCTTCGAGTGAGACCGCCATAGGCACGCGGACGCACGTTTACCCCGCACGGTGACGACGCACGGTGACCGGGGGCTAACTGCAACCGACTTTTGCGTCTCATATCCCTAGGGATATGGGATGTCCCACGGTCTCGACTTCGAGACCCGAGCTAAGTCCGGAATTCCGCCACGTCGAAGTTCCCAAATCTATGTCCCAAAAGCCTCTGCTTGAGTTTGCGTGTTCATCGTTGGTTTTGGGACACGTGGAGGTCCATCGTGGGCAAGCTGATTGGGTACGCACGGTGTCGACGAAGCAGTAAGAAACTGACCGGCAAGAAGCGGACCTCCTTACCTCCGGCGTCCGACGCGATGACCTCTGTGTCGACCATGGTGTGTCCGGCGCTCGAGCGTCTCGGCCGGCCTTTGATCGTGCCCTCGACGCGATCCATGACGGTGACACTCTGGTGGTCACCACTCTTGATCGTCTTGGCCGGTCAACGCAGAACATGCTCGATTTTGCTGAGGGACTGAGGTCGCGGTCGGCAGGTCTTCGGGTGTTGAACCTGGGGGGAGCGGACGTGGACACGTCGACGCCAATGGGGTCGATGGTGTTCACGGTGATGTCGGCGTTGGCGCAGATGGAGCTCGACATTAAACGGGAGCGTATTACGGACTCCGTTGCGAAGCGGCGAACGGCTGGTGGGGACCTTGGTGGTCGTCCGCAGAAGGTGTCGGATCGGCCGATTCGAAATGCCTTGCAGTTGATCGATGGGGGAGAGGCTGCTGCGGGTGTTCTTCGGGATCTGGGTTTGTCTCGGTCGACGTTTTGCCGGCGTGCCCGGGCGCTCGAGCGTGAGCGGGCGTGAGAGCACTGTCGTGACGTTTGGACCGGCCAGGTGTGGTCAAACGATGTCGCTGTCCAGTGGCGCAGCAATCGGGTTCATGTTCCTGTTCAGGGCGTCCTGGCTTCCTCTCTGAGTTGGCCTAAAGGACGGGGTTTGTTGACCCGCCGATTCTGCTGCTCGGCAACACCGATCCTCCTTCCGGAGTGGTGAAGCCGTGGGCGTGCCTCGTGTGGGGATCTTGGGTGGGGCAACCGTCTGTGGGAGTCTCGGCTAGACGAGGAATCAAGGGGTGAGCACGGTGGGGCAGAAGTGGGCACGGCCATTGCGAATACTTGCCATCGTGAGCATAGGTGTGGGAGGGATTATCTCGGTTGCTGCCCTGGGCTTTGTCGCTTTCGCGGCAGTTCTGTTGGCAAATCAAGCTGCCGGGTTCGTCAAGACTCCGGTAGCCGAAGCCGACATGATTGGCACATGGTCGTCCCGCCACGATGGCAAGATCACATTCGCCGCTGACGGAACCGTCCACCTCCATGACGTTCCCTTACGCGGTGCCATCTCTGAACTGGACGCGTCGGCGCGAAAAATTGACCGAACCGATGGGTGGATAATTCAGCACAGGCAAGACGGCTCGAATGACGGCACCGTGTGTCGTGTCACCCCGGACACTGACGACTGCATGTGGGCGGTCACCACGACAGGGGGCCATTTGGAGCTGGATCTCATTGTCGGCGACCCTGATTCCCGAGATTGGTACCGGTACGTCAAGATCACTCCATGAGCTCGGCAGTTTCTGCCGTACAAGACCGTCCGTATGGGGCGTATTGATGCAAAGGCTTGCAGCTCAGTTACCCGGTAGCTTTCGGGTGCGTCGCAGGGGCAGCTGGGTCGGATTCGCAGAGGCATAAGTGGTCGTGCCCTGGAATTACGGTTGTGCGGGCCATCCGTCTCTGAGTCCTGGGTTTAGCTTGGGGGAAGTGGGTCGCCGCTTTCGTAGACGGTGATTTCGAACGGGGTCTTTGCGGTGACGGTGACGCTGAGTGAGGTCGGCTTGTCATCCGCGGTCAGGTTCTTTCCGTAGCCGCTGAGGTTAGCGCCTTGGCAGTCGTCGCCGGATCCGCCCGTGATCTTTTTGTTCGACGCGAGTACCGCGAAAGCGTAGGTGCTGGAAGTTGCGCAGGCGACAAACACGCTGATGCTTTTCGTTCCCGCTCGTGTGGTGAAGGGGATGGTGCTTGTGCCGATCCCGTCGGCGATGAACGGTTTCTGGCTAAGGTCGGTGAATGTGGGTGCGTCGTCTGGGGTTTTACTCAGATGGCCGGCGACGCTTGGGACTTTCACCGGCGCCGGGTCGTTGATGGTGGTGCTGGAACACCCGGCGAGGACGCCGATACTGGCGATGCTAATAAGGGCAATGGTGGCTTTGGTTTTCATGATCCCCCTGGATAGTTGCTGTGCCGCTAATGATCTGCTCGAACAGTACTGGATCACCGAAGGCTGACATGTCGCGTGACCAGTCAAAGGGTCGGGTACCCGTTTTTCGCTGCCATGTTCAGGGTGGTGGTGATGTTGTCGAGTTGCGGGAGGATCGCGGTCAATGACCCGTCGGTGTCTGCCTGGCCGAGGACAGTCCGGTACGCGGTGCGCATCTTCACAAGGGTGTGTTGTCCGTCGTCCGTGAGGTCAAGAGTGACGAGGTGGGGTTGGGTGCTGCTGGGGACGCGGTGCAGCAAGCCGGCGTCCTCGAGGCCGTCGATGAGTGCCGCCGTGTTTCCGTCCGACGTTGCCAAGTCGGCAGCAAGGCTGCTCGGGCTGATGCCGGGGGTGACTGCGATCACTAGCAGGGCGGTGAGCTCGGCTGGCGTCATCGCGAGGCTTCTCGCGACGTGGCTCCGGAATCTGCGGTGGGCTTCATCGAGGCGGTGCAATGTTTGAGACAGGGGAGCGACTGCCTCGTAGGAGTCATCGGGGTGGGCGGTCATGGTTGATCCTTCCACGCAGCTGCTCGTTCCTCAAACGGTCGACCTTCATTAACCGAACGAAACCTAAACGTGTTCTTGGACCCACAGGGTAGGTGTGGCGGCGGGCAATGGGATCGACCGCGGGGCGGGCCTTGGCGCAGAAGATGCTGCACGCTTCCGAAGCCTGGTTTTGGTGGCCCATTCCGTCGGCCATACAAGAAAACCGGCGGTGAGAAGGAAGACGCCGGCAGCCTCGCCGTTGACGAAGAGAGCCGCGCCCGTCAGCAGCAGGGTGAATCCTGCGGCGTCGATGCACCGGCATGCCCAACGGGTGGGCGGGACTGTTCGGGCCATAAGAGTTAGCGGGCCTGGAGAGAACGGCGGTGGGTTTCGCGAAGAGCCCGGAGCCTTTCGCTGCTGTCCTGGACCGGCCCAGTCGTCGAATTCTTACGGGCAAGAATCACAGTCGTTGTCGTGGCAGCGAGCAGGAGAACGAGACTAACGAGGGCGATGAGCACGGTGACGCCTCCACGGGCAAATAGGTTGACGGTCGAGATTCTCCGTAATGGAGTGTCTTTATGAAACGCCATCTTGGTTGTATTGTCATGCCCCAGAACGGGGCGGCTCTATGCGACAGTCACGCAAGCCGCCACGCCTGGCCTTTCCAATTCCGTGCTAGACCCGGAAGGGATCGGGTACCGGGTGGGGGAGCCTTTTACCGTTTGAGGTCTTTGCGTACGGTGAGGTGTTCCCTCGCGACGTGCTGCCACCGCGGATGTTTTGGACCCTGGCTGGTGGGAGTAACGATCTGATAGGTGGTACCGGTGGTGTGGAGGTGTCCATGGCCGATGAGGATGCTGCCGAGGGTTTCGGTGATCTCCCACACGCCGGCACGGGCGTTTCGAACCCGGTAGACGCGGCCGTTTAGCCGGACAAGGGTGTGTTGCCCGTTGATACGTGGCAGTTGCGCGTCGTCAAGGTCGATCGGTTCCACACTGCCCCCTGGATTGGTACGCCCATCCTTGTCCTGGAGGCGGCCAGGGTCGTGGACCTCAGAGTCGTGTCGTCACGCCGAGCCCAGTGGACCGACGTCAGAGGGAGAGGGGTGTTAGGCCTTGCTGGCGTGGAGGACGGCGGAAGTCAGCGTGGTGAGCTGCTGGATCATTGCCGGTTTTTCGGGGAGGGCAGTGAGTGTTGTCTCGTATTGGTGGAGAACATGGTTGACGGCGTTCCGGCCGGTTGGGGTGAGGACGAGGAGCAGGCTGCGCCGGTCGGTGGGGTGTTGCAGGCGGGTGAGGTACCCGGCGGCGTCGAGTCGGTCGGTGACGGCGGTGATTGCGCCGGTGGTGAGTTGCAGGTGGGCGCGTAGCTGTCCCGGGGTGACGGGTTCGTCTTGGGCGAGTTGCAGGAGAGCGTCTAGGTCCGTTGTTCCCACCCCGAGCTGCTGGGCGGCAGCGTCGAGGAAGACGCGGTGCGCGTGATCGAACGCGAAGAGAGCGCTACGAATAGTCGCGAGCGAATTCCCGATGTGTCCGGGAGATGGGGACGCGACCTTGGTTGTGGGGTTGGGTGTGGTGTTGACCGTCGTGGTCATCAGGTACTCCGTATCTGGGGACCATCCATGGTCCGCTTCACCCTGACTCAACCACCACCGGGTCCTGCTGTCATTCCCCAGAAGGGGGAGCTGGAGTGAGAAGGGTCGTAGGGCCTTAAGGTGCCTGACGTGTAACGCTCCACAACCAATGCTGCCCAGATCACCGAACGAGGCCCCTCGTGAAAAGCCGGTTGGGTGACGAGCAGCGGGCAAGATCAACGGGCGCGGATCGGACGGTTTTCACTCAGGATGGGTACCGTCGGTTGGGCTGGGTGCGGCTTTCACTGTTCTGTCGTGGCCTGGTCGGCTCGGCCCGGCTCGTGACCCGAAGGCCGGGCCATTTTCTTGGTTGAGGACAGGAATGGCGTCGGTTCACTGGTTCCACCTCGAGGTGGCGCGTTCGGGATTTTGCCGTTGGGACTGTCAGCCGTGGAGGGCGGCGAGGACGACGAGCGTGATCGTGGCCACGGCCAGGATGCCGACCGCGACATAAATGACGCGAGGTGTTCCGGGTTGTCGCGGCGGCCCATAGGGGTTCTTCTGGCGGCGCCTCATTCGACCGATTTTATGGGTGAGGTCGGTAAGTGTGGTCTTGGACCCCGGCTTTTTGCGTGTGGGGTGTTGGGATGTGCCTCAGCCGCGCGCGGCTGCTGAGGGTGATCCTTGTTGAGCGTGCGTCGGTGTTGATGGGGTGGAGCGGTCCCGAGCCGCGCCACCCCATCAGACCAGGAGCACTCCTCTGTCTCCTGGCCAAAAGAAACAGGCGCGCGGCAGCCGGGTAGGAAGGGGCTCCACGCTGTGAGGTGAGTGCGGGGTCTCCCGCCCGGGCGGGAGACCCCGCGGCCACGCCCCACGGGCGCCAGATCAGAAGCATCCACATAAAGCGGGCCTTCGCCTGGGGTACCACCCCCCGGCATCACAAGCGTAACCGCGCCGGGGAGGGCGCAACAGGATCGCGGTCATCTTGGCGGTCACGCTCAGGGGCCGACGGGAATGGCTTTGTGGGAGGTAGGCGAGATTCAGTTGTCGCAGGCGAGTAGCTGCAGGAGGTTGGCTTCTATCTCCTCGAATCGGATGTGGGGGTTCTCCGACCAGGAGGTGAGGGTCTGTTGCCACCCGGTGGCGCCGAAGATATGTCCGCCTAAAATCGTGACCAGCGTCGCCAGATGCTGCTCCAACCCCAGCGCCCCAAGTGCGGAATTTCCCGTGTCGGGCTGCGGGCGCGGGGTGGCGGTTGCGGTGGGTTCCTGGTGAGGGACACCTGTCGGGTTCTGATCCATCCTCACATGCTAGAAGGCGGCCCCAGCGGGGTCTTGTCCCCACTACTGGGAGTCCACGACGCTCCGTCGTCATGGTCGAATGCGGGCGTCCCGGGCGGATAGCGTCCCAAACTCGAGCCGCTTCCAATGAGCGGGGCAAGGCTCCCAGGTGGGGTGCGGGTGTTTCTGCCCATGCTGAGTGCATCATCCGGAACGATTACGCGTCCCGGGGAACGTGTGTGAGCTGAGGGGCACCCGGTTGGGGTTCTAGTCGAAGTCGACACGGCTACGTAAGTTCAAGGCGTGCGTATTCACGAGGACCCGAACCTGCCGGTGGCCGGTCGTATCGACAAGGCGGCGAAGGCGATCGCGTTCGACGCGGGCCTGCCGGCGGTGACGTTGCGTCGTGTCGTGGCCCAGACCGGGCTTGAACCGGCCGTTATTGCTCGGCAGGAACCGTCAATGCCAGCGCTGGCGGCGCGCATGTTCCGGGACATCGCCGCCGACGAACTCGCCGCAGCACGCGCCCACGTGAACACTCTCACCACCGCTCGAGCAGCGCTTCAGTACCTGACCGATGACCTCTTTGCCGGGGAACACACTAGGGAAGATTGGATCTGGGCAGACGGGTGGAGTGTGGGACGCCGGAACCCCGTCGTTGCGAAAGTGGCACGAGAAAGCACAACCCTGTGGGTCGAATTCGTGGCGGGCATCATCACCGTGGGCGTGACTAATGGTGAATTCAGAACCCGTGACCCGCATTTGGTCGCAGAACTGTTCGTGGCCCTGATCGACAGTCTCAGTATTTATTCACTCGTGGCACACAGCACCCCGACCCGGAGAGCGGCCATGGTCGAAGCATTCATCCGCACCGCCCTCGACCCGACCTGCAACATTCCCGCCACCCCACCCCGGGATTAAGAACTCCGAGAATTTGGTGCTGCCGGCGCGAACGCCTCCGGCGAGTAATGATCTATCCCTGTCTCGTAAAGTCCGGGGTGACCATGCCAGGCCCATCGAGCTGCGGGAACGACTTCTCGAGACACGACGACCCCTGGCTCTTCAGGCATGTTCTGAGCGGGTGAACCGCGACCTGAGACGTCCGAAAACCTTTAGTTTTCCGAGACGGCAGAGTGGGATTGGTTCCATCGAACAGCTATCGAAGATGGAATCGATCTTCGTCGCCAGCCCGACCTGGCATGATGGTCGGCGAAGGGGAGTAGCTCCCACGGCCCGAAAGGGCCCAACGGTCCGTCGACATACTGGTGTATCTGCACCCGGCGTTCCTCCCGACACTGCTTCGAGAAGCGGGTCGGGCGAGCGAGACCTTCGGTTCCTGTCCCGGCCGAACCCCCTTCCTCACGTGCGTTCGGCCTCGCTTCCGAAAGGCCGCACCATGTCCCCCATCACGCTCGTCCTCATCGCCGTCGGCGTCTCCGCCGACGCCTTCGCGGTCGCCCTCACCAAAGGCCTGCACCTCCGGCACTTCCGGCTCTCCCAGGCGCTCGTCATCGCGGCCGTCTTCGGCGTCTTCCAGGCCGTCATGCCCCTCATCGGCTGGTTCCTCGGCAGCCAGTTCGCCCGCTACATCAGCAGCTTCGACCACTGGATCGCATTCGGGCTGCTCCTGCTCATCGGCGGCAAAATGATCTGGGAGGCCGTGCGAGGTCAGGACGACCACGAGAAGGACACCGACAGGATCGGGATGCGCGAACTCCTGCTCCTTGGGCTGGCCACGAGCATTGACGCCCTCGCCGTAGGTGTCTCGTTCGCATTCGTCCCCGTCTCCATCGGCGGAGCCGTGGCCCTCATCGGAGCGGTCACCTTCGTGTTCGCCCTGGCCGGGGTGGCGATAGGACGCCGAGTGGGCGCCCGATTCGGCCGACCCGCCGAGATCGTCGGCGGTGTCGTGCTCGTCCTGGTCGGGTCGCGAATCCTCGTCGACCACCTCGGCGTCCTGTAGTACTGCCGCTGATGCACGGAGTGATTGGTCCGCCCCAATTGGCCGGGGGCTACAGGCGCGTGAGACGCCTCAAAAATCTATAGTTTTTCGAGACTCTGTGGGGGTGACCAGGTGAGGGTGATGGTTGTTCCGTTTCCGGGGCTGGAGGTGATGTGTGCGGTTCCGCCGGCGTTGCGGGTTCGTTCGATGATGGACGTGCGAACGCCAAGGCGGTCGGTGGCCTGGGTTGGGTCGAAGCCTTGGCCGTTGTCGCTGATCGTGATGGTGAGGGTGGTGCTGTGCCAGGTGACGGTGATGCGGCGGGTGATGGAGACTGGGCCGGCGTGCTGGATGCTGTTCATGAGGGCTTGCATGGTCGCGGCGTAGAGGTCGTCGACAACATCGGCAGGGACGGCGTGTCCGTCGAGTCCTTCGGTGTGCAGCTCAACCGCGGTTCCGAATTCAGTGATCGCGGTGTCGAATCGTGCTCGAAGTGCGGTGCGTCTGGCGGCCGTTTTTTCGGCGTCGTCCAGGGTATGGGTGACGGTGATCTCGGCGAGGGCATTCTTGGCCATGTTGACCGCGATCGCCGGGTCAACGGGTGAGTCGTGTTCCCCTGCGAGGAGGAATGTGGTGAGGACGCCGTCGTGCAGGAGCGCGTCTATGCGGAGGCGTTCCACTTCGTTGCGGTGCGCTTTGACTGTCTCCGCATAACGGCGGGTGGCGGCCCTTTGGGCGCGGTCAACAGACGTTGTCGCTTGCCTTAGGAGCGACACAATGACGAGTGTCGCGACACCAAGGATCAGGGTGTATCCGCTGTCGAGGATCGCATGCAGGAGCGTGGCATGTCCGCCCGGAGGGGTAAGACGAACGAGGGTGTAGGCGGTGGCGAGACCGAGGATGTAGAGCGTGGCCCACCGTGGGGTGAAGGCCAGGGCGGCTGCGGCCATGGCGACGTTGCACAGATACCAGGGCCACGGCACATGGGGCTGCACTTGGGTGAGATTTTGGGCGGCGAAGGGCCAGGAAATGATGACGGCTGCGTACACGGTGGAGAGGGCTCCGGCGGCCGGGAGGGTCGGCCCGAGCGTGGCTGCGGCAATGGTCACCAGCAGGAGGGAGCCGAAAAGGGCGAGGCCGATGATCCAGGCCCATGCCTGGTTCATCGCAGGTTGACCTTCGAACGCGAAAGGGAGCGCCTGTAGCCCGAAGATGAGGCAAACTGCCCCGAAACTGCGGGCGAACACGGTCTCCAGGAGAGCGCGGCTGATCGCCGATCGGCGGGACAAGGTGATCGCACCTTCTCGAGGTGCAATGCCGGTGGTGGGCCGGGGGTGGCGATAGTTCATCGGCCGGGATCCCTTCAGGTTCGTCAAGGGACTCGACAAACATATTGGGTTCCAGGAAAGGCGATCCCCCGGTTGACATAAATGGATTCGTCCCGAAATGCGCCTGTCAAAGGCCCTGATCATCTGTCATCAGCCGGAGTTATCAGCTGGCCAGGTCCATCGGGCGGGCGTGCTTCAGGGCAACGGTTGCCGACATGATTCTCCGGATACCTACGCCCCGGCGTTCTCGGATATATGCCGCCGACATGTGCCCCGCAGGAGTGCCAAATGCGCGTGCCCGGCAGACTCTGACAGGGCGTGCCGCTGTGCCGCTGTGGCAGTCGGGGGTGCGTGGCTCCTGCCGGGGTTAAGGGCGAGAGCCACGCGGCTGGACCTGCGCCGGCGCCGAATCAGAGGCACGGGCAACAAGACACAGCCATTGCCGGTAACCAGCCGACTATGGGAAAGCTTAGGGCTGTGCCTGTTCCCCGGCGAGGGGCCTTGCACTTCTGGGGTGGACGGGTGGGGTGCGGTCCTTACCCCAGTCGACGGCGTCGCCGCTGGTTCCGGACAGTTGCGTGGTGGGGTCTCGGGTGGGTTCATTGACGGCGTAGAGGCCGCGTCCGGAGTCGGCGGCACTGTAAAGCGCAGCAAGCCAGGTGGGGTTGATGTCCGGGGTCCGGCCGCCGGCGAATTTGAAGCGGAGCCCGATGTTGGGGGAGAGCCACACGGTCGCTCGTCCGTCGCCGGTTTCGGCGGGTTCTCGCCAGGAGAACATCAGGGATTCGTTGCGGCGGAATTTGTTGACGATGACGATTTGGAGGTGGGCGAGGAGGCGGTCTTCGACTTTGAATTCGAGGACTTCGCCGTCGTAGACGATGTATCCCATGGGGTTTTGCTCTCAGGGGTGAGAGCCCAGGTGGTGCCGGTGGCGGGGTCTGGGCCGGGCGGGTGCGGGTAACACCCACGCACTGTGCCATAGCTCAAGTACTGTCACCGGTTTGGTGACGTGGGCCGCACACGGGTGCGTCCTGGACGAGCTCTCCTCAACAACTCCAGGGTACGTGCGGACGGAGTGCCCCGGTGGAGTGTTTGGGGGGGGATTGACGGGGGGAGTTGGGGTGTGGGGTCGACCCGAACGACCCCACACCCGGCCCGGCGACCCTGATCCAACCCCCGGAACATATGAACACTAGCCAAACAGAACAGTTCGGAAAAGAGCTAGACAGAAGAACCTGAAGCTGTTGCCGCGCTTGAGGCCACTTTCCGAGGCGAAGTGTTGAGCATTTGCTGTGACGTGACCAGCCCCTCCGGAGAGGCTGGCCACACTGCACCTTCCGGGGTAGGGAGTCCGGTAGGGCAGCGCACTTCACGGTACGGAGGTTGGCGCCTTTGGGACGGGGCTTGACTTCTCCACAGGCCGGAACTGCGCCAAGAGTGCACTGGTGTGGGGTCGCCAGGGTGCGACCCACCATTGGGGGTCTTGTATTGTCGCTTCCGCCCTCTTTATCGTGGTCGAGCCGTCGAGGAAGCCGACATTTCACCCCTGTCCTTTCTTTGGCACGCGTCTAACCCGCGCGTTCATCACACCTCAAAGTCAGGATCAGGATCATGCATTTCTCGTTGCCTCGTGTCACCCCTCGTACCGCCAAGCTGACGGCGTGGTTAGCCATCCCCGCAGCTCTTGCCGTATCAGGCATCGCGGTGTCGAATGCGTCGTATGCGGCGTTCTCGGCCACCACGTCCAACGCCGCCAGCAACTGGTCGGCAGGATCGGTAGCGTTGACCGACGATGACGCGAACGCCGCCCTGTTCACCGTCACGGGGCTGAAACCCGGGCTCACGGGTGCGAACTGCATTGCGGTGACATCGACGGGTTCGTTGCCGTCGGCGGTGAAGCTGTACGCCACGAACACTGCAACGACGAATGCGTTGTCGTCGTACCTGTCCGTGTCGATCGAGCAGGGGACAGGGGGCGGGTTCGGGTCGTGCACCGGGTTCACCCCGCTGGCGACAACCCCGTCACTATTCGCCGGCACCCTCGCCGCACTCGGGACCGCCAACACCGGGTACGCCACCGGGCTTGGTTCCTGGACCCCGACCGGGACCGCACCAGAGACCCGCGTGTACCGGATCACCTACAGCCTCGCTGCTTCCACACCCAACAGTGCCCAGGGGGGAACAGCATCTCTGGGGCTGACATGGGAAGCCCAGAACAGCTAACCCCAGCACCTTAACGTCTTCGAAATCGTGTCTGCCATTGACGTGACCTCTACGCTCCTCGGCCGAGGCGCCGGAAACGTTTCTCGGCCGTTGCCGGATTGGGGCCGGGTGGTCGTGGCGCTCCTTGCCCGCACCGTTCTGGCGGCCACGGTAGGAATGCTGTTTTGGGCTGCAGCCCCCACGGCGCTCGGGTGGGAACCGACCACGGTAATGACCGGGTCCATGATGCCCCGCCTCCACCCCGGAGATATCGTCGTCGCCCGCCCCGTGGCGACCCCGCAACTGCATCCCGGTCAGGTGCTTCTGTTTGATGACCCCGACCATGCCGGCCGGCTGCGCCTGCACCGCTACCTGCAACCCGCCGCCACCGGGATGATCACCACCAAAGGAGACGCCAACCCCACCGCAGACTCATCCGCCGTCGACCTCAAGACAGTTCACGGTGTCGGCTACCTCCGGGTGCCTTACCTAGGGTTGCCGATCCTGTGGCTCCGCACCGGTGCCTGGCCCGCCACGCTGCTTGTCGGCATCGCACTTCTCGCAGCGGGGATCCTCACCCGCACCGACAAAACCTTACGGTGCGCGATCTGGAACCAAGGATGCACCACCGATTCCACGGCCCAGAACCCATCAAGACAACCGCGCCGCTTATTTCGCCGTGCCAGTGTCCTTGCCTGCGCCCTAATCATCGTCGCGGCCCTTATTCCCGAGAAAGCGCACGCTGCCGCCTTTGCCGGCACGACCCGCCCCCCACAGGCCGTCTTTACGGCGGCCACGGCGACTGCACCCACCGGGGTGACCTGCACCAATAACCCCGACTCCACGGCCACCATCAGTTGGACCTACACCGACGTGGCAGCCAACTCGTTCGACGTGATCAGCGGTGGCACCGTCCTGGCCAGCAGTCCCGGGACTGGCCGCACAGCCCGAATCAGTGCCAGCCAGTTATTGAACCTCGGCACGACGTGGCCGATCCAAGTCCGCACCAACCTCACCGCGACACCCGCATCCTGGAGCGCCACCTCGACCACCAGTACCCAGATCACGGTCACCGCGCTCCTCGGCCTCGCCGCTGTCCGCTGCAGCTGACCCGCGGAAACCACGGCCCCGATGCTGCCCTTCAACGGGAAGTGCCCCTGCGACAGAGGTCACAGGGGCACACATTGGCGACGTGAAGGATGCGCGTCCGTCTCGGATCAGGAAAAACGGAGGCTCATGGCTTCATCGCCAACGAACGTCAAGTAACCAGCTTGACACCTCGACGATAAGCCACGAATGGGCCAAAAGCTACGTCTCTATTCATGCCGGCAAAACCAACCGCGGATCGAGTGAAGATCAGGGAGATCACCTTCTGCCTCGACTCAAGCGGCCGGAGGAACCGCGATCGATGAATTGACCTCGCGCCCATCTCGCACTCAGCAATTCTCAAAATCGATCGTTTGTGACTCCCCGATAGACGGTCGTCCACCGAGACACGGGTCGGCGAGGACGAACCTTGCCGATTGGCCCAGAAATTCAGGGTCGAGAATTCCGACATACCCGTCCCTCAAAACGGCCCGGGCAGGGTGCCTCATTCGGGACTGGTGTTGTTCTCGAAATCGATCGGTTTCGGACGCCGTCAACTGGACGCGGTTGTGTCCTTCAGATCCGGGGGAGTGGTCTTCTCAGATCTCGTGTCCGAAATCAATGTAAGGCCGGCACCGTTATTGAGGCGGCCAGGAAGACCGACTCGGCAGGGTGTGTAGTTGGTCGCTAAGTGGCGGTGCTCAGTGATTGCTCCGTGACGGTGTCAGGGCGCACGGTGACCAACGGTGTCAGTGTCTACGATTGGGTACGCGAAGGCCCGTGTAGCCCCGCACGCACGTAGAGCGAAGCGGCAACCTTGCCCGTGGATGCGTTAGAGGTCGATGAAGAGTTCGCCGGTGGATTCGACGGGCCATTGGTTGTAGGTCAGGATCCCGGCAACGATCGCGAGGGCGATGATTGCCGGGACGCCGTTGATGTGGAGCAGGTCGCGGATTCGGGCGAGGTGGTACCGGACCCCGTTGGGCGTCATGTCGAGTTTTTCGGCGACGGTGTCGTAGCTTTCGTCTCGCGCGAGGTGCTTCAAGATGTCGACCTGGGTTGGGGTCAGCATCTTTATCTCTTTGGTTTTCTTCGCGCCCATGGGTCGAAAGTAAGCCCCTCCGAAGCGGTCTGCCCAGAATTCCCCCACCTCTTGTTCACTCATCGGGCAGCCAGTGTGCGGTCGGTTCGTAGCTTCACTATCACTTTGAGTAGAAGTACTTGTTCACGGGTGTGAGCGTCGCTTAGATTCACCTCGGCCCACCAGATTTGGGGGCATCCGGGGTCGAACACAGGGGTTCTCGTGCGCAGACGTGCCATCACTTCACTCATCGCAGGATCGGCGCTCCTCACAGCGGCGCTCGTAGGAACACCAGCCGTCGCGCAAGCAGCCACTGGGGATGCCTGGAACACCGTGTTCACGCCACCTTCGTCCGCTGATCAGCACGCGATTCCTGCGGCAAATGCCCCGACGACGCCATGGGCTCCCCAGACCCCGGTCAACGCAACAGGGAGCGGGACGAAGAAGTCTGCCGCTGTTGCCCAGCCTCTCTCGGCGCCGTCGGGAACGACCGCCGCGGCCCCGGGTCTCGGTTCGCTGCCTTACTTCGCGTTCGACAAGGACGATCTGTCGCCCGACCTCGTGGCGCAGGTGAACCTGGCCAACGGAAACCTGCTCCTGACCGCATCGGATGGTTCTCTGTCCGGCCCGGGCCTTGATCTTCGCAACGACCGTTTCTACAACGGCCTGTCCACCGCGGCTGGTTCCTACGGCGGGGGATGGTCGTCCACGCTGAGCCAGGTGGACTTCGGCCTTCGAGTCAGCGGTACCACGGCCGCGTTCAATGGCCCGACCGGCATTACCCCGAAGTTCACGAAATCCGGCACGACGTGGACGGCACCCACCGGGTTCAATGCCACCCTGACCGAAAACGACGCGTCGACGACGGCGATGTATGTCCTTCAGTACAACCAGGGTGGGGAGAAGCTTTCGTTCTCCTCAAACGGGTACATCACCTCCGACACCGACCGGAACGGCACGGGCAATCACTACGCCTACAACTCCTCCAACCAGGTCTCCACCATTACGAACGCGGCCGGCCGCCAATTCACCGTCTCCTGGTCCGGAAACACCCCCTCGTTGATTACGCACGTGGATGACTCCGCGGGCCGGGATTGGCAGTACGACAGCAACTCAGCAGGCCAGCTCTCCCGGGTCACCAAGCCCGGGAATGTCATCGAGAACTACACCTACGACTCCTCCGGGCGGATCGCGACCGCTCAGGTCTCCGGCGCACAAGGTGGCGACGAACTGATCACCTTCGGGTACGACACCTCCTCCCGCATCACCTCGATCAAGGTCGCGCTGGCATCTTCCCCGTCGACCCTGGTCAGCTCCCGCACCTACACGTACGGATCCTTGTCCGCGACGATGACGGACGGCAACAACCACACCACCACCTACGCCCTGAACGCCGCCGGCAACGAGCTCTCCGCCACGGATGCGCTCGGCCAGAAGCACTCCGCGGGTTATGACACCAACGACAACGTCACCTCCACCACCGACGCCCTTGGGGGCTCCCCGGGGAATCAGACCACGGCGAAATACGACTCCCTGAACAACCAAACGTCGGTCAACATCCCCACCGGTGCCGGCTCGACCGCCTCATACTCATCCAGCAGCTCGTGCACCACGACCCAGACCGGGAACGTGAACCTGCCTAAGTGCTCCACGGACGCGGCAAACGACAAGCAGGCATTCACGTACGACACCGCCGGGAACATGACTTCTGAGAAGGACTCCACCAGCGGAGGAACCGGTGTCACCCCGGTGACGAAGACCTACGAGGATTCCACGGGCAGCATTTGCGGCGGTGTTGCTGGCCAGGTGTGCACGGCTACCAACGGCAACGCCGGCGTCACGCACTACACGTACGACTCCAACGGCAACCTGACCCAGGTCACTCCGCCGTCCTCGATCGGGCAGGTGCAGTACCTCAACTATGACTCTCTCGGCCGCCTCCTGACGGTGAAAGACAACAAGGGCCAGACGACCACGTACACGTACACCGTCCGAGACCAGCTGAGCCAGACCACCTACCAAG
Organism: Frondihabitans sp. PhB188; assembly: GCF_003752365.1. Lineage (GTDB taxonomy): Bacteria > Actinomycetota > Actinomycetes > Actinomycetales > Microbacteriaceae > Frondihabitans. The sequence goes on along the minus strand of NZ_RJUO01000007.1, from coordinate 23,682 downwards.
ACGGCTCCACCGTCCAGGTGTCTTACTACGCCAACGGCCTGCCGCAGACGACAACCGACTCCACCCAGCAGACCCCGGAGACGCTGACCTACGACGCCATCGGCCGCACCCTGTCCCAGACCGGCCCCGGCACCGCGTCCGAGTCGTACACGTATGACGAGGTCGGAAACGTCCTCAGCTACACCGACACGTCCGGCACCGTCAACTACACCTACAACGGCGACAACACCCTCCACAGCACCACTGAACCGGGCGGCTCCTGCCCGGCGTCGGGTGTTCCCGCCGCGAATTCCGGCTGCATCCAGTACACCTACAACGCGAACGGTTTCGAACTCACCCGCACCTTCCCCGGCGGCGCAAAGATCACCACCAAGCCCGATGCGTCGGGCCGCCCGATCTCGATCGTCGCCACCGACTCGACAAACGCCGTCAAGGACAGCCTCAGCTACTCCTACACGGTCGCCGGCGGCAGCGGCCTGACAGCCGACCGTACGCAGATCCAGTCCATGACCAGTACCGCAATCACCGGTGTCACCGCAGGTGCCGTCACGTCCTACACGTACGACACCCTCGGCCGGCTCAAGTCCGCGGTGGAGAAGAGCGGCAGCACCCAGACTGCCTCATGGGCTTATGCCTATGATGCCGACGGAAACCGGACTTCCGAAATTCGATCTGGTTCTACGGGGGCGACCGCCGGAACCGTCACGTATAAGTACAACGCTGGGGACGAGATCACCAGCACGAGTGCGGACACCGGCACGTGGGCGTATGACGCCAACGGCGACCAGACGACCGACGGCATTACTGGCCAAGCTCAGGCGCCCAACGACCGTGACGCCATCAGCAGTATCGGTAGCGAGTCGCTAACAGATTTCGCCCAAGGCAACTCAAGCCAACTATCGCGAAGCACCCCATCTTCCAGCTACACAGGCAGCGCACTTGGGCTTTCCACCGAAACTCAAGGATCTGCAACAACTGCCTACACCCGCGCCCCCTCTGGAGACCTCATTTCGGAACGAACGGGCTCCGGCACGTATTACTACGTCAAGGACGCCCTGGGTTCGGTCATCGGCTTGTTCAGCTCCACCGGTAGCTACACGGGTGGCTATTCGTACTCTCCCTACGGCGAACTGCGAGCAAGCACGACGAACGGCACGGCCGCGAATAACGCAGTCGTCGCGGCAAACCCGCTTCGCTATATTGGCGGCTACTTTGACTCTGGCTCCAGCCTCTACAAACTGGGGGCTCGCTACTACGACCCCACAGTCGGCCGCTTCACCCAAGTCGACCCCTCCGGTCAATCCCAAAATCAGTACCTCTATGCCAGCGACGACCCTATTAACGGCAGCGACTCTTCAGGAGCCGTTACGTCCTACGGAGGTGAGTTCTGCGACATCATCTGCGTCGGGTACAACCAGAACGTTGCAGCGGATGGCCAGCAGGGAGGAACGATCACGCTTGGCTTGGGCGGAGAGGAGGGAGCCTCCTACCACGTCTCAAGAGACTCCGAAGAAGAGGACCCTTACGGAATTGGTTCAGGTGCAAGCTGCACCTCCGCAGATGGGCCTCTCGGCGTCTTCGGTGAAATAGCGACCGCCACCTACCCGCAAGGTGGCGAAGGATCGGAGGGATTCGGAGCCAGCTATGGAGCCGAAGAGGGCTGCGGCGTAGAGGCAGATTTCAGTAGGGTCTTCTAGCGCCGCGAACTGTCAAAAGGATTGAGAAACAGCTAATGGAAACAACCCATGCTGAAAGCAGATGGAATTCTCTCTCCATCGCCGCCTTCGTGCTTGCCTTCGTACTCTCCTGGGTCGGCATCGTCCTTGGTTTTGTGGCGAAAGCACAAATCAGGCGAACCCAGGAACGAGGAACCGGACTGGCGACGGCCGCAATTGTCGTCGGATTCGTAGAAATTGGTCTTTTCCTCCTCGGTGCCGTCCTCTTCGCCACCGTTAACTCCGGGCCCCATACCTAGTGAGCAATCAGAATTGGCTCACGTCATGACAAACCAGTACGGAGAAGCAGGACCCTCCTTGCCTTCGCCGCTAACTAGGGTTCCCAGAAGCGTTGTCTTAGCTTTCTGGCTATTCTTGGCCTCAGCTGCTCTCCATTTAGGGGTACTTGTAATCTCAATCGCTTCTTACGGGACAGACCTTCTCGCTGCCAAGAAGCAAGTAGGGCGAATCACGCAAGGGGTTGGAACGAGTCAAGCTCAGTCTTTTGCAGGCGCCGGCCTGTTGGCTGGGATCGCCATTACAGCCCTAATTTTCATCACATTTGTGCTCATCAGCTTCCCGATGCGGCGGGGTAAAAATTGGGCACGAATTGTTCTGCTAGTCGTTGCTGTCTTTTCTCTCAGTGGTGTTGGGTCCTACAACGGAGTAGGCGCCCTGGCGGTTGCAGCCGCCATTACGGCGGTAGTTCTCACGTTTCTTCCGCAATCTAAGCCTTTCTTTGCGGTTAAGAATTAACACCTGTCGCGTGCTCTTTTGCTTGTCGATCGTGCACGCACAGCGCTTCAGTATATAAAATGTGATCTATCAGATCTGTTTAGGTAAGACAGCATCCTTTTGACCAGTTCGAGCCTGCGGCTATCTGGGGTATACCCCAACCAGGCGTAAAGCATGACCTGCCCAGCGTGTCTAACTAGGGTCAATATTAAGCTGTTAGACACTAATTCCTGGCGCCTTTAAGACCTTATCTAGACACAGGTGGCCAGGAAGGCACCCATGGCAGGTCAACGAGTCGGGTACGTCCGCGTGAGCACCCTCGATCAGAACACCGTCCGGCAGCTGGACGGAGTCGCCGTCGATAAGACCTATTCCGAAAAAGCGTCCGGAAAAGATCAGAAAAATCGTCCGCGGCTGGAGGAGCTGGTCGGTTTTGTTCGGGAGGGTGACACGGTGCTTGTGCACTCGATGGATCGCCTGGCGCGAAACCTCGACGACTTGAAGCAGATCATCGGCCGGCTGACGGCCAAGGGCGTCCGGGTCGAGTTCGTGAAGGAGGGCCTGACCTTCACCGGGGACGACAATGCGGCCGCGACATTTCTTTTGCATGTCATGGGTGCTTTCGCGGAATTCGAGCGGTCGCTCATTCGAGAGCGGCAACGCGAGGGAATCGCTCTGGCTAAGAAGCGGAAAGTGTACGCCGGGCGGGTACCAGCCCTCACTGCATTGAAGGCCGCGGAGTTGCGCCGATTGGGAGGGGAGGGTGTCCCCAAAACGGTTCTCGCCAGACAGTTCGGGGTCAGCAGAGCCACCGTCTATGCCTATCTTCGCGCCGGTGCCGGCCCACGAACCTCCAGAGACAAAACCGGCGCAGACCTGGCCGGCGTCCCTGCGGATGAACATCAGCCTCGAGCGGGCGCGGCAGTTGTCGGTGACGGTTGAAAACTGAGCAGTTGTGACGGTCGAAAAGTGAGCACTTCAATCCACGATTGGATGGGTGATCACTTTGGAAGATTGGGCGTTGATTCGTCGGCTTCATCACGGCGAGAAGGTCCCGCGGGCCGTCATCGCGAGGCAGCTCGGGATCTCACGGAACACGGTCGCGAAAGCGTTGGCGGACGAGTCGCCACCGAAGTACGTCCGGCCGCCGGCGGGGACGGCGTTCGATGTTGTCGAGCAGCAAGTCAGGGCGCTGTTGGTCGAGGCGCCGTTCATGCCAGCGACCGTGCTGGCGGAACGTATCGGCTGGGACGGGTCGGCGTCCTGGTTCCGTGAACAGGTCCGGAGGGTCCGCCCGGACTACGCGCCGAAGGATCCCGCGTCCAGGCTTCGGCACGATCCGGGCGATCAAGTCCAGTGCGATCTCTGGTTCCCGCCCGCAAAGATCCCCCTCGGCAACGGGCAGCTCGGGTCGCCTCCGGTGCTGGTCATGGTCGCAGCGCACTCAAGGTTCATCACCGCGGTGATGCTGCCCTCTCGAACGACACCGGACCTGTTGGCCGGGATGTGGTTCCTCCTGAACGGGCAGTTGAGTGCGGTCCCGCATCGGCTGATCTGGGACAACGAGGCTGGCATCGGCCGCCGAAACCACCTCGCCACCGGGATGACCGAGTTCGTCGGGGCTCTCGCGACGAGGATCGTGCAGTTGAAGCCGTTCGATCCGGAGTCCAAGGGCATCGTCGAGCGGGCGAACCAGTACTTCGAGACGTCCTTCATGCCCGGACGAACGTTCGCCTCGCCGGCGGACTTCAACACCCAGCTGACGGCCTGGTTGCCTCGAGCGAACACCCGAACCGTCCGGGCGTTGAAGGCGAGGCCGGTCGATCTCATCGGCCGGGACCGGGCCGGGATGCTGCCGTTGCCCTCGGTCGCGCCCTCGGCAGGGTTCGCCCACCAGGTTCGGTTGCCCAGGGATTACTACGTCCGTGTTCTCTCCAACGACTACTCCGTCGACCCAACCGCGATCGGCCGCGTGGTCGATATTCGCGCCGACCTCCACCGGGTCGAGGTCATGTTGCAGGGACGCCTCGTCGCATCTCACGAGAGGTCGTGGTCGACCGGGGCCACGATCACTGACCGGGCCCATGTTGCCGCGGCTGACGTCATGCGGGCCCGGTTTCAAACCCCTAGGGCCGTCCCCGCTCAGGACGACCTGATCCGGGACTTGTCGGACTACGACACCGCGTTCGGCGTCGACTTCACCACCGGGGTCGCCTCATGACCGACAGCGACGACATCCTGAAGCACATCGAGTTCCTCGCCCGCGCTCTCAAAGCACCCCGGATCCGGGATGCGGTCGAGCGTCTCGGGGACCAGGCCAGAGCAGACGGGTGGTCACACGAGCAATACCTCGCCGCGGTCCTAGACCGGGAAGTCTCCGCCCGCGACGCCTCCGGCGGGCTCCTACGAATCAAAGCAGCAGGGTTCCCGACGAGGAAGACCATCGAGGACTTCACCTTCGACCACCAGCCATCCCTGAAACGGGACCAGATCGCCCACCTGACCCAAGGCGCCTATCTCTCATCCGCGCAGAACATCGTGTTGCTCGGGCCTCCCGGCACCGGGAAGACACACCTCGCGACGGGTCTTGGCATCAAAGCCGCCCAGGCCGGACACCGGGTGCTTTTCGCGACCGCGGTCGAGTGGGTCGCCCGGCTACAGGCGGCGCACCAGCAGGGCCGGCTCGCAGCGGAGCTGGTGAAACTGCGACGGTTCGGGCTGATCATCGTCGATGAAGTCGGCTACATCCCCTTCGAGCAGGACGCCGCGAACCTGTTCTTCCAACTCGTCTCGTCCCGTTACGAGCACGCGTCCCTGATCCTCACGAGCAACCTCCCGTTCGCGCGTTGGGGCGACGTCTTCGGCGACCAAGTCGTCGCCGCCGCGATGATCGACCGCATCGTCCACCACGCCGACGTCATCACCCTCAAGGGCTCCAGCTACAGGCTCCGGAACACCGGAATCGACACCCTGCCTTCAACCCGAGCCGAAAACACGACACAGTAAACAAACAAGCAGCTGCTCACTTTTGAAGCGGCAGAACTGCACGGTTTTCGACCGTCACTGACAGCAGTAGCTAAGAGGCTCTGATGGCAGGTGTTGGGCCTTGGGTATCCGCGGGTGTAGGTCTACTGGCCTTGGCGTGGAGCGTCGTCGTTTATGTCCGAGACAGCAGCGGCCGGAGACAGGCAGACCAGGCAGAGCGGGCAGGACGAATGATCACGCTCCTCGAATCGATTGATCTGGGGGGTACCGAAACCGGTTTGGATTCGACGAATGCGAGAGCGAAGCATGAGGAGCAAATTCGCGATCTTCAGCGGGTAGTCCGGCTGGGTGCCGCCGATTTCTCCGTACGCGCTCTCCGCCATGGACTGTCCACGTCGACTGTCGTGATCATCGCTGCCTACGCCGTCTTCCTAATTTCGACAGGCGCGTTCATCCTGAACAAGGCATCGGGCGAAAGTCCCGCACGTCACAACAGCGACGACATTGTCGGAGTTACCCTTCTTGGCCTTGGGGTTCTTGGTGTTCTCATCGTGGGTGTGGCCGGCGAGCGGAGAAGGAAGTCGCGCGCTCAACAACGCGCCGCGGGCATGAAGGTGGTGTCACTCGTCGAAGGAATGCGAGTGACGAGCGGTGAGGCGAGAACAGTTGTGGTCACATGGATTTTGCGGAGGCGCCAACTTCGAGCTGCCAAGAAATGGAACGAAGAAGACGTCGACCAGATCCGTCCCCGGTAGACCGGTTAGGAAAAGCTAAGTGGCTCGTGGTCTGGTGCACGGGGAGGGGGTCTGAAAGTTAGCCGGGAAACACCCCTAGCCTTTACGTATGGGATCTCTCGACCGGCTGCTGTACGTGGACGACTCCGGCAGCGACCGTTTCGGGTGGATTGTTTATGGGTGGGTGGAAACGACACCCGAAGGATGGCGACGGGCCCTTCGGACGTGGCTTGAGTTCCGAAAGCAACTCTGGGAAGACCATCGCATTCCGCCATCGCAGGAATTACACGCCACGGACTACATCAATGGTCGCGGCAATCTCTCCGTCGATCCGGTCGAGTTGAAGAAAGATCTCGGTCGACTAGTGGCGGAGAAATGTCTCGCGGTCCTCCGAGACTGCCCAGACATCCAAGTTGGGGCCGTGTGCCGGCACACGAACCTGCGCGGTAAGGACTACTCGGCGGAGCGGGGCCGTGTCTATGAAGCACTCGTCAACCGTTGGGACGAAGAGCTTCTCGAGCAGGATTCTTTTGCGCTTGTAGGTATGGACGGGAACGGAACCGAGCCGTCCTATTTCGACGCCCATCGAGGCCTCAAGCTGGACACTCGACGGCTCATCGAAGACCCCATGTTCCACGACTCGAAACGTTCTCAGTGGACCCAAATGGCGGACCTCGTGGCGTACATCGCTTACTGCCACGTTGATCGGCACCCCCGCAACGAGTTCGCATGGGAGTGGTACGCGGCGTTCTTGTCCGGGTCGGATCCATTCGGGGAACCGCAGCCGTTAAACAGCTAGACCCGCCTATCCACGAATGTGGGGCGGGTCTGCAATTGCAATCCTACGCAGCTCCACGCAGCGAGGCAAGTCAAAGCTGGGCGAACCGCACGTATTCCAGCCAGCCGAGATCTCGGGCCACTAGTGCCCGGCTGCCCGAGAAATGAAGCAATAAGAAGGGCTCCGCCGCTATTCGCGTCGGAGCCCTTGGGTTGCAACGTTCTACTGAAGGAGCCCTTTGGCTCGTTCGATGCGCTCTTTTAGGCCGGCCTGGAATGTCGCGTCGTTTCGTCGACTCTCGATATGACCGCTGATCGCTGCCCGAATCACTTCGGACACGGGCTGGTTTTCCACGTTCGCGACTGTTTCCAGTTGGTCCGCTTGTTCTGCGGAGAGGCGAATCGTCATTGCTTTCTGCGTAGGCATACCTCGATTATGCTCCGTCCACGACTTGGTGGTCAACCACCGTGGTGATGTGATACCGTGATACCAATCAACCACCTTCGATCGATTGGAAAATCGTGAACAGCACCGAGAACAACCACCCCGATTCCCTCGTCACCATCTTCATCGACGGGACCTCCTTCACGACGAAGGCAGGTATGACCACTGTCGATGCTTTGCGTCATCTGCCCAACCCTCACGTTCCGGCCGATAAGAACCTCTGGCTGGACATCCTCGACGAACAGGACCGGCTCCTCGAGCACGCCGAGACCATCGAGATCCGTGACGGGATGCGATTCTTCACCGAGATCCCGTCCGTCACTATCAAGATCGACCGGCACGAGTACGAGGTCTTCAAACGCAAGATGGCCGGTGCCGAGCTTCGCGTCGTCCCCTCGCCCGACGTCGCCGCCGACAGGGACCTGTGGCTCGACGTCCCCGACAAGCGCGACGTCAAAGTGCAGGACGAAGACGTCATCGAACTGCACGCCGGTATCCGCTTCTTCACCGCCCCGGGCCGCATCAACCCCGGATCCAACCTCAACCGTCAGTAGCACTCGTGAAACTGCCTGCCACTGACACCGACTTCCTCGAAACCGCCGGGATCAATCACCGCGTTTTCGAGGAAGCCGGGACCCTCAACGTAGAACTCATCGGCTTCGTTCTCCCCCCAGGGTTGAACGCAGAAACAGCCAACGTTCTGTTCCGTCTGGCCCCGACCTACCCCGACACCGCCCCCGACATGTGGTGGCTCATCCCACACCTCGCCAAAGCGGACGGACGAGTGATCACCGCGACCGAGCAGGTGGAGATTCACGACGGCAGAACCTGGCAACGCTGGTCACGGCATCTCGACGCGACCCAATGGCAATCCGGTATCGACGGGCTCGAAAGCTACATCCGTCTTCTCAGAACCGAACTCACAACCGCAGGAGAACTATGAAGACCTCACTGGTCATGCGCCAAGAACACGCCGACAGGCTTCTCGTCTTGGCGCAGGGAACCCTCGAAACAGGAGCCGTTGTCCTCGCGCGGCATGTTGCCACCGCGTCGGGCATACGCCTCCTCGTGACCGAGATCCACGAGGTCCCCGACGAGGCGTATGTCCGACGGGACGAGGACGCCTTAGAAATTCTCTCCGAGGGCTACATGCATGCCCTCGGCCGGGCCGAGAAAACCGGCAACGTTGCCCTGTGGCTTCACACCCACCCCGGCGAGGGCGCATCCCCCCGCCTCAGCACCCACGACCACATCGTCGACGCATCCCTCAAAGATGTCTTCGCAGCCCGAACAGGGTCAGGGCAGTATGGTGCCATTGTCCTCAGCCACGTAGACGGGCATCTGACCTTCACCGGGCACCTCGACGGCGAAGAAGTCAGCCCGATTGAGTACCTCGTCTCGGTCGGCGACCGGTTCCTCTTTCACCGAAGTGCCGATTCCGCCTTTCCGTCGGTCCCGGCTCTTTTTGACCGCAACATTCGAGCGTTCGGGACAGAGATTCAGGCGCTTCTTTCGGATCTCACCGTCGCTGTCGTTGGAGCCGGGGGGACTGGCTCCGCCACGGCCGAGCAGCTGGTACGCCTCGGTGTTCGACACCTGATCCTGATCGACCCTGACACTCTGTCTGACTCCAACGTCACCCGCGTGTACGGCTCCACACCGGGCGACGTCGGCAAACGCAAAATCGACGTCCTCGGCGACCACCTTCAAGCCATCGCCCCCGACCTAGTAGTCGACCGGCGTTTCGGTGCCATCACTGCTCTTCAGCACGCCGAAGCGCTCTTAGATGCGGACATCATCTTCGGCTGCACGGACGACAATGCCGGACGCCTTCGCCTGTCCAGGATTCCCTACTACTACCTGACACCCGTCATCGACTGCGGCGTCCAGCTGGACGCGAACGAACACGACCTCATCACCGGCATCTTCGGCCGAGTCACCACCTTGCACCCCTCGGCACCTTGCCTCATCTGCCGCAACCGCGTCGACCTTGCCCTCGCCGCGGCGGAGACACGATCGCGGGACGAACAGCGAACCCTCGAAAAGGAGGGTTATGCCCCCGCGCTTCCCGGAGTGGAACCGGCCGTCGTCGCTTTCACAACCTTCGTCGCCGCCACGGCCGTCAACGAACTGCTCGAGCGTCTGATCGGCTACGGCGAACCACCGGCACCTTCCGAGGTTATTCTGCGCATTCACGACCGAGACATTCGGGCCACTCACGCGGACGCCAAGACCGGCCACTATTGCGACCCGGCCGCGACAATCCAGTACGACGACGAAATGTTCTTGGGGCTCAATTGGACCTCTTAAGAAAATTCTTCGGTTGGCGGCTCCCTTACCGGTGGAAGATCACCACGGAAGTCAGATCCGTCCTCGACGTGAACGACACCCTCGCACCCAAGACAGCCGTCCTTGTCCAAGCCGGTGGGAACGCCAAGTGGCTGGTCTTCGATTGCCCGTGTTCCGGGCACCACCGAGTCATGGTGAACCTGAACCCCGAAACCAGGCCCCTCTGGAAGATCGACCAATCAAATCCTCTGTCACTTCGTCCGAGCGTCGACGAGCGCAGCCCTGGCAGACACTGCCATTACGTTGTTCACGACGGCCGAATCCGATGGGTCGAAAGAACGGAACCACGCACGTGACGACCACAAGCGAGCCCGAAGGCGCCGAATCGTACGAACCGACGCCAGCAACCCAAGAAACGAAAAGACCCACGCGCACTCCCTTTTATGAGGCCAACCATGCGCCCCGGTACGCCAGGCAGGCGCTCATTCGAGAGATCGAGAAAGAAACGGGGGCAACCCTGATCTGCTACGTTGCCGATGACGACCAGCAGGTCGATCGCTTCGACACTCTCAGCGTTGTCGACCTGCTCCATAACATCCCGCCAGGAACGGCTATCGATGTGCTCCTCCAGTCCCCGGGAGGCGACATTGACGCAGCCGAGAAGCTCATCATGCTGGTCCGGAAAAAAGTCGGCAACGCCCACCTCAGAGTCATAGTTCCTGACTACGCCAAAAGCGCCGGCACCCTGATCGCTCTCGGCGCCGACGAAGTCGTTATGAGTGACACCTCAGAGCTCGGCGCCATCGACCCCCAGGTGCTTCTTCCCGACTCCAACGGACACAACAGCCTGCTGTCCGCCCAAAGCTACCTCGATGCCTATGCCACCCACTCCGCCCGACTTCGAGAAGAACCGCACGATCCCGTTGCGCGGTTGATGCTCTCCAAAATGGAGCCGGCGACAGTGCGGAAACTTGAACGCATGACGACTCGGTCGAAGTCAATCGCGGCCGACCTTCTCTTCCAAGGCATGCTGCGAAACAAGGCTGCCGCGGAACAAGCAGCAAAAGACCTCAGCGATACCCAGAAATGGCAATCTCACGGCCAAATGATCTCCCACGAAAGCGCAGCCGGCCTAGGACTCACCGTCGCCTACCTTCGCCCCGAGGACTCCCTATGGGTCAAAATTTGGCGCCTCTACTGCCTCCAAAAATTCGAAGTCGTCGGAGGGAAGAAACTTTTCGAAAGCGCGTACGCCTCACTCGAAATTGTCTAAATATCCGCCGAATGGCACCGGTTGCGCCGTCACATCTACGAAAAATCATTGCTACCTGTAACGGCGGTTCAGCCAGCCTTCTGGTAGCTCCGCAGATTCATACCCCACGGCCTACCTCACCGCACGGGTCGTCGAGCCACAGGCAGAGGGGGATCTAACGATTCGGCTGCTCAGGCCGATTGTTCTAGGTATGACTGTCTCGGGAGTATCCGCCGCTTCGGCGCTGACGGCGCGAACAGTCTCGAGCGGTGCAGCCAGAGCCAATCCTGCAGCCAGTCAACCGTTCGACTTAAACAGCTTCGTTCTGTCGACAGGTATCTCGGCCGATGCCGCTGAAAGCTTTCTGACCGGGGCGACGCGGCTTTCTGTGGCCTCAACGGACGCTGGCGGGCTCATTTCTGCGGCCGCAGCCTTATCCCATGCCAAGGTTCCAATGACGACAGAGGGGCTTCCTGACTTCGATGCCATTGTCGCTGCGGGAGGTCATGTCCAAGGGGCGATCCCCCCCGATGGCTCGCCGATGATCCAGAACGTCACGCAGAACGGGAACGTCACCGAGTACGCAGCCATCATCGACATGGGCGACGGAAGTGCACCGTTTCTCCTCAAAGGAGGAGACTCTCAAGCTGCGGCAGGAACGACCCAAAGCGACCGAGAGCAACTGCTCACGACTCTGAAAAGCGTGCTCGCTGATCTACCTTCCAGCCTGGAGCAGGCCAGGGCCTGGGCCACCGCCAACGCGTGGTCTCCCTATGGGGCTGAAGAGGAGGCTGCGCCGAGTAGAAGGCTCGACGCAACGGCGTGAAAAGAGGGGCCGGACATTTCTCCGGCCCCTCTTACGCTTTCTCCCCTAGGAAATGTCGACGAGGTACGCCAACCCGGTCACGATTCCGTCGCTGTTTTTCTGCATGTTGCCACCAATCACGAGACGTGAGTTCGTGCCGAACGCGCTCGAGATCCCGACGCGGGAACTGGTGCTGTTGTTCCCCAAGGGACCAATGGTTGTGAGTACACCCCACGTGGAGCCGGATTTCTCCGAGATGAATTCCCGCCCGCCGGCCGTTGCGGCGTAGTAGGGCGCACCGAGGATGATGCGGTTGCCATCAGGCGAGATCGCTCCCGAGTAACCAAGGCGGGCGTTCGTTGTATTCGTCAGGCTGAACGTCGCCGACCTCGTCCACGAGGTCGAATAGCGGTAGTAGTAGGCCATTCCTCCCACCGAAGTGGCACCGGCGGCGGTCGCGGCGTATGGAGCTGCCGCGAGAAGGCCGTTGTTATCGGCCGTGAAGGACAAGGCGCCACCGCCAAAACCAGGGCCACTGGATACCGTGGTTGCAGTTGAGGGGTCCACAATCGATGCAAGGGTCGTCAGACCCGTGGTTGTCGCGGTGTAGGAGTAGACGCGGCCGCTGACCGTCGAGGAGCCAGCCGCCTTGTATTGGGGTGCACCGACAGCTGCCCGGGTGCCGTCGGCCGAGAGGGCTACCGACTGACCCCCTAGAGCACTCGCGGAGCCACCCGCGACCACGGTCTTCAACGTCCACGTGCCGCTAATGAGGACGTAATAGGCGGCACCGCCTTGAGTAGTCGTTCCGCCAGCCGGCGCACCTGCGAGAATTTTCGTCCCGTCGTCCGAAATGGCGACAGAATTACCGAACGCGCCAGCATTCGCGCCGGCCGGTGCGTTGAGGCGAGCCGATTCTGCCCAGCTCGCGGCACTCGTTCGCTGAAAGACGTAGACGGCGCCAGTGCCTGCACCGTAGTTAGAGGCGCCGACAACAATCGTGTCACCGTTCCCCGACACATCGACTGCCGACCCGAAACTGTCATCAGCTGAAGCCCCGACGGTTTCTGAACGAACAAGTCGTCATCGACGGCAATGGAACCAAGATCCTGTCCCGACGATTCAAGAATCGAGAAACCGAGATTTTGACCCTGATGGGAGACGTCGCGGGCCTGCCGGGCGGAACAGAGGTCTCCTGGACGACAGACCTCAACCACGGCGGGACCGGGCTGCTGCAATCGCTGCTTGGTAGCCATAAGCAGCCTCTGCATTACATCTCCGGCCGCGCCATCCACCATGCCTCCGGCGCGTACCGGGGCGAGGCCAAGACCGACGCGAAAGACGCCGTCATCATCGCCGACCAGGCCCGCATCCGACGTGACGTGAACCTCATGCGCCAACCGGAAGAAGTCACCGTCGAGCTGCGACTGTTCTCTGCCCGGCGTGAGGACCTTGTGCACGACCGCACCCGCGCAGTGAACCGCCTCCGCGCTCTGATGGCCCACTATTTCCCGTCACTCGAGGCCGCGTTCAATTACGCGACCACACGCGGACCGCTGGTGCTGCTGACCAAGTATCAGACCCCCGCCGCCATCCGCCGGATGGGGGAGCGACGGCTGGCAACCTGGTTGAAGAGCCAGGACTGCTGGAAGTCGGCGACCTTGGCCGCGGTTGCCGTCAGTGCAGCCAACGAGCAGACCGCCGTCGTCACAGGTGAGGCCGCGGCCGCCCGCATCGTGAGCCGTTACGCCCACGACCTCCTCCGCATCCGCGATGAGCTCGCGGAAGTCGAAGCAGAGATGGACACAGCGCTCAAGGACAACCAACTCGCGGCACCGCTGATGACGGTGCCCGGGTTCGGCCCACGGCTGGCAGCCGACTTCCTCGCGGCCGTGGGCACAGACCTCGCCGCCTTCGAGAGCCCCGATCGGCTTGCGAGCTTCGCCGGCCTCGCCCCGGTTCCCCGCGATTCCGGGAAGATCTCCGGCAATCACCACCGCCCGAGACGTTACGACCGGCGGCTCTTAAACGCCTGCTTCCAAGCCGCATTCATTGCCGCCAGAACCTGCCCAGCCTCTAAATCGTTCTATGAACGGAAACGGCGCGAGGGTAAATCGCACAAGCAAGCCCTCATTGCCCTCGCCCGGCGGCGGATCAACGTCATCTGGGCCATCTTCCGAGACCAGACAACCTTCGACCCGACAGCAATTCCTGGCGAGTCCGCCTCCCAAGCAGACAGAACTTCGACGCTACGCCGTCGGCCGGGCGAACACTCCTGGTTATCTGCCTCATGAGGACGGGAATCAAGCTGACAGGCCCGGGTATGACCCGAGTGACAATCCCCTTCAGGGGGTCGGCAGAGACCAGTTATTCGCGTCCCCGCACCGCTTTGAGGACACGGAAGAAAATGATGCTCATGGCGAGGAGAACAACACCAAGCGCAACGGTGACGTAGCCACTGCCCTGACCCCGGATGGCTTGGAGAATGCCTGTTGCAAGAGCTACTAGCCCAACAGGTAGGGCGACCCAGGCAAGCACCCGAACGAACCGGCGGACTCGAGCAATAGCTGGATCGTTCGGAGTCACAGGCCCAGTCTGCGTTACAACCTGAGTCAGAACAAGAAGCGCAGGCTGATCACTCCAAGCAGCACGCTCTTATGGCTAAACAGCAGACCGATTCCGACGATGAGGAAGGCAAGGCTGAAGAGACCCACGACGACCGTCAGAACCTTTGCTGTCGTCGTATCCATAAGCCGAACTTAGCGACAACCGTGTCCCGGCACTAGCGCCAGAAGGCGTGCCATTGGCGAGGTCGACCGCGCCGCCATGAGAACCATGAAGGACTAGCGGTCGTCGGCCTGCGGCCTGCGCCGTGTTGCTGCGCTGCGCGCTTTTTCGCCTGGAAGCCTTCGGCAGCATACGGGCCTCCGCCGTCCACGCAAGCGGCAAGCCGCTGTCTCCTCCGACATTCCTGGCACGCGGTCGCTGCGCTCCCTTATTTCGCGCCAACAATCTCCCTCCGCCACCCTGCGGGTTGCCCTCCCGCCTGCGGCCCTGCCGGTACTTCGTACCTTCCAGGCGAAAAAGACGTGGGGGAGGGAGTGACAGTCAGGACCAACTCGAACGCCAGTTTCGGCTTGACAAACCTGATTGAGAATCACGGCAAAAAGAACGAGAGGGAAGAGGAAGAGCACATGAGTCAGCAGATCACCACCGTGACCACGTTCGTTCCGGTCGTCGGAGAGGGGGCGTTGCAGCGCCAGCTCCGCAAGTTGGGAGAGCGCGATAGCGACCTTGCGACGTTCGCGCGGAACGGGTGGGAACTCGCCCACACGGCCACGATCACCGGCCCGGAACTCGTGACGTTCGTGGACACCCTCACCCGCACCCGCGAGGAGTGACAGCAGGTGGGAGGGGACAACCACTAATTGCCCCCTCCCGCCTTCCATCCTCACCGATCAAGACCAGGAGCAGAAGCCATGACCACCACCGCCACCCCCACCAAGAAGACCACCACCCGCACGCCCGCTAAGACGATCGAGGAGAAGAAAGCCCAGGCCGAAGCCCTCCACAACTCCATCAGCGAGCAGGTTGAAGCCCTCCGCGATTCGGCCCGCTGGACCGCCTTTCTCGACTTCGCGCAGTCGTTCCACGCGTACTCGATTAATAACCTCCTCTTAATTCTCAGCCAGCGAGAGGACGCCTCCCGGGTTGCCGGTTTCTGCAAGTGGCAGAGCCTCAACCGTCAGGTTCGGAAGGGAGAGAAGGGCATCCGCATTTTCGGGTACTCGACCAAAAAGGTGACCGAAGAGGACGAGAACGGCGACGAAGTCGAAAAGCGAATTGCCCGCTTCCCCATCCTGTCGGTTTTCGATATCGGACAGACGGAATTGATCGACCCCGAGCAGGGCGACCCCGGCACCATCACCGCCCAGCTCACCGGGCCTAAGGATCACGGCATCGTGGACGCCCTCAGCGCCTACCTCACCGAGACTGGCTGGACGGTTGAGCGTTCTAGCCTCCCCGGGACCATGAACGGGGTGACGCGCCCCGAGACGATGACTGTCGTGATTGACGAATCCCTCTCGCCCGAGCAGGCCGCGAAAACGACTATTCACGAACTCGCGCACGTCCTCTTGGAGCACACCGAGGACATCGAGGAATACGCCGCACACCGCGGGCTGATGGAGACCGAGGCCGAGAGCGTCGCCTATGTCGTCGCGGGAATGGTCGGGTTCGACACCGCCGCCTATTCGGTGGGCTATATCGCCGGGTGGGCGGACGGGGATACCGAGCTGATCAAATCCACCGCCGCGCGGGTGCTCCGCACCGCGCACCAGATCGCCGGAATCCTCACCCCCGAGGAGGACGCCACCGACGACGCCGAAGACGCCGCCTAACCCATTGACCCAGGAGGGGCGGCCACGGCCGCCCCTCCCCACCCCGAGGAGGGAAGGAACTGTGATTATCAGCTATCAGCGCCCCGACACTATCGGCCAGGGGATCGACCCCGAGGCCCCCGCCCTCGACCTCAGCAGCAGCGCGACGACGTGCGGCGCGACGACGTACGACGTCGCCGGGGTCGAGTGGAGCTGCACCCGTGCACCGCACCCGGGCCAGGACACCCACCAGGCAGCCCAGGCCGTGACCGGCCAGCCCGTACCCGTCGTCGGTCTCGCCTGGGGACACCAGTACGCCACGGGCGAGAACACCGGGGGAGAGGCCGACGAGGCCGCCCCCGTGCACAGCGTCACGGTTACGGTCTCGTTCCCCGCCAGGGCTATCGGCGTCGACGTCGAGAAGATCCGCTCCGCGGTCCTCGACCTGTTCTGGGAGGGTGACGCCGACGATGTGCAGCTCGTCGCCTCCACCGCGCACGATGTCGCGGAGACGCGCGCCGCGGTGGCCGAGCTGGTTGACCTGGCCCAGCGCGGACACGAGGACTTCGAGCACCAAGCCGGATACGGCGACTACACGGCGGCCGATGGCGACGCGGCCCACGCCCGCTGGTACGCCGTGCAGCAGCTCACCGCGGAGCTGACCCGGCACATTCCCGAGGGCTAAGGGGCAGCCCCGGCCTGGCTGGCCGGGGCGAGGGGCTGGCCCCTCGCGCTCCCCTCGACAGGATCCGTGACGTCCGGGTTTCTTTACACTGGCGGTTATGGTCACCCCTCACCTGCACCCTGTCCCGAAGGACAGCCCAGCTGGCCGGTCGGGGGTGCGTGCGGGGTTTTCGTCGTCGTTCACGATCCGGGTGGAGTTGGTCGGGTCGGTACCGCCTGTGTGGCGGCGGTTCCGGTGCCCGTCGGATCTGCGGCTTGATGAGTTGCATCAGGTGTTGCAGACGGTGATGGGGTGGACGAACTCTCACCTGCACCAGTTCACTTTCGATACCGTCCCGGGTCGCCCGGCCGTGGTGGTCTACGACCCTTGTGACCCGTATGCGGAACCCGACCCGGGTGCGGTCCCGGAGGACACGGTGCGCCTTGACCGGGTACTGCGAAGCGTCGGGGAGACGGTGGAGTATCTCTACGATTTCGGGGACTCCTGGGAACACGTCCTCACCCTGGAAGACATCAGCGCTCGTGCCTCAGAGGACCGGGCGGTGCGGTGCCTTGCGGGGGAGCGGTTAGCACCCCCGGAGAACGTGGGCGGGATCGAGTCCTACGAAGACCTCCTCAAAGCCCTCCACCAGCCTGCCCAGTGGCGACACCCGGACATGGTCGAGGCCCTGGAATGGACAGGCCGGACGGGCAGGCCGGACACGTTCGGTGCGGACGACACCAACAAGGCTCTTGACCGTGACGCCCGGGCACGAGCAGCACTGGGACGGTTCGAGGAACATCAGTTGGGGAACGCAGCACCGGTGGTGTTGGCCGGGATCATGTCCCGGTTAGGGACGGATGCGCGCCTTCACCTGGCCGGGTTCCTCGCCGACACCACCCGGGACACCGCCGAACCGGTCACCCGTGAGGTGATGGTGCGCGGGACCCATGTCATTCAGGGGCTCCTGGACGGGGTCGGTCAGGAAGGTGTCACCCTGACCGCGGCCGGCTACCTGCCCCCGGCAACCGTGGCCGAGGTGATGGCCGTGGCCGACCCGGAGAACGTGTGGGTGGGGGCAAGCAGCCGTGAAATCGACATTCCTCCGCTGGCAGCCCTCCGGGAAGCCGCCACCGCTTTGGGGTTGACCTGGAAAAGCGGCGGCCGGCTGGTGTTGACGTTGGCGGGCAGGAAAGCGCGCCGTGACCCCCAGGTGCTCTGGGAGCACATTGCTTCCCGCCTGCCGGTGGAACGAGGGATCGCCGACCGGGAGATCGGGGTCCTCGGGCTGTTGCTGATCGGGGCAGACATCCTCCCGGGTGCCGACCAGTTCGGGGCCACCCTCAGCGCCCTCGCCGGGATCGCGGGCTGGCAGACAAGGACCGGGGCACGCATCGACGGGAGTACGGCGTTCCAGAGGGCGGAGGTGACCAGGCTGGTCCTGGAATGGGCATCCACCGGCGTCCTCATTACCTCGCACTACCCACGTCCGGGTGAGGCGGAACCGGTGTCGGTGCCGCTAGCCCGGGCGGCATTCGCCCGCTAACCCCCGGCCGGTCGGTGGCAGGGAGTGCGTATGCGTGTCGTAGGTTGCCGGTATGCCGCGTCTGATCCCCCTTCCCGACAAGGATGGCCGCCCGGGGGATTCACGGTTGTGGATCAACCCGAACCACATCGTCACCGCAGCACCCATCATCAGCAGAACCCAAAACAAACGCGGTGACGTGCTCGTGGTCGCAGTCGAGCTGAAGTTGGAGGGCGTTCCCACGATGCGGGCCTGGCTGGGGGAAGCCACCGGCCAGGCTGGGGCCGAGACCATCTGGCAGGGGTTCCTGGACCAGGTCCTCGGCCGCCCTCAAGAGCTGTAGGCGGGCGCACCGTGATGCCCGGGTCTGGATGGTGGCGCTGGCGCGCCTAGGGTTGGTAGCCTTGTGGTACACCCCCGGATGCTTCGGCTACCGGGCGCGAGGCCCCGCCGGAAGGCGGGGCCTCCGCTATTTCGGCCACGCGGCCGGCCGGTGGATACGGCCATGCATGTCGGTGAGCATGTCGGGCAGCTGGCTAGCGGCAAGGAGGCCATGCCGGATGGTGCGCACGTGGTCAGGTGCTGTCGCCAGAAGTGACTTCGAGGGCCTGTCCGTTGGCGAGATGAGGCCAATCTTCTTTCCCGCTTCGGTGCGGACAAGCCCAAACGCGTCCGAGAAGTCGGAATCGTTGGACAGCAGAAAGAACACGTCCGCGGCGTCTTTGAACGCGTCGACGAGCATGCGCGCGGCAAGGTTCACGTCGGAGCCTTTCTCTTCCGTTTTCCGCACCTGCACGGTGACGATTTTCCCGTCGGCGTCAACACGGACGGGGTGTTCGGGCATCCACCGTTTGTCGATTCGGTAGGTGCCTTCGTGGATGCTGACCCGGGGGATGGTGTCCAGGGCGCGGAGGTAAGCCTGTTGCCTGGCGGGGGAGTGCGGGTCGGTGCCGGTGGTCGCTTTGATCCGGGCGGTGAAGTACCGGACCCGGACGACGTCGAAGCCTGGGAGAAGAAGGTCGCTCATCTGGGCAATGTCGAGCCACTTCAGGGCGGGCTCGTTTTCGAGGACCCGCCGGTACAGGTTGAACCCGTCGATGTACACCGCAGCCCGCGGTCTGGGCTCTGTCGCCATAACTCGACTGTAGAGGGCACGCAGTCCAGGGCAGGACTGCCTGCCACACCCCGACCGTGATGCGGGCAGCGGGTGTGCCTCAGTGTGTGGGCATGAAGACTTCGGCCGACGGCGGGCCCCGGGGTCACCCGCGTGCCGTGGTTCGACACCTATCGGGACGTCATCCATGTCCCTGAGAACGCCAACATGGATGGTGACCCCGTGGCTGCCATTGCTGGGTGAACAGTTCCCGACGCGCCGAGACCGCAGCGGTGCTAACAACTCATCGCCCTGGGGATTGCCGTTGTTGTCGACGCGGTGGTGTGGGTGCAGGTGGTGACGAGCAGTCGTAACGGTGTCGTCCAAGTGGGTGGGCTTGTCGTCGCTCTGGGGGTGAGCTTCGCGGTCCCGCTCGCTTTCTTCTGGATATGGAAGGTCAGCAAAGATGTTGCGGCATGCCTGGTGGGCCCTTCGCCCGTGGCGGTGTCGGGGCGTATTTTGCGGTCTGCGTCGTACGGTGGGCGGGTGACCCGGTGCGACTCGTTTGTCCTTCATCAAGGTGTCGTGTACCAGTGCGAGCTTTCGCCTCACACAGATGACGTCGCCGATCACATGGCGTTGACCCGGACTCGCCCCAGGGCTCTTCGCATCGTTGAGCGGTGGGGTCTTTTGGTGTGGACCACGGCGATGGCCGACGAAGGATTTGACCGGTGACCCGCAGCGAACTGGAACGGTTTTGGTCGTTTGTCGTCAAAGGTCCGGAACGGGATGATTGTTGGTTTTGGACCGGTGCGATTTCCGACGACGGGTATGGCCGGTTCTGGGTCAAGCGGGACCGTGGGCAGCTGGCGGTCCGGCCGCAACGATACGCATACGAGCTCGCCACGGGGGAGCCGCTTCCCTCATCAACTCTGCTGCTGCATTCCTGCGACATCCCCATCTGCGTCCACGCCTCCGCGGACATGGAGGTGTCGCATGTGGCGCCGGGGACGCATCGGGAGAACATGCTCGACCGCGCCCAACGCGGCCGCTACCGCAACCGCGCCACCTTGCGCCTTAGCGACCTGCCCAGGCAGGTCCGAGTACAGCGCTCCCTCGATCTCCGCACCGTGATCCTCGAACACGGATGGCAACCAGAACTGATCAGCGCCGCCCTCCTCGGCGTCGAAACCACCCACCCCCGCCTCTTCTAGACTCGACAGGCAACTCCGACACCTAACGCTCGAGGTTCTCCAACCGGTACTCCGCCTGGTCGTGCTCTACGGTCAGGGCATGGTGCGTTTGATCCCGCTTCCGGACCGAGATGGCCGGCCCGGCGATGCCCGGCTCTGGATCAACCCCGACCACATCACATCCGTCGCCCCCATCGTCACCCGCGGTGGCGATCAGAACGGTGTCGTCTTCACGCTCGCTCTCGACCTAAAACTCGAAGGCCTACCCATGCAGCGGGCTTGGCTCGCGACCTGTCATACCGCGGACGAGACCGATAGGGAGTGGCAGCAGTTCCTTGACCTCGTCACCGGGCCAGTCGTACCCTAAACCGGGCCTGGCACCATCACATGACATAATAAATATTATTGGCGGTTGATGTGAGCCGGGGGAGACGTGCCAATCTCAGTCTGAGGGGCTCGTTCTCCTCGCCGACAGAGCCATCACGGCAACATCGATGATGTCCTTCTTAGACCCGACGGAGTGTTCCAGGAGGGCGTCGACGTCGCCGCCGGAGGCGAGAGTCGTGCTGGTCAGGTAGCTGCTGCTTGCCTTCTGGGTTCTCATTCGTAGGCCTCACGGGAGTTGGTTCCACGACTGGGTGCTTGGCGCCTCTCGAATCCGTCACGGAAGTCTTGCACCTACGTCCGCGTCCTCAGCCGCTTACGGCCTCGTCTCCGTCTGACCGGGTCACGACCGCGGGGCTGGCATCCGCAAAACGACCACCTTCCAGACATCATTAGATTTTCTAGCCTCCTGGCTCATAATGAGAACAAGTCTTCGATTCACGGCGATGACCTGGTCCCGATTCACGGCGGAACCGTTTGCTCCACCGTTTGATCCCAGGCTCGCAGGGGCCAGAAACGAGTTGAACTCATGACGCTTTCGCGTGCCGAAAAAGTGTCCTCGCCCTTTACCGAAGTCCGCCAGGTACATCGGGAACACACGCTGTGGGTTGTCGCAGTGTCGACGCTGTCAGCCTCGACTGTGATCATCGCCGCAGCTCTCGCGTGGCTAGAGGTGATCGCGTGAGCCCCGAGTTCGCTTCCGCGGACACGCAGCCTCTCAGCGTGGCCGAGTTGAACGATCTGATCGACGCAAACGCCGTATGAGCAGCTATCTCCGCGCTCCCGGCGCCACACCGGTACGCATCCACCCTTACCCGAAACGGTATGGTCGCAGTTCCTTCCCGCAGGAACGGAGCGACCGGTTGAGTGTGGCGGGGTCTCTGCAGGAACGATCCCGCCTCTCCTATCAAGGTGACAACGGACCCTGTTACGCGGACTTCTTTGCAGAAGCGGGCGCGGCCGTTCTGGGTTCGGATTTGAGTGCATGATCCGTTCCTGACCACCGAGGAGACGGAACACCGGGGGCGACATAGCTGAGAGAATGCACATGCCGGGTGGTGTCCTGAACCGTCCTGACCGTGGCACCACCCGGTTCACGTCCTGATCGCAGCCATGCAGAGTCGATGCGTGTCAGCGTGGCTCTGTACGTGCTTGGTTGCGTTTGCCTGTGGCCGATATCTCACGGCTTTCTCATTGGTGTTCGAAAGCTTGTCTGGTGATGCTCGGGGTCTTGGCCAAGACGAGAAGGTGACCATGACCCGTATCCCTGAACCCGACCACACCCCCGACGGACCTTTCTATGAGGGGCGTCTTCTGACGCGCACTAATGAGGAGGTTGTCGATCAGGGCATCGCTTTCGACCTGGGAACCCTGGTCAGTAGGCGCGGTGCGCTGAGCATTTTGGGCCTGGGACTGGGGGCTGCGACTCTGGCTGCGTGCACGACAGCGACCGGCACGACAACCCCGACAGCGTCCGCCACTGGGACAGCAACAGTGACACCCGCGCCCACGTCGTCTGCGACCGCGGATGCGTCGGTCACGGTGCCCGCAGGCGAAATCCCGGATGAGACTGCGGGCCCGTACCCGGGAGACGGGTCCAACGGCGCCGACGTGCTCGAGCGCTCCGGGATTATCCGTAGCGAAATCCGGTCAAGCCTTGGCGGTGGCGCCACCGCTTCGGGTGTGCCGATGACACTCACGCTGACGATCCTCGATCAGGCGAACGGCGACGTGCCGTTCGAGGGTGTTGCCGTGTATGTGTGGCATTGCGACGCCGCCGGCGGGTACTCGATGTACTCCGACGGCATCACCGAGGAAACCTACCTTCGCGGTGTGCAGGTTGCTGACTCCGACGGCGCCGTCACCTTCACGTCAATCTTCCCGGCCTGCTACACGGGCCGGTGGCCGCACATCCACTTCGAGGTGTACCCGAAAGCGGCGGCGATCACCGACTCCACCACCGCGATCGCCACGTCCCAGGTCGCCCTGCCCGCCGGGGTGTGCGACAAGGTGTACGCCCTGTCGAACTATGCTGGCTCCAGCCAGAACCTGGCCCAGGTGAGCCTCGCCACGGACAACGTCTTCAGCGACGACTCCGGCGTCCTACAACTGGCCACCGTGACCGGGAGCGTTACCACCGGATACAAAGTCGCCCTCGCCGCCCGGGTCGACACCAGCACCACCCCCACCGCCGGCACCGCACCCGGGCGCTAGAGGACCGATCCGAACCGGCGCCTCTTCCCCACCGCTAGCGGGCCGCTCGTTCGCGGCCGACACTGCTCGCATTATTGTGCTGCGGTCACGTCACGCACGGTCACCACGGCGCGAATGGCGGATGGGGGCCATGCGAAGCCGGCGTGACCTAGAAGTGGCGGCAGGGGTGAGCCTGTCGATCACGAGGCTGCGGGTGAGCACGTGGCGTTGACGCGGACAGCCGGCCACACGAGCCAGGGTCACGAGCGGTGGGGTCTTCTGGTGTGGACGACCGAGATGGCCGACGAAGGCTTCGACCGGTAACCCGGACAGAAGTGGACCGGTTCTGGTCGTTCGTCGTGAAAGGACCCCCTCGCACACGCAGGTTGCGCTCGTGCCCCGTTCTGGAAGTCCCCGATCGGGTGTCAGCACTTAGGGGGACACGTAGGATCGTGTTCACTCCCCCACCGGCGATGTTGCCCCCTCAGCGACACTGACCCGAATTCTTTTTCGC
>NZ_RJUO01000006.1 GCF_003752365.1 Frondihabitans sp. PhB188 | reverse complement strand
GCGAAAAAGAATTCGGGTCAGTGTCGCTGAGGGGGCAACATCGCCGGTGGGGGAGTGAACACGATCCTACGTGTCCCCCTAAGTGCTGACACCCGGTCGGGGACCCCCAGAACGGGGGCAAAACCGGAACCCGTGTGCTCGAGGTGCGCCACAAGCCCGCCTACGTTCACCTCTCCCGCACGGCAGACCGGCGATAGAGGCTGCGCCGATGAGACCAGCTTTATCCTTTGGCACCTATACCCGTCATGGGTTCCGGCCGCTTTACGCCGGGAGGCCCTGACGCTGTATGCGTCAGGGCCTCTCTACCGTGCGGTGGTTGCTAGTTGCTCACGCCGCGGCGACGACGAGCAAAGAACGTGAAGACCCCGCCCAGCGCGACCAGCAGGGCTGCGAACCCAGCAATCGGCGCCGTGTTTGAGCCGGTGAAGGCAAGGCTGCCGTCGGCGTCAGTCGCTGTGGCAACCGGCGTCGCTGTCCTTGTGCCAGCCGGGGTGGTGACGGCGGCGGTGAGAACGAACTCGACATCGTTCGACGGGCCAGCAACAACCGGGTCGCCGTTGGCGTCAAGGACCGGCTGGCCCTGGGCGTCGAGGAGGAACGACGCAGCCTCAGCGGTGTAGTCATTCGCCTTCAGCGCCAGCGTCACCTTCCACGTGCCGTCGGCACCGACGACGATCGGGTCCTGAGGATCCGCCGGCGTGGTCGCCTTGGGGGCGGTCACCTTTGCCTGAGCCTTGGCCGCCTGCGCTTCAGCTGCCTTTACCTGCGCGGTAGGGACAACTGCGAGAAGGATGTTGGATCCGGGCGTGCCGGTTCCCGTGAAGGTGACATTGCTGCCGGTCAGCTTCGCGCCCGTCTTCGGGGACGTGATCACAGGAGTTGCGAGAGTCGGGACCGGGGCGGTCTCTACGGCGGGAAGCGTGATCGTGAAATCGATCGGCGCACCGGCAGCACCCACGTTCAGCTCGTTCGCGGTGAGGTTCTGCGTGACGGCAACGGTGTCGGGGAACGTGTACGTCGCGCTCCACGTGCCGTCGGCGCCCGGAATCGTCTGGAACAGGCGGGTGCCGTCCTCGGCGAGGACATTGACGGGTTCACCCTCGGTGCCGGTGCCGGTGAACTGGACCGTCCGAGACTTCACCGTCTCACCGTTCTTCGGCGAGGTCACCGTGAACGACGGCGCGGCCGGAGCTGCGGCCGGCAGGGTGATGCTGAAGGCTTGTGAAGCACCGGCGGCTCCGACGTTGGTCTCGTTCGCGGTTAGGTTCTGTGTGACAGCGTCGGTGTCCGCGAACGTGTAGGTGCCCGACCAGGAGCCATCGGCTGCCGGGATGGCCTGGATGAGACGGTCGCCCGCCGCGTTCAGCACGTTGACCGGCTGACCCTCGAAGCCGGTACCCGTGAAGGTCACCGTACGGGACTTCACCGTGTCACCGTTTTTCGGGCTCGTAATGGTGAACTCTGGTGCTGCGGCCGGCAGGGTGATTGTGAAGTCGCGAGCGGCACCGTCCGGTCCCACGTTCAGCTCGTTAGCCGTGAGGGTCTGCTTGACTGCGGCCGAGTTCGGGAACGTGTATGTACCCGACCATGTGCCGTCAGCTGCCGGGGTCGCCTGGACGATGCGGTTGCCGTCAGCGTTCACGATGTTGACAGGCTGGCCCTCCGTGCCGGTACCGGTGAAGGTGACTGTGCGAGAGTCGACGGTGTCGCCGCTGGCGGGGGAGGTCACGGAGAATGTGGCGGGAACGTCGGCCGTGACGGTCTGGCTGCCGTCCTCGCCTAGCTGCTGGGTGACCTGCTGCACCGTGAAATTCATTGGTCCCGACGTGGTGCCCGGGATGGTGTACGACATCGAGTACATGCCGTTCTCCACTGTTGTGCGACGGACGGCAAAGTTGCCGTCCGAATCCAGCAGCTCAATGGAGTCGCCGGTCGTGGCGTTGCCGGTGACCGTGAAGACACGGCCAGACACCGTGGCGCTGGACACCGTGAGGTCAGCGGGATCCGCGTTCGCGGGGACGGCCGCCACGAGAGCGCCGCCGAGGGAGAGCGTAAGAACGACCGGGACGGCCATGCTTTTGCGCCAGAGTGAACTGTTCACAGAAATGGTTCCTTCAGATGAGAGTGCGAGCTTCTTTGCTCGTCAATATCCGACCCAGTCCGGACCTGACGACACGTCGTTGACGATCCATAGAAAACGTCAACTTTTGCAAACTACCAGCGAACCGTCCAGTTTGAAAACGAACATTGCAGACAACGCAGAAGGCTTGTGCGACCGCGATCAGGACGCGGACCGGGTGGTGCCACGGTCAGGACGGTTCAGGACACCACCCGGCCCAAGCATTCTGTCATCTGGCTTCATTTCGAAGAGCTATTTATGACCCAAAATCACTCCCCCCGAACAGCCCATAATGTTGATTATGTCAAGTACTGGATATTGCTGCTCACTTCAGCAGTGCCCCATTTGCAGACGAAGTCGAGGGCTTGTCTTAATCTCGATTCTCGTCCGCGGCGTTGCCCGCGGCGAGCCATTCCCATTGCGGGATGAGACGTTGGACTTATTCGATGCCGCCCGTAACCTGTCCCGGCGGTCTTTCATCAATTCGACAGCTTCACCTCTGACTGTCGATTCGCCTTTGCGAGCGACGGCTGCAGGAAAGGCGTCCCGCGAAGCTGTTCGGTCCACTATGGCCGCACGCCTCCGCTACGCACTCACCAGCCTGTCCCCCGCGGAAGTGAGGGAATTAGACCTGGCGACCGCTCAAGCCCTCACGAAGTTAGCCCTCGGCCTCGGATTCCGAGAAGGACGTTCCTGACGCCGGCTTACGTGTCCTTCGTCGACAGACTGTCTGGGTTCCGATGCAATGAATCAGGTGCAGTGCGGGCTCGAGACACCCTTTTCGGCCAGGTCCACGCCAGAGGCGCCTGCCGGCCAATGATGGCCGGGCAGGCGCCCCCGAAACGCAATCTCAGTGGCTACTTACGAGTTCGGGCTGTTCAACAATGTCCGTCCCGTGGTCGCTGAGGGAATGCCCCTCAGCATCGAGGTGAGGCAGGACCCTGTCGAGCCAGGCGGGAATCCACCACGCCTTCTCGCCGAGGAGCGTGAGGAGCGCGGGCATGAGGATCATTCGGACGAGGAACGCGTCGGCCATGACTCCGGCGACGAGGCCTAGACCGATCTCTGCCGCCACCGCGATTGTGCTGCCCGCAAAGCCTGCGAAAACGAAGGTCATGATCGCGGCCGCCGCGACGACGACGGGAGCGGATTTCCTGAAGCCGCTGAGGATTGCAGCCTTTGGCGTTTTCCCTTTCGCGTGCTCTTCCTGGATGCGGCCGACGAGGAACACCTGGTAGTCCATCGCGAGGCCGAACAGGATCCCCACCAGGATGATCGGCAGGACGCTAAGCATTGGGTTGCCCTGCGGTGCGGTGATGAGCGGGTCAAGCCAGCCCCATTGGAAGACCGCGGTGCTGATGCCGAGGCATGCGCCGACCGACAGCAGGTAGCCGAGGGTCGTGATGAGTGGCACGAGCAGCGAGCGGAACATCACGATCAGGAGGATCAGCGAGAGCGCAACGATGACGATGATGTATTCGATCAGGGCGTGCAGGAAGATCGTGGCGCTGTCGATTCCAACGGCTGTTTCGCCGGTGACGTCGAGTTGCACCCCGGAGATGCTTGTTTCGTTGTCGCGGATCTCGGACACGAGGTCCTTGGTCGCGTCATCGATCGGTCCTTGAGTGGAGATGACGGTGAACAGCGCTGCGTCGTTTTCGGACGTGGTGGCCACCGACACGGCGGTTTCGACGTGGTCGAGCGATGCGAGCTTCTTCTGGATTGCGGGGATCTCCGACTTGATGTCGTCGCCTTGGGCCAGGACGATGAGTGGGCTCTGGACGCCGCCGAACTTGTCGACGATGAGGTTGTACGCGAGGCGCCTGGTGTTGTTTGGGTCGTCCCCGCCGGGGACGCTGTTGGCGGTCTGCATCGTGAGGATCGGAGCGGAGACGATGCCGAGGATGACGACAACTCCTACGGCGGCGACGATGGGGCGCTTGACGATGAACCCGACCCACTTGGACAGGAACGTCGACTTTTCGTCGCGCGCCATCTGCTCAGTGGGTGTGAGCACGGTGCGCTGCTTCTTTGGCAGGGCCCGGTAGCCGAGGGTGCGGAGGAACACGGGCAGGAGGGTCATTGCGGCGAGCATGGCGACGAAGACGCCGAGAGCTCCGGCGAGACCCATGTTTCGGATGGTGCTGATTCCGGTGATGCTGAGGCCGGCGAGGGCGATGATGACGGTTGCTCCGGCGAAGACGACGGAGGTTCCTGCGGTGCCGGTGGCACGGGAGACGGCGTCGACGACTTTCCGTCCTTCGCGCAGCTCCGCCCGGAAGCGGGTCAGGATCAGGAGGCTGTAGTCGATTCCGACAGCCAGGCCCAGCATGATCGCGAGGGTGATGGTGGTTCCCTCGATGGGGTTCAGGACGCTGTAGCCGAGGATCCCGAGGACGCCGACGCCGACACCGGCGATGGCAACAAGCAGGTTCACGCCGGCAGCCAGGAGGGAGCCAAAGGTGAGGAAGAGGACGACGAAGGCGATGACGACGCCCGCCAGCTCACCAATACCGAGTCCTCCTGAGGAGGAGTTGTAGATCTGTCCGCCGACCTCGGCGTGGAAGTCGGAACGCGCCTGGGTGGCGAGTTTCAGGACACGGTTGTAGGTCTGCTCCTCGTCGCCGGCCTTCAGCCCCTTGAAGCTCAACGTGGAGACGACGGTCGTCTGGTCTTTCGACACGTATGGTGCCTTGGCGTCGAACGGGTCGGTGACACCTGTCACGTTCGGGATCGCGGCGGCGTCGACGAGGAGGCTCTTGATCTCGGCGGTCTTGGCGGGGTCGGTGACCTTGTCTGAGCCTTTGGTCTCGAGGACCAGTTGGAGGGTCTTCGTGGAACTGGTCGTGGTGGCGCCGGGGAACTTTTCGTTCACGACGTTGAGAGCGTCGACCGACTTGCTGCTGGGGGCGGAGCCGGCGGGGTCGCTGATCTGTGCTCCGGAGAACACGAGGACGACCAGGCCGCCCATGACGGCGACCCAGACGGCGGCGACGAGGAGGCGGTGCGTGGCACTGAACCTCCCGATACCGGCGAGAATGCGGGGCATGAGAACTCCTGAAACTGAGGCGCGAGAGCGCTGGAAGTGGGGACTTCCTCAGTGTTCCGGCGGACGACCGGGGCGTAGTCGTCCGGGTGGATCGTCCTTTTCGCTTCGATCGCAGTAGGTACGCAGCGACGCGGAACGGCTGTCACTCGGGCGTGATGCCGGCCCGGAACGCAAGCGTCATCAGCTGTGCCCGGTCGCGCGCGCCGACCTTGCTCATGGCCCGGTTGATGTGGGTCTTCACCGTGAACGGTGAGAGGGATAGCGCAACTGCGATCTCGTCCTTATCCAGGCCCGCCACCATGGACGTCACGACGGCGCGCTCACGGCTGGTGAGAGCGGCGAAGCGGTCGGCGACACCCGCGTCGATCGTCGTTCGGGGTGAGTCGCTGACATGACCGATCAGCGCCGCTGTGGCGGTCGGCGACAGGGCGCCGCCGCCGGCGGCCACTTCCTTGACACCGTTGGTGAGGTCGGAGGGGCTCACTCCTTTGCTGAGGAACCCGTTGGCACCGGCTTGGAGGGCGAGGACGACGTTCCGGTCGTTGTCGAACGTGGTCAGGATGACGATCTTGACGGTGTCACTCGGCCACGACTGCCGGATGCGTTTGGTGGTCTCGACTCCGTCGATGCCGGGCATCCGGATGTCGAGCAGGATCACATCCACGCTGGTGCTGGCGAGGGCGTCGAGGGCGTGAAAGCCGTCGGCGGCCTCGGCGACAACGTCGATGTCAGGGTCCGCTTCGAGCATGCCGCGAATGCCGAAGCGGATCATCTCCTGGTCATCGACGACGAGGACGCGGATCACTGGCTGAGCCCGCCGTCCATAGGGAGCGCGGCGGTGACAGTGAACATGGCCGAGCGCTCCTCGGCGCTCACGTGCCCGCCGGCGGATTGGGCTCGCTCCCGCATGCCGACCAGTCCGTAGCCGGCCCTGCCCTTGGGTGCTGCCAGTGGCGAGACGGGGTTGGTGATGGTCAAGGTCAGGACTGCTTCTGCGGCGACACCGGTGATGGTCGCGCTTCGCATCCCGTGTCGCTGTGCGTTCGTCAGGGCCTCCTGGACGATGCGATAGGCAGCAGCGCTCACCTCCGCACCGAGCCTCAGCGCGGCTGGAAGTGTCAGATCGACATCCAGTCCGACGGCCCGGAACGAGTCGACGAGGTCGGGTATCTCCTCGTAAGCGGCGACGGGTCGCGTGCTCTCGATGTCAGAATCCACGCGAAGAACGTCCAGGATGTGCTGTGTCTCGCGAAGGACGGTCTGCACGCCTTCTCTTGCCGCGTGGAGTGACGACCGGGTGGCCGTGTCGCCAGGTTCAAGGCCCACTTCGGCAAGTCCCAGGTGCATGTTGATGAGCGCGATCTCGTGTCCGACAACATCGTGGAGGTCCCGGGCGATCCGGAGTCGTTCTTCGGCGACGCGGCGGTTCGCTTCGCTCTCTCGTGTCACTAGCGCATCTCGCGCACGTTGCTCAAGCTCCTGCCAGTACTGGCGTTGACCTCGCAGGGCGCTGCCCGCCGCAGCACCAGCGAAGGCAAGAACGGCGGCGACCGGCGCCGTTGCACCCAGGCCAATGCCGTCAAACGATGACACGCTGGCATAGTTCAGAACAGCCACGAGCAATCCGACCCAGAGCCCCGGCAAGCCTCGGAGGCAGACGTAAAACACCCCCACGATTGACATAGTCCACGTCACCTGGGGGTCATTGCCGGTGATCACTGCGATCAGCGGAGCGACCGAAAAAAGAAGAGTCCCTACCCAGAGATATCGTCGGCTGAGCGCGATCCCTGCCACCTCCGCCGCCAATGAGCAATAGGCGCCCCCATTCGCATCCTGGACAACCAGGTGGACGGCGGCTGCGACGCATGCGACCGCGGCGACTACGAGAGCCAATACATCGAACAGGCGCGGGTACCGCACTACAAACGCCCGATACGGACTCAAGCGAAGCGTGGGGATGAAAGGCACCCGCTCATCATGACCCGGACCATCCACTCGCCAGTACTGCGATCGCAGTAATTGGTTACTGTTCCCAACAGGGGTAAGGCCTTCCGCGGTTAAGGCCAGGCTTCTGACAGCTTCACGCAACTACCACCCGTGGGCCGGACGGGCACGGCTTCTCATTCTTGCGGCGAACAGCCCATGGGCTCTTTTGGCGACAGAAGCTGGACGAGGTGAATCGCTTTCTAGTTCCCCGTCACGAGAGCTTGGAGGCTGTCGCCGTACAGGGCGATGATGCCATCGAGGGGGGCCTCCAGCAGGTACTCGTCGTCGTAGACGGCAAAGGCCGTCATCAGACCCAGGAGCTGCGCGGCGAAAAGATGCGCCCGGAGTTCCCCGTCGGGAGCGTCGATGCGGTCGATGAGGGGCTCGATGAGAGACGCGGCGATTGATTCATGCAGCCGTCTGCGGATGTCTGGCTTAGAACTAGCTCGGACCGTTGCGCCGAGGATCTCGAGACCTTTCTGGCGTCCGGGGACGATCAAGCCCACGACGCGTGCCCCTAGCCCTTCGAGGGGGCCCTCGATGATGGATCGCATGGCACTCGAGGAGTCCATCGTCTCGAGGAACAGGTTCTCTTTCGACCCGAAATGGCGGAGCACGATTGCGGGATTGACGGCGGCCTCCCGGGCGATATCGCGGATACCTGTGGCCTCAAAACCGTTCTCCTCGAACAGTTTGGTGGCGGAAAGCCTGATGGCCTCGCGTACAGGCTCCGATCTGTCGTGCTTGGCACGGACAACAGCCATGGAATGCCTTCCTTCCTCAGATTGTCCCGCGAGCCGTTCCTTCTCCGTCTGCCGATCCGATCAGCTCGGAACTCTCGCTTGACAACGACTGTAATCCTAGTTTACTTTTCAAACATCGTTTACAAACCTCGTTTACAAACAATGTTTACTCTTGTGATGTGCGCGCTCGGCGCGTAGCCCGCCTCATCTCGCTCTCTCTACTTCCTGGAGACCTCCCATGACCGAAACAACCTCCAGCCCACCCGCAGTGCGGGCAGATCGCCGGGCGGTGGCTCTTCGACTGTTCTCTGCTTTCCTTGCCCCGATATTTTTTGTGATCGCGTTTCCGCTGCTGTTCGTCGGGGCGATTCACAAGCCGACCCCGCACGAGCTGGACGTGTTGATCGTGGGCCCGACGCAGGTCGTCTCTCAGATCACGTCGAAGCTCGATGCGACAACGGAGTTCCACGCCACCCATACCGATGTCGTCTCGGAAGCGCGGAGGCAGGTCGAGAACCGGTCGGTGGTGGGGTCCCTCGAGATCGCCACCTCGGGTTCTGATCCGTCGGATCCCACCTTCACGGTCACGACGTATCTCGCAGCCGCCGAGGGCCGATCGGTGTCGGCCACGATTCAAGCCCTGGGAACACAGGTCGCGGAAGACCTGGGCACCACGACCAAGACGGTGGACGTAGCACCTCTCGATGCGGAGGACCCGCTCGGTACAACTCTGTTCTACTTGCTGACTTACACCTCGCTGGCGGCCTACCTCGTCATCATCGTCCTCACGCAGGTCATGCCGAAAGCAGGGCTCCGCGTCCGCTATGGCGCCGTCGGCATCACCTCTTTCGCGGCGCCTCTGATCGTGTTCGGCCTGTCGTCGATCTTCGTCGGCGACTACGGTGCGAGCTTCGGCACTATCGCGGCGCTCCTGGGCGTGAATGCGCTGTACGTCTTCACTGTGGGTGCGCTGGCGATCCTGCTCGCGCAGTTCCTCGGCAAGCTGGCATCGGTCGGAGTGATGGGCTTCATCGTCCTTCTGAACTTCCCGAGCTCCGGGGGCCCGACGCCGGCCTCGATGCTGCCGCCGTTCTGGCAGGGCATGCACCAGTTCTACTTCGGCTCCGGGGCCTACGAGGCGTTCCGCTCCATCGTCTACTTCGACGGGAACGGGGCACAGCGCTGGCTCCTCCAGCTGCTCGCCTGGACGGTCGGGCTCATCCTGATCACCACGATCGTTCACCTGACCCAGACCATCCGTCGACAGCGACTGGAGATCGCTGCTTCCCGGACGCAGAACTTCAGCTCCCTCGCACAGGAAGAGGCGGTCCACCGTCACCTGGCAGTCGAGTCTCCCGTGACCATGACGACCGAGAAGGCACTCTGATGACCGACACCACACCCACGAGACCCACTCTGCGGGAAGACCTGTCGACGATGCCGGAGAACCATCTCGACGTCGTCGTCGCACCGGGATCGATCGACGAGAACAGGGCGGCATCCCTCCGAACACGCATCACGGCGATCATCTCCATGCCGCTGTTCTTCCTCCTCGCCTTCACGATCTGCTACGTCAGCGCCGCCCACGCACCCGTTCCGCACGATCTCGCGTTGACGCTCGCCGGCCCCCGCACTGTCACGAGCGAACTGGCGGATGCCATCAACGACAAGGCACCCGGCGCCTTCGACATCACCCAGACGACGACCTCCGCGACAGCCCGGGACGCAGTCGCACAGCGCGACGCCGTCGGCGCGCTCCTCATCGACGGCACCGATGTCACGACCATCGTGGCCTCCGGGGGCGGCGCTCTCGCGGTGCAGACCGTCACGACGGCAGGTCAGCAGGTCGCGGCTGAACTGGGCGGGAACGCCACCGTCGAGAATGTCGCGCCCCTGCCGTCCGACGACCCGGGTGGATCGATCCTGTTCCTGTTCCTCGTGATCTGCACCGTCGGCGCCTTCCTCGCCGTGACGGGAATCACTCAGGCGTTTCCGAAGGCGCGAGCCCGAGCCATGGTCCTGACGGCCGCCGGCGCGGCCGCGATCGTCCCGGTCATCGGCTTCTCGTTGATCTCGGTCTACGTCGACTACGAGGTCAGCTTCGGCACGGTCGCAGCGCTTCTCGGGATCGGCATGCTGTACACATTCACCATCGGCCTCATCGCCACCGTCTTGACGTTGCTCCTCGGCCAGGCCGCCATCCTCGGCGAAATCCTGGTCCTCGTGGCCCTCAACTTCCCCAGCGCCGGAGGCAGCGTTCCCGAGTCGATGCTGCCCCCGTTCTGGCAGGTCGTCCACAGCATCTGGGTCGGGTCAGCCGGTTTCGAGGCGATGCGGGGCGTCATGTTCTTCGATGGCAACCAGGTCGCCCCCTGGCTCCTGCAGCTCGTCATCTGGACGGTCGCCGCTCTCCTGCTGACGCTCCTCATCGCTTTCTCGCGGCGGAAAAGAGATCGACGCGCAACGCCAGACACTGTGCTCGAGCTGAGCGCCAGCCCCGCAGCTCTCTGATCCCCACTATCGATACCTCGCTCCGACAGAAAGAGAACTCGCATCATGACCGACACCGACATCATCCTCACCGGCGACAGCACACTGAGCACCTGGATGGCCCACCCCGTGGGATCTCAGATAATCGCAGGCATTGCGGCGCAGGGAGGCATGGACGATAAGTCGCTCGCACTCCTGAGGAACGTTCCTCTCGATAGATTCATCGCGGCCGGCGGAAACGCCCCGGAAGGCCTCGTGGCGACCCTGGTCGCCCAGGCGAATGGCGGCAGGCTGCCCGATCCCTCCGAGGCCGCAGGGCTGGGATGGCGCGAGCGGATCTCTTCAGGCCGCTTCGACGGCCAGACCGTCATCGTGACCGGCGCCGCGTCCGGCATCGGACGCGCCGTGGCCTCTCGAGTCGCGCGTGAGGGAGGTCACGTCGTGGCCGTCGACATCTCCCGTGAGCGACTGGACGCCTTCGTGGGGAGCCTGCCGGACGCCTCCATCACCGGTGTGGCGGCGGACATCACCTCGGAAGACGGCATCGCGGCCATCCTGAAGGCCGCGAACGGACGAGTGGACGGGCTGGCAAATGTCGCGGGTCTGCTCGATGACTTCAGCCCCATCCACGAGGTGTCCGACGCCGTGCTGGAGCGTGTCTTCAACGTCAACGTGTTCGGTCTCATCAAGCTCACCCGAGCTGTCGTGCCGCTCATGATCGACGCCCGCCGCGGATCGATCGTGAACATCTCCTCCGAAGCAGCCATCCGCGGCTCCTCCGCAGGACTGGCCTACACGGCGTCCAAACACGCGGTCGTCGGCGTGACACGCAACACGGCGTTCATGTGCGAGCCGTACGGAATCCGCGTGAACTCCGTCGCCCCCGGCGGCACCCTCACCGGCATGCGGCCCGGAGCCACAAACGATGAGGGGCAGAGGCGTCTCGACAGCCACCACGCCGACGTTCCGATAGCCCTACCGGAAGCGCTTGCGGCATCCGTCACGTTCCTGCTCAGCGACGACTCGGTCAACGTCAACGGCGTTCTGCTGCCCTCCGACGGAGGCGAATCGGTTTTCTAAAGCGCCCCGCACGCCCCACCCCCGGCCACTACGCCGAGGTCATCGCGTCCTGAGTCGACGCCCCTGAGCAAGGCGAGTCGCCCACATAACGGTCGGCTGCCTTGCCTAGGCGCTGTGGAGGCAGGAGCGCTCACCCTCGAGCTACTGCAAATGCAGTACACGGCCCGGACCGAATCGACGACGTCACAGGGCTCCCTTTTCGAGACTCTTTAGGTGCAGCACAAGTTGCTACCCCAGACGATCAAGGAGTTTCCCATGACAATCACGACACCCCCCACCGACCACACCGTCGCACCGGCCCCCACCGTCTGGGACTACCAGACCATCACTGTCGCCCGCTCCGAGGCGGAAGAGCGGCTCACCGCCCTCGAGCTCTTCGGCTGGACCCTTCAGGATCACGTGCCGACGATTCTCGACCGCCGCACGGCCACCTTCTTCCTCCGCCGCGATCGCGCGATCGCCGACCGAGCTGCCCTCGATGCGCTCGAAGCAGAACACCTCGACGCGGTCACCGAGGTGAATCGCCTGGAGCGTTCGCCGGAGCGGGTGGCGCGCACCGTGGCGATCATCGCCGGTCTCGTCGGCGTCGCCTACATGGGCGGAGCGGTCTTCGCCTACCTCGACGGCGGCGGCCTGACCTATTACATCCTCGCCGCGGTCGCTGTCGCTCACTGCTTCCTGCCTATTCCGCTGAAGAAGACCATTCTGAAGAAGCGAACCGCGTCGGTGTCCGGCCGCCTGGCCGAGCAGAGGCAGGCCGCTCAGGAGGTGCTCGAGGCCGCACGTGCGCTCCGCGACGGGCAGACCGTGTCGCGGTCGATCCGTCGGTGAACGCTTTTCTCCGGCAGGTCCGCTCGGGAGCGCTGCTGCGCGACAAGACCCGCCGTGCGCTCTTCTTAACCGCGGCGTCCATTCCGGGCAGCTTCGCGATGGCGGCCTGGAAGGGCGCCCTCTTCCTGGTCGCCCCCTCCCTCTTCCTCCTTGCCACCGTGCTCTTCAACCTCGGGGTGATCGCGGCCAAGACCCTCGTCGTGCGGACCCACGTCGCGGCAGGGCGGAAGACGGCGCCAACCGAAGGGGCCGTCGGGAGCGTGCGCGAACAGCACCGACGCGCGTATCGGGCCACCGGGATCCTGGTCACGGTCCTCTCCCTCCTCTATACGCTCAGCTTCATCCCGCTGTTCTTCGCCTCCGCGGAGAAGATCACCCACGACCGGCCGGTCGCCGTCATCATCGCCGCGATCACGTTCGCCGAGCTCGGTCTCGCGATCCACGGCACCGTCTCGGCCCGCCGCAATCGCGACCTCCTCTCCGAGGCGGTCAAACTCACCAACGTCGCCGCTGGCCTCGTGCTGCTCACCCTCACTCAGTCGGCCCTCCTCTCCATCGAGAAGGACATCGACCCCGGGCACGCCAACGCGGTGAGCGGGGTCGTCTTCGGCACTATCGCGACAGGGATCGGCGTGTCGATGCTGATCCGCTCTCGTCGCGACTCGGCCACGACCGAGCGTCTCGACGCCGACACCACCGAAAGGCGCCTCCCGTGCTGATCCTTCCCCTCATCACGCTGGGCATCGTCCTGCTCTCCGGGTTCCTGATCCGTCGTCTCCTCGGCATCCGGAAGGGGCGCTGGGGTGCCACCGCGCTGGCCGTGATCCTCGGCCAGTCGGGCACCATCGGGATCCTGCAGTTCATCACCGGCGACGCCATCGGAGTCGGCCCGGAGTGGCTCCCCCTCGGGCTCACGCTCGCGGTGACGCTGTCGATGCTCGCGCTGACGCTCATCGAGCTGGTCGCGCGCCCGGATGCGCGACCGCGGCCGTTCAGGATTCCGCATCCCGTCCGTGAGGTCCGCGGCAGCATCGAGCGCTCGAACCGCTACGCGCAGGTCAGCGCCATCGCGATCCGCTCGGGCCTGCTCGGGGTGACCGGCATCGACGGCCCCGATGGCGGCTCGCGTCTCGGCCGCGCGCTGGCGACGACGTTCGAGCAGTCCGGGGGGCTGTTCGTGAAGCTCGGGCAGGCGATGGCGTCTCAGCCGCAACTCGTCACCCCCGCGATCGCGCACGAGCTGACACGACTGCAGGATCAGGCCGCCCCCGCTGACCCCGAAGCGGCCCTCCAGGTCCTCGCCGACGAGCTCGGCCCCCTGGATGCCGTCTTCCGGACGTTCTCCGCCGAGCCGGTCGCCACCGCGTCCATCGGGCAGACGTACTTCGCGGAGCTGCTCGACGGACGGCCCGTGATCGTCAAGGTGCAGCGGCCCGGCATCCGCCGCTCGCTCGAGCGCGACCTCGACATCCTCGCGCGACTGGCCGAGATGCTCGAGCGTCGAGCCGTCTGGGCACGCACCCTCGGTATCAAGGAGCTCACCGCGGGATTCGCCGAGGCGACCCGGGAGGAGCTCGACTTCCGCCTCGAAGCCGCCAACTGCGAGGCGGCGCGCGCGTCGCTCGACGCGGAGCTGCCGATGGTGATCCCGGGCATCGTCTCCGAGTTCACGACGAGCCGCGTGCTCGTGCAGGAGCGCATCCCCGGCGGCAGCATCCGCACGCCCGCCATCTTCGACGACATCACGCCCCGGCGGCGCAGGGAGCTCGCCGACGCTCTGCTCTCCGTCATGATCAAGGACATGCTGGGCGGCGCGAAGTTCCACGCCGATCCGCACGCCGGCAACGTGTTCCTCCAGCCGGATGGCCGCCTCGGCCTCATCGACTTCGGCGCCACCGGACGTCTGAACCGGTTCGAGCAGGCCGGGGTACTCGACCTCTTCCAGGGGCTCCAGCGCGAGAATCCGGCTTTGATGCGCAGCGCCGCCCTCCGCCTCGGCGCCGCGACGACCCGCGTCGACACCGAAGCCCTCGATCGCGATCTCGCCCAGCTGCTCACCCGCGCGATCCTGCCCGGTGATCGCCTCAACCCGGCGGCGATCGGTGAAATCGTCTTCGTCTTTCGCGACTACGGGATCAGTCTTCCCCGGTCGATCACGGCACTGTTCCGCACCCTCTACACGACCATCGGCACTCTCGAGGTCATCTCCCCCGATTACGACCTCATCGGCGGCATCGCCCGCTGCAGCGACGTCATCGAATCGCCGTTCAGCTCGCCCAGCTCTCTCCGCGACTTCGCGCAGGATCAGGTACTCGCCCTGGCACCCGTGCTCGGTCGGCTCCCCGGCGACCTCGACGACGTTCTCCGCTCGCTCGGCAAGGGCGAGCTGCGCACGCGCGTCAGCCTGCTGTCCGAGCCGGAAGACGTCCGTGTGCTCTGGAGCATGCTGAATCGCGCGCTGCTCGTGGTCGTCGGCGCGGTCGGGCTCATCGCCTCGGCGATCCTGCTTGCCGCCCAAGCCGGTGGAAGCGGCGACGACGGCAGCGTTGTGCTCGGTTTCGTGGGTGGTATCGGGTTCGCGTTCTCGAGCCTGCTGCTGCTGCGCACCATCGTGCAGACTCTTCGCGATCGGCAGCCGAGCTGATGCTGTCGTGGTTCGGAACGGCCGTCCCCACGAGCCTGTTCATCATCCTGGAGGTCATCTTCTTCCTCATCGCCCTGGTCGTGGCCCCGCCGAACCGGAGACCCTCGTCGGCCCTCGCCTGGATCGTCGTCATCGTCGTCCTGCCGCTTATCGGCATCGCGTTGTTCGTGCTCATCGGGTCTCCGAAGCTGCCCGCGGGCAGGCGCGCCAAGCAGCAGCGGATGAGCGATCTCATCACCGAGACGACCGCGCGCGCGCAGGCGGAGCGGTCGGCTTCGGAGCCCGGGTGGTTCGACTCGCTCGTGACGCTGAACCGCAACACCGGCGCGTTTCCGCTCGTCTCCGGCAACATCGGGCGTCTCCTGCCCGACTTCCCCGGCCAGATCGACGCACTCGTGGCCGGTATCGACGGCGCGGAGAAGTTCGTCCACGTCGAGTTCTACATCCTCGCCCTCGACGACAGCACGGAGCCGGTGTTCCGGGCCCTCGAGGCGGCCATCGCTCGGGGCGTGACCGTGAAAGTCCTCCTCGATCATCTCGGATCCCGCGGCTATCCCGGCTACCGGTCGGCCACGAACGAGCTCGACCGGATCGGTGCCCGGTGGCGGCTGATGCTGCCGGTGCAGCCGCTCCGCGGGCACTACCAGCGACCCGACCTCCGCAACCACCGCAAACTGGTCGTCATCGACGGGACGCGGGGGTTCATGGGGTCGCTGAACCTCATCGATCCGTCGTACCAGAGTCGAGCGAACGAGCGTCGCGGGCTGGCGTGGAAGGACCTGCTCGTCGAGGTTCACGGACCGATCGTGCAGGAGCTCCAGGGGGTGTTCACCACCGACTGGTTCAGCGAGACGGGAGAGCTGCCCGAAACAGGCTCCCTCGACACAGACACGATGACGACCAGCCCGGAGGCCTTCTCGGCGCAGATCACCCCGAGCGGGCCGGCTTACGACTCCGAGAACAACCTGGCGCTGTTCACGTCGCTGCTCTACGCGGCCGAGCGGCGCGTGTCGATCACCAGCCCGTATTTCGTGCCCGACGAGTCGCTCCTAGCGGCACTCGTCACCGCGGCCCGACGCGGGGTCGAGGTCGAGCTGTTCGTCGGCGAGATAGGCGACCAGTTCTTCGTCTTCCACGCCCAGCACTCGTACTACCGCGATCTGCTCGCCGCGGGAGTCCGCATCCACCTCTACCGGGCTCCGACGATCCTGCACGCGAAGCACATGTCGGTCGACGACGACGTCTGCGTGGTCGGGTCGTCGAACATGGACATCCGGTCGTTCCAGCTCGACTTCGAGGTGATGATGCTCATCTGCGGCCGCGACTTCACCGACCGGCTCCGGGCCCTCGAAGACGACTACCGTGCGGCCTCGACGGAGCTGACTCTCGCCGACTGGGACGGCCGGGGGCGAGTGCACGCCTTCGTCGACAACCTCGCTCGCCTGACTTCGGCGGTGCAATGACAATGCGTGGCACCCTTCATCTCTTCGGGGGCGAGAATCAACCCATGCCCTCGTCGCGTCAGCCCATCCTGCCGCGGGTCACGCGGAACGGGATCTCGCGGCTCGATGTACTGCCCGCGATCGTCGCCGGAGTCATCGCCCTCAGCCTCACGGTGGAATTGATCCGGATGATCGCCGACTCGCCGGGAATCCTGGTGATCGGAGGGCTCGCGGTCACGCTCGCCGGCCTCCTCATCGCAACGAAGCGGCCCTTCGTCGGCTTGACCGTGAACTCGTTCGGCTCCCTCGTCGTCGCCATCGGATCGTGGGGGCCTCTGGTCGAGTGGAGCATCACCGTCTTTCTGGTCTTCATCGTCACCCTTCGCTTCGGTCGACCCATCCGGGCTGCCGCACTGGTGGTCGCACCCACTCTCGCCGGCACGATCATCGCCGGCGACCTCGGGGACCCGCTCACCAGCGTCTTCGCGACACTCGTCTCGTTGGCCGCAGGGTCGGCAATCGGCGCCGGCTTGCGCGCGCAGCGGCTCTACAGCGCCTCCCTCGAACAGAGAGCTGAAGAGGCCCTCGCCACGCGCGAGCTCGAGGCGACACGACGGGTGGCCGAAGAGCGCCTCCGCATCGCCCGCGACCTCCACGACGTCGTGGGCCACGAGGTCGCCGTCGTCAGCATGAACCTCGGCGTCGTCGAGATGGCGCTGGTCGACACCCCTCCCGACGTCACCGAGGCGCTCGATCGGGCGCGCAGCGGGGTGCGGAACGTCCTTGCCGAGACGCAGCGGATGCTCGTGCTCCTCCGCTCCGATGACGAGCAGGGTGGCGCCGATCCTGTCCCTGATCTCACCTCGCTTCCGGCACTGTTCGCGTCGTACCGGCAGATCGGGATGGACCTGCACGCCGAGTTCGAGGTA
This sequence comes from Frondihabitans sp. PhB188, assembly GCF_003752365.1. Classification (GTDB taxonomy): domain Bacteria; phylum Actinomycetota; class Actinomycetes; order Actinomycetales; family Microbacteriaceae; genus Frondihabitans. The sequence continues at coordinate 177,502 of NZ_RJUO01000006.1, read as the reverse complement.
CCCGCCGACAGCGTGGATGCGGCGACGCAGCTGACGGTGTACCGGATCCTGCAAGAGGCTCTGACCAACGCGCAGAAACACGGGCGGGGCGCGGTGAACGTCACATGCGCCGCCGAGGGCGCGAAGCTGGTCGTCCGCGTGCGCAATGGCCAGCGCCTCGAACCGTCCGAGCCGAGCACCGGCCTCGGCCTCATCGGGATGCGAGAACGGGTCGCCGCGGGCGCCGGAACGATGACTGTCAACTCCACCGGCACCGAATTCGTGCTGACCGCCCACCTGCCCCTGAAGAACGGACGTGTCGCATGATCCGCCTCCTCCTCGTCGACGATCAGGAGATGATCCGGATCGGGCTCCGCGGGATCCTCGGCCGTCATGGGCCGTTCGAGATCGTCGCGGAAGCCGCCGACGGGCTCGGTGCCGTCGACGCGCTGGCGAGCCAGCCTGTCGACGTGGTGCTGATGGACATCCGCATGCCGGGGATCGACGGTGTCGAGGCGACCCGGAGGATCCGCGAGCAATGGACCGCGGAGCAGGTTCGGATCATCATGCTGACCACTTTCGAGCAGGACGCCAATGTCCTCGCGGCTCTGCGCGCCGGCGCCAACGCCTTTTTGAGCAAGGCGGCGGGCCCGCGGGAGCTGATCTCCGCGATCGAGGAGGTGGTCGCGGGCGGCGGGGCATTGTCCCCGTCTGCGTCTGCGACTCTCATTGGACGAGTCAAAGATGAACCGGCGACCGTGGTTGATGAAGAGATGGCCGCGAAGTTCGAAGCGGTCACCCCGCGCGAGCGTGACGTGGTCCTCAAGATGATGACCGGCCTGGACGTGGACGGGATTGCTGCGGAGTTGTTCTTGTCGCCATTCACTGTGAAAACGCACGCGAACCGGGCGATGACGAAGGTCGGGGCGCGCGACCGAGCGCAACTCGTGGCATTCGCCTATCGGGCAGGTCTGCAACCCAACTGATTGGCGGCTCCCGCCATGCGTTCTAGTTGGCCTCCGGCACCCGGGACGAGTGGTGGGCGATGATTTTCCACTGGCCGTGCTGGTACTCGTAGATGAAGGTGAAACGGGCCGGGATCACCTGACCAGTCTTTCTCATGGTGAACGTGTAGAGACCGGAGTTCTCAATGGATCCGGGTCCGAGCCTTTTCGAGGTGCTCTCCGTGATGATCCCGGACGGGTTATTTTCCAAGAAGTGGGTGAAGTAGCCGGTGCGCTCCGATGAGGTGTCGAACATCTCCGCGGCGACCGTAGGCAGCAGAAGCGCGTCCGAGGAGTACAACGCGTTGACCTTTTTCGAGTCACCAGTTGCCAGCGCCGCATTCCACTGATCAAAAAGGGCGGCCGACTGCTCCTGGGTACTGACTCCATGGGAGACGAGCTGCGCCGGCGCGGCGTTGGCCGTTTCCGGAAGAACGGCCAGATAGCCGGCCGAAGCCAGAACGCCGGCCGACACGGTGGAAATGAGAACAATCTTCGGGGTGCGCATGAGAAGTCCATTCCTGGTTTCGAGGGGTGGTTCTGCCGCAACTGCGGTGATGAAACGAGTCTCGGACTACGCCCAGTGATCGACATCGTCGATGCGGATCGACCGGAGTACGGCAAATGCAGTACGTCCTGCGCCCTACTGCAAATGCAGTAGCCGGACCGCTTCATCGGCACGATTCGCCGGCCACTTGTTCTCGGCAGGGTTGAGTTATCACCCCCTTGAAGGAGACCCAGATGTCCAACTCTGAAGCCCTCACCCCCGCCCGACCCGCGACTATGAAGTCGACCTATGTCACCGGCCCTGGAACGACCGCCGTGCTCGACGTGCCGGCTCCCGAGGTCGGCCCGCGCGACGCACTCGTCAAGGTGCGGGCCTGCGGCATCTGCGGTTCCGACTCGTTCTACGTGTCCCTCGGAGGGCTGCCCGGCCGGGAGGGCCACACGCCGCTCGGCCACGAGCCCGCCGGCGAGATCGTTGAGCTCGGTGCCGAGGTCAGAGACCTCCGAGTCGGCGACCATGTCGTCGTCAACCCGATGGTCGCCCCGACCGGGATCATCGGCAGCGGCGGCTCGACCGGCGGTCTGAGCGACTACCTGCTGATCGAAGATGCCGAGGTCGGTCGCAGCCTCGCGGTCGTCCCCGACCACATCCCGTGGGAGGTCGCCGCGCTCAACGAGCCGATGGCCGTCGCGCGGCATGCCGTCAATCGGACGGCGCCGAAGCCGGGCGACAAAATCGTCATCTTCGGTGCCGGGCCCATCGGGCTCGGCGCAGCCATCAGCTACATGGCCGCCGGTGCCGGGTCCATCGTCGTCGTCGACGTGATCCCGGAACGACTCGAGCTCGCCCGCGAGATCGGAGTCGACGACGTGATCGACTCCCGCACCGAGAACGTCACCGAGCGGCTGATCGAGATCCACGGCGAAGGCGAGACGCGTCGCGGCGTTCGCAAGGCCGCCTCCGACATCTACCTCGATGCCGCCGGCGTCGCTCCCGTCATCGGCGCGATCACGGCCGCCGCCACGCACGGGGCGACCGTCGGCATCGTTGGCGTACACAAGAAGCCCGTCGAGCTGGACCTCGGGCACCTCCTCGGAAGCGAGCTGACCATCGTGCTCTCGATGGGCTACCCGACCGAGATCTTCGAGGTCACCCGCGACATCGTCGCGAACTGGGAGAAGTACGCCGTGATCGTCAGCGACGTCATCCCCTTCCGTGACGTCGAGCGCGCCCTCACACTCGCTGCCACGCCGGGGGCAGCCGACAAAGTCGTCGTCGTCTTCGACTGAATCGACCCGACCCCACTGACACCACGCGAAGGAGAAGAACCATGCGAATCGCCGTCGACATGACCAAGTGCCAGAGCTACGCGCAGTGCGCCTTCCTGGCGCCCGACGTCTTCCGGTTCGAGGGCGACGAAGCCCTCGTCTACGACCCTGACCCGGCCGAGCAGTTGCGGGCCCGCGTCACTCAGTCTGCTGCGGCGTGCCCTGTCCAGGCGATCCGCATCGACGGCGAGCGGCGGAGATCGGTGACCAAGGCGGTCAGGCCGTCGGCACTGACCGAAACCGATCGCGTGGTGGTGGTGGGGGCATCGCTGGCTGGTGTGACAGCGGCCGAGACCCTGAGATCAGACGGGTTCACCGGCCCGATTACCCTCATCGGCGACGAGAAGGACGAACCCTACGACCGGCCGCCCCTGTCGAAGCAGGTTCTCCTCGGGACCGCGTCCGCTTCGGGTACCCGCCTTCCGCAGGCCTCCGACCTGAATGTGGAGTGGCGCCTCGGCGTGGCCGCGACCGGCCTCGACGTCGACGCCCGCGCCGTCCTCCTCGCCGACGGTGCCCGCGTACCCTACGACAGGGTCCTCATAGCAACAGGGACCCGAGCCCGACCGTGGCCGGTGGCCGACGAAGCAGCCCTCGACGGAGTCCTCACCCTCCGCACCGCGGAGGATGCCGCACGGCTTCGTGCACGCCTTGCCGCCGGGCCGCGGCGAGTGCTCATCGTCGGTGGAGGCTTCACGGGCTCCGAGATCGCGTCGGCCTGCCGTCGCCTCGACCTCCCGGTCACCCTCGTCGATCGCGGACCAGCGCCGCTCGCCCGAGCGCTCGGCGACACCGTCGCGGGCGTCCTCGCCGAGGTTCAGCGCGAGCACGGCGTCGACCTGCGATCGCGCGTCACAGTGTCGAAGCTGCACTCCGATGCGAATCAAGTAGTCACGGCCGCCACGCTCTCGGACGGGACGACCCTGGACGTCGACGTCGTGGTGGTGGCGATCGGTGCCCTCCGCAACACTGAGTGGCTCCGCGAATCGGGGCTGTCGGTCGGCCCCCTCGGGGTCGACTGCGACGAGACCTGCCGTGCGCTCGATAGCGACGGCACTGTCGTCGACGGCGTCTTCGTCGCCGGCGACGTCGCCGCCTTTCCGCACCCGTCTGGTGACGGTCGACGCCTGTCTGTGGAGCACTGGGGCAACGCCCTGGGCCAGGCCACCGTCGCCGCCGGCAACATGCGGACGGACGGCCACGCCTGCCACGCCGAGGTGCCCGTGTTCTGGTCGAACCAGTTCGGCCACGTGATCAAGTCGGTGGGGATGCCCGAGGCCGCCGACAGCGTGGTGATCGCTCAAGGTTCCACCGAGAAGCGGTCGTTCGTCGCCGTCTACGGCGTCGGCGATCGGATGGTCGGTGCCACCGCCCTCGACCAGGTGAAGTGGCTCGAGCACTACCGACGTCGGATTGCCGACGGCGCAGAGTTCCCGCCGACGGGCCGGACGGTCGACGACCTGCCGGGCAGCGATCGCGTCGTGCGCCCGCATTCCACTCCTGCAAACTCCGATGAAAGGTCCACACTGTGAACACGTCTTCCGAGCCCGGCTCCGGCTGCCCCGTCACGGGCCGCTCCACCACTGCGACGGCGGTGTGGAACGAATTCCTGGACCACGACAATCGCGCCGACCCGTATCCGGTCTATGCCCGCCTTCGTGATGCCGCGCCGGTTCAGCGCCTCGACGACGGGGCGTTTCTGGTCACGGGCTACGACGAGATCCTCGAGGTCGTCCATGACCCGCGGATCAGCTCCAACCCGCTCGCCGGCCGAGATGACACTGAGGGGGCTGCCCCCGGCCTCACGTCCGCGTTCGTGATGCAGGATCCGCCGGATCACGACCGTTTGCGCCGTCAGACCATGCGACACTTCGGACCCCCGAATCACGCCGGCTACATCGACTCGCTCCGCGACGACATCACGCAGACGGCGACCACGCTCATCGACGCGTTCCCCGCATCCGGCACCCTCGATCTCGTCGAGGCATTCGCCTACCCGCTCCCGGTCATGATGATCTGCGACGTTCTCGGCGTCCCCCACGACGACGAGCCGCGGTTCCATGCCTGGAGCATGGCGATCATCGCGCCGCCCGAGGCCACGACGCCCGACGAGGCCGAAAGGCTGCAGACGGAGGCATCGAAAGCCACCAGCGAACTCGGGGCCTACCTGGCCCAGCTCGCCGAAGTCCGTCGCGGAACGCCCCAGGGCGATCTCTTGTCGGGGCTTGTCAACGACACCGGCCCGGATGGCGCGATGTCGACCAGCGAGATGATCAGCACCACCATCATGCTGCTGATCGGCGGTCACGAGACGACCGTCAACATGATCGCCAACGGCGCGCTCACTCTGCTGCGGCACCCGGAGGCCCTCGACCGGCTTCGCGCGGATCCGAGCACCATGCCCCGCGTCTTCGAAGAGCTGCTTCGGTTGGAGCCGCCCGCCCAGGTCACGCCAAAGTACGTCGCCCTCGAGGATGTCCGTATCGGCGACGTGACGATCACCAAAGGGTCCCCCGTCTGGATTGCCTGGGCCGCCGCCAACCGCGATCCCCGACACTTCGCCGATCCCGATCGGTTCGACCCCGAGCGGGAAAATCGTGACCACCTCGGATTCGGCGCCGGCATCCACGCGTGCTTCGGAGCGCCCCTCGCCCGCCTTGAGACCCAGATCGCCCTGGCCGAACTCTTCTCGCGACTCGAGAACGTGCGCCTCGTCGAAGACCCGCCGCCCTATCGCCGCAACCCCCTTCTGCGCGGTCCGAGTCGACTCGACATCACCTTCGACAGCATCCTTCCCCGATGAGAAAAGCAGATTCGTTCGACCGGACACGAGCGCTGGGTGTCGACCAGGGCATGCGGGCACAACCCTCAGCAGGCAAGATTGCCAGCATGACCGAGATCACCTCATCCAAAGCCGCACTCATCGTCGTCGACATGCAGGTCGGGACGATTGCGAACGCACGTTCTGTGCCAGCTGAGCAGCTCTTGACCGCGGTCACTTACGCGATCGATCAGTTCCGCGCCGCGACACGACCGGTCATCTTCGCGATCTCAACCGGAACACCTCCCGGGGTTACCCAGTACGGATCTCAAGGCCGGACATGGCCGAGCGAGGACACCCAGCTCCTGCCCGAAATTCATACCAGCGTCGACGATCTCACCGTGCATCGAGCCACCTGGAGCGCATTCACCAGCACCCCCCTCGCTGAGCACCTGACGGAGGCGGAAGTCTCAGAGGTTGTCATTGTTGGAATCGCAACGACATTCGGAGTTGAATCCACAGCGAGATCTGCGGCCGACCTCGGATACAACGTCATCGTTCTTGCTGATGCCGTGTCCGATCCAGATCAGGGTGGACACGACCGCACCTTGGCCCGGGTAATCCCAGCCCTAGGCCAAGTTCTGACGACAAAGGACTACACCCCCAAAAGTCCGGAATGAAGAAGGACTGTTATGACTCGCCTCCTCGTCAACGGGGGTGCAACCGGACCCTCTCGCCAGCATGTCCCGAGACCAACCGACAAGGATCGATTCTCAAGGAGTGCTAAAAGCGGCTCGGAAATCGTGCGCGAACTCGACGAATGATCGAGGCGGCTTTCCGGTGACGTCCTCGACGGTGGTGGTCACCGTTGCTGCTTCACCTCGCCGGTAATGGGCGTAATCCTCGATCAGGCCCTCGATCTGCCAGGTGGGTAGGACCCCCGCCAGGGAATCGGCAAAGGTTTCCTCTGACGTGTCAGCGAACGTGACTAGGTGGTCAGATTGTTGGGACAGGGCAAGAGCCATCTCGCCGTGCGTGATGGCGGCGGGGCCGGTCAGGGTAAGTTCCGCGTTTGTTGGTGTCTTCTGTAGGAGCAGTTCGGCGGCAACAAGAGCAATATCCCGGGTATCGATCGCGCTTACAGGTGCGTTGCCAATCGGGGCCCCGAAGGCTTGCTCTTCGTGGATGCCGTGCCTGAAAGCAAGCAAGCCTTGGAAGTACAGGTTGGGGCGGAGAAAGGAAAAGCCAATTCCGAGTTCTCGCACGCGATGCTCAACCGCCGCGTGATAGCGCAGGAATCGAACGGGCGATTCCCGGGACGTGCCGAGCTGAGAGAGCACGATGAGGTGCTGAACGCCGGCAATTGCGGCTTGTTCTGCGAAGCGTATCTGCTGCTTCTCGGCGCCCAGGCTCGAAGGGGTCACAAGATACGCCTGGGTGACGCCGGTCAAAGCGCCGGCAACTGACTTGTCGTTATCAAAGTCAGCAAGGACGGGCGTAACGAGGGGACTGTAGGCGCCAACTTTTGCGGCCGTCTCCTGGTTACGAATCATGGCGTCCACCGGAATGCCCCGACGCAAAAGTTCCCGCATCAAGTTGCCGCCTGTGTCACCAGTTGCGCCCGTAATAAGGATTTTAGAATCGTCAGTCATCGGCTCACTCTTTTATTTTCCAACTGGTGGTGATGGCGTCGACGGCTTGCGTGGTCAAAGCCCATGCTCGGTCGAAGCCGATGTGGTCCAGAAACCCGAGGCTTGCCATTCCGTGAGCAATACCCCACAGGGTGTCGCATTCATCATCTGTCTGTGAGGTGGTCGTGTTGGTTTCGGCGGCCCAGGACGAGATGGCAAGGAGCGTCGCTTCAACAACCGGCGCCGCAGCTTTAGCTCGCCTCTCGGGGTTCGGTCTCGAGTTCGTCATACCGTTCATGAGCAGGTAGACACCGCGATTCTGCTGGGCGAATTTTAGGTACTCCCGCAGCACAACCGTGATCGAACTCTCGGGGCTTTCGAGCGCGAGACTTGACAGCATGCGGGCGCCGAGACGTCGAAACCCGTCTTCAAGAACAGCGTCTAATACGGCAGCCTTGTCAGTGAAATGTTGATACACCACGGGCGCCGTGTATCCGATCTCAGCGGCCAATCTGCGAATCGTCACGGCCTCCACTCCTTGCTTCTCGACGATCAATCTGGCCGTCTCAAAAATGTGAGTGCGAGTTGTCATCCGAACGGTCTCACGTCGATTCACGGTTGGCCCAATTCAAAAAAGCTTCCATGGTTAGAGAATCTAACACCGTTACGCAACTGCGTCTAGGCAAGGCTGACGAGCGATGATGCGCTCGCGCTGGCATCCATCGTGCGGTTACCAGTTCTGTAAGCCTTCGCTGCTCCGCGCATCTTGGTAACGGTTGCAGGGAGGTGCTTGGCTTTTGACACGTCGGCGCCGTACTGCGCCTGCATGGCAACGGGCTCGACGACGACGGACTCCGCCATCTCCTGTTCGTGACCATCGCGGCGGTTCGCGCTGTCCCACACTGGCTATCCGGCGGAGCGGTCTTGGTCACCGGCTGGCTGCTCGGACGCCGCCGCGGCCTGGGCCGCTGTGAGCTTGTCGATGAGACCCGGCCAGGCGCCGCCTTCTCTTCGTACTTCTCGACGGGGTCGAGGTTCGGGCGTCGGGTGCGCTCCTCTGGATCAAGGCGAGTATGCATTACTGGTCACCTTCCGCTGCACTGGGAATGAATGGCCGCATGAGAGTGTGGTGCCACGGCAGCACGCAGCCGGAGTCGGTGCGTAGTCGATCGGCGGCGATAAAGTCGGGGTCGACGCCGAAGTTCTCGCGGTACGACTCGTACGCCGCGTACGCTGTCAGACCACGTCAGAACGATCCAGTACGCATGAAAGCCGCCACTCGCACGGCATTCATCGTTCCAGTGGTTAACGGCTACGCCTCCCGGTGTTACCGGGAGCGGTCGCCGCGCTCGCGCCGGGTTCCCAGCGCGCGGGTCGTCGTCTTGCGAGCTTTCGCGGCACCGCGGGTCGACGCCACGGCTGCACGCGGATGCTCTGCATTGGACACGTCGGCGCCGTACTGCGCCTGGATGGCGATGGGGTCGACACGTTGCGCGGCCATCGCCTCGGCGTGCGTGTCGCGACGGTCGGCGCTGTCCCACGTCGCCAGGCCGGCGCGGCGGTCCTTGTCGCCGGCGGCTTGCTCGGTGCCAACCGTGCTCTGCGCGGCGGTGGCACGCGCCTCTGCGAGGCGGCCGCGCATCCCCATGGAGCTGTCGTGAGTATCGCGGGTGGCGGTGACGATCTGGTCCCACGACCGGCCGTCGTCGCGGTCTATGTCGGACTCGTCCGGCAGGTCCCGGCTCGCGAATGCCGAGGCGGCGAGGAAGTTGTCGATGCGCTCGGCCTCGTACTCGTTGAGCGTCAGTGTGATCGCGCGCTCCGCGTTGGGGTCAAGCGGTGCCGGCTCGGGGTAGGGGTCGACGTAGCCGGCACCGACCTCGCCGTTCGGGCCGACGCCCTGGCTCCGGTCGGCGTCACTCCGAGCGGCTTCTGCGGCCTGGTCGTGACGGTCAGCGGCATTGAGGAGTGTGTCGGCCTCGCGGCGATCCTCCTGCGTCGACCCCTGACCGTCGGTGACCTCGCCGGCAGCCTCGCGGTCGTGGAGAACGTCGGCGACCCGCTCCGGGTCGGCACCGAGGTCGATGACGTCAAGCCCGTAGCGTTCGCGGAGCTCGTCGCCCATCTTCGCGTGTACGGCCGCGAGGTTCGGGTCGTCGTCCTTCCACGCGGCCGTGGTCTCGTAAGCGCGTGCGATGTCGTCGGCCGAGGCGCGGTCCCACCACGCTGGTTCGTTGACCGGCTGCACCTGAGCGCGCGCCAGTACCCGCTCCTGCTCGTACTGGGCCTGCAACTCGCGGGCCCGCTGCGTGCTCTCGGCCTCGGCTCGTCGTGCTGCTTCTTCCCGCCCCCGGGCGATGGTTTCACCGATGCGTCCGGCGGATGCAACGAGAGTTCGAAGGACCCCCTCGAGCTCGCCCTCGACCTCGCCGGAATGTACGTTCCCCACGTCGCTCATGTGATCCCCTATCTCTCGTGTCCGTCACGGTCTGGACGGATGGTTGGTGTGACCGGTCGTGCCGGTTCGATCCGGTTCGGCACGGGACTGTTCGGCTTCCTGGGTGCCTTGCCTCGTTGGGCTTGCAGGAGACGCACGGCCAGTTCGGCGTCAGTCTCATTCGCCGGTGCGGTCACGTTCCGATCGGGCGCGGTACGGCCCGGAGCGACAGGCAGCTCGGGCAGGCGAGCCCGGAGCGCGTCGAGCTTGGAGCCCATCGCCTGCGAGATCTGCTGCGCTTGGCGGGCATCTTGGATTGCGTTGTGCGACTCGAACAGTGCGCGGGTAGTGGAGACGAGCTGGCGGAGCAGGATGGCCTCGGCCATCGTGCCCTTCCCGCCCTTGGTCGCCATCATGAGCAGCATCGCCGCACCGGACGCGGAGGCCATGCCGGACGGCTTGGGCTTCACCTGGTGCTTGCGGATCTGCGCACTCCGGGCGAGCACACGCGACGCGTCGGCGAGCGGCCCGGGTGTCTCTTCGACACGCTCGGACCATGCCGCGAAGGCGGCGCTGGTCTCCTTTGCGACGATCGCCCACGTTGCCCGATCGTCCTTCGGGACGTCGCGCAACTGACGCCGGAGCTCGGTCACGTTGGCGGTGTAGTCCTGCCACATTTCCGGTGTCGGCTCGCGCATCTCGGCGCCGGGGTGGACGGGCTTGTACCGGACGGGGTTCCGCCAGGTGGCCTGCCACTCGGCGGCACCCTCGGACGCCGCCTGGGGGCTGTCCTGCCACCCCTCCCGGAGGCGTGCAACGTTAGGTCGCGTGCCAGTCGGCCGCCGCCGTGCCAGACGATCGGCTTACCCTTGACCGGGCGAATCGCGACCGAGTACCCGGCGACAACGTCGTCACGGCCGGCGGCGAATCGGGGCTTGGCGATGATGCCGAGCTGGTGCAACCGGCGGACGAACTCGCCCTCGGTCTGCGCCGCTCCCGACGCGGCACGGACGCCGCGCTCGAGGCGGCGTGCCTTTACCTCGGCCGACCCGGCGCGCTCGGCGATGCTGCGCTCCGACGGCTTCCCGCCGCGCTCGCGCAGCGTCAGGAGAGCGCCTACATGAAGGGCTACGACGAACGGATGAAGTCGGGCCTGGAATGGTCCGAAGGGGGACCGGACCGGCGTCTCGAAGTTGCAGCCGAGGTCGCCACCGCGAAGGTCGGCGCCTACCAAGAACTCGACCAGCTAGGCGCGTTCCTCGACAACGAACTCAGCAGCGACGAGGGCTCCGATCTCGCCGCGTTCCGACCCCTGTCGCCAGAGATCGAGGACGCCTTCGAGCGCGCTTCCTACCTCGCCGGCCGGTGGTCGAAGTCGGGTGTCGCGATGGACGCGCTTCTCGAGGCGGTCGAGGACCACCAGTACTCCCGCGACACCGTCGGATCGATCCACGCCGTCAATCCCCAAGAGGCCGCGTTCGGCTACACCTGGTCAGCAAGGCAGTCCGCGGAAGCCGGCCTCATCGGCATCGACAGGACCGCAGAGGAACGCGCCGCAGCATCCCTCTCGACAGACCGGCAGAGCGCCGCTCCGCTCTCCTCTGCCATGCAGGAGAGAGCCGAGACGGCCCGACGTCTTCTGGACGCTCAGAGGGGCACGGGTCACTCATCTGCCGGTGCGGCTACACGCCCCTACCGGCCTCAGTCCGCGATCGACCAGACACGTTCAACCGACCAATCTCGGTAGATCGCTGTCGTGGCGGCCGGCGCCTTCGGGCTCCGGCCGTCTTGCGTCATACGTCATGGCTACAAGACGTGACTGCGTCGTTGCTCAGGAATAGACGGCCAGAGGCATGACACGAATCGACGATCCTCGTACTCGTGAGTCGAGCTTGAAGTCGATGTATTCCGACGGTGCTTTTTCGTCAACTTCCGGTGCTTGATCGATCAGTTCGTTCAGCTTGTCGATGCCGTCGTCCAAGGCTGAAGGTGCGAGGTTTCGTAGAAGCTTGTTCCGTGAGAACGTCGGAACGTCCTTTTCGACGGGCGAAATGACCTTGCCGAGTACCGTGAAGGTTCCATCCAGAAGACGATCAGGATCTCCGACGATGAAGTGCGCCAGATCGCAAATCGTGATCACGGTTAGGGATGGTTTCGTGGCCAGTCGACCGTAATACTCGCGGGTGGTCTCCTGTCTCGTGTCTGCCTTGAAAGCGTTCGTGATCGCCCGGGCCAATTCCCCTTTGGCGTTTGCTTCGAGCTGCATTTTTTCTGCATGTTCCACCCGTGCCTCATGGCCTCCCCCGATGGGGAAATTAGACAGATAGTCCTTCTTGACGCTGAAACGCGTGATCGCTTCCACGAGTTCTGGAGATATGACGTCAAGGGCAAGAGTGAGCTCGACTGGGTCGAAGGTAGTCGTGTATTCAACGAAAGCACCCGGTTTGAGCTGTCTTGCCTGAGCGACGGACGAGAGGTGCGTAAGGAGCGATCCTTGCTCAAGGAATTGCCGTACGAGATGCAAGTTGTATGCCTGGGAATAGACGAACTGCTGACGAGACGCTGTTCCGGTATTTTGGGTCCAACTAGAGGAGAGATTTGCTTGTGCTTCCGCTACGAGCTCGGCACTGCCAACGAAAGGCAACTTTGCTTTTCCGGACGCCCTACCTTTAGTTGCCCCCCCCGGCCGTCGTGTCATTTCCCCCACCGGAAGTGCTCTCGCGGGACTCCTCTGTCAGGAGCGGCTGCCTGAAGATCTGTTGCAGTATGCCCGCCACTTGATCAGAGTTCTGGTAGATCGTGGCGATCGGTGCGCTAGGACCGTCATCTGATGGCGGCGGAACACGACTAGTCATTAACCAATTCTCCGGTCTGGCTCCGACGTTTCTGCATTAACGGGCAGCAGGACTCCGATTAATCTTGGCCACGGCCCAGAAAGCGTGACTCGACGGTTCTTGCAAATTCCAGCGACATGTTCGAAATACGCCAATGATCATCCACGCCGTCGGGCCCAGGATGTGGAGCTATCCCCGCGTATAGCTCCGAGAGCCGGCGGGCCTCTGCGACCGATTCCTCCGGCGTGGACGCCTCACGCAGGCGTGCCTCGTCGAACGCAAAGGGAAGATCAGCTCCGCGCCGATTGCGGATTTCCTCGAGGACGAGCGTGGTGCCGGTGAGGTTCACTTGTTCACTTAGCGGCAATTCTCAAATCCACGGGGCAAGGCGATCCGCCCGTCCGTCATCAGGAGTAGACATGGCTTCTCTTTCTTCTTGGCGGCATCGGGATGTACGGAAAGTGCTGAAGGTTCAGGAAACAGCCTCGAGGTGACCGGCAATAGCCCTGGCGACAGTTGAGGCGCTGACGCCGAGCGTCTTACCAATCTGCTCAAAAGTGCGTCCCTTGGCGCGCAGCTCGAGCGCGGTTTCGATCCGCTCGGCGTTCATCGAGCGCGGTCGCCCGCCGAGGCGGCCGCGAGCCCGCGCAGCGGCTAGACCCTCGTGGGTGCGTTCGCTGATCAGCCGGCCCGAGAACTGTCCGATGGCAGCGAAGATGACAAAGAACATCTCCCCGCCGGCGGTTGTGGTGTCAATGCCCTCATGCAGGGATCGGAACTGGATCCCGCGCTCCTTGAGGTCGTCAACGACGCGCACGAGGTGTTGCACGGATCGGCCGAGCCGGTCGATGCGGGTGACCATGAGCACGTCGCCCTCGTGGTCGCGGAGATAGTCGAGAGCTGCGGCAAGGCCGGGGCGTTCATCGAGCTTGCCGGAGGCCTGATCGGTGAAGATCCGGCCGGCGCCGGCCGCGGTGAGCTCGTCCATCTGGGAGTGGAGGACCTGGTCAAGGGTCGACACTCGGGCGTATCCGACAATGGCCATCAGCGCTCGTATCCATTTCGTTGAGGGCCCGCTGTACCCGGGCGTCCGTCGCAGCCGTAGTAGGCCCGCTCGCCAGCCCCGGCGCCGCGGGCTTGAGCCTGCCTGTTTCGCGGTGCGGAGCTGGCACGCATGGCCTCGGCCGCCTGCTTGGCACGCTGCATCGCCAGAGGATCCATCCGGTCGGTGACCATGACGCTGAAGGCGTCCCGCAGTGGTGTTAAGTCTCCGTCGCGAGCGGCGTGTGAGACGGCGATGTTCTGTTCCTTGGTGAGGACGTTCCAGTGGATTGTCTTCCCGCCGGCCTCGGCGACCTGGTCGAAGTAGAGCCGCTGGGTGCGGCCGTTGCCCTCCCGAAACGGGTGGGCCTCGTTCACGTCGTTGAAACGCTCCGCGAGCAGGCCCGACCATCTGGCGGTGTCCATGCCGGGTTGCAGCATCCCGTCCTCGCGTATCAGGCGCGCGGCACCGTTGACGACGAAACCGACATGCTCCGGCGGCAGGAAACCCTGGCCGCCCTTTTGAATGCCGACCGTTCGGATCTCGCCCGCCCACGGGTACACGTCCTGGAAGAGGTGACGGTGAATTGCCTGTAGGTGCGGCAGATCGAAGTCGCCTTGGAATGGCTCGTCCCGGAATTCGATCCGACGGTCTTCCACGCGCCCGTCTTCGAACTCTCGCAGCTGCTCGGGTGTTGTGATCGGCTCGACCGAGAGCGTGCGGAGCAACCCTGTGCGGACGTCAAGGTATCCGTCCCACCGCTCGGATTCGGTCGCCCCCGTCTGCCAGGGGCGATCAGATTCGACCACGCGTCTTCAGTGGTCGGCGGTCGACGGGTGCAGGCGGCGCAGTTCGGCGCTCATCTCCTGCCGAGTGAGCTCGCCCCGGACCCATCGGTCCTGCAGGGAGTGAACGGCATCGGACGACCGTCCACCCTCGAGAGCTGTCGAGGTGCGGGTCTCGTCCACGATCTGCTGCCGGCGCGCGCGCTCAGTCTCGGTGAGCTGCGTGGTGGTAGTCGTCGTGGCCATGTGGGTCCTCCCCCGTCGTCCTCCAAGTCTACCAAATTTGCTGCAAAAACGGGTGAAACTTGGTTTTGACGACCGAGGCTCCGGGGCTAGAAATTTGCCGCTCCGCAACACTCTTTAGATAGGAGAGGGCGGCCGGGGCTCCTACGGTGAGCAACCGCCTCCGTTCCTCGGCTCAAGGTGTCAGTCATCATGTCCTCTTGTCTGGAAGGCTGTCTGCATGACTCCGGACAATGTGGATGGCAGGCGTGGGCCGAAGCGGTTTCAGCGCCTCCGCTTTAACCCGTTGCGTGACGTCCTACCTGTTGTCCTCGTTGTCGTCGGAGCCTTCGTGGCTATCCGCGCCGTCGTGGGCCTCGGTGGCGGCGGAGACGCCCTTTTTGTGTACGTAGGGTCGGGGCTCATCATTGTCGGCGTCCTTGTTTTCATCATTAATCGCAGGCAGGCCAGGCGCGGTTTGTAAACGCTAGTAACGGACTTATCGCACTGGAGCTGCGCCCGGCAACACATGCGTGCACGCCCGCCACCCCCCTCCGTACGTCGGCAACGACGCGGAGGAGTCGGTTCACCTTCGAAACCCCGGTGAGAGTTAGAAGCGATGGCGGCGGAGAAGGTGGCCTGGCAGACTCCGTGTGGAGGCAACCTATGGTGACTGAGCATGAAGTCGAACAAATGCGTCGAGGATTCGTAGGAGGTGGGGTCATCGTCGCCGGGGTTCTGATCGTGGCGGCTTTGGCGGCTGTCCTTATCGGTCAGGAATGGGCCGTCTGGCCGCTGATTCCGCTGACCATCGCCGAGGTCACATTCGCTGTCATGATGATCCGACGCCGGAATCGTGGCAAGTAGGGCTCTGCGGGGTAGCTCGCCGCGTTCAACGTAGAACCCAGTCGTTTACCGCTCGGAACGAAGGCATCGCGCGCGTCCCAAGCTGCGCCCGCAAGGGAAGGTCAAACGTGCTGACAGCGAGGAGTCAGATAAAGACAACCCGACTGACCAACTTCTAACGTGCGCTGACTGGGCCCTCGGCCAGTGCTCGGCAGCGAAGCGCTAGGCCGCAAGGCTGCGACGAAGCCCGCGGAGACAGCCACGTCCATGGTCACGTGTAAGACCGTCCTGGCCGGCATCATCGACTCGACCATCCCAACGTGGTGAAACCGACCTCATGCGGCATTCTTCGACGCCGCCGCACTCGCCACCCGACGATGGCTCTCCGACGCCTCATGGCTCTGGGGCCGGCGCGCATGCGGCCACTCGATCTCCGCGCTCGAGGCAACGACCGCCGGCACTTAGTAGTCGACCACCTGCCGGCCGTGTTCGGCACGCACCTGTTCTAGGGCCTTCCTGCGCGTTCCCGAGGAAGCCAATAGAAGGCCAGCAACGCCGAGTGTGCGGCCGTGAGTATGAGTGCAAGCACTGCCGCTGCTAGCCATAGGTCATTTCGTTCTGCGATAAAGGAGACAAGAAGGACCACGAACGCGATCGCCGAGAACACGACATTGAACCGCACCAGGAAGGGCATGCCGTCAGGCTATTCGATTCGAAGAATTGCGGGACGCAGCTGATCTAGCTATTGGCCGAAACCCTTTTGAGCCGAAAGAGGATGAAGGTTGCAAGGGTGGTATTGAGGAGAGCCACACCCACTACGAACCACCAGATCGAGTCGCGGCCTATCAGGGCGGCGGCGACCGCGACGCCGAACCCCACAATTGATGAGATCAGATAGGCACTCGGCCAGATTTTCATCATGCGCGAATGAGACCGGCACTGAAATTTTTCGCCGAATAGCATCCAAGAGCGTCGAATGGGGTCGAGTGACGCATCGGTTTGAGGCCTGCCGGCCGTCACCTGCATCGCTCTCGGCATGCCTACCGTCTGGAATCGCACCCTCGCCTATCTCGGTTTCGCCCGTGAAACCGAGGCCGCTGCCACCGCGACGCCGGCGTCGTGCCGCCTCGGCGAGACGCGCCGGCGTGGGTCTCGTAGGAGCGTGCGCTCACCATCTCGACCGTCTTCCGGGCCCTTCCGACCACGCGTCGGCCGTCGCGCAAATGCCGATCGACGTGACGTGCAACGGCTCGAGGATCGCAACGCCAGGAACGTCCGCGAGACGGACGGCTACCGTGCGACCCGGCCCATGTTCGGACGGCCGCCCTTGGCTTGCGGAAGGAAACAGCCCGACCGCGAATCATTGCGCTAGTGATTGCACCGCGTTCCAGAGGTCATTTTCAAATCCGGAGGAAATTCTGGCGCCGGGTTTGAAGAAGCGATGTGCGCTGGATCCGAAAATGAGCCACGGCTTTTCATGTCTAACGGTGCCGACACGAACGTTGCCAGCGCTGGCAACGCGATCAACCGTCCAATTCTGCTCCTGCTCATACTCCGACTTCACGACCCGATAAAAGTTGCCCTTGTCGGTCTCGAAGTCGAACGAGTCGACGGCGTTCAGGTCGTAGTCTCGCGACACTTCTGACCCGTCGACTTCGACCCGGCGAATATTTGGCGCACTGCTCATGCCACGAGTAAATCACTACGTCAGAAAACGCGATTCGAGACCTCGACCAAACCGGTCACGTCATGCGCACGAAAGAAACTTCTCACGTGCGCGGCTTTGGGCCCTCGGCCAGTGATCGCCAGCGAGGCGCGAGGCCGCAAGACCGCGGCGAAGCTCGCGCGGATAGCGGCGTCCACGGTCGCATATCAGCCCGTCCTCGCCGGCATAAGCCACTCGACCGGCCCGACATCGCGATACCGGCCTCTGAGGGCATTTTCCGACGCTGCCGACCCCGCAAATCGACGATGGATCTCCGGCGGCGCGTGGCTCGGGGAGCGGCACGCATTGGTCGGCTCGTTCTCCGCTCTTGAAGCTGCGACCGCCGACACATGGGCAGTCGATCATCTGCAAGCCGTGCTTGGGACGTAGCTTTCTTGACCGGAGTTATTGCTTCCCGGCGCCTACGCCATTCTCTGCCTCGAAGGCGATTAGTCGTCGCTGAGCCTGCCGCCGTTGCCTGAGGCCAGAGAGGGCTATGACGAACCATCCGAAGAGCGCAAGGATGCGTATCGAGCTAGACGTGTGGTTGATCGCAACGAGGACGAGGTAGACCGCTCCCAGAACGAGGCCAACACAGAAAAGAATCGTGCCGATAACTCGCATGCGATCAATGGCAATGCGTTGCTGGATTACAGATGGCATTCCTTCACGGTAGGCAAAAGCTTGACTTGTTGCACTCGCGGCCCTGAATCGCCGCCAAGCGAACCGGCGCCGAGCGGCGCCGGACAGCACCGAACGTGGTCGAGCGACGTATCGGTTTGAGTCGGGCCGGTCGTCACCTGCATCGTTCTCGGCATGCCTAGCGTCTGGAATCGCACCCTCGCCAATCTCGGCTTCGCCCGTGAAGCTGAGGCAGCTGCCACCGCGAGGCCGATCGGCGTCGTGCCGCCTCGTCGAGACGCGCCGGCGTGGATCTCGTGGGAGCGTGCGCTCACCGTCTCCACCGTCTTCCGGGCCATGCCGATCCACGCGGCGGCCGTCGCGCAAATGCCGATCGACGTGACGTGCAACGGCTCGAGGATCGCAACGCCAGGAACGTCCGCAAGATGGACGGCTTCCGTGCGGCTCGGACAGGGTTCGCGAGGGAATTTCGAGCGTTCGGCTCTGGTGGTAGGCGGACAGCGACATCTCCGGGTTTAGAACGAGATGAGCTTTCGCCCCTTCCGTTCGATCATCACGTCTCGTGTTCGGCCATCGATGTCGTCGTTGAAGTCGTGGCCCGTGAGCCAGATCAGGCCGCGCTTGTGGCCATCTGATGCTTCGGAGTCTTCTTCGACGAGAGCTACAGCGTAAAGAGCGTCGGTGCCTGCTTCATTTTGAGCGAATCGGAGCACGTCAATGAGGTCGGCTTCCACGATGTCGCACGTTCGAACGTCGTAGCCGGCGGGTTCCCCGCCTGGGACGCTGTAACCGTGGCCTGGCCCGAAAAAGTAGACGCGATAGCGGGCATCGTCTCGTTCCCACGAACTGTCGCGCTCGTCTACGTCGAAGATCCTCATGGCGCGAGACTATCTGTGGGTCAGGCGCAATGGACGCAGAGCGGGGCTTCACATGCCTGGGCCTGCTTTTGCAGCGTTCTTCCAAATCGTGCAGGCAGGCCTGAGATCGAACGTAAGTTGTTCTCGGCCACCGGACACTGTACGCAGGGGGACCCTCAGCGTTCGTCTTCGTCCTCGATGAGGTCGCTGTTCGCGTAGGCGAGGTCGCGGAGATAGACGGAGAGCGCCTGGAGGGCAGCTCCAGTGATTCCCGCTAGGACGGTCCCACCGAAGAACCACCATTGTTGCGTCAGAAAAGCCGCCACGGCGAACCCCGCTGCCAGGAGAAACAAGACCCCGCCGGAGGCATAAGCGAGCTCCCTGGGAAGCATCCCCCATATTTTTCCCTCCTCGAGGACCGTGATCTGAACTGGCTCATGCATGCGAGAAACCTACTGCACCACGCAACGCCGGTACCGGAGCGGAACGGTGATCGTGCGTCGGGATAAGCCCTGGCCCGCCCACGCAATTGGCTATGCCCAGACACCGTCTTGAGGTCGGGTGTCTGGACACAGTAAGGCCGTCTCGGGCCCACGTGAGGGGTACCGGAGTGTTTGGGTCGGCCGGTTGATCCGCTACGCGTCGGCCCGTGGGACACTCTCGCCATGGCAATCCAACAACCCAAGAAGGTTCATCCGAGAATTGCGCTTATCGCGACGATCGCCATCGCTCTCGGTTTACTTCTTGGCGGTGGCCTTTTTGCATTGGCTCTTCTAGTGCACGTTGTTCTCTCGACTGCTCTCGCGATCGGGATTGTCGCAGCGATCACGATCATGCTTGGTATGACTCTGTGGGGCTTCTTTGTACGCTCGCAGGCGCGGAAGAAGGCCCTGTGGTTGGGCGTCTGGCAGACCACGACAACAGGTATCGTTCCAGGCGATGCCCGCCCAGAGGTGTGGATTCCCAAGCTTGAAAGCCGACGACGTTTCTGGAAGTTCTTCCGTGTTGCGTCGCCCGTCGAATTTGGGTTTTTTACGGCGCTCGGCCTTTACCTTGTGATTTCCGCGCCCGGCGAATGGTGGTCTTGGGCGGAACTCATTCTTTTCGCATTGGGCGGGATTTTTGGCTTCTTCCAAGCAGGACGGCAGGTGGCGAGGATCGACGCAGCTCTGGCCGACCTCGGCAAGAGGGGGCAGCTCATGGCAGCGCCACATCCGTCGGACTCTCCAAATTCGTGAGCAAGTTCCTCGCTGCCTGTGCCGCCGGACCGGCTGCGTATCGGTAAAAGCTTCACGGCTGCTAGAAAGCAATTGGCTCAGACACGAACGCAAGCCGGACGACCACCGTTCTCCTCGATCCCGATTCGCGTTTTAACGCGAAACCGCGTCCGCGATGTACGTATAGCCCGCACGATGAAATGCACGGTGACGGGGCGGTAACTGCAACCACGGCTCCGGGATCAGCGGGAAAGCCATCTCCGCCGGCGACTCCTCTAGATCGGAGCGATGGCCGTGACGCGGACAGCCGTCAAAAACGGCTGCGGTGGTGTTTTGACGTCACTGGTTTTGACGATGAGTTTTGACGGATCAATAGCCCCAAGTCTCCGCGGTTCGACGATCGCGGAGTAACGACCTTCAGAAACGATCGTTTCTGCATGCCCGTTAGACGGTCGTCGTCCGCACGGGTCCTGATGCGAGAAGTCCGGTGCCCGTAGGCTCGCGTCATGGTCTCGGCGATGAAGCAGACGGTAGTCGACGACGGGGTGACGATTGCCTACAGGGTGTTCGAAGGTGTTGAGCCAGCAGTGGTTGTCCTGCATGGGCTCGCAGGGAGCAGCCGCGAGTTCATCGCCACTGCGGAAGGCTTGGCCGGGCGCCGGGTCATCCTGATCGATCAGCGAGGCCACGGGCACAGCACGACCAGGCCGGCGGACACCTCTCGCGAGGCCTACGTGTCCGACGTCGAGGCCGTCATCGGCAAAGAGGCGTCGGGGCCGGTGACCCTCGTCGGCCAGTCGATGGGGGCGCACACGGCCATGCTCGTCGCGGCGGCTCGTCCGGACCTCGTTCGGCAGCTCGTCATGCTCGAAGGCAACCAGGGCGGTGGGACGGCTGATGAGCACAGAGCTCTCGGCGACTTCTTCCGGTCCTGGGATGTTCCGTTCACCGGCCGGGCACAAGCCTCGGCGGCTCTCGGTGAGGGGCCCCTCGAGCGTGCATGGGTCGACGACCTCGAAGAACGGGCCGATGGCTTGCATCCCCGCTTCGACGCCGACGTCATGCAGGCCACGATCGAAGCGGTCGGTGAGCCGCGGTGGGCTGAGTGGGAGAGCATCACCGCGCCGACCCTGGTGCTCTACGCGGATGGTGGCATGTTCTCGGATGAGCAGAAGGCGGACTTCGTGACTCGTGGGCGTGTTGTCCGACGCGTGGATCTCACGGGCGCATCTCACGACGCGCACCTTGACGCCTTCGATCAGTGGATCTCGGCACTTCGCAACGTCGTGGCCGAATCAGCACCAGCCTCCTGAGCGTCCGATAGACGATCGGCTTTCGGGACGGCAGTGACGGCCGCAAACCCCGACCCTTTCCTTGGGAGGGTAGCTGTCACTAACGTGGGGCCATGAGAGCCACGGGTGTCACTGTTGGTCTTCCTGTTCGCGATCTCGAGTGCGCGACCAGGTGGTATCAAAGGGTCTTCAACCTGGGTGACCCCGATCTCGAGCCAGTAGAGGGCCTGGTGGAGTTCGACGTGGGGCCCTTCTGGCTCCAACTCGCACACCGCCCCGCTGAGGCTGGCCACCGTGGCATCACGGTCAATATCAGCGTTCCTGACGCCGGGGCAGAGCGCCAGCGCCTGGCCGACCTTGGTCACGACGTGAGTGAGCTGCAGCGTTTCGATGGGGTTGTCGAGGTTTTCGAGCTCCGAGACCCGGACGGTAACGAAATTAGCTTCGTCACCGAATTGGCCTGAGGAGCGCGGGGCCGTGCTTGTCCAATGAGGGATCAGATAACGGACGCTGCCGGCCGCGGTCAGCAGACCGCTAGGCGTTCCCACCAACCCAAGACGGCGATGTCTGGGGATCATTCCGCCGCAACGCAACGCGTTCCCCTGCAAAGAGCCGGAACGCGCCGTCAGGAGCTGGGTCAAGGAACGACACCAACCGGGTGACCTGCGTCCCAGCAACCACGGAGAACGTGCCGTCGCCGTTTGGGCGGATCTCGTTCCTGGCAGCCCGGGCCTCAGTCCCCTCAATTCGGTGCATCGCTGCTGCTTCGTTCAATGGCTGCTCGGTCAACCAAAGCCGCCCGTCGCGCCCACTGCTCACGTCGAACTGCGTTTGCCGGCTCAAATACACGCCACGATACGGTGCAGCGTCAGACACCAGCCGGTCGGATGCTGGAACGGCTGGCGCCGATTCCGGTTCAATGCCGGCAAGTTCGAAGAGAAGCGCATTGGACAGTTGGCCGGCTAACGCTCCGCCCGCGTCACTGTTCGTCAGAACGACCACGGCGACGTCTCGGTCAGGGGCAATCGTCATGAGCGCCGCGACACCGGGGGCGCCACCACCGTGTTCGGCGAGGCCCGGTCGTGGGAGCCGCCAGCCGAGCCCCTGCCACGACTCAGTACCCGGGCGGCTGCGGTGCTTAATGTACGGCTGGAGCATTTGCGTGGCAGAAGCGCGGCTAAGGAGCCGTTCGCCGTTTGGAGCGACACCCTCGGACAGGAACATTTTCCCCAGGGCCAAGAGCCCGCGGGCGTTCATCGCGAGCTGGTTCCCCGCGGCAGGGTTCGACGGAGGCATGAGCGCCCATTCATGAGTGGGGGCCAGCGGGCTAGAGGGGTCTGCGCGGACGTGACCAATCGCCGTTGCGAACGCCAGCGCTTGACTGGCCGAGAACGCGACCCGCTCGACGCCGAGGGGCACGAGCAGGAACGTCCTCAGCGCCTCCTCGTAGGTTATTCCTCGCACGACCTCGACCAATCTGCCGAGAACACCAAAGCCTGCACTGCAATACGAGAACACGGCTCCCGGTCTGTGGTATTGATCGGCGTTGGCGACTAAGTCGCGCACGAACCGGTCGAGAGCATTCGAGTTGCTTGTCGTCGGCTCCCACAGGTCACCCTCGAACCCACCAGTGTGGGTCAAGAGATGTTCAATGGTGATCTTTGCACTCGCCTCGAGGTCCTGCGTATGGAACTCAGGCAGGTACTCCTGCACCGGCGCTGCAAGCCGGATGAGACCGGCATCGACGAGCTGCATGACCAAAGTGGCGGTGAACACCTTCGTGATCGACTGAATCGGGAAGAGCGTCTTCCAATCGACGGGATGCTGCGTGTCGACATTGAGGACACCATGGGCCGCGTTAACGACCAATCCGCCTGCTGCCACCGCAACCGCAACGCCCGGGACGTCCGTCGTCGTCACGAAGCGGGAAACCTCTGCACGGACCAGCACTTCGAGATCGACCATAACCACCATCATGACTGAACCATCTCCCGCCGGACACGATGAGCCGTGAATCCCCTCCGACACAAATCCAATTTCTCAACGCCCGAAAACCGATGGCCTACCGAGACACTCGTGCGAGTTGGTCCAGCGCATTCACGGTCGTCGGTGAACGTCGTGGGCGTGGTTCGGTTCGGACGCGAAGGCTCGTTCGTAGATGTCGTAGACGACCGCGGCTTTCGCGTCGTTGTACTGCAGGCCATTGTTGGCGTTCACGGCCTCCGTCTTCGCGTCGGCGTAGGCCTGTCGGTCCTCGGGGTGGGATCGCAACCACTCTACGAACAGGTGGTGCCGTTGCGGCTCAACCGCCTCTGGCTGCCACACGTGCAGGTTGGTGTTTGGATTGCCGAAGGTGAGTTGCCGATGCGGATCGCCTGCGATCACGTCGCGGAAGATCAGCCGGAACCCGACGGCCTCGAGCTTCGGTAGCCAGGCTCGTTCATTGAGGACGTCAGGCACGAGCAGGTCGGCGTCGATGACCGGCTTGGCAGTCATTCCGGGCACGGCTGTGGAGCCGACGTGCGCAACGGTGTGATCGGCGCCGAGCGCACCTGCAACGAGGTCCCGTACGCGTGCGAACGCATCGGCCCATCGCGGGTCGTACGTTTGTGGCGGGCCGGGGTCGGTTTGTCGGTATGCGACGCGCTGCGCCTGACGGGCGGCGTTACTATCCGCGGCGAAGGGCCGCCAGAGAGGGTGTGTGTCCACAGCCACATCATGAACCATCAACGAGTCTCGATAGCCGATCGCTCAACGGGACATCTGTCGGGTGGTCACAAAACGGGTTGCTTCGGCATCATGACGAATCGCGAGTGGCTTGGCCGGCGGCTGCCGCTGTGGACGCTGGTTCTCGTGGGTGTCGTTCTTCTCGGTGTCGCTGCGCTGCTGTTGTTCCTCGTCCACTCGATGCTGGTCTTCCTAGCTATCTCGCCACTCACCATTGTCGGGCTGTACACGCTCGCCTACGCCGGCGGAGAGTGGCGACGACGAAGCACCAAGTAGCGCGGCCGATAGCCGATCGGCTATCGGACGGGGTGATGCGGGGGCTCAGCAACATCGAGTCTCTGTCTGGCTGCTCTCTCTGGACCCGTACTCTCTCATTGAAAGAGTTCTTTCGATAGGCTCCTCTCACTGGAGGCGGATGAACCGTTTTGGAGATGTGGAGCTTGATGCCCGTGGGATGCGGGCAGTGGCTCACCCCGTACGAGTAGCGATCCTTCGGCAGTTGCGAACTAGAGGTGCTTCCACGGCGTCACGGCTTTCTCCGGAGGTAGGAGCGAGCCCTTCCGTTGTGAGCTGGCACCTGCGCCATCTCGCTGAGCACGGACTCGTCGAGGACGCCCCCGGAGATCATGGAGGGGGTCGGTCGCGGTGGTGGCAGATGGTGGGGCGTGGGTTCCGCGTGACGGTCGACCCGGAGAGCCCCGAGGCCGGCCTTGCCCTTTTCGATGCTCTGCAAACCGATGAAGGCGATGTCGTCGGAGAGTGGACAGCGAAGACACGACCAGCGCTCGAGCCGGCGTGGGCCGCTCAATCGAGTCGGTGGAACACCGTCGTTGAGCTGACCGTCGATGAACTGCACGCTCTCAACGAATCCACCGAGGCCCTCCTTGAGCCGTTCATCAACCGCTCCCGCGAGGACCAGCCGCAGGGTGTTCGCCCGGTACGGCTGCTCCGATACGTCCTGCCGGGAGTGGCTGATCCGCATGAGTAAGTGGGTCGGCGGAAGCGATGAGCCCACCTCGCTGTGGAGGTCCGCGCCGTTTCGCCGGTTCTGGTTCGGGAATGCTGTGTCGTCGTTCGGCGATCAGATCACCGCGTTGGCGCTTCCGTTCATCGCTGTCACGGAGCTGCACGCGACACCGTTCCAAGCGGGTGTGCTCACTGCATCGCTATGGGCACCGAATCTCCTGGCCCTGTTCATCGGTACGTGGGTAGATGCGTTCGGGCGGCAACGAGCGCTGCTGGTGGTCGCGAACGTCGCGCAGGCGGCGGCGTTGACAGTAGTACCGGTCGCGTTCATCACCGGAGCGCTGACGATGCCGCTGCTCTACGGTTCAGCATTGATGTTGGGGCTGGGAGGGGTGCTCTTCGACAGCGCCTACCCAAGCTTCTTCGTCCGGCTGGTTCGAAAGGATCAGTACGTGTCGGCCAACTCTGCACTCTCGACCACGATCGGTGTCGCAAGCGTCGGCGGTCCCGCTGTGGCAGGTGGGTTGGTGCAGGTTCTCGGTGCGCCGTTCGCTCTTGTTGCAGACGCAGTCTCCTTCGTCGTGTCAGCAGTAGCGGTTGCATCAGCCCGGGTCGGGCAGGCGAGCACAGAGGTCAGTCGGCCGGAGTCATACCGACAGAGGTTGACGCTCGGCGTGGCATACCTCAGCCACCATCCGATCCTTCGCGCGAGCCTCCTCGCGTCCGCAACGATGAACCTCGCTGCTCTCGCGATCCAGGCCCTCTTGGTCCTATACGCCACCCGTCCGCTTGGTCTCGGCGCGGCTGAAATCGGGATCGCGCTCGGCATCGGTGCCGCCGGGGGGCTTCTCGGAGCGGTCACCGCTGTTCCTCTCGCAAACCGCATCGGTAGCGGTACCGCAATCACGCTCGGAGTGCTGCTGAACGCGCTGCCGTTCCTCGCCCTACCGATCGCTGACGCGGCGCATCTCGACGGCTTCCTCGCACTCTGCGTCGCTGAGGTGGTGTCGTCATGGGCCATCATGCAGTTCGACGTCAACAACAACTCTCTTCGAGCAGTCGTCACACAGGACGATATGCGTGGTCGCGTGTCCGGGGCGTACTCCACGGTGAACTACGGCATACGCCCGATCGGGGCGTTCGCGGCGGGAACTGCGGCATCCGTGCTCGGTGCAGGAGCCGTCATCGGTGTCGCAGCTTGCGTTGGAACGATCGCGGTCCTGTGGCTAATACGCTCGCCCATCCCGCAGGTTCGACACGTCGCTGACCTCTAGAGCTGTGCGGATGGCAATCGGCTACTGAGACGGCGAGCCGGAAGGAACTGTGAACCTGCGCTCGTCCGGTCAGGTCGGGTGACATGGGCGGCTGATCTCCGAGGAGGGTACGGGCACACAACGCGGGTTCCATCTATGGTGGGAGCATGCCCGTGATGCAGTCTGCTCACGCGATGCCACGTCGTCGCCAACGAAGCCGCACACAATGACCGGGGCCGTCACCACGTCGTCGAAGGCGCCAGGCACGGCGGGCAGATTCCGGTACGAGACGGACCTCGTCGACGCGCTTGCACCTGTTGTGGCGCACTCCGTCTTCCGGCGGGGAGATCCCGACGTTGTCACGTTCCGGGAAGTCCCCGCAGTGCGGGGGGTGCCGGATCTGGTGATGATCCGATTCGACCCGGTCGTGCTCGAGGCGCGTGCCGAACACGCGGTCAAGCCCTTGAGTGGCGATCGTGAGGTACGAATCGTGCAGCTTCTCCGACGAGCGGGCAGCCTTGATCGCGGCGACATCGCTCGAGCAACGGGGCTGCCACTGGAGTACCTCCGGCGCTCAGCACTGCCGATGCTGGAACAGCTCGGGTGGCTACAGGTGCATGCCGGAGACGTCACGCTTCGCCCGGGCACAGCGCCAGTGGGCCGACGCGTCGTCACCGTCGAGGCGAAGCTGCGCGACTGGTTCCGTGCATTCAACCAGGCCCGCGACCAGTTCCACTCCGCCGACGCGGCATACATCGCACTCGACGAACGCGCCGGCGGACCGCTGCAGGACCAGGTTGACGCCATCGCTCAGCGGGGCGTCGGCGTGATCCTGGTCAACGCCGACACGAACCGGCACCGCGTCATCGCGCGCCCACATCGAGTGCTCGACCGCCGAATGACCTCGGTTGGTCGTGAGTTGCTTGCCGAGCGAAGCCACGCTCTCTGGTCACGCGGAGAACGCTCTGGGCAGGTGTCACCTGTGTTCGGCTGGTACCCGCCGACCAGCACGCCTCACAACTGACCTGCAGAAGCCACGCTGGGCGTGGTGGGTCAGCGGACGGTCTGCCAGACCGGGAGGTGGGTTGGGCTGTTGGCCCCGGCCGGCTTATCGACCTGTGCCAGTGCGTTCACCCATACCAGCCCACGATCGATCGCACGGTGCGCGAAAGCGGCACGGCCCGCAGGCTGCATCTTGGCCTGCAGGTTCCCGACCGCGTTGATGTAATGCAAGCCAGCGACCGGCTTGGAGTGCCCGTCCGTGGCGATCTCATCGAGGAACCTGGTCCGGAAATCGCGGTGTCCCGGCAGGGCCCGGAGACGGTCGAAGACAGCTGCGTCCATCGTGTGCAGCAGGAACCGGTCGAAGATCCGCGGGATCTCCTTCGGGGGCGTTTGCCCGGGCCGGCGGCCCATCCGCCGTGCTCGCGCGAAAGTCTGATCGGCAGCCGACGCACCGGTCGAGAACCCTGCAGCACCGAACGCGCCCATGAGCCACCCAGTGAGGGACGCGTTGGCGAGGAACAGCTTCTTATCCTCGAGCGCAGCAGTCTCGGTGAGAAGGCGGTATCCACGGAGGATGTCTGGGTCAGCGAGCTGGCCATAAGAGTTCGCCGATTCTGGCCACCAGAACCGCAGGTACCAGTGCTGCTCGTTCGACTCCACGATCTCGCGAAGCAGCAGATTCCGTAGCTCCCGGTTGATCAGCCACTCCTTGTCCATCGTCAGGTTGACGAACATGGGGCCGTCTTCCACGACCGTTCGGCTCTCGCGCACGATCAACATCGCCTGGTCTAGCGCGGCCGCGGCGTTGATCGTTCCGACCCACCCAGTGGCCGAGAGTGCCACGGTGGCGCCTACCCGGTACTGGGCCTGGATGACGCTGCGAATCCACGCCGCGTCCACGGTGGTGGGGAGTGTGTTGTAGAACGTGAAGGTGGGATCGCGCCGAGCAGGCTCGATCGTTGCCATCCCTTCCCAAGTGGAGAGCGGGTGGCGAAACAGGACGGGGTCTGCGATCCGCAGCGGGACGGTGCCGACCGAAGAGAAGTACTTGTCGATCGCGGCCTCGGTGTTGCCCCACATCTTCATCGCAGTCCCGACGCCGAGCTTCTTGCCGTGATCGGTCATCAGCGCGTCGAACACCTCCGGAAGCCGATGCATGTGCTGTGCGCTGCGCTGAGTGATGAAGGTGGGCGCCTTTCCGCGGAGCATGCGGTTCAGTGAAGCGGTGGTGGATTGGTCAGTCACTTTGCGGCCTTTCGCAGGTCTTTCAGTGCACGCTTCGCGGTGCCGCGCTCGAACGCGTCCTCGCTGAGCAGTCGGAGAACGACGTCGCGGAGCGCATCGGGAATGTGCGCAGGAAGCGCTCGAGGGGGTCCAGTGATCTCTTCTGCAACCTCGTCTTCCGACTTCCCACTGAGGGAGGTGATGTACGGGTGCTGACCGGTCAGGACGGTGAAGAGGATCACGCCGCAGGCCCACAGGTCCGAGCTCTTCCGGGCGCGTTCGCCGCGCAGCTGCTCCGGCGCCATGAACAGCAACGACCCAACTCGTTGCGGGTAGCGCGTCATCGTTGTTTCTGTGGCGGCTTTCGACAGTCCCAGGTCGATCAGGACCGGGCTGTCCCAGCTGCCGTTGCGCAGCATGATGTTCTCGGGCTTGAGATCCCGGTGCACCCGCTCTGCGGCGTGAAGCTGCTTGACCGCGTGCAGGAGCTCGATGGCGAACGCGAGGGCGTCCGCGTGCCCAGGAACACCGTCTGCGGCCAGGTTGTCCTGCACGCTGCCACCGGGCAGGTACTCGCAGAGCAGCGCGGTGTAGTCGGTACCAGCGATGGAGACCGTACGAACCTCGTGAAACCCCATGATCCGGCGGCTCGATATATCCGTCAGGCCCGCGATTTCACGCTTCACCAACCCAGGGTGGAAGTTGTGAGGTTGCAGGAATTTCGCGGCCACCGGCTGTCGTTCGCCGTCGATGAGGACATCGTCGACGCGCCATGTCTCCCCAAACGTTCCCGAGCCGAGGAACGTTGACGTGGTCCCTCCGACCGCGGCTGCGGCATCGGCCGGCGTCAATGTCGGCTGGTTCACGTGTTTCCCCTGTCTGATCACTCAGCCTTAATACTGATGCATCGTCAACAAGGGGGTCTATGCCACGAACGGGGGACATTAATCGTTTGCCGGAGGTGCCCTGAAGCCCATTGACACTCACGGAGTGGGGACGTCCTACTGAGGGTCAGCGCGGTGTACCGCGCGGTACACGGTGGCTCGTCCCACGCCGAAGAGCTCGGCGAGGTCACTGGTGGTGTGGCTTCCAGCGCGGTGCAGCTGGACCAGGTGCTTCTCCTGCGCCTTGTTGAGTTTGGGCTTGCCTCCGCGCAGCTTCCCAGCAGCCTTCGCAATCGCCATGCCCTCACGGGTGCGTGCCCGGATGAGGTCGGCCTCGAACTCGGCGACCATACCGAGCACGTTGAACAGGAGCCGGCCGACTGGATCAGTAGGGTCGTATACCGCTCCCCCAAGGTTGAGCGCCACACCCTTCTTCGTCAGTTCGTCAGCGATGTCTGTTGCATCGCGGAGCGACCGCGCAAGTCGGTCGAGCTTCGTGACCACGAGAGTGTCGCCCGCGCGGACCGCCGCGAGAGCAGTACGAAGACCGGGACGTTCACGCGACGTTCCCGACATGCCGTGGTCGACGTGCACGTTCAGATCCTCTACGCCGAGTGCATGCAGACCATCGCGCTGCGCCGCGAGATCTTGTCCGGAGGTCGAGACGCGGGCGTATCCGATCAGCATGACGGCCACTGTACTGTCAGACCTACCCTCGCCGGGCACTTTCGCGGGACAGTCTGTTGAGACTGCATGGACCTAGACGTTTCCTGAGCTCTCGACCCCCTCCCGGTAGGTCACGGGACGTTCGGGGAACGACCGCCTAACGGGCGGTGTGCAATGCCAGCGCTGGCTTACTGGGGCGCGCTTCCGGGATCCTTCGATCTACACGTCTGGATAGCGAGCTACGAGACGAACCATGGCGGCTGAGCAGGTCCCGATCGCCTCCTGCCTCGACCGGGCGAATTAGAGATGCGTCACTCATTGCAAGAACAGCCCCTCGGCCTGGTGTCATGCGGTTCAATGAGGTCAAATCGTCGCTCGCTGGGATGCGACCCGACACGCTCGCATTAGCGGGCCAAGGAATTGACTGTGCCCGATCGCAACCCATTGCAGCTTCGACGGCTGCTCACTCATCCCTGGCGTTACACCCGGTTGATCGAATTCTTCTTCCGACGCAAAGACACCGCCGGGGACATCTACCCCAACGACGACAGCACCGGCGCCGTTCCAGGGCCCGACCCTGACCGTGTCGTGTTCCTCGGGGAACCCGGGGAACTCACCCTCGGGGTGCGCACGCACGACCTTTCCCTGCCTGCGTTCTACGCCCGAAAGCACAGCCAGCGCACCGGCCGAGGAACCATCTGGAGCATCGCACCCATCCGCACCGCCCTACTCCGCGACGCCTCAAAAACAATTGGCGGCAACCAAAGCTTCATCGATCGTGCGGACATCGTCGTCCTCCTGGCCGGGATTACGGACACCCTCACCGTGACAACAGCGGCCACCTGGGACAAACACCTTCGGGCAACCCTTGACGCCCTCACCAAGAAGACACCTCCGGATGTCCGGATTCTGGTTGGCGAGATCCCGCCGCTGGATAACGCAGGAACCCTGTCAAAACCTGCTCGAATGGCGGCAGGACTTCACGGGAAAACCCTCAACAGCCGTACCCGAACCGTGGTCGCGGAATACCCGCACGTGAATGTGGTCACTTTCCCGCCGGAGTTGACGCACTCCGTGTGGCGGCCGGAATCCGAAGAACGCCGCTACACCAACACCTACAAAATCTGGGGCAAACACCTCGCCGAGAACACCAGCATCCACGGCTGACAGGGCCTTTGGCGACAAGCGTGAGGCAAGATCTCACCGACAGTGACACTCAAGCGTCTAAAGGCGGGAACAGGTGAAACCCGGCCCAAAGGGAACGCGGTGATTTTGTCGGCTCCACCCGGGCTATGTCAAGCCCCCGGCTAGACGCACCGCACGACGCGTCTGAGCCTAGGTTGCAGTGCAGTTGCGTTGTTCCGACTTCCAACCGCTGACCGTGTAGCGGGAATTCCTTCCCGCGTCGACCATTGTGTCGGCATCCGTGTCGTTTGGACGTCGCCGTGCTCAGCCGTGCAACCCATCTCTTTGTTCGCCCACTCGTGTCCGCCTGGTTGGCAACAAGCCAGCACTCCTGGAACCGGCACCCGGTCGCGACGGACTCCCCCCATGTCCACGCCCGTGGCACCAACCCCGACCGGATTCTGATCATCGGTGACGGGGCAGCGACCGGACGCGGGGTCCGCACCCACGACCTCGGCCTGCCCGGGTACCTCGCCCGCAGCCTCTCGACCCGCACCAACCGGGCCGCCGACGTCGACCTCGTCGTCGACGGGTCGATGACCATCCGCACAGGCCTGCCTACCCTCGCAGGGCTGGACCTGTCCCGGTTCGACATCATCATCCTGTCGTTCGGCGCCAACGAAACCCTCGACCTCATGCCCACCCGCACCTGGACCCACTACTTCGAAAACATCCTCCTCGACGTCCTCACCCGGGCACCCGCGTCGACGAAAGTGTTCGTTCTCGCAATCCCTGCGTTCGGGATCAACCCACACTTCCCTAAATCGTTAGCCCGGGTCGTGGACGCTCACGGGCAGCGCCTGAACTCTGCCACCCTCCGGCTGATGAAGGCATACCCGGAAATAGTGTTCGTCCCCGAATCCCACGACCACGCTTTCGAACTCGAAGGCGCACACCTCTACCGGCAATGGGCAGAAGAAATAGCATCCCGGATCGCCAACAACCTCGACCCCGCCCGCCCGAAAACCCGATCCACTGAGGAAGCCGACGAACGAGACCGACAAGACGCCCTGCAGCGGTTCGAAACCATCAGCCGGGAACGCGCTCTCGATCTGGAGAGCTTCACTCAGCAGGCGAAGAACATCTTCGGCACCGAGATCGCCGCGATCACCTTCGTTCGAAGCGACACCGAAACAATGCGCTCCATCGCCGGCACAACGATATCTGAGCTGCCCCGGGCGGAGTCGTTTTGCGACGTCACCATCCGCAGAACCGGACACCTCGTCATCCACGACGCCACCCTCGACAACCGCTACGCCGACTACACCCTCGTCACCGGACCCCACCACATCCGCTTCTACGCCGGCTACCCCCTCCAAGACCCCCAAGGACACCGCATCGGAGCCCTCTGCCTCATGGACACCCGGCCCACCCCCTTCACCGACAACGACGCCGACACCCTCCGCACCCTCGCCCTCCGCATCCAGAAACACATCTACGACCCAGCCACGTCCTAACCCCGACACCAGGACGGACAACTGGGGGATGGCCGTGGAGGCCGGTCGAACGCTCCCATGACTACGTCTCGAAAATCTAAAGGTTTTGAGACGCCTTACGGCCCGGTTATGAGACCTAATCGAGCCGCGTTCCTTCAGGACAGTTGGTGTCTCGAAAAGTCGTTTGTCCGTATGTGGACTCGGATGTGAACAGGCAGGGTTTTTCGAGACGGCTGCAGGTTTGCAGCAATGATCCACGGTCGCCGGAGACCCGATCACTTCCGAGAGGCATCCATTTCTGAAGCCGCTTCGCGGGTTGCAGAGTACGCATTTTCCCATTGCCCTGGGAGAACGCGGTGCTCTATCTTGTGGTCAGGTCGGTGAAGCCCGAATCTTCCCGGCCGCTTACCCGAGGAGATCCCATGACTAGCCCCGCCGCGTCGAACGCGCCCACTACGAGCGGTCTTGCCCCGTTCAGCACACTCGCGATCGTCGCGTTCGTGTTCGCATTCGTGTTCTTCCCCGTCGGCATCATCACCGGTCATATCGCCCTGGCCCGCATCGGCCGCACCGGAGAACGCGGCCGAGGTCTTGCCCTCGCGGCAGTGATCATCGGCTACGCCTGGTTGATCATCGACGTCATCCTGTTTGCCACCGGCCACCTGCACTTCTACGCCTTCACCCGATAGCCGCGGCGCCCCCTCATGAAACAGTTCCGCGCGCACCTGCAGGGTGCACCACTTGGGGTGTTGTTCACCTGGTTCACCGGGTTCTATTTCCTCGGCACCTACGGCATCGCCCTCCTAGACGGCTCATCGAAACTGAACTTCGTCAGCGCCTTCATTCGCCTCGGAGGTGCGCTTCTTGTAGGAGGGTTCATGACGGCGATCATCGCGCGTCAACGGCGCCGTGACGGCGGCAGAAACATCTCCATCGAAATCAATAGGGCGATGAAGACAGGCGCGGTGCCCGAAGACGCGGACTCCTCCATCTGGGTCCCCGCTCTGAAACGACGCCGCACCCAGAACGAGCGCGCGCACTGGATCAACCCGATCGGGTTCGGCCTGTTCACCCTCCTCGGGATCTGGCTCATCACCCAAGACCCCACCGCGGTGATCCCGTGGGTGATCACCGTTTTCTTCATCGGAATCGGGGTCTTCTCGATCATTCAGGCCCGGAACCTGGTCGCGAAGATCGACACGCTCCTCCAGCAGCTCCAAGGCCCGTCAGCTGACAACAGCCGGGCGGATGCGGGCACGAAGACTGTTGGCTAAGGGGTGGGCAACACCTCATAAAGGTGGCGGCACCGTTGGTTATCACGCGTTCCCGTGGCTGCAGGTTCTCGGCCTCGGGAGTGCCCTCACGGCCCTCTGGTTGAGCTGGCGATTCACGTTCTTCCCGAACATGCCCGCGTGGGGGTTCGTCGGCGGTGTCGGCGTCGCTTTTGCTCTTTCCGCAGCCCTGATGTTCTGGGTGTGGGGACGAGTCGGCGGGTACGCCGCGTACTGGTCGCTAAGGCAATGGGTTAGAAAAGGGCCCACGCCTGCTGGAGTGCCCCTGCCGAAGCAGTCGAAATACCTCAAACCTTTAGCCGATTTCGGTTCAGGGCTGGGGTGGGTTCACGTTGGCCTTGCCGCCTTCTGGGCTCTCCTCGGCTTTCTCCGCGCCTTCGACTCGGTGGCAGGAGCGTTAGGCGACTGGACCTTAGCCGCTTTGTGGGGTGTCGGCGGCGGTTACCGTGTCTACTTCGCCAGGCATTGGGGGCAGCGCGTCACCGACCTGTACAACCAGACCCTGACCTGTTCCGCCGAACTTGATAACCCCGGCGGGGACCGAGTGCAGAAGCCACCACACACGTCAGGGCTGTAGCGCTCGAGCTCGACGGTAAAACGTCGACCGAGACAATCCGAGATCGCGAAGAACACCCGCCGCGGCCTCTCCCCCATCGATCAACCGGATCGCGTTCTGGATCTGCCGATCAGTCACCTTCCGGGGGCGGCCACCCAGGTCTCCCCCAGCAGCTCGACGCTTAGACACCGAGTCGGTGATTCGCTCCTTCTTAATGTCGAGCTCCATCTGAGCCAGGGCCGACATCACCGTGAAGACCATCGACCCCATCGGCGTCGACCTGTCCACGTCCCCTCCCCCAAGGTTCAACACGCGCAAACCCGCCGACCTCGCTCGAAGAGCTTCAGCGAAAGACAGCATGTTCTGCGTCGATCGACCTAAACGGTCCAGCGTCGTCACCACCAACGTGTCACCCTCATGAACTGCCCCCAATGCGCGATCGAACTCCGGACGGGACGAGCGAGCACCGGACACACCGTGATCGATGTAGAGGTCATCACGACGAACGCCGGCGGTGAGAAGATCGGCCTTCTGCCGGTCGGTCTGCTGCTGCTTCGTTGAGACTCGTGCATAACCGATGAGATTCCCCACGTAACCTCCAACGTGTCCCAAAACAGTGCCTGACTACACAGATTCGAGCAGACGCTTTTGGCACATAGATTTGGGAAGTTCGGCGTGGCGGATATCCGGACTTAGCTCGGGTCTCGAAGTCGAGACCGTGGGACATCCCATATCCCTAGGGTTACGAGACATCACTTTCCGCCATGGAGCTTGACGCGCCTGACTGACAGAGTGGGCCCATGGAAATTCGCAGGATCAAGGTGGCGGCCTTCAAGTCGCTATACGACTTAGAAGCAGAATTCGATCACTTATCGGTAGTGACCGGCCCAAATGGGGCGGGCAAGAGCAACCTCGTTGATGCCCTGACCTTTTTGTCCGATGCTCATCGTCACGATCTCGAGTTCGCGGTAAGTCGAGCCGGCGGTTACGAAAATATCGCGCATCGAAGGACGCGTCGTGCCAAACGCCCCATCTCATTCGAGGTCGAAGCAGAAGTTTCGGCTGAAGACCTCAGCGGAGAGAGGGGTGTCTATTGGAGAAGACACCTTGGAGAACAGTGGCCATCGGACCTCTCGTTGCGGATGGTTCATGGCTTCAGCTTCCACGCTGCCTCGCAAAAGCTCTTGGCCGACTTCGAGATTCTTGAGGAGTGGCTCATTGTCTCGGATGCCGCGGGTCAACTGCTTGTCGACCTCCGCTTTCGGGGTCAGGAGATGACTCATACGATCGGTGAACACACTCAGCTTAACGCCGGGGAAATAGCAGAGTTGGTCAGGCCATTTCTCGACAAAGACTTTGCGTGGGACCAGTGGGGGCGTGCACCAGGTGCCACCGAGCTTGTCGTAACAGGCTGGCGCTATCTGAACGTAGCCGGCTTGCTTTCCGAGCACGTCGGCAGAGTAAAGGTCTTCCAGCTGTCGCCACACTTATCGCGAACATCCGGCGTTGCAACGCCTAATGCTGAACTTGGACGATTTGGCGAGAACGTCCCAGGAGCGGCCGACAACCTTCGGCGCAGAAGCCCAGATGCTTGGCAGCGAGTCGAAGAGGCCATGCGCTCAATCGTCCCCGGGTTGACGCAAATCACTATCGTTCCCACGGAAGACAGACGCTTGGCCGTCCAGTTCAAGGAAAGAGGAGTCGGTAGGCCTTGGAACTCAGCGGAAGTCTCTGACGGCACCATTCAGACCTTTGCCCTGCTTATAGCGCTGTTCGATCCAAGAGCCTCAATGCTGATGATCGAAGAACCCGAGAATGCGGTTCATCCCTGGATTCTCAGACACCTCATCGATCTCACTACTGAGTCACCTCGCCAAATCCTCTTCACCACCCATTCCCCAGTTTTACTCGACTACGTCAACCCAGAGATCGTTTGGTTGATGTGGATGCGGGAAGGGCGGAGCGCCTTACGGCGATTCACGTCTATGGATCCTGATCTGACCGCAGACCTGGTTTCCGGCAAGCTGTCGCTGTTCGAGACCTACGTGAGCGGATTCTTCCCGGAGGCCGTTCCACGCGGCCTCTCCGAGGTTCTAGACGAAGTAGATTCATGAAGATAGCTCTGGTCACCGAAGGTGAGAGCGAATGGACGGCCCTCCCCGGCCTCGTCGCGCAGCTCAAATCAAGAACCGGTCACGAGTTCATTCCGATAATGAGATTGCGGGTTCAGCCCGACGGGCCGGTAGAGAAAATCGCGAGAACCTGCGCTCCAACGTTGAAGATCTGCGCCCTCAAAGGTGTGGACAAGATTGTCATTTTGCTCGATCGAGAACAGCAAGCGACTGGACCTGGTTTTATTGCCGCGTCCATCACGGCCGCCGTCAAAAAGGTGAGTAGCTCGAAGATTCCTGTAGCTGTTGTCATCAAGGACCGTTCCTTCGAAAACTGGGTCATAGCCGACCTCGCCGCCCTTAAGGCGCAACCAGCCCGTTTCAAGATCAAGTCGAGCATGGAAAAGGCTGTTTCTCCCAATAAGGCCGATCAGGTCGAAGCCTTGGCTCTGCTCAAGGCCGCCACGATTGGGCAAAACTACGACAAGATCCAAGATTCGAAGCGGACCTTGGCAAAAGCGAAGGTCGAGCGCGTGGCGAAGAACAGCCGCAGCTTTCGCCACTTCCTTCATGTTCTCGGCGACCAAGCTTACGAAGGTCAATGCAAGGCCCCCTAACTTCCGTCGTCGTGAGCGACACGCGAACGTCCCATAACCAAACTGTGCCAAAACGCATGGGAATTGGGAGTAGCAGGCGGCATCGCGACCCTTTCTGGGGAGTCGTGCCTGGGCGTGTTCCCTTCTACCGTGAGTAGGTGCCCGAGAGACCTGTCAACCTAGCGGGCGTTGAGGGGCCACAGGTCACGAGCGATCGGGGCCACAGGTCCCCCGCACTGACAGGGCTCCTGTCGGACGGTTCTCTCCCACTCCGGGGTGGGGTCGAGCGGGGCATGGCGGGGACCCTGTCGATGGTCGCTGTCATGCTGCTGTTGCTCGCGTTGCCAGCTTTCTTGGCGACTCACCGACCGGACAAGGTCCCCCTTTTGCTCGTGTCCGTGCTTCTCGCCGGCCTCATGGTGGTGGCCCTTCCACTCGCCCTCATCCGACGCGCACGCCCCACCCAGTTCTGGTTATGGATTCCGGTAGTCGCCTACGTCGGGCTCCTCCTTCTAGAGCCGTTTACGCTCCGCAATCCGCTCCCTGCCGGGTCAGCTCCCTGGCTTCTCGGCCTGTCGCTGATCGCGTTCGGCTGCACAGCATTGGCCGAGGTGAACCCGTGGCGTGCTGGGATCTTGTGCGGCGGAATCACCGCGGCTCTCATCAGTGTGTATGTCGAACCACTCACTGCCAGCAACACCTTCATCACGTTCTTCGGCCTGTTCCTCCTCGCAGTAGCCCTGATCGTCGGTGTGCGGGCGCTCCGGGGTAGGGCCGACAAAGCCGACACGGCAGAACAGCAAGCGCAACTGCTGTTCGAAGACCAGCAACGACTCCTAGCCACCGAGGCGGAACGGGTGCGGACGGACGCGCTCCTCCACGACACCGTCCTTGCCACCTTCCTCGCCGCGGCCGGGAGCCACGCACCGGAACGCGCCACCAGCATGGCCCGCGCAGCTCTCGACCTCGTCTCCTCAACTAGCAACGACCCAGGAACCCAGCCGGTATCCATCCCCGTCGGAGCGTTCTTTTCTTCGACCAATTCTGATCTCGCGCCGTTTCGAGGCGTGGTCACCTTTGACCTCGCTTTTGGCACCCTCGAGGTTCCATCCGAAGTGGCGGACGCGCTCATGTCAGCCACCGTGCAGGCCCTCACGAACAGTGCCAAACACGCCGGCGCAGCCGCTACCCGTTCGGTGACCGGGATCCCCCTCAAAGGCGGTGGTATTCGCATCACCGTGTCTGACAACGGGGCAGGGTTCGACCTGGACCAGGTCCCGGAGGAACGTCTTGGGGTGCGGGTGTCGATCCTGGAGCGCGTCCAGCACATCGGCGGCACCGCGCACATCCGCTCGGCGCCCGGGCAAGGGACGAACGTGACCCTTGACTGGCGACCCGACTCGGCACATTCGGCGCCAACTCGTCAACCAGGCCAAGCACTGCTGAACATCATCCCCCGACGACTCCTCTACCGAGTGCTTGGGGTGCTGATCGTCATCGCGGTCCTCATCGCTTTCGCGGAAGCGTTCGTTACTACCCACCAATACGCCACCGCCGTCTCCTCCGCTCTGGGACTTGCCGTCCTTCCCACCCTCATCCAGGGAGCTAAACAGGGCAGCATGACCAACAGGGCGGCGTGGTTAACCACCAGTGTCGGCGTCGTGCTGTGCAGCATCGCGAATGTCGGTCTGAACCCTGCCAACTTCGACTCCGCGTCTGCCGCCAAACTCACCTGCGGTGTCCTCGCCGGCGCCGCCATGGCGTGGATGGCCGGCCGCCGGCTCGCCCCTGTCATCATCGTCACCGCCCTCGTCACCCAAATCACCCTCTGGGCCGGACCCGAAGGCGTCATCCGGCTAGGCCTCGCCGGGGAAATCGTCATCGCGATCGCGGGCCTCCTCATTCACCGTGCCCTACGCAAAATTGCTATCGCGGCCGAGGTCGCGGCCGAAAGGCACCGCGACTTGACCATTCGGCAAGCAGAGCTCGACGCATTCAACAACGAACGCCAGCAGCGACTCCAACACGCCAAAGGCACCGCCGCCCCCATGCTTCGACAAATCCTCGATAGCAATGGGAAACTTGACGACGCCTCCCGCACCGAGTGCCGTGTCCTCGAACAAGCCCTCCGGGACGAGATCCGCGGCCGCGCCCTCCTCAACCCCGCCATCCGCCATGTCGTCTCCGGCCATCGCCGTCGCGGCACCCTTGTTCAAGTCCTCGACGACGGCGGACTCGACGGCATCTCACCCGTGGTCCTGGACGCAATTCTGGATGATGTGGCCCGGCAACTCGAACCCGTCAGGTCATCTCGCATAGTCATCCGAACCGGGCAATCCGACTCCGACACTGCCATCACCATCGTCGCGTCTACCCCAGACGAAACAGCCGCCGCCCTCGGCCTCGACGCCGACGACGAGGTCGACCTCTGGCTCACAATCCCCCACCCCGACCAGGTCCAACTCGCCGCATAGAGACACCTACGACCCCAACGTCAAGACACCTTTCAAGGAGCCTCAAAAACGGTGCTGACCTGCCATTGATTCCGGACACAAGATTCGAGAAGACCACTCCCCCGGCTCTGTGCCACGGCAGCTACCTCATCCATCGACGTCCGCAATCGATCGATTTCGAGAAGGAGGGGCGTCTCGGGTGAGGCACTTTGGCCGGGCAGCCTTGCGCGACTGGCATTCGAGAATTTTCGAACACAGATTCTCAAGCCATTAATAAGCCGAGTATGAGCAGCTTCGCTCGGTGTCGTGGTTCGCGCATAACTCTGTGCCGTGATCACGTCCTGGTAGGCGACCGGCTACCGGTCACGAAATGCGACCGAGACACTAAGAGCCAGAGACCTTGCAAGTGAAGGTCTCTGACTCTTAGTCAGCAAATACTTGTTGGCGTGGGAAGAACGCGCTGCCCAATAGATCAGGTACGAGTCCGACCCTTAACAACTGCGAGACCGAAGGCGACCGCCCCCAGCGCAACAGCTATCGCAGCGAGCGAGCCAGCCCACCGGCTGAACACATTTTGATCGAGAGCGAAGTTAGCGAGGCCCAAAGCGAATACAAGGCCGGCAAGAACGAACCAAAACCATGCTGTTTTGAACACGAATTTCCCCAAAATAATCAACACGCCTTTTGAATGTCACCAATTCCGAAAGTACTCGTGAAGCCTCCCAAGATTGTTCCGACCGCACCGCCGGCGGCGCCCCCCACCACAAATTCTTCGCTGAGGGTACCAGCCGCTATAGCTTCAGTTGCCCCCGTAGAGGCTCCAGCAACGAGCAGGCCAACACCGATGCCCAAAACGGCAACCCCAGCGGCCTCCGCGATGATGGCGCCTGCACATTCGCCGCCAGCCTTACCCGTTGGGTCGAGTCCATTGACAGGGTCGCCCCCAACAAATACGTACCGGTTGGCGTTGGCCGGGTCGAGGGGTGCGTCGAGGGTGTCTTGCTGGGTCCACGTGCCTGTGGCTGGGTTATACCAACGGATCCCAAACTTGATCAGCCCGGAGGCGCGGTCTTGGGTGCCGGAATGGAACGTGTATGGGTTCTGCCCGACACCGTTCCCGGTGCCGGACAGGTCGCCGACGCCGTAGGGGTCGTAGTTTGTGCTGATGGCGTTTGTGGCGAAGTCTGTCAGCAATCCAACTGGGTTGCCGAGGCCGTCGTACACGTACAGGCAACCGATGTCCGACGAGGTCGTCAGCATGGCGGGCTGCCCGGTGGTGGGGTCGGCGAACAGGTTGCCGGTGAGGTCGTTCTGGGCTGTGTGGGTGTTGTACTTCACGATCTCGGGCTGCCCGTTGGAGTCTTTCTGCCCGTAGGTGAGGTTGTACGTGTACCCGCCCGCGGTCGACTCGGACAGGACTGCGTTTTGGGCGGCACCGGCGTACGTGTAGGTGGTGGTCACTCCGGTTGAGGTCTTCGTCGATGACGTCATCTGCTCGGCCGCGTTGTACGTGTACGTTGCCGTCGGGGTTGCCGTCAGATTCCCGGCCCCGTCGTGGACGTACCCAGCGCTACTGATCT
Source organism: Frondihabitans sp. PhB188 (assembly GCF_003752365.1). GTDB lineage: Bacteria > Actinomycetota > Actinomycetes > Actinomycetales > Microbacteriaceae > Frondihabitans. The sequence goes on along the minus strand of NZ_RJUO01000006.1, from coordinate 136,478 downwards.
GGTTCGCCGCGTTGTAGGTCAGGGTCTGCGTCGTCGGGGTACCGCCATCAACCGTCGTCTTCGCCGTCAGCCGGTTGCCGCGGTTGTCGTACGTGTACGTCCACACCGTGTTCGACGTACCGCCGGTCTCGGTGGCGCTTTTCACCCGGCCGGCAGTGGTGTACTTGTACACCGTCAGCGATCCGCCTGGGGTGAGGTCTTTGCTCCAGTACACCTTGGAGTGGTCGGTCGATTTGTTCGCGTCGCCGCCGAGGCAGCTGGTGGTGGAGGCGGAGTTGTAGCAGTACTGGGTGTCGAACGTCGTCGAGGGTGTCGACCCGTTCGTGATCGCCTTCACCTCTCCGATACGCCCGTTCGCGTCGTAGGTGGTGGTGTACCGGGCGGTGTAGCTGGTCGGATAGTTCGGCGTCGAGGTGGTGCTGTTGGTGTAGGTGGAGTTGCCCTGCAGGAACGTGTCCGTGCGCCGGCCCTGACTGTCGGTGGCGTAGTCCGTGTACTGGTAGGTGCTGCCCTTGGGGTACTTGGTCACCAGCAGCACCCCGGAGGCGTCGAACGTGTTCGTCCAGGTGCCGTAGCTGGTGGTCATCGACGTCTCGTTCGAGGCCTTATCGAACCCGTACGAGATGGTGCCGCCCCCGGCGGTGTTCACAGTCGAGGTGAGCCGGCCGAGCTGGTCATACGTGCTCGTCACCGTCCCAGGACCCGAGGCTTCCGTGAGCAGGTGCCCGCCGGCGTCATACGTGTCGGTGACGGTGGGCGTGCTGTCGGAGAAGGAGGTGGTCAGCAGCCGGTCGTTGTTGTCGTAGGTGTACGAGGTGGTGTTCCCTGCCCCGTCGGTCTGGGTGGCGAGGCGCCCGAACCAGTCGTAGGTGAACGCCTTCGCCTGCAACGAGCTCCCCGTCACCGGGGTGATCGAGGTCAGCTGGTGGTCGGTGTTGTACCCGTAGGTGGTGGGGTTGTTCGTGTTCCCCGGCGCCGTCGCCGTCGCCACGGTGCCATCGGTGATGGAGTTGGCCGTGTTGTAGGTCAGGTTCGCCACCACCGACGTGCCGTCATCCGCCGTCGACGTCGAGGAGTCCTGCTGGCCGAAGGCCGTGTAGTGCATCGTCGATGTCGAGGACCCCGACCCGGTATCGGACTTGACAGTCTGCGGCAGGTACGCCGTCGCCGCCGTGTCGCTCAAGTAAGTCGCCGAGGACGAGGACCCGCCCTGACTGGTGACCGAGGTGAGCGACTGGTTGCTGCTGGCGGGCCCTCGACGTGGACTCGCTTGAGGTACTGCTGCAGAGTGAGCCCTTCTCGACCTACGACGCAGCCATCGATGACCTCGAGTTGACGGGTCGTGGGTGGCTTCCCGGCGCAATCGTCGACAGGACAGGCTCTGGAGAACATCCCTGGCCCTTGCATCCGTCGATGTGACGCTTGCGGCGTGAAGACCGGCGGGTCTACCTTGTCCCTAGTCAGCCCAGACCCGTTGATCGCAGAAACGTTGGTGGGCTGACCCTGATCCTCAGCCCACCTTCCTGCCAACACGCAAGGGAAGACGCTCATGGGAACCCTCCGGTACGGCGGTCACGCGATCCCGATGAACGATCGCACGCTTCTGCACGTCCAGATCATCGTTGGGGCAAAGCTGCGCCACGGTGAAAGCACGTTCCTTTCCTGGCGGCCCAAGACGGGCGAGACGCGACGGTCGAGCATTTGGGTAAGCCCGGGGATTCCAATGGCCTTTCTCTTCGACGGCTCGCATCTGGGTTCCGTGAACCGAGCGTGGCTTGAGGCAATGTCCGCATCCGGCTCTACCGGTGTCGATTTACAGATCATGGAGGAGGTCGAGCTACAGGGTCACCTCCAGCCCGCCTGACCCGTAGTTGCTACCCGGGAGGCGACTCGCGCCCCCCGCGCCTCCCCGACCCTGATCCTGCCGAGGAGCCCCCACGGTGACAGGCCGGGACAGGTTTGACGACGGCTGGACATAAGCCAATTTGGAAGGACAAATTGTCCTGACCCTAGGCATGCGTAGGCGGCGCCACAGACCGAGCCAGGCTGCAAGGGGTTACCTGATTGGCTTCGACTAACGAAACAAGCTGCCATTCGCTGCAGCGAAACCATTGACCTGCTCGATTTCCGACTCTATATTGATTTTCAATAACATCGACAATCAATAAACGGGAGAAGATGTCAGCTACAGCCATGCCCGAACGGAGGGCCTTCGGTACTCGGCCTGGCGTTCTGCGTCTTGTGCACCCAATCGTTCTGGTCGTGTCGACCCTCATCATCCTGACCGATCTCGCGACGACAATCACGACAGTGACCGGCCGCTTTATCCTCACCTTCGGTGGAGGCAGCAGCGCTCTTCCTCTCAGCAGCCTGCCTTTACTCCAGCAGGCCGACCTGCAGAAAGGAAGCCACGGCACTCTCGCTGACGCAGCCCTCTCACTCCGACTCGTAGGCGCCGCTCCATCCCTTATTCATGCCGTTATCGTTCTCGCCGCGACGATCTTCCTGCTTTTCGTCCTGCGCGGTATCCGGGCGGCCACGCCTTTCGACCGGAGCGTCCTGCGCAATTGGCGGCGCCTCAGCCTCACTCTCCTTGGCGGCGGCGCACTTCAGGGCCTTGTGGCGACCGCCGGTTGGATCTATCTGGGATCACGAATTGGTCTGCTCTTCGGAAGCGGCGGTGTCAGTGACCAAGACGAGCATCATTTCCTTGGCGGCAACTACACGGCGATCGGACTGAGCGGACCGACCTGGCCGATGTCCATCCTGGTCGCCGGCATCGTTGCGCTCGCGTTGGCCGCAGCATTCCGGCAAGGCGCCCTCCTCGAGGAACAGGCGGAAGGGATTGTCTGAAGCCCACGAGCCGACTGCTGGAGCACACCGAATCGAATGTCACCTCGACGAGGTACTAAATCGCGAAAGGGTAACGCTGACTGAGTTGTCAGCTCGGACAGGGATCACAATGGCAAACCTCTCCATCCTCAAAAACAACCGGGCCAAAGCCATCCGATTCACAACTCTGACGTTCATCTGCGACGCCCTCAACGCAACCCCTCAGGAGCTGTTTTCAATTCATCCATAAGCAGTCGAAAGGTGCCTTGCCCCCGCGCGTCGGCGCGCGATTAGCGTTCGCTTGCGAACGTCGTCCGAGCCGCATGGAATCTGCCCCGACTAAGGGCGTTCGATGCCGAAGGGGTCCGCTCCCGACGCGCCCGCCTTTACTAGGTCCTCTAGAGTGCTGCGCTCATCGAGGAGCAGGCCGCGAGCGGTGCTGATCACGGCCACCCTGGACCCAGCAACCCAACCTCGTTCAGCCAACAATTCAGCCGGCAGGGTAACGGTGCCGTCTGGTCCGACGACGAGGTCAAAGAAAGGGTTCATGGTGCACGGTATTCCGGCTTAGGCCGCCCGGGCGTCCACTTCGAGGAGGACTGTTCGTATGCCGTTGGTGTACCGAAGCGATCGCGGTGGTTGCGGGCTCCCGATGCCGCCAACATGACCACTTCTGTGGCGTCCCCCGTGGGCAATAGGTGTGTCCATGAGTGATGAGAAGCCAGCCGAAATGCTCGAGATAAGAGGACTCCAGACGAGCCCCGGAGCAGCCACCTCCCGAACTAATCCCTGGGGCGTCGCATTACTTGTCTTCGCTGGTGCTTTTTTCCCCGCAGCAGCAATCACCTGGGCCTACGGCAAGGCATCATCCGAGGCCACCTTTGACAACGCGACCGGTCTCACTCATGATCAGCTAGCCCTCTACCAACACATCGCTGCTATGACTCTCGCCGGTTTCGGGGCCCTGCTCGTCATCCTGCGAATCACGGCCGAGGCCGTCCGTTGGGATCTCAAAAGACGCGAGACGAGCGACCAAGCATCCGGCAACTGACTTTTATCGCCCCTGGAGACGGCTCCGTTTCCGCGCCACCCCATCTCCAAGGCCCTGCACGATAGCCGTTCCCTGCTGCACCGCATGATGTCTCGCATAATTGGTCCATGAGCGACATCGCCAGGACCGTTACCATCGATCTCGAATACGCCGAGGTCATTGTCTTGGCTCATCTCCTGGACCGAAACCAGCGAGGCAATGGCTCCTCGGATTTCGTTGACGACGCTGCTGAAGTCGTCGCTCTAAATTCTCTAAGAGCTGCTCTCGAGCCAAAAATCGACGAAGCCTTTGATGCTGCCTACTCGAGCGTCTTGCGAGCCTCAAAAGCGCGGCTCACCGGGAACGATTGACGTTCGGTTTACGGGCAGAGGCGCAGTGGTTCAGTCAGTGGTAGGGGGTCAATTCTGGTTTGCATGACTCTTGCTCCCGCTGGCCGCGGCTGGCATGGTCGTCGGCATGACCTTGCCCGCGGATGCGCATGTCCACAGTGAATACTCCTGGGACGCCGGTTCCGACCCCAGCTCGGTTGGCTTGATGCGTCGAACGTGCGCCCGTGCAGAGCTGATCGGCCTCCCGGCGATCGCGTTTACGGAGCACCTCGACTTCGAGGACCGGTGGCTCGTCGGCGACGGCGACATGGGTTCGCATGCCGGAGTCCTCGTTGACGAGGACAACTATGTTCACCTGCCGACGTTCGATTTCGACGGATATCTCGATTCCATTGAACGGTGCCGGCATGACTTCCCCAGCGTGAAAATCATGACGGGCGTCGAATTCGGTCAACCGCACTTATGGGCTGATGCCGCCGCAGCGATCCTCGGTAGTGGCCAGATTGATCGAGTCAACGGGTCGCTGCACATGCTGCCGTTTCATGGAGAGGACCGTACCGAGCCTGTGACGCTGTACCGCCATCACACACCAGCCGGAGTGATGTGGGCCTATCTCGAAGAGATTCCGCGGATGGTCGCAGGATCCGATTCGTTCGAGGTGCTTACCCACATTGATTACGCGGCCCGAACCTGGCCAGCAAACGTCGCGGGCCCCTTCAATCCCCGGGAGTTCGAGGAAGGCTTCCGAGCTGCGATGAGGGCCATTGCCAACTCAGGTCGTGCGCTGGAGATGAACACCCGTCGACTGCGGCCATGGACACCTCAATGGTGGGTCGAGGAGGGCGGGCAAGCGGTGACTTTTGGCAGCGATGCCCACTCTGCAGAACAACTCGCTGCCGGGTTTCCCGAAGCCGCCGCGATGCTCGAATACTTCGACTTCCGACCGGGGAGTCATCCGGGGGACTTCTGGACGCGCTGACCCCGGCCTATATGTAACGCACGGTCAAGGTTCGTCTGCGAACGTCGTCTGACCGCACGAAACCGGTCTGGTAACGCGCACGGCTTCCGTCGGTCCGAGTCTCCGGATATCGTAAGAGCATGTCCCGAGAGTCGTCTTCGAAGCCAGATGCGCGCCGAAGGCAGATTGCCTGGCAAATGGTTTCATCCAGCCTCGTGCTGATCGCCATGTCAGGCTTGGCTCCAACCCACACAGGAGCGCTGTTCTGGGGTCCGCTCGTTATCGCAGTTGTCTCCCTGCTGCTCCTAGTCGTCGCGGTATGGAGATACGTTCGCTAGCCTCTCGCCCATCCTCAGGAAGACGCACGGTGAGCGTTCCGCTCTCGGTCCACGGCGGTCTACCCCGCTGGCACATGGTCATGTTCCCGGTAAAGGGCCGCCCGGTGATGATGAAAGCCAAGCCCTGGTTCGAGGACAAGAAGCTAACCGACCTCCTCAACAATCCCGCCCCGCCAAGGCCCCGACTGCGGCTCCGGTGGGGGCGATCGATAATGACTGACCCGGATTACGACACGACGGCCGGCGACGTGGACGAGCTGGCCGGAGGGGGCGACGGTTTCAACCCGGACGACCCGGAGGATGCCAACCCGCGGGGCCGTGGCACGCGGAGTTCGTGGCGTGGGTGCAAGAACACTTCGCCAGGGTTGAGTTCTTTACGGACGCGCAGAGAGTGCGGTGGTGCCCGACCTGGTGGGAGCACCCGGAGGCGGTGGAACGCCTCAAAGCGGCGTGGCTGGCCTATCGAATGATCGACGTGTCAGACGACCTCGCGGCCGTGTCGGAGTGGTGGCTTCACCACTGGGATCCGCACCGCCTGATCCTGTTCCACGACATGGGGCCATTCGCCAACCGCGACGCCGAACGGGGGCACCTGTCCTCTAAGAACAATCAGCGCGTACGGCCGGTGCCGGCATTGCCGCCCGAAGACTGGAACCCAGCGAGGTTGGGGCCGGAGCGCCGTTTAGGGGCGGGACCCCGCATGGTGCCCCGCCCCTTCTTCGTTCAGAGTCCGACGTAGTGGGTCAATGCTTCGAGGGGCACCTGGGTTTCGGGATGTGTGACGGCGGCTGCGCCGACGGCACATCCCGCGGCCAGAGCACGGTCGTGGGGCATTCCGGATGCAAGGGCCACCGTTAACGCTGCGCAGAAGGCGTCTCCCGCTCCGACGGTGTTAACCACTCGCGCATGAACGCCATCGGCACGGGCTATCTCAATGCCGAAGCGCAAAAGCATGGCGCCCCTCTCGCCGAGGGTGACCGCCACGAGCTTGGCTTGTTTCAGCTCCGGCATGAGTGCGTACTCCGATTCGTTGACGACGAACAGATCGACGCACTCGAGGAGTTCGACAGGAAGCCGCTGTGCCGGAGAAGCGTTCACGACGAGAAACCCTGAAGCCGCTTCGGCAACGCGAAGCACAACGTCCATCTCGATTTCCAGCTGAGTTAGTACCGCCTGCTTGTCGGAGAAACGAATGGCCTCGAGAGAGACGAACGCGTTCGCTCCAGGGCAGACAACGATTTGGTTCTCGCCCGCAGCATCCACAACGATGAGCGCTATACCTGTGGGAGTCGCAACGCGCCGAACCTCCGACACATCGACCCCTCTTGACCGCAGTCCATCGATCAGAGTGCTGCCATCTGCGTCGTCGCCAACGGCTCCGATGAATCGGACGTCTGCGCCCAGTCTGCTGGCCGCCGCCGCCTGGTTTGCCCCTTTGCCGCCGGGGTGCCGATGAAGCTTTGCACCACCCACGGTCTCCCCGGGTGTTGGCAGTCTTCCGGCCAGCGCCACCAAATCAACGTTGATGCTGCCGACAACGGCCAGGGCTACAGACGGGTTCATGATGGGTCTTTCTCGTTAGTGGGGTCTTCGGATAACTAAATGTTTTTGATGACGATGAATGGGGAGGAATCTTGACGCGGTGGTTGTTCGGCCACTGCGCCTGAGAACGCTGAGGCCAGATTTCCAGGACATTTCACGCTCGAAACAAGACTGTTTCACCACTTGTGCTCGCAATTGGTAATCGATTACCTTCCCCCCTACGGTAATCGTTTGCCGTGTAATTGCCTGACCCGACACTGGAGCACGAGATGCGAATTCGATCGACCCCTTTGAGAGCCCGACGGATTGCAGCGGCCGTAGCCGTATTCGCAGTAGCTGCCACCGCCTTGGCCGGCTGTAGTGCATCAAGCGGCACCAGCGCCAATGGATTGACGAAAGTGACGATGATCCAGGAGTGGCCCACGGCCGACGGATTCTGGATTCCTTGGATCGTCGCCAAGGACAAGGGCTTCTACAAAAAAGAAGGCATCGATCTCGACATCATGGCCCCGCCGAACACATCCGCCACGATGCAGTACCTCGGAACGGGCCGTGCGGATCTCGCCTTCGGAACGTCCGTCGATGTCGTCACCAGTGCCTCGAAGGGTGTTCCAGTCGTGTCGATCGCCCGGTACGGCGAAGCCAACAACTGGGGCCTCATGACCTCGACCGGCACGCCAATCAACCCGGCGAGCCTCAAGGGCAAGAAGATCGGGACGTATACCGATTCCTGGTCCGCCGCGCAGCTCCAAATCATGCTCGCCAACGTCGGCCTCAAGCTCAGCGACGTGACCCTCGTCACCGCAAGCGACGACACCGTTCCTCTGCTGGTGCAGAAAAAAGTGGATGCCATTACGGGTGTCACGAATGCTGAAGGCAGCGAGCTGACTTCCTTGGGACAGAAATACAGCGTCGCCCTGGCGAAGAACTACGGCGCCCCCAACGCGCCCGTGTTCTCTCTCGCTGCAAACAGCTCCTGGCTGAGCAAGAATCCGGCGTTGGCCAAGAAGTTCTTGAAGGCGACGATCGAGGGCATGAACTATGCCCGCTCACACCCGACCTACGCCGTTTCCCGGTTCCTTAAGGACTACCCGAAAGCCGAAACGAAGGCCTTCGCCACTTTGCAGTGGAAAGACACCGCCCCGTTGCTCGGTACGGCGGGTAAAACGCTGACGGCAAGTGACCTCACCCAGACCAACGCCGCCTGGACCGACATCGTCGACGCGGCAGCGAAGTATAAAGTCATCGATAAAGCAGGAAAGGTCAGCAGCTACTATACGAACAGTGCGCTGCAGAAATAATCATGAGCACCATTCTTCTCGCCGGCGAATCCTGGTCCAGCACCACCATCCACACCAAGGGTTTCGACTCCTTCATTACGTCCACATATGAGGAGGGAGCCGACGCTTTCCTTGCGGCCCTCCGCGCCGCCGGGCACGACGTCACGTTCCAGCCTAATCATGTTGCTGCCGAAGGGTTCCCCGCAACAGCCGAGGAACTGGACGCCTACGACGTGATCGTCCTCAGCGACATCGGCGCGAACACACTCCTGCTCTCCTCCCCGGTTTTCCGCGAAGGGCACTCACGCCCGAACCGATTGAAAGTCCTGGCCGATTGGGTCGAGGCCGGCGGTTCGCTTCTCATGGTCGGTGGCTACCTCAGCTTTCAAGGAATTGAAGCGAAGGCGAACTATCGAGCAACTCCTCTAGCCCGTGTGCTCCCTGTGGAGATGGAAATCGGCGACGACCGACAGGAAGCACCCGAAGGTCCTCGCCCCACCGCCACCACCGATCATGCGATCACCCGGGGACTTACCGACGGAACCTGGCCCGCCGTCCTGGGCTTCCATCGGCTCATCGCGAAAGAGGACTCATCGGTTCTCGCTGAAGTTGACGGGTATCCGTTGCTCGTCGTCGGGACGGCGGGCGCCGGCCGGACGGCAGCCCTGGCAACGGACATGGGACCTCACTGGTTGCCAACCGAGTTTCAGAACTGGCCGGGGTTCACGGCCCTGTTCCAGCAGCTCATCGGCTGGCTCGCCCAGCCCAACGACTAAGGAATGACCATGACTCTCACCGACACCCCGCCCGCAGGGTTGGTCGCGGCCCAGCGGCTAGCCATCCAAGTCGCCGAAGAAATCGCCTCTAACGCGCAACCAGGTGAAACCGAGATCACAATCCGGGACCGCGCCGACCAGCGCATGCTGGAACTGGGAAGTACCGAACCTTGGACACCGACCGTCGTCGGTGTCGGCATCGGTACCCTCAGCTGCTTCCCCACGGACATCCCGTCAGAACGCTTTCTCTGGAACCTCGACCTCGGATTTGTCGACGTGCACCCCACCACCAAGGACGGTTGGTTCGGAGACTGCACCAGATCCTTCATCCGCGGCAACAACGTCCCACAACAGCGGGCCCTGGACACCATCGAGGCCCTCCACGCCGGCGTTCTCGCCGCAGCCCGCCCTGGCATGCGCGCCTGCGATTGGTTCGCTGAGTTCGAAGCTCTCAGAGCACCAACCGGACTGCTGCTTCTTGATCGGCTCCAGAACATCGGCCACTCAATCACCCAAGACTCGTCGTACGACGAGGGATACATCGACGAGTGGAACGAAACCCCTCTTACTGGGGCCTGGGCAGTGGAACCCTTCATCGGCAACCACCTTTACGGAGTCAAAAGAGAAGACATCGTCTGGTTCGGCCCCACAAAATGCACGGTGATCTCATGACCACGACCACTGCAAGCCCGGTCAAGATCGAACTCCGAGACATTGTTCAGCGGTTCGACGCGAACCTCGCCCTGGACAACACCTCCCTGACCATAAACGAGGGCGAATTCGTCTCCGTTGTTGGCCCCTCGGGATGCGGCAAAAGCACCCTCTTCAACATTCTCTCCGGCATCCTCACCCCCACCGAGGGTCACGCATTCATCGACGGTCAAGACATCACAGGTCAACCGGGACACGTCGGTTACATGCTTCAGAAGGACCTTCTCCTCCCCTGGAAAAGTGCCCTCGAGAACATCACCCTCGGCAAGGCCCTCCACGGCCGAGTCTCGACGCAGGACCGCCAGGACGCAGCCGACATGGCTCGCCGTTACGGCCTCGGAGACTTCCTCAACCACTTCCCTCACGCCATGAGCGGCGGGATGAGACAACGCGTGGCCCTGATGCGCACCTTGAGCTTCGCTCGCGACGTGATGCTCCTCGACGAACCCTTCGGGGCACTCGACAGCCAAACACGCCTGGAAATGCAGGAATGGCTCCTCCAGGTGTGGCAAGAAACCGGCAGCACCATTCTGTTCGTCACCCACGACGTCGAAGAGGCCATCTTCTTGTCGGACCGCGTCGTCGTCATGTCACCCCGGCCGGGACGCATTCAGGAAATTATCAACGTCGACATCGAACGCCCCCGCCGCATCCGGGACCTCACCGATCCCCGGTTCATGGCCTACAAAGCACGAGCACTCGAACTCATTTACGGCAACGCAAAGGCTGGTGCCTAATGCCCACAAACCTCAGCTCTCGCTGGTGGCTCGACATCCTCATCCCCATCGCCTCCATCGTCGGCCTCCTCCTGGTCTGGTGGCTCGTCGTCGTCGCCTTCCACATCCCTTCGTTTGTCCTCCCGACACCGATGGCAACCTTCCAAGCGATCGGATCGGATTGGGCAACGATCGCGCAAGGCATCCTCGTCACCTCGCAGTCATTCGTTCTCGGCTTCGTGATCGGTTCCGCCCTCGGGTTCCTCCTCGCGATCGTCATGTCCCAGTCCGAGCTGCTGTACCGGTTCCTCTACCCCGTCCTGATCATCACGCAGGCGATTCCCGTCGTCGCCATCGGCGCAGCCCTCGTCATTTGGCTCGGTTTCGGCCTGGCCCCGAAGCTTTTCATCGTCGGGCTCATCGTCTTCTTCCCTGTCCTCGTCAACGTCCTCGACGGACTCCACTCCGTTGACCGTGACTCCATCAACCTGGCCCGCGCCATGGGGGCCAGCCGCTGGAAGATCTTCACCCTCGTCCGCCTCCCGGCAACCTTCACCCCGCTTTTTTCTGCCCTGAAGATGTCGGCGACGTTCTCGGTCACGGGCGCGGTTCTTGCGGAGTCGACAGCTTCAACCACGGGGGGCCTGGGGGTCTACCTCGCCATCCAGCAGTCGAGGTTCAACACGGCCGGCGTCTTCGCCGCGATTGTTGTCCTTGCCTCCATCGGCTTGATCACGTTCCTGTTGATTACGTCGTGGGAGATAGCGGCCACTCCGTGGCGGCGCACTAGCGTGGTTCCGCGGCGCCGACGCTTCGGGAAAACCCTTGCGGCCGCCGCATCCGGTACCGGCGAGCAGGCCTCCGTGGAGGCAGTCCATTCCCTCAGCCGACCCTGACGAGGAGGAGACCATGCCCAGAGCCACCATCAAAGACGTCGCCGCAGAGGCGGGCGTGTCTACCGCCACCGTGTCTAGGGCGCTCTCTGGGGCGCGAGGGGTCACCGCCACTCACAAGCAGCTCGTCCAAGACACTGCGCTCCGCCTCGGCTACCGACCCCACACTGTGGCCCGCGCTCTACGCCAATCGCGCACGATGGTCGTCGGCATGGTCGTGCCAGGAATCGACAACCCGTTCTTTCCCCAGCTCGTCGAACTCGCAGAAGCCGAACTCCGAACCCGAGGGCGCGCTCTTATTCTCACCAGCTCTCACGACGACCCAGACCTCGAAGCCCAGCAGATCTCGATGCTCCTGGACCGACAGGTAGACGGCCTGCTCATCAGCGCCTGCTCCAAAGCACACAGCGGTGCAGCTATCGAGAAGGTCTCGAACACCATCCCTACCGTTCAGTTTGACCAATATGCCGACAGCACCACCACCGCGTTCGTGGGTGTCGACGATGCCTCGGGCATGTCTCAGCTCGTTGATCTTGCCCGCCGAAGCGGAAGCCGAAAGTTCGCCTACATCGGCGGAGGTGAGGAGAACTGGTCGGGCCTGCGGCGCCGAGACGCGTTTGCAGAAAGCATCCTCGACATTGATCCGACGGCTGCCGGACGGATCTACCTCGGTTCCTTCACCCGCGACTTTGGGAAAACTGCCGCTGAGCGTCTTCTTCGTGAACACCCCGAGGTCGACACCGTTCTCTGCGGAAACGATCTCATCGCTGTCGGCGTCATGGACGTCGCCCGCAACCTCGGACTCAGCATCCCCGACGACCTCGCGATCGCCGGATTCGATGACATCAGCGTCGCCACCGTCAGCAGCCCTGCATTGACGACGGTCTCCCAGCCCGCACAAAAGCTGATGGGAACCGCTGTGGACCTCCTCCTGCGCGCTATCGACGGCGAAGACACCACCCGTATTCACGAGGAACTTCCGGTCCGTCTTGTCCAGCGCGGGAGTTTCCGTCACTTCGTCCAACCCGACACAGACCGCTTGAACCGCACAAGGGAGCACTCATGATCCGCCTGGCAGTCGTTCAGTACGAACCCGAATTCGGCAACATTAAGACCAACCTTCACGCCATGGAAACGGCCATCCGCGCCGCGGCAGCCGATGGCGCCGCGGTCGTCGTGCTTCCCGAGCTGTCCAACTCGGGCTACATGTTCGCCTCCCGCGACGAAGCTTTCTCGCTCAGCGAGGTCGTCGGCGAGGGCCCCGCCACAGCCCTCTGGAAAGCTCTCGCTCAAGAGCTCCACCTCTACATCGTCGCCGGCCTCACCGAACGCGTCGACGCATCCCTCTACAACGCTGCCATTCTGCATGGACCAGACGGATACCTGGCGACCTACCGAAAAGTGCACCTCTGGGACGAAGAAGCCCTTTACTTTGAACCCGGCAACCTTGGTTTCCCGGTCGTCACGACTCCCATCGGCCGACTCGGCATGATGATCTGCTACGACGGCTGGTTCCCGGAGAGCTATCGATCGCTTGCCCTCGGCGGAGTGGACATCGTCTGCGTGCCCACGAACTGGGTCCCGATCCCAGGACAGCAACCAGGACAACCTGGGATGGCCACCATCCTCACCATGGCTAACGCCCACAGCAACGGTGTCATCGTCGCCGCGGCTGACCGCGTCGGTACCGAGCGTGGGCAGGAGTTCATCGGCCAGAGCCTCATCGTTGACCACACAGGCTGGCCCGTAGCTGGACCGGCCTCTCTTGACGGTAGCGAAATTATCCTCGGAGACGTGGACGTCGCCGAAGCACGACGCTCACGCGCCTGGGGAGCATTCAACAACCCCGTGAAGGACCGACGTCTAGAGGCCTACGGCGTCGGTGCCGCCATCGGCGCGTGACTCCAGCCCAGACGACATCTGCCAACGACGTCCAGCCTCGGTGAACATGTGCACTGCGGACTCGACTGCCGTGATGTCGACAGATTCATCCGCGGAGTGCACTGTCGATGCATCTCCCGGTCCCCAGACCACTACCGGCGTTCGAGGTGGAAGAGTTCGTACGAGGACTGACGCATCCGTGAAATAGCTCGCCGGCTCGGCACTGACCTCACCGGGGAGCATGGCCACGAATTCGTCACGAATATTCGTCCAGACGGGATCCAGAAGCAAGTCGACGCCGACATCGCTCACACCGGGTCGATCCCGCCACCAATTCACCATCTCCTGGGGGTCCGTCGACGCCAGTCGATGATCGACCTTGATCACGCAGCGATCCGGCACCACATTTGGAACACTGCCTGAGCTGATAGCACCGACATTGACTGTCTCTGCCCCGAGAAATTCATGCGCGCCCAAAGGGATCTGCGGAAGTCCCGCCAAGACCTCCGTCATCGCCAGAACCGCGTTGACTCCCCTCTCGGGAGTGCTGCCGTGCGCTGCCCGCCCGGACGTCGTGACGGACAACCAAAGAGCCCCTCGATGACCCAAAACGACCCGATTGCCGGTGGACTCCGGAATGATCACCGCACCGACCGTAAGGCTTTCAAGTGCTGAAGCCACTCCACTAGCGCCCCGGCACCCCAGCTCTTCGCCGGTGCTCACGGCCAGAGCAACCGGTACACCCTGAGCATGCAGCTGCCGAATGGCGATCATGGCAGCGGCCAGTCCCGATTTCATGTCGGAGGAACCACGACCGTGAAGACGCCCAGCCACCACACGCGCGCCAAAAGGATCTTCACTCCACTCGTTTCCGTTCGTGACGGGCACGACGTCGATGTGGGCGGAAAAGAGCAAGAGTCGACAATCCGAAACGTGGGCTGGCATAACCAAGACACACGCATCACGCCCATCCGACGCGTCGACGAATTCGGCCGTCGATGCATCCGACCCTTGGAACCATTGCTCTACGAACTTGAGGCCTTCACGTTCCGCCGGCGATCCGGAGACCGATGGAATCTGAACGAGTTGCTCGAGAAGGGTAACGACGGGCGAAGCGGCCATTTGCAAAGGCTAACGAACCCTGCCTCTGAGATCCGGGCCTTGCGGCTTCCGATGTCACTAGGCCGGTTTACGGCGGGCTCAGCCCGATGCGGGACGTGCCCCGGTTCTGCGTACTAACCCGAGCCTTCCGGGCCGTCCGGCCAGGCCTCTCCGCGCTGGCCGGTGGCCGGTGGCCGGTGACCCAGTGAGTGACCGTCTATCGGGCGGTAAGAGGTGACGACTTTCACACCCGGTGCTTGGATCGAGAAAGGACTCGTGACGCAGCGCCGGGGGTGCGCGTAGCGTCCCGCCCATGAGCGACAACACCCAGACCGGACCCATCATGGACGGCAGCGACGACGCAACGAACGGCGAGAAGCTGTCGGGGTTGATCGAGCAAGTCGACCATGACCACGGCGGCGAGGGAGCGGAAAGTATGGCTGATCATTTACGCGGTCGGATGCCGAGACCAAGGTGGCACCCGAAGACCGAGGCAACACCGAAGACTGACACTCCCCTTCCCCGGAACACCATTCCGCCCCGGGCCACCAACGGCCTGGCGTACGCACCGGACGCCTACCATCTCACCCCCAACAAAGAAGGAATAGCTCCCATGTCAGACGCTTCAGACGCATCCGCTTTCACCACTCTCGGTATCGCGGACGGTGACCGGGTTCGACTCATCGGGCGAGCCCCGGACTTGTTCGATGAGGACAGCAAGCCCGCCGGGGTGACGGTCACGAGCTTGGCCTCGGAGTCCGCCCAGGTGGGTGTCATCGTGGTGGGCTCCGAGGCCGACCTTCGAGAGCGCCTGTTCACCGAGCTCGAGGGCCTGAAAGGCGCCCGCAAGGTGTGGATCCTGTCCCCGTCGGGCAGCAGCGACGCACCCGACGCGGATGATATTTCCGCTGAGGCTGACGTCGTGTCGTGGTCCGCTGCCACGAGCATCACGGTTCAGGATTTCATTGCCGTGGCGCTCACTTTTGACAACTAACCAGAAAAACGCCGGAACCGATGGGATCGGCGTCTCTTTCTCAAACGTCTTTATGAACTTAGTAGTGGCTCCCTGCGGGGGACCCGGCCGCGGCCCTCACGCAGGACAACGCCACCACGTCCGAAGACTCCAAATAGCCACCCCCGCACCATCTCTATTGAAGGAGAACATGTCATGAGTGACTCCCCGAACACCGACCCTGACCTCACCACGGACACCCCGGGAGACACTGTCCCGGACGACGCGCCCGACGTCGAGGTGACGTCTCCCGATGAGGTCGACCCAGACGACGGCACCGATGACGACGACGTCCCCGTGGACAACCCCGCGGGCTGATGTTAGCCAGACAACGAGAAGCGGGCCACACCGGAAGGTGTGGCCCGCTTCGCTGTTGCAGCCGGTTGCTGGTTAGTCGTTGCCGATTTTGCTGTCGGCGGCGTCGCCGGCTTTGTCGATCTTGTCGTCGAACTTCCCGCCGGTCTTGTCCGTGATGGCGTCTTCGGCTTTCTCGATCCCGGTGTCGCTGACCTGCTCACCCTTGTCACTGTTCAGGGCGTCTTTCGCGTTATCCAGCAGTCCCATAATCCGGTTCCCTTCACGTAGTACTCACCGTGCGTGAGCCCCTGCCCATTCGACTCCAGACACCCCGGTCTGGGCCAATATCGCCGGCTAGTCAAGTGCCGGGCCTGTGTTCCTCGGTGCTCTCTGTGACGCTGCAGCAGGAAGCAGAAGGGCCTGTCGCGCTGATTCCGGCTACTAATGGGGGTTCACGTACAGAACAACAGAAAGAAGGCCAGTCATGAGCACTGTTCCCCCGAACGAGCCTTACGGCTCACCCCTTTACGGCCAGACCGGCTACACGCCGCCGCTGACACCCGCCGGAGGAGCCCACTCCGCTGGCGGCACTTCCTCCGACACCGATTCGTCGGCGAAGGACGCCGCTACCGTGAAGGCTGGTGCGGCGAAGGAGCAGGCAACTCAGGTCGCTGGTGACGCGAAAGATGCCGCCTCGAATGTTGCTGGCGCCGCGAAGGAGCAGGCCGGTCAGGTCGCTTCTGAGGTGACGAGCCAGGCGAAGGATCTTTACGGGCAGGCGACGTCGCAGCTGAAAGAGCAGGCCGGCACCCAGTCGCAGAAAGTGTCAGAAGGGCTACGTTCAATTTCGGACGAGCTGTCCTCAATGGCCGAGAAGTCCGACGGTAACGGGCTCGCCTCCGAGCTGGTGCGGAACTTGTCCGGTCGTGCCGGGTCGGCCGCGTCATGGCTTGACGGCCGCGACCCCGGGTCGCTTCTGGATGAGGTGAAGCATTTCGCCGCCCGGAAGCCGGGAACATTTATCGCGATCGCCGCCGGCGCCGGACTTCTTGCGGGCAGGCTCACCAAGGCGCTGACCGCTGACGCCAAGTCGGACACGCCGTCCTCGACCACGCAGACGGATTCAGCACACTCCCCCGTCACGGAGGAACCGGCTGTGGGTTACGAGCGCACCGCGGAGCAGTTCGGTGACACCCCCGTCGAAGCAGGCACCGCGCACGTCGCTGCGACGCCGACTTTCGACGACATCGTTGCTGATCGTCCTTTCGGTGAGCAGCGATGACCGACCCGAACATCACCCCGGAAGAGAAGGCGGCGACTACCTCGCTTGGCGAGTTGTTGACGGGAGTGTCCAAAGACATTTCCACCCTGTTCCGGCAGGAAGTCGAGCTTGCCAAGGCGGAGTTGACGGAGTCAGCGAAGAAAGCCGGGAAGGGTGCCGGCCTGGTCGGCGGCGCCGGCCTGACCGCCCTGTTCGCCCTGTTGTTTCTGTCGATCGCCGCGTGGTGGGGACTCGGGTTCCTCCTCAACAACGCCCTATCCGCCGTGGTTATTGCGGTGATCTACGGCATCGTCGCCCTGGTCCTGTTCCTCCGTGGGAAGAAGGAACTCAAAGACATCAACGGAGCACCGAAAACGGTCGACTCCCTGAAGAAGATCCCCGAAACCGTGAAGCCCGGAGGCCACGCATGAGCACCACAGACAGCAGCGCCACGAACAACGGCGAGAAGAAGACCCCGGATCAGATCCGTGCCGAGATCGACGCCACCCGGGCTGGGCTCGGCTTCGACGTCGACGCCCTCGCCGACAAGGTCGACCCGACCCAGGTGGCACACCGCCAGGTCGAGAAGGTCAAGTCCCGGTTCACGAACGCGAAAGAATCCGTGTTCGGGGCCGTCCACGACAAAACCGGCTCCACCGGGAACGCCACGGACACCGCCAAGCAGGCCGGGCAGCAGGCCGCCGAGAAGGTCAAGGGCAACCCCCTCGCGGTCGGGCTTCTCGCGTTCGGTGCCGGGTGGCTGGTCAGCTCCCTGATTCCCTCATCGGAGAAAGAACAGGACCTTGCCGGCCAGGTGAAGGAGCAGGCCGCCCCGCTGGTCGACCAGGCCAAGTCCGCCGCGCAAGACGTCGCCCAAAACCTCAAAGGCCCGGCACAGGACGCGGTCGCGTCGGTGAAGGACACCGCCCAGGACGCCGCCGGCACCGTCAAAGACCAGGCACAGGGCGCTGCATCCGATGTGAAGGACTCCGCTCAGGGGTCCGCCGACGAAGTCAAAAACGCATAACAAGCCTTGTCACCCTTGGAAGCCCCGCCGCGTAGTCCTCGCTCGGCGGGGCTTTCCCATGCACCACCCATCAAAGGCGCCTTCTTGTTCTCTTCGTCCCCGCCGGTCCCGCAAGACCTTGTTCCCCTCCTTTGTCCGCACCCTCGACCAAACGGTCGGCCAACGCGACAACACGATGGTCCCTGCCGGCGCGAACGAGGGCCTGTTCACCCTGTCCACCACCGCAGATAAAGTCGATGACCCACGCGAGGCCGGTCTGGAGGTAGACGGGCATGGGAGGGTCCTCTTTTGCGTGGAGATTGCGGGCTGGTGCGGTCAACTTGATGCCTGGGCGGATAGAGACCCAGGGCTGGCCGAGTTAGTCGGCGGTGTCGGTTTTGGTCCACGTAAGACTGAGGCGTGCGCCACCGGCGAGCTCGTCGATGTGCAGGTTCAGGTCGGCGCCGAAGAGTTCGGATGTGTTCAGGTCCGTGTCCGCGTTCTGCGACTGCGCGACCAGGGAGTTCAGGGCGACGGCGACGGCGCGGCCCCAGTCCTGCGGGTGCCGGCTAGAAGCGGTGCTTTCCGCGGTGAAGACAGTCATGAGGTCACTCTTTCCGGGTCGAGGAGGCGTGCAAGAGCGCTGGTTTCAAGGGAGCTGAGGAGGGTGGCGACGTCGTCGTAGCCCTCGGCGGCGCCAGCCTGCCGAAGGAGCGCGTCGGCGGTGCCACCGGAGAGCAACCCGATCGAGGTCACACCCGCGGCGGTGGCAACCTTGATATCCCAGACCGAATCACCAACCAGGACCGCGTGATTGGCGTCGACTCCTCCCTCGTTCAGGGCGACGGCGATGATGTCGGGGGCGGGCTTGGCCTTTTTCACGTCCTCAGCGGACGTGACAGCATAGGTGTCGTCGCCGATGCTCAGCAGGGTCAGAAGCCGGTCGAGCTCCTGTTGCGGAGCGGACGTTGCCAGTACCACCCGGATTCCGCGTCCCGCGAGCTCGGCGACGAGCTCCTGGGCGCCATCGAGGATCTTTAAGCGGGGGGCGAGCTGCTTGTACCGCTTGTCATGCAAACCCTTGACGTCATCCCGGGCCGATTTGGGCTCGTCACCGATCAACTGGTCGAGGAGCTCGTCCGAGTCCGCACCGATGCCTTGCTGTATCCGCCAGGCGGGGACGTGCAGGCCGGCTGAGGTGGACGCGTAGTCCCAGGCTTCGACGTGGAGGAAGTTCGAGTCGACGAGGGTGCCGTCGATGTCAAGCAGCACGGCTGTCGGGTCGGCCATTAGGCGTCCCCGTCCGCAAGGGCAGCGCACGCTTCCACCACGGTGGGGTAGCTGCCGCGGGACAGGTTCTGTGCGTCGGCGAGGAGGTACTCGTCACCGTCCTGGGTGATGGTCCCCGCGACCAGGGCGGACCCTTCCAGCAAGACGTCCCAGGTGGTGGGCGAGGTCTGGTCGAGGGAGTAGGTGGGGGTGGTGTCGGAGTCGGCCATGGCGTCCTTGCATTGGTGAGCGGCGGCAGAAAAAGAGTGCTGTCGCTAAGACAACGAGTGGGAGGCCTGTTTCGTCACGCCGAACAACAAAACATCTCTCAATAACTAACGGAATAACGAAGCAGAGGGTCCCGCCTATTGGGAGAGTTCCCGGTCCAACCGGTCCAGGAGCGCTTCGAGAGCCACTTCGAATTCTTCATCGCTTCGGTCCTCACTGAGAAGCGGGCGGAGACGCAATACTTCAGGTGCCACCTCGAGGGACATGCTGCCGTCGCCAGCCGGGATGTCGGCGCCGCCTTCGTCCAAGGGTTCTTCCGCAGGTCCGGCTTCGGCTCCTCGGACCACGGACTGCAGGAGGAGTTGACCGAGGAGGAAGCTGCTGAATGCCCGGTAGGCGTTGACCGCTTGCGGATCGGTGAACCCGTTTTCGGTCAGAGCCTTCAGGAATGTGTTGACGACTTCGATACTTCGAAGAGGTGGTCGAAGCCAGGGCGCGGCAGGGTGCCGAGTTGCCACGAGCGGGAACGCCTTGGGGTGCTCGGCGGCGATGTGCCGAACCGCATGGGCGACCACTTGCATGAACGCCTGCCAGTGCTCTCCTTCTGCCTCCTCGAGGTGGGAGGTGAGGTCGCTCATCAGCGAGGCGACGACACCCTCAAGAAGGTCTTCTTTCCCGTGGACATAGCGGTAAAGAGACATCGCCTCCACGCCAAGCTCCTGGGCCAGGGACCGCATCGACAAGCCTTGCGGACCTAAACGGTCGATCTGACCCAGCGCTGTCCTGACAATGAGTTCGCGACTCAGTTTCATGGGAGCTGGCCCCGTCTGTACTGATTTTTTCGGTCGTTCCACGGCCACGATCTCCCTGTCGATCTGCGGTTTTTCGCTGACAGCGGGGCTGGAGACGCGGTTGCACTCGACAAAGCCCACGCTAGCAAGACTTACGTTGTAAGGTACTGTCGGGACTTACGTCGTAAGCCACGACTTTTCTACCTGAGGAGACAGCCCGGTGATCCGAACACTGCCCTGGGGTGGTTGCCAACGTGGGGTCGGTTTGTCCTTCATGGCTGTTCGCCTTCAACTGGTGCTGCCTTGTGCTACCGCGGCCGTGTCCCCTTCGACTCACGGGGATCTTCGACGTGCCCAGCGTTGACGAGCGTTCAGCCCTGGAGCAATTTGCGGATCCGGTCCTTGCTCGTCGGTCCGGTGACGGTGACGTCCGGGCGTTCGCCACGTTGGTCCGTCGGCATGAGCGCGTGGTGCGGGTGTATGCCCGCCGCATTCTCGGTTCCGGAGCAGACGTGGACGATGTCACCCAGGACACCTTCCTGACCGCCTGGCAGCAGCTACCGGGCTTGCAAGACACCAACGGGGTTCGCGGGTGGCTCCTCACGATCGCATCGCGGAAAGCCATCGACCGGGTCCGGGCGCGACGTGACCATGATGACATCGATGACCATGAACAAGCCGCCCGAACTGAGGACGGCCCCGAACACTCCGTGGAGGCCGCAAGCCGACAGCGAGCTCTGGGTGTCGCCCTATCAACCCTTCCAGTGGAGCAGCGGCAGTGTTGGGTGTTGAAAGAACTCGGTGGCTACAGTTACGACGACATCGCCACGGAGATTCATCAGCCGGTGAGTACGGTCCGGGGTCTACTGTCCCGAGCACGGAAGAACATGATTCGAGAGATGGAGGCCTGGCGATGAGCACCAGCCCTGACCCCATCCCTGACCCCGCCGCGAGGCATCTCCTGGACAGTGACGTCCCCGCCTCCGCTGTTTTCGCTTTGGAACCGGAAGATCTCGACGGATACACGGTCGATGATCTGTCCGACTATCTGGACGCCGGGATGACCCCTCGGGATCCGGTGATCGATATCTCACCGTCCTGCCAGATCGCATTGGCGGCCCTGTCGCGGTTGAAAGCCCTAACGGCGACGTTCCTCGAGGAAGAGGCAGCGTTGGAAGAACCCCGCGATGACACCTGGGTGACGTCGCTGTTGGAGAACATTTCCTTGGAGTCCCGGACCGGCCGGCAGATTCCGTACCGGGTTGCGGCCCTCCATACAGAGCTGGTGATCACCGAAGGTGCCGTCCGGGGTCTCATTCGCGCCGCGGGCGACATGGTGCACGGGATCCTCATCGGACGCAGCGCCCTGATTGGGGATGTGACCGTATTGGATGAGCCGGTCACGGTGGAAGTGGATGCAACGATTATTTGGCGCAACAACATCCCCAACGCGGCCGAGCAACTACGGGACGCCATCCAGGACACCCTGGCTCGAAACACCGACCTGACTGTTGCCGGGATCACGGTCACCATCAGCGACGTGCACATCACCCCGATGGAGAACAGCTGATGACCACGGCCACCCCCGACACCTCTCTCTCAGACGCACTGACCACCCTTGTCCAAAACACCCCGGGGGTGACTCGGCTGTACATGCCCACCCGGGCTGTTCCCGTATTGGGCACCGCTCACCGCGTCCTCACCGAACTGGGTGCTCCCGTTCCCGCCGCACACGTCATCGTCGACCCAGCCAGGGGTACCGTCTCGGCGTCTGTGGGCATCGACCTCTCCAAATCCGCGGCAGAGATCGGTGAAACGGTCTGCACCCGGATTCGCGAACAACTCGCGCTCACAGGGCAGGACATGAACGTCAAAGTCACCATCGCCTACATCACCGGCTAACACCCGCGCCGCTGCGTATTGCCGCAGCTTCAGGTGACCGTCCAAAAGATTTTCGGGCAATTCTGTGACGAATGGTCTGCTCCACTCGTTTCCTTAGTAACTGCCCCTCGTAAGGGGGACCACCACTTGCTTCCGGGGCAGTTGATCCGCCAGGACACCAGCATGGTGTTTTGGACCTCATCAACTTCAGGAGAACGTTCATGTCGAACACCACCCCCACCCCCAACGCCGTGATCCCAACGTCCTCGTCGAAGGCCGTCACCCCGGCGCACTCCACCGAGACCGGTAAGACCAACATCAACGACGCCGTCGTGTCCAAGGTCGCCGGTATCGCCGCCCGCGAGGTCCGCGGCGTCCACGCCCTCGGCGGTGCCGCGGGCCGCGCCATCGGTGCGATCCGTGACCGTGCCGGCCAGACGAACCTCGCCCAGGGCATCTCCGTCGAGGTCGGCGAGACCCAGGTCGCCGTCGACGTCACCCTCACCGCCGAGTACCCCGTCGCCCTCCAGGACCTCGCGGACAACGTCCGCAACGCCGTCGGTGACGCGGTCGAGAACATCGTCGGCATGGAGGTCGCGGAGATCAACGTGACCATTGCCGACGTCTTCGTCCCCTCCGACGATGACGACGACGACTCCGACAGCCGCGTCAAGTGACCCCCACCATCACCGGGATCGCCGTTGCAGCCGCCCTCGTCCTGACCTGGATGACTCTCGGCTTCGGCGCGTTCATCCTCCTCGCCCTCGCCATGGCGGCCGGGGCGATCATCGGGCGCATCGTCGCCGGTGACATCGAGTTGTCGGCCCTGCTGGACATCTTCAAGGGAAAGCGCTCCTCCTCATGACGATGACCGAAACGACCCCCACCCCCACGCGGCAAAACGAGTGGGAGAAGCTGCCGGGGCGGACGAAGATCGCACCGCGTGCGTTGGACCGGGTCGTTTCGGCCGTCACCGCCGACGCCCTCGGCGTCAACTCCAAGACAGTCTCCGTCGACCTCAACGACGATGGAGGCAACCTGTCACTGACCGTGTCGGCGCCAATCCGGGTTCCGTCGCTTCTGCGGATCGAGAACGAACCCGGGGTTGTTGACCGGCAAGGTGGCCCATTGCTAGCGCGGGCCAAGACCGCGCAGGAGCAGATCCGCACCCGCGTCCAGCAGCTCACCGGCAACCAGGTCGCTCGGGTGATCGTCAAGATTACCGGTGTCGACATTCAGGAAGAAGGGCGCGTCAAATGAGTACGAAGTCCACGTATTCGCGCATCGCGCGCCGCGAAACGCACTCCCCCAGGTCGGTCCTCGCGATCGTCCTGGCCGTGATCCTGATCCTCGCCGCCGCGTACGCCGTGATCGAGATCATCCTCGCCATCGCCGGACAGAAACCGCTTTTGGTCACGCCTGGAAATGCGGCAAAGGGCCTCGTCGGGGTCAACACTCTGCCCGTATGGATCTTGATCGTTGCGGGCATCATCCTCGCCCTGATCGGACTTTGGCTCATCATCGCCTCCTTCACCTCCGGCCGTCGGGCCCGGCACCTGATCCACACGGATCGGGCTGTCACGGTGATCGATAACGAGGTCATCGCCTCGGCCCTGGCACGCCACGCGTCGTACGCGGCGAACACTGACCCGGACAATACCCGCGTCTCGGTGACGCACAACCGTGCCGTGGTGGAGATGACGCCGGCCACCGGTCGGGATGTGGACAAGGGCAGGGTTCAGGACGCTGTTGACGAGCAGCTCGCCGCTTACGACGTCTCCCCGAAACTCCGCTCAAAAATCGACATCAAAAAGGCTGGGAAGGTCGGCGCATGAACACCACCAATCGTGGCGCCAACCGGCTCCTCATCTTCATCGTCGGCCTCGTCGTACTGATCCTCGGCGCTGCCTCGATCCTCCTCGGTGTCCTCCCGGCGTTCAGCTCCGGCTGGAAGTCGACCGCCCCGACAGTGTCCACGAACGTCGCTTCGACCTTCAGCGCGGCGCCATTGTTTGCGACCGGGTCCAGCTGGCTGTACATCGCCTTGATCGCCGTCCTGGTGATCATCGTAATCCTGCTGGTGCGGTTCATCGTGAAACAGGGCAACGGGCACACGTCCGAGCTGTTCCACGACGACACCACCGAACACGGGTCCACCATCGTCAAAGCCGGCGTCGCCAAAGAAGCACTCCAGGAAGCGCTAAAGGACCGCGACGACCTGGTGTCCTCGTCCGTCACCACGTATGACGTCCAAGGCACCAACGTCCTCAAAATCAGTGCCACGGCCCGTCGCGGGGTGTCCCCCAAGGATGTCTCCGACACGATCCAGACGCACCTGAAGGCCCTGGACCAGCTGCTCGGATTCGAGGTCCCGGCGATGATCCAAATCTCCGGCGGGTTCCGCGCCCGCGTGGCGAAGAAAACCCGCCTCGAATAGAAACGACAGCACCATGATCCGTCTGCTGAAATACCTGCCCGTGGTCCTGTCAATCGTGGGCGTCATTCGAAAGTCTCGGAAAGACGCGGCCGTGAAGAACGCCAATTTGACACGGAAACGTCGCAGCACGTTCCGCAAATAGCACCACCGCATCGCCTCCACGTGGAGGAGCATTTGCCAAATAGCACCTGCCTGATCAGCACGCCACAGGGGTCTTTTCTAGCCCTTCACCGCCCGAACCGGTCCACCGCTAGAAAAGACCCCCACGCCATGCCCGCAACCGCCACCCGCCCCGCACGGAGAACGCTGGCCAGCCGGATCCCAGCCAGCGTCTTCCACGGATTTCTCGTCGCCCTCGCCCTGCTGGGGCTTCTCGCGGGCGGCATCGCGGCCGTGCACTTTGGCACCAGCCCTGACCTGGCGCCCACGCCAACACAGCCCTGACTTCCCTCCCCTAATCCAAGGGGAGGAAGACGCATCACCGGTATCACCGCACCACCTGTAGAGCACCAACCCGAAAGCACCATCACCTCTCTAGGGCGGACCGACATTGTTGTCGCCCTCAACCGGTAAAGGAAAACATCGTGATCAGCACCGACGAAATCAACACCCTTCTCTCTGGCCGCGGCGATGTCGTCGACCAGCACGGCAAGAAGATCGGCTCAATCGGCCAGATCTTCACCGACGACCGCACGGGCGAGCCCGAGTGGGTCACCGCGCACACCGGACTTTTCGGCGGCGGCGAGTCGTTCGTCCCTCTGTCGGCGGCGACCGTGACCGGCAACGACGTGCAGGTTCCTTACACGAAGGACCAGGTCAAGGACGCCCCGCACTCCGACGACAAGGACGGCTACCTGACTGTGGAGCAGGAGTCCGCCCTCTACGCCCACTACGGCCTCGAGGACACCACCACGGGTCAGGCCGACACGTACACGGAGCCGGTCTACGACCAGAACGCCACCACGGGTGACTACGCCGAGACCGAGACCGGCCGTCCCACCGAGGGTCACGACACGTCCGACGCCAACACGGACGACGCCATGACCCGCTCCGAGGAGCAGCTCCACGTCGGCACCCGCCAGACCGAAGCCGGCAAGGCTCGCCTGCGGAAGTATATCGTCACCGAGCAGGAAACCCGCACCGTCCCCGTCTCCCACGAGGAAGTCACCATCACCCGCGAGCCGATCACCGACGCCAACCGTGGCGATGCGCTTTCGGGCGCCGACCTCAGCGAGGAGGAGCACGAGGTGGTCCTGCACGAGGACAAGGTCGTCGTGGACAAGGAGGCCGTCGCTGTTGAGCGCATCAAGCTCGGCACCGAGACCGTGACCGAGAACCAGACGGTCACCGAGGACGTCCGCAAGGAGCAGATCGAGTTCGAAGACGACACCAACACCACCGGTCGCACGACCGGTGACGTCGACACCGACCGCGTCTAATCGCGAACACCCAACAGAGACGATCACATGAGTAGCAGCATTGGCGGCCCCGGGGCCGAAGACAACCGCACCCGCGGCAACGACGGACAAAACGAATCCGAACACGGCGTCTACGGTGCCAACCGGGACGCTCTCGCCACCGACCGGCAGTCGGTCGTGGCGCGGGAAAAAGCCGAGTTCGGCGGAATGAAGTTCGGTTCCGCGTTCTTCGGCTGGTTGACGGCCACAGGGCTTGCTGTGCTGCTGCTCGGCATCCTGTCCGGTATCGGAGTCGGGGTTGCCGCCAGCAACAACGACGCCAAAAACGCCGCGGCGGATAACGCCACGACGACTACCATCGTCAGCGCGATCGTGCTTCTCGTGGTCGTGTTCATCGCGTACTTCGCTGGCGGCTACGTGGCCGGGCGGATGGCCCGCTTCAACGGGATTCGTCAGGGTGTTGCCGTGTGGCTGTGGGCGGTCATCGTCACCGTGATCCTCGCAATTATCGGTGTCATTGCCGGCAGCCAGTTCGACGTCCTCAACCGCCTCGGCACGATCCCGACCGACAGCATCAACGGGAACATGACCGCCGGCGGCATCATCAGCCTCATCCTCGTCGTGGTCCTCGCGCTGGTCGGAGCGATCCTCGGTGGGCTTGCCGGGATGCGGTACCACCGCAAGGTCGACAAAGTCGGCCTCGGCCTCTAACCCGAACCAATGGGTTAGCTCCTCGCCCCCGGATCCCGGCGAGGACGCACCACTGGTGCGGGCGGTGACCCCTAGCCCCCGCCCGCACCACCCCTCTTTCATCTTCGCCTGCAACCCACACCAGGAGCTTTCATGTCGAACGACAACACCCCCAACGACAACATCGACGACGCCGCCGACACCGCACACGACAAAATCGACGACCTCGCCCCCGCAGATAAGAAAGACCAGGCCCACAACGCCGTCGAGCAGGGACAGGACGCGGCCAAGCACGCCGCCGACAGCGCCCAGAAGATCACCGACGCCGCCGCCACCAAGGCCGGACCTCTGCTGGACCGGGCCAAGAACATCTACAACAAGAACCCGCGCGCCTTCCAAATCGCCGGCGCACTCCTGGTCGCTTTGACCGTGTTCCGCCGCATCCGCACCGCCCGCAAGTAACCCACCAGCTGCGCCTCACCCACGGCTGCGGCAACACACCCGGGGCGGGCATCAACGATGATGCCCGCCCCGTCTTCATCTCCCGGACCGGTGAACGTGCGGTCTCGACCCGAAACGAGCACCCCATGATCAACCCAGAATCCGTCCCCGACCTGCCCGGTGTCCCGGTCCTGGATGTCGACGGCGACATCATCGGCTCCGTCGAACGCGTCTATGTTCACGAGAACACCGGCGCGCCCTTATGGGTCTCCATCCACAGGGGCTTTGATGGCGCCCCCAACGCTTTCGCACCTCTTGACGGGGCCCGGTTCGATGACCAGCCCGGGTCCGCCCTCCACGTCGGCCTCCCCCGAGCCGCTGTCGAGGACGCCCCCATGATCACCTCCGTCGACACCCTCACCACGGACGACGTCCACGCCCTCCGCGCTTACTACAGCAACGCACCGGCCGTGACGACAACTGCACCGCCTCAAGCCGTCCCAGACCTCAACACTGCTGGTGTCGTGCGATCTGAGGAGCAGTTGCGGGTCAGTACCGTCCCAGTCCCGAAAGAGCGGATCCGGTTCGAGAAAGTCATCGTGACCGAAGAAAAAACCATGACCGTCACTCTCCGTCGGGAAGAACTCCGCATCATCCGGGAACCCATCGAAGCGGGCACCGACATGGCTGTGCCCGACGGTCAGCTGTCGGCGGCGGATCTGGACATTTTGCTGCACGAAGAACGCATCATCACCACCACCGAGGTCGTCCCGGTCGAGCGGGTTCGCGTTCGCGTCACCCAGGTCACAGAAGACCTACCAGTGACGGACACGGTCCGCAAAGAACGCGTCGACCTCAGCACCACCGCATCCTGACGCACACCTCAGATCTCCCACATTCCCCACCGCTACCCGAAAGCGAAACCGTGCCCGACACCGCTGCCGCCCCGATGGACCCCGACGGCTCCCGCAGCCCCGCCCGGATCAGCCGCCTCGCGGCAGAAGCGTTTGGGACGTTTGTCCTCGTCTTCGGTGGCGCCGGCGCCGCCCTTCTCGCGTCTCAGTTCCCGACGAGCCAGAACACCCTCGGGATCGGGTACCTGGGGGTTGCTCTCGCGTTCGGGCTGACCGTGGTGGGTGCCGGGTACGCCGTCGGCCACATCTCCGGCGGCCACTTCAATCCAGCCGTCAGTGTGGGCCTGTTCATCGCCGGTAAGTTCCCCAAGATCGACGTCGGCCCCTACATCGCCGCGCAGATCTTCGGCGGCGCCATCGCATCTTCGGCGCTGGCTGTCATCGTCGGTGGCGGACCCAACAGGAACTTCCACCGGGCCCACGTATCTGGGTTCGCCTCGAACGGGTTCGGCGACCACTCCCCCGGCGGCTACAACCTCCTCCCCGTATCCCTGATTGAGGTCATCCTCACCGCCGTGTTCGTGTACGTCATCCTCGGCGTCACCGACAAAAACGCGGTCGACGGGTTCGGACCCCTCGCCATCGGCCTGACCTTGACCATGCTTCACCTCATCGCGATCCCGGTCGATGGCACCTCCGTGAACCCGGCCCGCTCTATCGCCACCGCCTTGTATGGCGGCCCGGCCGCTCTGGGGCAGGTGTGGGTGTTCATCCTTGCCCCTCTCGCTGGTGCCGCCCTCGCCGGATACACACACCGGACCCTGTTCACCCGCACCATGCCCCACACCCCCGACCACTGAAACGGACCCTTCATGAGCGACACCGTCACCGTCACCGAACTGAACAACGCCACCGACCCCGTCCTGGTCGACGTTCGAGAACCCAACGAACACGCCACCGGGCACGTCAAAGGCGCCATCAACATCCCCCTCGACACCCTGCCCGCCCGAGTCGATGAAGTCCCCGACGCGGAACCCATATTCGTCATCTGCCAGGCCGGGAACCGCAGCAGCCGCGGTGCCGACATCGTCATCGACCTCGGCTACCAGGCCGTCAGCGTCGACGGCGGCACCCAGGCGTGGATCGAACAGGGCCTCCCCCTCGAGACCGAATAGTCACACCATGCACCACCTCACATAAGGAGCATCACCATGGCTGGACGCAACACCGTCATCCGCAGCATGCACGACCTGGGCCTTGCCGCCTGGTTCGGCGGCAACCTCATGGGCGCCACCGGCCTCAACGGCGCCGCCGCCGGCGCCAAAGACCCCGTCGAGCGCCTCACCCTTTCAGCTCTCGGCTGGAAGAAATGGGCCCCCCTGCAGATCGGTGCTCTCACCGTGCATGCAATCGGCGGGATCGGGCTCATCGGGGCGAACAAGGGCCGCCTCGCGACTCAGAAGGAAGGCCGCACCAACACGGGCATCAAGCTGACCCTGACCCTTCTCGCCGCAGGGACCACCCTGTGGTCTGGGCTTCTTGGGAAGCGTCTCGCCGATCACGCTGGCGAGGGCACCGACGGCACCACCGAACCGGACGAGTTCGCCTCCAAGGCTCTCGCGACCGCTCAGAAGCAGCTGAAGATCCTCCAGTGGGCCACCCCGGTCCTCACCGGTGTCCTGATCGTCCTCGCCGCCCAGCAGGGCGAGCAGCAGCGTCCCGTTGCCGGGCTGCTGAAGTCAAAGCGCCGCTAACCCCACTCACCCACCACCCACAAGAGAAGGAGCCGGTCATGGAGATCGACAAGAACCAGATCATCGAGCAGCTGAAAAGTCTCGGCAAGCACGACGAGGCCAAGCAGGCCGAAGGGGAACTGCCCGACAAGGTCGACACCGACCAGCACGCAGGCCTGCTCGACAAGTTCGGCGTCAACCCGCAGGACCTCCTCGGCAGACTCGGCGGCATGTTTGGCAACTAGCCCACACCAACCTGTAAGGGCCTTCCCACTGACTGAGGCGGGAAGGCCCTCCTGTTTGCCTCCGAGCAGATCAGTGCCACATCTTGTGGTGCAGGAGTGTGACGAATGGGTGCTGGGAAGCGTTTAACAAGTGCGGCCCGAACCGCACCGCCCTCCTCGCCCCTACGAGGAGGGCCCACTCCTACCAAGAAAGACCACGCGTGACCCTGCTGCTGCCCACCACCCCTACTGTGTCCTCCGCCGAACCCAAACCCGGTTTTTAGGTCGCCAGTACCGCCGCCACCTTCCTCGGCACCATCGAACACGACGGCCACCACTTCATCGTCTGCGATCGTTTCGGCCAGCACCAGGGAACCCACATCACGCCCGACACCGCCAAGACCCACCTGCGCAGCACCGTCGTCGGTGGGGCTGCCTCGTGAGCATCCTGGCAGTCGGACCAGAAACACCTCTTAACTGGTCGCGAAGATCTGACACCACTTCGTCCGCTGAGACCGCTGAACCGGTCTGGCACGAAGTCAACCCGGGGATGTGGGTTGGCCGTGTTGCCGGCGACATCGTTGCCTCCGTCGAGCACGTCCACTCCTCCATCCTCACCAACGCACGAGGCGACGTCCTCAGCAGCCACACCACACTTATCGATGCACAAAATGCCACGCGGACGTCTCCGACGTACCTACGCAGCGGTCATTGGTATCAGGGACGTTTAGCGGACATCGCATTACCGAGTTGGCCTCATTGGGTCGCTCCCCGGAGCCGGCATCGCAATCCTTCTCGTGATTCTCGCCCAGGCAGTCATCTCGTGAGCCTCTACGAGAGCCACCCCGACGTCCCCGCATACCGAGTCCCTGGATACCCAAGGCGCCCAACCCGATACGCCCCGAAGCTGACATCTGCAATCGAGCCGCGTTACCAGGACTTCTTCACGTACGAGCCAGAACGAATCCTGCAAGTCACGGCATGACTAACGGCTCTCCTTCCGATTTCCGCAGTTCTCATGGCGGGAAGCAGCCTTAGCCGATCGATGACCGAAGAGCCGTGGCTGCCAGGCCTGCCCCTTGCAGGGAGGGCGACCGACCGTCTCGATAGATCAGTCCGATACGTATCTCGATGAGGGATCGGCTAACGGGCGGCATGCGTGCAGCCCCCGGCTTGGATCGAGTCACGTGTTTGGAATAACACCTCGCCGACCACACCAGCCACAACGGCTGACCAATCACCCCCGCCGCCCTAGGACCATCGAACCTGCCTCACCCATAGGCCTGGTGTCGTGTCGGGGTGGTACCCCAGACACACGGCCTGCCCCCGGGGACTCCACTGATCCGGTCTCTGCCGCGGAATGGCCGCGGGGTCTCCCGCCCGGGCAGGTGACCCCGCACTCCACTGCCCTCCCGTTATGGATTACGTGATGTCGAGGTCCCACACCGGAGGCGTGTACGTCTTCGACCACCCGTCTCGCATCCGAGTCACTGCCCGGTCGAATGCGTCGAGCATGTTCATTCCTGGTCGCACCATCGACTGCAACTGCAACCCCTCGTAAAGTGCAATTAACTGTTCCGCTCCGCGGGCGGGCTGCATGGTGTCCGGCTCCCGCCCGGCCTCAATGTCCTTTGCGAGCTGCCGCATCACGGTGACATGGAAGTGCCGCCATGCCTCGTGCAGGTGCGGGGCCATCGGGTGTCCTGGTGTCGCGGCGATATTCACCGTTGCCGACAGCACCCGCATAAGGCCCGGGTCTTCAATATTTGACTGAACGAGGGCCCGGAGGAACGCGGCCGCGCCATGGCGTTCTGCGACGGGCAGAATGGGGGCGGTCCGGCGTCCGTGCCACAAATCGAGGGTTCCGATCAGTAGCGACTCCCACGTCGGGAAGAGCGCTTTCACCTCGGCCACAGGGACACCCGCAGTGCTGGCGACAAGGTCGTAGGAAGCTTCATGGAACGCGTAGCGACGAAGCATGGTGATGGCGGCTTCGAGAACCTGTAGGCGTGCCCGTTGTGAGTCGCCCAGGCGCGCATCAGGGACCACGGGAACAGTCCGGGAAGTGGAGGTAGCCAGATCGGTCATGACCAAAAAATACGGCTTCAGCACCCGATGCGGGACTCCCCAATCAGGGCCACACGAACCCTCCACCCCGACGCGTTGGCGACGCACGGTCGAAGGCGCGTCGGGTGTGGCTCGTCCCCTCCCCGGCGGGATGGCCCATCAATACGCCTCCCACCGCATCCCGACGACGATCCCCACATGCCCCTTACCCACACAACCGGAACCGGTCAGCCCGGCGACGAGGAACGGTAGGCACTACTGATCTAGACACCCAGAACATGGGGGAAGCCCGGAAGAACATCGACGACACCAAAGACAAACCAGATAAGGAGAACTCGTTCAAGATCGCCTCCCGACCGACCCGACACACCCCCGATCTCGAGCCTGTGGCGTGTCCGAAACTACGTCCCCTTCAGAATCCGGACTCGGTGCAACTCATGAGACGGATTGACCGGCCCGGAGATGGTCCCGCGCGGCCAATGCGCGGTCAGCTTGGCGGCCTGACAGTCAGACGGGAAACCGTGTCAGGCTTATCGAATGGCCCCGATCGAGTTCTCCTTGCACGCATGGGGCGATGAGAGCATGCGCACTGTCAATGTCGTCGAGCCCGTCTACCTCCTCGGCGCCGTCGTCGCAGATCCCACTGCCTGCGAGGAATACCGGGACCAGCTACAAGCCCTCCCACGGTCGGAGCGGAAGCTGCACTGGCGAAACCTCGACCGCCGCCACCGAAACACGGTCATCAACACCATCACCGCCTTCGATGTGCATCACGTCATCGTCGTGGGAACACCCTTGGACCCGCGAAAACAAGAACGAGCCAGAGCGCTCTGTCTGGAACGACTCACCTGGGAACTAAGCGAGCTGGGCGTAACACAGCTCGTCCTCGAGGCGCGCCCCGAGTCCCTCATGAAAAAGGACCGACAGCACATCGACGCGCTCCGCGGCCGAGGCGCTCTCCCCGCGACACTGCGGGTCGACCATGGACTCCCTAGCGAGGAACCGATGCTGTGGATCGCCGACCAAGCCCTCGGCGCCCTCGGCGAATCGCTCGCTGGCGACAACGCCTGGTTCGAACAGCTAGCCGCCAGCGTCAACGTGATCCGAATCGACGTATAGAAAACGCGAAAGCCGGGTCCCGTCAAAGGGCGGGGGTCCCGGCTTCTACTTCCCTCACTCCCAGCGGGAGAAGAGCTACCTCCATTGTGCGCCAGATGACGCACTCCCGGCAAGTACTCGCATGCACCTCAAATGCTCGCACTCACTCGCACCACGCTTCAGCACTGCTCTCCAGACCCGTGCTCCGGACCAAGAAACGGGAGGAGCTTCTCCAGCGGCGACTTGGGGCGAGCATCTTGGTCGAGCATTAGGCACGAAGTGAAGTCCCGCAACGCCTCGTTCTTTGTCTCGGAAAGTTGTCTCGCGCTACTTCCGTGTCGAAGGGCGCGTGGAGGGTTTTGTGAGACACGATGAGGTCATGAGGCTTCTCGGGTACACCAGGGTCAGCACCAGCAACCAAGACCCCCAGCTGCAGATCGACTCACTCCTCTCTGTAGGGGTGCAGAAACAGGACATCTTCTCCGACGTCATGTCGGGACGGAAAACCGCTGCCGATCGGCCCGGGATGCAGAAGCTGCTCGAGCATGCCGTTTCGGGCGACACGATCGTGGTCTGGCGCATCGACCGGTTAGGCCGGTCGTTGCTTGACGTGTTGAACACGGTGACCGGTCTTCGTGACAGAGGGATTCAGGTGCGGTCGAGCTCTGATGGCATCGATCCGGCGACGGCGACGGGCCGGCTGATGCTGAACATGCTGGCCACTCTTGCGGAATACGAGCGGGAGCTCATCGTGGAACGCGTCCGCGCGGGCGTTGCGGTCGCCCAGGAAGCTGGCACCCGGTTTGGCCGGCCCAGAAGCGACCCGGCCGTGGTCGGCCAGAAGCTTGCGATCGTCGCCCAGGCCCGTGCCGAGGGACGTACCGCGACCAAGGCGGCAGCCCTGGTCGGGTGGAGCCGGGCGACTCTCTACCGGCACCACAGCACCGTGATGGCGGCACCTGCGGCTGTCGACGCGGATGCTGTGGTGGACGAGTGACCGCGTCCGTCACGGTGTGGGCACCCCTTTTGACGGGTGCAGCAGGCATCGTGACAGTCGGGTGGAACATCCTCCGAGACCGTGGCGAGCTGCGGAAACTCGAGCGGTTCACGGCACTGACCGAGCAGCTGCCGGCCGGGTCGCAGGCGGCCGTCATGTTCGGAGATATCCGAAACCGTCTCGCGGTCCGTGTCGCCCTGGCATCGGAAGCGCCGCCGTACCGGCTCCGGTGGATCTTTGGCTGGACCGTTCTGGTGGTGGGCGGTGTCGTCGCGGTGGGCTGGGTCGTGTTCGCCTCGATCGCCGCAGGTCCGTCATCGTGGAAGGAACCCGTCGTCTGGGGCACCTACCTGGCGGGTCTGGTTGTTGCCATGGCCGGGCAGGGGGTTCTGGTGTTCCGAGAATCAGCGATCTCGTCATGGAAAGAAACCCGCTCCGCGGAGTACACCTCCCCCGAGCTACGACACCACACGAGCGCGGAAGCCACCCACCGGCTCGTCATGCTTGACGATGCGGCGCGACCAAGCCCCGGCCCCTGACGAAGCACCTTCTCCTGCACTCCGTAGACCCAGCGAGACCGTCCATGGCGACTGTCCGCATTACGCGAGACCACCACGCCGTTCGAGGCGAACCATTGGGGGTGCGCTGTCCCGCACGGCCGGGTGCGGGACAGCGATCGGAGCTGGATGGGTGTTCATCGGCCACCCATTTGCAGGACGGTCGGACAAGCCTAAGCAACACGCAGAAGACAGGATCTCCCCGACCCGCTTAATCAACACGCACCCACCGACACACAACGTCCCGCCCGACGGCCACTCCCCGGCCAGGAAGAATGACACCGTGCCCATCAGCCCCACGCAGCAGCAACTCGCCCACATCCACCAGGACCGTGACGCCTTTGTCGCACGCTGGCTGAAAGACCACCCGAACCTTGACCTACGAGAAGCTCTCAGCACTGCGTTCTCGGCGGGAGCAACAGCGGCCCTCACCCACGCAGGCTGAGATCGGCTAGGGAACGCAACCACAACCAGCCGTCGATGGCGACCGGTGCCGTGGAGTAGTGAAGAGGATCGCCGCACTGGTTCGGGCCAGTGCGGCGATACCCAACTCTTCGTCGCCGCGAACAGCGGCACTCCGGCAGCATCGAGTGACGGCAGGGTGTTCGGGTCACCCCACCAGACCAGGAACTGAACTCTTCGCCGGAGGTAGGTCAACTGTACGTGTCCCCATAAGCGCCGACACACGAACGGGGACCCCCACTACGAGGGACACCGGCCCCGCCCGACCTCACCGGCGTAACGCGGCACTATCTCGTCGACGACACATACGCCGGGCATGAGGGTCCTAGACCGGTTACTCTCTCAGCCACGCTGGTTGAGGAATCCTCTTGGCGGGAGTTGTACCCCACGGTCCAACTCCGGGCGGGGCGGCATTGATTCGGGTCGAAGCCACCCCGCCACCCGCAGCCATCACGCACTATGTCCCGCCTATCTCGGCGCCACTACCGCGAACACCGCAAGTACGAAGGTCCACTCCCATGGCCGTCCGCTGTTGCTTGATCGCGGCACTCGCGTAGCGGATCAGAATGCCCGCTAGGTCTCCGGGGTGTCCCGAAACAGTAGATAGGCCCTCGAGATCACCCAACCGCTAACGGCCCATAGATACGGGAACTTAGCCACTCCCGAAATTTGGGCCTTCACTCATCCGGATCGAGGACCCCGGCGGGGCATCCCAAATGCTTAGGGTTGCGAGACCGCACGGGGGATGACGCGACCCGTAGTGGGGAGTGTTTCTTTTCCCGGCCTGCCCTACCGTCTAAACATGCCCGAGAGACCGATTGACCTGAAGGTCGATCCCTTGGGGCGATTTAAAAAAGCACGGGCAGTTCCTCTTTTCATGCCGCACCCTGCTTCTGCGAACGCTCCGGCTTTGCTTCGGCATGGGGTGGAGCGGGGACTGGCTGGAACTGCCGCTTTTGTTGCGCCCCTCTTTGTGCTGCTCGCCCTTCCGGAATTTTCTGCGGACCACCGGCTAGAAAAGCTACCGCTCGTCGTCGTGTCATCGTCGTTGGCCGGCTTGATGGTCTTTGCTCTTCTGCTGGCAATTCTTAGACGCTCGTGGTCTACCCGTAAGGGGCTCTGGATTCCGGTCGCGGCGTACGTCGGTCTTCTCCTCGAGGAGCCATTCATCGTGCGGGACCCACTCCCGGAAGGGGCAGCACCGTGGCTTCTTGGCTTGTCCCTGATCGCGTTCAGCTGCACGGTGCTGGCCGAATTAAACCCTCTACGAGCAAGCGTCATCTGCACCGGCATGAACATCGCTTTGGCCTGTGTCTACGCCGAGCAGCTTTCGGCCAGTCACACTGTCATCACCCTGTTCGGTCTGGAACTGCTTATTGCCAGTCTGATCACGGGTGTGCGGGCGCTGCGGGCCCGGGCCGATCACGCCGACACGGTAGAACGGCAAGCCCGGCTGCTTTTCGAAGACCAACAGCAACAGGGGGCAACTGAGGCCGAACGGGTGCGCACGGATGCGCTACTTCATGACACTGTGCTCGCCGCCCTTTTGGCCGCCGCTAGCAATCAGGCACCCGAACGCGCTACCAGCATGGCCCGAGAAGCCCTCGCGATCGTTTCGACCAGCGAAGGCCCCCCGCTCAGCCAGCCAACGGTCACTAAATTCGCAGTCCGATGGTCCTTGGCAGCGGCCGACCTCGGGCTTGCCCATGACACAGTCCGCTTCGCCGTCACCGGTCTTGACGCCGTCGAGGTGCCTTCGGCGGTTGGCGACGCCTTGGTCTCCGCCGCTCTGCAGGCCCTGGTCAACAGCGTCAAACATGCCGGTATGTCAACTACCCGGTCCGTGATCGGCTCCGCCACCGATGGCGGCGGCGTTCGCATCATCATCTCCGACGACGGCCAAGGCTTCGACCTTGACGGCATCCCGGAGGAACGACTGGGGGTCCGGGTGTCGATCCTCGAACAGGTCCGCCATGTCGGCGGCACGGCCCACATCCGCTCCTCTCCCGGCAAGGGAACCAGAGTCACCCTGGAATGGCACCCGGACCAGACCCACGTGCCATTGAGCCGCCGACCAGGTGAATCTCTGCTGAGCTTCTTTCCGCGGCGACGCCTCTACCGACTCCTCGGAATAACGATCATCGCCGCGGTATTGCTCGCCACAGCGGATGCTCTTTTCAAGACCCACGGCTACGCGTCCATCCTGTCCTCGCTCCTTGGCCTCGTCATCCTTCCCACGCTCATCCGGGGAGCAAAACGAGGAACCATGTCCAACCGGGCAGCGTGGATAACCACTGTTGTTGCCGTGATCTTGTGCAGCATCGCCCCAATTGGACTCAACCCCGCCCAATTCGACGCCGCATCCATCGCTCGCTACACCTGCGGGGTCCTCGCCGGAGCAACCATGTCGTGGATGGCCGGCCGCAGACTCCCACCCCTGATCGCCGTCACCGCTCTAGTAACCCAAATGACCATCTGGGCAGGACCTTCCGGAGTGATCCGTCTGGGCCTCGCCGGAGAAATCACAATCGTGGTCGCCGGACTCCTCGTCCACCGCGCCATCCGACACGTCACCGAAGCCGCCGAGATCGCCGCCATGAAACACCGCGATCTCACCATCCAACGCACAGAGCAGGAAGCGTTCAATAACGAGCGCCAACGACGGCTCCTGCACGCTGGCAACTCTGCCGCACCCATGCTCCACCACATCATCGCCACCCATGGAGACCTTGACGACATCGCCCGCACCGAGTGCCGAATTCTCGAGCAAGCCCTCCGCGACGAGATCCGCGGCCGCACCCTCCTCAACGATGCCGTCCGGCAGGTCGTCTCCGCACACCGCCGCCGCGGCGCCCTCGTCCAAGTCCTCGACGACGGCGGCCTCGAAGGCATGCCACCCAGCACCCTCAACACGCTCCTTGAGGACGTGGCACGCCAGCTGGAACCCGTCCGGTCTAGCCGCATCGTCATCCGAACCGGGCAACCTGAATCGGTCACCGCCATCACCATCGTTGCCTCCACCCCCGACGAAACAGCCGCCGCCCTCGGCCTCGACGCAGACGACGAAGTCGACCTCTGGCTCGCAATCCCCCACCCACACACCATGCAACTAGCCGCCTAACCACCACCAGCCACAAGAACACCACCACCGGCCCCTACAGCCGCTACGTGTCCCATAACAAAAGTGTCCCGAAACACATGCGATACGAGAATCGGTTGCCCTTCTAAGGGGGGAATTCCCGTCTCCCGGGAGGCAGTGCAGGTCCTGCCGGCCACGGACCGGAAGACGTCGCCAGCTCAGGGCGAACCGGGCTGGACGCGCCGCCGGCGCCGCCTATAGTTACGGCGGGCTGATCACTCGCCCACTCCCCCAGACCCCAGGAGACCCCGATGGCTGCCGACTGCGACGCCCCACGCAATGCACCCGAGGCCGACGACAATGTCGTCTCCATCGATGCTCGCGCCACGACGCCAACGGGGCTCGCGGCTGACCTCGACGATGGAGACTCGGCTGACGGCTTCGAGCTCGAGGCCTCCGTGGTCGATGAAGCCCTCGACGTCGTCGTGCTACCGATGCAGGAAAACGAGTTCACCTGCATTAAGTGCTTCCTCGTGCGGCCGCGAATCCAGCTCGACCATGAGACCAAGCTCGGACCGGTGTGCGTAGAGTGCGCCGCGCTTTAGCCCGTGGGTTTCTGCCGGTGTCGCCTCTTATCTAGAGCCCCGCGCACAACCGTTGCAAGACTTCGAACAGGACCCTAGAGCGACGCGCCTGGAGCCCCTGATTCGTGTCGTCTTGGGCTGTACCCCAAAGCGACACAAGCCTCACTTGGGTCCGAAAGAGGCCGCACGTTTGTCGCCCACTCAATGAGAAAGTCATCGCCCGGGGCAAACGCTCGTTGGCCGAGTTCCTGGGCCGCTTGAGGTAGAGCCGGCCTTGCCGGACGCACACGGTCCGTCTTTCGCGCCCTGTCGATGCGTCGTTGTTGCGCTCGAAGGAGTCTCGCTGCCCGACCGCCGGTATGCTCCGAAATATCCTGTTGCCCGAACGACGGAGTTCTCTTGACCGACCTCAAAAACGACAGCGCCGCCCGATGGGCTGCTGCTGCGCAACTTGCAGAAGGCGTCACCGACGACGGCTTCCACAAACGCAGAGCCCGCATCCTTGTCCAGATCGGCGTCCTCATCGCCGCGTCCTGGGCCACAGGATTCGTGGTGGCCCTTCTATTCCTTCCGGAATCCTCGTCAAGCACGGGCACCAGCTCTGATGGAGGCTCCGGGCAGTTGATCGTCCAGATCGTCTTCCTCAGTCTTGGTCTGCTCGTTGGCGTCGTAGGTTTCATCTGGGCCAAACGCACCGGGCACTACATCACCCGGTGGCGTGCCACCGGAAGCCCATTGAATCGGCGAGAAAAGAAAAGCGTCAGGAAACAGATCAACGGAAAAGTCAAACCCGACACCGAGCACCTTCCCGTGGTCGTCGCAATCGCGAACCAAAACCGTCACGCGACGCTCGGAATAGCGCCGATCTACGCAGCCGCAGTCCTTCTGGCGATTGCCACCGCGGTCGGTTCCAATGAGCTGCTCATCAAGCTCCTCGAGCTCGGCGTGTCTGTTCTCTTCGTCGTGGTCGCCGTCCAGCTCGTCGTCTTCTACAGGAAAGCTGGCCGGTTCATCGATCGGCACGGCCGTCAGTCCGCATGACCGACGAGGACGAACTCCGGGCACCACTCGCTCACGTTCCCTCGGGCCTCTTCGGCGCCGGTGCCGGCCTGGTCATGGGTGCACTCATTCTTGGCCTGTCCCTCTTCGCTGGCACGTCTTTCCGGCAAGGCACTGTCATCGGAGTCGTTTTCGGTGTGCTCATCGGTATTGCGTTCACGGTGTTGGCCATGTGGGCCAAACGGCGAAACGCTACCCAGCAGATCACTCTCGGGCAACGCGTCAATAAGGCGCTCCAGAAGGGCCGCGTACCAGAAGGTGCTCACCCTGCCGAGTGGCGATCCAAGCTCGAACAGTCGCGCAAATTCTGGAGAATCATGACGACCGCCGGTCTGATCCTTTACCCGGCGCTTCTTGTCCTCGGGATCGTCGTTGTCGCCTCCGGTCGTGGCGGATGGAGAATCTGGGCAGAGGTCGTTTTCTTTGCCGCCATGACCGTTTTCTCCGCGTGGCAAGGCCGTCTGCAGCTTCGACGCATCCGTGTCCTCAAGGAACACCTAACCGCTGTTCCGCAGGAAGGTGCGTGACGGTGGATAAGGCGACTCGAAAAGTTCTGATTGTTGTGTTTTCTCTTTTCGGGCTGATTTTCTTGGCCCTCGGAGTTGTCGAGCTGGCATTCCGCCATAGCTTCTTCCTCGGCGCTCTCCACGTTGCACTCGGCTTGATGTGGCTGATCGGCGCGAGCCTTGTTTACCGACGCGCACCTCGCATCTAGCTGCCCCGCACGGATGGGGTTCCTCTCCACACGGGATGGACGCTCGGGGCAAAGCTTGGTTGAGCCCACTCTTGGCCCGGCTCGAACGGGCAGCCTCCCTCTCCCAAACACGGCCGGTCCCTGTGGACGGGTTGCCGGCTAGGGCAAGTCGGAAATACCTTAGTCCGGGCACGGACGGCGTCCGGCTTTGGCGCCTGCCCGAACCAGCACTCCGTCGCTAGGTTGCGGCGGCTTTTAGAAGGCCACGGTCCCGCGAAGGATCGCGTACGCCAACGCTAGGCCGACGAAAATGGCCACAAGCCCAAAAACGACGACCAACGTCGGAGTAAAGGCCTCAGGCGACAAGAGGCCGAGCTTCTTCTGCGATCGAGCCTGGCTCCGAGCGAGAGGTCCTCAGAACAGGATGCAGCCAATCCCACCAAGTACGAACGCAACGCTGAGAATGACAGCCACAGAACGCCTCACCTAACTTCTCGAAACGAAGACGTCCCCCAACGCTAGAGGCTCTCAAAGACGAAGGGGTGAAAGACCGCGCGAATCGCTCAGCTCGACCAAGAAGATTCACGCAGACGCTGCGACAGAGGCGATCAACGGCTGGGACTCTAGGCGTCATGGCTGCAAGTGCACGCTAGCCGTTCGTCATGCGAACGCACCGCGGGCTCATTCACCTCATCCGAAACAGTTGGTCATTGGGTAACGGACGGGTTACGGCAAGGTAGATCCGCAGATTCAGGATGACTTGGCGGGCCGATCGCCGCGGTCGCCGCGTCTCCGGGTCCACCAACTGGAGCAGCCTGCTATCAAAGCGACGGCTGCGCCGACGATGACAGGCGGGGTCAGCGAGAGGTGTTGAGCAAGCGGGATTGCGAGGGCTGAAGCAGCTGCGGCACCAAGAGCCGGTCCCACGGGCGCAGGTAACCCTGCATTTACTTTCCGCACAATTTCCGTAATCGCGGCCGTCATAAGCGATGCCGGTACTGACACCAGGACGACCAGCACGGCAATGACGGGGAGAAACGACGAATCTCCGCAAGCTACGGACAACACCGTGAGGGCTGCGACGGCCAACACGGCAGAGAGGGCAACACTCACCGCCACCCGCTTGGCAACCATCATCTCGCGCCAACTGCTTCCGGCGGCGACGCACGGCAGCGCCGTTCCCACGCACCGGCGCCTAATCGGAGCGAATCCGACAGGTGGCCGCGGGTACCAGAGATGAGCTGCGTCGAGAAAACGCGTCCCTGATCGTAGGCCTATCCGAGGCCGC
Source organism: Frondihabitans sp. PhB188 (assembly GCF_003752365.1). Taxonomy (GTDB): domain Bacteria; phylum Actinomycetota; class Actinomycetes; order Actinomycetales; family Microbacteriaceae; genus Frondihabitans. The sequence continues at coordinate 94,643 of NZ_RJUO01000006.1, read as the reverse complement.
TGCATGAGGTCAACTTGGGCTCTATCCCCCAAAGTGGGTCTTAGGTTCGTCACAAAGTATTTCTATCCTTGAATTATTCGCCCATTGTCGATTGGGCGGCGTCTAGGAATCGGGTGCTGCTGGTGGTTGTGACGGGTGCTGAGCTTGCGGAAACGAGTGTCCACCATTTGCTGTTGGCGTTCCAAGGCTTTCAAAGCCAGAACGAGCGTTTGACATCCGCATTGATTGATACCCACGGTGTGGGAGCAACGGAACTGCGGGCCCTCCTGGTCTTGAGGGTTCATGGAAGTGTTCCCTTGAAGCGTCTCGGGCAGCTTCTTGGCCAGGTGCCGAGCACGACTACGTTCATCGCTGACCGGCTTGAGAAAAGACGCCTACTCATGCGGCGGGCGAATCCCTTAGACCGGAGAAGTGTTCTTGCCCAGCTCACCTCTGAGGGCGAGGTCGTAGTGGGCGATATTTGGGATCGTTACCGCACCGTGTTCGAGGATGCCGTTAGTCCTAATGATCGGAGCATGCTCGCTCGGACGTTCATCGACTTGACCCGGTCCATGTCAGAGAGGTCTGTCTCATGATGACGATCCTCACCCAAACGCACACCAGGGCGGCCGCCGCCCCGAACCTGGCGGTATCCCGGGTGCGCCTGGACGCATTCCCTGCACGTCCCGTCAACCGGTGGCTGCTGCGGCTGCTGTTCGCGTTGCCGTTTGCCGTGCTGGCGATCATCGAGAACATATCCCCCGGTTTGACGTCGGGTACGACCGTGAACCAGGACCTGGTTGCCCGGGTTGCTCGAATCGACTGGGGCAGGGCGGATGTGAGTTGGGTGGGGAGTCTTTACCCGCCTATTGGAACGGTCCTGACAGCGCTCATTCCCGGAGGCACCCTGGGGTTGGGGATCGCTGGTGCCGTTGTGGCAGGTCCTTTCTTGAAGCAAATGCTCGAAGTGATGCACCAGCGACGATTCCACGCGTGGAAGTCGGCCACGTTCATGATCGCCCTCGCGGCCAACCCGCTCTTCGCCTTTACCGCCACGACGAACTTCGAAGCGTTCCTTGGGATCGCGTTCTTCGGTATCGGCGCTGCGAACATGGTCCGCTTTGTCGCGAATCGGAATACTCAGGCCGGGTTCCGGGCCGGACTGCTGTTCATGATTTCGGCCCTGTCCAGCGCCAGCGGAATTGTCTACATTGCCGTCATCGGTCTGACAGCACCTCTGATCACTCTCGCCCGACGGGGCCAGCGCGGAGCGCGCGCGTCCAACATTCTCGTGATCCTCTTTCCCACGCTCGCGACGTTTTTCACGGTGTTCTTCCTTCAGCTGGTGTTCCTGCACCGTCCCTTCGCTGTTCTCAGCGCCCAGTTCCACTACGACCCGTCACGGTGGGCCATCGTGCCCGCATTCGTGACCACACTGAACGGGTTCTTACTTCTGGCACCCATGATTTCCGGCTGGGCTCTTGCGCTCCTCGTCCGTCGCCCCGGCGCCATCCTCATCTCCACGTTTCTCTTTCTCGGCCTCCTCATGGGCTACGTCTTCGATCTCATCCCCCTGAACGCCGCTGGCAACACGTTCCTCATCATGACCATGATGGGAATAGCCATTCTTCCCGCCGCCACCACTACCCGAGCCAGCGTCCTGATCACCCTCGTCGCCGGCGCGCAGATCGTCATCGCGTGGGCCGCCGCCTACAACCGGCCCGTCGTTCTCGACTGGATGGGGTCCCTCACCAAAGCCCTTGGCTGGAGCTGACATGAGCACCGACAACGCCACATCCGACACACACACGACGCACACCCAGGGGCGACATCACCCGGATCACCCGAAAACCACCGAGCCCGCCTGGACGATCGGAATCGACGTCACCCTGGTGCGGGCCGGATCCGGACCTCGGTACATCTCTGAAGACTGGCTCCCCATCCGCCACCTCCCCGACAACACCCTGCTCGTCGCGACCGCCGAACGTCACCAGGACGCCGCCCTGAAAGACGCCCTTTCAGACGAGTTCGAGACCACCGTCGTTTTCACCCGCGTGCCGCCCTGGCAATTGAAGAGCACCGTGCTGCGCCTGTTCGGCGACAAGGTCGCCGATGACGCCGCGAACGCCCTGTTCTACCGCAACCCCGAGCTCTCCGGTCGAATTGTGTTCTCCAGAGGCCAGAAGATCTCCGCCCTGGTCGTCGCGATCGTCCTGGTGGCTCTCGCGATCATCTGGCCGCGACAGACCGCGATCGGCGTGCTCGCGACGGTCAGCCTCGTGTTCCTGGCCGGCACCGCGTTTAAGTTCTTCGTCTCGCTGCAGGGTGCCCGTTTCGACGTCGTGGAGCGCATCACCGACACCGAGGTCGCCGAGCTCTCGGACGACGACCTGCCGGTCTACACGGTTCTGGTGCCCGTGTTCCACGAGGCGAACATCGTCGCGCAGCTGATCGATAACCTCGGCGGCCTCGACTACCCGGTGCACAAGCTGGAGGTGCTGATCCTCATCGAAGAGGAGGACCTCGAGACGCGCCAGGCCATCGAGAACGCCGAACCGCCGGCGCACTTCCACATCGTGACCGTGCCGAAGGGGCACCCGCAGACGAAGCCCCGCGCGTGCAACGTGGGCCTCTACCTCGCCTCGGGCAGCTACCTCGTGATCTATGACGCCGAAGACACCCCCGACCCCGACCAGCTCAAGAAGGCCCTCATCGCCTTCGACCGCGGCGGCGACGAAACCGTCTGCGTTCAAGCCGCCCTGAACTACTTCAACGCCACCGAGAACGCCCTCACCCGCATGTTCACCCTCGAGTACTCGTACTGGTTCGACTACATGCTCGCGGGCCTTGACCGCTCGAACCTCCCGATCCCCCTCGGCGGCACGTCGAACCACTTCCGCACCGAGGCGCTCATCGAGCTCGGCGGCTGGGACCCCTACAACGTGACCGAAGACGCCGACCTCGGCATCCGCGCCTCCGCCATCGGCTACCGCGTCGGCGTGATCAACTCCACGACGATGGAGGAAGCCAACACCTCCATCCCGAACTTCATCCGCCAGCGCTCGAGGTGGATCAAGGGCTACATGCAAACCACGCTCGTCCACGCCAGACGACCCGTCGCCCTGATCCGCGAGGTCGGGATCGTCCGGTTCCTTGCCTTCGCCCTCCTCATCGGAGGCACACCGGCCACGTTCCTCGGAGTAATCCCGTTTTATCTGGTCACCGCGGCGTCGCTGGCGATCCCAAGCACGGTCATCTCATCGGTGTTCCCCGCCTGGGTGCTCTGGATCTGCCTCTTCAACTTCCTCATCGGCAACGGCATCATGGTCTACCTCTCGATGATGGGGCCCTTCAAACGCGGAACGTTCAACCTGATCCTGTGGTCACTACTGAACCCGGTGTACTGGATCCTGCACTCCCTCGCCGCGTACAAAGGGCTCTGGCAGCTGCTCACCCGCCCGCACTACTGGGAAAAGACCGAACACGGACTTACCCAGCAATCAAATTGACGGTCGAAAACTCCTGAAAATCGTCAAAGGAATCTCATAACCAACCTGTCCCAAAACAGATTCGTTGCAGCACTCTTCCGCGGAGGGGCGCGGTGGCAGACACGTTCAGGGAGATGAGGCACGGGGGCCGTCAGCTTCGACACGGGGCCTCAAAACACGCTGACCACTCACTGGCAACGAATCACGCTACGGGCAGTTGTTGCTGGCCTCGTTGTGCTTTAGGTTGAGCGGTGGCGAGGAAGCCCGAATCTTCCTCAACTGTCTTCTCGAGGGGATTGGTATGTCGGGTGGGTCGCGTCCGGGTGCTGGTGCTGGTGCTGGTTGGTATCCGGATCCTTGTGGCGTTGCGGGCACCCGCTGGTGGGACGGCGTGAGGTGGACGGAGCTCGTCGCTCCCCCTGGTGGCCCTCACGCTGTCGCAGCGCTTGACTCCCAGAGGCCAAGGCTTGACGCGAGAACGCCGGTCTACGGCCCCCTGATCTGGCTGATTGTGCTGCTGCCCGTGGTGGTCTGGCCGCTGAGCTTGTCGTACCGGCCGACATTCCGGGTGATCGAGGTGGGCCCGACCAGCGTGCCGTCCGTCGACCCGGCATCGATCTACACACCCCAGTACATTGCCCTGCTTGCGGCGGGTTTCGTTCTCTTCGGGATCAGCGTGGTGCTGGCGTGGGGCGATTACCGGCGCCTCGCCCAGGTTGGCGTCATACGCCTCTTCCACTGGGCATGGGGGCTTCTCTCGTCGCCGGTGTACGTAATTGGACGCTCGGTGATCGTGCGCCGCGTCGCTCCAGGGCGGGGGTTGTGGCCCGTGTGGGTGTTCATCGCTATTGAGGTCGTCGGGCTGGTGCTCAGTGCCGTCACTGCCGTCAGCTACGCCCAGCAGTTGACCAACCTCATCAGGCCCGAATCGTGAGACGGTTTGTTTAGGATCCTCGAGTGCGGCTCGTAACGGCAGCGCTTGGCGCTTTGTCTCGGTTTGCGACGCGTATCGACCAGGTCCGAACGGCTGTCTGGCCAAACGGCGGCTTCCTACTTCTGAGCCTCTCCCAGCTTGCACTCCTGCCCGATCAGCCGACCCTGCTCGGCATCGGCGTACGGGTAGCGGTCTGCACTGTCTTCGCGGTGGCACTGGGATGGGCCGTCCACGTCCGAATACGGCGAGTTCCCGTCATGCGAGAGCTCATCCTCGAAGGGCAGCGGCGATTTGCTGGGATCGCCTCCCCCGCCGACTAGCGTTCCCACCAGCCTCACCCCACATTCCTTTCCGAAGAAAGCACCCTCATGTTCGTTTTTGCCCTGATCTGCCTCGTCGCGGGCGTCATCGCCCTCGTTCTCGCCCGCCGCTACCGAGCAAGCCAGCTTGCCACTGCCGCGGGCAGCGACGCACCGGCTCCCGATAAGGCAGGAAACCGCATCGCTCTTGGCGCGGGCGCGCTCCTCGTGATCCTCGGCCTGGTGCTGGGGGTGACCTCGTCCGTGTACGCGCAAGACGCTGGCGAGGCGCGCGTGATCCGCAGTTTCACCGGGCAGATCGTCGGTCAGACGACGTCGACCGGGTTGCACGTTAAGGCCCCGTGGGATTCGACGGTGAACTTCAACATCCGCAACCAGACCGTCACCTACATCAACCCCACCGAGGGCAGCAACAGCGACAACAACGGCGGTGTCCGCACGGGGCCTTACATCACCGTCCAGGACAAGGACGGGGTTTCCGAGAACGTGTCGATAACCGTCCGGTACTCCATCCGGCCGGCGTCGGTCACGACCATCTACACGTCGTTCCGCGACGAAGAGAACTTCAAGACCTCCTTCATCACCCAGGATGTCCGTGCGGTCGTGCGGGAAGTCCCGAACAACTACTCCACCCTCGATGTCCTGACGAAACGGGCCGAGATCGAAACGAGTATCGAAAAGGCGCTGACGAAGCGGTGGGCCGATACCGGTGTCGAGGTGAACTCGATCAGCCTGCAGGAAATCCAAGCACCGGCGGCGGTCACGGAAAGCTACGCCGAAGCCCAGCAGGCGCAAATCGATGTCACCAAACAGCAAGCGAAACTGGACGCCACGAAAGTCAGCGCGCAGCAGGCCGTCGTCACCGCCCAGGCTAATGCGAAAGCGAATGATTTGCTGACCAAATCTCTGTCAAGCCAGGTCCTCACCCAGCATTACATCGACGCCCTCCAAGCCTCCGCTGACAAGGGCGGGCTGATCGTGGTCCCGAACGGGTCCTCGCCGCTAATCAACATTCCCGACGCAAGCAAGTAGTCGTCCACAACGATACGTCGCCCGGATGAGCCCTCGCGGCAAGCCAGCTTCCGTGGACATCGTCGACGACGTCGACACCAGACGGTTGGTCGACCGCACCGCGAAGGGTCTCACCACATACGCCATCATCCCGAAAATGCTCCCGACAACGACCGGCAACTAGCGCCTCGGCGAACGGCACCACATCGTGGGACCCGCAGGCCACCCCCTGCCTACGCTGTGGCACGCAAATCCTCGCGACCGCCCAGCTCCCCGACGACCCCGAACAGTGCCGCACCTGGCGGAGCCCGCACTGCCAACCCAGACCTGAGCACCCAGTCCATACCCTTTGCGCCAAAGGTGCAACCAGCATGGCGAAGTCGCCCTGTATGGAGAAGTTTGGACCCGGCTGGCCTGGCTAGCGCCGACCACACGGAATGATACTTTTCTGGGGGCACGAGTCATGCAAGCCCAATGACCAGACGGGGACTGATCGTGGAATCCGAGCTCTCAGGCAGGCGCTTCCGCGCGAGGAAATACCTCCGGCCCGACGTCACGACCCTGCCCGACGTCACGCGCCATTTCTCGTGCGCGTTCGCGGCGACACTGACCACCTCGCTCGACGCACTCCGGGGAGAGGCAAACGCCCGGACTAAGCACGCGAAATGCACCGCGCAGTGACCGATCCGACCCGCCGTTCCCGCCCCGAGCACACCGGCGTTCCGGCACCGCTTCTTCGTCGTATGCCCTTCGCCGTCTGGGCAGCCGTCGGCCTGTTCGTCATGACGATGACGCTCTGGACCGTGGCCATGCCCACCTACCGCCCGGCTGACGAGTACGACCACGTGTCGGCCGTGCTGTCGTGGGAAGAAGACCACGAATGGCCAGGGTTCAAGGAACTCCGCCTTCAAGACTCGGTCGTCGAGTCGCTCGAGATCAGCGGCCTCCGCACCTCCACGCCACCCATCGTGATCCGGCCGTCGCTGAGCGTCGACAATGCCACGGCACGACCCGAGCGACCCACTTTCGACGAACTCGGGTCCGGCACCGTGCCCAAGATCGACAAGGCCGGCCAGCACCCACCGCTCTACTACATCCTGCTCGGCTCCATCGCCTCGATCCTGCCGGGCTGGATGTCGTGGGATCTCGAGGTCTGGGTCTTCCGAATCGTGTCCGTGATCCTGATGGCACCCTTACCCCTCCTCGCGGCCGCGCTCGCCCGCCGGCTCGGCGCCGGCCCAAAGCTCACCTCCGCCGCGGCGTTTTCCCTGCTGGCCGTGCCCCAGTTAGCGGTCGGCGGGGGCGCCGTCAACAACGACAACCTCCTCAACGCGGCCGGCGCATGGCTCGCCCTCGGAACCGCACTCGTCCTCACCGGCGACCTCCGCAAACGCACCGCGCTGTGGATGGGACTGGTCTCTGCTGTTGCTCTCCTGACGAAGGCCTGGTCGCTGCCGCTGTTCGCGGTCGTCTGCCTGATCTACGTCGTGAGCACTGTCCGGACCCGATCGATCAGACGGGGTGCGACGGCGCTCGCGCTGTTCGTCTGCGCGTCCGCGCTAGGGGGATGGTGGTGGGTCAGAAACTACCTCATCTACGGCGCAGTCCAACCAGCCGGTCACCACAGCTCGCTCGACACACCCCTCAGCTCGAACGCGACGGTCGCTTTGGTGAAAGAACAATTCCTTGAGGTCTTCCCCACCCGGTTCTGGTCGATGCTGTCCATCAAATACGGCCTCAACGCCTTCCCCCTCTGGGTGCCCGCCGTGCTCTCGGTCACACTCCTTGGGACTTTTGCGCTGACGCTCCTTCTCTCGCCGGCCGTCGGCGTCCGGCGCTCCGACGTCGCCCTGCTGCTCCTCCCGGCCGGCTGACCTTCGTCATCCTCCTCGACGAGGTCTAGAAACTGACGTCGCACACCGGGCAAGCAGCCGGCATCCAAGGCCGCTACCTGTACTCCTGGATCGTGCCGCTGCTCGTCATCTCCGTTCTTGGAGTCGCTGCCCTCGCGAGGCTCATCGGGCGCCGCATCTCGGCGCTCACCTCCCGCGAAGCCGGAACCGACCGGGGAGACCTAGTCGTCCTCGTGCTCGTCGCAGCGTTCGGCATTCTTTACACGCTTGCAAGCCTCGGCCGCGGGATCAGCTACGCATTCGGCGAAGGGCGCTGGTCAAACCCCCTACGCGCACTCCCCCACATCACCGCATGGGCACCCATCCCCGCCGCAGGAACCACCGCGATCGTCGCACTCTTCGCGGCAGCCCTCCTGTTAGCCGTCGCCGCCCTTGCCCGCCCAGCGTCACGGTTCTGCCGCAGCGGCATATAAGCACGTGGACGAACCGCTTCCCCCAGGGAAGCTTGCATCAAGCGCCTCGTTACCTGCGCCGTTTCGCAGAACCGGACCGGCCATCGGGGACGCCGTCACTTCCGAGGACAAGCGTCGATACCGTCTTCGTCAGATGACAAAGTAAAGGGCCCCGAGTGACTGCGAGGACCTCTGCTGTTGAAATCGGCGTCATTCTCTTTTCCCTCCCGCCTGGGGACGTGGCAGCCGAGTGGACCGAATCCTGTTTCGCAGTTCGCGAGGTTGGACCAAGGTGGGGTGACCCTCGCATGTGCGGATTCAAGGAAGCAGAGGCCATCGGCCTTGATGGGGCTTGCACCGACGTCTTCGCCAGCACCTTCTGACCGGCATACGCCGTCAGCTTGGCGGTCGCGGAGTCCGGGCTTGCGCGCGCGTTTTGGGGGTGCCCGCGGTGGAGGATCCTCGTGAGACTGGGTAGATGGCCTGTCGGTCGGCGCCGCCGTGTGAGCACCGCCCAGGCCGGAGCCGCACGAGGGGATTTGTTCATGTATGAGTTGCTGCGACCAGTGATGAAAGCCTGGTATGCCACGGAAATGAGGGCTGGTGGTTCGTCGCCGAAACCGTTGGATGACCCAACGGTCCGTGCCACCCAGCCCGACGCTGACAATGTTCTCTTGGTCGGTAACGGGCCGCTGCACGGGTGGGGTGTCCTCACCCACCAGATCTCGATCACGGGTCACCTCGCCCATGAAACCCATGCCGAAACCGGGCGCCCGTGTTCGGTGCATTACATCGGCGACGAAACCATGACGGTGGCTTCTACCCGGGCGTGGATTGGCACCCATGACCTAACCCAGTACGACGCGGTCGTGCTTGTTCTCGGGATGAACGACGCCGTGCGACTGACACCGCTCAAGGCCTGGGCGCAGCAGTACCGGGCGTTGTTAGAGTTCCTGTCTTCCGGAATCAAACCCGGCGCCCGAATGATTGTCGCCGGAACGCAACCCGTACGCTCCGTTACACCGTTCAACAAAGCGCTGGGGAACGTGGCCGAGTTCCATGCGGGCCGGATGAACAAAATCCTCGAAGACATCACCGACGACTTCTCCGCAGTCACCTTCTTCCGCCTCCCGGAACCGACCATGGACCCGGAGATGCCCCTCGGCTCCTCGTGCGTGTACAAGGCATGGGCCAACAGCATTGCCACGCACCTTGCCCCGGCACTGGACCTTGGCCGCGGCACCGACCCGGCACCACGCACACCCCTGCCGGAAACGACACACGCCTGGTCCGGTGCGAAGACTCTCATCGACCAGGCCGCCCGGGGCGGGTCTGATGAACTGCAACGCCTCGCCGCCCTCGCCCAGAACACCTTCTCCGTGGACCTTGCCGGTGTCTCGTTGATCGACGGAGATCGGGTGTGGTTCGCCGTGAACACCGCCGTGCTCCCGAAGTCGGCTCCGGCGGAGCTGGTGTACTGCAACACCGTCGTTCAACAACGAGCACCCCTTGTCGTTCCCGACGCACAAAAAGATCCCCGCTTCAGAGGGAACGCATTCATCGACATCACCGGGATGGACTTTTACGCCGGCCACCCCCTCACCTCCACTACCGGAGAAACCATCGGCACGTTCTGCCTCTTCAACTCCACGCCCCGACCGGACACCGCAGTGTCGATGGAGGCCCTGAAAATGATTGCTGTGCAAGCCGAAACTGAGCTCCGTCGTTACGAAACGACCCCGCAACCGTCGGATCAGTAGAGCCTAATCAGCCGTAGGCTTGATGTCGTGTCAGGGGTGGTACCTCCGACACACGGCTCGACCCGGAGACTCCACTGATCCGGTCTCTTCCGCGGAACAGCCGCGGGGTCTCCCGCCCGGGCAGGAGACCCCGCACTCCCCGGACCACCAGTTCCGTGCGACGCCGCGGGCGCTCGGAGCACTGTTGCATCCTGCAATATTTTGACTTCTCGTGGGCAGGCCCCGACCCCGAGGGTCGGCCCGAGGGCACCCTTTCGCAATAATCGGGGACCTTGTCAATGCCGGCTGCGCCCTCTGGGTTAGTTGCGCGGCTCTACTTCAGGGAGGTGCGGAATGAGGGCGTCCCCGAGGGTGCGGAGGGTTTTCGAGGCGGTGCGGAGGGCCGGTCCGGTGAACACCCCGTCGAATGCGGTCTGGTACACGTCCCTGACGTGGTGCACAGCATCCGTTCCGGCGTCGGTGAGGTGCAGTAGTTGGCTGCGTCGGTCCGTGGGGTGGGGTCGGCGTTCGAGGTGCCCGGACTTTTCGAGCCGATCAACCATCGCGGTAATCGATCCGGTGGTGTGCTCGAGAAGAGTCGCGAGGTCCCGTGGGGAGACGTTGTCGGTGCGGAACAGATACAGCAGCACCCGCAAATCCGTGGGCCCGAGCTCCAGCTCAGTAGATAGGTGTGTGCTCATGCGCAAATTTTGTGCCTGGAGGTGTTGATAGGCGCCGAGGAGGTCGAGAAGGTCTGCTTCGTCGACGTCGACCGGGGTGCGGGCAGAAGTTGTGTCCATGGTGGGGTCCTGATCCGGTGTGCCGCCGGGGGTGGGGTTGTGGTTATTGGCCGGCGGCGTAGTGGTTGCTGATCTGCTGTGCGGTGAGGACGGTGGAGTAGACGGCGGCGTACCGCATCTGTCCGGTGAAGTAGTAGTTGCTGGAAGTGCCCGGCCAACCGGAGATGGTGTCGTAGCCGACCCGGAAATACCCTGTCGCGTTCTCCGGGGCGGTGTAGTTCGCGTTGGAGGCCACGAGGGCCCCATCGACGTAGAGGCGCATACCGGTAGAGGCGGACATGGTCGAGGCGACGTGGTGCCAGGAGCCGTCGTTATACGCCTTCGGTGACGTGACGACCTGAACGGCTGAGTTGTAGGTGCCGAAAACGAGCTTCCCTGATGTGTTCAGGTAGATCTGCCGGTCGTGTTGACCGGAAGAGCTCACCTGGTTGCTGCCGAAACCGATCAGCAGGCCACCTGCAACGGTGGTTTTGAACCACACTTCTTCGCTGAAGGTGGTCGGGTTCGCATACGAGGTCGGGGTGGAGACGAAGCTGCTGCTGCCGTTGAGCACGTAGGCGCCGCCGACATCTCTCGAGCACGCAATCGGGGTGGTCGTGCTGGTGGTCATGGTGCCCTGGTAGGTGCCGTTGGCCGAGTTGCCGTCGCTGTCGACCGCGGTCGTCGATCCGGATGCTTCGTTGAGGTAGTACTGGAACAGGGAACCCGATGTGTCTGCAGCTTCCGCCGACGAGCATTTAAAGTACGGGGCCGTGGCGGCGGTGTTCGTGCCGTTATTGATTTTCGCGGTGAACCCAGCGATCGCAAATGGAGTCGCACCCGAGACGGCCCATACTGCAGCCACTGTGAGCGCAGCGACGCCGGCCACCAAGAACCCGAGTCGGACCCGGGACGGGCGTTCCCGACGACCGTTGGTCTGGCTGGGCCTGCCGGTCACGCGGCGGTCTCTTCTTGTGCGGGGAGTCCGATGATCATCGTCCACAGCAATGGCAGGGAGCACACCCCGATGAGGATGACCCAGCCCCAGAACCCGAGGTGCAGGCCGGTGGAAAGGCTGTAGAACGCCTGATGCGCAGACGCGGGAACGGTGACGTGTCCGACCTGCCCGGTGAGGAGATCCGCGTGGGTGCCGTGGACCGCCTGGACCCGGATGGGGAGAAGGCCGGTGGAGACGACGGTGGCGCCGGGGTGGCCGCCGGTCGTGGTGACTTGCTCCACAACAACCCCGGTGAATGGCTTTAACACGAACGCGGCGACGGAAACCGCAAGAGACATCCCGGAAATTCGGTAGGCGCTTCTCCGGGTGGCGTTTGTCACTCGGGAGGTGGTGAGGAACACGATGACGATGCCAAGGAGGACGATCGGCAGGCCGCGAATCAGCCAGCCCAGCCCGGGAAGGATCGTGGTTGCTTTCCCGACGAGGTTCTGGTCGTTCAGCTGCCACGGGTCGGTGGCCCCGTTGATATCACCTCGGGTGGTGAGGAGACCGGCCTTGCTGATCTTGATGATCCGGTGCGTGTAGGTTTCCGCGGTGTCGGTGGGCGGGTGGAAGGCGACCACGTCCCCGACATGCAGGTCCGCCACGGTGGTGGGGGTGGTGAGAACGAGGCTGCCGACCGGGGCTGCCGTTCCCATCGACGGGGTCTTGACGATGAACCAGGACCCACCGTGGAAGTGAAACAGCAACGCGGCAGCTACCAACGTCGTTGCGACTACGGCCACCAACGCAGAAACAACCGTGACTAAGACGCTTCGTCGAGGCCGCGGGGTGATCTGCTCGAGGCTGATTGGCTGCGGCGGAAGCGTGACCGACGTCGCGTCGGGACGAACCACCGTCGACGCGGGTGTCGCGTCTTTCGGGGTGGTGTCTCGAATGTCCGTCACAGTGATCAGCCCGTTTCATGAAGGTGGGGCAGGAGCTCCGATTCGGCGGAGCCCCTGCCCGTGAGGTGGGGGTGCTTGAGGTTTAGCTGGCGTAGTTCCAGACGAGGGGCAGCGACGCCTGCAGGCCCTGGTAGGTGTTCCCTGCGGAGGAAGCGAGGGTCACGGCGAAGCTGAAGCCGGTGGTGCCTCCGGCGGCGACAGCGGGGAGGGTGTAGGTAGACGAGCCGGCGAGAGCGGCGAGCGTGCCCGTGTAGACGACCGTGTTGGCGGTGGTGTTGGTGATCACGACGGAGAGCTTCGCACAGAGGTCGGTGGCGGTGCCGTTGGCGCTACCCGAGTTCGACTGGGCGCAGGTGGCGCCGGGGGTCAGGGTGAAGGTGCTCGCGGCGACGGTGCCGGTGTTCTTGATGGTGATCGCGGTGGTGACCGTCTGGCCGGGGATCATCGTGGTCGATCCGCCGAACTTATTGATCGTGGCGCAGGTGGCGGTGTTGTTCGACACCGAGCCGCCATCGGTGGAGGTGCAGGTGACCGTGGCGCCGGAGTTCTGCTCCTGCATGGTCAGGGCGCCGGTGGCGGCCGTGTTGGTGGAGTTGGTGATCTGCGCGGCGAAACCCGACAGGGTGCCCGTCATCGTGACCGACAGCAGCACAGCGGCGAGGACGCCGGTTGCCAGGGCGATCGGGGCGAAACGGATCCGCTTGACCTTGAGAGGGGTGAGGTTCGACACGGGGTGGACTCCTGAAAGTGGGTGGAACGCGAAGTAGTGGTAGAAGGTGACCTGTTCGACTATCGGTTGACTTTTGCGTCTTGTTAGTCGTTTCCCAGGTGGTTCTGTGGTGCGTTAGCTCAATTGTGAATTAGTTTGATGGGAGAGCCAAGTCCCCTCTTAGGGGGTCTACCCCGAACCGGAACCGCGTCTTTACCCTGAGGTCGCGGCCACGGATGGCCCACCCGACCCAGAGAGCCCATGGATGACCTCCCCCACAACAACTCAGAAACCCGCCCCTACCGATCCGGCAGGCATCACCGCTGCTGTGACGGCACTGACCACCGCACTCGTGGAGATCGATGCCTCGCACCGCCGGATCCGGCACCGCCTCGCCCACGACCTTGGGTTCTCTACCGGTGAGCTCACCGCGATCTATCTCGTCGGAACCACCGAAAACTGCACCCCGAAGCATCTCTCGGGAGAGCTCGATCTCTCGACAGGCGCCATCACGGCGATGGTGGATCGGCTCGAGAAGTCCGGTCACCTGGAACGGCGCGTCCACCCCACCGATCGGCGCAGTCAGCTTCTTGCCGTCACCACTGCTGGGCGGGAGACGAACGATGCCATCCTCGGCCTGTATAACTCGGCCATCGAGGACGTGGTCAAGAACTCTCCCTGCGTGTTCGATGCCGGCTTGATCGATTGCCTGCGTCACGCCGCCACCGCAATCGACACCGCCGCCACCGCGGCCTGACGAGCCACAAGATTCCCCTCCCTGAGTTCCGCCCGAGCCTGACCGGGCAAACTCCTACCTGCGCGTCTCCGAAGCTTCTTCATCAGTGGCGTCCACGCGCGGCACGCTTTGAGGGAACAATGACGATCGCTATTTCGGACATGGCATTGCCCGGGACGCCCGGCACCGCAAAACAGGTGCAGCTCGGGCCGTGCGCCTTGGAGATCGTGTGCATCACGGACCGGTGCTGGGACGTCGTGGAACGCCTCGGGGGAATCCGGGTGAACCACGGCCGCCTGGTGTTTCACGGCCGTCACTACACCGTCGAGGTTCCCGGCGGGGCACAGTCCTCCGCCGTGAAGTGGGAAAAAGCCCTCCGCCAACACCTGCACATCCGGTAACCGGACCCATGGGTGAAACGCCAAGCGGCTCCCGGCAGTGATGCCGGGAGCCGCTCAAGCGGTGTCCCACTGGTGAAGCGTTCGATGAGAAACGCAGGCGGGACACACCCATTCAGGCCGTGCCGCTCCGAGGATGAAGCGGGCGGCCCGAACGGGTACTGTTGACGTCCCGCGCGGTGCCCTCCCACGTGGAGGCCACACCCGGGACCGTTGATGCTGCGCACCGGATCCCCACCCGGTGCGGGTCCAGTCTTTATGGCAGCGCCGCGATGGGCAAGAGGGCCAGCCCACCCAGAACAGGGGCCGTCCCGTGTCATAGTATTCCGCCGTGAGGCGACGCGGGCCCGTCTTCGGCGATGCCATCACGTGGAGACGGTGTTCGACGGTGGTGTTGAATGCGGGCATGGATCTGGATGCGAAATGGTGGTCGATGTATCGCCATCTCGACACGTTCGTCCGGGAGCGGGTTCACGCTGACGCGCCCCGGAGCTGCCGAATGCCCTCTGGTGAGGCTGTAGGTGCGTGGCTGCACCGGCAGAGGACTCTGCACAGGCAGGGCGTTCTCGCCACGGAGCGGGAAGAAGCCCTGACAGCCCTGGGGGTGACATGGCGCATCGCCTCTCGCCGACGTGATGCTCTGGCAGAAATCGATGTTTTTTCCCAGCATCACGGCCACGTGAATGTGCCGGCCGACTTCGTCACCTCCGCCGGATTTGCATTGGGAACGTGGGTGCAAAGCCGACGAGCGCAGTACGCCCGCGACTCCCACCACACGGTGCAGCTGTGGCCCGAGCTCGACGGGATCGGATTCTCCTGGACCGCGAAACCGGGACCCGACGTCGTATGGGCTCAGGGTCTTTCCGCCCTTGCGGCCTACCGCAACGATCACGGAGACAGCCTGGTCCCGGCATGGTGGGTGAGCGACGGGTTTCCGCTGGGCCGGTGGCTCGACACGCGCCGCACCGAATATCGTGCCGGCCGGCTGGACCCTGACCGTGTCGACGCGCTCGAACAATTGGATGTGCTCTGGCGGCTGAAGACCGTGACTGACACGGTCGGTCGCGAAGCCCGCGAGTGGGCGCATTTCCTTCTCCTCGCCTCCCTGCTGCGCCAGTACCAAAACTCGCACGGGCACACGCGAATGCCCATCCGGTACACCACACCCGACGGAACACACCTCGGACGTTGGTTGCACCGCCAACGCACACAGCTTCGGGAAGGCCGCCTCAGCACCGAACGGCTCCGCACCCTCGATACGATCGACCCCGACTGGAACAACACCCCGCATTCCCACTGAGCTCCACGGCACGCCCACCCAGGCCCTCACCTGCACTGTGAAGGCTTTTACAACTATGACCGGTGCCCTGTGCACCCCGAACTGGGCGTTCGACACCTGACACTGGTCGGTTTAGCGTTCACCTATGACTGATCTGGCAGCCTCCCCCTTCTCGCCCCCGGCACCAGCGACCTCAGCAGGGCCCGCCTTCGTTCACCTGTCCGGGGACACCCAGATGCGGTTGCGCATCATTCAGGGCGCCATCAGCATGTTCCACCGGTTCGCGTTCCACGACGCCTCCTTCGACCTCGTCGCCGCATCCGCAAAGGTCACCGTCGGCGAGGTCACCGACCATTTCCCCACCTGGGAAGGGCTCCTGGTGGCCACCATCGACTACTGGAACGGTCAGAGGATGCGGCCCATCCTCCCCCTCGCCCAGCAACACGGCGCCGTAATGTTCCTCCGCGGCATTGTCCAAGCCAATATCGAAGACCCGTCACTGATGCGGCTCCTGTCGGCCACCGTCAACATCGCCGCGACACCGGAGCACCCGATGGCGTCGTTCCTGCACCAGGAATGGCACCGGTTCCACCTCATGGTCGCCCAGCAACTCACCGCCGATATCCGCGCCGGACGAGAGCCCGCGACGATGGAACCCGCCCGCGGCGCCGAGCAGCTCATCGCCCTCTACGAAGGCCTGCAACTGCAATCCATGGTCCGCCCCGCCATGAACCTCCTCGAAGCATACGACCGAGCCGTGACCCGGATGCGCGCCGGGTGGACCCGCGAATACATCGCCCCCGTCTGGGACCTCGACAGCCACTGACCAACTGAGAGACTGCTCTCGCGTCGGCGGTGTTGAAGGGCGGGCCTTGTGCGGGGTGCACGGTGCGGTCTACCGTGACCTCGACACCTCCGACCCGGGGTGTCGAACCGCCACCGGCGAAGACCCGAACTGTACCCGAAAACGTGTCGGCTCCGCGTGTCCACGTGCACCCGTTCGGGGACAAGCGTCCTCACCGAGCGGAATCGTTCTGCCCCTGGATCGGGTGTCCGCCAAGACGCCGACTAGGCAGGCTCCGGATCCGGTTTTACCGTCAAGTGTCCGGCATCGCCTTGGGTGGGCGTGCCGTTGATCAGGTTGGTGCGGTGCTGGCGACTTCGGGTGACGCCAGCACCCCACTCATCCCACCCGCCGTTGCAGCTCAAATCAGTGGAACCCCGGCGAGGACGCGGATGCCCTCACCGGTCACCGCGTCGAAAGTTTGATAAGGCCGCAGCCTAGGAAACAGCACAACTTGAGTTGCATGCGACAACATCATCGTGGAGGGCATATGACGATGTACCTTTTCGACTCGCATGGAACGTGGATCGCGTATCTCGAGAGCGAGTCCAGTGCGCATGTGTTCGATCCATAAGGTGGGTGGATCGGATGGCGCCCATTCGGCGACGGCGACGTCTGGGATCAGGCCACCCGCACCTATCTCGGCACCATCATCGGGAACCGGCTCCTGCGCCGCCGAGACAATCCTTTCCGGAAGACACCGTCAAATCGAAAAATTCCCTGCGTCCGAGCAACACCCCTGACACCACGACCCCACAGCAGCACCCCTCTTCCTGATGGCTACCGGGATCTCCGCTGAGAGCCCCTGACTGCTACGTCATGCCCGGGTAGCATCGAGCCGCCGCCAGGTTCAACGCGGCGGTGATGTTGTCCAGCTGCGGCAGGATGCGGGTGAGGTCCCCGTCCGTATCCGCTTCCCCGAGGACCACCCGGTATGCCGTCCGCATTTTCGTCAGTGTCTGCTGGCCGGCGACGGTCAACGCAAGTTCCCTCACCTGAGGACGCACCGGGTTAGGGACTTTTTCGGTCAGGCCTGCATCTTCGAGCCGGTCGATCAGCACCGTGACCGCTCCGTGCGTCACGGTGAGGTCCGCCGCAAGCGCACTCGGGCTGATGCCAGGGGTGATCGCGATGACCAGCAGCGCCGTCAACTCCGTCGGCGACAAGGCCAGGCTCACAGCGACATAGTTCCGGAACCGACGGTGAGCCTCATCCAACCGGTGCAACGTCGTCGACAAGGGAGCCACGGCCGTAAACGGATCAATTGGCGCATCAGTCATGGCTGATCTCCTAAAGGAAGGTACGAAACAGCGGAGCACCAGTGTGCCGCATCCGAGTCAATTCACCGGCCCGAAGGCGTGCTCAGTGAAAATATCCTCGAGAGGGTTGACCAACGTGCGCGGGGGTCCGCGACTTCGCTTTCGGCGACATCGTCGTAGCTGGGCTCACGCCACCACCGTCCGCAACGTGCAGAGCCGCCACGGGGTGTACCCAAGTAAGGGCTACTCGTGTCCCCTGCCCGGGTGCGGAATCGATGACGGTGGTCCCGCCGATAGCGTCCATCCGCTCAATAATCGACACTCTCACACCCAAGCGCGGCGACGGTGCCGCCGTGTCAAACCCTTGCCCGTCGTCCCGGATGGTCACGGTGACACAAGTGCCTGTCCAGTCGACTGTCACAGACCGCACTGTCACGGCAGGCCCCGCATGTTGGACACTGTTGACGAGGGCTTGCAAGGCGGCAGCGAACAACGTCTCCGCGACCGCGTGCGGGATGTCGTGCGCGTCGGGCCCAGTAATGCGAAGAGTGACAGGAACACCAAGCTCGGCCCTTATCTGCTGGAACCTGGTTGTGACCTCTCCCGCGGTGACAGGAGCGTGCTGCTGGTCGAAGCTTTCTTCGGTATCCGCGATCACGTTCAACGATGTGATCGCCATCCGCGCCGCCAACCGCTGCTGAGCGGGCGTGTCCGCGCGGGAGACCTGCAGGAGTGTGGTGAGGACACTGTCGTGGAGGAGTGCGTCGACGGTCATTCGCTGCTTTTCGAACTCGTGCTCTTTCGTCGCCGTCGCATACCTGGTCGTAGCAACGATGTGACGCTGGTCCACCTCGAGCGCGGTCCGGCGCAGCATCAGGGCCACCAAAAGCACCGCCATGCCGAGGATGAACACATACCCAGCATCCTGAAGGGCCCGTTCGATGCCGACAGCTCCGCCAGAGGGGGTCAGCCGGATCAGGCACCATGCCACCGATACCGCGAACACGTATGCGCCGGCAAGAAGTTCCGAGAACCCGACAACAGCGGCAGCCATCGCCACATTGCACAGCCCCCACAGCCACGGTGGTTGCGGTTGGACGTGTGTGATGTCGGACACAGCGAACGGCCACGACACCACCATGAGGAAGTACGCCACCGCCACAACGCCGGAAGCTGGTCGCACCCACCTCACCAGAACACCTGCCATCGCACTAGCGGTAAGCCCGGAGAACAGCAACAACCCAAACACCCACGCCCACCGTTGATCCATGACCCGCTGCCCCGAAAACGCAGGCCCCACCGCCGTCGCCCCGAACACCAAAGCAATCCCCGCATAGACGCGGGCAATGGCCTGTTCCACCAAGGTGGACGTGATCGCCTTCGACATCCCCACCCCAGGAGTGTCCCGGGACACACGCCTCAGATATCGAATCATCTTCACGGGGCCTTTCTTTTTAACCGGCGCGCTGCCCCAACGTCTACAACAACACGGCGGACCTCGCATGCTTACGCGAGTCGCCCTGACGACAAACGGGAGGGGGCCGGTGTCACCCGAAGACACCGGCCCCGCACTAACCAAATCAGCGGCAACCCGAATGCCCTGAATGGTCGCAACACTATGTGAGCCGGGACAGCGGGGAAAGTCGGCACATTAGCTGACACCCGAAAAAGGGTCACATTTCTGCGGGCCGTAAACCCCCCAAAGGAGGGGTTCACGCACGCCGCCATGAACTCCTACGCTCGGGACACTGCTCGCATATCCGCGTGGCTTCGCAGTGGCTTGATGGCCCGAACCAATCGATAGCCCCACCACGATCCGGCAGTGTCGCGCCTCGACGTCGAGGAAGCCCGCGGAGTCCTGCGGCGCCGCTCCCCGACCGTGCGCCGCAGGACACTCACCCGCTTGCCGTAGCAGTCATTGACACCGTGACGAGCACCCGCTCATCGAGCTTGTTTGTTAGGCGGTGATGGCGAAAAGACCCGCGATTCCGGCGAGGTAGAGAACGATGACGAGGAGGGAGTCCACGCCCATCCCGGCGATGCGTTTCTGCGGTCGGAACAGCAGTCCGACGACGTAGACCAGGGTGAGGAGGGCGGCGATGGCGGTGAGGTAGATGTCGCTGGCGTTGGCTTGCGGGAGGATCGCTTTGCCGGAAATGACGGTCGCGACTAGAAACAGCACGGGCAGGAACGCGTTGCCGCCGAAAATGTCGCTCATGGCGAGGTTGTCGTCGCCTTGCTTCACCGCCTGAAGGCCTGTCGATATCTCCGGGAGAGATGTGGCCAGGGCAAGGACGGTGGCCCCGAACAGCACACCGGAGAGGCCGATTTTGGTGGATGCGGCGTCACCGGCTTGCTCGAGGACGACGCCTCCAACGAGGGTCGCTGCGGCTGATGCGGCGAAGATGACGGCCGCTTTGGTCGTGCCTGTCGTCTTATCGGGCTTTTTCCTGCGGTGCCCGTGCTGGTGGGGCCTGCTATCGGGTGCGTGCCCATTTTCGTGCCACGGCAGACCTTTCCCGGCGCGCTGCACCAGCAGCAACCCGACCACCCAGAGGGCGGCGATCAGGGCAACGTCAGGGGTGAGACGTGCGACCACGAGACCCGAGGGAAGTTGGCTGCCAGCAATCACGACAGCGAGGACCGCCACGACAATGGCGGCTTCCAGCAGCAACGTCAATGAAGCCGCCCGGTAGGTCAACGGTTTCACCCCGGACCCGCGTTTCCCGAACACGTCAAGGATCACCAAGACGACGGTTTGCAGGGCAATGCCGCCGAGGATGTTTCCGGCAGCGACTTCGATGTTCCCCGACACGGCGGCACTGACCGTGATCGCGATCTCCGGCAGGTTAGTTGCCACCGCCAGAACGATCAACCCGCCAAGGGCGCTTCCCAGGTGCAGTTTCGCATCAAGGACATCCGTCGTCTTCGACAACTGAATACCGGCGACCCAGATGACAGCTGCGCCCGCGACGAAGATCAGTCCCAGAAGCCAAAGGGGCAATGAGTCCATGAAGTGAGTGAACCAGTCCTCAGCTAATTCCGGTGAATGCGGGCACGGTCACGGCAAGACGACGTCGAGCAGCGAGTGGACGTGCTGGTCGGGTGCGGTGAACACGCCCGGCCACAGCGCCCGTGTTCGGTCAAGGAACACGGTTCGAAGGCCCGCCTGGTGGGCGCCGTGAAGATCCCACGGGTGCACGGCGATCAGGACTGCGTCCCTGGGCTGGACGCCGCTGGTGTGGAGGGCGTATTCGTAGGCGCGCCGGTCTGGTTTCCACGCTCCGGCGTCGTCCACGCTGAGCAGCAGCGCGAACTCCTCCCGCAGCCCTGCCCGTTCCAGAAGCTGTTCCGTGTTCTCCACGGACCCGTTGGATAACGCCACCAACCGATGCCCCGCACGGGCCAGTGCCCGCACCCCCTCTGGGACGTCCGGGTGCACCGGAAGCTCAGCGAACGCGGCCATCACCGTGTCCGCGGCTTCCTCCGTGCTCACGGTGAGGTGGTCTTCTTGAGAGAGCAGACCGAGCAGCGCGCTGCGAGCAACATCCTGGAACGGTTGAGGCCCGGTGGTGAAGTTCAACGTGAACGCGTCTCGGAGGGTGCCCGCGAACCAGGTCTCGATCAAGTCGGGATGAGCTCCCACCCGGTCAAACGCCGCCGATAAGGCCGACAGGTCCGACAGGGTCTCGTTGACGTCAAAGATGACCGTCGCCACAACCACACCCGCCTCTCCCTAGAGGGGCCGTGCCGGGCATTTCGTGCCTTCGCTCCGCCTCGGTCATTTTTGGTTCCGGCGGAACCGGGGCTGTGCGGCCGGAGCCGCAACAGCCGGCGCCTGGACGGAGGGTTGGATGCTGTTGGAGTGTTTCACCCCGGACATCCACACTGCTTCAGGGTGCGTGTCCGTTCCGTTGTTGACGTCCTGAGCGGTGCGGAGTTTCGCAACCTTGTGGATCAGGACCGCGAACCCGACCTTGGCGACGATATCCGCGAAACTTAACACCACCTGCATCGCCGTGGTCCGGCCGCCGCCACTGGCGAAGCCCTGCAGCCCGAACGCGATCGGGTACGCGAACCAAATGACCATCAAAAGGATCATCGCGTTCCGGTAGCTGCCGCGCGCCTCCGCTTCCAAACCGGGAAGGGTTTTCAGGACGGTGAAGAGGATCAGGACGTACAGGCCGACCATGAACAGGCCGCTGATGACACCCCACAGCCACAACGCCCCGAGGTTTTCGCCGTTGTCGATGACGACGCCGCCCAGGTACCCGGTGAAGATCATTGCGAACGCGCCCCCCACACCAAGGAACCGGACCCGGCGGGCAAGAGCGCCGGTGAGGGCACTGACCGCGATCAGCTCAATCATGAGCAGCGGCACGGTCACGGACCAGTCCATATACCGGGGCGACCACGACAATAGCGCGTCAGAGTTCGGCACCCAGTTGGACCCTTTCGGGTCGTAGCCGATGTCGAACTTGATGACGAGGACCACGTAGGACACGAATGCGATCCCGGTGATGCCAATGCTGGCAAGGACCGCCGGACGGTACTTCGTCCCCACCTCGGACAACGACAGTGCCGTTTTTAGCAGGTAGCCCAACAGGGCAAGCCCGGCGATGACGAGGCTGTAGAAGATCAGGGAATGCTCCCCTGAGGTGAGGGTGTCTTTCCACGGGGCGATCACAGCAACCACGACAAGCCTTCCGGTAGGGGTCGAGCCAGCAGTGGCATCGAGCCGTTTCAGTAGTAGCCCTCAGGCACCAGAAACGACCACCGACATTCGAGGGGTTGCGGACCTCAGCCGGCCATACCAAGGCGAAAGCTCGGGGTCGGTTTACGCGGCACCTGGCATTGCTGTGTCGGGATACGCGGATCACTCCATTGAAAGCCGCCAACAGGTGCGAGGTCGCCTACTGTCGAAGCTTGGCCTCGTAACCGATTGTGATCCCCGTGAATAACCCGTCCACCGTTCCCCTTCTGATGGAGGGTCGGCGACAGCAGATCCTCGACGGTGCCGACGCCTACTTCACCCTCCATGGGTTCCGTCCTACAACGATGTCCCAGGCGACTGCCGACTGCGGGGCCAGCGAGGAAGAAATCTTTTCCGTGTTTGCCTCTCTGGATCTGCTCACCGAAGCCGTCGTCGATAGGCGCCACCTTGTCTGGATGGGGCGGGTGCAGGACTGCTGCGACAAATTCGACGCATCACACGACAAAGTCCTATCCATCTTCGGGTTCCTGGAAAGATGGTTTGCCGAAGAGGCCTACAAAACTACGGTGTTCTCCACCGTCTACACCTCTCTCGGGATCGACAACCCCTGGGTGTTGCAGATGGCCGCCCGACACGTGAAAGCGTTCACCACCATGGTGGAAGATCTGGCCGTGTCAGGGGGACTCCCCCGGTCACTGGGGACCAGCATCGCGATCCTCGCCGAAGGCGCCCAAGTCACCGCCGCCCTGACCACCGACCCCTCCCCTGCCCGGGAAGCACGGACCGCAGCCGCAATGCTGATCGCCGTCTATCAAACCGACCTCGACGTCATCCACTTCTAGCCGGTACATGCCTCGCAAATGAGAGCCCGAAATGCACTCCCCCGGTACGTAATCCCGCCGCCTCCGGTTGCTGTGCCACAATTTCGTCGTGCCCGCTTCCGACCTCACAAACCCCCGGGTCCGGGTGGAGGCCGAAGGCACCAGCATCGATCAAGCTGTGCATCTTTTCCGGGCCACCTACAACGGGGGCGCCCCCTGGGAGGTGTCCACCACCGACCAAGACTTCTCCTTTCGGCACACCGCCCTGGGCGACGGCGACATGACCCTGCGGAACACCCGGTTCCTTGGCCAGATCGCCGGGGAAATGAACCCGGAAGACGACTACGTCTTGTCGTGGATCACCGGAGGCCACGGAGGTTTCGACACCGCCCGAAGCAGCACCACGCTGGTTCTCGGACAGCCGTTCATGTTCCCCACCGACCGGCCGGTGTCGTTCGACATGGCTGACGTGGAACAGAAACTCGTCCACTTCCACAAACCGTTCCTCGAACGCATCGCCGCCGAGCACCACGGCGCCGCCCCTGGCACCTTGCACCTCGACACCACCCGGACACCCGCCGACGCGGCGATCAGGTCGTGGCGGAACACCCTCGCACTCGTGTCCCGAATGGTGGCCGACCCAGACGCAAGCCCCATCCTCCAAGCCGAAATGGGCCGCATCGCAGCTCTCGCTACCCTCGGCATGTTCCCCCCACAAACCCTCGACCTCCCGGCAGGTCTCCTGCAACCCGGGAACGCCCGCATCAGGGCAGCCGTGGAGTACATCCACGCGAACTGCCACCTCCCGATCAGCACCACCATGATCGCGGCAGCCGCCGACCTCAGCCTGCGTGCTCTTCAGGAGGGCTTCCAACGGCTTCTTGACGTCACCCCGAACGGGTATCTACGTGACGTGCGTCTTGACCGGGTACGACAAGAACTGCAATCAGGCTCGAGCAACAACGTGGCCGACACCGCCCGAGCATGGGGATTCGGACACCCAGGACGGTTCACCGCCGCCTACGCAAAACGATTCGCGGAACACCCCCACAACACCCGCCCCTAACATCACGTCGTTAGGCGGCGTTCACCAGCCTCCGTAGGGCGGCCAGGCTGTCGCGAAGCCGAGTCTTCATCGTGTTGGCTGGAATGCCTGCGCGTAGGGCAGCTTCCGTGTTCGTCAGGCCTTGGAAATAGGTCAGCTCCAGCGCGGCGCGTTGGATGTCCGTGAGTCGGGCCATGGCGCGGCTGACGCGTTCATGTTCCAGGCGCACTTCCACAGATTCAGCAACGTCATCCCGGGGCGCCTCAAGATCACGAATACCGACCATGTAGTCTCGATCCCGGCTGGATTGCGAAGACCGCACCCGGTCAATCGCCCTGCGGTGCGCGATCGTCAACGCCCACGACGCCGCCTTCCCGCGCGACGGATCAAACTTGGTGGCGTTCTGCCAAATTTCCACAAACACGTCCTGAGTCACTTCCTCGGACTGCGCCGAATCAATGAGAACCCGCTGCACGAGACCGAGGACACGGCCGCCGATCCGGTCATAGAAGACCGCGAACGCGTCCTGGTTTCCTTCGGCGGTGAGGACGAGGAGGTCTTCGTTGGTGCGGTCGATATCGGCATCGGGGGCAGGGGCAAGAGACACAGGGAGATTTCCTTTTTGGCTCGTTGTCGCAGCCGGGACGCGCCACGGGGCTTGATCCCAACGCGGCATCTGAACTCTATGAGCACGCATCAAACCAGGAACCCCCACTCCGGGGGTAGACAGCCCCGCAAGCCCGGTATTTCCTGACCTCGCTACAGAATCCAATCAAAAAACGCGGCCCACATAGCCCTACCCGCGCTTTGCGTCTACCTCAGTTGCTTAGCCAAACCGGGCCCCAATACATTCTGGTCAACGGTTCTTTTCCGCACAGCTTCACCCCCGTAGGGAGCACCCCCAGACCCTGGGGAACACCCGGGCAGCGAAGCAGGAACCCGAACAACACCAAGCCCTCACCGGCTTGAGAAAAGTGGCCCCGATGACTCTCACCGCACCCAGCCCGTTCACCTTCACCACCCTCTCCGCCGCCCCTACGTGGACCCAGGTCGCCCCCACCCTCTGGTCCGCGGTGCAGGGCACTGAGTTCCATGGAACTGTTGAATACGCTGACTACCGGTTCACCGCCTGTGACCAGGTCGGCTCCGTTATCGGCACCTTTGACACCCTCGACGACGCCCAAACGCAAGTGCTGCACCCCACAGGCCGCGCCTACCTGAACCAGCGTGTCGGCACCCTCTTTCCGCGCCTTCACATCACCCCTGCAGGGCGGTTCACCGCCCTCGCCGCCGGTATTGCCGCAACGACCGCGGCGGCGATGTCCCTGATGACCGGAGCGCTGCATTCATGAGCCTCTACATCTCCCACCCCGATATTCCCCCGATGCGTGTTGGCGTCTACCCGAGAAGAAGAAGGAAGCAGCCCGAACTGCCCCTTTTTTGGAAGTCAACCGAAACAGCTCCCGCCACCAATCGGATCACCCCTAACCCGGACGCCTGCTACGCGGACTTCTTCACCTCCGAGCCCATGCAGAAAACCGCGTAAGCGCCTCAGTACTGCCCGGATCAACGTGGTCCGACTCGGCTCTGCCCGTCACAGAGGCACTCGACATGTCGGCCCTGTTCACAGCCGAACCCACCCAGAAAGGCGAGATGGCGTGAAGACCAGCTTTGCGGTGATGGTGCACCCTGACCTCGACTCCCACGTCAACCACCGGTTCGGCATCGATCCCCTCATCATCAACCGCGACCTCGCAACCGGCTGGACCGAACCTTTCCTCGCATGAACGACGACTCCCTGACCGAGTACCGGAGTTACTACAACCTCGACGTCGACACCACGGAAGACGACGACTAACACCACACCTGCTGCCGATACGGTGACACTGCACCACTCCCGGCCGGCCAACCCACGGCCGGCCGAAAGGCACCATCATGACCGGCCCTACCCTCAACAACAACCCGGATCAGACACAGCCCACCGAACTGCGAACCATCGCAGCCCCCGTTTCCTTTGGCATAGAAGAGCTGCTGCACAGAATCCGGGTACTTCGAGACGCCGACACAAGACTCACCCGGCGCCTCGAAGACCTCCTGAAGCTTGGCCCAACCGACCTCGCCGCCCTGCAACACATCAACACCCGCAACGACGAGAACGCTCCCATCCGTGCCGCCGACGTGTCCGCCCTGCTTGGCATCACCTCCGCCGCCACCACCTTCCTTGTCAGCCGGCTCCTGAAGGCCGGACACCTCTCTCGGGAACCAGATCCGACCGACAAGCGTGCACACACCCTGCACCTCAGCGCCGAGACCAAAGCCATCCTCGACACCGCGACCGAACCCACCAGGGACGAACTCGGCGCCATTCTCGGTGCACTCAGCCGCCGCGAAACCATACGCGCTAACACCCTCCTCACCGACATCACCGCCGCCGTTAACCATGGCGCGCCCGCATAGATAGATCTGCGTGCCCATGCGGTGGGGACGGCGGCGCGTGGCCGCGGCGGGTGGGCGTACTGTGCGCCAGGTCAGATTCCATCCGCGGGCGGATATATATCCGCCAACGGATAGGCCCTCATGCACGGCTAAATCCTTTTCCAAAAACCCGGCATGCCCTTAGAAGAACACACCACAGAAAATCCCACCCGCAGAGGTCTCATCCGTGCACTAGAAGGCGCCGTCCCCGCCGACGCTCACGTAGTAGGCCTCGCGTTAGGCCCAGACGACAAACGAGCCCTCCGCCTCATCGCCTAACCCACCTGACCATCGGACAAAGTCGGCGCAACTCTGCCAGCATGTGTTCACTCCGACCGGACTGGTGACAACGGCCTCGCTATCGCGGCCAGTACTCCGCTGCGATCGGGCAGGTGAACGGCCTGCGGGCGGCGAGGCCGACCCGAGCCCCGACCGACCTCACGACGGGAAGGCCCGGAACCGGAACGGCCAAAAGGACTGCTCTTCTTCTGGACGTTCCGGCCCACTCGACACCATCCGTGCACGTAATGGGTTCAACCGGCGCTGCTGCCGGTGAACCGTGACTGATTTCGAGTACTGCCTATGGCTGACCCGACCACTTTCAATTCCGGCGCCGCTGTCGCCAGTGACGAGCATTCCCAGACCGTCGGCAACGACGGCGTCATCCCCCTTCACGACCGGTACCTGGTGGAGAAGAATGCCCAGTTCAACCGGGAACGCTCCCCGAACGAGTCGTCCACGCCAAAGGCGGCGGGGCATTCGGGACCTTCGAAACCACCGAAGACGTCTCCCAATACACCCGGGCCAGCCTCTTCCAGCCCGGGGCGAAGGTCGACATGCTCGCCCGGTTCTCCACCGTCGCCGGCGAACAAGGCAGCGCCGACACGAACCGTGACCCGCGCGGGTTCGCGCTGATGTTCTACACCGACGAGGGCAACTACGACCTCGTCGCCAACAACACCCCCGTGTTCTTCATCCGCGACGGAATCAAGTTCCCCGACTTCATCCGCTCCCAAAAACGCCTCCCCGGGGAACACCTCCGAAACCACGACATGCAATGGGACTTCTGGACCCTCTCCCCCGAATCCGCGCACCAAGTCACCATCCTGATGAGCGACCGGGGAATCCCGGCGTCGTGGCGGATGATGGACGGCTTCGGATCCCACACCTTCCAGTGGATCAACAAAGACGGGGTCCGCTCCTGGGTCAAGTACCACTTCAAAACCGACCAGGGCGTGTCGAACATCGCCCAAGCCGACGGGGAAACCCTCGCAGGCATTGACCCGGACTTCCACCTCCGGGACCTGTCCGAATCAATCAAGGCCGGCAACTTCCGACTTGGACGCTGTTCGTGCAGGTGATGCCGTATGAGGACGCCGCCGCGTACCGGTTCAACCCGTTCGACGTCACCAAGGTGTGGCCGCACGAGGACTACCCGCTGATCAAGGTCGGCACGATGACGCTTGACCGGAACCCGGAGAACTACGTCGCGCAAATCGAACAAGCAGCTTTCGACGTTTCGAACTTCGTCCCCGGCATCGACGCCTCCCCCGACAAGATGCTTCTTGCGCGGATCTTTGCCTATGCAGACGCGCAGCGGTACCGGATCGGGACGAACTACGCCGAGATCCCCGTGAACCAGCCCAATGTGCCGGTGAACAGCTACTCCAAAGACGGCCCCATGCGGCACGGTTTCAACTCGCCCACCGTCCCCGTCTACGCCCCGAACTCCCTGGGCGGACCCGCGGCCGACCCTGTCCTTGCCGCAGAAGGGCCCGGATGGGAAAGCGACGGGGTCCTCATCCGTGCCGCATCCGCCCTGCACTCAGAAGACGACGACTTCGGGCAGGCCGGCACCCTCATTCGGGACGTCATGACCGCACCAGAACGTGAACGCCTTGTCGCGAACATCATCGGGCACGCCGGGAAGATCACCCTCCCCGGACTGATGGAACGCATCGTGGAGTACTGGACGAGAATCGACCCTGACACCGGCGGCAAGGTCAACGCAGGTCTGGAACCCTCAGCTCCCGGATCCGGGATGGACATCGACACCGTCAGCATCAAGGACTGACACCACCCGCGCACAGGACGCGTAGCTGTCTGCCTACTAGGTCGGTCCTCATCAGGAAATGGGTGCGGGGGTTTGGGCGGTGGCCAGATGGGAGCGAACTTTCACGGCTTTTGCCTCCGGATTCTCTGGCTGCGGGAGAGCGCAGAGGGTGAAGGAATGGATTGCGCCGGGTTGGAAGACCAGGCACTCCGTGGAACCGCCGAATTGGAAGTATCCCAGCTCATCACCCTTGTTCAGGTGATGGCCTGGCGTGACTTCGGGGTCGATGATGCAGGAAGACACCTCGATCATTCCGACGGCGATGACGGCGACGAGTCCGATGTTGGGGTTGTCGGCCCGGATGATCAGGATTGCGCGGGCGGAGACATGGGGAAGGTACCCTTCGGAGTTCTTGGGCTCGGTCGCGTCAGTGCCTTCGGAGTCTGCCTCGGAGAAGTAGGTGCCTGGCTGCACGAAGGCGCGCAGCACGGTGCCGGAGACGGGGCTGTGCCAGCGGTGGTAGTTCAGCGCGCTCAAGAACGCTTGATAGACGGTTCCGCCGACGAACTTATCCACCGACGGGTCGTTCGCGAGCATGTCCTCGAGGGAGTACGGCTGGCTTTTCACCCAGAACCGGTCTCGGCGTTGCACCCCGGTGCTGATTTTGTACGGTGTCGACTCACACGAGCTGAGGATCACCGAATCATCTTCCGGCGATGCGACCGGACGGGAAGTGGCCGTGAGGCGGCGGGTGAAAAAGTCATTCCAAGACGTGAAACCCCAGTACTGCTTTGCCGGGTCGTGCCGGTAATCATCGATCCCGACGATCTGCTTTGCGGCTTCGGACTTCCACCCCTGAGGGGAATCGTTGAGCACGTAGCGGGAGTCGGGGCTGCTGAGGAACTCCCCCCACGTCTGGAGGATCTTTTGGAACATGCCGTTGATGCGCGGGTCACGGTATGCGGCGAACCCGGCCGGGGTTCCCATCGTCCAGTCCAAGATGGCTGTCAGCGGAGTCGTCACCATGCCGCCGTCGCTGAACTCCGGTGCCGTTGTCAACACTTCATCGATCATCAGCAGCAGCTGGTCAACGTTTTTCAGGTGTCGCTTCCGGTAGGCACTATTTCGGGGAACCTGATCGATCATCTCGGTTAGGTAAAGCCGCACCACCGGCTCCGTATCGATTAGCTCGCGAAACTCAGTCACCACCAGCTGCATCGCCTTGTCAGCGGGTCGCGCGTCCACTCGCGTTTGATGGCCCTCCAACCAGGTCTCTAGGTCATCCTGGTTGGCGGGCAGCCACCCGTTGCGGCGTTTGTGATCCGACGGTGCATCCTGTGTGCTCATGACCGAAAGCTACTCAGGTGCGCTTGGAAGAGCGACGTTTCGGCCTTCCTAAAACTGGGTTGTGCCGCGAAGTCGACGCGGCCGCCCATCCGGGTCAACGGCGAGCCGATTGATGGGGCGTGCCCACAACCGCTGGAACCGCGTGACGGGTTCGGTGGTGTGGTGTCGGATCTGGCCGGGCGGGCGTGGCTGATTCCGCCCGGTGTCATGCCAGTGATCGAGCACATCGGCTGTGTCTTTCCATAATGTCAAGCCGTTCGCAGGATCCAGCAGGCGCGGGTCGGCGGTGTCGAGGCCGAGGTGTTCCGCCCACAGCTGCATCCGGAGGTCACGGGTCAGCTTCCGGGGGCTGTCGTCTTGAAGACTTTTCTCATCCGCGTCGGGTTCGGCGGGGGTGATGTCGAGGACGGCGCACGTCAATTCGCTGTCGGTGGTCCAGGAACGCCGGTTGAAGTTGTCCGACCCGCACGTCATCCAGACGTCGTCGACAATGCAGACCTTGGCGTGAATGTAGATGGGGGTCCCGGCAGCGTTCTCTAGGTCGAAGACGCCCACCCGACCAGGCGCGGCCTGCTTGAGGAGCCGGATGGCATCGATCTGCCCGATCCGAGACGGTGGGCCCGACAAGGCAGTGTCCGAGTTGGGGTAGCGGGGAACAACGACGATGACCTGCAGATGCGTATTGTTCCGCAGGGCGTCGGCGATGCCGGCGGCAACCTCAAAGGACCACAAGTACTGATCCTCGATGTAGATGAGCCGCTGCGCTCTCGCGAAGGCTTTCGCGTACCCGCGGGCGATACTCCTCTCGCCTCCAGGAGCAAAGGGGAACGGTGGTCTTTTGTGCCCGTAGGTGCGCAGCAGCTGCACTGCGTGGCGGCCCGCGACCGGTGGCGGGGGCGCGGCCTCGGGAAGAGGTTCCGGGTGCCGGGGCATCCGAGCCAGGCGCTGCATCAGCATCCGGTACGGGGTCCGTCTATCCAGCGGGTGCGGGTCATCCCAACGCTCTGCAAAAATCGCCAGAAGATCCGCGATGACCGGGCCGCGCAGCTCCAGGGCGGCATCGTGCCACGGCGGGGTCTTCCCGTACCGGGAGTCCATCGTGAGCGCTTGCGGGTCGCCTCGGTGGTCGGCGTCGTCTCTCCGGGTGTGCGACAAATCGATGCCGCCGACGAACGCGACATCTTTGGCCGGGTCGTCTCGCCGACGGATGACAAAAAACTTCTGGTGGTGCGACCCGAACAGGCGGACCCGTTGATCCAGCAAAACTTCCCCACCCGCCTCGTTGATTTCTTCGCCAAGGAGCTGGTTCGATCGGCCGCTGATGGGCCCCGAGATCCGTTCCCCGTGTGAGCGCCAGACCAGCCCGCGCACCTCAACACCCCGGCGCGCCAGGCCCGCCAACACCTCACCCACCGTTGGCCCCTCCGGGAGGAGGCGTTCGTCGGCGTCGCCCCGCCAATCCGTGAACCAGACCCGGTCCCCCGCCACCAACGCCGTCAGTTCCTCATGAAGCCTGGCGAAATACACAGCACCATGCACCAGCGGACGAACATGGTTCCCCTCCGACCAGGGACCAGCGCCACCGTTATGGACGTCAGACACCGACGGGCCCCATTCGTCGCGGTCAAGGAACCAACTACCGGCATCAGCGCTCACCCGCCGAACACTACGACATCCCGCCCCGTGTACCGCAGCGCTACCCCAGGCAAGGACCCCCGACGGGTAGTTGAGTCCCGCATAGTGGTGTAACTGATCGGTGGTCGTGAGCGTCGTTGCTGACGTGGACGCGGCCACCGTGTGATCCTTCGAGGAATCTCCTACAACCCTCTCGAAAGGCATCAACACGATGACCGCTCCCCATATTGTCGACCCCGCTGGCCTGCTCGGCGAAGCCCTGACCGACGCGTCCCCGGATCTGATGCGGCACCTGCTGCAGACGATGATCAATGCCCTCCTCTCCGCCGACGCGGACGCTGTCGTCGGCGCCGAATGGGGCGAACGAAGCCCCGACCGCACGACTCACTGCAACGGTTATCGACACCGGGACCTCGACACCAGAGCCGGAACGATCGATGTCGCCGTCCCGAAACTGCGCTCCGGAACCTACTTCCCGGAGTGGCTGCTCGAGCGCCGGAAGCGGTCCGAAGCGGCACTGATTACGGTGATCGCGGACTGCTACCTCGCCGGGGTTTCGACCCGTCGGATAAACAAGTTGGTGAAACAGCTCGGTATCCATTCGCCGTCGAAATCGCAGGTTTCTCGGATGGCTGCCGACCTTGATACGCACGTGAACGAGTTCCGGCACCGCTCCCTGGCGGACGCGGGCCCGTTCACCTTTGTCGCCGCCGACGCGTTGACGATGAAGGTCCGAGAGGGCGGCCGAGTCATCAACACTGTCGTGCTCGTCGCGACCGGAGTCAATGGCGACGGCCGACGAGAAGTCCTCGGCCTGCAAGTCGCCACGAGCGAGACTGGGCCCGCGTGGAACGCGTTCTTCGCCGACCTCGTCGCCCGCGGCCTCACCGGAGTGCAGCTCGTCACCTCCGACGCGCACGCTGGCCTGAAAGACGCGATCACAGCGAACCTGCCAGGCGCTGCCTGGCAGCGCTGCCGCACCCACTACGCCGCGAACCTGATGAGCGTCACGCCGAAGAGCATGTGGCCGGCGGTGAAAGCGATGCTCCACAGTGTTTACGACCAGCCCGAAGCCGCTGCGGTGAATGCCCAGTTCGACCGCACTTTGGACTACGTCACCGAGAAGCTCCCCAAGGTCGCCGAGCACCTCGACACCGCCCGCGCCGACATCCTCGCCTTCACGACGTTCCCGAAGGACCTCTGGCAGCAGATCTGGTCCAACAATCCCAACGAGAGACTCAACCGGGAGATCCGCCGCCGCACCGACTCCGTCGGGATCTTCCCCAACCGCGACGCGATCATCCGCCTCGTCGGAGGGGTCCTCGCCGAGCAGACCGACGAATGGGCTGAGGGGCGCCGCTACCTCGGCCTCGACATCCTCGCCCGCTCCCGAATGCGGCCCGTCACCGACACCGGAAGCGAGGTGGGCACCGACACGATCATGGCCCTCAGCGCCTAAACCGGAGGATCACCCGTTACACCACACGATGGGACTTTACCCACGGCCAACTATCGCGTGGCAAACGGAGACGGCTGACCCGAGACAAGGTCCCGATCGAAGAGTGATGCTTTCCCCTCGACGTACCTCCCCGGGTTGTGATCGCTGTAAGTCCGAATTTGCAACTCAGTCCGGACTTGGCGGCCCGCAATCACTGTGTGGGCGGGGCCCTTGACTCCGTCCTCTTCTTCACGCAGAAACATCCCGTGGTTTCCAGCTACTCCCTGACGAAATCGACTGGATCTGCACCCGCAGCACCGACACAAATGCTGCCTATTCGCGCAGGATCGTGAAGAGGGTTTCCGTGGTAGCTGGCAGCATGGCGTCGCGTGCCCAGAGGGCAGTCAACGGCCGGGAGAGGACAAGGTCGTTGATTCGGACTGCTACCAGGGTGCCGCGCTCGATGTCGTCGTGGACCGCCGCGATGCTCAACACGGCAGGCCCCACCCCCGAGGCCACAGCAGCACGAATCGCGCCAGCCGTCGACAGCACTGCGGCCGGTTCCGCGAGAACCAACTGCGGGTAGTGAACCTGGAGGGCGAGTTCGAGGGTGCGTCTGGTCCCTGAACCGGCTTCTCGGGTAATCAATGGTGTCACCGCCAACTCGCCTACCGACACGGGGCGGCCCTTTGCCCAGGGGTGCTCGGGCGCCACGACGACGGTCAGCTCGTCGTGCCGGATGAGGGCGGAGTCGAGGTCGTCGGGAATGTCGGGGGTTTCGATGAGACCGACGACGGCACGGCCGTGGCGGACTTCGTCGATGACGAATGTGCTGTTTCCCGACGTCAACCGGAACGACTGCTCCCCGCCGGTCCTTCGACGAAACTCCCCCATCCATTGCGGGATGAACGATTCGGCGATCGTCTGACTGGCGGCGACTGTGAGGTGCGTGGCGGGGCCCGTGCGAAGAGTACGGAGGGCTTTGGTCAGCTGGTCGGCCTGCTCGAGGAATCCGGCGGACCATTCGACGACAAGATGACCTGCGGCGGTCAGTGTTGAGCCCTGCCGGGTGCGGTCCACCAGGCTGAATCCGAGGAGGGTTTCGGTAGCGGCGACCCGAGCAGACGCCGCCTGCTGCGACAGTCCGGCCGCGATCGCGGCCTGCCGGAAACTCCCGGTGGTGCCGATGGCCCGGACGATCCGCAACGTCGTCACATCAGGGAGCACC
Source organism: Frondihabitans sp. PhB188 (assembly GCF_003752365.1). Taxonomy (GTDB): domain Bacteria; phylum Actinomycetota; class Actinomycetes; order Actinomycetales; family Microbacteriaceae; genus Frondihabitans. The sequence goes on along the minus strand of NZ_RJUO01000006.1, from coordinate 60,202 downwards.
TCGCTCATGAACCGCTCCTCCATCCATTTGTGGATGCTTCGGAGCGTAACGGCTGAACGGCAGCAGGTAGGTCCAGGCGTTTAGTTGAGGCCGAAGGCGAACTGGAGCCCGAGGCTGGTCGCGGACACGATGACCCACAACACCCCGCCAAGGATCAGAGGGCGTGGGCCTGCTTTCCGGAAACCTGCCACATCCGTCGACAACCCGATCGCTGCTAACGCGACTGTGATCAGGAACACCGACACTGCGCTGAGGGTCGGGTGTGTGACCGTGGGGATGAGGCCGACAGAGTTGGCGGCAGCAACGACGATGAAGCCGATCAAAAACCACGGCACCAACTTGAACACGTTCACCCGGCGCCTCGGCACCACGACCGAGGACTGCGGACCAGGCATTCCGTCAGGCGCTGCACCTGCCGACGCGTCGCGAGCGATAAGTGTCCGGCCCGCCCACCAGGACAGGACAAGGCTGATCGGAATGATCATCAACGTCCGCACCAGCTTCACCACCACCGCGAACTGTGTCGCCGCCGGCCCGTACGTTGTCGCCGTCGCCACCACCGACGACATGTCATTGACCGCCGTCCCCGCGAACAGGCCAAACGCATGCTGACTGAGACCCAACACATGCCCCAGGACCGGAAAGAGAAGCACTGCAGCGACGTTGAACAGGAAAATGGTCGAGATCGCGTACGCCACATCGATACTCACCGCCCCAATCACCGGAGTCACCGCAGCGATCGCCGACGCCCCACAGATCCCGGTCCCCACACCAATCAGCGTTCGGAGATCCCCCACGATCCCCAGCGCCCGACCAACCAGATAGGCCGCCACCAGGCAGACGAGGAGGGTGCCGATCATGACAGGGAGGGACTCCAACCCCACCTGCGCAATCTCCGCCAAAGACAGCTGCGACCCCAACACCACCACCGACAACTGCAACACGAACTTGCTCGCCGTCTTCACCCCCGGAATGAATCGGGCACTCGGACGACGGAACGTCGAAATCAGCACCCCGATGATGATCGCCGTCACCGGCGCACCAATCAACGGAATGAACCGCGCTGCGACCGTCGCGACGATGGCGATACCGACGGAGAGAACAAGACCAGGGATCTTTGCCGCCAAAGCGGTGGAAGGTGTAGCTGCGAGTGACTCGCTAGAAGTGGACACTCCCCCATGCTGGGCCACACCCGACACCTCAGGAAGACGCAACCTGCTGTCACGTCACAACCAAACGTTGTCACCCCGCTGGGCTAAGGGGTTCGTGGACCACGATCTTCGTCGAATGCCGTTGCGGGAAATCCGCGAACGCGAGGATGTCAGAGCGGGCGTCGTCGAGCATCGCAGCGACCTTCGGGTGGGAGCGATGCAGCATCCGGCGACCTCGTCGAACTGGTTGATTACGTGTTCTCGGTCGGACTGAGCGAATATCGTGCGAATGACCGAGGCGACTACCGCCCCGTTGTTCTTCGGGATCACACCCAGGATGTTGCGCTGGAAATGGACCCAGTGAAACTGTTAGCTCGAGCCGTGGAACACGGTGCTTATGGCTTTCTTCAACCCGGTGTGAGCGTCGGTGATGACGAGATTCTTCATTGGCGATTCTGCCAAGGCCCGCCGAGTCGTCGGTTGAACACCAACCGTCGGATTCCAGCTGCTGGTCACCGACATGGTCGACGCCGACCTGGAACGAGAAGCCGGACTCCCCGTCGAGGACTTCCCGGTAACCGTCTGAAAACCGCGCAGGTTTACAGCGCCGCGGCGAGGCGGAGCGCTGACACGGCGCGGCGGTGCTTTTCCTCGAACCTCGTGGCGTTTGCTGGCGACGGGTGCGGGGCGGCCAGAACCGGTACGACACGGACGTCAGCGGAGAGAGTGAAATGCCGCATCACCCCGGTCAGAGCCGGGGTGCCGAACGTCACGATCGCCCGCACATCCACGAGCACGCCGAGCAATTGCTCCAGAGCCGCTCGTGCGTCCTCGAGATCAGTCACGGTCGGGGACCGCGGTACAGCCCACGGGATCACGTTCCAGCGCAGATACTGGTGGCGAGCAAGACCCGATTCGATCCGTGCAGTCCGAAAGGCCCGTGCTGTGGGTCCAGGGTTGTCCTCGCTGCTGATCGCGGCGGCGCCCTGTGCGATGGTCGCCGGTCCGGGCGATTCCATCAGCACCAACACAGTGGATGCTTCGCCCCCGGAGTTCGGGTCGAATCCGGGGACAAAACGATCCGGGGCATTTGCTGGCTGACGCCAGGACGTTGCCAACTGGTTCAGCTTCACCAAGTGCGAAGGTGTCTGCATTTTCATGACGTCATCTTCAGTGTGTGGTTTTTACCTCAGAAGCGCGCCGCGTCTAGGCGAGCACGAACCCTCAGCAAGGATGCCTTCGCGTCTCGGCAAGGCCGCTTCCAGGGTCTGGGTTAGCGGGCGGTGATGATGATTCTTTTCCAGGAGTTGTTCACGTACCCCTTAGGGTTCCAGACGTCTTCCGGGTCCGAGGGCTGGAGCGCCCCGGTGGAGTCCCAGGCGCGGACCACTGCCTCGTGTGTGCCGGCAGTCAGGTACACGTCGGCGTGCCAGAACTGCCAAGTCCACTCGTTGGTCGGCTCTTCCATCTGCGTCGACGTCCAGGTGGCCCCCGAGTCGATCGACACGTCGACCCGGCTGACCGCGCGGTCATCTCCCGCATACGCATACCCGTCCAGCCGGAACGCGCCGACGGGCACGTCAATAGTGTCGGGGAGGAAGAACGCGGAGTTGAGGGCGACGGAAGCGAGGGAGAGCCCATCGCCTGGGCCAGCCTTTTTCGGGTCGAATTCCGGTGGGAGGAGCCGGTAGGCGGTCGCTTGGAAGTAGTTCGTCGAAGGCTCCGCCTCCAGGTGAATGCGGGTCACCCACTTGACGCTCCGGGCCCCGATGAACCCGGGCACCACAACCCGGACGGGTGCGCCGTGGATCGGAAGGAGCGGTTCGTTGTTCATCTCCCACGCCAAAAGCACCTCCCCCGAAAGGGCTTTGCGCAGCGGGATCGAACTGCCGTAGGACTGCGGTTCATCCGGGATTTGCGACACATCCGGCGCTTCGAAGACGACGTGGCGTGCCTCGGGGAGAACCACCACGAAGGCGAGGACGTCGGCCAGGCGGACCCCTGTCCAGACGGCGGAGGACGTCGCTCCGGCACCCCACGGAGCTTCGCCTGGGATTTCGGCGACGGAGAACAGTCCCGACCGCAGATTCCCGGCGCACTGCAAGGTCGCGTCAATCGTCACGTGCTCGAAGCGGGACTGGAGGTCCGAAAGGCGGAGCACGATAGGTTGCCCGACCAGGCCGTCGATGGGAAGTTCCCACCCGACGGGATCAATGGTCGGGATCGGGCCATGGTTCCGGGAGTAGAACCGTGTCGTATCCGTGACCCGATCCACCCCGAGCTGGCGCGGATCAGGTTCGGCGTTGAAAGGGTCGTGCTCGTGCACGATCTGATCCAACCGCTTCGACCACTCCACGATGGTGTCCCCTTCGCTGCTCGACCTTATCTTCGGGCAACTATGTCGTCGAACCCGAATGAGTCAGACGGTACTCCGACGCGGTCCCACGCCGTCGGCAAGCGACCGCCACGAGGAAACCCAGTCGATGTTGAACGCCGTGCGTTTTCCGGGTGCATACTGAGGGAGTCGTCAGACCCGGCAGTGGGGCTTGCCGGACCCAACCTCGACAGTCGTCGACAACAGTCCCTATCTCATATGGTCGCGCTCACGCGCGCCTGAGGTAGGGAACGAAATGACCACACCAGCTCATTCGGCCGTGATTGTCGTCGGACTGCAACCTGGATTCGCACCCGGCATCGTCCGGACCGCTGCCGAATTTGCGCACCGGTTTCACGCGTCCCTGCTGTGCGTCACTGTTGACGCGTCTCTGCTGTCTTTGGGTAAGCGCGCTGATGGGTCGGAGATGATCGAGCCGCTGGACCCGGACACGGCCGACAGCACACCCCGCGGCCTGTCCGATGACGAAACGGACGCTGTTCGCACCATTGCCGGCGAGAACCGGGTTCCGGTCGATTTCCTTCTCCGGGCAGGGATGCCCGCCCGTGCGTTGGCGGCCGTCGCCGAGGATCACGACGCAGGCTTGATCGTCGTCGGCACCGATTCGGGCCGGCAACGCATCGGGGAGTTCTTCAACGGCTCGGTCGCCGCCCGGCTGGCCCACCAACAACATCGTCCCGTCGTCGTGGTCCCATCGAATCCGGTCGGACTCGACGACCCGCTGCCCTGGGATGCTTCATGACTGGTCAGTTGGTTCTCCTCCGTCATGGGGAGAGCACCGCGAACGCTAACGGCACTTTCACCGGCCTGCTCGACGTCCCGCTCACCCAGGAGGGCGAGCGGCAAGCCGTCCGGGCGGCGGAGCTGCTCCGCGCGAACGGCATCACGCCGACGATCGTCGTCACCTCGACCCTGCAACGTGCGGTCCGGACGGCTGACCTCGTCACCCACGAGCTCCGATTGCCCCAGCAGGCAACGAAGCGGTGGGAGTTGAACGAACGCAACTACGGGGCTCTCACCGGGCAGAGCAAAGCAACCGCTCGAGCAGCGCTGGGCGAGGTGGAGTTCACGCGCGTGCGCCGGTCCTTGACCGGGCGGCCACCGACAATGTCACTCCGGAACTGGTGGGCTCTTCGCCACACCCCGGCCCTCCGCGGGCTCCCAAGAAGAGCTGTTCGACGGACGGAATCGCTTGCCGACGTCGTCCGACGGGTTCGCCCGCTGTACGGGACCGACCTCCTGCCTGCCGTGCTGGGCGGGGCGACGGTGCTGGTCGTCGCGCACGGCAACTCACTCCGGGCGCTGTGCGCCTGCATCGATGACCTCACCGAAAAAGAGGTCGCAAATTTGAATCTGCCGACCGGGCAACCGTTGCGCTACCGGGTCGGTGAAGGCAACACGCTGCGCCCGCGTGGTGGCGAGTATCTGGACCCGACAGCAGACGACGCCGCAGCCCTCGTCGCGGCAGAAGGCGGAACATGACTACCCGAACGGACACCACCATGCCCGAGAACTCTCTTCCCGACGATCCGGATATCGACGTCGGCGACCCGCAGAAGACCATGCGGCCCGTGCACCTGCGCTGGCGGTATCTCGGTGTCGTCGCGGTCGGCGGCGCCCTCGGCACGGCAGCCCGAGACCTCCTCAGCTCCGCCTACCCGGCACACGACGGGGTCAGCTGGCCCATCTTCTGGATCAATGTCACAGGCGCCCTCCTACTCGGGGTGCTCCTGGAAGCGCTCGCGCACCGAGGCCCCGACGAAGGCCGCCGCCGCATCCTGCGGCTGCTGCTCGGGACGGGTGTCCTTGGCGGGTTCACCACCTACAGCACCCTCGCCACCACGACCGCCGGCCTGTTCCTGGCCGACCGGGGACTTGCCGCCGCCGGGTACGCCCTCACGACCGTCCTTACCGGTGCGATCGCGACCGCGGTCGGCCTCACCATCGCCGGCAGGTTCAGGCCCCGCCCCACCCCAGGGAGTACCTCGTGAGCGGGCTGGCTGTTCTCGCCGTCGCCGCTGGGGGTGGGATCGGTGCTGCGTTGCGATTCCTGCTGGACGGGAGCGTCAACGCCGGCCGACAGTTCCGTCTCCCGGTCGGGACCCTGACGATCAACATCACCGGCTCCCTCCTCCTCGGGCTCCTCACCGGCGCGGCCCTACACCTCGGGGAGTTTCCCGTGGCAGTTCTCGGGACCGGGGTGATGGGCGGATACACCACGTTCAGCACCGCCAGCTTCGAAACGGTCCGCCTCGCCCGCGGCGGCCGCATTACCGCCGCCGCCGTCAACGGTCTCGGGATGCTCGTCGTCTCCGTCGCCGCAGCGACCGCCGGCATCCTCCTCGGCACCCACCTTTGATCTACGACAGGACCCTGACCATGCACTTCGACGTCACCATCGAGATCCCCCGCGGCAGCGGCAACAAATACGAAGTCGACCACAGCACCGGCCGCATCCGGCTGGACCGGGCCGTATTCACCAGCATGGTGTTCCCCCAGGACTACGGCTCGATCGACGACACCCTCGGCGAAGACGGCGACCCCCTCGACGCCCTCGTGCTCCTGCCGCGCCCGACATTCCCTGGAGTCGTCATCGACGTCCGCCCGATCGGGATGCTCCGCATGGTCGACGAGAACGGCGGCGACGACAAGATCCTCACCGTCCCGAACGGCGACCCCCGATTCGACCACCTCAGTGACATCACCGACGTCCCCGACGCGACGCTGACGGAGATCGAGCACTTCTTCTCCCACTACAAAGAGATCGAACACGGCAAGCACGTCACCACCAACGGGTGGGCCTCACGCGCCGACGCCGAAGCAGTCACCCACAGGGCACAACAGCAGGCCGCCCTGCACCCGTGACCGTCACCCCCACCGCCCCACATTCTTGGGGCTTCTTGCACCACTTCTTGAACGGATTCCGGCCATGAACGACTACATCAGCAACCTGCACCACTCCCACCGTCAAGGCGAATACGTCACCCTGACCTCCCACCCGGCCTCGATCGCCGAGGTGCGGGGCAGCCGCATCCTCGACTCCCGCGGCTACCCGACAATCCGGGTGCACCTGGGACTGACCGACGGCACACAGGTCACCGGCGACGCGCCGGCGGGCGCCTCCACCGGAGCGCACGAAGCCCAAGAACTCCGAGACGGCGGCGCCCCCTACGGCGGCCGGGACGTCACCCACGCCCTGAACCTCCTCGACACAGAGATCCAGCCCCTGATCACCGGTCGGTCCTGGGACTCAATCAGCCACGTCGACCGCGCCCTGGCAGAACTCGACGGCACTGCTGGGTATGGGCGGCTCGGAGCGAACACGGTTGTCGCGACGTCCATCGCCATGGCGCGGGCATTCGCCGCTGCAGCCCAGCTGCCGCTGTGGCAGTGGATCGCGGAGGCCACACGCAGCACCCCGCGGCTTCCCGTGCCGCACTTCAACGTTCTCAATGGTGGCGCGCACGCCGCGAACGCCTTGGACTTCCAAGAGTTCATGATCGCCCCCGTGAACGCCGCCACCATCACCGACGCCGTCCGCATCGGAACAGACGTCTACCACGCCCTCGCGGGCCTCGTCCGGGACCGGTTCGGGTCGCTCGGCCTCGGCGACGAAGGCGGCTTCGCCCCCTCGATCGGAGCCCCCGAAGAAGCCCTCGACCTCCTCGTCACCGCGATCCAGCGGGCCGGCTACGAGCCCGGCGCCGATGCACTCGCAATCGCCCTTGACCCGGCCGCGAACGAATTTGCCACCGGTGGCGGTAACTACCGGATCGCCGATCGCACTCTCGACCGGGCCGGGATGGTGGCGTACTACGAGCGCCTTGTCGGCTCGTATCCGATCAGGAGCATTGAGGACGGCTTCTCCGAAGACGACCACGACGGGTGGAGAGCGATGTTCACCAGCCTCGGCGACAGCATTCAGATCGTCGGTGACGACCTCTACGTCACCGACCCGGCCCGCATCCAAGCCGGCGGCGAAGAGGGACTCTCCAACGCGGCCCTGATCAAACCCAACCAGATCGGCACCGTCTCCCAGACGTTCGACGCCATCGCTGCCGCCCGCACCGCGGGTATGCAGAGCATGGTGTCGCACCGGTCCGGAGAGACAACCGACACGTTCATCGCCGACCTCGTCGTCGGCACCGGAACCGGTCAAATCAAATCCGGAGCCCCCGCCCGCGGAGAACGCGTCGACAAATACAACCGGCTCACCGAGATCAGCGACCTCAACCCCGACCTGCCCTACGGCCTGATCGGCTAATCCTCATAGACGTTCCGGGCGGTTTTGAGCGACCAACCCGGACCGGCACACGCCCAGCGTGTGCAGCAAAGCGGCCAGTTTCCTTAGTCGGCTGGCCGGACGGGCGGGTGCCACCCCTTCCATAAGAGGTGGCACCCGTTCCGTACCGATCCCTCAACCGGCCACTCCCCGCCGTCCCAACACGCCAGAAAAATAAGGGACGCGACACGTCCGTAACTGCGTCCGAAATGGGTTCCCGGGATGGAGGGCTATGTGAGACCGCCAGGCATAATAGAAACGCTTATCGGTGACGCGTGAGACTTTACCAATGCCCAAAACGTCACAGGACAGCGAAGTGCCCTGGAGGCCAGGTCTGCTGTCGACTTCGCTGACCAGGACCGCAAGCCGGGCCATGAAAGAACGAGGTTGAGGGTGTTCGTCTTGCGCGGGATCGGTGACGCACTGGCCGCCGCAGGGTCGATGGGGTGGGAGATCCTCTGGCCCTTGATTCTCGGGTTCACCCTGTCCGGGATTATTCAGGCCGTGGTCCGCACGGAGCGGATTACCAAGCTGATGAACGATGACTCGCCTCGGGCGATAGGTGTGGCGACCGGGCTTGGTGCGCTGTCGTCGTCGTGTTCCTACGCGGCCGTCGCTCTGGCTCGAGCACTGTTCCGGAAGGGCGCCAGCTTCTCATCGGCGATGGCATTTGAGGTTGCTTCGACGAACCTTGTCGTTGAGCTGGGGCTGATCCTGGCGTTCGTGATGGGGTGGCAATTCACCGTCGCGGAATTCGTCGGCGGCCCGATCATGATCATTCTCATCGCTTTGGGCTTCCGCCTCTGGATGCGGGGCAAGATCGTCGAAGCCGCCCGCGAACAAGCCGAGAAGGGCCTCGCCGGATCAATGGAGGGTCACGCCGCGATGGACATGTCCGTCGCTGGCAACCAGGGGTTCTGGAAGCGTCTGTTCTCGCGTCCTGGGGTGACGAGCGTGTCGCAGTACTTCGTCATGGACTGGGCCTCCGTCCTCCGCGACATCGTCATCGGCTTGCTCATCGCCGGCGCCTTCGACGCCTGGGTCCCCAAAGGGTGGCTGCAAGCCCTCTTCTTCGAAGGGCACCCGACAGTGGCATTTCTTGTTGACCCGATTATCGGTCCGCTTCTGGCGATGGTGAGCTTCGTCTGCTCCGTGGGCAATGTGCCTTTGGCTGCGGTTCTTTGGAACGGTGGGATCTCGTTCGGCGGGGTGGTCAGCTTCATCTTCGCCGACCTGATCATCATCCCGATCATCATCATCTACAAGAAGTACTACGGCCTCAAAGCGGCTCTCCGCATCACCGGGATCTTCTACGGTGCGATGGTCGTCGCCGGCTACGTGGTCGAGTTGATCTTCACACCGCTTCAGCTGATCCCGACGAACCGGCACCTGTCGATTGTTGGGGCCTCGATCAGCTGGAACTACACCACCTGGCTGAACATCGTCTTCCTTGTCATTGCTGCGATCCTGCTCGCAGTCTTTATCCGCAGCGGCTCCTGGTCCATGCTCCGCATGATGAGTGGGACACCTGACCCCGTCGACGACGGCGAGAACCACTCCGTCAAGGAGTCGCCAGGTCACCGGCACCACGAGGCGTGACCGGCAGTGACAACGGAACCCGTCTCCGAAGGGCCTCCGATATCGCAGGGTGGACCTGGTAGTGATGCGTTCGCGTTAGCCCGGTCTGCCGTCTGGCAGAGCAGTCTGCAAGGGGGAACGTACCGGCGGGCATTGACCATGGGGCTGCAGGCGCATATCGTCACCCATGGTTGCCTCGGACCGTGGTCGCCAGTTTTGCCTCGATGCATTCTGAGCGAAAGACCAGCCATGACGCCGCCCGTCCCGCCGCACCGCTCTCCGTCGCCTTGTACCCACGGTGACTCGACGGCCATCTGCAGACAGGGCGTCGGCTTCGCCGGCATCGAGATCGCCAAAGGACGGCGTTTTAGTGACCCGCTTCGACGTGGTCACGACGTGCTCTCTGCGCGATCCCTGATCCTGGAGGACCGCCGCCCGCAACGGATCCTACGGGCAGCTGCCCGACCAAGCGGGCAGCTAAAATCGGCTGGCCAGTGCGACGGACGGAATCATCGATGACGACACACGCCCCCCGGCCGACAGCGCAATCTGCAGAGCACCCACGAGAAGGCAAATTTTTGACCACGCGGGTGGGCCGTAAGGGCAACCGCCTGGTGTCGTGGGTGACATCAACCGATCACAAAGTGATCGGGAACATGTACCTGATCACGTCGTTCAGCTACTTCATGTTCGGCGGTGTTCTCGCATTGGTGATCCGCGCCCAACTGTTTGAGCCGGGCATGCAAGTCGTGGCGACGAAAGAGCAATACAACCAGCTGTTCACCATGCACGGAACCATCATGCTGCTGCTGTTCGCCACCCCCTTGTTCTCCGGATTCGCCAACGCCCTCATGCCGCTCCAAATCGGTGCGCCCGACGTCGCCTTCCCCCGCCTCAACGCGTTCGCATTCTGGCTGTACTTCTTCGGCGCCATCATCACCGTCTCCGGATTCTTGACACCCCAGGGCGCCGCGTCGTTTGGCTGGTTCGCCTACGCCCCACTATCTGACACCACGTTCACCCCCGGTATCGGCGGGAAGCTCTGGGTCTTCGGCCTCGCCCTGACCGGGTTCTCCACGATCCTCGGCGCGGTGAACTTCATCACCACCATCATCACCATGCGAGCCCCCGGGATGACGATGTTCCGGATGTCCCAATTCACCTGGACCACCCTTGTGACCTCAATTCTCGTGATCATGGCGTTCCCCGTCCTCGCCGCCGCGCTCTTCGGCCTCGGATTTGACCGGGTCTTCGACGCGAATGTCTTCAACCCGGCCAACGGCGGGGCGATCCTGTGGCAGCACCTGTTCTGGTTCTTCGGCCACCCCGAGGTGTACATCATCGCCCTACCGTTCTTCGGCATCATTTCTGAGACGATCCCGATCTTTAGCCGGAAACCGATCTTCGGGTACAAAACCCTCGTCTATGCGACCATCGCCATCGCCGCGTTGTCAGTGACGGTGTGGGCGCATCACATGTACGTCACCGGCTCGGTGCTGCTGCCGTTCTTCTCCCTGATGACGATGCTGATCGCAGTCCCCACTGGGGTGAAGATTTTCAACTGGGTTGGCACCATGTGGAAAGGGTCCATCACTTTCGAAACCCCCATGCTTTGGGCCATCGGGTTTCTGATCACCTTCACCTTCGGCGGACTCACTGGCGTAATCCTTTCCTCACCGCCGCTGGACTTCCACGTGTCGGATTCGTACTTCGTCGTCGCGCACTTCCATTACGTCGTTTTCGGCACAGTGGTGTTTGCCATGTTCGCCGGCTTCTACCTCTGGTGGCCCAAGTGGACGGGGAAAATGCTGAATGAACGGCTCGGCAAAATCCACTTCTGGCTGCTGTTCATCGGCTTCCACACCACCTTCCTCATCCAGCACTGGCTCGGCGTCGAGGGCATGCCCCGCCGGTACGCCACCTACCAGCCCTCCGACGGGTTCACCTGGCTAAACCAGCTGTCCACAACCGGGTCCATGCTCCTGGGCATCTCGATGCTGCCGTTCCTGTACAACGTGTACATCACCGCCCGCACCGCACCAAAGATCGAAGTCAACGACCCCTGGGGGTACGCCCGGTCACTGGAATGGGCTACGTCCTGCCCGCCGCCGCGGCACAACTTCACCACCATCCCCCGCATCCGCTCCGAGTCCCCCGCATTCGACATGAACCACCCCGAAGCCGGCATGACTCAAGGAATCGGCCCCGTCAAGGACGCCCCGGACGCCGACGTGCACGACCTTTCCGACGGCAAGATGAAGTAAGCAGCCAAGACCCGCCGACATCAACTAGGCCACTCTTCGGTCCCGTTCATGAGGAAAATGGCGATTGCCCAAATCATGGCCGCCTATCTGGTGGACTGGATCCTCACCCGAGCCAAGATCAAAGAAGGAGGTGAGCCAGATGCGCTCCTTCGTCCTCCGTGCTCGGGAATCGTTCTGGTTCCTGCCTGCCGTCTTCGGCATCGCCGCCATAATCCTTGCGGAAGTGCTTGTCACCATCGATCAGTCCCTTGTCGATAACGGTGGCCGCATCCCGTTTCTGGACGCGCTCAGCGCCTCCGCGGGCCGGAGCATCCTGTCGATCATCGGCACCTCGATGCTGACTGTCGCTGGCACCTCCTTCTCCATCACCATCTCCGTTCTCGCCACTACTTCGTCGACCTACGGGCCCCGTCTGGTGCGGAACTTCCTCGCGGACCGGGCCAATCAGATCGTGTTAGCCGTGTTCACCTCCACGTTTCTCTACGCCCTCGTCGTCCTCCGCGCCGTCCGCTCCGAAACCGACCAGGGCAGCGGATTCGTTCCCACTATCTCCATTCACCTCGCCGTGCTTTTCGGGGTGCTGGACGTCGCGGTGCTGGTGTTCTTCATCCATCACATCGCCGACTCCGTCCAAATCACCACCCTCCAAAAACGGGTTCAAGCCGACCTACTCAAGGCCATCAACCTGATCTACCCACAAGAAACCGCCGAAAACACCACCTCGGCACCGCTGCTGCACCCCAACAGTGCAGCTGAGATCCCGTCGAAAGCGGACGGGTATGTGGAGCAAATCGACCTTGATGAGCTCCGCGACATCGCCATCGCCGCGGACTGTGTCCTGGACGTCATAGCGATGCCCGGAACGTTCGTGATCCCAGGTGACACCCTCGTCCAGGTCATCCCCGCAGACCGAAGCGCCGACGTGACGAAAAAGGTGCAGAGCGCATTCGCGTTCGGGACCGCCCGCACCCCGCACCAGGACGTCCGCTTCGCGCTGCAACAACTCGTCGAAGTAGCCGTCCGTGGCCTGGCATCCGGAACCAACGACCCCTACACCGCCGTCACTGCGCTCGACCTTGCCAGCACCGCTCTGGTTCCGCTTCTCACCCGCCCCTGCGCAGCAACCGCCCTCACCTGCGACGACACGACACGGGTGATGGTGCACTGGCCACCGCCCGACGACCTCATTCGAGACGTTTTCGCCGGTATCACCACCTACGGGCTAGAGCATCCCCTCGTCATTGATGCCGCGACCCGCCTGGCCCACCGGCTCCTCACAACAGCGCCAGCCTCCACCACCGTCATCCTCACCGATGCACTCGCCACCATGACCTCACCGTCCTAAAACCGTATCGATGCCGCCGGCACCCGCAAGGAGATCGGACCGCTGCGAGGTGGCCGCCGGGTTTGCCGAGGGTGCTCAATAAGCATTTTTTGTGACTGCTCATGTCGGTCAGGGCACAGTGCTTGGATGAGCGCATGCCCCTCGCGATCGAAGATTACGCACTGATCGGTGATTGCCACACCGCCGCCCTCGTCGGCAACAACGGCAGCATCGACTGGTTGTGTCTGCCCAGGTTTGATTCCCCCTCAACCTTTGCGGCTCTCCTTGGCGACGAGAGCAACGGGCGGTGGCTGGTCGCTCCAACGGACACTGCCGCGACCTGCACCCGTAAATACGTCGACGACACCTTTGTCCTGGTCACCACATGGAGGACCCCAATGGGCGAGGTGGAAGTCACCGACCTCATGCCTACCGGCGATCGGCGGGCGGACGTTCTCCGCCGCGTCCGAGGGATCAGCGGCACCGTGCCCATGTCAGCCGACATCCGCATCCGGTTCGAATACGGGACCACCATTCCGTGGGTTCGTCAGAAACCGGACCACGGTGAGAACGCGCTGATCGCGATCGCGGGCCCGGACGCGGTCATTATCCGCGGACCGAAACTGACGGCAGCTGATCACGCCCACTCCGCCCAATTCGAGGTAACGGAAGGGGACACCATCGACATGTCCCTCACCTGGTACCCCTCGTATCGCCAACCTCCGGCCCCGATCGACGTCAGCACGCGGATTGACGAGACAGTCGCCTGGTGGCAGGAGTGGGCCTCGCACTCCGACGCGCCGGCCACCTACGGTGAGGAGGTACACCGGTCACTTCTGCTGCTCCGCGCGCTCACCCACGAAGACACCTCCGGCATCGTCGCCGCAGCGACAACGAGCCTTCCCGAGCAGTTCGGCGGCTCCCGCAACTGGGACTACCGCTACGTCTGGCTCCGCGACGCGTCGATGACCCTGCAGGCACTGATCCTCCACGGTTTCGCCAATGAGGCCGCCGGCTGGCGCAGCTGGCTCCTCCGGGCGATCGCCGGCGACCCCGCCGACGTGCAGATCATGTACGGGCTGAGCGGAGAGCGCTATCTACTCGAGAACACCATCGACAAGCTGTCCGGCTACCGGTCATCGGCACCCGTGCGCACCGGCAACGGCGCCTTCACCCAATACCAGGGCGACGTCTTCGGCGAAGTCATGGTTGCCCTCCACGACGCCCGCGAACTCGGAGTTGAAGAAAGCGCCGACTCGTGGGCGCTCCAGCGTGCCCTCATGCAGTACGTCGAAAACAACTGGGACCGCCCCGACAACGGCATCTGGGAAATCCGCGGGCCCGAGCAGCACTTCACCCACTCCCGGGTGATGATCTGGGCCGCACTCGACCGTGCCGTCCGCGGGGTGCAGCAGTTCCACCTCGACGGCCCCATCGAGAAGTGGATGGCGTTGCGCGAGAAAGTCCGCACGGAGATCGAAACCCACGGGTTCGACGCCGACCGCAACACCTACACCCAGACCTACGGCTCGCACGAGGTCGACGCATCGCTCCTGCAACTGTCGCAGGTCGGCTACGTCGACGCCCACGACCCGCGCATGCTCGGCACGGTGAAGGCGATCGAGCAAGACCTCCTGAAAGACGGCCTCCTGGTCCGCTACCGCACCGAGTCCGGCATCGACGGGCTGACGGGCACGGAAAACCCTTTCCTCACCTGCTCGTTCTGGCTTGCCGAGCAGTACGCCCGCTCAGGCAGGATCGACGACGCCACCGACCTCATGGACCGCCTCGTCGGGTACCGCAACGATGTGGGCATGCTCTCGGAGGAGATCGAGGTTTCAACCGGCCACCACGTCGGCAACACCCCGCAGGCGCTGTCCCACCTGGCGCTCGTCCGCGCCGCCGACGCGATCCAGGCCGCCCTCGACCACTCCCGCGGCAACCGCGGCCGCCGCCTGGCCGGGCAGACGCACCCCCACGACGCCTCGAAGCCCGCCAGCGACCACGACCCAAGGTCCGAGAGTTCAGGCGTGACCCACACATGACGACGAAACACCGTCCATACCCGTCAAGGGGCCATGCGACCCCACCCCAACCGGGGTTCCACCCAGTCGAGTGGCTCTGCGAGCTCCTTGGCACCGCCATCGTCTTGCTCGTCGGCATCTCCGCCATCTGCTTCGACTTCGGGACCAGCTCCCCGTTACGGGCTCTGCCGATGTCGACGCGGCTGCTACTGACCGGGCTCATCTTCGCCGGCACTGGCAGTCTCGTCGCCATCAGCCCTCTCGGTCGGCGCTCTGGCGCACACCTGAACCCGGTGGTTACCCTGGCGTTTTGGACGCAACGCAAAGTGCACTGGCACGATCTTGTCGGCTACTTGGTATCCCAGTTCGCAGGCGCGATCCTTGGGACCCTCGCCGCCCACGTCCTATGGCGAAACCAAGCAGCCAGCGTCTCTGACGGAGCCACCACACCCGGCCCGGGTGTCCCTGACTTCCTCGCCGTGGCGGTGGAAGCCGGAATGACTGCCTGCCTTCTGTTGACGATTCTTTTTATGACCAGTCACCACCGCATCGCACGGTTCACCCCGCTGCTGCTGTGGGTCCTTATCGCCGTCTTCGTCTGGCAGCTGGCACCTCTAACAGGAACCAGCATGAACCCGGCCCGGAGCCTGGGACCTGCACTGATCGCACCGAGCGTTGGCACGTATTGGATTTATGTCCTCGGGCCCCTTCTGGGTGCAGCCGCAGCCGTGGCCCTGTTCTCCCTCGCCCAGCGCACCGAAGTGCTCACGACAAAGCTGTTTCATGACCCGAGATACCGCTCCACCATGGGCACCACCCTCCCCGCGGCCGGCCACCACTAGCCGAACGTGTCTAACTCGACCCCGGTGCCGGCGTGTGACCCGCCTCGGCACCGGGGCCAACCCGACTACAGGCCGACGCTGCCCTGCATGATGCCGCCGTCGATGAACACGGTCGTCGCGGTCATGTACGACGACTTCCCAGACGCCAAAAACACCACCATCTCTGCGATGTCATCAGGCTCAGCCAGACGACCCACCGGAATCGCCGCGTCAAGCTGCTTTAACTTCTCGGGGTCCGACGTCGTCGACGTGTTGATCGGAGTATCCACCGCACCGGGCGCGACATTCACCACCCGGATGCCGTGCGGGCCCAGTTCCACCCCGGCCGTCCTGGCCAGCATCCGCGTCCCGCCCTTAGACACGCAGTACGCGATGTTTCCCGGCATCGGCCAATCCTCGTGCACCGACGAAATATTGATCACAAGACCGGGCGTTTTTTGAGCGATGAACTGCTTCGCGGCGAACTGGGTACCGAAGAACGCACTCTTCAAGTTCACCGCCATCACCTTCTCGAAGTCCTCCTCGGTCGTGTCTAGGATCCCTGTGCGGGTTTCAATGCCAGCATTGTTGATGATCACGTCCAGCCGGCCGAACGAGTCCACGGCGGCTTGCACCATTTGGTGCAACCCGGCAGCCTGGCTGACATCCGCGTCGACCCCGACTGCCTTACCGCCCTCTTTCTCGATCCGAGCGATGAGCGACGTGGTCTCTTCCGGATGTGCGACGTAATCGATGACAATATTGGCGCCCTCTCGCGCCGCCGCGATCACGATGGCTTCGCCAATACCGGAATTACCGCCGGTCACGATGATCGTCTTACCGTCCAAAAGCATGGGATGTCCCGTTCCGCATAGCAACCTGCCACGTCCTCTGGAAGCTACTCCGGGACTGTCGAGCGTCCCAGGCACCGCGCCAGTTGCAGCCTTGCGTCGGCAGCCCAGCCAAAAAACCCGTTCCCCAAATCTCAAAGGGGCCAAAAGAGGTCAACACGGGTAATGGCGCTTATCGAAGGCAGAGAGAAAGGCATGGAAGTGACACCTCCTTGTTACCAAATGGCTGATCGGTGACGCCCCGTGGCGTCCCCTTATTCGTCTCGCAGACAGCTGACACTGATCTGATCCGCTGAGTACGCCGCTCGATCAGTAATCGATGCCGACAGCGGCGACGTGAGTTTGCGAGCCGCCGCCGGGGTTGGCTCCGCCGTCGAGTCGGAGGTTGCTGAAAGAGTGGCAGCGGGCGCTCCGTTGGAGTTGTCAGCGTGGGTGCAAATGAGAGGGGCCAGTCTGTGGTGGAGTTTCAGAAAAGCCCGACCAGGTATCTCGCCGCGGTGTCCACCGTTCTCGGGCCGGAAGTGCATGATCTGGTCTCTCAAGTCGAGCTGCCCAAGCCGGCGGCGGCGGCGCTGCGCCGCGCGAAGAAGATCGCACCGGTGAAATTCAGTCGCACAGGCGGCATGGGCAGGATCACGATGATTCAGTCTGCGATTCTCGCCGGCGACGACGACAAGCAGCGGGAGATCGGCTACCGAATTGGCCAGATCATGACCGAAGTGGGCATCACCAACTTCACCGTCTACGAACCTGTGTAAGCGATGATCCGGCATGCTGCCTACGTCGCAGGAGGGCGCGGCGTCCTCGATGTCCGCGCATCGTTGGAAGGTGACTTGTGGACGTCCTACGACGACGAGCTCTCAAGCCGTTTCAACAACGTGGGTGACGACAACCGTGGCCGAACCTTCACGGAGATGTTCCGACGCTTCGACCGATGGGAGCGCCGCAGGACTACTACACGCACGGCAAGCGAGGGCCCGGTGGCCTGGCAGTTCGAGCTCGAAACCAGCTACCTCGAGGCAGCCGCCGATTTCGGTCTCCGCGGAGGCAACGACGAATGGTCCGTGAACCTGGTCGATCACGCCTATGACGAGCATGCAGAACGCATAAGTCGTACGCTCGCCAGGGAATCGCTCATCCCGAGGGACTTCGGTCGGCCTTTTCCCGACGAAGCCGTCGAACAACCGCCCTTCGTTGCTAGTCAGCCGAGGCCGCACTCCGGCTACTACCTGGATCGGCTCGACCCCAAGGGCCACAAACGCTGGTGGGATGGCAAGCAGTGGACCGACCACATCCACCCCGGGCACGACACGTGGCGCGTCGGAAGCTACAACGACTGCCCACCGGAATTGCGCGGTCTTTAGGCGCGAGCAGAGTACCGAACAGCGCCCAATTCGCCACGGTTATCCACAGGGACCGAGCGCTTTGAAGAGCGCGATCAAAGTACCCACCAGCTCAGTATGTACTTTGATCGCGATTCGGTACTCTGTTCGCGGCAACCCGGTACTCTGCTCGCGCGAATGGGTACTCTGCTCGCGCACCCATCCAAGAACGACACCTTAGATCCGCTCAGACGCGCGGATCAAGGGACATGTGGACAACTCCCCTAGTAGTTCTCCTGTACGTAGACCTGT
Organism: Frondihabitans sp. PhB188; assembly: GCF_003752365.1. Lineage (GTDB taxonomy): Bacteria > Actinomycetota > Actinomycetes > Actinomycetales > Microbacteriaceae > Frondihabitans. The sequence goes on along the minus strand of NZ_RJUO01000006.1, from coordinate 41,878 downwards.
ATCAATCCCGGCTCTTAAGGTGACCACAGAGCCCAAATCTCTAGTTCTGGAGATGGTGAAAAGCAGCAGAGATGAAGAAGGCGCCCCCTCCGAATTTGAGGCTCGCCACGAATCGCACGCGCCCCTCAGCGGGCCAGAATCACCCCTCTGGGCGACGAAGTAGGTCGGGAACGGGTCGTCAGACGGCCACGATATCGTCAAGAGTTCTGACAGGCTCGCAGCGATCTATGACTCGATTGCCGACGTCGGTACTCTGTTCGCTGCGGCTCTCGTGGGTACTTTGTTCGCGGCTAGCTTCTCTGACGCAACCTATCGGTACTCTGTTCGCGCCCTTATGACTGCTCCGAGGGAAGACGCCGTTGTAGGGGTTTCTGTTCGCGCCCCGCTGTGCACGCAAATTGGGTCGGTACTCTGTTCGCGCACTCGGCCGGCACGGCAGCCGCGGAACCCCGCGAACAGAATCCCCCGCCAACAGGATGGCGAGTGCGTTGTCGCCGGTTCTTGTTCGCGATGGAACGGGTACTTTGTTCGCACCCTCGAATACCCCGACCCCCTATGGTCAGTAACCCAGCAGAATGGTTAGGCGGATTCTCTGCGCGAACAGAGTACCTACGGTCACCAGCGTGACTCCGCACCGGATCGGTACTTTGTTCGCGCTTGAGGTCAGCTCCTAAGTGCCCGCTTGGCGGTTGTCGTGGGGACCGGGGTCGGCCCCGGGAACAGAACGAAAAAGTTCTGGTCGTACTCGTAGCGAAGCGCCGGGAAGACGATCTTGATCTCGAGGAGTGCCTTCAGGAACTGAATCTTGAAGTCGCGTTCCCGCTTGGTCTGCGATCCGAACTGCACGTAGAGATCAGACCACTTGATGCGGGTGGCCCGCTCGAGGGACCACAACCGGTAACCGAGCCAGATGTAGATGTCGATGCGGAGTGGCGCCGAACCAAGGACACGAAGAGCATCCAGGTCGACGGGAATCGGATGCGCCTTGATCGAGTCGTAAAACGGTGTGGACAGCCTCACCTTCGAGGACCACAGCCCTTCCATGGTCAGGTCTTCCCGCTCGCTGAACCACAGCTGCACCTCGTCGGCGATCTGGAAGTACTTCTGAGCGACTCCGTAGCCGGCTCCCGCCTCACCGAACGCGATACCTTCCACTGACAGCTGCGAACCGAAGACGCGCTGCATCTGGTCGCGGAGGCGGGCGCGATTCTTCCCTCCCGCGGTGACCCCCAGCTTTTCCATGAACGCGTTCATCGACGCACCCAGCTCGAGCTCCGGTGAATTTGTCCGGTAGGCCTCGGAAGCCATCCACGTCATGATGTGGCGGGGCAGGATCCCGAACGGGTAGGCGTTGATGTCGCGGCCGTCTGGCGTGGACATGGCCGCGGGTCGCACGCGGAGCGTGATCGGTCCGTTCCGGCGGACCCAGAAGCTCTGATCGCCCGGGTCGTTGTAGGGCAAGGTTACTTGGGCCCAGACGCGCGCTGAGAAGCCCACGTTGTAGTCGATCTTCTCCGCCACCTCGCGGTTGCCGGCGAAGTTCAGCCGGTCCACCTTCCCCCGGGTCAGCTCCGGCATCGCCGATGACCCGACCGCGCCGAACCCCGCGGGCTCGATAGGAATGTCCTCGTACCGGCTAGCCAGTTCGGTGCCGGGAGTGTTGTCGTCGGCGTCGCTCATCGGGGTTCCCCTCCGGAATGTCGTCACAGTTCACGCCACCGCTCCCCCACCGCGGTCCGCGGGTCGTTGACGCACAGCCAGAATGGCTTAGATCGCGCCCAACTCCCCGCAATCATGCGGCGTGTTCCAGGCTCTTCGCGTTGAACTCGCGCGGAAGCTACGAATTCGTGAGGCCGTCCTGGTCGCCCCGCGGGAGCCCTTTCCGACCCCCATCAAACCGTTTCCCGTTGTTGTAGGCCTCCTCGAGACGGCGGGTCTCGTTGACGATCAGCTGCATGCCCAGCTCCCTCAGCGACGAGACGCCCTCGAAGGCGCGGGCGGCGCCGAACGCGGCCCGGAATGCGTCCCGATCCTCCCTGCGCAGGTCGAAGGTGAACTTGACCAGGTCGTCCGGCGCCTCCCCCGGAAGGAGATCCGTCGCGGACCGCCGCCTGGGTGACGGCTCACCCCGACGTGATGTCGGCGGCGGCGGCGGGACTTCGGCCGGGGGTCCAGCGGGGTCATCCGTGAGCAGTCCGGGGTAGGCGGTCAGTTGCTCTGCGGCGGGCACGGTCGGCGCTGTCGTCCTATTCGATCGGAGGAGCGTGCTGGTGGCGCCGGCGGCGGGAGGTGTCACGCGCCGCGGCGGAGGCCCACCTACGCTGCGGTTCACAGGTGCGTCAGACATGAGCTTCCTCCGTGGCTGCTTCGGCTTCCTTGTGCATAAGTCGTGCGATCATCTCGCTCGTGACGGCTTGGAGACTGTCCGCGACAGACTGGGCCGATTGAGGTCCGGGTGATTCGATGGCCTCGCCCTTCTTCAGGCGTTCGTACCATTTCGGGCTGTTTCGCACCCTGTCGTCCAGCTCGTGGACCAGCAGCCCCTTGTCTCGTGCGGAGGCGGCGGTGGCTTCCGCGTGTCGGACGTAGTTCTCGAAGACGACGTCTCGTGCCACCTCTCCCCCGAGGTCGGCGACGACCTTCGCTGCGAAGTCGGCGCGGACTCGACTAGCCGATGCCCCCGAGGCAAAGAGAACGACTCCGAGGAGGTCCAGGTCGGGGTTGAGGTCGATAACTTGATCAAGGCGCTCCGCAGTGAGCTTGAGGCCTTTCCGCGAGGCGTCCTCCGTCTTCGCGGGAATCAGGATGTAGCGAGCCGCGGCGACAGCGGCGGACTGGATGATGTCGTTCCCGGGCGGGCAGTCCAGGAGGATCACGTCGTACTCCCCCGCAATCCGGTCGAGGACTCGCGCCAGGCTCAGCCGTGCCTGCTGCAGCGAATCGCCGCCCCGGGTCGACTGGCTAACGAGGGTCGCTGCGGCGTTCTCGATGAAGCGGCCACCGACGAGGACGTCGAGGTTCGGGCGGACATTGATGGCAGGGTGTGCGAGGTCGTCGGGGTAGGTGAGGGCTTTAGACAGTGCCTGCCCGTCGTCATCGATGGCTGTGCCTGAATATCCGAGGTCCAGTCCGAGGTTCCCCTGGTGATCCAAGTCGACCACAAGTGTGCGCCAGCCGCTCGCGGCGAGCAGTCCCCCAATGTTGGCGGTGAGGGTGGTCTTCCCCACTCCCCCTTTGCCGTTGATCACGGCGATCACCCGCTGGAGGTTCGTACGGTCGAAGGGCTCAGCCATGTGCTTCTCCAAGATCCGGTGTTTGACGCGGTTAGGGCTAACCGGGCGAGCCAGGATGCCCGGGTAGCCCGGACAGCGCAGCGGAAGGCCAATATACCCCGAAGCGACTATCTGGGTCGCCCGGGAAACCTGTTAGTGCAGGGATTCCTGAGGTTTCCGGCAAACCTAGTTTACCCGTAAAACCTGGACAGCGCTAAGTACGCGTTCGCCGGGAGTCCTGGTGTACCCGGACAGCGCGACCTATCACAAAAAATGTAGCTCTCCGGGGCACCCAGGTAAACCAGGCAACACGGATTCACCAGGATACCCGGACAGCGTGAAATCGCGCAGAATCAACGAATTTGATGCGATGAACCTATCCGGGTCGGTCTCGGGGGTTGTCGCCTCAGCGGCCCGTACAGGGCCTATGGGAGGGTGGCACCATTCTTCGCTATGGAAGGAGCCGCACGGATCGATGATGCACCGCGAGGTTTCTGCGCTTGTGGATCATCGGAGTATGACCTGAAAGATCGCGTACAACTCCTCACCCGCGACTCCCGCTGAGGAGATCATTGTCGACGTGACGACTCCCTGGGAGGCTGTGGAAACAGTGCGGTCGCAGAAGGAAGGCGATCCCGTGGGGAAGGTCATCTACGTGAAAGTGGGGGGAGTGAACCGGACGCCTCTCAGTCAGCCGTCTACTCGTCGGGGAGCTCACGGGCCCGGTTGCGGGCGGGGAGGTTCTGCTTGTGGGGGAGTCGACCGGGAGCCTGGTGCTTCAACGGGCGACGGTGCTCGACACCGGCTGCGAAGAACCGGTGACATTCCGGGCACGAGTCGACTTCGGGCCTCCGGTGACCCCTCACCAGCGCGTTGTACGCCTTACCCGGGTTCCTCGACGCGCGCACCTGGTTGAACGACGCCTCCGGCACCGGGCACCCGTGGGAGCAAGTTCGAGTTCGCGCAGCGGGTCAGGTTCGACACGGCCCTGCACCGCCTCAGCCTCCCGAACTCTGAGCCCCCCAGCAGTCCAACGTGCGCAAGAAGTGGGTTCCCCGACTGACAATTGGCCGCCCCGCCCACGAGGGTATAACCATCGGCCGCCGTGTCCTCGCCAACGGGAACGTCCGCCAGGCAGCTACGACGATCCGACCATCATCACCGCCCGGGACCATTTGTCCTGAAGCCTGATCATCACCGGGATGGGGAGCGCCCCGTCTACGTTCTGCCGAGCACATCGAAGCCATCTGACACCCGAAAGACATGACCGGCATGAAGAAAGGCGCCGCCACGGCCCTGAACGCCTCGAGATCCGTGCGCATCTTCCCGAGCCATTGGGCGCCAGAATGGAGGCTCAGTACTGCGCCCTAACGAGGTGCGGGGCGGACGCAGACTGGTTGGAGATGCGAGTTCACGTTCCGATGGGCCTCACATCGTTAGTTCCTCTGCCATCGCGTCGTAGGGGAACGCGGAACCGCATTTCGCCGCGAGGTTGCAGACAACCGTGCCACTTCCCATTTGGTTTGCGGCCGGTAGGAGCGGGTCACGGGGTGTTTGATCGCGCCCAGCTCGAAGGCGAACGCGCGTGACCGGTAGGCCGCCCGTTGAGACATTGAGAGAAACGTTGCGTATCGAGCGCCTTGAGCAGCTGCCATAACCCCATCTAGGCCGCTCCCACGTATTGGAATCGGCTTTCTGGATTAAGCGCGCCCTCGAGGACGAGTTGGCGTGCGCTCTTGTGATCTGCCCGTGCGTCGGTATCCCGCGGGTAGCGAGGCCAAATTCTTTCGCCTGGTGCGTCCGCGAAGAGCGGTCGGCTGGTGACGTGGGGGCGTCGGGGCCTGGCCGTGGGCGACGAGTTCATGGTGTCGAGTTCGGCTAGCCACCATGCCCACGTTTGCCGTTCTGCCTCGTACCGTTCGGCTCGACCTTGCAAGTAACCGGTAACGCCGATGGCTCGCGCGGCGTAATCGCGGAAGTCACGTTTACTCCGCGCCCACCCGTTTCCTTGCCGAATAATCAATCGGTGGTGGCGGAGACGGCTCAGGATGGTCGCCGTATGGCGTGGAGACACCCCTAGGAGTTTCGCGGCAGAGTCGACGGTGACGGAGACTTCGTGGCTGAGCCTTGCAAAGAGTGTTCCCGCGCGGTGTCCTAAGCCGGCCCGGGTGAAGAGATCGTGGCGGGAGTCGAGGAGGCTCTGCTCAAGCTGCGTGACGAGTTCGGCTCGTTTGTCGAAGAATCCGGCGGGGGGGCGGGGGTTATTGAGTAGTTGTGACCGGACCGTGTTTGAGTCTGTGGAAATAGGCGGGGTTAACCGCCATTGGGCTGCGTTGCCCTCGTCGGCTGCGCTGATCCGTTGAATGAAGCGGTCTCGCTCGAGTGCTTGCAGTGCCGTGGCTGCTGTCGTGCGTCCAAGGCCTGTTGCCAGTGCCAGGTCGCGGATGGATGCGGCGACAACGCGTTTTCCGGTTTGGAGGGTGAGGTACGCCAGGGCTTGGAGGATGCTTCGGCGGGATTGGCCGGCCTCGGAGCTCCAGCGGCCTGGGGTGACCTGCAGGCGGTGGAGGATGTCGCTGACGCTGTCGACGACGCCGATGAGCTCGGTGAAGTCCTGGGGTTCGCGTTCCTGGGGGAGTGATTGGTACAGGGCTGCGTACTGGCGTGCCTTCTCCCATTGCCGTTCGAGGCGAGCCTGCGCCTCGCGGGGGTCCCGTTTGCGGCGGGATCCGCGACCGGTGTTTTTTGTCCGGTAGTGCTCCATCCCGGGAGCCGTCCGGGCGGCGTGCTCGACGTCTCGGAGGGACCATTTAGCAACGGCGGCGGAGAGCAGGCACATGAATCCAGTCCAGCTGGGGTTAGTGCCGCCATCGATGGTGCTCATGTGTGCTTCGCCTGCGCGGCTCAAGCGCCGGTGTGGGCGGTGACGTTCATCGGTCGGGCCGGACGGGGCGCTGTCGTGCTGGCGGAGAGCTGGCCTCGTCACTTCCAGGGCCTTTGTTACCTGCACAAGACCGGAGACGGATGCGTCACGGGCGGTAAGGGTCTCGACGGTGCCGCGGAGGATCAGCGAAGCGGACCCGTCTCGATGTGGCGATAGGGGTGGGCGAGCGGCGCCTTCAGCGGGATTGCAGAGCATCCCATGGTCGAGGGTCCGGAACCGGGCTCGGGCCGCACGCGCGAGCGCTGCGACCAGGGGGGCAGGTGCTGCGTCCTGGGGGGCGATCCAGATGTGACGGCCGCCGGAGCCGGACGACTGGCAGACGACATGGCTCACACCGTGCTCCGTCAATAGGGCGGAGAGTTCGTCGCAGTCGTCGACGGCCCGTTCCATGAGCTCTGGTGAGACGGCGCCGGCTTCTTTGCCGTCAAAGTCAAAACAGAGCAGCCGGAACGTTCCGGACACATCCGCCAACCGAATAGCCCACGGCGTGCTTGGGGGAGTGGGTGCAACCTGGTGGAACAGGGGGTAGGAATTTTCGTCAAGGCGCCCGTAGGCGTCGCGCTTCATGACCCGGACCCGGTCGCGGGGCGACAGGAGGCGTGTCAGATCCCAGGCGGCCGCGATCGTCGGCGACTCGCCGATGACAGGTTTTTCCCGGGTTGATGGCGCTTTGGCGCGCGGGGGAGTTACGATTGGCTCATCTCCTCAGGTAGACGCCTGGAGGGTAAACAAAAGGCCCGGGTTGATAACCGGTCCTGGAACTGAATTAGCTCGAACCTCTTGGCCTGGCAGCGATGAGGGTTCTGAGCTACGACTCTTGAAGGGCCCGACGTGAAAGCGTCGGGCCCTTACTCATTAGGCGACGTCTGCGATCGGCAGCTCCATGTCCTGGGGTCGTGGGCGTGCGACGGTGGGCAGCGCCCCGTTGTCGCGGATGAGCTGGGAGACGAGAGCCTCCAGGTAGTAGGCGATGGAGACGCCGCTTTCGGCGGCTGCCGCCTGGACTTCCGCACGGGTCTCGGGGGAGACGCGGCCTTGGAGAAGTACGGTCGCGGCGCCCTCGGGGCGTCGCTGTCGCGTCCTAGTTCCACTCACAAGATCAACCTGGCTTAACGTATGCATTCCGAAGGTCTTTGCCGCGGCGTGTCGCGGGAGACAGAACAGATCCGGTAGCCGGTCTGCCGTGCTGTGCGTGGGATTCATTCCGTTCCATGAATGCATGCGCTCCGCACACTCTTGCAGATTAGCAACAGAATGGCCACAATGCCACGCCAGGGCAATGTGACGACAACCTGCTAGCGTTTTGGTGTGGATCAGACGAGCGAGACACCCACGCAGGCGCTCCAGGGGGCTCTGGCAGCTGAGTTGCGCGCCGCTCAAGCAATCGCGAACATCAATGTCCGCGCCTGGGCGCAGCGGGCCGCAATCACCCATGACTCGATCTACCGTGTCCTTCGAGGTGTCCGTCCCGTTTCAGTGGTGGAGCTGGTGATGCTCTGCCGGGCTCTGGACGAGGATCCGCGCGAGTTGATCTCGCGTGCGGCGGCGCGGGCCGGCCAGTCCATCGGCGGTTCACGCAAAGACGAGGTCACTCGTGCGAACCGTGCTCGTCTCGCGCTGGAAGCGGCTGGTCTCTACGACGACCTCGACGCTGCCTTCCTCTCGGCCAGGGCGGCGGCTTCTCGCACCGGTTACCTGCTGTCGGTGGGGGAGTGGGACGCGTTTCTTGAGGGCACATCCACCGTTGCCACGATGACCGCGTTGAGCGCATTTCTCGAGGTGCCGGGGGCGTACCTGAGCGGACAAGCGGATGCCGCGTCGTCGCAGACCGAAACGCAGTTGCGGTTCGCGCGAAGCATGCGCGACGTTGGCGTCACCAAGTTGGCAGCCAGATCGTTGGAGGAGCTGCAGCCCGACGAGATTCAGGCCGTTGAGGTAGCTATACGCGAGTTCATCGACGAGGAGGAAGGTCACGAGAGGTAGTGCGTAGTTCCACGATCTCTCGTGACCGGCATTCAATGGCGAAAACATCTCGGCGTAACCGTTCCTCACCCGGAAGCACGAGCCCTGTCGACATACTGGTGGGCAGGCTTGCTCTGCCACCGTCGGCCGATTTTGGCGACCTGAGCCACGCCGTCGAGGTCCTCTATGGCCGCCGGCTTCGGTTCAAGGAGATCGGCGGGGCTGCCCTTCATGCCACGACCGGCATCGTCTTTGATGCACCCACGTTCACCGGCATCATGGTCGCGGCAGAAGACAGTGAGTACTACAGCCTCCTCAGCCGTGTCCACGAGCTCGGTCACCTCATCATCCGAAGCGCCCCCGATGACTGGTTCTCGCCCGAGCTACCCCGCCCGAAACAGCCGCAGCAGCAATCTCGCCTGTTCCTGCGGCTGTGCCCGCGCAACAGCACCGAGTCGACCGATGCGGACACCGTTCAGGAAGAAGTTCTCGTCGAAGAATTGGCCCGTGCTCTCATGCGGCGCCTTCGTGCCTTCGAAAGCTCAGCCGAGGAGGACCACTTCGCATGATTCACACCATTTGCCTGATCGCCTTCGTTCTCGTCGTCGTTCTTCGGGCGCGATCCTCATGGCGAAAGCCTGCCTGGTGGGCGACCGCGTTCGGCGCCGTGTCGATTGCCACCTACGGGATTTTTTGGGCCACTCCTGCCGTCATGGACAGCCTTTTGAGGAGCCGGAATATTCTCACACTGGTTCGCGACTCCTCAGCTGTCGCGGCAATGTGGTTCTTCCACAACGCCGTCGCCACCCAGCGACACCGACCCGAGCGGAAGCTCCCGCTCTGGGCCCTGGCGCTGGCCGTGGTGGCCTTCGCCGTTCCGTTCTTGCTGATTCGGCACCCTGGTCCCACCTCGGCCGACTTCGTCCTCGACCGGCTACAGAGTTTCCCGACCTGGCTGTTCTCGAGCGTCTACATCTCGATCATGGGCGTCCTGGCCGCCTCCGTTCTCGCCCTCCTGCGGTTCGAAAAATCGATCATGACGAGGCTCTACATGCTCGGCATCTCCCTCATGCTGGTCGGCAGCGGCATGGAGGTCGCATACCTGTTCGTGGCCCACTTCGTCCCAGGTACCACCGGCTTCGCCCACGATTTCTATAACGTCGCGGAGGGGCCGTTCTTCGGTGGGATCTTCATCGGCGTCCTCGGAGTCGCGTGGGTCCTCGGTGTCCGGAACTTCTGGAAATATCTCGCCCGGTGGACCCTCCGCATCGACGCCCGCGCGCACGACACCGGCTACCAAGCACAGATTCTCCTAAAGGCCCGGGTGAATGGTTGGTCTGACCGGCAGCTGGCGATGGACTCCGCGGTCAACATTCGGGACCGTCTCAAGGTCGGCGCCCAGACGTTGTCCAAGGCGGACGACCTCGTATTTACCGGCGTTGAACGGATGCTGTCCGCACAACTGCAGGAAGCCAGCCGTTGATCCGCCTGCTCGCCGTCATCGCCATCGTCCTGGCGGCGGCCTACGCCGCACTCGTCCGGACCTTGGCCAACGCGGTCATCTACCCACGGCGTTCCCGCCCTACGAAGATCCTCGATGTCCCCGGACCCTCCCAGGTCATCCTCTCCGCGACGGCCCTAACCCGCTTCCAGGGCACCCTCGGTCTCCTCTACGACGACGAGACGAAGCTCGCGGTCCTGAGGCCAGGGACTAGCCCTGTTGAAGGTGACGCCGGTGTTATCCGCACCCTGTCGACGCCTGCGGTCCTTGACGCGAACACGCTTGGTCGCGCCTCCGGAAACATTTTCGAGCCCGATAACGTCACCGGCCGTCCACAGGAGTCAGTCGACATCGCAACAGGGTCCGCCGCACAACCCGCGTGGCTCTACACCGGCACGGGCGAACAAGCGTCCACCTGGGTCATCCACGTCCACGGGATGCTCGCCGGACGGGACTCCGCCCTTCGAAGCGCCCACTCCCTCCGAGACTCAGGATGGATGTCCCTCGTCATTTCCTACAGGGGCGACGGGGAAGCCCATGGTGAACGCCGACAGCCATCCACTCTCGGCCAGACCGAATGGCGCGACCTTGATGCCGCCGTCACCTTCGCCCGCACGCACGGAGCCAAGTCGATCTTTCTCATCGGCTGGTCGCTGGGGGCAACGCTTGCCCTCTACGCGTCCGAAAGAGGGGAAAACCGGGCGTTTATCGACGGCCTCGTCCTCGTCTCTCCGGTGATCAGCTGGGCACGAAGCATCCGCTTTGGCATGGCCCAAAACCGCATCCCCGCATGGCTTGCCACATCGACCCTCCGTGCGCTGTCCCTCCCTGTCACGAGCCGCCTCCTCGGTCTCAAGCGACCCCTGCTCCTGCCCGAGGAGCTGCCCCACGTCGGCGTCCCAACACTCGTCATCCACTCCACCGGGGACCGGACGACCCCATTCGACGTCTCGGCCGCCTTTGCAGACTCGTCAGATCTAGTGACGCTGGAAGCATTCCCGCCAAGTCCGCACGCCATGGAATGGAACGCAGACCCCGCTCAATTCGCGACGACCGTGAACGACTGGATTTCATCGATTACCCGAACATCGAACAGCGACTAACCATCACTCACTCGCTTAGGCGCGGCGCATCTGCTTAAAAGTGGCAAATCTGCAACACTAGATAGATGGTTGCCTCGGCGTTGTTGCGCGACGCGTCTGCCTCCCTGCGACAGCGGATCCGGCGCGCTGGAGGGAGCCCTCGAGGACTTTCCTTCCTGCCCGCTGGAGCGCCCACCGGGTGCCCCCTGTCGGGTTGCCGCCCGCGTCTCCGTGTCTCTGACCTCCGAGTACGGCGGCGCTGAGTCGATGGCGGTTGCAGGAGTTTCAGAAACCACATTCGCCGGAGTGCCAGGAGCGAGTTGGCCACACCCGCCTTCTGGTAATTGGCACGCCGCACATCGATAGGGAGAAAGCAATGACGGACGACAACAGGGACGTGTTCGGGGGAGCGGCTCGCGCCGGCGACTACATCGAGGAAGACACGACAACCGTCGCACCTCACTTGGGACGGCGCACGAAGAACGAGACCCCCGCGGATGGGCTGCCGACATTTCCGCCCATACCGAGCAGTCCCCTACGACCGGAGGGCGCACCCGTTCGGCTCGAGCCTCTGGTGGCTGCGGTCCCTCCGGCTCCGAAGGCACCCGCAGAGGCTCCCGTGGAGCGCTCGCGTGACGAGAGCCTGTCCGTGTTGTTCCACGGGGCTGCATCCGGCCTCACGTCAACGTCGACGGCACCCACGAAGTCGACCAAGGGCCTGCGAGGACTCCTGCGCCTCGCCCCAAGCCCGGCCGAGCTGGCTGAGCACGAGCACAAGGCCCGCTGCCTGGCCAACGAGACGACCATTCGTCAGGCCACCTGGACGCGCCACGTCCGCATCCTCCTGGCGAACAAGAAGGGCGGCACGGGCAAGACGCCGCTGTCGATCCTCCTGGGCGGGGTCATTGCCGCGATCAAGGGCGGCTCGGTCGCGATCTGGGAAGTCTCCGACGACCCAGGAGCCCTGAACTTCCGCGCCGAAGGGAACCCGACGCTGGGCCTGGGGGAGTTAGTGCGCGACGTCGACACGATCACGAGCGCCGGCCAGCTCGCCGGTTACGGCGTCCCGCAAACCTCGTTCGCGACCGTCTTCGGCACGGTCGGCTCCCGTGCGGCCCTCGCGGGCGAGGACGTCGTAAAGGTCTCCGACAAGATCGGGGAGTTCTACGGCATCGAGGTCATGGACTCCGGCAACGTCCCCACGTCGCCCGCGTTCCAGGGAGCCGTCTCCGTTGCTGACATCTTGGTCATCCCCGTCATGAACTCCGGCGACTCCGTGCTGCAAGCGATCGAAGTCCTAGAAGAGCTGCGAAACGGAAGCGAGCACGCGAGAGTCCTTGCGGCCAACGCGATTGCCGTCCGCCTGAAAGACGGCCGCCCTGAGAGCCCCGCCGTGGCCGAAGAGGTCGCGCGCCTCCTTCATGACGCCGGAGTGACGCAGTTGCACGAGGTCCCCTACGACGCCCACATTGCCGAGCGCGGCCAGCTCACCGTGGGCAAGCTCACGCCCGCCACGCGGGACGCCCTGGCCGCTGCGGCCGCGGGCGTCGTCCGCTCCCTGCAAACCATCGTCTCCACCAAGCGCTGAAAGGCCACCCCTCATGCTTGACCTGCTCGCCACAACCGCCCTCCACACCCACCAGCTCGCCGCCGCGGTGAGCAACCCCCTCGACGGTCTCGTGCCTGATTTCTCGTTCGGTGGAACGAAGTTCACCCAGCTTTGGCAGAAGGCCATTACCGCGATCTGGGGTATCGGCATCCTGATTTCGATCGTCTACCTAGTGATCGGGATCGTCGGCATGGCCGGCGCTTCGGGCGAGGTCAACCCGAATCCTCAGGCGCACGCCGTGGGCCGGAAGAAGGCCCTGTGGGCCGGTGTCTCGCTCGGCGTCCTCGCGGCCCTCGCGCTCGTCGTCGGCGCGATCCTCACGTTCGCCAGCTAACCCACCGAACACCGACCTTCTCAGGGGAGAAGCACCATGCGCATGTACTCAGCATCCGGCCGGTCCCGGTGGCCCATCGTCATCGGGGCCGCCGTCGTCGTCGTCGCGGTGGGTGGCGGCATCGTCTACGCGACCAACCGCGGGGACAAACAACCCACTGCGACCATCACAACCAGCGCACCCGCTGCGGCCCCCACGTCGATTCCGACTGGGGGCACGTCCGGTAGCGGCGACAACGAGGACGACGTAGCCCCCACGGGCTGCCTCGGAGGCCAAGACCGCGACGCGGCCATGGTCCTCGCCGCACAGAAGGCGGCCAAGCACAGCACCTACGGGGCTGTCGAGGTCGCTACGTCGTTCTACCGCTGGCTCTGGCAGTACCCGACGCCAAATGCCTCCGACTCGGACACCGTGTCAAAGAACATCATGGCGAGCACGAGCCCTGTGGCATATCGAGACCTCGCCGGGGCTTACCTGAAGGCCGGCGACAACCTGGCGGCCGGAGAAGTCCCCGCGGGGACGTCATTCCACGTGTCGACCACTAACGGAATCTGGCGCGTGACCGAGCAGTCGACGTCGAACCAGGTCCACGTCACCTTCGCCGTTGGCTATGTCATCGACGGGGCATTGAGCCCCACCAAGACCACTGTGAGCGGATTCGTCATGGATTGGGAGAACGGTGCCTGGCGCATCGAAAAGAGCATCGTCCCCGATCAGACCGTCTTGGCCAACGGCGGCACTCGCTACACGGGCGGCTGCTGATGTCGGCGGTCGGAGACGTCGCATGCGCCGTAAGCCCGGTGGGCTGCGCGATCGTTAGCGGTGGAAAAGCCATCGGAAACGCCGCTAGCGGCGTGGGCGATGCAGTCAACACGGCTAAGGGCATTGCTGACTTCTGGTCGGACCCGGCCGGGAACCTTTTCAACATGTTGCAGGACGGGGCCAAGAGCCTGTCTGACACGGTAATGCCGGCGATCACCAAAGCGACGTTGCCGGACCTCACGGCCACCTGGTTCATCAACGCCTACAAGGTCTCGTTTGCTCTAGCGATTTTCGTCATGGTGGCGCTGATCATTCCTCAGGTGGTGCGGACCGCACGCGGGCAGCAGTCAGGCCGTGACCTCGGGGAATCCCTCGGGCTCTACGCGCCGCTGTTCCTGATCGGTGCAGCCTTCGGCCCGCTCCTGGGCTCGTTCCTCGTGAAGTTCTTCGGAGCCCTGTCGGATTCCCTGGTGTCGTGGGGGATCAACTCGTCGTCGCAGACGATCGTGGACAAGTTCTCGAAAATGCTCGACGCCAAAGACAACGGCGACGGCCTCGCGGGCGGGGCAATCGTCGGCGCGCTGCTGATGTTCTTTATGATCATCGGCCTGCTGATCGTGGTCCTGATCCTGATCGTGCAGCTCATCACCCTGTACTTCTCGGGGATCCTCTTCCCGCTGGGGTTCGTGTGGATCATCGACAAGTCCAAGCGGAAGTTCGGCTCGAAAATCGCCTACCTCTGGTTCGGGATATTAGCGTCACACCCACTGCTGTTCTTCATGCTGTCGATCGCGTACAGCATGGTCGCATCGAGCATCGACGTCTTCTCGAAGACGCCGACTCTCGAACGCACCGTGACCCTCGTGGTGTCGATCCTGTCGCTGATCATTGCCGGGCTCTCGCCCGTGCTGTTGACGAAGTTCGCCCCCGTCCTCCCCATGGGTGGCGGTGGCGGCGCTCCCGTGGGGCCGACCATCGGTTCTTCCTCTATGCAGGAAGCGGACGCGAAGGTGAGCGATTCCGGGTCTAGTGGTAGCGGGGGTGGCGGCGGGAGTTCTGTCGGTTCGTCGGCCAGCTCGAAGCCCTCACCGTCCAGCTCCACGTCTGACGACGGCGGTTCGGCCGCCGACACGGCATCGGCCGGCAGCAAGGCTGCTTCGACCACGGGCGGCGCTGAGACGGCCGCTACGGGCGCGAATGTCGGCGCGGGCGCATCTGCCGCGAGTGGCGGTGCCGCTGCAGAAGAGGGCGGCGCAATGGCCGCTGGCGCTGCGGAGACAAGTACCGGGGCGGGGGCTGCTATCGGCATCCCCACGATGATCGCGGCCGGCGCGAAGGCCGGCTTTGACACCACGAAGAAGGTCGGTGACGCCGTAGGCGAGGCCGCCGTAGAGCCCGTCAACGATCACGAAGAGCACTACGGGAAAGACTCCACTCATGAGTGACACCGAGACCACAGCGTCGTCCAACAGCGCACCGCCGTACGTCCGATACCTCGGCGGCGAGGCAGGCCACCGCTCCTTCTTCGGTGGCACCGCCTCCAAGCCTCGGATCATTGCCCTTACCGTCTTCATCGGCGGCGGCATGATCGGGGTTGCCTTCGGCGGTGGCTTGCTGGTGCTGTTCCTGGCGGCGGCTGGGGTCGGTGTAACGATGCTCGTCACGGCCACCACGCACCGCGGGACGATCTTGCAGCGCCGCACGAAGCGGGCGCGGTGGAAGTCGAGGCAGCGCCTCGGGACCGACACGTTCTTGCCGTTCGATGACGCCGAGTGGGACCGCCTGCAGAAGCAGGCGGCCAGCGCTTCAAAGAGCGAGCAAGCCGAGACGACGAAACTGCTCGGCCAGATGCGGGCCAACCCGGATGGCTCGGACGGCATGGGCTGGTTGCAGTACAGCTCCAAGACGCCCGGTATCGCCTGGCACGCTCCGGTGGGGCAGCAGCCCTACCTCTCCGTCGCGTTCGCCGTGTCGGGTCAGATTCGCGGCATGGAGACGGCCGGGGCATTGACTCGGGCCGCGGCTGGCTGGGGTCGGTTCCTGGCTCGTCGGGCATCGCCTGCGTCGCTGATCAGTGACGTGCAGACGCTCACGCGCGTTCTCCCGCCCGACACCGCCATGCAAGACCGGTGGGTGCTCGAGCGCATGGAGTCCGCCCCTGTGCTCGGTGAGAGCCCCACCGACGAGGACCGTGCGCTGCACGCGATTCGCTTGGCCTCATATGAGGCGCAGAAGCGCTCCTACAGCGAGGTCATCCAGAAGACCTCCGAGGATGCCATGGTGCAGCGGCACTACGTCGTCGTCTCGTGGCCGCTGACGCAGAAGTTCACCGACGCGGCGGCGAAGTTCGGGGCCGGCCGGGACGCCTGGCGGGCGCTCATGGCCGATCAGATTGCGGCCACCGTCCGCGGCCTGGTCGACGCCCGCATGGGGTCGGTTCGGCCGCTGACCGCCAAGCAGACGGTGGCGGTGATCCGGCATCAGCAGAACCCGAACATGCCGATCGACCTGGCGGGGCCGGTCAATCCGCTGCGCGACGTCGGCTTGGCGTCGCACGACGAGTTCTCGGCCCACATTGTCGATTCGTACGACCCGACGATCCTGCGCCGCTCCGACCCGATTCGAAACGCTCCCGGTGTCACCTGGTGGCACCGCACTGCGGCTATCCACGGCGAGAACTTGGCCGTCGCCGGCCGCTCCCCGCTGTGGGTGCTTGACCTCCTTGTGGGGCGTGAGCTGACGTTCGTCCGCTCGGTGTCGTTCCACATGCACCTCATCCCGGCAGGCCAGGCGAAAGCGGCCGCGCGTGCCGACGTCGTGCGCGACATGGCCGGCGTCGTCGCTGACCGGCAGAAGGGCCGGCTCGTCTCGGACGACTCGACCACCCGTATGTCCGCCGCCCAACGCCGTGCGAAGGACCTCGAAGCAGGCTCCCACCACCATGGCGCGTCTTGGGTTGGGTACATCACCATTTCGGCGCCCACAAGGGACGACCTCGCCCAGGCCTCCCGCCAGCTCGAAGAAGCCTGCGCCACGGGGCTTGGGATCGATTTCCTCGACTGGCAGGACTCCTTTCAGGCCGCCGCCTCCGGCACGACCTGGCCCATCGGCCGGGGCCTGCGCCCGGACTTCCCGTCTTTGGCAACCCGCGCGATCGGCCGTCTCGCCGGTCGTAGCGAAAAGGAAGCACTCTCATGAGCAAGCACGCCCCCCTCATCCCCGCAGGTGAAGACGACATCACCCCGGAGACGCCGGTCAAGGGCACGCGCCGCGGTGTGCCCACGGCGGTGCAGGCCAAGCGGAAGCCTCGCCTGGCGAGCGTCCCGCTGCTGCGCATCTTTGTGCCCCCGGAGGCTCTGGCCCCGGCGATCACGGGGGAAGAGAGCATGCCCGCGGGCGACGTTCCCGCCGTCGCGGTCGTACCGCTCGCACGAGCGGCAGACGTTTCCCCGTTCGAGCTGCCGGGATCGCGACTGCGCGTCTCGGCCGGTTCGGCGTCGCGGGGCTGGTACGCGCCCACGATTTCGGGAGCGCCGACGACGACTCGTCAGGCCGAGATTCTGAACACGGGCATCATCGGTGCCCCGACGTCGTTCCGTGGTGTCGTCAACGGCCGAGACAACCTCTCCTCGACGTCCATCAGCCATGACGCCCCGACCGCCTACAACCAGCAACCGCGCGAGCTCACGAGCCCTAACGTGCTGATTCTCGGCACTGTGGGTGCTGGCAAGTCGTCGTTCACGAAGACGGTCATGGTCATTCGTCCGCTGCTGCTGAACAAGCACCGTGCGGTCGTGTTCGACAAGAAGGACCAGGGGGGCGTGGGCGAGTACACGGCCGTGGTGCAGCGCATGGGTGGGACGCATCTGCTTTTCAACCCGGACGGGTCCGGTACCCGGCTCAACCTGCTCGATCCGGAGATTGTTCGCGGGACAGGTCTTCGCGGGCAGGGAGCCCTCGTGAACGCCGTGGCACGCATCGTGCGCGACGACACCCCCTCGAGCGTCTGGGAGCGGAAAGCGACCAGGTACGCCCTGCAACTGGCGTTCCAGTCGTTCGAGGACGGAAGGGTGCCGACCCCCTCGGACCTGCTTCCGTTCCTCGGCCGCGTCCCCAGCGACAAGGAGCTGTCGAAGAAAGCTGCTGACCGGTTCCACCAGGCGGGCCTGACGATCCAGTACGCCCTCGATGACCTTCTCGAGGATTTTGCCGGCACGTTCGACGGCGAGACGTCCAAGGACGTCGACCTGAGCCAGAAGCTGACGACGTTCGACGTCTCTCAGCTCCCCGACGACGGCCCGGCCGTTCCGACCGTGATGGCGATCGGGAACATGTGGCTGATGGGGCGACTCCGGCAAGAGCGCGGTTTCATCACGAACGTGGTCTACGAGGAGGGCTGGCACATGATCGGCGGCCCCTCCTCCCGCCTCGTCAAGTCCAACCAGAAACTCTCCCGGAGCTTGGGTATCTCGAACGTGTTCGTGATGCACAAGGGCACCGACATCCCCCCGGACTCGCCCGGTTACACGGTCGTGCAGGAAGCACAGACGATCTACGCCTACCGGCAGGACCGCGACGAGGACGCCCGCTGGGTGACCCAGACGTTCAACTTCGCCCCCGACACCCAGGAGGTCCTGATGAACCTCCGTCCCGGTAACTGCGTCTTCAAATTCGGGTCCAACCCGGAGACCCACATGCAGCACATTCGCTCCCAATGGGAAGCGGAAGTGACGGACACGGACGAGGCCATGGAAGCCGGCGCTTCGGCCGCGTAGCCGCTCCCGAATCAGGCCAAGAAAGGAGGCACGGACGATGAATAAGTGGACTGGCGGCACCCTCGTGGTGCTTCTGCTCGTGTTCCTATTCACGGGGGCGGCGATCATCGGTAGCGGCGGCCCCGAAGGGTCGTCGGCCTGTGCGGCAACGGCCGTCACCGTCGAGACCGCCTCGGCACACACGGCGATCGACGGTTACTCGGGCGACCAGCTCGTGAACGCCACAGCGATCATGAACGCCGGGGCCGCCCTCGGCGTCAACACGCAAGGGCAGACGATCGGCGTCATGACCGCTATGGGCGAGTCGACGCTAGAGAACATCACCTACGGCGACAAGGCCGGCCCCGACTCGCGGGGCCTCTTCCAGCAACGCGACACCTGGGGCACGCTCGCCCAGAGGATGGACCCGCCGACCGCGGCGACGTTCTTTTTCCAGCGGCTCGTGAAGGTGCCGAACTGGCAGAGCATGTCGCCCTCGGCCGCCGCTCACGCGGTGCAGATCAACGCGGACCCGAACCACTACACAAAGTATTTTGACGCGGCCCAAGCCGTGGTGCAGGCCCTCACGGGCGGGCAGGCGGCGTGCGCGTCGACGGTCTCGGTGTCGGGAGACGCGAAGGCCCTTGCGACGAACCTGGTCAAGGGCATCGACAACGGGACGATCACGGGCCTTGCCCCGGATCACCTGAAAGAGATCCGGTGGATTGCCGAAGGGAAAACCGTCGCGAACTGCGGGATCGACACCCGCATTTTGCAGGTCATCACCGTGGCGTATCAGACGTTCGGGAAGATCGGGATCTCCGACATTAATCGGGCGTGCACCGGGCAACGGCCAGGTGCCGGCAACGCGTCCGCCCACGTCGTCAATGGTGGCGGCCATGCGGTCGACTTCTACAGCCTCGGTGGTGTTGTCACGAACGGGTGGGACGCGAACGCGATCAAGCTTCTAAAGACCCTCGACCCGATCATGGCATCCGACTCGGGCACCGGTCAGGCCGACTGCCGCGCCACCCACGGCGACTCCCTGAGTCTGACGAACATCAGTCGGCAGTTTGCCGACACCTGCAACCACGTCCACATCGAGGTCGACCCGATGGGAAACGAACCAATGAAATTCAACGTCAACCAGGCCAGCTCATGAGCACGGCCAGTCCTGCACAACTGACGTCGATCGCGAACCTCGTCGGTCACGAATGGGTCATCACGTCAACGACCTTCCCCGACATAACGACCTTCGGGTTGTGGCTCGGGGAAACCCTCACCACCCACCGTGAAGAGCTGCGCCGACACAGTTCCGCCGAACCGTGCGTGAAGTACCGCATCGAGGGCCGAGACATCGACGGCAGCGTGCAGCACGTCCGCGAAGCCATGGAATGGCTGCACGAGGCTTAGAGGCTCGCGCAAACCTACGACGTCACCACACGGCCGGAACGCTACGCCCTCCTCGAACAACTCTCGGCCACAGGCGTCATGCCGTCCGAAATGGCCCTGATGCTCGGCGTCGACCTCCAGATCGCCGAACGGTTCGCGGGAGACGACCAAGAGGCCCGCATCGCCCGCCGGCTCCTGCACCAGATGAGCACCACTAACGAACGGATCACAGCATGAACAGCGCCAGAACCAACGTCCTCGTCGGCTCCCTCTTCGCACTACTGCTGGGTGCCGTCTACCTCGCGATCCACACGGGAGCAGCCTTCTCCCAATCCACGGGCGACTACCCATGGAACCCCGTGCAGCTTCTTGGAGACATGGTGCTCCGCGGAACACCCCTGCCGAAGTCGGCGCCGGTGTTCATGATCGTTTTCCTGATCATTGCCGTGGCCGCGTTCACGGTTTTGCTCGCTTGGCAGGCCCGACGTGCCGCGAACAAGCGCGGCAACGTCGCGTTGGCTCACATGGCCTCAAAAACGCAGACCAAAGTTCTGCGGGCCAAACAGCGCACCAAGGAGACGGCCCGCCTGCACCCGAACGCCGTCATGTCGTGCGGGCAAAGCATCGGACGGATGATCGGAAGCCGCGCTCAATGGGTTTATCAGGGGTGGCGCGAGACGGGCGTCTACGTCTTCGGCACCGGCCGGGGCAAAACGAGCGCGTTCGTCATCCGACACTGCCTCGAAGCGCCCGGAGCCTGCGTCATGACCTCGAACAAGGTGGACGGGGTGCGGGAAGTCATCGCCGGCAGAAAAGACCGCGGCACGGTGTACCTGTTCGACCCGAACCGCATCTACCGTGACGAGCTGACACCCGATTTCGTCTACAACCCCCTCTCGGACATTGAGACGTTGGAAGACGCCGCGGAGCTGGCCATGATCTTCGAGGCCTCCACTCGGGGCGAGGCCGACAAGGGCGGAGATGCCCAGTTCGACACGGACGGTCGCGACTTGCTGTCGGCGCTGCTGCTTGCGGCCGCGGTCGATGACATGGGACTTGCGACCGTCTACCGGTGGTTGTCGAGCAACTTCGGCCAGGAGGCCCAAGTCATCCTCAACGAGCACGGGTTGAAGGGTGTGGCGCTCACGATTGGGGGTGTCCTGAACTCGGCCGAGAAGACGAAGCAGTCGACATTCAGTACCGCACGCCGCATGGCGTCGGCGCTGAAAAACGACCGCCTAGTGGCCTGGACAGACACGGCAATCAAAGAAAAAGGCTCTCCCCGGTCGTTTGACCCGGCCGAATTTGTCCAGGGGAAAGACACCCTCGTGCTGCTCTCGAAAGACGGGGCCGGATCGGGCGGGGCGATCCTGACGGCGCTCGTGCGGGCGATCGGCAAGAAGGCCGAGCGTGCCGCACAGCGAAACGGCGGCCGGTTGACCGTGCCGCTCGTGATGGAGCTGGACGAGTGCGCCAACATCGTGCGGTGGCCGGAGCTGCCGTCGCTGTATTCGTTCTACGGCTCCATGGGCATCATCCTCAACGCCTACTTCCAGTCGAAGGCTCAGGGCGTCGAGGCTTTCGGCCGCGGCGGCTGGCAGGCACTCTGGGATGCGGCCGCGAACCGGGTCTATGGCGGCGGCGTGGCCGATCCCGATTTCCTGGGCGACCTGGTGGAGCTGATCGGGAAGTATGACGAGACCACATACGGCACCTCGACCGGCCGAGACGGGCAAATGTCGTCGTCTACGTCGACGCGTCAGGTGAACACCCTCGACGTCGACAAGCTCGCGAACCTCCCGGAATGGCGCGTGGTCATGTTCAACTCCAAATGCCGGCCCGTGATGCTGACCTCTCAGCCGTGGTTCCGCGATCGTGAGCTGAAAGCTCAGATCGACGCCCGCGCGCGCGTGGCTGTGGCGGCGTGACGATGAGCGACGAGCCGACATACGAGGACGAGCCCGAGATGGACCCGGCCGAGTTCGAGGGCGACGAGGTCAACCCGCGCGCGGACGTCGACCCGTTCGAGTCGGACCCGGAGGGCGAAGGAGACGGGCCGGAGTATGAGCCCGTCGACAATCGAGCTGACTTCCTTGACTGGTTTGATCAGCACTTCCACACAGCGGAAGCCACCGGCAGCCGGGAAATAGCGATCTGGTGCCCGGAATGGTGGCTGCACCCGGAAGTGAACGCCCGCCTGTGGGCGCTATTCCGGGCGCACCAAGCCGTTGAGCTCAGTCTGTCGCTTGATGCGTTGTCGGATTGGTGGCTGAACCACTGGGACCGACACAAGCTAGTCCTTTTCGACGCTCAGACCGGCCCCTTCAAAGACTGCGACATGACCCAAGGGCACCTCTACCAACGCACGCGCGGCCGGCATGGCCCCGCCGTGCCGGCACCCCTGCCACCCGACGGCTGGCACCCACCGGCAACGTAACTGCGGAAGGGCACCGCTTCGGCGGTGCCCTTTCCAGTAGCTACTGGCTCACGGTCTGGACCGAAAGCCTTTCCGCATTCCGAAGCCATTTCACGTGAAGCGGTATGAGGGTGATGAGCAGTCCAAGGATCAGAACGGCCTCGACGACGACGACATAGCCGAGCCAGTCCCCGTCAAAGTCTGCAACCTGCGCGGCCGCCTGAAAGAGGAAGCCCACCAAAAGAGCAATAACGGGGCTTATCACCCGAGGCGTGGAAGCAACGTAAGCCCTCGCGAAGTCACGTCCCGTGGTCCGGTCTCCCTCGGCGAGGACAAGCAAATCACCGTGCCTCACAGCTTTCTGCATTTGACGACGCCGGGGACGGTCGACACCTTCTAGGGCCGCTGGCCTGTAATCAGGCTCGCGATTCCCGAGAAACGCGACGGCCGCGGCGACGTAGAAAGCAACGCCGAAGGCGAGCAAAGCTCCAGACGTCAACTTGGTTGGGGGTGCCCCAGATCCTGCTTTCACGAAAACGGCCGTCGCTCCGAGGACCAGCACGATTACGAAGGCGATCCATACAGATGGGCGCCGCAGCGGAGCGAAAAGTTTGCTCATCCGCTCACCCTGCCAGTACACGCGGATCAGCGGAAGTACGAGACGACCAGCGCCACACCAGGTCCGCCTTTCCGTGCCCGATCAGAGTTCGCGGTCCTGATCCCTGGACCGGTCTTGATCGGGCTGACGGGGCTGCTCCTTGCCGTCCGCCACCTTCTCGACCTTGACGTTGAGACCCTGCCGGCGCAGTTCTTCGGCGCGCTGGGCCGCTCGACGCTGCTGCTCCTGCTGCGCTCTCTGCGCCGCCGTGAAAGCCGGTCGCGCCTGATCCCCGGCAGACCGGCCCGCGTCCCCTGTCCGCCGCTGCGCCAGGTCCGCGGCGCGACGTCGCTGCTCTTCCTGAGCGGCCTGTGCGGCCGTCTGAGGCTGCGCCGGCCGGGCCTCGCCCTGACGGGGCGTGACGGCCTCTCGGGCACGCTGGGCGGCGCTTATCGCCGCTACGGCGGCCTTCTGCCTTTCGGCGTCTGTCGCTGCCGGCTGGCTGCTCAGCTCGGAAGACTTGTGCAGGGCCGTGACTCGTGCGGCGAGATCCGCGCCCACGGTGCGCTCTCGTAACTCGGCCGGAACTGCAACGGGGCCGGCCTCATCCACTCGGTACTTCTCGCGGAACACGGAGACCTCGGCGGCCAGGACGGTCCATTGCTGCCGCTTTGCGGGGTCGGCGGGGACGTCTCCCAGCTCGGCGGACCAATCGGGTCTGTCGGCGGCGATCGTCGTGCCCCTCTCCTCGAGGCGGGTTGCGAGGTAGTCGTACCGCTCGGCCAGGTGCTCGCGCCACTCGGGTGCGGTGTGCTCGGAGTCGAGCGCCCGGCGATCGGCAATCCATGCCGGCACGGCCGGGGCCGGCTGCTCACGGTCATAGGGAAGCGCGTCGACGTACTCGGTTGTGTTCGCCGTGATGCGAGCCGACAGGACTGCCGGCCGGTCTTCGGCACCGTCCATGTCGCGCTCCGTCCACGCCCGGTAGAGGGCGTCGGCCGGGTCAACGCCCTGTGCCTCCGCCTGGCGGAGAGCTGCCTCGACAGCTCCCCAACTCTTGTGCTGCCGGAGTCCCCTGGCTGTGTCGTGGCCAAGGGCCTCATCGGCCACCTTCGCGAACCTCAACGCATCGGCACGTTCGGTGACGTCGCTGTACTGATCGATGAGCGTCACGAGGTTGTCGACGCGGGCGTGCTCGTCGCGGATCGTCTCGGTGGCCGACACCGTGGCGTCGGACGTGCGAGCGATCGACGCAAGCACCTCGGAGACCGGCTGCGCTTCTTCGGTCTCGACGTACAAGTGGTTCTCGTGCCGACCGCGGGTGAGCCCCACGTAGGCCAGCTCCCGCGACATGGACGCGTCGGCGAGGACGTGCGCGGTGTCGGCGGTCATTCCCTGCGTGCGGTGGAGGGTCGAGGCGTAGCCCAGCTCGACGGACTTCTCGACGTACTCCCGGGGGAGGGTGATCTTCGCGCCACTCTTGACGCTCGTCACCGTCAGGGAGCCGTCCTGGTGGGCTTTCTCCACCGTCCAGACGTCGTTGTTCTTCACCCGGTCCCGGCCCCCGCCTGTCTTGAGTTGCGCATCGTTCTGTCGGGTGACGATCGTGTCGCCCCGGTAGGCCGAGAGGCCATCGTGGAGCGGTGCGGATTGAGGGCCTTTGACGAGGCCCTGGGACATGCGGAGCGCTTGCGCGCGACCGTTGAGCTCCGACACCGTGGCGTTGGTCTTGGCGACCATGACGGACTGCAGCCCGGCGTCGGTGTCGTGCTGCCAACCCGAGAAGACGTCAGCCGTCATCCGATCGACGTCGCCGCCCGTGACGCGGCCGTTGTCGACGTACCAGGCGAACGGGTCGCCGGTGCCGGTGGGGTCGCGGAGGAGCTTGGTCGCTTCCGCTTCTTCGCGGTTAGTGAACCGGTGCAGTACTTCGAGCTTCACCGATCCGACCTCGTGCTCCAACAGCCGAAGCGCCCCGCCGGCCTCGACCGCGGATAGCTGCTTGTCGTCACCGATCAGCCGCACATGTGCGCCGTGGCGTTCCGCGATCCGGGTCACTTTCGCGAGGTTGGTCGTGCCGGCCATGCCGGCCTCATCGACCACGATCACGTCTCCTGGTGTCAGGTCGACGCCCTCGATCGGTCCGTCTCCGTGGAGGAGTTCGGTCAGGGTGCCTTTGCCGTGGGTGAAGGAGTGAATGGTGTTCGCCTCGACGCCGATAGCGTCGGCCATGACTTCCGCTGCGGCCGCGGAGGGCGCGAGGCCGATCATGCGGCCGCCCTCGGCTTTGACGGCTCGCGCAGCGACTTGCAGGGCGGTGGTCTTCCCGGTGCCGGCAGGGCCGGTACCGACGACGAGGCGGCTGCTAGACGTTGCAAACTCCCCGGCCAAAGCGCGCTGCCCGGCGTCAAGGTGTCTGCCCTCGGCCTCCGCGATCCGGTCGAACGTCTCCCGGCTGACGGGACGAACGGTGCGATCTCGGGCGGCGCCCAGGAGGGTGTCTTCAGCGACGAGAACGGTCCTAGACGTGAGGAGCTGCGAACCCTTGTGCTCGTAGATACTCACCCCGTCTTTCCTAGTGAGGGGCTGGAATGCTCCGTGCGGGGCGGGCGGAGTGACAGCAATCGAGTCGGTGGTGAGAGCGTGCTTGGTGATCTGCTGCACCGTGCCCTCGACCACGTTCCCCTTGGACCGTTCGGCCTGAACGAAGCGGCGCGTCTCGGCCTCGATCATGTGCGGTCCCCAGACCGCGTGATGCTCCGAGACGGTCTCCACCATTCGCGCGGACGCCTGCTCGAGGGTGATACGTTCCGCAGAGGCCGTGCCCGCCTGGACCCCGCGAGCACGGCTCCGAGCATCCCGAAGCACACCGTCAACCACCCGAGTCCCGACCGACTCGACGGCCCGCTCGCGCCAGCCGATGCGGAGGTCCGCCAGGGAGCGGGCGGTCTCCTTCTTGGGGCGGGTGTCGAGGGTCGCCTGCTGCGCCAACGCGATTCGAGCCTTCAAGTCGGGGGCGCGGCCGTGGTCACGCCGGTACTCCTGTTCGAGCTTCTTCATGGCGTCTTTGATGCCCGCCGACCGGGTGGAGAAGCCCTTAGTCAGGCGCTCGTCCACGCCTGCGATTTCCACTACAGGGCGCTTGCCCCGGGTGACCTCGCGGAGTTCCGTCGTGACGCCGAGACCTTCGGTCACGCGGTCCATGACGCGCTGGTTGTAGAACTCGGACGCGGCGACACCTTGCCGGTGAAGCAGCTTGGAGTCGATGGTGCGCCACTTCCCATCGGAGCCTTTGACCTTGTTCGCGACGACCAGGTGATCGTGGAGCTGCGGGTCACCGGTGCGGGAGTCGTAGTGCCTAAACCGGGTCGCGATCAGACCGCCCTCGACGTCGATCTGAGCGACACCGTTCGTCCCGGCACGGGTGGCAATAGCCTCGTCTTCGAGGTACTTCACGGTATCGGCGACAGCCGCCTCGTGAGCATCCTCGATCACCTTCCGGGTGTCGTTGTCCCCGAGACCCCAGAGCGTGGAGACGCTCTTGGCGGGGGAGAACACGAGGTCGAAACCGGCCACGGCCTGCTGCGTCGGGCGGGAGGCTGCGGTGATGAATCGCCCCAGCTCTTCCTTGTCGGCAGGGGGCAGGCCTTTCGCCTGCCGGAACGCTTGCGCGCCCTCACGGACGCGGATAGCACGCCGTTCCTCGGCGTTCGGCTCGCGATGTTCCGTCCGCTCAAACCGGGCGTAACCCTCGTCAATCGCGGCGCGGAGACCCGTCCCGCCCTGCTCGTAGGAGTAGTAACTGCGACCGAGCTTTGCCATGGCCTGCGCCTCGTCGGCGGTCTTCCCGGACGCCTGCGCGTCGGCAATGATCCGGTCCGCATCCGGGTGAAGCCCCTCACCAAAGAGGGCCTTCATCTGCTCCTCGGAAACAGCACCCGTGACGCCGAGAGCCTCGAGGCCTGAACCGACCCACACGCCGGGAGGGTTGCCGTCAGCGGTGTAGTATTCGCCCGGCTCACGGCCCGGCTCGCGCTTCATATCGGCCGTTGCGGTCTCGCTGGTGTAGTACGCATACCCGTCTCCCGCGGAGAGGATATGCATGGTCATCACGGGGTCAGATTACCTCACTGATTCATAATGCCAGAGGTGTGACGACGTAGTGAGCGAGGAACGAGGGATCGATCGGCCGTGATCGAATAAGATCACGCGGTCACGGGACAGAGACTGCACGGGTGAGGAGACCTAGCGAGGCACGAGCGAAGTCGACGATGTGCAGTCGGCGTTCCGAGACCGAACTGCTTTTAGCACCACCGATAGCGGGGAGGGGATGCACCGCTCCCATCGCCGACCGGAATCGCTCCGTCCTGTGGGCATACTGGAGGGGCCAATTCGATCAGGGGAGAACCGTTATGGCTGAAGTCCGCAAGTCCGCCACCCAGACCGCCGCCCGCAAGCGTGCCCGGGAAAAGGCGGCCGCGTTCCGCGAAAAGCAAGACAAACTCGAGCAGCTCGCCGTTGATTACTTTGTCGCGACCGACGGCCTCGAGGCGATCCGAGAGGAGATCGACCGGGAGCTTGCTGCAGTCCGTGCCCGCGGCGACAAACGACTCGCCGCATCCCAGGGGGAAGCCGACCGGGTGATCGCGGACATGCTGGGTCTAGGCGTGCCTCGCAATGAGGTTGCCGACCGGCTCGGCGTTCCCACCCGTGACGTCAAGAAAACCTCCACAGCACGGAAAGCTGCCGCTTCATCGACGACGCCGGCGCCGTCGTCAGAGAGTGGCGAAGTGATGGATGGCGAACACAGCGAGGTGCCCGGCGCGGCGTGACCGTTAGGTTTGGCGAGTCCGGTTGGCGTGGAGTTAGAACAGTCGTGGGTGGGTAATTTCGACGCCGAGAAGCTCGGCACTGATGAGCTCGGGTTGCCAACCGTGGTCGAGGATGACAGCGCGGAGATCGAGGGAGCGTTGCACGCGCACTTGGCGGGAAGTTCCCCCAGCCGAAGCGTGTGCCGGTTCCGGTAGCGGCCACGCTGCGCACAATCGAGCATGTTCTCCCGATGCGTCCCCGGAGCCACATGCGACACGTCCAGGTCGGCCGACGCGTGGACACATATAGGGATGTCGCACGAATGCAGAAGAAGCGTTGACGCGGGCAGCGGTTCACCCCAAGTCGTCAAAGGGCCCAAGGCGGATGACTGCTGGTTTTGGACTGCCGCGATCTCCAACGACGGCTACGGGAGGTTTTGGGTTCGGCGTGAGGCGGGCCAGCAGGCAGTGCGTCCGCAGAGCTATGCGTACGAACTCGCCACCCTGGGTGCCCTACAGGTTGAAAACGAAGCTCGATCGTCCCGACTTATGCCGCTTGCCGGCCCGAAAGTTCAGAAATCGCTGACAAACAGCCCGCAGTCTTTTCTTCGGTTCCCATTCGAGAACCCGGTTGGCCAATGGGTTCCAGCCCTTGCGTCGGGAACGCCGCTGAGGCACTGTAATTGACTATCACCTCTTCCAAGGGTGGCGTAACAAACGAGAGCAAAAGGGGAACGGTTTGCGAAATCGACTGAAAGTGGCGGTCACAGGTTTGGCAATTGGTGGGCTGATTTTTGGCAGCGCATCTGCCGCTAGCGCCCAGATCAATGACCCATCCATCAACCAAGGCAAATCTGGCGGCAATGGGTATGTCTACTACACGACTGCTGGGCCCCAAAAAGGTGTTCAGCTTCCTGTTTATGAGACGCGAATGGCCAGTTTTCCTGCGGGAAAGCAGTTCGCGGGCGTAAAAAACACAGAGAAGGTCAAGCGTTTCATTGCCGTAGAAACGAAGAATGTAGACGGTGGCACCATCGTGTGCGTCAAGCCCGGGGGAATTCTTTGGCTCGATTCGTCGTCGTCAAAGGCATGGGTTGTTCCCACGATCGGGAAATACACCTGCGCCGTTGGATCGTCCCAGCGAGTCAGCTGAGTCCTTCTGCAGCCCCCAGGCGTCAAGCGCCTGGGGGCTTTGCGCATCCTCCGGCAACGAGCCATCGAAGCCACTGCGCCAATTGCGGCTTTGCGGCTTTGCGGCTTGCGGCTTGCGGCTTTGCGGCTTTGCGGCTTTGCGGCTTTGCGGCTTTGCGGCTTTGCGGCTTTGCGGCTTTGCGGCTTTGCGGCTTTGCGGCTTTGCGCCTTTGCGCCTTTGCGCCTTTGCGCCGATAATCTATATTATGTCAAGTATTAGTTGCGGTGCATGCAGCATTCGACGATCGATCTGCCGGTCGCAGACTCGCAACACCACAGTCGCTCGGACGCGAGGCTCTCGGTCCTCGGCGATGTTTAGGTCGACGTCCGCACCACGAGCTCAGTGGGCAACATCATCGTTGAGGTGCCGGCGCCATGGATGATGTCGAGTAGAACCCGCACCATCTCGGCACTGATTCGATCGAAGGGCTGCCGCATGGTTGTCAGAGCTGGATCGGTCGAGGTCGCGAACGCGGAGTCGTCGAACCCGCCGACGGCGACGTCCTCTGGCACCCGTCGCCCGGCCCGTTTTAGCACGTCGATCGCACCAGCCGCCATGGCGTCGTTCGCGGCGAAGACCGCGTCGATCGTCGGATCTGCCTCGAGCAGGGACTCCATTGCTGCCATGCCGCTGTCCCGGGAGTAGTCGCCATGCCGCACGAGGGCCGCGTCGAAGTTGTCGCGGAGAGTGCGGCGGTAGCCCTCGAGCCGAGCCCGCCCGCCGGGGGTGTCGCGGGGCCCGGCGATCGTCGCCAGGCGCGTACGCCCACGACTCTGCAGGTGCTTCGTCATCGCAATGGCGCCCTGGAGGTCGTCGGCCGCTACGACACCGAGCTGCCCCTCGAACCCGAGGGGCTGACCCGCCGAGACTATTGGCACGTTTGCCCGGATGAGGCGCTCGACGAGTGGGTTGCCGTGGGCGGAGGTAAAGGCGAGCAGCACGCCGTCGACGTGACCGGCCGCCACGTAGTTCAGGGCCCGGTTCTGCTCGGCCTCGTCGCCCGCCATGATCAAGACGAATGAGATGTCGCGCTTGCCGAGCTCGGCGGAGGTTCCGCGCACGAGAGCCGCGAAGTTCGGATCCTCGAAGAGAACCGCTTGGGTCTCGGTCAGTAGGAAGGCGATCGTGTTCGACCGGCTCATCGCCAGGCTCCGGGCCGCGCCGTTGACGCGGTAGCCCGTCTTTTTGATTGCGGCTTGTACGGCGGCCTTCGATTCGGGGCTCACCCAGTTGCGGCCGTTCAGTACCCGCGAGACGGTGCCGCTCGAGACCCCGGCGACCGACGCGACGTCGCGGATCGTCGGTCGCCTGGCGGTTTCGGTCACGATTCGCAGTCTATTGCGGTCGATCGCCGAGACCACGGGATCAGGACTTGACGGCTCCGGCACCGAGATCGACCTTCCAGAATCGCTGGAGGACAAGGAACAGCACCACGAGCGGGATGATCGAGAGCAGCGCCCCGGTGATCACCAGCGAGTACAGCGCCGGGACGGTCGAGCCCTGGTTGAGCAGACCGTTGAGCCCCACGGTGATCGGGTAGAGGCGGTCGTCGCCCAGCATGATGTAGGGGAGCATGAAGTTGTTCCAGATGCCCACGAACTGGAAGAGGAACACCGTCACGAGTCCGGGCGCCATCATCGGCACCGCGAGCCGCAGGAAGATGCGGAGATCGCTCGCCCCGTCGGTTCGGCCGGCCTCGATGATCTCATTCGGCACCGACGCACCCGCGTAGATGCGCGCCAGGTAGATGCCGTACGGGCTGATGATCTGCGGCAGCAGCACGGCCCAGTAGGTGTTGGTGAGGCCGACCTGCGCGAGCAGGAAGTACTGCGGGATCGCCAGGATCACGCCGGGAACCAGCACGCCGGCCAGCAGCACCATGAAGGTGGCCTGCTTGCCCTTGAAGCTGTACTTGGCCAGCGCGAAGCCGGCGAAGGCCGAGACTGCGGCCGAGAGGAACGCCCCGACGCCGGCGTAGAGGGCCGTGTTGAGCATCCAGCGCCAGTAGAGGCCGCCCCGGTACTGCGTCAGCTCGACGATGTTATCGAACAGGTGGCGCGAGGGCACGAACGTATTGCTCGTGAACAGGTCGCCGCCCGACTTGGTCGACGCCATCAGCACCCAGGCGAGTGGCAGGAGGCAGTACAGCGCGCCGAGCAGCAGGATGATCGTCGACGTGTAGCTGGTCTTGTCGTTAGCGCCGATTCGGCCCGAGCGGTTCTTCGCCAGCTGGGGACGAGCCATCGACCCGCGCGATCCGAGGGGTTTTGTGACGGTGCTCATGAGTTTTCTTCCTGGAAGGCGCGGCGCTGGACGACCCGGAGGAAGGCGAACGAGAGCGCGAAGATCGTGACGGCGATGATGATGGACGTCGCCGAGGCCGAGTTGACGTCGTTGCGGATGAAGGCGTCGCGATAGACCTTCATGAGCGGGGTATAGGTGCTCGAGATCGAGTTGGTGAGCGGCTTGAGCGTGGTCGGCTCGGCGAACACCTGGAGCGTCGCGATCAGGGAGAAGATCGCGGTCATGATCAGCGAGGGCAGGATGATCGGGATCTTGATGGCCAGGGCGACCCGGATCTCGCTCGCCCCGTCGAGCCGGGCCGCCTCGTAGAGGTCGGTCGGGATTGCCTTGAGCGCCGTGTACATCACGACCATGTTGAACCCGACGCCGCCCCAGAGGGCGATGTTGGCGATGGCGAAGATGACGCTGCCCTGCGACAGGACGTCGGGCGAGGGCAGGTTGAGAGCAGTCGTCAGGTCAACGAAGGGGCTGACGCTCGGGAGGTAGAGGAATCCCCAGAGCAGACTCGAGATGACGGCGGGCACCGCATAGGGCAGGAAGATTACGACGCGCGAGAAGCCGGCGAGACGGGTGCGCTTCGAATCGAGCAGCAGCGCGAAGACGAGTGCGAGGACCAGCATGGCCGGCACCAGGATCAGCCCGTACAGGCCCACTCGGCCCGCGCTGGCGAGGAAGTCGGAGTCGGAGAACGCCGCAGCGTAGTTCGAGAAGCCCGCGAAGACCGTCTTTCGAGCGCCGGATCCGAGTCCGAGACCCTGGACCTCGGTCTTCTGCAGGCTGAGAATCAACGTATAGACGATCGGCGCCGCCATGAAGATGAGAAAGAGGATGGTCGCGGGGGCGAGCATGGCGTACGGGGTGAAATTCAAACGGTGACGGCGGGCGGCCCGGGGGGCCGGCGCGGACGGCTTCGCCGCCGGATCGCGCCCGGGGGCGGTCTGGTCGACGTCGACGGTGGTGGTCATTTCTAGTCCTCCTGGGGGAAGGGGGTGGGGCGGACCCTGACTTCGGGCCCGCCCCTGAGGAGTGGACGCTGCTATTTGACGGTGAAGCCGGAATTCTTGAGGTCGGCCACGGTGATTTTCTGCATCTGCGCGGCCGCGTCGAGGAACGCTTGCTGGCTCTTGGCCTGAGCTGCCTTGCCGAACTGGTCGTTGAATGCCGAGTAGGCGACGTTCACGTTCGGTCCGTAGGTGAAGGGCTTCACGGTCTCGGCGATCTTGGCGGCCTGGGTGTAGAAATCGGGCTGGTTCTTGAAGAAGCCGTTTCCGGTTGCGAGGGCCGCCTTCGAGTCGACCGTGTCGGCCGGGTACAGCCCGCCGTCGGTCACCATCTGGCTGACAGCGGTCTTGCTCGTGTTGAGCCAGGTGTTGAACTGCACCGCGGCCTTGACGTTCTTCGACTGCGAGGTGACCGCGACGGCCGAGCCTCCCCAGTTGCCGGTCGCCTGCTCGCCCGCGGTCCACTGCGGGAGCGGCGCCATCTTCCACTTGCCGGCGGTCTTCGGTGCATTGCCGGCGAGGACGCCGGGCGCCCAGACGGCGCTGACCCAGCCGACCTGCGTGCCGGCGGCGAGGCCCTTGTTCCACTCGGGCGTGTACTGCGGCTGGTTGTCAATCACGCCGTCTTCGACGAGTCCGCCCCAGAACGACGCGACCTTCTTGGTCGAGGCCGAGTCGATGTCGACCGACCAGGAGTCGCCGTCCGAACCCCACCACGAGGCGCCTGCCTGCTGCGTGAGACCGGCGAATTCACCGGCGTCGGCCGACGAGAACGTGCCGAGGTAGTTCTTCGGGTCGGCCTCGTGGACCTTCTTGGCGACATCGGCGTACTCGGCCCACGTGGTGGGAACAGAGAGTCCGAGCTTTTTGAAGACGTCGGCCCGGTAGTAGAACATCATCGGGCCGGAGTCCTGCGGAATCCCGTAGAGAGCGTCGGATCCGAGCGTCACAGACGACAGGACGCCGTCCGAGAACTTCGAGGTCGTCTCGGCGGAGACGTCTTTCTTGATGTCGATGATAGCGTCGGCCGACACGAGGGTCGGGATCTTCTGGTACTCCGCCTGCATGAGGTCGGGAGCCCCAGATCCTGCCTTGATGGCTGTCAGCAGCTTGGTGACGGCCGGGTCGCCCGCGTCGGTCTTGACGTAGGTGACCTGGATGTTCTTGTGGGTCGAGTTCCAGGTGTCGACGACCTTGTCCATGTTGGGGGCCCATCCCCAAAAGGTCAGCTTGACCGGCTTATCGGCGGTGCCGAGACTGCCGTCGTTGCTGTTCGACGATCCGCTGCTCGAGCAGCCGGTCATGACCAGAGCCGCGGCCAGGACGCCCGCTCCGACTGCGGCGCGAATGGTTCTGCGCATTGTTCCTCCTCGTTGAGTGCCGAGCGTCTTCGCGTCGGCTGCTGTGCACGCCCGGTGCCGGGCCCTGTGACTGTTAGCGGTTACAGTACGTCACGCTCATCCCGGCTTGTCAACCCCGTCTTTTGCGGTGATACTCGACTCTGTCACCGGTTACAGTTCCGTAACCGGTAACAGTTCCAGCCGGGCCAAGCCCTGTTTTCAGCGAGGAGAACCGAATGACCACGACCCAGCCCGAGACAATCCCCGGCACTGGCAGCGGCTGGCTCCCCGGCACGTCCACCATCGCGTTCGGCGGCGACTACAATCCCGAGCAGTGGCCGCGCGAGGTCTGGGACGACGACATCCGTCTGATGCGCGAGGCCGGGGTCAACCTGGTCAGCATCGGCATCTTCTCGTGGGTGCTGCTCGAACCCCGCGAGGGAGAATTCGACTTCGCGTGGCTCGACGAGGTAATCGAGCTGCTGCACTCGTCCGGCATCGCGGTCGACCTCGGCACCCCGACGGCCTCGCCGCCCGCCTGGTTCTGGGCGAAGTACCCCGAGGCGCGGCCGGTCAGCCGCGACGGTGTGCCCCTCGGCTTCGGCTCGCGCGGCATGGCCAGCCCGAGCTCTCCCGCCTACGCCGAGGCCACCGCCCGCATCGTCACCGCGCTGGCCGGGCGCTACGGATCGCACCCGGCCGTCGCCCTCTGGCACGTGCACAACGAATACGGCGCCCCGGTCTCCGAGAGCTACGACGAGGCGTCGGTCGCCGCTTTCCGCCTCTGGCTCGCCGCCCGCTACAAGACCCTCGACGCACTCAACAGCGCCTGGGGCACGACATTCTGGGGTCAGCGCTACGGCGCGTGGAACGAGATCGACGCCCCCCGCACCGCTGCCACCGTCGTCAACCCATCGCAGCGCCTTGACTTCGCCCGCTTCACCAACCACGCTTTGCTCGAGTGCTTCCGCCGTGAGCGCGACATCCTGCACCGGCTGTCGCCGGGCATCCCGGTCACCACGAACTTCATGGCCACGAACTGCCCGTCGGTCGACTACTGGACCTGGGCGAACGAGGTCGACGTCGTCGCGAACGACCACTACCTTGTGGCGGAACGCACCGATAACCACGTGCTGCTGGCACTTGATGCAGACCTGACTCGCTCGCTCGCCGCCGGGCGTCCCTGGATCCTCATGGAGCACTCCACCTCGGCCGTCAACTGGCAGCCGCGTAACCTGCGCAAGCAGCCCGGCGAGCTGCGCCGCAACAGCCTGCAGCACTTCGCCCGGGGAGCCGACGGGATCCTGTTCTTCCAGTGGCGGGCCTCCCGCTACGGCGCTGAGAAGTTTCACTCGGCGATGCTGCCGCACGCGGGCGAGACGTCGCGGGTGTTCCGCGAGACCGTCGCCCTCGGTGCCGAGCTCGGGGCGCTCGCACCCGCCGTCGGCAGCCGCGTGCACGCGTCGGTCGCGATCCTCTGGGATTGGGAGTCGTTCTGGGCACAGGACCTCGAGTGGCGTCCGAGTGTCGAGCTCGCCCACCGGCGCCAGATTGAGACGTTCTACACGCGCCTCTGGGACGACGGCGTCACAACCGACTTCGTCCACCCGGAGGCCGACCTCTCGACGTACGACCTCGTCGTCGCTCCGAGCCTCTACCTGATCTCGACGACAGCCCATACAAACATCGAGGCCTTCGTCGCGGCCGGCGGCACGTTCGTCTCGTCGTACTTCACGGGCATCGTCGACTCGCACGACACGGTGCACGACGGCGCGATGCCCGGTGCGCTCCGCGACGTGCTCGGGCTCACGGTCGAGGAATTCGGCCCGCTTCCCCAGGACACCCCGGTGCAGCTCACCTCCGGTGCGGTCGGCAGCCGCTGGACCGACGCGATCCTGCTGCAGGGTGCCGAGGCGATCGACGCTTACGTCGACGGCCCCATGGCGGGCGGCGCGGCAGTCACGCGGAACTCCTTCGGTGCCGGTCACGCCTGGTACCTCTCGACTGACTTCACCGCCGAGCAGCTCGCCGACGTGCTGGCTGGCGCCTACGCCGACGCCGGCCTCGAGGCCGGGCCGGTCGCACTCCGCGGCGTCGAGCGGGTGTCACGCCGAGCCGACGGGGTGACGTTCACGACCTGGATCAACCACACCGACCGCGACGTGACCCTGCCCACCGGGACGGTGCTCGCCGCCGGAGACGCGGTCGTGCTTCGCGACGACGCGTGATCCCGATCCTTCAGGAGGCCCGCTGGCGGACGCTCGGCCCAGGCCAGGTGTGCAGGATCCTGGTGGTCGACTCGGTCACGGGCACGACTCGGGTGGTCCACGAGTCGCACGATGTCACCTACGAGTCACCGAACTGGACGCCCGACGGGCTGTCGCTGATCGTCAACGCCGCGGGCCGCCTTTACAGCGTGCCCGCGGCCGGCGGGGTGCCGACCCCGATCGCCTCGGGCGCCCTCGACGATCACAACAACGACCATCTCGTGTCGCGCGACGGCACGACGATCTACTCCTCGTCGGAGACCACCGGGCACCTCTTCGCCGTGCCCGTCGGGGGTGGTGAGCCGGTGCAGGTCTCGCCCGATCGAGACGGAGTCTTCGGCTACTTCCTGCAGGGGCAGTCGCCGGACGGCGGGATCCTCGCGTTCACCGGAGCCGAGCGTCGCGACGGGCTCGACTTCGTGAGCGGGCTGTTTCTGCTCGACCTCGTCTCGCAGGAGGTCACCCGGCTCAGTTCCTGGACCGCAGACTCGGTGGGGTGCGACTGGTCACCCGACGACTGGCTTTACTTCGGCTCGGAGCTCGGCGCCGCCGTGCGCGGTCACTCGCAGGTGTACCGCATGCGCCCCGACGGCCGCGGTGTCGAGCAGCTAACCGACGACGAGCGCGTCAACTGGTTTCCGAAGGTGTCGCCCGACAGGTCAGGGGTCGTCTACCTGTCGTTCCCGCCCGGCACCGTGGGGCATGCGAGCGACGTCGACGTCATCATTCGATCGATGGCGCCCGACGGCTCGGGCCAGCGCGATGTGCTCCGCCTTACCGGCGGACAGGGCACACTGAACATGAACTCGTGGGCACCGTCGTCCGACAGCTTCGCCTGCGTGTCGTATGAGTTGGAGTACTGATGGAACAGCGCATCTACGGCCGAACCGGTCTCTCGGTCTCGCCCCTCTGCATCGGAACCTCGTCGTGGGGCCGCCCTAAAGGTCATGAATTACAGGCCGAAGCCGACGTGCGCATCGCCGAAATCGCGAGATCGTGGGCGATCGGCGCACTGCGTCTCGGTACGGCGTCGCAGGGCGGGACGACCCTGAACTTCCTCGACACCTCCAACGAATACGGGGAGGGCCTCAGCGAGCCGCTGATCGGCAGCGCCCTAGCCGCGTCATCGGCGGTCGTCGATGGCTCGGTGGGCAACGACTTGGTCGTGCAGACGAAACTCGACCGCGATGTCGCGACCGGCAGCTTCTCGACCGATCGCATGCGACGCTCCCTCGAGGAGTCGCTGTCAAGGCTTGGGCTCGAGCGCATCCAGGTGATGCACCTGCACGACCCCGAGACGATCGGGTTCGACGCAGCTATGGCCTCAGACGGCCCGGTCGCGGCGCTTGTCGCCATGAAAGAAGAGGGGCTCGTCTCCTTCATCGGCATCTCGGGCGGCCCCGTCGGCATGCTGCATCAATTTGTCGAGACCGACCTCTTCGACACCCTCATCACCCACAACAGGTACACGCTCGTGGACCGGTCGGCCTCCGACCTGTTCGACGCGGCGACCGCCCGAAATCTGGGTATCACGAATGCAGCACCCTACGGCGGCGGAATCCTCACGGGCGACCCGCGATTCGCGGGCTCGTACGGCTACCGCCCCGCGACCCCCGAGATCCTCCGCGCAGTGAACGACCTGCAGGGAATCTGCGACTCGTACGGCATCTTACTGCAGACGGCTGCGCTCCAGTTCAGCATACGGGAGCCCAGGATCCACTCCACCGTCGTGGGGGTCTCGTCCCTGCCGCGCCTCGGGTCTGCCATCGAGGACGCCACCGCCGCGCTGCCGGAAGCGCTGTGGGCTGAGCTCGACGCCGTGGTGCCGGCCGGAATCGCGCTCGACGCGTAAGGTCCGTCTCCCTAGATGACGCGGATCGGCAAGGACTAAGCGTCACGTCAAATTGTCTTGTCCGAAGAGCGTCACCCTGAGTGGTTTAAGCATCGCAATCGGGTCGTTTGTAACGCACGTCGCCCGGGTTTCGTGTCCGGTCTTGCAACGGTGGGGGCATGAGCCCGAACCGTCGACGAGACCGCACCCACGACCGCACTCCCCCACAACGCGATGGCACCGGGCAAGCGGCCACCTCAACACTCCCCGCACCCGCAGTGCAGACCTTCGTAATGCAGGCGGACCCGTCCCGGGTCCAGCAAGCTGACTTCACCCTCTGTGCTGTTGCCGGGTGCCCGGCGATCGCGCTCCCGGAGGATTGGGAGGTCGTCAATCTCGACACCGGCGACGAGCTACCCGTGCGCCTCTGCGACGAACACCGACTCGCCTGCCTCCGCTCCTGAACCCCGCATCGCTCACGTGCGGCGACGACGCGGACCCTCTTGGCAGCCGCGAGCGACGCAACTACAACGGGCTGCATCTCTCGCGGAGCCTTGCCGTCTGCGGCTGTCCCAGAACTTGACGCTCTTCTCGAAAGGAAGAGCCTGAAAGGTGGCAAGACATACGATCTCTACGTGAAGAGAGACCAGCGGGCGGCTGAAGTCCTGGCGAGTCCGCGTGGGCGCTACTTCTGCAACGCCATCTCTCAGTGGACCATGACGAAGGAGTCCGGTGACCAGGAGGCAGCGTGGAACCGCATCAACCTCGACGTGATTCGTAACACCACCGACGCAGCCGTTCTCCTTGCGCCCATGGGCGACACGATGGACAGCACCAGCTACTGGGGCGAACACCACGGCGACGCAAATTTGCGCACCGAACAGGAACGGCGCGCTCTCACCAAGATCATCGAAGCCGTTCTTGCCAGCCCGGCGATGGACTGGTGGTCGATGCCTTTCGAACCGTTGTCACAGTTCCTCGTGGCTAACGAGCACGCCTGGTGCGGATTTGAGGCACCGCCCACGACGGGTGCTGCTGACCGGCTGGCGCAA
Source organism: Frondihabitans sp. PhB188 (assembly GCF_003752365.1). GTDB lineage: Bacteria > Actinomycetota > Actinomycetes > Actinomycetales > Microbacteriaceae > Frondihabitans. Next base: position 3,454 of record NZ_RJUO01000006.1, on the reverse strand, counting down.
TGGCGATGGCAAGTCGACCGTGCCAACAAGACCGGCGTCCCGAAGAAAAATGCTGCGCAGGAAGCGGGTGGGGAATGGTGGTCCACTCCCCTGTTTCAGTCGGTGATAAGCACGCGGCCGCTCGGGGAGCTGCCTGCACTAGAGATCGAGATCACCGAGGACAGGTTTAGTACGAGAACCTCTCGGATCTTCCACATCATGCCCACCCCCACGCCGCGAGTTCGCGAGATCGACGGGCCCGACGACTGGGTCGATCTTGTCGAGACCTACCCTTTCGACGTCACCGGGCAGAAGCGGGGAACCTGGTGGCAGACGACGCGGATCGACGACTCCTGGTTCATCCCGGACTGGGCCGCCGTTGCGGCGGACTTCGACGTCGTCCACCTCACCGGAATGGGCTACCTCACCACCGCCGGCCGGCCCTTGGCCGTGGAAGGCGGCCACACACTCATGGCCGGCTTCAGCCCGGACGAATCCTTCTGGCTCACCGACTCGTTCCACTTCCCGGAACCCGGAATCGACTGGGAACCCATCCCGTCGGAAAAATAGCCGCCCCTGGGCTTACCCAAAGAGCCCTTTTCCCTGGCTCACCGGTCGCAGCCTTCGACCGCCATGGTGCGTGCATCCCCTGCCCATGAAGCTTCATGCAACAACATCGGTATCCCTGGAGGGAACCGGGCCGAAGCAATCTGCCCAGTGCCCCCGCTTCCCTTCCCTGGGGAGCGCGAGGGGCCAGCCCCTCGCCCCGACCGGGTCACCGGCCGGGGCTTACCCATCACCGCTGGGCAGTGAGGCGAATCAGCTCGAGGTCGACCTGCACGTCGTCGGCGTCACCTTCCCAGAACAGGTCAAGAATGGAAGAGCGGATGTTCTCGAGGTCGACGCCGCCCGCCCGGTCGGGGAATGACACCGTGACGGTGACGCTGTGCACGGGGGCTGCCTCATCAACATCTCCCCCGGTGTCCTCACCCAGGCTGTATTGGTACTCCCATTCCAGCCCAACGACAGGAACGCTCTGACCAGGAAGGGACTGTGCTGCCTGGTGTCGGTCGTCGTCCGGGGTGCGGGGCGCGGGTGCACATCTAACGGGTGCCGTCGACGTCGTACGTTGACGCCGTGCAGGTGGTCTCGGTACGGCTGAGGTCGAGGGCGGGGGCTTCGGGGTCGGGTGCCTGACCGAGGGTGTCGGAGCGGCTGTAAGTGATGATCATGGGTTGTTCCTTTCTGGGGTGGGAGGGGCGGCCGCTGCGCCGCCCCTCCCTGTGCTGGTGTGTTAGGCGGCGTCTTCGGCGTCGGAGGTTTCCTCGTTCTCGGGGGTGAGGATTCCGGCGATCTGGTGCGCGGTGTGGAGCACGCGGGCGGCGGTGGATTTGATGAGGTCGGCATCTCCGTCTGCCCACCCGGCGATGTACCCGACCGAATAGGCGGCGGTGTCGAACCCGGCAAGCCCGGCAACGACGTACGCAACGCTCTCGGCCTCGGTCTCCATGAGCCCGCGGTGTGCGGCGTATTCGGCCATGTCCTCGGTGTGATCTAGGAGCACGTGCGCCAGCTCATGAATGGTCGTTTTCGCGGCGTGCTCTGGCGAGAGGTTGTCGTCGATGACGACGGTCATCGTCTCGGGCCGTGTCACGCCGTTCATGGCGCCGGGAAGGCTCTGGCGCTTGATCGTCCAGCCTTCCTCGGTGAGGTAGGTGCTGAGGGCATCCACGATGCCGTGATCCTCGGTCCCGGTAAGCTGGGCCGTGATCTGGCCGGAGTCACCCTGGTCGGGGTCAATCAGCTCCGTCTGGCCGATATCGAACACCGACAGGATCGGAAAGCGCGCGATCCGTTTTTCTACCTCGTTGCCGTTCTCGTCTTCCTCGGTCACCTTTTTGGTCGAGTACCCGAAAATGCGGATGCCTTTTTCTCCCTTCCGGACCTGACGGTTCAGGGATTGCCACGTGCGGAACCCGGCAACGTGGGAGGCGTCGTCTCGCTGGCTAAGGATCAACAAAACGTTGTTGAGGCTGTACGCGTGGAACGCCTGCGCAAAGTCGAGAAACGCGGTCCACCGGTCGGAATCGCGCAAGCTCTCAACCTGGGTGGCGATCGACGCGTGGAGGGCGTCGGCTTGGGCTTTTTTCTCCTCGATCGTCTTGGCGGGGGTGCGGGTGGCGGTCGTCTTGGTGCGGGTGGCGGTGGTGGTCATGGTCTTGGCTCCTTGGTCTGGATCGGTGAGGATGGAAGGCGGGAGGGGGCAATTACGATTTGTCCCCTCCCACCTGGTGTCACTCGCTGTCGTCGCGGGTAAGGGTGTCCACGAACGTCACCCGGTCCTGACCGGTGAGAACTTGCGTGTTGTGGAGCGTGAAGCGGACACGGCCGAGAGCGGCCAGATCCTCGTCGCGCATCGCTAACTGGCGCTGACGCAACGGCCCCTCGTTGTCTCCGGTCGGAACGGTCGTGATGATGGTGGTGATTTTCTGCATCTGCTCTTCCTCTCCCTTTCGTTCTTTTTGCCGCGAAGGCACGAAGTGTCGAGTAGGAGGGGCGGGAGCTGTGCAACCTGAAAGGCGGTGGAGGAGAGAAGTTCGGCCGAAATAAGGGAGCGTGCGACCGCGGCCGTACTTGTCGGGGGAACCGGTGGCGAAGCCACTTGAACCGCTCCCGGACCGACGTACGATGCCGCAGGCTTCACGGCAACAAGAACAAGGCCCGCAGGGCCAGACAGGGCAGCTCTGCTGCTCCATGGGAGCGCAGCGACCTGCCGGCACGGCCCGCTCCGACCACCCGCTGAGCTGATGCAACAGACTGGGGGCATGGCCAGACAATGGGACCCCGAACAGCACACGTTCGTGGACAGCTTCCCCGCAGCTCCGGCGCGGCCGAAGGTCCTCGCTGCCGCCACCCGGTTGTTCTACGAAGAGGGTGTGCGGACGGTCGGTGTCGACCGGCTCACCACCGAGGCGCAGGTAACCAAGGCCACCTTCTACAAGCACTTCGCATCCCGCGACAGCCTCGTCCAGGAGTACATCGACCTGCTCTGCGCGAAAGACCAGCAAGCCCTGGCCGGCGCGGTCAAGACGGGCACCACAGCGAGGGGCGTCATTGACGCAGTCGTGGAGTTGGTAGCCGGAGAGATTCTGGCCCCGGGGTATCGAGGGTCGGCTCTGCTGAACGCCGTGGCCGCCTACCCAGACCGGGACCACCCGGTGCAGGTCAGGATGAGCGCTCACGCGGCTAGCCGGAGGCCGCACTCGAGGGCGGTTTGCGGTGCGCCGGCCGGACGCTCGCCTTTCAGCTCGCAGCGGCCCTGTCCCTGATGATCGTCGGAGCCCACGGTGCCGCGACTCTCGGGGACCGTGACAAAGCCGTTACTTCGGCGCTCGGCGACCCAGGACAGCCGCAGAACGCTCGGAGGCGAAGACCAGCAAAGATGTCAAGGCTATGGCCCAAGTTCCTCCAACCC
>NZ_RJUO01000005.1 GCF_003752365.1 Frondihabitans sp. PhB188 | reverse complement strand
GGCGCTAAAGCCTTGCAGGGTCGGCCAGGGCTTCGGGTGCGAGTGGGGAACTTCCGCATCATCTTCACAATCCAGGACGACGTCCTCCTTGTTGTTGTCGTCACCCTTGGCCACCGCCGCGACATCTACGACACCCACTAACGTCTCGCCCGACTATGTCTCGCCAGGGTGACTTTCGATCCCGCAGCCGGAGGGTTGGAGGAACTTGGGCCATAGCCTTGACATCTTTGCTGGTCTTCGCCTCCGAGCGTTCTGCGGCTGTCCTGGGTCGCCGAGCGCCGAAGTAATCGAGAAAACAGTTTGTTAGATCTGGGCTTCTAGAGACACTCCTTTGTAGGGGCCTTCCAGCGGACTCATTCGACAGCTAGATCAGCCTGGTTCGCCGCTTAGCCCGTGGGAAAACTTATTTGTCGGTTATCCCCGCAAGAACAGCCCCCGCCGAACCCCATCAAGGAGAGCAATCATGATCCCCACCCTTTTCCGAACGTCCGTCGTTGGCATCACCCTAGTGATCGCCCTTGCAGGCTGCTCCTCAATGTCAGACGCCACTCCAGCGATCAGCCAGAGCCCGTCGCAGAGCTCCGCAGCACCAGCAAAAGTGTCCTCCCCGCAGACCCACAAGACCGGGACGCCGACTTCGACGCCCGCAGCAACAACCACGCCCGCAACTTCGCCCACGACGGCGCCGGCTCTGGCATCAAAAAAGCAGGCGTACAACGCATGTGCGGCGTATGCAGCCACTCACAAAGCAGGCACCCTTGGCCCTTTCTCCGAGGCGGTGAAGGCGACCAAGACGAACCAGGGCGTTGCCGCTTTTGACTGGACCATCACAACACCGCAAAAGACGAAGGTGTACTACCTGTGCGAGCTCCCTGGGTACCCGACCACTTTCAGCGTTTCGACCGCCTCACCCCACGGCGCCAGCTAAACCCTTTGGTCCCTCTCTGCCTTTTAGGGGTCGCGCCTGACAAAGCCCTCCTCTAGTCTGCGACTCGAATTCTTAGCCTTTCGAAACGAAGGCAGCTTCGGCGCGTTCCGCCCACGTAGTGGTTACGTGTCCCTTGGGGAGAGGCGCGATGGTGAGAGTCGTTGATGTCAAGCTGTAGAACTAAAGTCGCCCTCACCGCCCGGGTCGATACCAGCACCACCCCCACCGCCGGAGCTGCACCTCGGCGCTAGACAGCTGCGCGTAAACGGCTCCGCTTCCCCGCAGCTACCTCCCTATCGACCAAGGCCGGCACCGCTCGCGAAATTGTGCTCCTGTGGCGACGTGCACGGTGACTACGGTGGAAATGGTGGGCGGTCGCCAGGCGAAGCCGGCGGGTCATACGTCTTTCGGGTGTGGCGGCAGGTGTGAGGCTGTCGTCGTCGTACGGTGAACCCGTGACCCGATGCGCCTCCTTCTTCCTCCTTGAGGATGTGGCCTACCGGTGTGCCCTGTCGGATCACGAGGGCCCGGGTGAGCACATGGCGTTGACGCGGACAGCTGGCGACACGAGCCAGGGTCTCGAGGAGCGGTGGGGTCTTCTGGTGTGGACGACGGAGATGGCCGGCGAGGGCTTCGACCGGTGACCCGCACAAGAATGGACCGGTTCTGATCGTTGGTCGTGAAAGGGCCAGAACCAGATGATGGCTGGTTTTGGACCGGTGCGATCTCTGACGACGGTTACGGCCGCTTCTGGGTCAAACGGGATGCCGGCCAGCAGTCGGTGCGGCCGCAACGGTATGCGATTGAGCTCGCCACCGGACAAGTGCTTGCAGCATCGACGCCGTTGTTGCACTCGTGTGACATCCCCATCTGCGTGCACGCGGACGCCGACCTTCAGCCGTCGCATGTGGTTCCGGGAACGCATCCGGAGAACATGCTCGACCGGTTCCAGCGCGGCCGCTACCGGAACCGGTACACGCTCCGGCTAGGGGTACTCCCTCGCCCGGTGCGCGTGCAACGCTCCCTCGATCTCCGCGCCGTGATCCTCGACCACGGATGGCACCCAGAGCTGATCAGCGCCGCGCTTCTCGGCGTCGAGTTCTCTCACCCACGACTGTTCTAAATCCGCACCGGCTCGACCCACCTGACAGTCATGCCGGGCTGGGCACCTCGCTGTGCTCGCTAGCCATCACTTCGGCACTGTCTGACGACGGCGCCGGCATGGTCGATAATTCGGCAGTCTTCCTCGACGTGGAGGCTTTCTTGACGTTGCGGGTGGGAATGCCGAGCCGGTCGGCAACCTCATTGCGGGGCGTCGGATTCGACACCAGTGCCTACAGCGTCGGCTACATCGCCGGGTGGTCGGACGAAGATACCGACCTGACTAAATCCACCCCCGCCCGGGTGCTCCGCACTGCGCACCAGATCGCCGGAATCCTCACCCCCGAGAACGAGGAAACGTCCGACGCCGAAGACGCCGCCTAACACACCAGCACAGGGAGGGGCGGCGAAGCGGCCGCCCCTCCCACCCCAGAAAGGAACAACCCATGATCATCACTTACAGCCGCTCCGACACCCTCGGCCAGGCCATCGACCCCGAAGCGCCCGCCCTCGACCTCAGCCCAACGGAGACCACCTGCACGGCGTCGACGTACGACGTCGACGGCACCCACTGGATGTGCACCCGCGCACCGCACCCCGGCGAGGACCGACACCAGGCAACGCAAGCCCTGCCCGGTCAGAGTCTCCCTGTCGTCGGCCTGGAATGGGAGTACCAATACAGCCTCGGGGAGGACACCGGGGGAGACGTCGACGAATCAGCCCCCGTGCACAGCATCACCGTCACGGTGTCATTTCCAGACCGGGCAATCGGCGTTGACGTCGAGAAGATCCGCTCCGCGGTCCCTGACCTGTTTTGGGAAGGCGACGCCGACGACGTGCAGGTCGACCTCGAGCTGATTCGCCTCACTGCCCAGCGGTGATGGGTAAGCCCCGGCCGGTGACCCGGTCGGGGCGAGGGGCTGGCCCCTCGCGCTCCCCAGGGAAGGGAAGCGGGGGCACTGGGCAGATTGCTTCGGCCCGGTTCCCTCCAGGGATACCGATGTTGTTGCATGAAGCTTCACGGGCAGGGGATGCACGCACCATGGCGGTCGAAGGCTGCGACCGGTGAGCCAGGGAAAAGTGCTCTCTGGTTAAGCCCAGGGGCGGCTATTTTCCCCGACGGTATGGGTTCCCAGTCGATTCCGGGTTCCGGGAAGTGGAACGAGTCGGTGAGCCAGAAGGATTCGTCCGGGCTGAAGCCGGCCATGAGTGTGTGGCCCCCTTCCACGGCCAAGGGCCGGCCGGCGGTGGTGAGGTAGCCCATTCCGGTGAGGTGGATGACGTCAAAGTCGGTAGCAACGGCGGCCCAGTCCGGGATGAACCAGGAGTCGTCGATCCGCGTCGTCTGCCACCAGGTTCCCTGCTTTTGCCCGATGATATCGAAAGGGTAGGTCTCGTCGAGATCGACCCAGTCGTCGGGCCCGTCGATCTCGCGAACTCGCGGCGTGGGGGTGGGCATGATGTGGAAGATCCGAGAGGTTCTCGTACTAAACCTGTCCTCGGTGATGTCGATCTGGAGTGCAGGCAGCTCCCCGAGCGGCCGCGTGCTTATCACCGACTGAAACAGGGGAGTGGACCACCATTCCCCACCCGCTTCCTGCGCAGCATTTTTCTTCGGGACGCCGGTCTTGTTGGCACGGTCGACTTGCGATCGCCATTGCGCCAGCCGGTCGGCAGCACCCGTCGTGGCGGTGCCTCAAATTCGCACCAGGCATGCTCATCAGCCACAAGGAACTGTGACAACGGTTCGAAAGGCATCGACCACCAGTCCATCGCCGGGCTGGCAAGAACAGCTTCGATGACTCGGGTGAGACCGCGTCGTTCGTGTTCCGTACGCAGATCTGCGTTGCCGTGGTGTTCACCCCAGTAGCTGGCGCTGTCCATCGTGTCGCCCATGGGCCCAAGAAACGCGGCTGCGTCAGTGATGTCACGGATTACGTCGAGGTTGATGCGGTTCCATGCGGCCGCCTGGTCACCGGACTCCTTTGTCATGGTCCACTCGGTGATGGCGTTGCAAAAGTAGCGCCCCCGTGGGCTCGCCAAAACTTCAGCCGCCCGCTGTTCTCTACGCACCTACAGATCGTATGTCCTACCGTCATTCGGGCTCTTCGCCTCGACAGTGGCGTCGAATTTTCGGACAGCCACAGACACCGAGGCGGCGCAGGAAACGCAGCTTGCTGTTATTGCGTGGCACGCGGCTACCAGTAGTGCCCGCCGCCGCACTTTGAGCTGTCGGGGTTCAGGAGCGGAGGCAGGCGAGTTGGTGTTCGTCGCAGAGGCGCACGGGTAGCTCGTCGCCGGTGTCGAGGTTGATGATTTCCCAGTCCTCCGGGAGCGCGATCGCTGGGCACCCGGCAACAGCACAAAGGGTGAAGTCGGCTTGCTGGACCCGGAACGGGTCCGCCTGCATCACGAGGGTCCGCACTGCGGGTGCGGGGAGCGCTGGGGAGGCCGCTTGCCCGGTGTCACCGCGTTGTGGGGATGTGCGGTCACGGGTGCGGTCTCGTCGCTGGTTCGGGCGCATGCCCCATCGTTGCAAGACCGGACACGAACCGGCGGAAGCGGACACTGCGCGTGACACAGGACGCGACCCTGCAACCCATAGTTGGGCTGTCGTTCGGTTATGGGGAGCCACTTGGTCGCGGGGAGCCAGCCGTCTCCGGCTTAGCTCCCCGGAACTGGTTGAGCCGTGACGGTGTTAAGTCGCAAGGCCCGCGCGCCGCCTGGTCCCGGCGAAGCCGGGCCAGGAAGGCCGGGGTCTTGCAGGGTGGGGGAGCCATTTTTTGCGGACGATGACCGGGTCGCTGAGCTCCGCGGCGTCGTTGTAGGCGGTGTTCGAGGCGTGGACGCCCACTGTCACGAGTGTGCCGACGCTTGCCTTGTGGGTTCTCGTTCGTGTGCCTCACGGGACCTGGTTCCACGACTGGGTGCTTGGCGCCTCTTGAATCCGTCACGGAAGTCTTGCACCTACGTCCGCGTCCTCTGCCGCTTACGGCCTCGTCTCCGTTTGACCGGGTCACGACCGCGGGGCTGGCATCCGCAAAACGACCACCTTCCAGACATCGTTAGATTTTCTAGCCTCCTGGCTCATAATGAGAACAAGTCTTCGATTCACGGCGATGACCTGGTCCCGATTCACGGCGGAACCGTTTGCTCCACCGTTTGATCTCAGGCTCGCAGGGGCCAGAAACGAGTTGAACTCATGACGCTTTCGCGTGCCGAAAAAGTGTCCTCGCCCTTTTCCGAAGTCCGCCAGGTACATCGGGAACACACGCTGTGGGTTGTCGCAGTGTCGACGCTGTCAGCCTCGACTGTGATCATGGTCGCAGCTCTTGCGTGGCTAGAGGTGATCGCGTGAGCCCCGAGTTCGCTTCCGCAGACACGCAGCCTCTCAGCGTGGCCGAGTTGAACGATCTGATCGACGCAAACGCCGTATGAGCAGCTATCTCCGCGCTCCCGGCGCCACACCGGTACGCATCCACCCTTACCCGAAACGGTATGGTCGCAGCTCCTTCCCGCGGGAACGGATTGACCGGGTGAGTGTGGCGGAGTCTCCGCAGGAACGGTCCCGCCTCTCTCATCAAGGTGACAATGGACCCTGTTATGCCGACTTTTTCGCAGAAGCGAGCGCGGCCGTTCTGGGTTCGGAATTGAGCGCATGATCCGTTCCTGACCACCGAGGAAACGGAACACCGCCTTCACCGTGCCGGCACGCTCGGCTCTCTCGGACCATTCGGGGCACACACCTCCGTGCAGGCCGCCACGACTTTCAGCGGAACCCTCTACCGCCCGAGTACTGCTTCCGGCTCTACCGAAGATGCCAGCTACCCGCGGGTCATTCGCTTGCAGCACAGCGGTACCGTCAACGGGACCAAACTATCTACTTTCTCCCACTCCGGCACCGGCGTGACGAAGGCGAACTTCCCGATCTACCGCTCCACCAACAATGGAGCCACCTGAACGGCGTCACCGATCGGCACCGTCACCGACACCGTGCACGGGTGAGACCTCGATGGGCCCACCCTGTATGAGCTTCCCCAAGCCGAAGGCAACCTTCCGGCCGGAACCTTGCTGGCCGCAGGAACGGCGTGGAATCACAGCGACTACACCCAGCAGGCCATCGAGGTGTACGTCTCCACCCACCAGGGCGTCACCTGGACCTACCGCAGCTCCTGCACCAGCGAATCCGGGCAGCCCAACACCATCAAGCACGGCATCTGGGAACCCGAATTCGACGCCGCCGCCAACGGGCACCTGGTGTGTTACTTCTCCGACGAGCGGCCCTCCTCCAATAACTACAATCAGGTCCTTGCCCACGTGTCCTCCACTGATGGCGGGGCCGCCTGGGGTAGCGAAGTGTATGACGTCGCCGTCCAAGACAACGTCCAACGCCCCGGCATGGCCAACGTCGTGGAACCTTCCCAACGGCACCTACGCCATGTCCTATGAGGACTGCAAGGACGGCTTCGACCCCGACCAGGCTTGCGACGTCTACAACAAAACGTCCACGAACGCTGAGTCATGGAACGCCTCCAGCCTTGGAACGAAAATTCAAACGTCCGACAGCCGCTTCCTCCTGCACACCCCGTACCTCACCTGGTCCCCGGCAGGAGGCCCCAACGGCACCCTCATCGTCTCCGGCCCGCGCGTCGTATCCGGCAACGACGGCGCCCTGACCGTTCTTCCCGAATCCGGGCACGTGCTGTTCATCAACAAAAACCTCGGCGTCGGTGCCTGGAAAGAGATCACGACCGCGGTCACGACGGACACCACAGGTGGATACGACGCAGGTGAGACCGCATGCGCCGGCTACAGTTCACCCTTGCTGGGGGCGACATCCGAGGCAAGCTTCTTCATGATGGCCGGCGTCCATGTCGCCACCGGCAAATGCGAAACCGACTTCGCCACCGCCAACCTCCCCAACTTCACCGGGTAGATCACCGGGCCCGGAACAACGGGAAAATGCGTTGACGTGAACACCAACACCTCCCGGGCGGGCAACGCCGTTCAGCATTACGCCTGCGGCATCGCCACCGGGCAGCAGTGGTCCCTCGAAACCGACGGTACGTTCCGTGCGTTCGACAAGTGCTTGAGCATCGTCGGCAACGCCACCGCCAACTCCTCCAAAGTGGAACTGGCGAACTGCACCGCCATCAGCGGACAACAGTGGCAGGCCCGCCCTGACGGGACCATCTACAACCCCGTCTCCGGACGATGCCTCGACGACCCACAAGCCATCACCACCGACGGCACCCAACTGCAAATCTACGACTGCAACGGGCTGTCCACCCAGCAATGGCACGTTCCCATCACCTGACACGGAGCAACACGTGAAGGGGCTCTCGGCGCTTGTCGGGGGCCCCTTCACTATTCCCGCGCTCGTTTGGGCAAACCACAGTCATGCGGCTGCGGCGGCAGCAGCGTCGGCAGGCGGTGCTGTGTCGGGACGGCGTCGCACTGTTGACGTTGAACCACTGGACCGGCGCTGTCGACACCGGCAGGCTGATCAGCGTACAAATGATCACGTCGATCACCCGCTCGGGGACCTCAGCTTCCATCCGGGACCGGATGGAGCCGGGGTGTTGACACTGACGCGTTGCGGAAACTCATTACGCATTGGCGCGACGCCTAGGACTGGCGCTCGCACGAAGCTCGAATTCACAACTTGCTCTGGACGACAGCAGGCTCTCTCAACGTGCTGCACCAGCCGGCTGCGGATTCAGGGGCGCCGATAGTGGTGTTGCTGCACGGGTGGCGGACTCGGTGTTGCGCTTCGAACGTGTGCTACCGCTCCTGTCTGATGTGAACGTCGTCGTGCCAGCCCTCCCGGGCTTCCCATTCGCAGCACCCCTGACCGAGACAGGTATGACCACCGCCGCCATGGCAGACGCCGTCACCGAAACGATGGACGAACTCGGGTACGCCCGCTACGTGGTCTCCGGCGGTGACATCGGTGGTGACGTTGCCGAACACCTCGCCACACGCCACACCGACCAGGTGCCGGCGATGCACCTGACCAACGTGTTGACCCAGCAGCACAAGCTCGTCGGCGGTCTGACACCGGTCGAGAATGTCGCCGTGCGGGTGCTCGGGCGCGGCGGATGGCCGACCCCACGACGCTCGGAATCTCTGGCCGAGCCGATCGAGGACCTCCTCGGGTAGCTCGCGCTGCTTCGGGCGTCGTGGCACAACCTCGTGGAGCAGCTCTCGAGAGGTCAGCAGCAGCGCGTCGCCCTAACGCGGGCGCTCGTCGGGATGCCGCCGCTCCTCCTGCTCCACGAGCCGACCAGCGAGCTCGACGCCGCCTCGGTCGACATCGTCTGGGCGGCGCTCGAGGGAGCTGTACGCGCCGGCGCAATCGTCGTCATCGCGACGGACGATCCGGTGCTTCTCGGACGGGTCTCGCGGCGGTTGTCTCTCTAGCGACGACTACTCACATCGAAATACTTGCCCGCATCTGGAGCCCGCTACAGCCTAAAACCCCCTACACGGATCTCTATTCCTCGAGGTCGTTCGGCGAAACGAGAAAAGGTCTTGTATCAACTGCGTATTGTTAATATATATACGTAAATTATCGGTCACCTAGGTTATGCGCTAGCGGCGTGATGGTGCCATCCCGCCTATGAGTGCAAGTGCCGACGACCAGGCCGTTCAGAACCCTCTGGCAGATGTCTTCGCGGCCGCACCCTCTGGCAGATGTCTTCACGGCCGCGCGGTTCCAACACGAACTACGCGGCCTCGCGGCAGAGGGCAACAGCTGGTCGAGGACGCCCGGCGCAACGTCGCGGCAGCCAGCATCTCGCAGTCGCTTATCGCTACGGCGGCCGGAGTAGCGCAGCCCCGCGTGAGCAAGATCACCTCCGAGGCCTCTGCTCAAACCCCGGCCGCCCTCGGCCGCCAGCTGCGCCTCATCAGCGAGTGGCCACTCGACGCGCTGAAGTCTCCCGCCGACGGCTTCGCTTGACAGATGCTTTACCCGCCGTTCGACCGTCCCGTGACGCGCTGGGTGCCGACGATCTGGCACCGTGACCGCGGGTGGAAGCAGCCCGACGGGCGTATCTGTGGCGAGACCTCTATCGAGGAGCAGGAGCAGGCGGATCGGCGCTACGGGCGGTCGGCGCCGAGGTCAGGGCCCAGAAACACCCGCTCGTCCTCGCCGTCGGGGCACGATCGAGCGTGGCTACCAGGTCGCCGGCTGGATCCGCGAGGACGGCCAAACGAAATACACCGCGCTCGGCAGCGGCGTCTGGCTGCCTGGTCAGGAATAGTCTCTGCGCTCGTGGGTCCCAGCATGGTGGCCAGCGGAGTTTTCTCCCGGACGGGCACTGGCCGCCCTGAGCGCCAGGGCGCCTACAAGCCGCCGTAGATCACACCACACGGCATGATCATCCGCGCCGTCCGCTGAATGTATGCACGCACCTCTGCGTCGCATTGTGCGTTTTGACGTGCGATTATGCAGGCTCTCGAGCTGGTGTTTTGAATGCCTGTGTCTACGATGAGTCATGAGCACGATGAGAACAGCGACATCCGCACAGCGGCCGGGACTCCGAGCCTACGAAGAGTCGGTCGGCCTGCCATTCCCCGAGCTCGTCGCCCGCCTGCGCGAGATGCTAGGTGTAAAGCTCGTCGCCTACCTCGGCAATGTCGGCTCGACTCGCCCTGTGTCCGGCTGGGCCGCGGGCACGAGCTCGCCTGGCCAGGTCGACGAGCTGCGCCTTCGGACGGCCTACCAGATCGCCGGCATGCTCCGCGAGCGGTACTCCGCCGCGACGACGCAGTCTTGGTTCCAGGGCATGAACCCGGCCCTCGACTACACGGCGCCGGCGAGGATCCTCCGCGAACAGGGACCCGCCGACGTCGGTGGCCAGCTGCTCTCTGCCGCAGCGTCCTTCGCCCTCGTCGGGTGAGCCTGACCGGGATCCGCGCCGCTGGACAGGCTCGAGAGGCTATCTGCGGGTTCCAAGAACGCTGACACGCGAGCTCCGAGCCGAACGGACCGCCGCAATTTATGAACATGACGGATCGCCTGAGGACCTACTCAATGGGTGCCCGGAGCGTTCTATGACGATGCAGGCTGTCGCGCATCCTTCGGCCTCACACGCACAATAGATGCTCACCTCGCATAGGAGCTATGTTTTGCCGATGCGCTCCGACGCGTTATTCGCCTCGTATCCAGTAGAGGTCGCCGTGAGGGTCACCGATAGTTCGATTCGGATTCCGACTCACCGGAGATGGTCGTCTGGTCGACGTTGAGCGATCAGACGACTTTTCCTTCTGCTGTCGCGGAGTTCCTGCGGAGGAGGACGACTCGTGTGCCTACCGCTGCCAGGATGCCGAGGTCGAGTTGCGCCCAGAGGCGCATCTCGACTTCTTGTTCGCGTCCGTTCCGGGCGCCGAAGACGCACTCGACCGCGAGCGGGAATCCCTGATCCGCTGGGTGGAGAAAGCTTATGTTCTGGTAATCGGGTCCCAAGACAATTCTTTGGCGCATGACGACATCGCCGGCGCGGTGTGCGGTCCAGAGACTCGGGGCACTCCAACGAATGACCGCCTGTAACGTGGGCATGTCTTGTCGATCGGTGACGTAGAAACTCATGCCGGAGCTTCTGCTCTGACCACGGGGGCATGAATGGCAGCCCTCTTTGCTGCCGATTGAGAGTGGAATAGCGGCCCTGTCCGTAAGGTGTAGGCGTGGCATTCGCGCCACCGGTTCGTTCCCACGGCCCGCCAAACGTCAGCAACGTGGATGCCGAACCCCGCCGTGGCCTGCGTTCTCTCGTCGGAGCCTAACTTGCATGGAAACTCTTCAGCGAGGCCCCTCGTGTTTCGAACAAGGGCCTGAAGACTTACCCGGAACGTCGCAACGCCTGAGCGCAGCTGCCGATAGTGTTTGCCGAAGGCGTCGGCCGCGTTGCCCCAGTCTCGGACGCTGTGAAGATGCGTGAGTTCTTCGACAACACGCGTCCAGGATGTGGGCAGCGGCGTCGTGTGCTCGACCCGCCATGGCTGACAGTCGTCGCTGGACAGGTCAGGCATCGGAGACGACTTTCGTTTCAGAATGAGGCGAGGATCGTCGCATACGGGACCTCTTGCGGAATGCAGGTCCGACGTGCAGGCTCCGATACTCGCCTGTGGCCCAGGAGATCATTCCGGTCCGTCGCCAGGCGAGTGCGACGTGGTGCCGGAACGCTTTTTTAAGATCCGCCCGGTCGCGGCTGCGCATACCTGCAGGGATTCGAGCGGGCAGTCCTGAGTGGTCGTCGAGGAGGTAGCGGAACAGCTCGTTAAAGGTCGGGCCCTCGTGGCGTCGCTTGCTGAATCCGGCGACGAAGATTGCGGCAGAGATCGCCCACTCGTGACCGTTCTCGCCTTCAGTGAGCTCGTCAAACGCGGTCACCCATTCTGCTGGTGCCGGGCTGGACTGCTGGCGCCACCATATCGGCGTGCCTACTGGACTGTCACTCATGGCGGCCTCCGGCCGTGCCATTTGTGCGTTCCGCGAGGAGTTGCTGGTGGAGGCTCAGGTGGAGTTCGACCCAGTCGGCACGGTTGTGCTGTTCGCGTGGCGTCAATTGATTCCAGGTCGTAGATCCCTCGCCGCCGAAGAGCGCATGCATGTCGTTGACTCGCTGCGCCGTGTCGTATACGGCTGCCACGTAGTCGGCGCTGCGCCCTGCGCGCCACGGTCCGCTCCTCGGATCGGACAGGTCGTCGCTCAGCATCAATCGCGCTGACGAATCAGCACCTTCTCAGTCGATGATTCGATCAGCCAGCGCCTGTCGGCGTCGAGCCGCTCTAGGGCGTCGGCAAGGCGGCTTACGGCTTCGTCTCGGGGGCGTGCGCGAGAGGCTGAAATACTTTCCAGGGTAGCGTCCTGTTCGGTCATGACAAGGCAGTCTGACGGTGTTCGGGCCTCCCGTCAAATTATCTCAAGAACGAAAGTTCGACTGAGAAATATCGCTTCTGATCTGGGGTTAAGAGTTGACGATCACGTCGTCAATCAAGCCGTTCGCTTATGCTCGTAAACGAGGAAGAACGCCGTCTTTTGTATCCCTCAGAGCGAAGATCCTCGGGCAGTATTCTACCCGGGGCGCTCTGGCGACATCTCACCTGGAGCTTCCGTCCTGGTGCATGGCGGGCTATTCTCGCGACATGTTTTCGATTGCCGGGCGCCTCGTCGTCGCGCTGACCAGGGCGTGCGCTCAGATCGACAGCGTCCTCAAGCCAAATGGCTTTAAAGACCACCCGCACCCCTCTCTTAGACGCCGAGATGCCCGACGGGGGAATATTACGCGCTATGGCAAGTCCTGAGGCGGTGTCGTGAGTGACGCTGTCAGGTCCATTGGTGGCCCCGGCACCCCGTGAGTCTCATGAGCGAGGCATGCCCCGACGCAGGCGCTCGGCGACGACATGGTGCGCTGCCCGCCACCCTCCTCCCCGATCATCTCTTGCAGCAACTCGGCGCCAGACTCGTCGCCCACGTGGCCGGGATTTGTGCCTCTGGCATCGTCACGGGTTGGGTCTAGGGCTAAATCAGACTCTGGACACACGGAGACGCGCAACTCTGACGCTCCCACGACAACGGACGACGCTCGGCACGAGATGCGGGTCGACGACCATGCAAACGTGGTTTCGAGGATTGAATCCGTCGGTTGGCAATACAGCTCCAGTTCGTCTTCTGCGCAGAAGACGCCCGGCAGAAGTCAATGCTTTCCCGCACGCCTCCGCCAGAAGTTTCGCCCGTGTCGAGCAGCCTCATTCGCAGCGACCCGCCCTCGTCGCTGAGGCCCATCGCTCGATGAGGAAACGACTTGACCGACGATAACCTGAGCACTTGGGACGCGTACGTTGGCCCGTTCCACGACACTGCCAGCGTTCTTCGGCTCCTGAGGATCGATGCCGACGGTCTGGAGGCGCTCGTGCGGAGGCGAGAAGTGCTTCGACTGGTCACGAAAGACGGCGCGGATGTCTATCCCGCCTTTCAATTCGGTTCCGACGGCAGCCCGCTGCCACACATATCGAAAGCGCTCAACTACCTGACCCCGGCACCCGAATGCAGGTGGGGCGACGCACTGTGGCTTAACGCTCCCGACGCCGACCTCGACGGGCTCACTCCCGCCCAAACCCTCAGAACCGATCGCTTCGAGGAGGCCCTGCGACTCGCTTGTCAGGCCGGCGCCTTCCGGCTACCGTGACCTGCGTCTCCGCGCCAGTGCCAGGAGGGACTAGGACCGGGCGCTAAATTCGAGCCCGGCCCACGGCCGCAATGCTAGGCCAATGACGGGCCATCGCGCCCGGTGTCGCGATCAGAGTCATCGACGTCCACTTCCGCCCGGATCCTGGCCAAGCGTCGCCGACGATCGCGCTCAGCCGCCACAGCCGCCACAGCCGCCTGATTCTCTTTGGCGATCGGCTCCGCAGCGTCGCTGGCGACGCGCGGATTGACCAGGTGGCTGTCCGCGAGCAGTCGGTCGACGGCAAGGGCAGAAGCCGTGTCGGCCGCATTCTCGTCGAGGTCGGGTCCACTCGCTGCCGCGGCACCGTCCAGGCGAGTCGGCCAGGAGGCCGCATCGAAGACGGAGACGAGATCCTGAGGTGAGTCGCTGTCCTCCCCCTGCGAGACTCCCGCTTCGTCACGCGCCGCTGCTGATGGCGCCGTTGATGATTCGGTCGCCTCTGCCCGTGCACTCTTCGACGACAAGTACTCCTCGATCGACTCGGCGCTCCGGTCGTGCGCTATCTGATCGGCCTCGTCGAGGGCGGACCTCATTCGCTTTGCAAACGAAAGCTCAGCAGGCGCCTCCAGGAACGCGCTGCCCCGGATACCGGCAGTAGCCGGCACAGCGTGCGTCGTGGCGTCAGCAAGATCAAGCTTGTCGTCGTCGCCGGACACCTGGCGGGGCCGGCCCGGTCGAGCAGCTTCGGGTGACGGCTGGCGTCGCATCTGCTCGAGCGACTGCACCAGCGCCTCGTGTGTGAAGTCCTCCGACAGGAACGATGCCTTGCGCCGCTTGAGGCGCGGCACCGGCATCGACTCGTCCCGCATCGCGAAGATGAACCCCTGGACGGACGACCCCGCCGTTCGAATATCACGGCCGCCGTGGCTGATCCTGTGTTCTTGCACTTCCAGGCGCACACCAAGTCGCTCGCACGCAGCGCGAAATGAGCCCAAAAAGCTTTCTTGACTGGCCTCGAGGCTGTTGGCATATTTACGCAAAGCATCGTCACGAGCCGCCGCGACGCGGTCACCGAGCTCGACCTCAAACGGCGTCAGCCTGGAACGCTGCCTGGACCACTCCGGTGCCGTGTACTTCCGGTGGACGTCGAGGATGTCATGACCGACTTCGCGCATCAGCTCGTCGTTGGCCTGCTTGACCTGCCAATGCGTCCTATAGTCGGCTAGTGCCTTGCCGGTGACCGTGTTGTGATTAAGAACCTTGACGTGCGCATGGGGTGCACGCCCCTTGCCGTCGGCGTGGACGACGACGAGACAGGGGGAATGCGGGTGCATCTTCTTCGCGAGGAGGAACGCCACGTCGCCGACTCGGTGCAGGTCGGCGTCGCTATCGACGGAAAGCTCCTGTGGTGAAAACGACAGCACGTAGCTCTGCGCTTTGACCTTCCGGCTGTGACGCCGTGCCAGGTCGTCACCAAGTGCGACGAACGACGCCACGTCGGGCGCGTCGCAGTAGAAGCCGGGAACGAGACGATTTGTGCCCCCGGCGAGGTGCTTCTTCCGCTTCGCATCCGTGCCCAGCACGAGGTACTCGGTGCTGCGCTTCAGGTCGTAGTCCGGCTTGACGTCGGTCACGCTCACGGGTGCGACCGCCCGCCCAGCAGCCTGACCACCTCGCACGTTGACGCAGAGAGAGCATCAATCGCAGCACCGAGGCCATTTAGATCAACACCGTCCGCGCTCGCACGACGGGCTACCTCACGCACTTCGATGCCAGCCCGCATCACCTCGACCCGCAGTGCGGAAATGGCATTGATGTGCCCATCGGTGAGTGGCGGCACAGCCGCCACGGGAACCGTCTCGTGTGAAGGAGGCCGGCCTTCATATGTGTTTGCGACGTCGACCGCAACAGCGCGCGTGAATGCCGAAACCGTGAGACCGCGACGGTGAGCGGTACGTTCGAGCAACGAATACTCCTGGAGCGTGAGTCGCATGTCGAGCTTCCTCGGCCGCGACGGGGGAGCGCTCTGCCGCGTCGCCTTCCCGCTCACGACGACTGCTCCTTTCCTCGAGTATCCGAAGTGTCTGGATCCGGTTGACGCAAGCAGACGTTCTGTCCGACACGCGAAGCAGGCGGAAGCCCGTCCAGACAGGATTCATGACGCTCGGCGGCGTGCCTGCTGCCTTCGCCAAAATTGGTATGCGGGGTACCTTGCAGGTGCTCATGGTTGGCCACCGGAGTCAAGATGAACCCGTTCACTGGTTGAACGCCTGATCGAAGATGGACCCGGTCGAAGTGCCGCGCGTTACGCCGGGCATGTCGAACGGGTTGGGGTCGCCGATCCGTGGTGGGGTCTGACCGGGAGAAGTCGCCGGCCTTTCAGCGAACGCAGCCTCCGAAGTGTCAGCGGGAGCTGCAGTGTTCTGTGTTGCGACAGTCGGGATCGCCCAGGCGTCCGGCTGGGAGTCGACATCGGGCATCGGCAACGCAAACGGATCGGGTGTTGAGGCGGCGACGGTCCAGTCGGCTGTCGTCTCGTTTCGCGAGGTCGCAGGTGTTGCTGCGCCGCTGGACGGCGCGGTCCTCTGCGAGCGAGTTGCCACTTTTCCGGAGCGGGCACGCGCGGACCTCGCGCTCGTTTCCGCGTCCATCAGCGAGCGGGCCCGGGCCGCATATTTTTCGTACGTGACGGGGTCGTATTCGCGCAGGAGCTCGACAATTCGTTGGTCGAGCGTGGCCTGCTCCTTCTTCTGCTTGTCGCGGATGCTCTTGATCCGCGCTTTGTGCTGTTTGTCCGCGGCGGCGAGTGCCGCGTCGAATACTGACGTCATGCGATGGTGCTCCTTATTGAGGTGGTAGAGGTGACGATGATGTTGGTTAGTCTTACGGCGCCGGGCAGAAGCCGATTCCTGCTGAACGGAGTAGGGATGGGCGTGCGACCGCGCACAGTCCCGCGACACAGGGCTCACGGGGGTGCGTCGGCGCGAGTTCGGTCTCAAATCCCGGCTCGAAGTCGTGCGAACCGGTATGCGGCCGCTGCTGAGTGCACGGGGCGCGCATCAGTTGGTGGCGTCGAATAAGTTGCGGAGCGCGGTCTCGCTGATGCGGATCGTGCGACCGGACGTATGGGGGCGGAAGGCTTTGAGGTCTCCGGAGTCGACCATTCGGCGCACGGTCTTGAGGCTGACGCCGAGACGGTCGGCGACCTCGGCGAACGAATAGGCGCGGAGCCTGTCGAGTTCGAAAGGCACAGAGGGATCGGTTTTGGGCATGGGTATTCCTTGCGTCGCGGTGGCGATGGCAAGGGACCCCCGGTCAGCCATCTCAGGCTGTACCCCGGTTCTGCACGACGTGCTGTCCGATGTGTGGATCGACGGCGACCCGTGCCCCCTTGTTGCTGTCTTCGGGGGCAATCTCTTTGTGAGCGGTCGATGATACGCATGACCGTTCGTGACCGACTATGCCCAGAACGGGGGCCACGCGACCTCTCTCGACCAGTCCTGTCGCTCGCAGGATCATCAGCAATCTCGGCGCAGGTGACGTGGCCTCGGGTTCCCACAGCACCCGTCACAAAAGTTCCGGGCCGGCCCGGGATATCGTGTTACCTTCGAGGCAGCCCGAAAATGCAAGGGTCAGAGCCAACCGGACGGCAAGCCGGTTGATCTCGACGAGTGGACACGCACCTTCCGTGCACGACCGCCCCAGCAACCGGTAATAGGTTCGGTGGACCCGGTCCCTCGAAAGTCACGAACTTTCGAGGTACGACCATGCCCATTTCCGCACACACTCCGACAACGCCGGCACCAGTGTCCCTATCGCCTATCGGTCTTCAGACCGACGCGGCCGCCGCATACATCGGCGTCACCCGCAAGACACTCGCCAACTGGCGCGTGCTCGGCGAGGGCCCCCGTTACGTCAGGCTCGGGAAAACTGGCTCTCGGCTGATCTACCGGGTTGTCGACCTTGAGTCCTTCCTCTCTGAGCACGTTGTGGACGCCGCCTGATGGGCGCAGTCAAGAAGGACGGGAAGTCGCCGCGCACCAGTCAGCCCAAGAAGGGCACGAAGCGCGCAGCGACGACCCGCCTTGAGCCTGGCAAGGACTCGATCGAACGTTCCGAGCCCACGGAACGCAACAACGATGGCATCTACATGTTGGATTGGTCGATCCGTCTGCACGACGGCAGGCTGCTGCGTCGGCGATCCCAGGGAAGCAGCAAAGCTGATGCGCGTCGACGGGCTCGGGCCACGGCCAAGGAACTCCTCACCACGGGCGGGAGTGAGTGGAAGACGACGTCGAAAATGGTCGACTTTATTAATGCTTTTTCCCGGCCTGCCGTGGAGAATGAACCTCTCCGCCCGAGGAGTAGAGCGTCATATCGAACGGCTGTGAGCCAAATCCTTGGCGAGTGCGGCGACCACAAGCACGCGGCAGCCCTTGGAGATTTTCCGATCGCAACGGGAACACGCCTTCGGTTCCTCGAGGCATGCATCCGTGAGATCGCTGAGCTCCACGGACCTAGTTGCGGAACACGAGCCCGGACAGTGCTGTCAAAGTACGTTATCCAACAGCTCAATCGGGAAGAGCTGGTGGTCGGCAACCCTCTCAAAGGAGTCTCGATCTCGATGAGGCGCACCGGCACGGATTCGACGATGGTAAGCGAGCCGCAACGCAAGGCGCTTACGAAGAACGAGCACCAGCGGGTCCTCGCTTACTTGCTTGAGCTCGATCCGTCGGCCGGAGTTGTCCAGCCAAAAAGGAGCCGCTTCACGATCGAGGACAGGATCGCCCGTCGTCGCAACGCGATCGAGATCACCTTGCTGCAGGCCACCACCGGCCTCAGGGTCTCCGAAGCGAACGCGCTCACTTGGAACGACGTCGAGATTACAAAAGACGGCACCGTGTACGTGACCGTGCGAGCCAGCGTGTCAAAGACACACAAGTCGCGCAAGGTGCCCATCCTCGATGATCGCGTAGCCATGCGCGTCGCCAAGCGGTACGACGCGAGCAAGCCCAAGAACTTCGTGATCGGAGCTCCTACCGATTCATCAAAGGAGTGGGATGCCAGCAACTCCAAAAAGCAGACGACGCCCCTCTATCTAGAATTCAGCACGGAGCTGGGGATCCCCGAGTTCGCCGTCCTCCGGACACACGTATGGCGAGCGACGCTGAACACGATCTTCAAGGGCAAGATCGACGTCGTCACACGAGCCGCCTACTTCGGGCACGACCCAGAGATTAATAAGTCGTCCTATACGGACGTGACGGACACGTCAGCGATGCTCGACGTCGCTCGCGAACTAAGGCGGTCGTAGTTGGCTTTGGACGGCGCTGCCCCGAAGCGTCGGATGTCGCGACGAACTAGTTACACAAATAGTCCGACGTACCCAGTTGCGAGCGGTGAGGAAGATGAAACCGATGACCTGCCTGGGACCGATACATCTGTCGCTGACTCCGTGTGGCTCCCGATCCGATTGGACTGTGATCGTCCCGTCATCGAATGGCTTGACGAATGGCGCGTCGACGACTACGAGTCTTTAAATCCAGCCATCCGGCTTCGCTGTCTGCAGGTGCCGCTGGCTTCGAGGCCGCGTGCACCCCAACGAACACGCTTGCGCTTGGCCGGTGAGCGCCGCCTGTCATGATCATGCTCACCACTGGGAATATTCACTGCGGTCATATAGGTCTGCTCTTTCAGAAGTTCCACGTATGGATTTTGAAGAGAGTCAGGCGTCTAACGGTCGCGACGAGCCTCGTCCTGAAGATCTGGCGGTGGCTGTTGGGTTGGAGCGCCGGGGCTCCTGAGTTGTTGCCGCTAACGTTGGGCTGCTGCCGTGGTCTCTCGCGCCCGGTCGTAGAACGCCTCCTTAGGCCCCGCTCGAGTAGGTAGGGGTGGATCGTGCGAGCCGAGACGTCAAGGACTTCACCGATACGAGCCAGTGATTCGCCGGGTTCGTATCGCCGCCGAGCTTCGTCAATGACTTGTTTGTCCATGCCCTTGTTTCGAGTCTGCACGCCGCCTGCCGCGAGACGAGCGCTGAGTGTCGCGCGATGGACGCCCAGATCCATGGAAAAGTGTGAAAGTAATTCGGCCGCCTCGTAGGGTCAAGCGGCTTTCGCAACTTTGGTTTGATTCAGCTGCATTGCACGCCTTCTGGGGGCAGCCTGTCCGGCCCGGCCCTTCGGTCCAATTCGAGCCAGTTTTAAGAGGTGCTTCGTATGGGTCTCTTTTCTTTCTGTCGGAGGCCATAGGCCCGCCCTGTGCTTTGGCAAACGAAATCGCAGGGCCACGAATGCTGCATCGGCCGATCTGGGACAACGGGGCTGGCATTGCTCGTCGCAATTGCTTTGCTCACGGCATTGCTGGGTTCTGCGGAACTCTGGCGAAAAGCTCGTGCTGCTCGAACTCGTGTCAAGCCCCGCGCGCTAACTACGCGCAGAACTACGCTCTAGCTTCGGGATCCGGGAGGTATGCCACGGGTCGCCAAGGCATCGCAATCTCGACGAATGCCCTCCTAAACCAGGCAAAAGTGCCCGTGATTCCGGGGCTATCGAGAGTCTCCGCCGATAATCGTGGTGTCGCGGGTTCGAGTCCCGCTCCCGCTACACGTAAGGCCCTCTGGCCTGGGTCACCCCAGGCGGAGGGCCCTTTTTCACGGTGTCTCGGCGGTCAGAGGCACGACGATCGAGTTCACGAGAGCCCGCGAGGGCGGTGCGTGTGAGAACGTCGCGTTAACTCTTCTCAGTCGTGTCTTCGGTGCCGCCAGAATGTGGCTGGCGGGTATCTGCTCGCCGTTGTGAATCGCTTTGTGAGCTGGGAGCTTCGATGAGCACGATTACGACTTCTGACGGAACCGAGATCTTCTACAAGGACTGGGGCACCGGGCAGCCCATCGTCTTCAGCCATGGCTGGCCTCTGTCGGCCGATGACTGGGACGGACAGATGCTGTTCTTCCTGAGCAAGGGCTATCGCGTTATCGCCCACGATCGGCGAGGTCATGGACGATCGACTCAGACGTCCGAAGGCCACGACATGGACCACTACGCGGCCGACCTCGCAGCACTGACCGAGCACCTCGATCTCCACGACGCGATCCACGTAGGCCACTCGACCGGTGGCGGCGAGGTGGCGCACTACATCGGGGTCTACGGGGAGGCGCGGGTCGCTCGGGCGATTCTGATATCGGCTGTCCCGCCGCTCATGGTCCAGACCGAGACCAACCCGGGTGGCTTGCCGAAGAGCGTGTTCGACGGGTTGCAGGCGGCACTGGCCGCGAACCGGTCGATCTTCTACCGCGACCTGCCCGCCGGTCCGTTCTACGGGTACAACCGCGACGGCGTCGAGCCATCGGAGCCGGTCATCCAGAACTGGTGGCGGCAGGGAATGATGGGCGGCGCCAAGGCCCACTACGACGGTATTGTGGCGTTCTCGCAGACCGACTTCACCGAAGACCTGAAAAAGATCAGCGTGCCGACGCTGGTCATGCACGGCGAGGACGACTAGATCGTCCCCTTCGCCGACGCAGGCCCACTCTCGGCAGAGCTGGTGCAGAACGGCACCCTCAAGGCCTACCCCGGCTTCCCGCACGGTATGCCGACCACCGAGATGGACACCATCAACGCCGACATTCTGGAATGGCTCACCGCCTGAGTCGATGCGCGCAGCAACGCGTTGATGCCGAGAGGAGGTTCGGTGGCGCCTTGGCGCCCCCGAGCCTCCTTCTTCGTCTGGGTGCCGGCTATCGACATCGGGATCGGGTTGGGTCGGCCGGACCGGACGATTCTCGGCTACAAGTCCCCGGCGCGACGCCGTCGATCCTCGAAGGTGTGAAGGGGTGTGCAGGACCGCTGGGTGAAGGCTGACGCTCAGATCGATGTCCTCATCCCGCGTTTCTTGGGAGAGCGCACCAATGAATCTCTATGCAAGATCAGGCTGTCGTTAGGCTCCGAGTAGTCTTGTTGACCCGAACGACGGAGTTCCCCCATTGACTACCACCCAGAACGATGCTGCCGCCCGCTGGGCTGCAGCCGCGAAACTCGCGGACGGCGTTACCGATTACGGCCTTCACAAGCGGCGCGCCCGGGCGCTTCTGCAGGTCGTTGCCCTCATCGGTGGAAGCTGGATCGTCGGCTTCGTCATCGCGCTCATTTTCATTCCCCACGGATCCGGCCACGACACGTCTGGGTCCTCCGACGTGCAGTTCCAGCAGCTCATCGCCCAGTTCGTCTTCCTTGCCCTCGGCTTACTCATCGGCATCCTAGGTTTCATCTGGGCTAAACGCACCGGCCACTACATCACGAGGTGGCGGGCTGTTGCGAGCCCCCTCAATCGGAAGGAGAAGAAAAGCGTCCGCCGGCAGATCAGCGGCAAAGAGCAGCCCGACGAGGGACACCTAGGAACTGTTGTGGCGATCGCACGCCAGAACCGGCGAGCCACCCTCGGCATCGCACCCATCTACTCGGCGCTGGTCCTCTTTGCTGTCGCCACCGCGGTCGGCTCCAATGATCTCCTCATCAAGCTCCTCGAGCTCGCGGTGTCCTTGATGTTCGTCGTCGTCGCGATCCAACTGGTCGTGCTTTACCGCCGAGCTGGCCGTTTCATCGAGCTCCACTCAGGCGAGACCGAATGAGAGTGCGGGGGAGCAGCCCGCAAGCAATCGGCGGAACACGGGCAGCATGAGTTCGATCTCCGATGCACTGCCGGCGGCCAGTGACGAGGATCGCCGGTGGGCTGAGGCTTCTCGGCGCGTCCGGGAGCAGATGGAGCATGGGCCGCGCGTGCGGGTGATATCGAACCAGCTGGCTCTTCTCCTTCTGATCGTTCTCGTTGGCGGCCTAGGCGTCGTGGCCCGCTTTAGTGAGCCTCTGAGCGCTGCTGCGGTCGGCCAGTTCCTGCTCCTCGCCGCGGCGCTTGCTGTGAGCAGTGTGGGCTATGCCCGGGCAAAACGCGGTGGCCGCCTCCTGCCGCAGATCCCGACACCACGAGCCGAGTGGCCTCTCTCGCCGCTACTCCCCGAAGAGCGTCGCTCCCTGGCCCGGCACCTTCGCGGACGCATCCCGCCAACCGAGCATTCTCGCGAGATCGTGCCGGATCTCATCGCCAACGCGCGGATAAACAACCGAGCAGTGCTGCCCTCCCTAGTCGGGCTTGTTTTGTTCCTGTTTTCGGAATCGTTGTACCTCGGGTGGCCGTGGCCACTCGTCATTGCGGGCCTCGTGGTTTTCCTGGTGATCATGACAAGGGTCGAAGCCCGAAGGTGGCAGAAAGCACTCGAGCAGAGCCGTTCGACGTTTCACGCGTGAAGTCTCGGAGACTCGATCGCCATTCGGGAATGGCGGCTTTGTCTTGGAAACCCTCAAAAGGACTGCCTAGCTAGCGTTGCGGCGGGAACGACTTTTCGAGACGGCGCGGGGCTCTCGAATTCAGGGCTTGCGAGGCCCCTGACCCGGCGATTGAGACGTCTCGAAGACCTTCAGCGTCCCGAGACGCACCTCAGAGCACCCGTTCCGGGACTGGACCAGGTCGCCCAGCCGAGATGGACGAACCCGGGCGGGCGAGGGAGCTGTCCTCTGATCGGTGTGTCCGGCAGCGGCGCGACTGCTAGATGCTCCCGGCGGCTCTCGCCTTCGCGGCGCGAAAATTGGCGGCGGCGTCGCGGAGCGTCATCTCAGCGTCGTCGTGGAGCGACTGAGCCACGACGCCGAGGTCACCTCCCGAGAGGATCGCCGCTCCGACCCTGTCCGTGATCGCCTGGACGACCGTGATGAGAGCACTTGCGTGGGCCCGGGCGACCAGGGGGTTCAGCTCGGGGTCGGTGTCCCGTATGGCTTCCGCCAGCGCGTCGCCCTGCCGATGGCGGAACTGCAGGGCGTAGCGCCGCAGAACGTCGCTCTCGATCGACTGGGCCGGATACTCTCCGCGAGCGAGGAGGGGATCCTCGGTCGCGAAGTGGTCGATGTCGGCGTGCACCAGGTCGCGAAGCGCATCGGCGGGGGTCAGAGACGGATCCCGGTCGGCGACAGCGCGACGGGAGCGCTCGAGCATGTCGTCGGCCATGTCGAGGACGAGATCGGGCTTGGTGGGGAAGTGGTTGTACACCGTCTGCTCCGCGACCCCGGCCGCGGCCGCGACGCTCGTCATGGACACGGCGTCGTACCCGTGTTCCGCGAAGAGCCGAGCGGCGGCATCCGCCACGCGCTCGCGCATCTCGCGCTTCTTCCGCTCTCGGCGCCCTGGCTCCTCGATCACGCCGATCATTCTCCCACAGTGGTTGGGGTTACTCCACCTTCGTGCTAGCGTGAAATCGATGGGGTTACCCTACCAATTTGCTCGGGCTGAGAGAGGACGATTCATGAACAACACGAAGACGCAGACGACGGGGGAGGTCCTGATCTCCGGCGCGAGCTTTGCCGGGCTGACGACGGCCATCTGGATGCAGCGCCTGGGGTACCGGGTCACCATCGTCGAGAGGGCAGCAGGGCTCCGGAAGGGCGGCACCCCCGTCGACCTGCGGAACGACGCCATGATGATCTTCGACAGGCTCGGGTTGCTTCCGGCGGTCCGGGCGAGGGCGCTACCCGCCCGCTCGACCGAGTTCGCCCACGTCGACGGCACCCCGATCGCGAGCATGGGGCCGGAGCCCACGGCCGACACGATCGTGGTCGACGACTACGAGATCCACCGCCACGACGACGTCGAGATCCACCGCGACGACCTCCTCGCCATCTTGTTCGCGGAGGTCGAGAAGACTGCCGAGATCCTCTTCGGGGAGTCCATCGCGGCCCTGACCGACACGTCTGAGGGTGTCCGAGCCGAGTTCCGCGGCGGTCCCGTCCGCGACTTCGCGCTCGTGGTCGGATGCGACGGCAACCACTCGGGTGTCCGCGGCCTCCGCTTCGGCCCCGAACCGGAGTACAGCCACTTCCTGCACCACTACACGTCCGTGACAGTGGTCGACGGCGCGCTCATCGCCCCTTGGACATCGAGGATCCAGAACACACCTGGCCGCACTCTGCTTCTGAACTCCTACGACACCACGACCGACGTCGTCCTCGTCTTCCAATCCGACGACGAGATCGCGTACGACTACCACGACGTCGACGAGCAGAAGCAGCTGATTCGCGACCACTTCGCCGACGCCGGCGAGCCGTTCAGCGAGGCCATCGTCGACAAGGCCCTCGGCGCCGACAACTTCTACTTCGACAAGCTGAGCCAGATCCGGCTGCCCGGGTGGTCGTCCGGCCGAGTCACTCTCGTCGGCGACGCCGCCTACTGCCCGTCGCCCGCCGCCGGGATGGGCGGCTCCGTCGCCATTCTGGGGGCGACCGCCCTGCACGACGCGTTCGTCACAGCCGGGGGAGACATCGAGATCGCGTTTGCGGAGTACGAGCGGAGCTTCCGGCCGACCGCCGAGAAGATCCAGACGGAGACCGAGCAGTTCGGCCTCCCCATGATCTTCCCCGACACCGCCGAGGCGATCGAGGCCCGCAACGCCCAGCTTCTCGAGATGTGATCAGTGGCCTGTCCTGCCGGCGACCTCGGGCGCTCCAGCCGACGCCGCCGCTAGATCACGTGATCCGGCTGCGATTCCTGTGGCTCCGGAATGAGGGCCAGGCCGGGGTTGGAGTTCGCCGCCGCGGTCAGGATCTCGATCCAGGCCCGACTGATCGACGGCATGAGCCGATTCTCGTAGTCGAAGTTCAACGGGATCGAGGGATGCAGCCAGATCGTCGACTGAGGGGCGTCGCCGTCGGCGCCCTTCTGCCACGTGAACGAGAACGACTCATTTCGCCGGAGCTTGGCGAGGATGACGAGCTGCAGGTGCGCCAGCGCCCGGTCGTCGATCCCGATCGCGAACCGGTTGTCGCCGTAGAACAAGGTCCCCACGCCTATGCCGCCTTTCCGGTCGTGTTCACTCGTCGAATTCATCGAACGGAATGCCGCCCTGGGCGCCGGAGCCCGGACCGGGCTCGGTGAGCGGAGCTGCTTTCACGTCGCCGAGGGCAGCGGTCCTCGCCCGGAGGTCCGCAATCGCGGGCCCGTCGACGATGTCGGCGTCGTCGTAGCCTGCAGGCTCGGCCATGAGCTCGCTGCTGGGCCCGATGAGGATCGTCGACTCGCCCACGATCCCATCCGGACTGATCGAGGGAATCTGAAGCGAGTCCGTCGCTCCGCGTTGGCCGAGACGGGTGGCGTAGTCCACGACGGCGTCGACCAATCCGTCTGTCGTCACCAACGAGCCGCCAGCATAGAGAATTCGTTTCACAGGACCCACCTCTCATGTGCGGCGCTCTGCCGCCGGACTCGGTCTCTGAAGCCGATTCAACCTCATCGGGTGTGGTCGTTGCCGTTTCGGGGTACGCGAGAGGGCCGATCAGGACGCCGCGCACCTGAGCGCCGCCGCCACGGCGGAAGTAGCATGACGCATGCCCGCCGCCATCCGCTCCATCGAGACAGCTGTGCCGGCGACGATCGTCGGGCAGGCCGCTCTCCGCGACCTCCTCCACGAGCAGGAGGTGTACGGCCCGCTCGGCCGCCGCGTGATCTCGGCGGCTTTCGACGGGTCGGCCATCGAGACGCGCCACTCCGTGCTGGAGGAGCTCGGGTCGGACGCGCCGCCCCGCGTTCCTGCGCTGTATGAGGCTTCGTCGCGGCGCCTCGCCGACCCGGGCACGGCCGCACGCAACGACGCGTACGCCCTGTACTCGAAGCCGCTGCTCGTCGAGGCGGCGCGCAAGGCGCTGGCGGGTGCACCGGGCCTCGACGCGGCTGACGTGACGCACGTGGTGACGGTGTCGTGCACCGGCTTCTACGCGCCCGGCCCCGACTACGTGCTGGTGCGGGAGCTCGGGCTGAGACCCTCGACGCAGCGGTTCCACCTGGGGTTCATGGGCTGCTACGCGGCGTTCCCGGCCCTGCGCATGGCGGCGCAGTTCTGCGAGGCCGACCCGTCGGCCGTGGTGCTCGTGGTGTCGGTCGAGCTGTGCTCGCTGCACCTGCACGTGGTCGACGATCCCGACGCGATCGTCGCCGCCTCGGTCTTCGGCGACGGCGCTGCGGCGGCCGTCGTGACGGCGCAGGGCGGATCCGGCCCGCAGCTCGACCTCGACGCCTTCGAGTCGACGATCGTGCCCGAGGGCGCGGGCGAGATGGCCTGGACCATCGGCGACCACGGCTTCGACATGGTGCTCTCGTCGTACGTGCCCAAGATCGTCGAGCGCAACATCGGCGCCGCCTTCGAGCCTCTGCTGGCCGGCGCCGGGCTGGCGGTCGGCGATGTCGACGCGTGGGCGGTCCACCCGGGCGGACGCAGCATCCTCGACCGCGTCCAGTCGGCCCTGGGCCTCGACGACGAGCTGCTCGCCCCGTCGCGCCGGGTGCTCCGCGAGTTCGGCAACATGTCCAGCGCGTCCGTGCTGTTCATCCTGAGCGACCTGCTGCACGAGCAGGGCGACGGGCACCGGGCGCAGGAACTCGCCCTCGCCACCACGACGTCCTCCGTCGGCGCCTCCGCCCTCGGCGAGCCCGCCCCTCGTCCGACGGCCCTGGCCCCGTCGGCGCCCGGGCGCGTGGCCGCCGTCGCGTTCGGCCCCGGGCTCACGGTCGAGACGGCGCTCCTCACCCTGCGCGCGGGATCGTGATGCCGCTCGCCGTGCGCGAGACGGCGGCCGCGGAGCTGATGGACGACCCCGACTGCGACCCGCTCGCGCTCGACCGCACGTACGGCCACTTCGCGCTCGTGAACCGCCTCGTCGCGGGCTGGCGGTCGGTGTACACGACCCGCATCCGCCCGCTGGCGCAGGTGGTGCCGGGAACCCTGACCGTCCTCGACCTCGGGTCGGGCGGCGGCGACGTGTCGCGGGCCCTCGCGGCATGGGCGCGGAGCGACGGCCTCGACCTCGAGGTCACGGCGATCGATCCCGATCCGCGCGCGTTCCGCTACGCCTCGTCGCGCCCCGGCTCGGAGGGCGTCCACTTCGAGTGCGCGTCGAGCGGGGACCTGGTGGCAGACGGGCGCCGGTTCGACGTCGTGGTCTCGAACCACGTGCTCCATCACCTCGACCCCGCGGCGCTCGCCGAGGTGCTCGGCGACAGCGAGCGTCTCGCCACACGCCTGGTCGTCCACAACGACATCCGCCGCAGCGCCCTCGCCTACGCCGCCTACTGGGCCGCCACCGTCGGCACCTTCCGAGGCTCGTTCATCCACCCCGACGGCCTCCTCTCCATCCGACGGAGCTACCGGGCGCCGGAACTCGCCGCCGCCACCCCCGCCGCCTGGACCGTCACCCGCCATCGCCCCTGGCGCCTGCTCCTGTCGTTCGCGCCACCCGGTCCGCCCCGTGCGTGACGTCGTCGTCGTGGGCGGCGGGCCCGTGGGGCTCTTCCTCGGGGCGCTGCTCGCCGAACGCGGGCTCGACGTCGCCGTGTGGGAGCGCCGCGAGGCCCCGGGGGCGTCGTCGCGGGCCATCGGCATCCACCCGCCGTCTCTGGCCGCCTTCGACCGGGTCGGGGTGGCCGACGCCGTCGCCGCCGAGGCCGTGCGCGTCCGTCGCGGCATCGCCCGCAGCGGCCGCCGCACCCTCGGCGTCGTCCCGTTCGCGGGCGTCCACCCCCGTTTCGACTTCGTCGCCGCGCTTCCGCAGCTCCGCACCGAGGCGATGCTCGAGGCGCGGCTGGCCGAGCTCGCGCCCGGGGCGCTCCAGCGCGGGGTCGAGCTCGTGGCCGTGGACGACGCCGACCCGTCGCGCGTGCGGCTCGTCGCGCGGGCGTCGGGCGTCGAGTCGTCCGAGGTGGCCCGCTTCGTCGTCGGGGCCGACGGCCCGCGGAGCACGGTGCGGGGCCACCTCGGCGTCGCCGCGGCCCTGCGCAGCTACCCCGACCCGTACGTCATGGGCGACTTCCGCGACGACACCGGGTCGGGCGACGACGCCGTCGTCCACCTGGAGGGCGACGGCGTCGTCGAGTCGTTCCCGCTCCCGGGCGGCGCCCGTCGCTTCGTCGTGCACACCGGCACCCGGCTGCAGGATGCGACGGCGGAGGACGTCGCGCGCCTCGTCTCCGAGCGCACCGGGTCGCCGGTCGATCCCGCGACGAACACGATGCTCAGCGGCTTCGTGGCACGGCGGCGCATCGCAGACAGGACGGTGCGCGGCCGGCTCGCCCTGGTGGGCGACGCGGCGCACGAGATCAGCCCCATCGGCGGCCAGGGCATGAACCTGGGCTGGCTCGACGCGCTCGAGCTCGCGCCGCTGATCGTCGCGGCCGTCGCGAAGGGCGCCGTCGATGAGGGTGCGCTCACGGCCTGGGGGGCGCGGCGGCTCGGGGCCGCGCGGCGCGCGGCCGGGCAGGCGGAGGCGAACATGGCGCTGGGCAGGCCCGTGGGCGCGGCCCGACGCGTCGTGCGCGACACGGCGTTGAGCGCCGTGCTGGCGACACCCGCCCGGCGCACGCTGGCGCGCGCCTACTCGATGGCCTGGACCTAGCCGGCCAGGTGGGCCCCGCCGGCGATCAGCTCGGCGGCGAGCACGACCGCGGCCGCGATGACCAGCCGGAACAGCACGCGATCGGGCGGCCGGGTGACGAGCAGCCTCGTGCCCCACGCCGCGATGCCCACGGCGACGACCAGGCCGACGAGGGAGGCCGCGGAAGCCCGAGTTCCTGCGACCACGATCACGGACGACAGCACGAGGGCGCCGAACGCCACCAGACCGGAGGTGCGCGCCCCGAGCCGGTGCGGCAGACCGCGAACGCCCGTGGCCGCGTCGTCGGCCAGGTCGGGCAGCACGTTCGTGAAGTGGATGGCGACGCCGAAGATCGCGCCGACGGCCGTCGCCCAGGGTGCGGCGGGCGTGCCCTCCTGCGCCGAGAGGGTGACGACGCTCGGCAGCAGGCCGAACGCCACGACGAACGGGAGCACCGAGACGGGCGTGCGCTTGAGTCCGGCGTTGTAGGCCCAGCCGGCGGCGACGAGTACGAAGTGGCAGGCGGCAGCACCCGGTCCCAGCGCGATCGACACCGCCATGCCGATCACCGCCGTCGAGACGGCCGCGCGGAACACCGTCGCCCGGGGGATCAGCCCCTGCGCCACCGGCTTGTCGGTCCGGCCGCTGGCGGCATCGCGCGGCGCGTCGATCCAGTCGTTCGAGAACCCGATCGAGAGCTGGCCCAGCAGGATCGCGACGGCCAGCACGGCGATCCGCGCCGGGGCGAAGCCGAGGCTCGTCGCGAGCAGCGCCGCCAGCGCCGTGACGGCCAGCGTGGGGCCGGGGTGCGACGAGAGCGCGAGTTGCCTCGCCCGGCTGAGCATCGCCCCAGCCTAGGGGACGCCCGCGGCACCGACGTCATGAAGCGTGCCCCGCCGAGTAGCCCGGCGGGGCACACCCTGTGCGCCGGACGGCCTCGCAGCACCGTGGACTCACTCCGGAGTCCGTGGTGGATCAGTACCGAGCGCTGCGGTGCCGTCAGAACGGGGCACGTACGTCGAGTTACCATCCCAGACGTGACACGGACTATACGCCGCGATATCCCCGCCGGAAAGGGGGCAGTCGCAACTCGCTCCCGGCGGCGTCGGAGGCCGCCCGTAGACTTGTCGCCGTGCCTGTGAACCCTGAACTGCAAGGGCGGTCCTTTCCGTCCGTGAGTCCGTATCTCGTCGGGCGAGAGAAGGTGCGCGAGTTCGCCCGCGCCACCTCGTCGACCAGCTCTCTCGCCCTCGACCCCGAAGCGGCCCGTGCGGCCGGGTTCGCCGACGTCGTGGCGCCCCCGACGTTCGCGATCGTCGTGCAGGAGCACACGCTCCAGCAGCTGCTCTCCGAGCCCGACGCCGGCATCGACTTCTCGCGCGTGGTCCACGGCGACCAGCGCTTCGCCTACACGCGCCCGATCGTCGCCGGCGACGAGCTCACCGCCACGTTGACGGTCGCGAGCGTGAAGTCGCTGGGCGGCCACTCGATGGTCACCGCCGAGTCGGTCATGGTCGACGGGGCGGGCGACCACGTCGTCACCGCCATCTCGACCCTCGTCGTGCGAGGCGACGAGTGAGCGCCCTCGAAGTCGGCCAGGTCGTGGCCGAGAAGACGTACACGCTCACCCGCGACTCCCTCGTGCGCTACGCCGGGGCCTCCGGCGACTTCAACCCGATCCACTACCGCGACGACGTCGCCGCCTCGGTCGGGCTGCCGGGCGTGCTCGCCCACGGCATGCTCACCATGGGCACAGCCGTGCAGCCGGTCGTCGCCTGGCTCGAGAGCGCTGACGGGCCCGGCATCGGCGCGTGGGTCACCGACTACCAGGTGCGCTTCACGCGACCCGTGCTCGTCGACCCCGAGACCGGCGCCGATGTCACCGTCGTCGCGAAGGTCGGCCAGCTCGACGCCGACGCCAAGACCGCGCGCGTCGACCTCACGGTCACGTTCGGCGGCGAGACCGTCCTGGGCAAGGCCCAGGTGCGAGTGGCCTGGGCGTGACGTCTCCCGGCACGGTGTCACTGGCCGACCTCACCACGATGGGCGTCGGCGGCACGCCCGAGCGCCTCGTCGAGGCGACGACCTCCGACGAGCTGCTGGCGGCGGTCCGCGAGGCGATCGCGGGCGGCGACCCGTGGTTCGTGCTCGGCGGCGGCTCCAACCTCGTGGCGAGCGACGAGGGCTTCGCCGGCACGGTGGTGCGGGTCGCGACGCGGGGCGTGGAGTTCCTGCCCGCCGAATCCGGGGCCGTGCGGCTTCGGGTGCAGGCCGGCGAGCCGTGGGACGACCTCGTCGCCCTCACCGTCGCCCACGGCTGGTCGGGCATGGAGGCGCTCAGCGGCATCCCGGGGTCGACCGGCGCCGCACCGGTGCAGAACATCGGGGCCTACGGGCAGGAGGTCGGCGACAGCCTGATCAGCGTCGACTTCTTAGACGCCGAGAGCGGCGAGTTCCTGCGCATCCCCAAAGCCAACATGGGTCTCGACTACCGCACCAGCGTCTTCAAGACCGGTCGCGTGGGCGTCATCACGGCCGTCGAGTTCGCCTTGATCGACGGGGCAGGAACATCGCAGCCCATCGCCTTCCCCCAGCTCGCGGGCGCCCTCGGCGTCGACCTGGGCGCGCGCGTGCCCGTGGCCGACGTCCGGGCGCGGGTGCTCGAGCTCCGCGCCTCCAAGGGCATGGTGCTCGACGCCGCCGATCGCGACACCTTCTCGAGCGGCTCGTTCTTCACCAACCCGATCGTCGAGCGCGCTGTGCTCGACTCCCTCCCCACCGACGCGCCCCGGTGGGAGACCAGCGCGCAGGAACCCCGCGCCCAGGCCGTCCCGCTCGGCGAGACGCCGGCGCCGCCGCACCCGTCCGAGCCCGGCCGCGTGAAGCTCAGCGCCGCCTGGCTCATCGAGCACTCCGGAGTCGCTCGCGGCTTCCGCCTGCCGGGCTCCGGCGCCGCGATCTCGTCGAAGCACACCCTCGCCATCACGAACCGCG
Organism: Frondihabitans sp. PhB188; assembly: GCF_003752365.1. Classification (GTDB taxonomy): domain Bacteria; phylum Actinomycetota; class Actinomycetes; order Actinomycetales; family Microbacteriaceae; genus Frondihabitans. Next base: position 331,637 of record NZ_RJUO01000005.1, on the reverse strand, counting down.
GGAGTGCGACAGCCGACGACGTGGCCGAGCTGGCCCGCTTCGTGCAGTCGCGGGTCGCGGCCGAGTTCGGCGTCGTGCTGCACCCCGAGCCGGTGCTCCTCGGCCTGGTCCTCTAGCCAGCGCGCCCGGGCTCAGGCGAAGAGCTGCTGCAGGCGGCGCACGCCCTCGAGGAGGGCGTCGTCGCCGAGCGCGTACGAGAGGCGGAGGTAGCCGCTGGGGCCGAACGCCTCACCGGGCACGGTCGCTACCTCGGCCTGGTCGAGGATCAGATCGGCGAGCTCGAGCGACGTGGTCGGCGTGACGCCGCCCCAGGTGCGGCCGAGCAGGCCCGACACGTCGGGGTAGACGTAGAACGCGCCCTCGGGGGTCGGCGTGACGATGCCGTCGATCGCGTTCAGCTCGGCGACGATGGTCTTGCGACGCACGTCGAAGGCCTGGCGCATCGTCTCGACGGAGTCCTGCGAGCCGGTCAGGGCCGCGATGGCCGCACGCTGGGAGACGTTCGACACGTTCGACGAGAGGTGCGACTGGAGGTTCGATGCCGCCTTGGCCACATCGGCAGGCGCGACCATCCACCCGACGCGCCAGCCGGTCATCGCGTAGGTCTTCGCGACGCCGTTGACGAGGATCGTCGTGTCGGCGAGCTCGGGGACCGCCTCGGTGATGGACACGGCCTTGACGCCGTCGTAGACGAGGTTCTGGTAGATCTCGTCGGTGATGACCCAGATGCCGTGCTCGAGAGCCCACTCGCCGATGGCGCGAGTCTGCTCGGCCGAGTAGACGGCACCGGTCGGGTTGGACGGCGACACGAACAGCAGCACCTTGGTGCGCGAGGTGCGGGCCGACTCGAGCTGCTCGACGGTGACGAGGTAGTCCTGGTCGGCACCGGCGAAGACCTCGACGGGCACGCCGCCGGCGAGCTTCACGGCCTCGGGGTAGGTGGTCCAGTACGGGGTGGGCAGGATGACCTCGTCGCCGTCGTCGACGATGGCGGCGAACGACTGGTAGACGGCCTGCTTGCCGCCGTTGGTGACGATGACCTGCGATGCGGTCACGGCCGTGCCGCTGTCGCGCAGCGTCTTCGCGGCGATCGCCTCGCGCAGGTCGGGGAGGCCTGCGGCCGGCGTGTAGCGGTGGTTCCTGGGGTCGCGGGCGGCGACGACGGCGGCCTCGACGATGTGGTCGGGCGTCGCGAAGTTGGGCTCGCCGGCGGCGTAGCTGATGACGTGCTTGCCCTCGGCCTGGAGCGCCTTGGCCTTCGAATCGACCTTCAACGTCGCGGACTCGGCGATCGCGGCGATGCGCGAGGCGAGTCGGGGCTTGATGGTCGTGTCGGTGCTGGCAGCGTCGGTCCTGTTCACGGCCCCAACCCTACCCGGCGACATGCCGCCGGAGGGTCTCAACTTTACTTGCCCCGAGGCGTCGCCTACACTTGTCTGCGGTGGTGGAATCCACCAAGCTTTTCCATGCCCATCGTCCAGGCGAAAATCTGAGCAACGGGGCGGCGCCTTCAGGGGGGTCGCGGCGGGGGAGCGGATTCCGGTATCCAAAGGGCGGTGGCTCAATTGGTAGAGCAGCGGTCTCCAAAACCGCAGGTTGCAGGTTCAAGTCCTGTCCGCCCTGCAGCCCTGTCCGTGCAGACGCACGGGCTGGACGACACGCCTGATCCAGGCTGACGGCCGAGCAGCACCTCGCTCGGCTCGGGGCCGGGGCGGGCAGACGCTTCGAAAGGCACGAACCAAGTGGCGAGAAAAGACGTAGACGTTCCCGATGAGGACGTCGTCGCGATTGCGAAGGCCGATGGGGCTGCGCGTCGCGGTCGTTTCGCGCGCATCATGCTGTTCTTGCGCCAGGTCATCAACGAGCTCAAGAAGGTCGTCACTCCGACCCGCAAAGAGCTGGTCAGCTTCACGCTGGTCGTGCTGGTGTTCGTCGTGATCATGATGGCGCTCGTGTTCGGTCTCGACACGCTCTTCGGCTTCGCGGTCCAGTACGTCTTCGGCAACGGAGTCAGTGCCGGCTAGAGCGCAGTCGGCGCAGCCCGTCGGCGGCATCTCGAGGCCGCTCGGGCCGCCTCCAGCCGCAACTCGCAGTCTGGACGCCGGTAGCGAGCTGTCGAAGCCCACCCCGTCCAGACCCACGACAATCCCGATCCGGGCGTCCAGCATCCCGACGACGACCCGAACCATCCAACGGAAGAAGAACCCTTGCCGAAGAACGAGCGCGACGACATCGACCTCGCTACTGCCGCCGAGCAGTCCTCCGAGGTCGAAGAGGCCCAGGAGGGCTCGACGCAGACCGCTGACGAAGACAGCGTCGACTCCGCCGAGCACGAGGCGCTTCACGTCGAAGGCGACGACCAGTCCGACACGACCGGTCTCGACGAGCTTCTCGACACGCTCGACGCCGCGAAAGACGAACAGGCCGACGCCGTCGTCGACGACGCTCTCGACATCGACAGCGCCGACGAGGCCGAGGCAGCCCTCGAGGCGACCGAAGACGAGGAGGAGCTCGACGGAGACGAGGCCGAGGCGGCTGAAGAAGCCGACGAGGCCGAGGTCGACCCGTACGAGGCCTTCCGCTACGACCTGCGCGGCAAGCCCGGAAAGTGGTACGTCATCCACTCGTACGCGGGCTTCGAGCGCCGCGTGAAGCAGAACATCGAGAACCGCATGGTCTCGATGACCATGGAGGACTTCATCTACCAGGTGGAGGTCCCGATGGAAGACGTCGTCGAGATCAAGAACGGGCAGCGCAAGCTCGTCACCCGCGTCCGCATCCCCGGCTACGTGCTCGTCCGCATGGACCTCAATGAAGACTCCTGGTCGGTCGTCCGCCACACCCCGGGCGTCACCGGGTTCGTGGGCAACGCCCACAACCCGACGCCGCTGCGCTTCGAAGAGGCCTTCAACATGCTGAAGAGCCTCGTCCAGGTGCAGGAGGCCGCACCGGCCGCCAAGGGCAAGTCGGGCGGCGGCAAGGCGGCGCAGCGCGTCATCCCCGCCGAGGTCGACTTCGAGATCGGCGAGACGATCACCATCAAGGAGGGCTCGTTCGCGGGTCTTCCGGGCACGATCAACGAGATCAAGCCCGAATCGGGTAAGCTCACCGTGCTCGTTTCGCTGTTCGAGCGCGAGACGCCGGTCGAGCTCAGCTTCGACCAGGTCACCAAGCTGTAGCCCCCATTTTTTAGACCACCGGATCGTGCCGCACGGCATTCCGGGAGAGCACGTTGCAACCGCAACGAGCTCGAACCCACAAGAAGGAAGAAACACATGGCACCGAAAAAGAAGGTCACGGGTCTGATCAAGCTTCAGATCAACGCCGGCGCCGCGAACCCCGCCCCGCCCATCGGCCCGGCTCTGGGTCAGCACGGCGTGAACATCATGGAGTTCTGCAAGGCGTACAACGCCGCGACCGAGTCGCAGCGCGGCAACGTCGTTCCCGTCGAGATCACCGTGTACGAAGACCGTTCGTTCACGTTCATCCTCAAGACGCCCCCGGCCGCCGAGCTCATCAAGAAGGCCGCCGGTCTCGCCAAGGGCTCTGCGACGCCGCACACCGTCAAGGTGGGCAAGCTGACGATGGACCAGGTCCGCGAGATCGCCACGACCAAGCAGTCCGACCTGAACGCCAACGACATCGAGGCCGCGGCCAAGATCATCGCCGGCACCGCTCGTTCCATGGGCATCACGGTCGACGCGTAAGCGTCCTCCCACCCCTCTAGACATCCAGTGGGAGAGCCGGCCAGGCTCGTAACCACGCCCTCGAAATCAGGAGATTTCACATGGCTCAGAAGTCCAAGGCGTACCGCGCCGCTGCCGAGAAGATCGAGGCAGGCAAGTTCTACACTCCGACCGAGGCCGTCGCCGTCGCTCGCGAGACCGGCTCCAAGAAGTTCGACTCGACCGTCGAGGTCGCGCTGAAGCTCGGCGTCGACCCCCGCAAGGCCGACCAGATGGTGCGCGGCACCGTCATCCTCCCGCACGGCACCGGCAAGACCGCCCGTGTCATCGTGTTCGCGACCGGTGCTGCCGCTGAGGCCGCTATCGCCGCGGGTGCCGACGAGGTCGGTGGCGACGAGCTCATCGAGAAGGTCGCCGGCGGCTACACGTCGTTCGACTCCGCCGTCTCGACCCCCGAGCTCATGGGCAAGGTCGGTCGTCTGGGCAAGGTCCTCGGCCCGCGCGGCCTCATGCCGAACCCCAAGACCGGCACTGTCACCCCGAACGTCGCTCAGGCCGTGAACGACATCAAGGGCGGCAAGATCGAGTTCCGCGTCGACAAGCACTCCAACGTCCACTTCGTGATCGGCAAGGCCGGCTTCACCGAGGAGCAGCTCGGGGCCAACCTCGAGACCGCCCTCGACGAGGTCGTCCGTCTCAAGCCGTCCTCGTCGAAGGGCCGCTACATCACCAAGGGCACCGTCTCGACCACCTTCGGTCCTGGCATCCCCCTCGACATCAACCAGTTCTAGAACTCGGTAACCAGTTCTAGAACTCGGTAACCAGTTCTAGAACTCGGTAATCAGTTCTAGAACTGCATGAGAAGGGCCCGCGTCTTCGGACGCGGGCCCTTCGTCGTACCCCGGGCCGCGATCGAGACGCAGGAACTCGCGCCCAGCGCGGCAGACCCGAGTTCCTGCGCCCCCTACTCGTCGGCGACCTTCAGCACCAGCTTGCCGCGCGTGTGGTTCTGCTCGAGCAGCCGGTGGGCGTCGGCGACGTCGTCGAGGTCGTACACGTCGTCGACGTAGACCGTGACGTCGCCCGAGTCGAGCAGGCGGGCGATGATGGCGAGGCAGGTGGCGTCGGGGGACATCGCGTAGTCGGTGAAGCGGACCCCGGCGGCGTCGGCGCGCTCGGCGAGGCCGTCGACCGGGTTGACCGGCACGTGCACGAGAAGGCCGCCGGGGCGGACTACTCCGATCGACCGTTCGGCGACCGCGTCGTCGTCGACCAGGTTGATGCACACGTCGACGAGCGCGACCTCGTCTTCGAAGAGGCTCGTCGTGTGGTCGACGACCTGCTGGGCGCCGAGCTCGGTGAGCCAGGACGCGTTGCGCGGCGACGTCGTGGTGATGACGTGGGCGCCGAAGTAGGCGGCGAACTGCACGGCGAAGTGGCCGACGCCTCCCGCTCCGGCGTGGATGAGGATCCGCTGGCCCTCGTGCGCCTTGGCGACGTCGACGACGAGCCCCCAGGCGGTCAGAGCCGCCAGCGGAACCGCCGCCGCCTCGACGTGCGAGAGGTTCTTGGGCTTGCGGCTGACCTGCAGCGCGGGCACGCTGACGTACTCGGCGTAGCTGCCGGGGGAGCGGGGCACCGAGGCGACGCCGTAGACCTCGTGCCCGGGCTTGAGCGGGTGGGCCTGGTAGGGGCTCTCCACGACGACTCCGCTGAAGTCGCAGCCGAGGACAGCCGGGAGCTCGGGCGAGCCGCAGGTTCCGGCAAGGCCCGTGCGGGCCTCCGCGTCGAACGGGTTGACGCCGGCGGCGAGGACTCGGATGAGCACCTCGGACCCCTGTCGTCCCGGCGTCGGGATCGTCGTCGGCGTCAGGACATCCGGTCCGCCGTTCTCCGTGATCACTATGGCCCGCATGGTGTGGGTCATCACGGCCCCTTCGGTCGTCGTCGTCATCGAGAGCCTTCCTTGGTGGGTGGAGCGGCTGTCGGGTCAGGCGCTTGGCGTGCTCTCAGTAAACGGGGGCGATGAGTCGGATGTGTTTCGGGAGTGTCAAGGATGCGGAAACTATGGATACGCTCGCGGGGTGAAGACCACCGTCGTCGTCGTGCGCATCGCTGCCGCCCTCGCCATCCTGATCGCGGTGCTCGCGCAGCTGGCCAGCTCAGTGAGTTCGCCGGTGTTCGCGATCCCGAACTTCTTCGGCTACTTCACGATCCAGAGCAACCTGTTCGTGATGGTGACGCTCGTGCTCGGGGCCGTGTGGCTCGCACGCGGGCGCGCAGACCCCGAGTGGCTGCTCATCGCGCGTGGCGCCACCGCGACGTACATCGCCACGACTGGCCTGGTCTACAACACCCTCCTGCTGAACGTGCCGCCGTCCGACTTCACGGTCGCGTGGTCGAACGACATCGTGCACCGCTGGATCCCGCTGATCGCGGTGCTCGACTGGATCTTCGTCGGCGACCGACGGCCGATCGCCTGGAAGCGCCTCGGGGTCTTCCTGATCTACCCGCTGGTGTGGCTGATCGTCGTGCTGCTCCGCGGGCAGAGCTTCGTGCCCTATCCGTTCCTGAACACCGCCACGCTCGGCTGGCCGGTCGTGCTGCTGTACTGCGTCGGCATCGCCGCGTTCATCGGCGGGATGAGCGCCCTGGTGATCTGGCTGAGCCGGTACCGGATCCTGCGGGTCGGTGCTCCGTAGAAGGCTGCGGCCCCTGAAGAGGGCGGCTCTAGCGGACCGTCTCGCGGAGCGCCTCGATCACCATGTCTGCGAGCCCGACCAGCTGATGGATCTGGCTCTCGTCGCGCTCGACCCACTCGCACCTCGGCGGCCCCGGGATCGGCACGAAGTCGTCGTGCTGCTCCCAGACGACGAGGGTGCGCTCGGCTCCGAGCACGTACTGCTGCCACCAGACCTGGCGGAGGTACGACCGGGGGATCGACGTCCAGGCCTTCGACGTGGTCTTGATCTCGCAGAGGACGACGTCGCCGTTGCCGCGCTCGGCGACCCCGTCGGGTGTCGCCAGGTGGAGCGGCTGGCCGTAGGCGTGGAACAGTCTGCTCGACGGCAGGATCGCGTGGTTGCGCTGGACCCAGCGGGCGATGACGGGTTCGCGCGCGCGGCCGTGGTCGGTGAACTGGTTGCCGGTGAAGCCCGAGCCGAAGAGCTTCTCGGTGACCACGCCGCGGATGGCGGCGGGGCCCGAGAGACGCGCCACGTCGGTCGCCGTGATGCCGCGCGAGCGGGCGCGGAGCCAGGCGACGCGATCGGTCGAATCGGCGAGCACCCGCGCCTCGTGGTGGCGCTTGGCGTCGTCCGCGTCGTCGTCCCAGAGGGCGAGCATCGGCTGGACGAGGGTCATCCCCCCATTCTCCTTCGAAATTCGAGGAGATAGCGCCGTGCGGCGGGTGTTTTGGAGCGATCGGTGCCCGCCGGCGCGGAATTCTCCTCGAGATTACTGAGCGGAGGAGGAAGCGGCGGCAGCCAGAGCGTCGAGCGCCTCCGGCGCCAGCGCGAAGTGGATGGCGAGCATGCTCGCGCCGAGGATGGCCGCGTCGTCGGCGGCTCGCGACTGCACGATCTGGAGGTGCTCGGTGGCGAGCGGCATCGACCGCGAGTAGACGACCTCGCGGACGCCGGCCAGGAGATGCTCGCCGGCCTCCGACATCGAGCCGCCGAGCGCGATCACCGACGGGTTGATGAGGCTGACGCAGGTCGTGAGCACCTCGCCGATGTCGCGGCCCGCTTGGCGGACGGCACGCACGGCGTCGAGGTCGCCGCGACGGACCAGCTCGACCACGTCGTCGCCGGTTGCGACGTCGCGGCCCTGGCGGCGGAGGGAGGCGGCGATCGCCGGACCGGAGGCGATCGCCTCGAGGCAGCCCGTGTTGCCGCACCGGCACTGGATGCCGGCGCCGCGGGACACCGGGATGTGCCCGATGTCGCCGGCGCTGCCCTGGGCACCGCGCTGCAGCTGGCCGCTCGAGATGATGCCCGAGCCGATGCCGGTGGCGACCTTGAGGAAGAACAGGTGATCGACCTCGGGCCAGGAGTGGGTTCGCTCGCCGAGCGCCATGATGTTGACGTCGTTGTCGACGTACACGGGAATCGGCATGTGGCGATGCACCCAGCCGGGAACGTCGAAGGCGTCCCAGCCGGGCATGATCGGCGGGTTCACCGGCCGCCCGGTCGAGAACTCGACAGGGCCGGGGAGGCCGATCCCTGCCGCGATGAGGTCGGCCCGCGACTTGCCCAGCTCGGCGAGAAGACGATCGGCGTGCTCGACCATCCAGCCGAGGACGACCTCCGGGCCGAGGCTGATCTCGAGCCGCTCGGTGTGGCTGGCGAGCTCGCCGCCCATGAGGTCGGCGAGGGCGACGTGCGCGTGGCTGGCCCCGAGGTCGGCGGCGAGCACGACGCGCGAGGAGGGCTTGAGGGCGATGCGCGACGGCGGTCGGCCACCCGTCGATGCGGCGTCGGCGACGGGCCCGATCAGGCCGAGGGAGGTGAGCGCGTCGAGGCGCAGGCCGATCGTCGAACGGGCGAGGCCGGTCACCGCGGCGAGCTCGGCGCGGGTGCGTGGACGGCCGTCGCGGAGCAGCTGGAAGAGGTCGCCCGCCCCTGTCGATCCGAGGACAGACGTGCGCATCGCGTCTGACATAGGAGGAGTAAACCACAGGCGTCCACCCCGGTGATCGATTCGTGACCAAAGGCGTCGAGAATCGTTCGTCTTTTGCTTGACGCTCGACAGAAGTCCACCTAATGTGTGACTCGGTCAAGGATGACCTCTCCGATGGTGCATCCTTCCGCCCGCTTTCCCTCGCGATGTTTTCTCTTCACCGAAGCGAAAGTTTCGTTCGATCCGCACAACTTTCGAAAGACGAGGGGGAGATCACGAGTCGACATCGAACGCCGGAAAACAGGCGATCGTGCGTTGACTTAGCGAACCAGAGGGGTCAAGATGACTCCAGCAATTGGTTGCAAGAGGCCACAAACCACTGAAACACAGCAGCGGGGCTTCGAAAGTTTTATCCGTTCAACGACGAACCGCCAGGCAACGCAGCCGGCGAAAGGACACTGACCATGCCAACCCAAATCACCAGCTCCGCATTCAGCCGTAGGGCATTCCTCGGCGGGGCAGCGGGCGTCGCCTCGATCGCAGTGCTCGCGGCCTGCTCCTCCGGGGGCGGAAGCGGCGGCACCAGCTCCAAGACCATCAAGTTCTGGAACATGCCCTGGGGCAACACGACCTTCAACACGCTCGACAAGACCATCACGACGGGCTACAAGCCTTCCGGCTCGAACGGGGCCGCCACCTACCAGGTCATCCAGTGGGCCAACTTCACGCAGACGTTCGCTTCGGCTGTCTCGTCGAACACCGGCCCCGCTGTCTCCTCCGGCGGTGGAACGCAGGCCTTCCAGTACGCCGCACAGGGCAAGATCGCCTACGCCGACGACCTCATCGACTCGTGGAAGTCCAACGGCCTCTACGACGACTTCCTGCCCGGCCTCATCGACACGATGAAGACCGACAAGGGCTACGCGGCCGTTCCGTACAACCTCGACATGCGCGTGCTCTGGTACAGCAAGTCGCTCTTCGAGAAGGCCGGCATCGACGAGGCGCCCACCGACTGGCAGAGCTACATCGACGCCTGCAAGAAGCTCAAGGCGATCGGCGTCTACGGCTGGGGCCAGGGCTCGGGCGCCGGAAACTTCACCGGTTCGCACACGATGGTCAGCCACATGATCAACAACGGCGGAGGCCTCTTCGACGAGAACCAGAAGCCCAACGTGGTCACGCAGAACAACATCGAGGCGATGGAGTTCATGCTCGAGCTCGTGAAGAACGGCTACACCGACCCGGCGGCCGCGACCTACACGAGCGCCAACGTCCAGGCGCAGTGGAAGGCCAAGAAGTTCGGCATGGGCTTCGACGGCGCCGCGCTCAACCAGAACGTCGGCGGCGACTTCCAGACCGACCTCGTCGTGGGCACCCCGCTCGTCGGCCAGAACGGCGGCAAGGGCGCGCTGTACTTCCCGAACAACATCATGATGTACACGAACACCCCCAGCCAGAAGGGCTCGGAGGCGTTCCTCACGTACTACTACAAGAACATGGCGCCGCTCTGGACCAAGAACACCGGTGTCGGCCTGCCCGTTCTCCAGTCGATCGCCGACACCGCGGAGTTCAAGGCGAACGCCAATGCGGTCAAGGTCATCAAGGAATGGCAGCCCATCTCGAAGACGTGGGCCTCGCCGGGTGGCGACGCCCTGTTCGCGGGTGTCACCGTCGCCGACGGAACCCCTGCTATGAGCAACTTCACGCAGTCGATTCTCGGAGGCAAGGTCTCGGCGAAGGACGCCCTGACCACACTTCAGAACGCTCTGAAGTCGGCCTGACCCCCTGCGACGTGGTCGCCATCCCCCCGTTCTGTCACGAAGGAGTGAAGTATGTCGGCCAGTAGCGTCGCAGAGAACCTGAGGCGCGCTCGGCGCGGAGTCGGTATGTCCGGCTCCGGGTCGGGCGCGCCCCGCCCCACCCGCAAGTCCAAGAAGTTCACCGCCCGCACGTGGACGCTCCTCGCGTTCGCTCTCCCGTCGCTGGCGCTGCTGCTTCTGCTCAACCTCTACCCGGTCATCTACGCAGGCATCCAGTCGCTGCGGAGCGGCTCGCTGATCGACAGCGGCACGTTCGTCGGCCTCCAGAACTACACGAACATCCTGACCGAGCCGGCCTTCTGGAAGGCTGCTCAGTTCACGGTGATCTTCACCGTGGTCGGCGTGTTCGGATCGTGGCTCGTCGGCCTCGTGTTCGCGCTCCTGCTCCGCACCCGCATTCCCGCGGGCGGCGTGTTCAAGGTGCTCCTGCTGCTGCCGTGGATCGTCCCGGTCGTCGTCTCGTCGACCTCGTGGAACTGGCTGGTCGCCACCCCGCAGTCGCCGTTCCCGGTCATCGCGTCGCACCTGGGCCTCGGGAACGTGCTGTTCCTGGCCGACCCGGTGCTGGCTCAGGTGACGGTCTGCATCTTCAAGGTGTGGATCTCGTTCCCCTTCATGATGATGATGATGGCCTCGGCGCTCGCCTCGGTCGACACCAACGTCTACGAGGCCGCGAAGGTCGACGGCGCGTCGAACTGGCAGTCGTTCCGCCTGATCACGCTGCCGCTGATCGCCCGCACCACCTTCGTGTCGTGGATCCTGATGACGATCTTCTGCGTCAACGACTTCCCGACCATCTTCCTTCTCACCGGCGGCGGGCCCGTCAACGCGACCCAGTCGCTCGTGGTCCTCGCCTACCTGACCGTCTTCCAGAACTTCCAGACCGGCCCCGGCGTAGCGATCGCCTTCCTGATGACCTTCGTCCTGGTCGTCATCTCGGTCGTCCTGTACCGCCAGATCCGAAAGGTGAATGTCGAATGAGCACCCTCAGCGTCCGCAAGGCCCGTATCGGCGCCGAGCCCGGCGAGATCACGAAAGTCGCCAAGCGAATCACCTCGCAGGATCTCCAGGAGCGCGGCAAGTGGTGGCGCTTCGTCCTGATCCTGATCATCACGGCCATCGTGCTGGTCCCGATCATCGCGGTCGTCGGCCTGTCGTTCACGCCCTCGCTCGGATCGACGGTCACGGGCAACTTCACGCTCGAGAACTACGGCCTGGTGTTCTCGCAGACCGCCGTGGCAGCCTGGCTGAAGAACAGCCTCACGGCGACCCTCATCACGGTCGTCATCGCCACCGCAGTCGCGGCCCCTGCCGGCTACGTCCTGAGCCGGGCCCGCAACAAGCTGGTCTCGGGCTACTCGCTGGTCCTGTTCGTCGTCCAGTCGCTGCCGGTCGTGACCGCGGTCATCCCGCTGTTCATCCTGTTCGCGAAGTTCAACCTGGTCGACAACCTGGCCGGCGTCACGATCATCTACGTCGGCTCGACGATGTCGGTCGCGATCTGGATGATGGCGGCGTACTACGACTCGATCCCGATCGCGCTCGAAGAGGCCGCCTGGATGGACGGCGCCTCGCTGTTCGGCTCGTTCACCCGCATCGTCCTCAGGAACGCCCTTCCGGGAATCCTCTCGACGGCGATCTTCTCGTTCCTGCTCGCCTGGAACGACTACCTGATCGCGCTGGTGTTCCTGCGCTCCGACCCGAACTACACGCTCCCCGTCGGCCTGGAGACGTTCTTCCAGCAGAACGCGACCAACTGGGGTCTCGTCATGGCCGTCGCCGTCGTGATGATGCTCCCGCCGGTGATCCTGTTCACGTTCCTGAACAAGTACTTCAGCGTCGGCGGAATCGGCGGATCGCTTGCCGGCCGCTGAGGCCACCCCGTTCACCGCACCTCTGAAGTTCTCCGCACGCCTCCGCGCCGCCGTCGACCGGGTCATCCCGGCCGACGGCTGGCCGGCCGGCTGGTCGGGCGGCGTCGCCGACTACGTGTCGACGGCCAGCTCCGACCTCGACTGGGCGCGTGAGCCGCTCCGGTCGCTCGACGTCCGCCTCGGCAAGAGCTTCGCCGAGCTCTCCGCGGCTGAGCAGGACGCCATCCTCCACACCCTCGAAGCCGAGAGCGACCCTGGCTTCGCAGCCCTGCGCCGCATCTGCTGGGAGGGGTTCTACGCCTCGACCCCGGGTCGCCGCCCGGCGGGCCTCGACATGGTCGGCTTCCACGCCGTCCCTCCGGGAGTCGCCCCGATCGAGCCCGACCCGGTTCCGAGCATCCGCCCCGAGCAGGTGCGCCGCTCGTACGACGCGGTCGTCGTCGGCTCCGGCCCCGGCGGCGGCGTGGCCGCCCAGGTGCTCGCGCAGGCCGGCCGCCACGTGCTCCTGATCGAGCGGGCGCGCCAGCTGTCGAACGCCGATCTGCGCGGCGACCACCTCCACGGCAAGCGGGCCGCGGTCTACGCGCCGTCGGCCGGCCCCGGAGCCGGACACCCCCGAATCGCCCAGCTGCCGACCGGCGACGTCGAGCTCGACGGCACCGGCGATGCCGCCCTCTACGGCCTGAACGCCGACGCGTTCGGCGGCGGCACCCGGCTCTGGCAGGGGATGGCGTGGCGGTTCCTGCCCGAGGACTTCGCCATGCGCGACCACTACGGCAACCCCGAGGGCGCCTCGCTGCAGAACTGGCCGGTGGGCTACGACGAGATGGAGCCGTACTACACCCGCGCAGAGCAGGAACTCGGCGTCGCCGGCACCGAGGGCGGCCTCACGAGCCGCACCCCGCGCTCGTCGGGGTACCCCCTCCCCCCGATGGGCACCGAGCCCGCGCGGGAGCTCCTCGGCCACGCGGCCGACACCCTGGGCTGGGGCTGGGGGCCGATTCCCCTGGCCATCAACAGCGTTCCGAACGACGGCCGTCCGGCCTGCGTCCGCTGCCCGCAGTGCGTCGGCCACGCCTGCCCCGTCAACGCGAAGAACGGCTCCCACAACACGTTCGTGCCGCGCGCCGTGGCCACCGGCCGCTGCGACGTCCTGTTCGACGCCGAGGTGATCGAGGTCCGCGACGGCTCCGGCCGCGCGGGCGTCACCGTCATGGCCGACACCTCGGGCGCTCCGGTGAGCCTCGCCATCGACGCCGATGTCGTCGTGCTGTCCGCCGGAGCCGTCGAGACACCGCGGCTGCTGCTCGCCAGCGGCATCGGAAACGACGAGATGGGCCGCCACCTGCACGACCACCGCTTCACGACCGTGCTCTCGACCGTCGCCGAGCCCGCCAAGCCGTTCGTCGGCCCGGGCCATTCGGTCGCCACGCTCGACCACGTGCACCGCGACACGATCCCGTGGGGCGGCGGCGTGCTCGTCGACCTGATGGGGCTGCTGCCGCTGACCTCCGCGATGGCGCCGAGCGCCGAAGGAGTTCCTGCGTGGGGCGACGGCCACAAGGAGTGGATGAGGGAGGGGCGCCGCCACGTGTTCGGGGTGTTCGGCATGGGGCAGGAGGTGCCTCTGCCGACGTCGCGGGTCTCGCTCGCGAGCGTCCGGGACCGCTGGGGCCGGCCGGGTGCAGCTCTCCGAAAGGATGTCCACTGGGCCTCGCGCGAGGTCGAGATGGGGATGGCGGTGGCGGGCCGCGAGTGGCTGGCCGCGGCCGGAGCCACCGACATCCGCGTCCCGCATGGCGGAGCGACGGCATCGGCTGCCGGCGAGCATTCCTGCGGGACCGCCCGGATGAGTGATGACGCCGCGACGGGTGCCACCGACCGGTACGGCCGGGTGCACGGCGCTCGACGGATCGTGGTCTGCGACTCCTCGCTCCACCCCACCAACGGCAGCGTGAACCCGACGCTCACGATCGTGGCGAACGCGTTCCGCGTCGCCGAGTACCTCGCCGGCAACTGGCCGAGCGCCTGAAGACCTGATCGAACGACCAGAGAAGACGAAGAACCGAAGATGACTGGAGATACCGACGTGACGACGACAAAGCGCGCCCTCGTGGTGCGAGGCGGATGGGACGGCCATGAGCCGGTGGAGGCGACGGAGCTGTTCCTGCCGTTCCTCAAGGAGAACTTCGCCGAGGTGCGGGTCGAGGAATCGCCCGCGATCTACGCCGACGCCGAGTACATGGACACGGTCGACCTGATCGTGCAGTCGGTGACGATGTCGACGATCGAGCGCGAGGAGTTCGAAGGACTCCGCGCGGCGGTCGAGAAGGGCACCGGCCTCGGCGGCTGGCACGGCGGCATCGCCGACTCGTACCGCAACAACTCCGACTACCTGCACCTGATCGGCGGGCAGTTCGCCTCCCACCCCGGCAAGGCGCCGGACGAGCGGATCGGCGAGCAGTCCGACAACTACCGGCCCTACGTCGTGGCCATGACGGACGCGGCGAAGGACCACCCCATCACGCAGGGCATCTCGGACTTCGAGCTGACCAGTGAGCAGTACTGGGTGCTGCACGACGATTACAACGATGTGCTGGCGACGACGACCCAGGCCGTGCGGCCGTGGGACCCGTGGAACCGCGAGGTCACCAGCCCGGCCATCTGGACCCGGCAGTGGGGCGAGGGCCGCATCTTCGTGACGACGCCCGGCCACCACGTCGACATCCTCCAGAACGAGAACGTCCGCACCATCATCGAGAGGGGGCTCCTGTGGGCCAGCCGCTGACAGTAGGAATCATCGGCGTCGGGAAGATCAGCGAGCAGTACTTCGCGAGCTTCCCGTCGCTGCCCGGCCTCGAGCTCGTGGCCGTCGCCGACATCGACGCCGCCCGCACGGCCGAGGTCGCCGCGGCCCAGGGCGTCCGCGCTCTGACCGTCGACGAGCTGCTCGCCGACCCGACGATCGACGCCATCGTGAACCTCACGATCCCGGCAGCGCACGTCGAGGTCGGCATGCGCGCCCTCTCTGCGGGCAAGCACGTCTTCGCCGAGAAGCCGCTCGGCCTCTCGACCGAGGAGGCCGCCCCGCTGCTCGCGCTCGCCGAGACGACCGGGCTGCGCGTCGGCAGCGCACCCGACACCGTGCTCGGGACAGGAGTCCAGACCGCCCGCGACGCCCTCGACGCCGGCCTCATCGGCGCCCCCGTGGGCGCTCAGGTGCACTGGTCGGCGCCCGGGCACGAGCGCTGGCACCCGTCGCCGCTGTTCTACTACCAGCCCGGCGGCGGCCCCCTGTTCGACATGGGCCCCTACTACCTGACGAGCCTGATCACCCTGTTCGGCCCCATCGTCCGCGTCACCGGGCAGGCGACGCGCTCCACCCGCGACCGCGTGGTCGAGACGGGCCCCCTCGCAGGAACTGCGATCCCCGTCGACGTCGACACTCACATCGCCGCCCTCATCGAGCACGCCTCCGGCGTGACCTCCACCCTCACCGTGAGCTTCGAGGTGTGGGCGACCCGCTCGCCGCTGTTCGAGGTCTACGGCACCGCCGGCACGATCGCCGTCGCCGACCCCAACCGGTTCTCCGACCCGAGCGAGATCGCGACGAAGGACGAGCCCGAGTTCCGCGAGCTGCCGGTCTCGGCCGGCTACGCCGACGCCGGCCGCGGCTACGGCCTCGCCGACATGGCCCGCGCCATCGAGACCGACCGGCCGCACCGCGCCAGCGGCGAGCTCGCGTTCCACGTGCTGGAGGCGATGGAGGCGATCCTGGTCTCGAGCGACGAGAAGCGCGTGGTCGAGATGTCGAGCACGGTCGAGCGCCCGGCGCCGGTGCCGCTCGGCGCCCGCCCCGAGGACTGGTGAGCGGCCGCTAGGTCGCCGCGCCGGACCGAGACGCGAGCATCAGTACGATGACGACCGTGACGAACAGGACTGCGGCGCTTTCGGCCGCCGACAGCGGCCCCGCCTCGCGGGCCACTCTGTCGGAGGTGGCCGAGCGCGCCGGCGTCTCGATCTCGACGGTGTCGAAGGTGCTCAACGGGCGCGGGGGAGTCTCTCTCGACACCCGCGCCCGTGTCACGGGGATCCTGCGCGACCAGCGCTACAACCGGCGCAACTCGACGCAGGCGGCGGCGCCGCTGCTCGAGCTCGTCTGCCAGGCGCTCGACAGCCCGTGGATGGTCGAGGTCGTCGTCGGCGTCGAGAGCGTCGCGCGCGAGAACGGGCTGAGCGTCGTGGTCACCGGCATGAAGGACCGCGGTGCGGGCGACGCGAGCTGGATCGAGGGGGTCCTGCAGCGCCGGCCGCTCGGCGTCGTGCTCGTCATCGCCGACCTCTCGGACGACAACCGGCACCAGCTCCGCAGCCACAGCATTCCGTTCGTCATCATCGATCCGGAGGGCGACCCCGATCCCGACGTCCCGGCGATCGGCTCGGCGAACTGGATGGGCGGCTTCATGGCGACCCGCCACCTCATCGGGCTCGGCCACCGGGACATCGCGACCATCTCCGGTCCCGACGGCTTCATGGCGTCGACCGCGCGGCTCTCCGGGTACCGGGCGGCTCTCGCCGGGGCCGGCATCCCCGAGCACGGCGGCTACGTGCGCGGCGGCGACTTCTCGCTCGAGGTGGGGCTGGCCGAGGGGCTGGTGCTTCTCGGCCGGCCGGACCGCCCGACGGCGATCTTCGCGGCCAGCGACATGCAGGCCCTGGGCGTCTACGAGGCGGCCCGCACGCTCGCGCTCCGGATTCCCGACGACCTCTCGGTCGTCGGCTTCGACGACCTCCACATGACGCGCTTCACCGGCCCGCCGATGACGACGGTGAGGCAGCCGCTCACCGAGATGGCGGAGGAGGCCACGCGCCTCGTGCTCCGCCTGCGCGAGGAGCCGGCGCTCCGCTCGACCCGCCTGGAACTCGCGACGACGCTTGTCGTGCGCGGCAGCACGGCGCATCCCGCTCCGTCGGGTTGACTGGGGGCATGCCCCGCACCCTCCTCCCCGGCCAGAGCAGCCGAGTGCTGCTCGTCGACCCCGCGACCGGCGACGCCGAGACCGTCTTCGAGAGCGACACCGTGCTCGTCGAGGCGCCGAACTGGGACCCGGATGGACACTCGCTCGTCGTCAACGCCGACGGGCTGCTGTGGAGGCTCGGGCTCGCGGACGGTCGTCTGGAGCCGATCGCGATGGGCGGAGTTCCTGAGATCAACAACGATCACGTCATCGCGCCCGACGGGGCCTCGATCTTCGTCAGCGGGAAGGACGGCCACGTCTACGAGGTGCCCGCCGCCGGCGGAACCGCGCGGCGCGTGACCCGCGAGCACCCGGAGGGCCGCGGCTACAAGAACTACCTGCACGGCGTCTCGCCCGACGGCACCGCACTCTCGGTGGTCGTCGGCGGGCGGCCCACGCCCGAGTCCGCGTTCGACGAGTGGCGCACGAACCTGGCGCTCGTGGCGGTCGCCGACGGTGCGACGACGCTGGTGACCGACGACGAGCACCCTGACGACGGCGCCGAGCTGGCGGGCGGCTGGGTCTGGTTCAACACCGAGCGCTTCACCGACGAGCCCGGCCACGCCCAGCTCGCGCGCGTCCGCCCCGACGGCTCCGAGCTCGAGCGGGTGGTCGACTCCGACACGGTCGACTGGTTTCCGCACCCGGCGCCCGACGGGTCGTGCCTGGTCTACCTCTCTTACGACGCAGGAACTCGCGGCCACCCCGAGAACCTCCCCGTGGCGATCCGCGCACTCCCGCTCGTCGGGGGCGACCCCGACGGGCTCGGCGACCGCGAGCTGCTCCGCCTCTTCGGCGGCCAGGGCACGCTCAACGTGGCGGGCTGGGCGCCCGACTCGCGCCGCTTCGCCTGCGTCGCCTACCCTCTCGCCGACGCCTAGACCCTCCCGATCGGCGTCTCCGCCGGTCCGCGGACGCGCGTCTCGGCCGATCGAGAGGGTCTGGCCGTGCCCACGGGCGGGCGCGGCGACGGGCTAGGCGTCTTTGACGTGACCGCCCTTGAGATGGAGGCGGCGCTCAGCGCGGCGAGCCACCGACGAGTCGTGCGTCACGATCACCAGGGTCAGGCCGCGGTCGCGCCACACACCCTCCAGGAGGTCCATGATCTCGTCGCGGGTCGCCTCGTCGAGGGCGCCGGTCGGCTCGTCGGCCAGGAGCACGCTGGGCTCCTTGACCAGCGCGCGGGAGATCGCGACGCGCTGCTGCTGGCCGCCCGAGAGCTCCGACGGCAGGTGGTCGGCGCGCTCGGCGAGCCCGACCGACTCGAGTGCGGCCATCGACCGCGCCTTCTGCTCGTCGCGGGACAGTGGCGAGCGGGCGAACGCGGTCTGCACGTTCTCGAGCGCCGTGAGCGTCGGGATCAGGTTGAAGCCCTGGAACACGAAGCCGATGTCGGTGGCGCGGATGTCGGCGAGCTTCGAGTCGCCGAGGGTCGAGACGGTCTTCGTGCCGAGCACGATCTCGCCCGACGTGGGCTTGTCGAGGGCGCCGAGCATCTGCAGCAGCGTCGACTTGCCGCCGCCGGTGGGGCCCTGGATCGCGACCATCTGGCCGGTCGGGATCTCGAGGTTCACCTTGCTGAGCGCGGTGACGGTGCGCTTCTTCTGGACGTACGTCTTGGTGACGTCTTTCAGGGAGTACATGGGAGTCCTGTCGTGTCGATGTCGGAGGTCGCGGCTCAGGCCACGCTGCGGAGAGCTTCGGCGGGACGGAGGCGCGAGGCGCGCCATCCGCCGATCGCACCGGCGAGGAGGCCGCCGATCACGGCGAGGGCGACCGCGATCACGATGATCGAGACGGCGATCGGGGCGTGGAGGCTGACCTCGGTTGCAGTGGAGGCGACCTGGGCGCCGAAGCGGGCGCCGGTGGCGCCGGTTCCTGCGCCCGTGCCTCCCTCGGCTCCGCCCGCCGTGCCGCCGGCCGCCCCGCCCGGGGGAGTGCCGCCGCCTGCGCCTCCGGCTGTCGTCGTCGCGGCGCCGCCCGAGAGCGTCGGGGCGATGACGTTGATCACGATGACTCCGACGATGCCCACGATTACGCCGGCGACGCCGCCGATGAGGCCCTGCACGAACGACTCGCCGGCCACCTGACGCACGATGCGGCCGTTCGACCAGCCGATCGCCTTCAGCGTGCCGAACTCGCGGGTGCGGCGGGTGACGCCCGAGACCGTGAACAGGATCGCGATCAGGAAGGCGGCGGCCAGCACGATGATCGACAGCCAGGTGCCGAGGTTCGAGACCAGGCTGGAAGCCGTCGACAGGGAGCCGGAGACGCTGGACGCCAGGTCGGACTCCGTCGAGACCGTCACCTTCGGGAGGGTCTTCTCGAGAGCGCTCTTGAGCGTCGAGACGTCGCTGGACGACTCGGCGCTGACGTAGATGGTGCTGACCTTGCCCGAGAGGTCGGCGACCTTCTGGGCGGTGTCGAGGGGCATGTACATGTCGGAGCCGGTGGTCGCCGACGACGAGGTCGACTTGACGATGCCGATCACGGTGAAGGTCGTGGAGCCGATCTTCTTGGTGTCGCCGACCGCGAGGCTCTCGGTCTTGGCGTACGAGCTGTCGACGATCAGGACGTGCTCGCCGGCGTCGGCCGACGTGAAGGTGCGGCCCTTGGTGAGCGAGACGCTCGTGAGGGGGCCCACGGCGTCGGCCGTGACGCTGACGCCCGAGACCGTCGTCTGGTCGAAGCTGAACGAGCCGCCGCCGAAGCCGCCGCCGCCCTGGCCGCCGGTCGGCGCGCCGGTGGCCGTGCCGGTCGGGGCCTGCTGCTGGGCGGTGCCTCCGGTCGTGCCCGACGTGCCCTGCTGCGTCGTGGTGCCCGAGAAGTCGTTGAGCTGGAGCGACAGGGTCGCCGCGGCGCTCTTCACGCCGGTCGTCTTCTCGACCTTCGCGAGGGCGGAGTCGGCGAAGGTGGCCGTGCCCCGTGCAGCGCTCAGGCTGGACTGCGACAGCGACGTGCTGTTGCCGCTGGTCGTTCCGCCGCCGGAGCCGAAGGTGAAGGTCGGCCGACCGCCGGTCGACGACGGCGTCTCGGTCTGGCTGATGGTGATGTCGGTGCCGACGCCGTAGACGGACTGGAGCACGGTCGACTGCGCCGCCTTCACCCCGCCTGCGACGGAGTTGACGATGATGACGAGCGCGATGGCCAGGGCCATGCCGGTGGCGATGATCGCCGTCTGCTTGCGCCGGTTGCTCAGCTCCCGGTACAGGTAGGTGAAGAACAAGGGGTACTCCTCGGGGTGGTGGCAAGGTGCTGTGAACATGGCGACAGTACGGACGGCGCATATGGCGGGGTTATCGCGACCTTGTCAAATTCCTATGAAGCAAATCCCTGGCGGGCTCATCAGGTCGTCACAGGCAGCTCATAG
Organism: Frondihabitans sp. PhB188; assembly: GCF_003752365.1. Classification (GTDB taxonomy): domain Bacteria; phylum Actinomycetota; class Actinomycetes; order Actinomycetales; family Microbacteriaceae; genus Frondihabitans. The sequence continues at coordinate 311,249 of NZ_RJUO01000005.1, read as the reverse complement.
AAACCGGCAGATACTTGAGAGCGTGACCACTTCAGCCCCCATCACCGCCCCCGCCGCACCGCGCCTCACCCGCGCCGACGGCTCGCCCCTCCGAGTGCTCGTCGTCGACGACGAGAACAGCCTCACCGACCTGCTCTCCATGGCGCTCCGCTACGAGGGCTGGGAGGTCAAGGCCGCACCGGACGGACAGACCGCTCTGACGCTCGCCCGCGAGTTCAAGCCCGACGCGATCGTCCTCGACGTCATGCTCCCCGACATCGACGGCCTCCAGGTGCTCGGCCGCCTCCGCACCGGCGGCGACGACACCCCCATCCTCTTCCTCACGGCGAAGGACGCCGTCGAGGACCGCGTCACGGGCCTGACCGCGGGCGGCGACGACTACGTCACCAAGCCGTTCAGCCTCGAAGAGGTCGTCGCCCGTCTCCGCGGCCTCATCCGCCGCTCGGCCGCGATGGTCTCCGAGGGCGGCGACTCGCGCATCATCGTGGGCGACCTCGTGCTCGACGAGGAGAGCTACGAGGTGTCGCGCGCCGGTCGCGAGATCGAGCTCACCGCCACTGAGTTCGAGCTGCTGCGCTTCCTCATGCGCAACCCGCGCCGTGTGCTGTCGAAGGCGCAGATCCTCGACCGCGTGTGGTCGTACGACTTCGGCGGCAAGTCCAGCGTCGTCGAGATCTACATCTCGTACCTCCGCAAGAAGATCGACGCGGGCGAAGAGCCCATGATCCACACCGTGCGCGGCGTGGGTTACGTGATCAAGCCCGTCGCATGACGGTCCACCCCGTAGCCGTCGCGCGAGGATGGGCGAAGAGCTTCGGTGGTCCGTTCACGCTCCGCCGGCGCCTCGTGCTGAGCATCGTGGCGATCTCGGCTCTGCTGGCGATCCTGATCGGCGCCCTGAGCGTGGTCGTCCTGCAGCGCGTCCTCTCGGCCCAACTTGACGCGCAGCTCACGTCCGCCGTCGCTCGCGCCTCAGGCCAGGACGGCCGCAACGGCTTCGGCGGGTCGGGTGCCGACACGGGCGGACCCAACCAGGCACCGGGCACCGTGACCATCTACTACTCGGGCAGCGCAGCCTCTGCCACGAGCAGCACGCTCGGTTCCGGTCTCGTGCTCGAGTCCGGACGCGTCGGCACCGTGTCGTCTGCCACGAAGACAGCCCTTTCGAACGTGGCGACCGGCGACAAGAGCGAGGAGATCCAGCTCGGTTCGAGCTACGGCAGCTATCTCGTGCGTGCGGTGCCGGTCACGGTGCAGCTTCCCAGCGGCAGCTTCGTCCAGGCTCGCGTCGTCGTGGGCCTGCCGCGAGACTCCGTCACCGGCCCCGTCGGCAAGCTCATCGCCGGCATCGCGATCATCGCGGCCGCCGGCATCGCCGCCGCGATCTTCTTCGCCATGATCACCGTCAAGTACGCCCTCGGACCGCTGCAGCGCATGGCCGAGACCGCGGCTCGCGTCGCCGAGATGCCGCTCGACCGCGGCGAGGTCGCGCTCGACGCCCGCGTGCCCGAGGAGGACACCGACACCCGCACCGAGGTCGGACGCGTCGGCGCCGCCATGAACCGCATGCTCGGTCACGTCTCGCATGCGCTCACGGCCCGCCAGGAGTCCGAGAACAAGGTGCGGCAGTTCGTCGCCGACGCGTCACACGAGCTCCGCACGCCGCTCGCCTCGGTGCGCGGCTACGCCGAGCTCACCCGCCGCATGGGCAAGGACCTCCCCGAAGACGTGGTCTACGCCATGGGCCGAATCGAATCCGAGTCGGTCCGCATGACGTCGCTGGTCGAGGAGCTCCTGCTGCTGGCCCGCCTCGACGAGGGCACCGACCTCGTCAAGAAGGAGGTCGACCTCACGCGCATCGTCCTGGACGCCGTGCACGACACGCACGTTCAGGCGACGGAGCACCAGTACGACGTCTCGGTGCCCGAGGTGCCGATCACGCTGCTCGGCGACCCGATGCGCCTGCATCAGGTCGTCGCGAACCTCCTGGCCAACGCCCGCACCCACACGCCCGACGGCACCGAGGTGTGGGTCAGCCTGGAGCGCGACGACACGACTCACGAAGCCATCGTCACGGTCTCGGACAACGGTCCGGGGATCGACCCCGCCGTCATGCCGGTGCTGTTCGAGCGGTTCGCCCGGGCCGACAGCTCGCGGTCGCGCAAGGCCGGCTCGACCGGTCTCGGCCTGGCCATCGTCCATGCCGTCGTGCACTCGCACGGGGGCACGGTGACCGCGACGAACGGCGACCCCGGTGCCGTCTTCACGGTGCGGCTGCCGCTCGAGCGCGCACCGCAGGGTCGGCCGGTTCCGCTGCCGGCGCCCGAGCCGGTGCGCTCGTAGCGACCGCCCCGAGTTCCTGCAGACACTGCCTGTGACCGATGCCCGGCGTCTTCGGCGGGAGTTGCAGGAACTCGGGCCGGTCGCCTATAGTGAACGAAGCCCAAGACCGCTGGTTGTCGGTGCCCGCTCGAAAGAGCAAGCGCTGGCCGAAGGTTCTCTCCCGAGAGACGTCCCGCGCAGGTGTTCGAAGCTCAAGCTCCGTGCATTCTGCGCGGAGCTTTTTTCGTGTGAGCACTGGACTCGAGAGAGTCACGAGGGGCTGCCAGCTTTCACACGTTAGGAGCGACATGGCGAACAAGGAAGCTTCGGTCGCCGAGCTCACGGAGTCGTTCCGTAGCTCGACCGCCGTCCTGCTCACCGAGTACCGCGGCCTCACCGTTGCTCAGCTCAAAGCGCTGCGCACCGGTATCCGTGAGGACGCCACCTACGCCGTCGTGAAGAACACGCTCACCAAGATCGCGGCGAACGCTGCGGGGATCTCGTCGTTCGACGAGGAACTCGTCGGCCCGTCCGCGATCGCTTTCGTCCACGGAGACCCTGTCGCCGTGGCCAAGAGCCTGCGTGACTTCGCCAAGGCGAACCCCGAGCTGATCGTGAAGGGCGGTTACTTCGACGGTAACCCTCTGAGCGCAGCCGAGGTCAACCAGCTCGCCGATCTCGAGTCGCGGGAGGTGCTGCTGGGCAAGCTGGCCGGCGCCTTCAAGGCTTCGCTGTTCGGTGCGGCCTACCTGTTCCAGGCTCCGCTGTCGAAGACCGTTCGCACGGTCGAGGCTCTGCGCGCCAAGCAGGAGGACGCCGCGTAAGCGGTCGTCCAGTACTCACCACCCCACACTTTCAGCACTACCAACAAGGAGAAACAAATGGCAAAGCTCAGCCAGGACGAACTGATCGAGGCTTTCAAGGAGCTCACGCTCATCGAGCTCAGCGACTTCGTCAAGAAGTTCGAAGAGGTCTTTGAGGTCACCGCCGCTGCCCCCGTCGCCGCTGCCGGTGCCGCTGGCCCCGCCGCCCCGGCCGAAGAGGTCGAGGAGAAGGACTCGTTCGACGTCGTCCTCGAGGCCGCCGGTGACAAGAAGATCCAGGTCATCAAGGAGGTTCGCGCGCTCACCAGCCTCGGCCTCGGCGAGGCCAAGGCCGTCGTCGACGGTGCCCCCAGCACCGTCCTCGAGGGTGCCAACAAGGAGACCGCCGAGAAGGCCAAGGCTCAGCTCGAGGCCGCCGGCGCCACGATCACCCTCAAGTAGTCTCACCACTGCTGACACGAAAGCCCCGGGCCGAGAGGTCCGGGGCTTTCGCGCTGCCAGCGTCGCCTGCGCCGGGCAGCGCTACTGCTACTGCTACTGCTACTGCTCCTGCTCGGCGAGGCCCAGCTGCACGGCGCGCGCGATCGCCTCGCGGCGGTTCGTCGCCGAGAGCTTGCGGTAGATGCTGCGGACGTGGCTCTTGACCGTGTTCACCGAGATGAAGAGCTCGGCGCCGATCTGGCTGAGGGTCGCGCCGGTCGCCAGGTGCCGCACGATGACCAGCTCGCGCTCGCTGAGCGGGTCGACGAGCACGACGGAGTCCGTCGAGGGGGCGGTGCGGAGGCGCTCCATCATCGCGACGACGATCGCCGGCTGAACGCGCCCGGCGGCGCGGCCGAGCAAGCGCTCCAGCACTTCCGACGGGAGCGTGGCGAACGGCCAGACGACGCCGTTCACGGCCGCCATGAGCAGCGATCGGTCGAAGGCGATGCTCGATGCGACCGCGTTGCCGAGGTCGTCGTGCGCGGCCGCGGCGATCGCGTGGATCTGCACCATCGACCGCATCGAGTGCAGGTCGCCGAGCGCCAGGCACGACTCGAGCGCGTCCAGCGCCTGCTGCGGGTCGCCCAATGTCAACGAGGCGAGTGCGGTGATGCTGGCGGGGCAGTTGACGTGGTGCTGGCCTACCGGGATGTCGGCGAGGGCGTCGTGTGACTGCGATGCCTCGCCCAGCGACCGAAGGGCTTCGGAGCGCAGGATCCGTGTCGCCGAATCGAGCGCCGACGCGCCCGAGAAGTGCGCGAGCAGCCGTGTGACGCGGCCGAGCAGATCGAGCGCCTCGATCGAGGCGCCGTCGTCGTAGCGGGAGAGGGCCTCGACGTACAGCGAGTGCGCCTCCCAGTCGGTGTTGCGGCAGGCGATGCGCAGGTCGCGGAGCAGCGCCTCGTGCGGTTCGGAGCCGCTCTCACGCTCGATGTGGAGGTGGAAGCGCGTCACCTGCGCGAGCGCGCCGAACGACGAGCGCAGCAGGTCGGTTCCGTCGGCGTGCTGGGCGGCGAGGTCGATCTGGCTGTCGGCGAGGGCGAAGTCGCCGAGCAGGAACGCCACGTAGGCGAGCGCCGAGTGGCACTCGACCCGCTCGGCGGTCGACAGGTGCTCGTTGGCGAGCCCCTCGGCCAGCGACAGCGCGAACAGGGCCTCGTCGAAGGCGCCGGTGTGGATGCGCGCGAGGCCCAGCTGCAGTGAGAAGGAGGCGCTCAGGTCGATGCGGCGGCTGATGTCGAGCGACTCGTCGCTCTCGATCATGGTGCGCGCCGTCTCGAGGTTCTCACGGGAGCGCTCGATGTCGCCCATCGTGCGCATGGTAGCCGCGAAGTGGATCAGGTAGCCGACGCGGACGTCGAGCGGACTGCCCGGATCGGCCCTGATGCTCTTGTCGACGGCGCGGAACCAGGGCAGCGCGGCACTCCGGGACGTCGAGCCGATGGAGCGGTAGCTGGCCGCGAGAGCGAGCAGGATGCGGGCGCGGTCGCTCCACTCCTTCTCGGGGATGCTGCGGATGGCGTCGCGAAGCCGGGCACCCTGGATGGGCGCGATCTGGGGCCACATTGTCTCGATCGTGTCGAGCGCGTTGCGGCCGTCGAGTTGCAGCGCCGTCGAGTTTTCGGGTTCGCCGGTCGTATCGTTTCGGGAGTTCACGGAATACCTCTGCTGCATCGGGTAGTTCCCCGGTCGGGACGGGGAATGCAGCTCGTTGGACGCGATCCGAAGGCGACGATCGTGCTTCGGGCGGATCGTCCTGACGGGAGAGACCTCGATCTACCCCCTGCTTCGGGCCACTGCCCGACAACATCATAAACTGAGATTTCTTTCCACCGGGAGCTTTTCGCACATCGGCCAGAACTGGGGTCATCGCAGCGGGCGTACTGTGAGCCGGTGAGCAGGATGGATCAGATCGCCTCGGGCGGCGGCATGCGAGGCGGCGGCGGCGGCCGACCGGGCGGCCCCGGGCGAGTATCGGCCGCCGATGCCCGGGCGCAGAAGGCGGCCAATGCGGACGCCCCGAAGATCCCCGACCTGTTCCGGCGGATCCGCAGCCTGTTCCAGCCGCATCGGCGGGCGCTCATCGTGACAGTCGTGCTGGTGCTCGTGTCGGCGGCGATCAGCGTCCTGCCCCCGCTCCTGACCCAGCAGGCCTTCGACAGGGGCCTCTTCCCGGCCGGCGGCCCGAACATCCCCGTGCTCATGCGCCTCGTCGGCGCCATGGTCGGCCTCTGGATCCTGTCGGCCGGTCTCGGCGTTTGGCAGACCTACCTGACGGCCACCGTGGGCAACAAGGTGATGGGTGCGCTCCGCATCCGCCTGTTCGGACACCTGCAGCGCATGGAGCTCGCGTTCTTCACCCGCACCAAGACGGGGATCATCCAGTCGCGCCTGCAGAACGACGTGGGCGGCGTGGCCAATGTCCTGAGCAACACGGTCTCGAGCATCCTCGGCAACACGGTCACGGTGATCGCGGCGTTCGTGGCGATGCTGCTGCTGTCGTGGCAGATGACCGTCGTGGCCGTGATCCTGCTGCCGGTGCTCGTCGTCGCGCAGCGGCGCGTGGGCCAGGTCCGGGCGCGGATCGCCACTCAGACGCAGGAGTCGCTGTCGGACATGACGGCCATCACGCAGGAGACGCTCAGCGTGTCCGGGATCCTGCTCGCGAAGGCCTTCAATCAGCAGCGCACCGAGGTCGAGCGCTACGCGAACGAGAACCGCACGCAGATCGGCCTGCAGGTGCGGCAGACGATGAGCGGCCAGGGGTTCTTCGCGACCGTGCAGATCTTCCTGTCGATCATCCCCGCCGTGATCTACATCGTCGCCGCCTACCTGATCCAGGGCGGCGTCGACGTGACTGCCGGGACGATCGTCGCGTTCACCACCGTCCAGGCCCGTCTGACGTTCCCGCTCATGGCGCTGCTGCGGGTGGCGCTCGACATCCAGACGTCAAGCGCCCTCTTCGCCCGGATCTTCGAGTACCTCGACCTGACGCCCGCGATCCGCGAGCCTGCTGTGCCCGAGCGGGTCGACCGGTCGCAGCTGGGGCGCGTCGAGTTCGACGACGTCACGTTCGCCTACCCGGACGCCGAGCCCGGAGCCCGGACCCTCGCCGGACTCACGTTCGATATCGAGCCGGGCCAGTTCGCCGCCTTCGTCGGCCCTTCCGGCGCCGGCAAGACCACGGTCTCGTATCTGATCCCGCGGTTCTACGAGGCGTCCGGGGGCAGCGTGCGCTTCGCCGGAGTCGACGTGCGCGACCTCGGCCAGGACGACCTCGTCTCGAACATAGGCATCGTCAGCCAGGAGACCTACCTCTTCCACGCCACGATCGCCGAGAACCTCCGCTACGCGCGGCCGGGCGCCTCTCAGGAGCAGCTCGAGGACGCAGCGCGCCAGGCGAACATCCACGAGACGATCGCCTCCTTCCCCGAGGGGTACGAGACGCTCGTGGGGGAGCGCGGCTACCGGCTCTCGGGCGGCGAGAAGCAGCGGCTGGCCATCGCGCGCGTGCTCCTGAAAGACCCCGCAGTGCTGGTGCTCGACGAGGCGACCAGCGCGCTCGACTCGGTGTCGGAGCGCATCGTGCAGGCGGCGCTCGACAACGCCTCGCGCGGGCGCACCACGATCTCGATAGCGCACCGCCTGTCGACCGTCCGCGCGGCCGACGTGATCTTCGTCGTCCGGGCGGGCCGCATCGTCGAACGGGGTACGCACGACGAGCTGGTCGCCCTCGGAGGCCTGTACACGGAGCTCTACGAGCAGCAGGCGAACGTCCCGCTCTGACCTTCGGGACGCTGGGTGTCCTCCGTGGTGCCGAGAGCCGTTCGCGTGACCGCACGATGCCGAAGTCGCGTCGATCGAGGACGCGCCGACGCTCGCGATTCGTCCGTCGGCGTAACAGCCCCCTGCCGACAGGCACCCCTCGGTAGACTCGAGTGGTGAAGTACGCGGACTCCGTCATCGACCTCGTCGGCAACACCCCGCTCGTGAAGCTCAATCGGCTGACGGAGGGCATCAGCGCCACCGTCCTCGTCAAGGTCGAGTACCTGAACCCGGGCGGGTCGTCGAAAGACCGCATCGCGACGCGCATCATCGACGCCGCCGAGCGAGACGGACTGCTGAAGCCCGGTGGCACGATCGTCGAGCCGACCAGCGGCAACACCGGTGTGGGGCTCGCCCTGGTCGCCCAGCAGCGCGGCTACCGCTGCGTCTTCGTGCTGCCCGACAAGGTCGGCGAAGACAAGCGCAACGTGCTCACCGCCTACGGTGCCGAGATCATCGTCACGCCGACCGCCGTCGCTCCCGACAGCCCCGAGTCGTACTACAGCGTCTCCGACCGCCTCGTGAGCGAGATCCCCGGTGCCTTCAAGCCGAACCAGTACGAGAACCCGAACGGCCCGCTCAGCCACTACGAGACCACCGGCCCCGAGATCTGGCGCGACACCGACGGGCGCATCACGCACTTCGTCGCCGGAGTCGGCACCGGCGGCACGATCAGCGGCACCGGTCGCTTCCTGAAGGAGGCCTCCGAGGGCGCCATCACCATCGTCGGCGCAGACCCCGAGGGCAGCGTCTACTCAGGCGGCACCGGTCGCCCCTACCTGGTCGAGGGAGTGGGCGAGGACTTCTGGCCCGGCGCCTACGACGGCTCCGTCGTCGACCGGATCATCGCCGTGTCGGACGCCCGGTCGTTCGACATCACGCGCCGTCTCGCCCGCGAAGAGGGGCTGCTGGTCGGAGGATCGAGCGGCATGGCCGTCGCCGCCGCCCTCGACGTGGCCCGCGAGCTCGGACCCGACGACATCGTGGTCGTGCTGCTGCCCGACTCGGGCCGCGGCTACCTCGGCAAGATCTTCAACGACCGCTGGATGCGCTCGTACGGCTTCAGCGAAGAGAGCGACGAGACCACCGTCTCAGACCTCATCGCCTCGAAGAGCGGCGAGCTGCCCGACCTCGTGCACGCCCACCCGTCCGATACCGTCCGCGACGTCGTCCAGATCATGTCGAAGTACGGTGTGTCGCAGATGCCGGTGCTGTCGGCCGAGCCGCCGGTCGTCATCGGCGAGGTCGTCGGCGCCGTCGAGGAGCGCGCGCTCCTGGAGCAGGTCTTCTCGGGCCAGGCCCAGATGACCGACCCGGTCGCCACGTTCATCGGGCCGCCGCTCGCCCTGATCGGCCTCAACGAGTCGGTCTCGGTCGCGCGGCGCGCGCTCGAGAAGAACGACGCCCTGCTCGTGACGACGGACGGCAAACCGGCCGCGGTCGTGACGCGTCACGACCTCCTCGCCTTCCTGTCCGAATAATCCCTGTTCCTGCTCGACCGAACCCCGAGGTACCCCTGTGAGCCACGACTTCGAGACCCGCGCCATCCACGACGGCCAGGCGTTCGACCCCACGACCGGCGCGATCATCCCGCCGATCTACCAGACGTCCACCTTCGTCCAGGACGGCATCGGCGGCTTCCGCGGCGGCTACGAGTACGGCCGCTCGGCCAACCCCACGCGCGAGTCGCTCCAGACAGTCCTCGCGAGCCTCGAGGGCGGTTCGGCGGCGTTCAGCTTCTCGTCGGGCCTCGCCGCCGAGGACAGCCTGCTGCGGGCCGTCCTGGCCCCCGGCTCACGAGTGGTGATGGGCAACGACGTGTACGGCGGCACCCACCGTCTCGTGAACCGGGTCTGGGCGGCCTGGGGCGTCACGCTCGAGACCGTCGACATGAGCGACCTCGACGCGGTGCGTGCCGCCGCCCGCCCCGGCGAGACCACCGTCCTGTGGGTCGAGACGCCCAGCAACCCGCTGATGAAGATCACCGACATCGCGGGGCTGGCCGAGATCGGCCACGCCGCCGGCGCTCTCGTCGTGGTCGACAACACCTTCGCGTCGCCATACGTGCAGCAGCCCCTCGCCCTCGGTGCGGACGTCGTGGTGCACTCGACGACCAAGTACCTCGGCGGCCACTCCGACACCCTCGGCGGCGCCCTCGTCGTGAACGACGACGAGCTCGCGTCGAAGATCGGCTTCATCCAGTTCGGCGTCGGCGCCATCTCGGCCCCGATGGAGGCCTGGCTCACGATCCGCGGCATCAAGACCCTCGGCGTCCGCATGGACCGCCACTCGTCGAACGCGCAGGCCATCGCCGAGGCCCTCGTGGAGCACCCTGCCGTCGAGACCGTCTTCTACCCCGGCCTCGCGACGCACCCCGGCCACGAGCTCGCCTCACGTCAGATGAAGCGCTTCGGCGGCATGCTCTCGGTCGCGCTGGCCGGCGGTCCCGCGGCGGCCCGCACCTTCGCCGAGTCGACCGAGGTGTTCCAGCTCGCCGAGTCGCTGGGCGGCGTCGAGTCGCTCATCGGCTACCCGTCCGAGATGACCCACGCATCGGTGAAGGGGACCGAGCTCGCCGTCCCCGAGAACGTCATCCGCCTCTCGGTCGGGATCGAGTCGATCGACGACCTCCTCGCCGACGTCGACGGGGCGCTCGGCCGCCTCGGCTGAGACCCGCAGCAGCACCCCTGGGCCCGCTCCTCGTGAGCGGGCCCTTTTTCGTATCCGAACCCGACATGTCAGGTATTGATATCGAGGGCGAATTGGCCTAGTCTCGGATTTGATATTTCGCATTCGATTCGAGGTTTCTGTGTCTCTCGCAACCCGCGCTCCGCGCCCGATCAGCGCCGCCCCTCCTGCTGACGCTTCCGCACCGATCAGCTTCGTCGACAGGGCCTCCCGTTCGAGCGACTCCGTGCCCAAGCGCGCCGTCGACCTCGCCGGCTCCGCCTTCGGACTCCTCTTGCTGCTGCTCCCCATGCTCGTCGTCGCGGCGGTCATCCGTCTCACGAGCCGCGGTCCGGCCATCTACCGGCAGGAGCGAATCGGCCTCGACGGCCGCCCCTTCGAGATCCTCAAGTTCCGCACCATGTACGCCGACGCCGATCGTCGTCTGGACGAGCTCAAGAAGCGCACGACGATCGAGGGTCCGCTCTTCAAGATGATCGACGACCCTCGCATCACGCCGGTGGGCCGCGTCCTCAGACGGTTCTCGATCGACGAGCTGCCGCAGCTCGTCAATGTGCTCCTCGGCGACATGAGCCTGGTCGGGCCCCGACCGGCCCTCTCGTGCGAGGTCGACGAGTACTGCGCCCGAGCCGTCCGCCGCCTCGAAGCGGTTCCGGGCATGACCGGAGCGTGGCAGGTCGGCGGGCGCAGCACCCTCTCATGGGAGGCCGGGCTCGACCTCGACATCCACTACGTCGACAACTGGAACCTCCGCTACGACGTCGTCATCCTCGCCCGCACCGTGCGAGCCGTGGTGCTGCCGGTGGGGGCGTACTGACCCCGATGAGCCCGCAGAACCCGATGAGCCCGCAGAACCCGCCGAGCCCGACGACAGCCGAAGTCGAGATCCTCCCCAGCCGCTCCAGCCGTCGTCGCGACGGCGTGACCAAGCGCCGCTCGCGCCGTCGTCGCCGGGTCCTCGTCGCCCTCCTGATCGTCGTCGCCCTCTTGGGCAGTGCCGTGGCCGCCGGCGCGCTCTTCGTGCACGACGTCGTCGGCGGCAATCTGACGACGATCGCCGACGACACCGCGTTCCCCTCGGGCAAGCGGCCTGCCGCCTCGACCGGGGCGAAGAACATTTTGCTCATCGGCTCCGACTCGCGCCGACCCGATCTCGAGGGGCGCTCCGGCAATCAGCGCGCCGACACGATCATGCTCCTGAACGTCTCGGCCGACCGGCAGCATGTCGCAGTCATGTCGATCCTGCGCGACCTGTGGGTTCCCGTTCCCGGCCACGGTGAGACCAAGGTCAACGCCGCCCTCGCGCACGGCGGCACGGCCCTGCTCATCGAGACGCTCGAAGACCTCCTCGGCGCGCGCATCGACCATGTCGCGATCATCGACTTCGCCGGGCTGTCCGCCATGACGACGGCTCTAGGAGGCGTGGTAGTCGACAACCCGACGCCGTTCACGGCGAGCCGCGGCGACGACCGGTTCTTCGCCGCCGGCCCGATCACTCTCGAGGGCGAGCGAGCCCTCACGTTCGCGCGCGAGCGCTACGCCTTCTCGACCGGCGACTACCAGCGGGTCACGAACCAGCAGCTTCTCCTGCAGGGCATCGTGAGCCGGGCGCTGAGCCGGGACGTGCTGGCTGATCCTGCCAGCCTGGTCGAGTTCGTCCGGGAGACCTCGCGCACCGTGACGGTCGATGCCGGGTTCACGCTCCGCGAGTCCGGAGCGCTGGCCTACAGCCTGCGCGGAGCCGACCTGAAGAACTTCGACTTCTTCACGCTGCCGACGGGCGGCACCGGCATGGTGGGCACGCAGTCCATCGTCAAGGTCGATCCGGCGGCGACGTCGAAGGTGCGAGCCGCGCTCGCGGCCGACACCCTGGCCGACTACGCCCGTGGTCTCGCCGAGTGACGCCTGCGGTCAGTCCCACCATTCGGGCAGGAGCAGGATGATGTTGTCGACGAGCACCTTGCGGCTGGTGCGCTTGCCGGTGAGCCAGTTCTCGATCACGCCGACGAGCCCGTGAGCGATGAAGCCGGCCGCCAAGGGCGGGGAGATCGCTTCGGGCAGGCTGTCCGAGATGCGGTTCTCGAAGTGCAGGAGCGACGACACCTCGAAGTGGCGAGCCAGTACCCGGTGCGTCGACGCGTCGAGGTTGTCGGGCAGCGCGAGCCGGTAGATGTCGCGGTACTTCACCACGTGATCGACGACGCGCTCCATGCCCTTCCGCGAGATCTCCTCCGGCGAGTGTCCACCGACCTCGCGCAGGGCGAGGTCGCTCTCGCGGATGGCGTCGAGCTCGGGCGTGAGCACGTCGGCGAGGAGCCCGCCGGGCGAAGTCGCGTGGCTGTAGAAGGTGGCCCGGTTGATGCCCGCCGCGCGGGTGACGTCGGCGACGGTGATCGTCGACACGGGAGCAGCCGATGCAAGCTCGATGATGGCGGCGTGCAATGACTTCGTCGTCTGCACGATTCTCGCATCAACCATGTGATCCTCCAGGTGCTTTATGGTGGCCCTGAGCCTAGACGCCGGGTGCCGAGAATTAACGCAGGATCGCCCGCCGACATCTGTCGTGCGATCCGGATCGCCACTACTCTGGATGGACGACGACCGTCGAGTTGTCGCCGATCACCCCCATCTTTCTCCCGCTGATCCAGGAGCGGTCCGCGACGTCCTGCCGTGCGTCCGGCCCTTCTCCGCGGCCGAGTACCGCCGCCCGCGCAAAGGAGCTCCGTGACAATCGTCGTGCACCCGGGAGACGCCCTCTCCCGGCGACAGCGCCTGGTCTACATCGTCGTGCTCGGCGCCCTCACGGCGCTGGGGCCGGCGACGATCGACCTCTACCTGCCCGCGTTTCCGGCGCTGGAGTCCGACTTCAGCGTGACGACGGCGACGGTCCAGCTCACGCTGACTGCGACGACCATCGGGTTCGGCCTCGGGCAGCTGCTGGTCGGGCCGTGGAGCGACAAGGTCGGGCGGCGGCTGCCCCTGATCGTGGCGAGCTCGCTCCACGTGTGCGCGAGCGTGGGGGCGGCCACGGCGGCGAACATCGAGTTCCTGGGCCTCTTCCGGGTTCTGCAGGGGATGGGAGCGGCGGCGGGCGGTGTCGTCGCCATGGCCCTGGTGCGCGACCTCTTCGGCGGCAAGCCGCTGGTGCGCATGCTGTCGCGCCTGGCACTGGTGAACGGCCTGGCGCCGATCCTCGCGCCGGTGATCGGCTCGCAGCTGCTGCGCTTCACGAGCTGGCGCGGCATCTTCGCGGTGCTCGCGGCCTACGGGGTGCTCGTGGTGGTGGCGGCGGTCTTCTTCATCGTCGAGACCCTGCCGAAGGAGCGCCGCGCCGAGCAGGGGCACTCGACGCTCCGGCAGCGGTACCGGATCCTCTTCCACGACCGCATCTTCGTCGGCGTCGCGCTCATGGGCGCCATGATCTTCTCGGGGCTGTTCGCGTACCTCTCGTCGTCGTCGTTCCTGTTCCAGTCGCTGTACGGATTCTCGGCGCAGGAGTACGGCCTGCTGTTCGCCGTCAACTCGCTCGGCATCGTGGTCGGCGTGCAGATCAGTGCGCGCCTGGCCCAGCGCTTCGGGCCGCAGTGGATCCTCGCGTGCTCCACCGCCACCATGCTGGTCGCCGCCCTCACTATCGTCATTCTCGACACCCTCCAGGTCGGCCTGCTCGGCGTGCTCGTGCCCCTGTGGATCTTCATCGCGTCGTGCGGCTTCTCCTTCCCGCAGGTGCAGGTGCTCGCTCTGGCGAACCACGGCAAAGAGGCAGGAACTGCCGCCTCCCTCCTCGGCGCCCTCAACTTCGGGCTCGCCGGCCTCATCTCGCCCATCGTCGGAGTCATTGGCATCTCGACCGCAGCTCCGATGGGCGCCGTCATGGCGTGCACGAGCGCCGTGGCGATCCTGAGCCTGTGGATCCTGGTGCGGCCGCGGACGGTGCCGCCGCTGGGGCACTGACGCGGGTCTATCAGCGTGGCGTGGGTAGCGTGGATGGATGCCGACGCCGACCGAGCCCCGCGCCGCCGAACCCCGACCGGGTGAGCCCGGCCCCACCGAGCGCCGGGTCGCGCTCGGAGTCAGCCGCCGCTGGCCCGTCATCAGCGCCCTCGGAGCCGTCGGGCTCGCCCTTCTGATCGGCTGGCTCGTCACGGTGCGGAGCACCGCCGACCTCCTCGACGCCGAGTGGATGGAGGAGATTGTCGAGCACCGGTCTCCGATCTGGCAGGGTCCGGCGCTCGTCATGAACTTCATCGGTGGCGGCTGGTTCGGTGTGTTCGCCGTTCCGATCGGCATCGTCGTCTGGCTGCTGATCACGCGGCACCGGGCGGGCGCCCTCTACTTCGTGATGGCGACCATCCTCAGCGCCGGCGTCGTCCAGGCGCTCAAGCACACGTTCGGGCGCGCGCGACCCGCCGACATCCTGGTGACGAGCGACTTCGGGTCGTTCCCGTCGGGGCACGTGGCGAACGCCGCGACCATGGCCGTCGCCCTCGGCGTCATCTTCGGGATGCGGCGGGTCTGGATCGGCGGCGCCGTGTACGCCGTCGTGATGCTGGTGAGCCGCACCTACCTCGGAGCGCACTGGCTCACCGACACGGTGGGCGGCCTCCTCGTCGGCGGGGGAGTGGCCGTCGTGCTGTGGGCCCCGTTCGCGCTGCGGCTGCTGCGGGAGCGGCGGCGATCGGCGTCGGCTGGCGCGTAGACCCTGTGTCCAGGCGGCGTCGGCCGGGTCTTCCCGACGGCGGCACCGGCTCTTAGGCTGACCCCATGAGCGACGCAGTGGAGACCGCCCGTCAGAACGCCGAGGCGCTCGTCGCCGCCGCCGCGAAGGCGCAGGCCGAGGCAGAGGCCGCGATGGCCAAGGCGCAGGAACTCGCGGCTCAGGCCGCGGCGGCAGCGACGGCGCAGGCGCAGACGGCGGCCGACGCTCAGGCGGCGGGCGAGGCGGCGGCGCAGGCGGCAACGGCCCCCGCGGCGGCGGCTCCGGCAGCGGGGTCGGAAGTTCCTGCGCCCGCGATCGCGACACCAGGACCTCTGGGAGAGACCGACGTCGACGCCATCCGCGCCGGCTACGCGTTCTCCGGAGCCGCGCTCGAGATGGGCGCCCTCGTCAACGGGGATGCCCGGGCCGACGTGCCGGTGCGCATCCCGCTGGCGATGATGAACCGTCACGGTCTCGTCGCCGGAGCCACCGGCACTGGCAAGACGAAGACCCTGCAGGTGCTGGCGGAGCAGCTGTCGGCCGCCGGCGTGCCGGTCTTCGCTGCCGACGTGAAGGGCGACCTGTCGGGCATCGCGAGCCCGGGGGAGTCGTCAGAGAAGCTGCTCGACCGCACGAGGGGCATCGGCCAGGACTGGTCTCCGCTGGCGGCGCCGACGGAGTACTTCGCCCTCGGCGGCAAAGGGATCGGCGTGCCCGTGCGCGCGACGGTCTCAGGCTTCGGGCCCCTGCTGCTCAGCAAGGTCCTCGGCCTGAACGACACCCAGGAGTCGAGCCTCGGGCTGGTCTTCCACTACGCCGAGAAGGCGGGGCTTCCACTCCTCGACCTCTCCGACCTGAGAAGCGTGCTCACGTACCTGATCAGCGACGACGGCAAGGCCGAGCTCACCGACCTCGGCGGGCTGAGCTCGCAGACGGTCGGGGTGATCCTGCGCGAGCTGATCACGTTCGCCGACCAGGGCGCCGACCTGTTCTTCGGGGAGTCCGAGATCGACACGGCCGAGTTTCTGCGACTCGCTCCGGACGGACGCGGCATCGTCAGCCTGCTCGAGCTGCCCGGGGTCGCGACTCAGCCGGCGCTGTTCTCGACGTTCCTGATGTGGATGCTCGCCGACCTGTACAACGACCTGCCCGAGGTCGGCGACCTCGAGAAGCCGAAGCTGGTGTTCTTCTTCGACGAGGCCCACCTGCTGTTCAAGGACGCATCGAAGGACTTCCTCGCGCAGATCACGCAGACCGTCCGCCTCATCAGGTCGAAGGGCGTCGGCATCGTGTTCGTGACGCAGACGCCGAAGGACGTCCCGTCGGAGGTGCTGGCCCAGCTCGGCTCGCGCGTGCAGCACCAGCTCCGCGCCTTCACGCCCGACGACGCCAAAGCGCTGAAGGCCACCGTGTCGACCTATCCGTCGAGCGGCTACGACCTGGGCGCGGTGCTCACCACGCTGGCCACCGGCGAGGCCGTCGTCACGGTCATGAACGAGAAGGGTGCGCCGTCGCCGGTCGCCTGGACCCGCCTGCGGGCACCCCGCGGCTCGATGTCGCCCACGCCGACGCCCGACATGGAGGCGGCCGTCGCGGCCAGCCCGCTCATCGCGAAGTACGGCACGGCCATCGACCGCGAGTCGGCCCGCGAGATCCTGACGGCGAAGCTCGAGGGGGCAGCCGTCGCGGCTGCCGCCCGCGCCGACGCCGAGGCGAAGGCGGTCGCCGACGCGGCGACTGCGAAGGCCGCCGCGGCCGCGGCCGCGTCAGCCGCGAAGGAGCAGGCCGCGACCGCCAAGGCCGCCGCGACGGAGGCCGCGCGCGCCGAGCGGGAGCGGGCCAAGGCGCAGGCCGAGTACGAGCGGCAGCAGCGCGAGTTCGAGAAGGCCGACCGGGCGCGGCGCGCGAAGTCGACGACGGGCAGCCGGGCGCGCCCGAGAGCCCAGCAGTCGACGGACCTGCTGGGGGAGCTGCTCGGATCGAAGAGCAGTCAGAAGATCATGGGCGAGGTCGTCAAGGGGATCTTCGGGACACTGCGGCGACGCTGACGCGGTGCGGCGGGGTCTGCGGCAGCCACTCCCGGACACGGTGCGGAGCGCGCCGAGCCTGGTCGCTCAGTCCCCGAAGGCGGCCCGGAGCGCCACGACGGCGGCCGTGATGACGACGCAGGCGCTGACGACGTAGGTGATCATCGCCGCACGGCTCAGGTACCAGCCTCGAGCCATCGGGAACTCCCGGAAGTACTCCCTCCGCGACATCGGCGACAGGTCGACGGTGGTCTGCCCGTCGAGGGCGTCGGAGATCGTCGTGATGTCGGCGTCGCTCCAGAACAGCGCGTTCATAGCGAACAGGCGCCGGCCCATCGCGTCGACGGCGAGCATCTGCGTGAGGGCCTCGGTCGAGCCGCCGCGGTAGACGCGGTTCACGAGGACGCGGTCGATGAGCGACAGGTCGACGGCGGTCGTGGGGAGCACCATGCGCTGCTTGACGAAGTGCGTGGCGGTGACCGACGTGAAGACGAGCCGGAAGCGGATGTAGACGACGAAGAAGACGGCCGTGACGACGACCTCGGCGAAGACCGCGACGGGCTGCAGCCAGGAGCCGTGCGTCAGCCACAGGATCGCCGCGAAGACGGGCAGGAGGCTGAAGGCACCCGACACCAGGGCCGTGCGGCCGAGCGCCGGCAGCGGCCGGACGAACGCGCGGGACGCATCGGGTGAGCCGGAGCGGACGTCGGCCACCGACTCGCGGCACTTCTCGCGAGCTGTTCGAGCGGCCCCCACAGGCCGCGTCATTTCGCTGTACATCGTGTGTTCCCCCTAGAACCTCAGGACGCCGCAGGCCCTCCACCCCTGAAGAACCGGCCGCGCAGACAAGACGATAGCCGAGGCCGGCGACATTCGTACCGCCCAGTTCGGGTGGTAACCGACTCGCAGGTATGTTTCGCGGGAGCCTGACGCGGTGGCCCGCAGTCAGGCGTCGGGGTCGTCCTCCCAGACGATCTCATCGCCCAGGAACTGGCCCCGAAGCCGATCGATCTCCCGCCGATCGCGCTTCGTCGGCCGCCCGGCACCCCGGTCGCGGACGGGCAGGTAGGCGAGCTCGGCTCGCGGAGGCGGCGGCGGAGTCAGATCGATCACGGCCTCCGCGGCGATCGGGGCCCCGACGCGCTTCAGCAGGATGCCCTTGACCTTCACGATCCGGTCGAATCCCTCCAACCGGCTGCGGACCTCGTCGCCCACGCGGATCGCGTGAGCTGCCTTCACGCGCTCGCCGTTGACGCGCACGTGACCCGCTCGGCAGGCCGACGTGGCGGCCGACCGGGTCTTGTAGAGACGGACCGCCCACAACCAGACGTCCACCCGTGCGCTGGCCGGCGAATCCATCCTCCGAGCCTACGGCGACGGGGACGGTTCGTCACCCGTCCCCGAACCCGGTAGAGTTCTCTAGGTCGAACGGCACCTCATGGTTCCGATCACTGGAGAATTCGCCTAGTGGCCTATGGCGCACGCTTGGAAAGCGTGTTGGGTTTACGCCCTCGGGGGTTCGAATCCCCCATTCTCCGCTCCATTTGGGTTGATCGTGCCCGGTCCTTCGGGGCCGGGCTCTCCCGTTTCTCGCGTGCTCGCCGGGTCGCTCTCGCTCCGCGGCGAGCCCGCAGCGCTCGACACGGCGGGTTCGGAGGCGACGCCTCTAGGGTTGGATCGTGTCGACACGCATCTACATCACGTCTGCTGAAGGCCACACCGGCAAGTCCACCGTCGCGCTCGGCGTTCTCGACACGCTGAGCCACGAGCTCGGACGCGTGGGCGTCTTCCGCCCCGTCGCGCGCTCCACCAGCGAGCCCGACTACGTGCTCGAGCTGCTTCTGGCCCACGACAGCGTCGACCTCCCCTACGAGGACTGCATCGGCGTCACCTACGACGACGTGCACGCCGACCCCGACGCCGCCCTCGCCACCATCGTCGGCCGCTTCGCCGCCGTCGAGCGCCAGTGCGACGCCGTCGTCATCGTCGGCTCCGACTTCACCGACGTCGGGAGCCCGACCGAGCTCTCGTTCAACGCCCGCATCGCCGCCAACCTCGGCGCCCCCGTGCTGCTCGTGCTCGGCGGCCGGACCGCCGACGGCGACCGCCCGCGCACCGGCGCCGACATGCGCCAGGTGGCCGAGCTCACGACCCTCGAGCTCCGCTCCGAGCACGCCGGCCTGCTCGCGATCGTGGCGAACCGCGTCGAGCCCGACCTGATCGACGAGGTCACGTCCGGCATCACCGAGGCGATCGAGGGGGCCGTGCCCGTGTGGGCGCTCCCCGAGGACCGCGTCCTCGTCAGCCCCACGCTCCGCGCAGTCATGTCCGCGGCTCGGGCCCGCCTGCTCCAGGGCGACGACGCCCTGCTCGACCGTGAGGCCGTCGGAGTCGTCGTCGCCGCCATGTCGATGGAGAACGTCCTGCCCCGCCTGACCGAGGGTGCCGTCGTGGTCGTCCCCGGCGACCGGTCCGACGTGCTGGTGGCGACCGTGCTCGCCCACGCGTCCGACACCTTCCCGTCGCTCTCCGGCATCGTCCTCAACGGCGGCTTCGACCTCGCGCCCCAGGTCGTCCGCCTCATCGGCGGCCTCGACAGCCCGCTGCCCATCCTGTGGTCGGAGCTCGGCACCTACGACACCGCCCTCCGCATCACGCAGACCCGCGGCCGGCTGGCCGCCGAGTCGCCGCGCAAGTACGACCTCGCCCTGTCGCTGTTCGAGAACGGCGTCGACGGGGCCGAGCTGCTCCGCCTGCTGCAGGTCGGGCCCTCGCAGGTCGTCACGCCCCTCATGTTCGAGTACCAGCTGCTCGACCGCGCCCGCAGCAGCAAGAAGCACATCGTGCTTCCCGAGGGCGACGACGACCGGATCCTCAAGGCGGCCTCGTCGCTCCTGCAGCGCGGCGTCGCCCGGCTGACCCTGCTCGGCAACGAGTCCAGCGTTCGCTCCCGGGGAGCCGAGCTGGGCCTCGACCTCGCCGACGCGACGGTGCTCGACCCCTTCGATCCGAAGCTCCAGACGCGGTTCGCCACCGAGTACGCCGCGCTCCGCGCCCACAAGGGCACGACCATGGACATGGCGATGGACACCGTCACCGACGTCTCGTACTTCGGTACGATGATGGTCAAGATGGGCCTCGCCGACGGAATGGTCTCGGGCGCGAAGCACACCACCGCGCACACGATCCGCCCGTCGTTCGAGGTCATCAAGACCAAGCCGGGCGTCAACGTCGTGTCGAGCGTCTTCCTGATGGCGCTCGCCGACCGCGTGCTCGTCTACGGCGACTGCGCCGTCATCCCCGACCCGACCTCCGAGCAGCTCGCCGACATCGCGATCTCGTCGGCCGAGACGGCCGTGCAGTTCGGCATCGAGCCGCGGATCGCCATGCTGAGCTACTCCACCGGCACCTCGGGCTCCGGCGCCGACGTCGAGAAGGTGCGCTTAGCGACCGAGCTGGTCCGCGAGCGCCGCCCCGACCTGCTCGTCGAGGGGCCGATCCAGTACGACGCCGCGGCCGACCCGACCGTCGCCGCGACGAAGATGCCCGACTCGGCGGTCGCCGGCCGCGCGACGGTGTTCATCTTCCCCGACCTGAACACCGGCAACAACACCTACAAGGCCGTCCAGCGCAGCGCCGGCGCCGTCGCCATCGGGCCGATCCTGCAGGGGCTCAACAAGCCGATCAACGACCTCTCGCGCGGCGCCCTGGTCAGCGACATCGTGAACACGGTCGCCATCACCGCGATCCAGGCCGGGACGGAGGCGTAGGCCGCGGCCGCCTCCGTTCCTGCACCCCCTCTCTTCAACAGAAAGCACCCCACGTGAGCGCAGTCCTCGTCGTCAACTCCGGTTCGTCGTCGTTCAAGTACCAGCTGATCGAGCTCGACGGGGAGCGCACCCTCGCCTCCGGGCTCGTCGAGCGCATCGGCGAGGAGGTCGGCGCCACCACGCACAAGAACGTGCTGACCGGCGACGAGACGTCGAACGACTCGACGCCGATCCCCGACCACGCGGCCGGCTTCGCGGCGATGCTCCGCGCCTTCGAGCAGCACGGCCCCTCGTTCGACGAGCACCCGCTGATTGCCGTCGGACACCGCGTCGTTCACGGCGGCTCGGAGTTCGCGACCGCCACGGTCGTCACGCCCGAGGTCGAGAAGGCGATCGACCGGCTCTCGGCGCTGGCGCCCCTCCACAACCCCGCCAACCTGCAGGGCATCCGGGCTGCGCGCAAGGCCTTCCCCGACTCGCCTCAGGTCGCCGTCTTCGACACGGCGTTCCACCAGACGCTGGCCCCGGCGGCCTACACGTACGCCATCGACGACGCGCTGGCGAAGAAGCACGCGGTGAGGCGGTACGGGTTCCACGGCACCAGCCACAAGTACGTGTCGGAGCAAGCTGCGAAGTTCCTGCGCCGCCCGCTCGGCGAGTTGAAGATGATCGTGCTGCACATCGGCAACGGCGCCTCGGCGACGGCGATCGACCGCGGACGCAGCATCGAGACGTCGATGGGACTCACGCCTCTGGAGGGCCTCGTGATGGGCACGCGCTCGGGCGACGTCGATCCGGCCGTGGTGTTCCACCTGCACCGCGAGGAGGGACTGTCGTTCGAGGAGCTCGAGACGATGCTCAACAAGCGCAGCGGCCTGCTCGGGCTCACCGGCAACGGCGACATGCGCGACGTGCAAGACGCGGCCTCGCGCGGAGACGAGACGGCCGAGGCGGCGCTCGCGGTGTACCGGCACCGGATCCGCCACTACGTCGGCGCCTACATCGCCCAGCTCGGCGGGCTCGATGCGGTCGTCTTCACCGCCGGGGTCGGCGAGAACAACGCCCTGCTGCGGCGCCGCACGCTGCTGGGCCTCGACTTCTTGGGGATCACCATCGACGACGATCGCAACGAGCTGGGCTCCCGCGAGGCCCGCTTCATCTCGAAGGAGGGCGCGCCGGTCGCCGTGCTCGTCGTCCCCACCGATGAAGAGCTCGAGATCGCGCGTCAGGCCGCCGCCATCGTGTGAGCGGCCCGCCGCCGCCGGGTCGCACCCCGCCGCCGCCGGCTCACGCCTTGCCGCATCGCCGAAAGGACTCAGCCGGGCCGGCGCGGCGGCCGTCGTGCCACAGGGACTCAGTACTTGATGGCCGCCAGGGCATCGCTGATGTCGAGCTCGCCGCTCGTCAACTCGAACTGCGTCTTGACGGCCGTGCCTTCGATGATGGCCGTCGCGACCACAGCGGCCACGTCGGCGCGGGGGATCGAGGCGTTCTCGAGGCGAGCGCCGACCGCGACGGCTCCGGTGGGGGAATCGTCGGTGAGGGTACCGGGGCGCACGATCGTCCAGTCGAGGCCATCGCGCGCGCGGATGTCGGCGTCGGCCTCGCTCTTCGCGCGCAGGTAGACCTGGAACACGTCGTCGTCGGCCGCGGGGAGCTTTGCGCGCTCGGCGTCGAAGTCGTCAGTGTGGATGGCCGACACCAGCACGTACCGCGAGACGCCGGCGCGCTCGGCCGCATCAGCGAGCAGGATCGCGCCGTCGCGGTCGATCGTCAGCTTGCGCTCGGCGCCGCTGGCTCCGCCGCCACCCGCCGCGAAGACCACGGCGTCGGCGCCGTCGAGGTGGCCGGCGAGCGTGTCGACGTCGGCGCTCTCGAGGTCGAGCACGATGGCGCGGGCTCCGGCGGACTCGAGCTCGGCGACGTGGTCGGGGTTGCGGACGATCCCGACCGGGTCGTGGCCGGCGTCGGACAGGAGGCGTTCGAGGAGCAGGGCGATCTTGCCGTGACCACCGGCGATGACGATTCTCATGAGTCCATCCAACCCGGGTGTCCTGCAAGACGCGTCACAGCAGGTAAAGTAGTCGACGGCTCCCCACGTGGCGCCATCCAGGCCAACTCCCCCAGGGCAGAAATGCAGCAAGGGTAACCGGGCTCTGGCGGGTGCGTGGGGGGTCTTTCGTTTTCTGCTGGCGCAGAAAACCTCGGCGCACCCGGCAGACAGTGCTCGTTGGTCAGGATGCTTCGCATCCTGACGTGGCGGGGGCGTACCGCGGCTCGGCGACGGCGACGTGGCCATCGCCGTCGGTCCGGGCGGGGCGAGGCGACGACGCGGGCCATTTCGCGCGCTGGCGGGCGCGGCGCGACGACGTGGGGGCCCGCGGGAGCGCGGCGGGTGGGCTGGACGAAGGTGGGTCCCGATGCGAGTCGCGGAGGATCACGGACTGGGGCCCGCCGAGCTGGCTCTCGCCGTCGGTCCGGGCGGGGCGAGGCGACGACGCGGGCCATTTCGCGCACTGGCGGGCGCGGCGCGACGACGCAGCGGCGTGTCCGCACTGTGGAGGACACCTTTGTCCTCCATCTGTCGAATACCCTCGAACTGGGGGGTCGAACCAGACCGTCCAGTCGGTTCGGTTCGTCGCAACCTGCTTATGATGGCCGCAGAAACACCGTCGCCCCTCACCAGGGCATCGGCACTCCATCCCTCACGGAAGGACGCGACCGTGACGTCGCACACCAGGATCAGGCTCTCCACGACTTCGGTCGTGCTTCACCGTGGCGCCGCTCGAAGCAGGCCGCACAGACCCTAGAGGTCGTGCACCACCGATCGACGATCAGGCGTCGACCAGCACGGCCCCGCTCCACCTCCGGTGGGATGCGCGCCCCACCACCGCGCATCCCGCCCTCGCAACGACGCGAGCACCAGCCTCACCGCACCACCTGCAGCCTCACCAGCACCGCCGGCCCTCTCACCACGGGCCGAAGCACCCGCAGGCACCACGGGCTCCACCCGCTCCACGGCACCATCGGCACCACCCCTCCGCCCCACCATCGGAGGGTTTCCGGATCAGTGACGGCACCCACCGTCAGGAAGAGACACCTCATGGACTCCCAGAGGACCCCCGGCCGCACCCTCCTCGGCCGCCTCCCGCGCACGACCTCTCGCCACTTCACCAGGGGTGCTCTCGTCAAGGCCGCGGCCGCGACCATCGTCGGCGCGGTCATCGCCGCGTCGGCCGTCGTGCCCGCGCAGGCCGCGACCGGCGACGTCTCCGAGGCCGAGGGCGTGCTGCTCTCCGGGTCCGGGATCGTCAACCTCGACACCATCGCCCAGCTGAAGGGCGCCTACTCGTCGACGAATGCGACGACGTCGGCCGGCACCGTCGCGAACCCCCTCGACCTCACCGCCGTCAACGCGCTGGGCGTGAACCTCGGCAACGGCGTGCAGCTGCTCGGCGCGAACGGGATCCTCCAGCTCGGCGTGGCCGGCCAGTACGCCGCCACGACGGCGACCACCTCGACGGCGGCGGCCGGTCTCGTCGGCTCCGACGGCACGATCGCAGTGGGCGCAGGAACTCCGGGCACCCCGTCGACTCTCAACCTCACGCCGCTCCTGAGCCGCGTCGGCGCGGCCTCGGCCGTCGCGTCCAGCGCCGAGCTCGACCTCGGCGCCCTCGCCTCGCGCATCCAGGCGCAGCGGACCACGGGCGCGGCGACGACCGGCTACGGAATCGCCGGCGCCAAGTTCCAGCTCACGAGCCCTGCGGTGGCGGGTCTCAACACCTCGCTGCAGACGACGGTCAACGGCGTCGGCTCGAGCCTGAACAACGCGGTGGCCGATCCGGCCGCGCTCAACTCGGTGGTGTCGGGCACCTCGGGAGGCCTGACGTCGGCCCTCAACACGCTCGGCCTCGGCGTGCTCAGCCTGAACGGCACGGCCCTCACCGCGAACATCACCGGCCTCAACCTCGCCGGTGTCACGGCGCCGGTTCTCGCGCAGACCTACACGTCGGGCCCGGTGACGATCAACCCGTCGACGGGCCAGATCGTCATCGACCTGAACACGCTGCAGGCGCTGAACGGCCAGGATCCGAACACGAAGCTGCTGTCGACGCCGGCCCTCCAGAGCATCGTCACCGCCGCGATCCAGGACATCCTCGTCACGCAGATCCCGACCGCGCTGAACACGGCCGTCGTGACCGCGATCGGCAACGCGACGCTGAACGCGACCCTGACCGCGAAGATCAGCCTGCTCGGCGGCAACGTCTCCAACCTCACCGTGAACATGACGACGTCGCTCGCGAACCTCCTCAAGACGACCGGTCGCGCTCCCCTCACGGTGACAGCCAGCGCGACCGCGATCGGCGCCCTGGGGCTGAACATCTCGAGCGCCGTGCTCAACCCGTTGCTCCAGCCGCTCGTGGACGGAACAGTCGCGCCCCTGCTGCGCGGTCTCGTCGCCCCGACCGTCGGCACGATCACCTCTACTCTCGCCGCCACGACCGGTCTCGTGAACACGACCCTCGCGCCGCTCACCGGCATCCTGAACCAGCTGGTGACGATCACCGTGAACGCGCAGGACTCGACGACGGGATTCCGGGACTCCCGCGGCGACGACGCGGGCTCCCAGTCGGTCTCCGCCCTCCGACTGACGGTGCTGCCGGCCCTCAACGCGGCGACCGTCAACCTCGCCACCTCGACCGTCAACGCGACGCCGATCGCACCCGTCGCCATCACGGCGCCGACGGTCGGCCAGCAGTTCACCGTCGCCACCCCGACCGCCACCCGATCCATCACCGTCAGCGGCACCGGCGAGCCCGGCGCCGGCGTGGCAGTCGACCTCGGCGGCGGCCGCACCGGCACCGCCACGGTCGCAGCCGACGGCACCTGGTCGTCCACGATCCCGGGCGTGGGGGTGGGCTCCGTCACCGCCAGCGTCACGCAGACCTTCGGCGGCGTCGCCGGCAGCCCGGTCACCCGCGCCTTCACCGTCGTGGCCCAGGCTCCGCTGACCATCACGAGCCCGACCGCCGGCCGTACCTTCACCGTCGTCTCGAACTCGGCCACGACGCCCGTCACCATCACCGGCACCTCGACGCCGGGTGCCGCTATCGCCCTCGACCTCGGCTCGGGCATCACCGGCACCACCACGGCACAGGCCGACGGCACCTGGTCGGCGACGATTCCCTCGCTCGCGGTCGGTCCGTACACGGCCTCGGCCACGCAGACCATCGGCGGCACGACGTCCGCAGCCGTCACCCGCTCCTTCTCGGTCGCCGCGGGCGCCCCGCTCACCGTCGCGACACCCGCTGACGGCACCCGGATCGTCGTCCCGAGCGCCACGTCGACGACCACCGTCACCGTCACCGGTACCGCGCAGCCCGGGGCGACTGTGACCGCGTCGCTCGGCTCGGGCCTCACCGGCACGGACACCGCGGCCGCCGACGGCACGTACAGCATCCCGATCTCGGGCGTCGGCACGGGGCCGTACACGGTCGGCGTCCGCCAGACCGTGGCCGGCACCCAGTCCGCTGCCATCACACGCGACATCACTGTCGTCGCGGCGTCGCCGGTCGTCATCCAGGCACCTGCCGCGGGAGCGCAGATCTCGGTCGCGGGCCCGAACTCGACCACTCCGGTCACCGTCTCCGGCACGGCGCAGCCGAATGCCTCCGTCACCGTGCAGCTCATGACCGGCGTCACGGCGACCGTCACCGCCGGCTCGAACGGCGCGTGGAGCACGACCTTCCCGGCCGTCCCGGTCGGCGACTACACGGCCAGCGCGACGCAGACCGTCGCCGGGGCGACCTCACCCGCCGTCACCCGCGCCTTCTCGGTCGTCGCCGGAGCCGATGTCGTCATCACGGCCCCGGCTGCCGGCACCGTCTCGACGGTGGCCGATTCGACGTCGACCCGCAGCGTCACGGTCTCGGGCACCGCCCAGCCCAACGCCTCAGTGGCCGTCGTCCTGGACGCGACGCACACCGCGACGGTCACCGCGAACGGCTCCGGCGCGTGGACGACCACGTTCACCGGCGTCGGAGTCGGCGACTACGCCATCACGGCCGCGCAGACGGTGAACGGAACGAGCTCCGTGCCGGTCACCCGCCCGTACTCGATCGTCGCCGGCGCACCCGTCGTCATCACCGCTCCGGCTCCCGGGGCAACGGTCCTGGTCGCCGGCGCCGGCACCAGCGCGAACGTCAGGGTCAGCGGCACGGCCCAGCCGAACGCCAGCGTGACGATCGACCTCGGCGGCCAGACCGCGACGGTCACGGCCAGCGCCTCCGGCGTCTGGACGAACGCCTTCTCGGGCGTCGCCATCGGCACGCACACCATCAGCGTCGCCGAGACCGTGGGCGGCACGACGTCGCCCGCCGTCACGCAGACCCTGACCGTCGCGATCGGCGACCCGGTCGCCATCACGGCGCCGAACGCGGGCGACAGCGTCACCGTCTTCGGCGCTGGCGGCACGACCACTGTCGTGGTCTCCGGGACCGCCCAGGCCGGCGCCCGAGTGGTGGCCGGCTTCGGAGCCGGGCTGAACGCGGCGACGACGGCCTCCGCCTCGGGGGCCTGGACGGTCTCGATCCCGAACGTCGCGGTCGGCGACTACTCGCTGTCGGCCACCCAGACGATCAACGGCTCGAGTGCCGCGTCCGCGTCACAGGCGTTCTCGGTCATCGAGGGCGACGGCATCGTCATCCAGACGCCGGCGAGCGGCACGGTCTTCGCCGTGGCCGATGCCGGCTCGACCCGGCCGTCGACCGTCGTCTCCGGTGTCGCCGACGACGGGGCCGCCGTCACTGTCACCCTCGACTCGGGCCAGTCGCTGTCGACCACGGCGAGCAGCTCCGGCACGTGGAGCGTCTCGTTCCCGAACCTGACGCCGCGCACCTACACCGTCGGGGCGAGCCAGACCGTCGGGGCCGTGTCGTCCCCCGCCATCAGCACGAGCTTCACGATCGCGGTGGGCGACCCCGTCACGATCACCTCGCCCGCCGCCGGCACCGACTACACGGTGGCAGCCGCCGGGCAGACGGTCCCCGTGACCGTCACCGGCTCCGCGCAGGCGAATGCCGTGGTCCACGTCACGGCCGACGGCCGCACCGTCGACGTCACCGCCTCGGCTGCCGGCCGCTGGTCGCTCGTGCTCGACGGCACGGCGAACGGGACCGGATCGGGCCTGGGCATCGGCGACTACCCGGTGAGCGCCACCCAGACCGTCGGCGGCACCACGTCGACGCTGCCGGCCACGACCGACTTCACGGTCTCGGCCGGAACCCCCTTCACGGTGGCTGCCCCCCTCGACGGCTCCATCGTCCCGGTCGCCGACGATGCCAGCACGGTCACCGTGCCGGTCTCGGGCGCCGGCCAGGTCGGCGCGTCCGTGGCAGTCACTCACGCCGGCGTCGCCAAGACCGTCACGGTCGGCATGAACGGCACCTGGTCGACCTCCTTCCCGGGAGTCGGCACCGGTGACCAGACCTTCGTGTCGGTCGAGACCGTCGGCTCGACGACCGCCGGCCCGATCAGCCGGACGATCACGGTGAAGGCCGCCCCGGCCGTCACCGTCGTGGCCCCGGAGTCCGGCTCGACCATCCTGGTCGCCGGAGCGGGTTCGACGACCGACGTCACCGCGACCGGAACCGCGGCGCCGAACGCCCCCGTGACCGTCACGGTCGGCTCGACGAGCGTCGACACGACGGCGACCGCCGGCGGCACCTGGACGGCCGACCTCGGCCAGCTCGGGACCGGCACCTACACCGTGGGCGCCGCTCAGACGGTCAACGGCACCACGTCGACGCCGATCACCTCGACCTTCCAGGTCGCAGCCGCCCCGGCGGTGGTCATCACGACGCCGGCCGCCGGCACGACCATCACGGTCGCCGACGACGACTCGACCACGAGCGTCCCGGTCGCCGGGACGGCGTCTCCGAACGCGACGGTCGACGTGACCATCGGCACGACGACACGCGAGGTCACCGCCAGCGGCACCGGGGCCTGGTCGACGACCATCCCGGACGTCGGGACGGGCACCGCGACCATCTCGGTCACTCAGACCATCGGCGACACCGTCTCGGCGGCAGTCACCGCGACCGTGAAGATCACAGCGGGCGACCCCGTCGCCATCACGACGCCGGCCGACGGCTCGACCGTGACCGTGGCGGATGCCGTGGCGACGGCGACGATCCCCGTGACCGGCACGGCCCAGGCCGGGGCCAGCGTCCGCGTGACGCTCGACGGCGGCACGCCGAAGACGGTCACGGCCGACAACTCGGGCAACTGGTCGACGAGCTTCACCGGCGTCGCGGTCGACGTCGACCCGCACACCATCGCGGCGACCCAGACCGTGAACGGCACGACGTCGGCGGCCGTGACGAGTGACGTCACCGTCGAGGCGGGCGACCTCGTCACGATCACCACGCCCGACGACGGCGACGCGTACGTCGTCGCCAGCGACTCGGCGACGACCGACGTGAAGGTCACCGGCACGGCCGAGGCCCAAGCCACGGTCACGGCCGAGCTCGCCGACGGCATCGCCGCGACCACGACCGCCAACGGCGACGGCACCTACACGCTGACCCTCCGCGACGTGCCGACCGGTCCGCACACGATCTCGGTCACCCAGACGATCGACGGGACCACGTCGGTCGAGCCCGCCACGGTGAAGATCACCGTCGGCACGGCGGACGCGGTCACGATCACGACTCCGGTCGTCGGCACCGACCTCTAGGTCGCCACCATCGGCGAGACCGTCGACGTGCCGGTCTCGGGTGTCGCCGAGCCGGGAGCCGACATCACCGTCGACCTCGGCGGCGGCCTCACCGCGACTACCACGGCGGGCGACGACGGAAAATGGTCGGTCACCGTGCAGGACGTCCCGGTCGGCGACCACACGATCTCGGTCGTGCAGACCATCGGCGGCTTCGACGCCGATCCGGTGACGCGCGACCTCGTCGTCAGCGTGGCCGACCGCGTGGTCGTCAGCGCTCCGGCCTCCGGCGCGATCATCCCCGTCGCGACCGCCGGCAGCACGACGAGCGTCCCGGTCTCCGGCACCGCCGAGCCGAACACGGCCGTGCGGGTCTCGCTCGACGGCGGCACCCCCGCGGTCGTCACGAGCGACGGCGACGGCGCCTGGTCGACGACCTTCACCGGCGTCGGCGTGGACGACCACAGCGTCAGCGTCGTGGAGGTCCTCGACAACGGGCCCACGACGCCGGTCGTGGTGGCGTTCTCGGTCGGCGTCGCACAGGCCCTGACCATTTCCACCCCGCAGGCGGGACAGCAGTTCCAGCTTCCCCTGGGCACCGAGACCACCACGGTGCCGGTCTCGGGAACAGGCCTGCCCGGAGCCTCGGTGACCGCCACCCTCGACGGCCTCCAGCCGAAGACCACCACGGTCGCGGCGAACGGGACCTGGTCGGTGTCGTTCCCCGGCGTCGGCACGCTGCCCGCGACTCACGAGATCGAAGCCGTCCAGACGGTCGCCGGCACCGCGCAGGCGCCGAGAGACGTCACGTTCTCGGTGGTCACGAGCCTGAACCCGGCGGCCCCCGTCGAGATCACCTCGCCCACCGCGGGTGACGTGCTGCCTGACGCCGACGGCGACGGCACGGTCGACGTGCCGGTCTCCGGAACCGGCCAGCCCGGATCGACCATCACGGTCGACCTCGGCGACGGCCACACGGCGACCACGACCGTCGGCGACGGCGGCACCTGGACCGTCACGGTCACCGACGTCCCCGTCGGTCCGATCACGATCGTGGTCACTCAGAGCTCGAACGGCACGGTGACGAGCTCCGACAGCGCCACGGTGACGGCCGACACGGTCGCCCCGGCTGTCATCACGGCCCCCGTCGACGGCTCCACGGTCTTCGTCTCGGACGACGGCGCGACCACCGACCTCCTGGTCTCCGGCACCGGCGAGCCGGGCGCTTCAATCGCGATCGACCTCGGCGGCGGCCTCACCGCCACCGCCACGATCGGCTCGAACGGCAAGTGGAGTGCCACGGTCGACGGCGTCCCCGTCGGCGACCACACGGTCTCGGTCGTCGAGACCAGCGACGGCGCGATCCTCCCGGCGGTGACCTCGAAGGTGTCGGTCGACGTCGCCGACCCGGTGAGGATCGCGACCCCGGCCGACGGCACCACTGTCACGCAGCCCACGGCGGGCGGCTCGCTGCCAGTCACTGGCACGGCCCAGGCCGGCGAGCAGGTCTCGGTCTCGCTCGACGGCGGCACGCCGAAGGTCGTGACTGCCGGCACCGACGGGACGTGGGCCGTGACGTTCCCGACCGTCGCCGCAGGAGACCATGAGATCTCGGTGACGCAGGAACTCGCCGACGGCCCCACCGACGCGGTCACCGCCGACGTGACGGTCCGCGTGGCGAACTCCGTGGCGATCACCGCTCCGCAGACGGGCCAGCAGATCCAGGTCCAGACGGGCTCCGCGACGAACGTCGTGGTGACCGGCACGGGCGAGCCCGGCGCGAAGGTCAAGGTCGTGCTGAACGGCGTCGACCCGCAGACGGCGACCGTCACGGCCCAGGGCACCTGGACCACGACGTTCACGGCGGTCGACCCCGGCAGCCGCAGCGTCACCGCGACCCAGACGGTCGGCGGCGTCGCCGGCGATCCCGCGAAGGTCACCTTCACCGTCGTCGAGAAGGCGAATCCGGTCGCCGCTCCGACGATCACGAGCCCGTCCGCGGGACAGATCGTCCGCGACGACGACGGCGACGGCTTCTTCGACGTCCCGGTGACGGGCACGGGCGAGCCTCGATCGACCATCACGGTCGACCTGGGCGACGGCCTCACCCGCACGACGACGGTCGGCGCAGACGGCACCTGGTCGGTCACGGTCACAGCCGTGCCCGACGGGCAGGCGACCATCCAGGTCACCCAGAAGACCGGCAGCGTCGTCACCGGCTCCACCGCGGTGACGGTGACCGGCACGAAGGCGGCCCCGATCGCGATCACCGCCCCGACGGCCGGGCAGAACGTGCCCGCCGGCCTCGGCGGCACGGGGGCCACGACGGTCACGGGCACCGCAGAGCCGGGCGCCACCGTGAGGGTCCGCCTCGACGGAGGCACCGCGCAGACGGTCACAGCCGACGCCGACGGCGCCTGGTCGGTCTCGCTGACGGGGCTTGCGACCGGCAGCCACACCGTGACGGCGACCGAGACGGTCGGAGTGGCCACCTCGGCACCCGTGTCCGTGGCATTCACGGTCGTCCCAGTCACGACGACCGGCGGCATCACGGTGCTGAAGCCGTCAGACAACGCACTGATCCCCGACTTCGACCGGGACGGACACCACGTCGTGCCGATCAGCGGAATCGGCACCCCGGGTGCGCTGGTGACGGTCGATCTCGACAACGGCACGATCCTGACCACGACCGTCCTCGCGGACGGCACATGGAGCGTGACCTTCCCGCTGGTGCTCGACGGCGACCACACCTTCATCGCCTCGCAGACGGTGGCCGGCGTGTCGACCAGTGCTCCCCAGCAGTCGTTCACCCTGATGGCGCTCGACCCGCTGAAGGTGAACTCGCCGGCGCCGGGCTCGACCTACATGGCCGGCAGCGACGGCACGGCGACCGTCCCGATCATGGGGACGGCCGAGCCGGGGGCGTCGGTGACGGTGATGCTCGACAACGGCGACACCAAGACGGTCGTGGCCGATGCCGACGGCAACTGGAGCGTCGCGTTCGCGGGAGTGGCACCGGGTGCGCACACCTACACCGTGACGCAGTCGATCATGGGCATGACGTCCGACCCGGTCTCCACCACGTTCACCGTGATGCGCGATCCGGCCGCCGGCAGCGGGGGAAGCACGAACGGCGGCGGCACCGGCGGCGGCACTGGCTCCGGCGGGGGCCCGGGCAGCGGCAGCGGTACCGGCTCGGGAACCGGCTCCGGCACCATCGCTCCCGCCGGCAACGGCGGCACGACCAGCTCCGCCCCGACCTCCCTGGTCGAACGCGGACTGGCCTACACAGGCTCGGTCGTCCTTCCCTGGGCGGCCGTGGGCGCAGGCATCCTCGCGCTGGGTCTCGGGATGTTGGGTGCATCCCGCGGACTGAGCAGGATCAGGGCGAGGAAACGCTAGCGCCGGAGGCGACCCTCTCCTTCGGGTGTGAGAGGGTCGCCTCCCTTCTCCTCTCAATCGACTGAGCGAGATCGGCGACTCCATGACGGCGACGACGGCACGACCGACGGGGCGAGTGCGCCTCGCCGTGCTCGCGGCCGGCGTCGCCGCCCTGGCATCCTGGACCGTCGCGACCTCGGCCGAGTGGACCGACTCCCTCTCCCTGGGCCCCCGGGGCCCCGACGGCGGCGACCTGGTCTCGACCTCGTTCGGCTTCGAGCAGCGAGCGGTGGCGACCGATGGCACCACGGGGGAGTGGACGGGCGGCGGAGCGGCCGACCCGCTCACCGCCCTGCCGTTCACCGGCGAGGTGCTCGAGGCCGGAGCCCCAGTCTACGCCGCGCTCGAGGTCCGCACCCGCGCCGGCTCGCTCGCAGGCCGGGTCGCCGTCGCGGCTCCTGTGCCGGAGGGCGCCGCCGGCCCCGACTCGAGCGCTCTCTGGAAACGCCTCCACGTCCGCATCGCCGCCCTCGCCCCGGGCGCCGGCTGCTCGGCCGCGACCATCGCCAGCGGGCAGCAGCTCGCCGACGGAACCCTGGCGAGCGTCCCCGCGTCCGGCCCGGTCTCCCTCGCGGCCGATTCCGGCGACGCGGTCCTGCTCTGCTTCGAGGTCGGCCTCGATCCCGGGGCGCAGGAACTCCCCGCCGCCGCCCAGACCACCGCCACCTGGGCCCTGCAGGCCGTGAGCACGGCGTGACCGGCCACCGTCTACGAGGCTGGGGCATCGTCGCGGTCGCGGCGGCGGCGGCCACCCTCGCCTCCATCGTCGTCCTCGCCGTCGACGTCACGCTCGTCGAGGGGGCCGCTCCCGCGCGCGAGACGGTGGCCGTCAGCGCCGACCGGGGCCTCCAGCCCCAGTTCGCCGGCTTCAGCCCCGGGTACGCGGAGACGTGGCGCCTCGACGCGACGCCGGGCAGCGACGCGAGGCTGGAGCTGCGGGTCGCGCCCGCCGGAGGCCTCACCTCGGTCGACGACGGGCTCGCACTGTCGGTGGCGACGTGTCGGGATTCCTGGACCGCCTCGAGTTCCTGCGCCCGGAAGACGACCGTGCTGGCGACGACACCGCTGAGCGACCCCGTCTTCGACGACGGCATCGTGCTCGGCCGAGTGGCAGCGGGCACGACCGTGCACGTGCAGCTGGTCTTCGAGATGGCCGACACGCCGGCCGCGCGCACGGACGACTCTCTGATGGGTCTGGCCGGGAGCGCCGACCTGAAGGTCACGGCGTCGGGCATCACGCTCTCGGGATCCGGCGCCGGCGGGGCCAGCGGCGGCGGGCAGTCGCCCGGGGCGGGCTCGGGAGCGGGATCAGGGGCAGGATCGGCCTCGGGCTCCGGGTCGGCGTCGGGTTCCGGCTCGACCGCTCTCGACGGCTCCGACGGCCGTGATGGCAGCGAGTCCGCGGCCGGGTCTTCCGAGCGGTCCGACCCGAGCGCGCGCGGGAGCGACCCCCGTGACCGGAGACTCGCCTGGACGGGCACGACGATCGCCGGGGCCGGCCTGCTCGGCGCCTCGCTCGTCGGCATCGGCGCCGTCGTGATGCTGGCGCGCCGGCGCACCCCGCGCTCCTAGCGCATCCTCGCTCGCGGCCCCTCGGGTGGATCGGCGGGTGCTCAGCGGGCGTGGTGCGCGGCGCTCGCGTGCCGGCGGGCGTCGTAGGCGTCGGAGAAGGAGGCGGTGGTGAGCGCGGGGTCGGCGTCGGATTCCGCCAGGTGGCGGGGGTGCGGCGAGGGAGCAGTCGCGTCGGAGGGCGACGCCGGTGGCGGGGGGCGAGTTCCTGCGCCCTCGAGCTTGTCGTCGCGGGACTCGAGCTCCTCGGGATCGCGCAGCAGGCGCTTGTCGAGCGGCGGGCGGAAGCCGATCACGGCGAGCATGCCGAAGAGCGCGCCGACCGGGAACACGACCTGCGGCTTCGAGACGGCCGACAGAACGAAGCCGAGGCCCGGCGTCGACCAGAAGACGCGGTCGGCGCTCCTCGTCACGATCGGATCGGGGTCGGCCTCGGCGTTCGCGTCGCCCTTGATGACCAGCGACCAGGCGCCGTCCGGGCGCTCGGCCTTCGACACCAGGCGGTGCGTGACGCGCTCGCCGTCGCCGCGGATCACGCTCACCACGTCGCCGGGCTGCAGCTCGGCCGCCGGCACCGTCTTCGACAGCGCGAGGGCCCCCGTCGGGATCTGCGGCGACATCGAGCCGGTGCGGAACACCAGCGGCGTCACGCCGAACAGCAGCGCGGCCGCCGCCACGAGCAGGCAGAGCACGCCGATCACGGAGCCGATCCAGAGGATCACCTCGCGGATCGCCACGGCCGCGCGGAATCCGCGGCTGGCGGTCGCTGGGGCTGATGTCATCGGCTCTGCTCGATCGTGGGGAAGAGAAGCGGGCGATGGTCGCACGGTCCACCCGAATGGAACCGGTCGAACCACCGCCCGCTCGTCCCGACTCGGCCGGGACCGGAGTGACCTGGAGAAGGTCGAAAGACTACTGGTTGGCAGTGAACGACACCGTCGCGACCGTCGACCTGCCTTGGGCGCCGGTGGGGGCGCTCGACGGCAGCTCGACTCGGAAGCAGAGGTTCTCGACGGCACCCACGGCCAGGGGGCGACCGGTGACGGCCGGGGCGGCGCTCAGGGTCGTCGTCGGCGAGATGTTCGTCGCGGTCACGCCGGCGGCCGACGTGTAGGTGGTCGCGTTGCAGGTCGCCGACGTTCCGTTCGACACGATGCCCCAGTTGAGGTTCGCGTTGAGGGGGGTGGCGTCGGCGCCGTTCGTCGACCCGACCGTGAAGCCGTACGTGAACGGCACCGTGCCGGCGTTGCTCACGGGGAGGTTCGCGTAGACGACCGTGCCGGGCACGGCATTCGCCATGCTGAGCGACGTGACGGCGACCGTGCCGTCCTGGCCCTGGAGCTTGAGGTCGAGCGATCCGGTGCTGAACGTGCCGGTCGCGGCTCCGGTGTCGGACCACGCGGCGAGCGTCGCGACCGTGCCGAGGCCGACGACGGCCCCGAGGGCGAGGACCGCTCGGACCCTGCCCGAGCGGGAGAGGCCCCTCTTTCGAGGTGCGGGGGCGTGCGGGGTCGGCAACTGGGTCGACATGGAGTCTCCTGATCCTGATCCGAGGACTGCGAGGGAAGCTGGTTGGGCCTCCGCCGGTGGTGAGCCGGGCGGTCCGTGTGCGTTCGAGGGTACTCCAGACAATCCGGTTCGACCAGTGTCAGATCGCCCCCGTCCGGGGGACTCGCGGGCGAGGCCCCACCCCGGCGGCGAGTGTCGGCGGCTCCGACTACTCTTTCTCTGTGGTCACCGCTCTGTATCGCCGTTATCGGCCCGAGAACTTCGCCGAGCTCATCGGACAGTCTCAGGTGACCGATCCTCTGCGCACCGCCCTGCGCACGAACCGGGTCAACCACGCCTACCTGTTCAGCGGCCCGCGCGGCTGCGGCAAGACGACGTCGGCCCGGATCCTGGCGCGCTGCCTCAACTGCGCGGAGGGCCCGACCGACACCCCGTGCGGCGTCTGCCCGAGCTGCGTCGAGCTGTCGCGCGACGGCTCCGGCTCGCTCGACGTGATCGAGATCGACGCGGCCAGCCACAACGGCGTCGACGACGCTCGCGACCTGCGCGACCGCGCGATCTTCGCCCCGGCCCGCGACCGCTACAAGATCTTCATCCTCGACGAGGCGCACATGGTGACGCCGCAGGGCTTCAACGCGCTGCTCAAGATCGTCGAAGAGCCGCCGGAGCACGTCAAGTTCATCTTCGCGACGACCGAGCCCGACAAGGTCATCGGCACGATCCGATCGCGCACGCACCACTACCCCTTCCGCCTCGTGCCTCCCGCGCAGATGCTCGACTACGTGCAGCA
The DNA here is from genome assembly GCF_003752365.1 of Frondihabitans sp. PhB188. GTDB lineage: Bacteria > Actinomycetota > Actinomycetes > Actinomycetales > Microbacteriaceae > Frondihabitans. The sequence continues at coordinate 274,586 of NZ_RJUO01000005.1, read as the reverse complement.
CCTCTGCGAGACGGAGGGCGTCCAGGCCGCGCCCGGAGTCCTGCCGCTCGTCGTGCGCGCCGGAGGCGGCTCGGTGCGCGACACCCTCTCGCTGCTCGACCAGCTCATCGCCGGGTCGGAGGGCGACGCCTCCGGCAGCGTGACCGTCGAGTACGAGCGCGCCGTCGCCCTGCTCGGCTACACGCACGCCTCGCTGCTCGACGCCGTCGTCGACGCCCTCGGAGCCCACGACGGCTCGGCGGCGTTCGCCAGCGTCGACCGCGTGATCCAGACGGGGCAAGACCCGCGACGGTTCGTCGAAGACCTCCTCGAGCGGCTCCGCGACCTCATCGTCGTCGGGGCGACCAACGAGGGCGCCGGCGCGGTGCTGCGCGGCATCACGCCCGAGGAGCTCGAGCACCTCGGCCGCCAGGCGCACGCGTTCGGCGCCGCCGAGCTCTCGCGCTCGGCCGACGTCGTCAACCGCGCCCTGACCGACATGACCGGCGCGACGTCGCCGCGCCTCCACCTCGAGCTGATGATCGCCCGCGTGCTCGTGCCCGAGAGCGACGAGACCGGCCGTGGTGCTCTCGCCCGCGTCGAGCGGCTCGAGCGTCGGGTCGGCGTCGATCAGGGCGGTGCAGATCACGGCGTTGCGGGGCAGGGTGGTGCGGGGCAGGGTGCTGCTGCGCAGGCTGGCGGTTCTTCGGGCGGCACCGCTCCGTCCGCAATGCCGCCGCGCGGTGCCGCGCAGGGCGATGCTGCGCGCGGTGCCTCGCCGGCCGCGTCCGGCGCGTCTGCCGCCGCGCCCGCCTCGTCGTCGCCCGCCGCCGCCGCCGATGCGTGGGCCGCTGTCGCGCCAGGAGCGCCGGCCGCCCCGCCCACGCAGGCTCCCGCTGCCGCTCCGGCGCCGGACGAGCCGGTGTCGTCCGCCACGACGACTCCGTCAGCTCCCTCGCCGGCCGCACCATCGACGCCATCGTCCACTTCTTCTCCGGCCGCGTCGTCGCCGCCTCCGGCCGCGCCGGTCGGCGCCGTCACGCTGCAGCAGCTCCGCGACAGCTGGCCCGAAGTGCTCGAGGTCGTCGAGCGCGACAAGCTCTCGGCCTGGATGGTCGCCATGACCGCGACGGTCCGCGACTTCGCCGACGAGGTCCTCACGCTCACCTTCCCCAGCGTCAACGACGTGGAGCAGTTCAAGCGCCCTGCCGGAGCCTCCGGCGAGGGCGTCAGCGAGCACCTGCGTCGCGCGATCGTGCAGGTGCTCGGCGTGCGGGTGAAGTACATCGCGAGGGTGGAGCGTCCCGACGAGGGCGGTTCGGCGGCACCGGCGGCGACGATGCCCGCGGCGCCGAGCCCGACGGCTCCGGAGGCCGTGGCGGGCCCGGCCGCACCGGCGGCGGCGCCGACCCCGACGCCGACGGTCGCGGCGGCGACGGCAGCGTCGAGCCCGGCGGCGGGCGGGCACGTTCCTGCGCCGGCACGCCCTGCGCCAGCACGCCCTGCGTCCGCCTCGTCGGCGCCCACCACCGGCTGGGACGTCGCGCCGATCCCGCAGTCGGCTCCGCCGGAGGCCGACCGGCCCGGCCCCGACGAGCTCGGCCCCGACGAGCCCGGCCCGGACCTGCCCGAGCACATCTCGACGGAGCCGCCCGGGGGAGTCCCGCCGGTCGACGTCGAGCCTCCGGTCGACGCCCGCCCCGCGGCCCCCGCCTCGACCCCGGCCGCGTCTGCTGCTGCACCTGCTGCCACCCGGTCCGCGGCGCCCGCCCACTCGGCGCCCTCGGCCCAGTCGGCACCGCGCACACCCGCACCGAGCCGCGGCGTGCCGCAGAACTCGCGGTACGGCGAGGCCGTCGTGCGCGAGATCCTGAACGCGCAGTTCATCCACGAAGAGACCGTCGCGCCGCGTGTCACACCGCAGAGCGGGCCGCCGGCCGACGGGAGCAGCTGAGCATGTACGAGGGCATCGTCCAAGACCTGATCGACGAGTTCGGCCGGCTTCCCGGCATCGGGCCCAAGTCGGCTCAGCGCATCGCGTTCCACATCCTGCAGACCGAGAACTTCGACACGTCGCGGCTCGCCGAGCTGCTCGTCGACGTGAAGACCAAGGTGCGCTTCTGCGAGATCTGCGGCAACGTCACCGAAGAGACCACGTGCTCGATCTGCCGCGACCCGCGGCGGTCGCCGGCCACGATCTGCGTCGTCGAAGAGGCGAAAGACGTGCAGGCGATCGAGCGGACGCGCGAGTTCCGCGGCCTGTACCACGTGCTCGGCGGCGCGATCAGCCCGATCGACGGCATCGGCCCCGACGACCTCCGCATCCGCCAGCTCGTGCAGCGCCTCGCCGACGACACCGTCACCGAGGTCATCATCGCCACCGACCCCAACCTCGAGGGCGAGGCGACGGCGACCTACCTGTCGCGCATGCTCGCGCCCTTCGGGCTGCGTGTCACGCGCCTCGCATCGGGCCTCCCGGTCGGCGGCGACCTCGAGTACGCCGACGAGGTGACGCTCGGGCGCGCGTTCGAGGGCCGGCGGCTCGTCAGCGAGTGATCTCGCAAGGACTCCTGCAGTAGACGTCCTTGTCAGTCCTGCATGCGAGACCCTGTTTCCTTGCAGGGTGCGTAGATCGGGGCGCAAATCCTTATGAGCGCGCACACGTTCCTCTCGTAAGGACGCCAGCGGGCGGCGCCCCCGCCGTAACCCGCTCGAAACGTCCCATAGAATCGTGGGTCAAGCGCGGCGATCGACCGCCCGCTGTGAATGGAGTGACCCGGTGGCGCTGATCGTGCAGAAATTCGGCGGTTCGTCCGTTGCCGACGCCGAGAGCATCAAGCGGGTCGCCAAGCGGATCGTCGAGACGCGCAAGGCCGGCAACGAGGTCGTCGTCGCCGTCAGCGCGATGGGCGACACGACCGACGAGCTCCTCGACCTCGCCAACGAGGTCACGCCGATGCCCGCCGGCCGCGAGCTCGACATGCTGCTCACCGCCGGCGAGCGCATCAGCATGGCCCTGCTGGCCATGGCCATCCGCGGCCTGGGCGTCGAGGCGCGCTCGTACACCGGCAGCCAGGCCGGCATGATCACCGACGCCCAGCACGGCAAGGCGCGCATCGTCGACGTCACGCCCGGCCGCGTCCGCGAGGCGCTCGACCAGGGCGCGATCGCCATCGTCGCCGGCTTCCAGGGCTTCAACCGCTCGACCGGAGACATCACGACGCTCGGCCGCGGCGGCTCCGACACCACGGCCGTCGCCCTCGCGGCGGCGCTCGACGCCGACGTCTGCGAGATCTACACCGACGTCGACGGAATCTTCACGGCCGATCCGCGCGTTGTGCCCAGAGCGAAGAAGCTCGACCGCATCACGAGCGAGGAGATGCTCGAGCTGGCCGCCGCCGGCTCGAAGGTCCTCTACATCCGCGCGGTCGAGTACGCGAGGCGCCACGGCGTCACCCTGCACGTCCGCTCCTCGTTCAATGGCAACGAGGGAACACTGGTCGTCAACCCGAAAGAGGGAGAGCACGTGGAAGAGCCGATCATCGCCGGTGTCGCCGGAGACCTGAGCGAGGGCAAGATCACCGTCGTCGGCGTGCCCGACAAGCCCGGCAAGGCCGCCGAGATCTTCCGCACGGTCGCGAAGACCGGCGCGAACATCGACATGATCGTGCAGAACGTGTCGGCCGCGGCGACCAGCCTCACCGACATCTCGTTCACTCTGCCGAAGGCGGATGGCGCGACCGTCATCCAGGCCCTCGAGTCCGAGCGCGAGTCCATCCAGTTCGCGGGCCTCCTGTACGACGATCAGATCGGCAAGCTGGCCCTGGTCGGCGCCGGCATGCGCACGAACGCCGGCGTGAGCGCCAAGCTCTTCACCGCGCTCTACGAGGCCGGCATCAACATCGAGATGATCTCGACCAGCGAGATCCGCATCTCGGTCGTGACCCGTGCCGACACCCTCAACGACGCTCTGCGCGTCGTCCACGCGGCCTTCGACCTCGATGGCGAAGACCTCGCCGTGGTCCACGGCGGCACCGGCCGCTGACGCGGCCCCTCCCACGAAGCCCCACAGGCACGAGAACAGGACAAGACCATGGCTGAAGGCCTCCGCGTAGGCGTCGTCGGTGCGACCGGGCAGGTGGGTGCCGTGATGCGCCGGCTGCTCGAGGAGCGCGAGTTCCCGATCGCCGAGATCCGGTTCTTCGCCACCGCGCGCAGCGCCGGCACCACCCTGCCGTTCAAGGGCGAGCAGATCGTCGTCGAAGACGTCGAGACGGCTGATCCCTCCGGTCTCGACATCGCGCTGTTCTCGGCTGGTGCCACAGGATCGCGCAAGCACGCCCCGCTGTTCGCCGCCGCGGGCGTCCTGGTCATCGACAACTCGAGCGCCTGGCGCATGGACCCCGAGGTGCCGCTCGTCGTCAGCGAGGTCAACCCCCACGCCATCGACGAGGCCGTCAAGGGCATCGTCGCCAACCCGAACTGCACGACCATGGCCGCCATGCCCGTGCTGAAGGTGCTCGATGCCGAGGCCGGCCTCGAGCGACTCACGGTCAGCACCTACCAGGCGGTCTCGGGCTCCGGCCTCGCCGGCGCCGAGGAGCTCCTGACGCAGGCCAGGGCGGCTCTCGAGCAGGACACCATCGGCCTGGTCCAAGACGGCGCCGCGGTGTCGTTCCCCGAGCCGGTCAAGTACGTCGCCCCGATCGCGTTCGACGTCATCCCGTTCGCCGGCAGCCTCGTCGACGACGGTCTGAACGAGACCGACGAGGAGAAGAAGCTCCGCAACGAGAGCCGCAAGATCCTCGAGCTGCCCGATCTGCGCGTGAGCGGAACGTGCGTGCGAGTTCCTGTCTTCACCGGCCACTCGCTGTCGATCAACGTCGAGTTCGCCCACGACCTCACGCCCGAGCGCGCCACGGAGATCCTGTCGTCGGCCCCCGGCGTGGTGCTGTCCGAGGTGCCGACTCCGCTCGCCGCCGCCGGCCAGGACCCGAGCTTCGTGGGCCGCATCCGCCACGACGAGGGCGCCCCGGGCCACCGCGGGCTGGCGCTGTTCATCTCGAACGACAACCTCCGCAAGGGGGCCGCTCTGAACGCGGTGCAGATCGCCGAGATCGTCGCGGCGCGTCGCACGGTCGCCGCCGGCTGAGTCTCGCTCGGCATCGAGCGTTACCCGAGAACGCGGACGCTCGTCGAGCCATAGACTCGACGGGTGACTGCTGCAACGGAGCCCATCGACGTCGCCCTCATCGGCGGCGGAATCATGTCCGCGACCCTCGGCACGCTCCTTCACGAGCTCCAGCCCGAGTGGACGATCCGGGTCTACGAGTCGTTGAACGACGTCGCGCAGGAGAGCAGCAACCCGTGGAACAACGCGGGCACCGGTCACTCGGCCCTCTGCGAGCTGAACTACACGCCCCAGAAGGCCGACGGCTCGATCGACATCACGAGCGCGGTCAAGGTCAACGAGCAGTTCCAGGTCTCACGCCAGTTCTGGTCGTTCCTCATCGGCGCCGGGGCGCTCCCCGAGCCCGACCGCTTCATCAACTCGACGCCGCACATGAGCTTCGTCTGGGGTGCGGCGAACGTCGAGTACCTCCGCAAGCGCAACGAGGCGCTCGAAGGGCACCCGCTGTTCGCCGGCATGGAGTTCAGCGACGACCCCGGCACGATCGCGGAGTGGGCCCCTGCCCTCATGGCCGGTCGCTCCGCGGGAGAGCCCGTCGCGGCGACGCACATCCTGGCCGGCACCGACGTCGACTTCGGGGCGCTGACCCGCAACCTGTTCGACCACCTCACCTCGACCGGCACCGAGCTGCTGCTCGGCCACCGGGTCACCGACCTCACCCGCCTGCCCGGCACCGGCTGGGGGCTGACCGTGGTGAGCGGCGCTACCGCCGAGACGACCCGGGTCCGGGCGCGATTCGTCTTCGTCGGCGCCGGCGGAGGGGCGCTCGGCCTCCTGCAGAAGTCGGGGATCCCCGAGATCGCCGGATTCGGCGGCTTCCCGGTGAGCGGCGAGTTCCTGCGCACCGACAATCCCGAGGTGGTCGCGAAGCACCAGGCCAAGGTGTACGGCAAGGCCGCCGTCGGCTCGCCGCCCATGTCGGTGCCGCACCTCGACACCCGCGTGGTCGACGGCACCGCGAGCCTGATGTTCGGGCCGTACGCGGGCTTCAGCCCCAAGTTCTTGAAGTCGGGCTCGTACCTCGACCTGTTCAAGTCGATCCGGCTGCACAACCTGTACCCGATGATCCGGGTCGCGCTGTCGAACTTCGACCTGCTGAAGTACCTCGTGAGCCAGCTGGCCGCGTCGAAGAAGACGAAGTTCGACGCACTGCTCGAGTTCATGCCCGACGCCGACCCGAAGGACTGGTACCGGATCACGGCGGGCCAGCGAGTGCAGGTCATCAAGAAGGACGCCAAGAAGGGCGGCGTGCTGCAGTTCGGCACGGAGGTCGTCTCGGCGGCCGACGGCTCGATCGCCGGCCTGCTGGGTGCCTCGCCTGGCGCCTCGACGGCCGTCCCGATCATGCTCACCGTGCTCGACCGGTGCTTCCCGTCGAAGAAGGCCGAGTGGGCGCCGAAACTGCGCGCCATGATCCCGACGGTGGGCGAGCAGCTGGCCGACGACGAGAAGAAGGCCGCGGCCACCATGGAGTCGACCGCGAAGTCGCTGGGCATCCACGCCTGACCCCCGTCTGTACCGGCCCGGGTTGGCGTCATGTGTCGCCCGTCGGCAGTATGATCTGCGTGGACCGCATTCGGGGCACAAATAGCCCCGTATGGGTGGTCCACCCGCGTTATGTCCCCTGAAACCGGGGTACACGGAGCCGCCGTCTTTTGCGATACTTCGAATAGCCGCAGATCTCGCTGCGGCCCCTGCAGTCCACAGACATGCTGACGCGGGCCGGAACGAAGGAGGATGCGTGCTGCTCGGGCTACCCAGTCATCTCGCTCCTCAGAGTTCGGGTCGCGCAATCGCACGCTCCTGTCACGCCATCGCCATGATGCTGCTCATCGCGGCGGCGGTCGTCCTGAGTGCCGTGCAGCTGTCCCGGCCCGCCTTGATCCTGTGGCCGGCGCTCCTGGCGCTGGCGCCGATGTTCGCGTTGATCCTGCTCATCGAGAAGGTCCGGTCGACGGCGTCGACCGTCGCGTACCTCGTGATCGGCGGCGCCTCGGTCTACGTCTACGCTGTCGCGGTGCTCTCGCAGATCGCGAGCGTCCAATCGTCCGACGCGTTCAGCCTCTCGCTGCCCAAGCTCGCCCTCGTCATGGTCGGCGGCAGCGGCCTCTATGCCAGCCGCGGCCCGCTCTGGGCGACGTTCGGCCTGGTCGCCGGCGAGATCGCCACGCAGGTCGCGACGATGCAGACGCACGCCCAGCCGAAGGTCGACGTCACGACCCTGCTCGGCTACATCCTCATCGTCGCGACGATGGGCGGAAGCCTCGTCGCCCGAGAGCGCGCAAAGCGGGTGCAGCCGAACCTCCACCGCGCGGCCCGCGACGTGCAGATGTCGGGGGTCCGCTTCGAGATCGAGCAGCAGGCGTCGGCTCTCGTGCATGACACGGTCCTGAGCCACCTGGCCGCGCTCTCGCTGGCGAAGCCCGGCCGGCTCGACCCCGAGCTCGTCTCCGCGATGGAGCACGACCTCGAGGTCCTCATCGGTCAGGAGTGGCTCAACGAGGCCGCTGCCGGCCTCACCTCCTCCCAGGTGGACTGGGAGGCGACAGAGCTCTACTCGGCGATCGGCAAGTCGATCGACGCCGGTCTCGACGTCGCCGTCACCGGCGACGTGCTGGCCGTGGCCCGCCTGAACTCTGTCCGGGGCCGTGCCCTCGCGCTGGCAGTCGCGCAGTGCCTGGCCAACGTGCAGAAGCACTCCGGCACCGACAGGGCCGAGGTCGTCGTCTTCGGCTCGGGCTCCGACGTCTCGGTCATGGTCATCGACAACGGCGTGGGCTTCACCGAGAGCGAGACGCCCCGCGACCGCCTCGGCGTCAAGAACTCCATCCGCGCGCGCATCGAGCGCGTCGGCGGGGTCGTCCAGATCTGGTCGTCTCCCGGCAGCGGCACCTCGGTCATGATCGACCTCCCGGCCGAGCCCGCCGCGGCATCCGACACCGCGCCGAGCGGCGACGTCCCGATCATCGCCCGCTCGGCGGAGGACGCCGCATGAGCGATCGCGAGGCCACCGCCCAGCAGGTCGATCCGCTGGGCGCCCTGAACATGCGTCCGGTGACGGTCGTCATCGCCCTGTTCGCCGTCGCCCTCGCGATAGGCCGCACTCTGGCTCAGGTCGACGAGGTCATGCGCGATGGCTTCTCGATCATGTCGATCGTCTTCGTCGTCATCGCAGCCGCGACCCTCATCGTCGCGTCGAGCCCCCTCCGAGCCCCGCTCCGCCGCACGCGCTTCGTGGCCGTCGTCGCCTGCGGCGTGCTCGGCATGCTGCTCGCCGCGGTGGCCACGGCGGGCCACGACGTCATGGTGCGCGACGACTGGGGGAGCACCGTCATCGGCCTCCTCATCCTGGCGTGCGCCCCGTACCGCCCCGGCCGCGATCTGCTCGTCGCCACGGTCGTCTCGGCCGTCGCCGTCGGCATCGTCGTGCTCCTCGAGGCGCCGACCTTCGCCACGCAGGCGCCCGCCCTCGTCTTCGTCGCCGTCGGCGTCACGCCGGTCGTCGCGCTCGGCGTCGGCAGCGCCGTCTACTCGGCCAACTTCGTGCGGCAGGTCAGCCAGTGGACCGACCGCGCCGAGTCCCTGACCGCCGAGCGCGCCTCCGAGGTGCGCTCGGGCATCGCCCGTTCTGTCCAGCAGGATCGCGTCACCGGTCTCAACCGCGACGTCGTCCCGTTCTTCACGTCTCTGGTGGAGCGCGGCGAGGTCACCGACGCCGACACCCGCCGCGCCGGCGAGGTGGCCACGCTGATCCGAGAGCGGATCGTGGCCGACGCCGACCGCAGCTGGCTCGAGCAGGCCCTCCTCGACGTCTGCCCCAACGGCGAGGCGGGCACTGTCGTCGATCGCTCCCGGCTCGCCGACCACATGACCACCGACCAGCGGACAGCCGTCCGCGCGATCGTGAACGCGATGTCCGTCGACGACGCCACTCGCACCTCCAGCCTGGGGATCGTCCTCCACGACGACGCCCCTCTCGTCCGGGCGCTCCTCCGCGTGGAGAGCACCTCGACGGACGCTGCCGCCAGGCAGCACTTCGCCCCCTACTTCGCCGTCCTCCGCATCCTGTTCCGCGACCTCCAGGTCGATGTGAACGGCTCCTTCCTCACATTAAGGTTCTCCTATGACCAGCACTGACCCGACGGGCAGCAACACTCTCCGGTCGAGTTCGTCGCGGCCCCTCCCCGTCGCCTCCTGGAACTCGCTCGCCCCCGAAGCGCCCTCGCAGCGTCGAGTGCGACTGGCCATCCTCGACGACCACGAGGTGCTCCTCGACAGCCTGTCGAGCTGGATCAACGTCAACGCGTACGACTTCGACCTCGTGCTGACGGCTCACACCTGGCTCCAGCTGGTGCACAGCGACAACTTCCCGACCGACCTGGTCTTCCTCGACTTCCAGCTCAAGGAGCCGGTGTCGATCGAGGCCCGAGTGCGCACCTGCCGTGCCGCCGGAGCCAAGGTCGTCGTGCTGTCCAGCCTCGACACCCGCGAGTCGCGCGAGCGCGCCCTCGACGCCGGGGCCTCGGCCTTCCTCAGCAAGGCGCTGCCGATGCGCGAGGTCATGGACGCCGCCCGCCAGGTCATGGGCGTCGCCCGCGACAACGCCCCGCAGCGCGACTGGCGCCCGCTCCCGGTGGGTGCGGCCAACCAGAGCCGCCCCAAGCTCAGCGCCGGCGAGGCCGAGGCCTTCCGCCTGTACGTGTCGGGCTTCTCGACCAACGAGGTCGCCCAGCAGATGAACGTGCAGTACGAGACCGCCAAGACCTACCTGCGCCGCGTCCGCGAGAAGTACGCGAAGGCGAACCGCCCCGCGTCGAAGAAGGCCGAGCTGATCAGGCGAGCGGCCGAAGACGGCTACCTCCAGTAGCAGCCGACCGCGTCGGTCCGGCTACGCTTTCGGAGTGGCAAAACTCTACTTCCGCTACGGAGCCATGAACTCCGGCAAGAGCACCGCGCTCCTGCAGGCGGCCTACAACTACGAGGAGCGCGGTCAGCGCGTGCTCCTCGCCAAGCCCGACACCGACACGCGCGGCGATGATCAGATCGTTTCGCGTCTCGGCGTGACCCGGCGCACCGACTTCCTGGTCGGGGCCGGCGACGACCTGGCGGCCGTGTTCAGCGCCGCGAGACAGGGCGTCCGCGATGAGACGGGGCAGGAACTCGCCTGCCTCCTGGTCGACGAGGCGCAGTTCCTCTCCGCCGCCCAGGTCGACGACCTGCTGCGCATCGCCGTGCTCGACGACATCCCCGTGCTGGCGTACGGCATCCGCACCGACTTCCAGACGCGGGCCTTCGACGGCGCCGCGCGGCTCTTCGAGGTGTCGCACTCGCTCGAGGAGCTCAAGACGATCTGCCGCTGCGGGCGCAAGGCCATGTTCAACGCCCGGCTGATCGACGGGGCGTACGTCTTCGACGGCGACCAGGTCGCCATCGACGGCGCGACGGTCGCGTACGAGCCGCTGTGCGGCTCGTGCTACCTCGAGGAGTCCGGCGGGCGCCTGGCCTGAGTCGCGTGCGCTACGGGGTGCTGATCTGGATCTCGGAGCGCCCCGTGGAGTCGAGCACGCTCACGTGCGCCGTGGCGCTGCCGCCCGGCAGCGTGACACGGCACTCGAACGACGCTCCCACCGAGAGGGCGACGGTGGCCGGGCATCCGACCGTGGCGGCGATACTCGTGTCGCCCTTGATTGCGGCCGTGAGCGCCGCCTGAGCCTGGGCCTGCGAGTAGAGGAGGGTTCCGTCGGCCTGGGGCGTGCCGATGACCGGGGTGGGGGCCCCGGTGGCGCTGTGGGCGATGGCGGAGGTGCTCGTTCCTGCGCCCGTCGTGCTCGAGGTCGTGGTGTGCGACCCGGCGCGCTCCAGACCGGCGAGGACGCCCACCGAGAGGGCCAGGCCGAACAGCGCCAGGAAGAGCAGCGCGAGGATGAGGGCCGCTACCGCGTGGGGCCGGCCGACCGGGGTGAGTCCGGAGGACTTCATCTGCGAAGCACGGACGAGACCCACGATCGACAGCGGGACGGCTGCGATGACGAGGCCGATCACCACGACGCCGACTCCCAGCTGCGCCAGGACTGCGATGGGGGAGGTGAGCAGTCGCTGAGTCGTGAGTGCTATCGACACGCCGTCGGTGATCAGCGTGATCAGCATGAACGTCAGCGCGAGGCGCGCGGGCTTGTTGCGGGGCTGGAGGGTGAAGGCGCCGGGGCGGGAGGCTCCGAAAGGGGATCCCGTGCCGTACACGGCGTGCTCCGGCGAGGCCGGCGCGTTGGCGATCCACGCGGCCGGCGTGTGCCAGCCGTCGCTCGGCGACGCGGGAGGTGTGGCGGTGGTGGCCAGCGGGTTCAGCGGCACGTAGGGCGATGATGCGGCGGCGGCCGGTGCGGCGACCGTCGGCTCGACGGACCCGGCCGGGGGAGTGCCCACGGCGACCGAGGGGAGGTTGCGGAGGCTGCGACGGCTGGGGAGGGCAGGCGACTGCGGGCGCGGCTGGGTGGTGGCGCGCTGCGCGGCGGCGCGCTCTGCCGCTTCCCGTTCGGCGGCCGCGTGCTCCTCGACCTCGGCCGACGCCGGGGTCGATGCGGGAGCGGGGGTCGGGGCCGAGGCGGTCGGTGCGGCGTCCAGGGTCTGGGCGGTCCACTGCGCGCCGTCCCACCAGCGGTAGGCCGCGGCCGCGCTCGGATCGGCGTACCAGCCGGCCCGCGGAGCGGTCGTCGTCGTGTCGGTCACTTGATCCCCCAGAGATGTGTGTCTGACCAGAGTAGGGAGCGGGAGGGAGCCTCGGGCATCCCCAGTCCTGGTGTCGTGACGGCGGTCACTTCACGGTCAGGACCAGGCTTTTCGCCGTCCCGGACGAGATGTTCGACGTGCCCGCGTACGACGCCTTGATCGAGTAGCGGCCGGTTTTCGCGAACTTCGGCAGGGTCAGGATCACCCGTCCCTTCTTCGACGACGGCAGCGTGTAGGTCTTGATCGTCTTGCCGCCTGCCTTCACGGTGAGCGTGCCGGTCGGCGCGGAGACACCGGTCGCGGAGACGGCGACCGTCAGCTTCGGCGTCGTCGAGCGGCTGACCTTCGTCGCGGCCAGGCTCGATCGCACGCTGGGCGCGGCCTTCTTCACCGTGACGGTCGTCGATCCCGAGCTCGACGACGTCTCCGCACTGGCGTCGGCAGGCGTGAACGAGGCGGTCACCTTCTGGGTGCCGGCGGAAGTGGTCGAGGGGAGGCGGTACGAGGCGCGTCCGTAGGCGTCGAGGGCCACGGTCGACACGGTCCTGCCGTTGCGGGAGAAGGTCACTGCGCCATGGGCGGCGTCACCGCTGCCGTCTGCGAGCGTCGCGGCCGCGGTGGCCGTCGCCGTCGTGGTCGACCCGTACGTCTGCGAGGCGCGGTTCAGTGCCAGTGTCGTCGTGGTCGCGACGCCGGCGACTCCCGGCCTGCCCGAGGGGGCGGAGGTCTTGTCTGCCGGAGCCGGCTCGTCGCCCGGCATCTCCGGCGCCGCGATGCTGACGGTCACGACAGCACCCGACGCGGGCGTCAGCGACTTCACGGCGATGGTGACGCCGGAGCCGTAGTCGGTGAAGCTCTGGCCGGCGTAGAGGCGCGTGTCGCGCCTGCTCGGGTCGCTCGCGGTGTCGGGCGAGGTGGCGAGGACGAACGTCGCCGGGTACGTGCCCGACTGGGCCGACCCGTCGAGGGTCCGCATGATCCGCACGATGCCGGTCGACGCGCTGCTGCCGAGCGAGCACTTCGTGTATCCGCCGTAGGCCTTGTCGCAGTTCTGCAGGTAGCCGCCGAACTCGGCGTCGGTCGAGTCGCCGCCCGCCTTCGTGCGGTACTCGACGTAGTAGACGGCGCCGGTCACGGGGTCGGTGACCTGCAGCGACCGGCTGCCGGACGAGCCGCTGAGCGGAGCCACCGTGAAGGTCTGCGTGCTGCCGGCGGTGTCGTCGGCCTCCACGTCGGAGAGATAGCCCGCGAGCGAGCGCTGGACGCTCGAGAGCCCGGGCCGGGCGCCCTTGAGCGAGTAGCCCATGATGTCGGAGTAGTCGCCGTACTCGAGCACCGGGCAGAGCACCGAGTCGTTCTTCTCGTCGGCGTAGGCGAAGTCGCTGCCGAGGCCGTCGAACTCCGTCGAGGATCGGCAGATCGCCGAACCCGAGTGCTTGAAGCCGAGGTTGTGGCCGAACTCGTGCAGCAGCACAGGAACCCCGTACGTCTGATCGCCGCCGTTGCCGCTGAAGATCTCGCCGCCGAGGCCGCCGACCGTGCCGAATGCCTGCGTTCCGCACGCCTCCTTGCTGAGGGCGATCAGGTGCTTGTGCGTGCCCTGCCAGCTGTAGTTCGCGAAGGCGCCCTTGAACGCGGTCTTCGCGACGCCGTCGAGGGCGGCGCCCGGGTCGGAGCACGTCGAGAGGCCGAGCGAGTCGTCCTCGATGCCGCCGAGCTGGATGTCGACGGTGTGCGACGACTGCTCCCACCAGTAGTCGTGCATCGACGCCACGGCCGCCTTGATGGTGGCGTCGTCGACCTCGTCGTCGCCGTTCGTGTCGTCCTTGGTCGAGGTGGTCACCGCGAGTCGGCTGACGTAGACGGTCTCGACGGTGACACCGGTGCTGGTGCTGTCCGTGGTGCTGTGCGTCGTCGACCTGGGCGTGCTCAGACGGGACGCAGGAACTGCCGGAACGGTCACTTCGTCGTTCGACAGGTCGACCGTGTGCGTCGGGGTCGCCGTCGTCGCGGCGTACGCCGCCGGGCCCGGCGTCCCCGCGCCGATCGCGCCCAGCGCCACGGCCCCCGCGCAGAGGACGGCGAGCAGAGTGGCGGGGCGGCGGCGTGCAGGCAAGGCGGGCTCTTTCGGATCGGCCCCGCGTCTCAGGGCAACCCGCCTACTCCACCATCTGGCAGCCGTCGGCCCCAGACCCACTCCGGGTCGCCCGCGTCCGGGGGCCACCTGCTCCGCGGGCACGACCGCCACGCGCCGGCGGGCAAAGCACGCGTGCGACGGTGAGGACCGCCATGGGCCGGAGCGAGCGGCCAGCGAGCAACGGCATGCGCCGAGAGGCGCCAGCCAAGCACCGCGCGAAATCCCGGGCGCGCCGCCCGAAGGGCACCGAGAATGACCGCCATGGGCCGGAGCGAGCGCCAGCGAGCAACGGCATGCGCCGAGAGGCGCCAGACAAGCACCGAAACAAAAACGGCTAGACCCAAGGGTCTAGCCATTTTTGTTTCGTCGGGGTAGCGGGATTCGAACCCACGACCTCCTCGTCCCGAACGAGGCGCGCTACCAAGCTGCGCCACACCCCGATGGTGTGTGTCGCCCTTCAGAACCCGGGGGCCCGAGGGACTCCACTACTTTAGCCCATGTTCGGAGGCGTCAATGTCACGAGGACCGCCTCGGGGGCGCAGGCGAAGCGGAACGGCGCGTAGATCGAGGTCCCGATGCCGGCCGAGACCTCCAGCTGGGCGGTCTTGAACGCGTGCGTCCACGTGCTGAGGCCGGCGACCTGCTTGCGCGGGATGTCGCAGTTGGTGACGAGCGCGCCGTAGCCGGGCACGCAGACCTGGCCGCCGTGGGTGTGCCCGGCGAAGATCAGCTCGGCGCCGTTGGTGACGAACGAGTTGAGCACGCGCTGGTAGGGGGCGTGGGTGAGGCCGATGGTGAACGGCGCCGGGCCGTCTTCATCCTGCCAGCCGACGTTCTCGCGGAGGTCGTCGAGGGCTCCGGGGATGCGCTCGAGGTGGTCCCAGTCGCGGTGGGCGTCGTTCACGCCGAACAGCTCGAGGCGGTTGCCCTTCACCTCGAGGGCGCGCGCGGTGTTGTCGAGGTCGAGCCAGCCGAGCGATTCGAAGAAGCCCGTGAGGCGCTCGTTGTCGAGGGCGACCGGCTTGGCGCCGGCGCGGCTGGGCCCGCCGAAGTAGGTCAGCGGGCTCTTGAACTTCGGTGCGATGTAGTCGTTCGAGCCGTGCACGAACACGCCGGGCACGTCACGGAACGGCTCGAGCGCGTACTCGACGGCGTCGTACGCGTCGACGTGGCCGAGGTTGTCGCCGGTGTTGACGATCAGGTCGGGCTCGAGGCCCGCGAGGCCTCGAATCCACTCCTGCTTGTCGGTCTGCCACGGCGCCATGTGGATGTCGGAGAGGTGCAGGACGGCGAGGGGCCGTGATCCTGCGGGCAGGATCGGCAGCACCTCGCGACGCACGGCGTAGCGGTTGCGCTCCACGAGGGCCCCGTAGGCGAAGGCGCCGGCCGCCCCGACGGCGGCGAGGGTCGCCGCCGACAGCGAGAGGTCGGCCGTGCGGGCGCGGCTCACGAGCAGTTCCCGGGGTCTCTGCCGCTCTTGCCGCCGCCCACGGTCAGTGCGATCGCGGAGTCCTTCGCGGCTGAGGCGCCGTCGCCGGGGTTCGACGACACGACGTCGCACTTCTGGTCGTCGTCGCTCTTGGCGAACCCGGTGGTCACCTTGGAGGTGTCGAACCCGGCGTCCTCGAGGTCGCCGAGGGCGTCCTTCAGGCTCTTGCCGCTGAGCTCGGGCACGGTGGCCGCCTGAGATCCGTCGCTGGTGTAGACGGTGACGTTGCCGCCGTTCGGCACGAGGCTGCCTTCGCCCGGGCTCGTTCCTGCGACCTGGCCCTCGGGCTGGCTCGACGCCTGGGTGCCGCCGTCGACGTAGTTCAGGCCGACGCCGCTCAGGAGGTTCTTCGCCGCGTCGACGCTGTTTCCCGTCAGAGCGGGCACCTTGACGCCGTTGCCGGTCGCGAGGTTGCCCGACGGAATCGGGAAGGCCGTGCCCGGGTAGACGGTGTTGTTGAGACCCTGGACGGCCTTGAAGAGGCCGCTTCGGCTCGTCGCCAGCGTGCCCTGGCCGTAGACCGGGCTGGAGTACTGGCGCAGGCTGTGGCGCTGGCCGGATGTGTCGCCCATCCAGGTGACCGTGGTCAGAGCCGTGGTCGAGCCGTTCAGCCAGATCTGGTCGGCGTCGTCGGTGGTGCCCGTCTTGCCGAACTCGGGGGTGGCGTCGGGGAGTGCACCCGAGGCCGTGCCGCCGCCCTGGAAGACGCCCTGCATCGCCGAGATGGCGGTGGCTGCGACGTCGGGGTCGACGACCTGCTGGCAGTCGCTCTTCTGGCCGGCGACCGACTTGCCGTCGGGCGTCGTCACCTTGTCGACGACGATCGACGGGCAGTAGACGCCCTTGTTGGCGATGGCCGCGTACGCGGTGGCCATCGTGAGCGGTGCGATGTTGTTCGTGCCGAGGAACGACGACGTGTTGTCTTTCAGCTCGGCGCCGGTGGCCGTGTGCACGCCGAGCTTCTGGGCGACGTCGCGGATGTCGGCGAGGTCGAGCTGCTGCGCCATGCTGGCGTACGCGACGTTGACCGAGGCGGCCGTGGCGGTCTTGACCGTCATGTAGCCGGAGATGTAGCCCTCGTCGTTCTTCGGCTTGTAGCCCTGCGGGAACTCGCCGTCGACGGTCGAGTAGGTTCCGCCGTCGACGGTCATCGTCGGGAACGTGCGCGGAGTGGCGTCGACGAGCTCGTTGACGCCGTGCCCCTTCTCGAGCCAGTCGAGCAGCGTGAACATCTTGTACGTGGATCCGACCTGGAAGCCCTGCGACGACCCGTACTTCGTGTCGACCGAGTAGTTCAGGTAGGTGTTGGGGCCCGTCAGCGAGGCGCTGGCGTCGGTCGTGAGGTTCTTGTTCTGGGTCATGACGACCACGCGGCCGGTGCCCGGCTCGACCGAGTCGACGACGCCGCCGAGCGGGAACTGCGAGAACGTGGCGGGGGCCCACTGGTCGATCTGGCCCTTGGCGTTCGCCGTCAGATCGAGGTTGATCGTCGTGTGGACCTTGTAGCCGCCGGTGTTCCAGTTCTTGGTGCGGGCGGCGTCCGAGCCGCCGAGGAACGCGTACGACTTGATCATCTCGGGGGAGGTGACGTAGTCGCAGAACTGCTGGGCGCCGCCGGCGGTGACCGCGGCGCACCCCTGGACGGCCGGCGTCAGCTTGACCGAGTCGCCGACCTTGGTCTCGAGGCCGCGCTTGAGCGTGTCGGCCGTGATGTAGCCCTGGGCCTCCATGGCCTTCAGGATCACGTTGCGGCGCGCGACGTTGTTCTTGTAGTTCTTCGGCGTCGACAGATCGCGGCTCTCGGGGTACTGCACGATCGCGATCAGGCTGGCCGCCTGCGTCGGCGTCAGGCTCTTGGCGCTCTTGTTGTAGTAGTGCTGAGCCGCGGCCTGAACGCCGTACGTCTGATCGCCGAAGTAGGCGATGTTCAGGTAGGCGAGGAGGATCTCGTCTTTGGAGTACTTCTTCTCGAGCCCGATCGCGTACTTCATCTCCTGGAGCTTGCGCGAGACGGTAACCTCTTTGGCGTCCTTGATGGCGGCGGCCTGCTTCTTGGGGTCCTTGATGTCCTGCGCCTGGGCGAGACGGATGTTGCGGACGAGCTGCATCGTCAGGGTCGAGCCACCGCCCGACTCGCCGAGTCCGCCGCTGAGCGAGCCGACGCCCGCGCGCACGATGCTGGTGAGGTCGACGCCGCCGTGCTGGTAGAAGCGCTTGTCCTCGCCGGCGACGACCGCGTGCTTCAGGTTCGGCGACACTTCATCCCACTTGAGGTTGACGCGGTTCTGCGAGTAGATGGTCGCGAACGGCACCTGCTTGCCGCCGGACTCGCCGTACAGCGTGTTGCGCTGCTGCAGCTGGCCGATGGAGATGTACTCGGGGAGGCTTTCGAAGATCCCGATCGACGACGACGCCGTCACGCTCGAGACCGCGAGGGCCGGCGTCACTCCGATGGTGACGAGGAGGCCGGCGAGGGCGCTGAAACCGACGAAGCCGAACACGGCTCCGACGACAGACGTGGGCCTCTTTTTTTGGGCAGACATAGGATCAGGGTAAGTGATCGACCGACACAACTGACTGAACGGACACCCAATATGGTCCTCTGGGAGTACTTCACAGCCCCCCTCATCGTGCACAACACGACAGCCATCCTGAACAACTTCGGGTCGGAGGGATGGGAGCTCGTCCAGGTTCTCCAGACACCCGAGGGTGGCCTCGTCGCCTATCTCAAGCGCCCCGTGCAGGCCGCCTGATGGGCGCGATCGACGATCGCCTGGCCGAGCTCGGCATCACCATCCCCGACGTCGCCGCCCCGGCGGGCGCCTACGTTCCGGCGATCCTGGTGGGCACGACCGTCTACACGGCGGGCCAGCTGCCCTTCGTCGACGGGGCCCTGCCCGCCACCGGCAAGGTCGGTGCCGAGGTCGACGCGGAGGACGCACACGGCTACGCGCGCCAGGCCGTCCTGAACGCGCTCGCTGCGGCCAGGAGCGTGATCGGCGACCTCGACCGCGTCACGCAGATCGTCAAGGTGACCGGGTTCGTCGCCTCCGACCCCGCCTTCACGGGCCAGCCCGGCGTCATCAACGGCGCCTCGAACGTGCTCGGCGAGATCTTCGGCGATGCGGGCAGGCACGCGCGCAGCGCGGTCGGCGTCGCGGTGCTGCCCCTGGACTCTCCCGTCGAAGTGGAGATCATCCTCGAGATCGAGTGATCGGTGGCGGCTCGGGACGACGCTGGAGCGCGTCGCCGCGCTGAAGGACAGCGGCTCGGGACGACGCTACAAGGCAGCGGAGATGACCGTCATCACGCTGGTGTCGGCGAGGGTGGTCGTATCGCCGACCTCGCGCCCCTCGGCGACGTCGCGGAGCAGCCGCCGCATGATCTTGCCCGATCTCGTCTTGGGCAGTTCCTGCACGATCATGACGGTCTTGGGCTTCGCGATCGCCCCGATCTCGTGGCCGACGTGGGCGCGGAGGGCGGCGACCGCGTCGTCGGGGCTCATCGACTCGACCTGAGAGGTGCGCAGGATCACGAACGCCACGACGGCCTGGCCGGTCGTCTCGTCGGCAGCGCCGACCACCGCGGCCTCGGCGACGAGCGGGTGCGACACGAGCGCCGACTCGATCTCGGCGGTCGAGAGGCGGTGGCCCGACACGTTCATGACGTCGTCGACGCGGCCGAGCAGCCAGATGTCTCCGTCGTCGTCCTTGCGGGCGCCGTCGCCGGCGAAGTAGTAGCCCTTGTCGGCGAACTTCTCCCAGTAGGTCTCCCTGTAGCGGTCGGGGTCGCCCCAGATGCCGCGGAGCATCGACGGCCAGGGCTCGGTGATGACGAGCAGCCCGCCCTCGCCGCGGCCGACCGGCTCGCCGTGGTCGTCGACGACGTCGATCGCGACCCCCGGGAGCGGCACCTGCGCCGCGCCCGGCTTCAGCGTCGTGATGCCGGGGAGCGCGGAGATCATGATCGACCCGGTCTCGGTCTGCCACCAGGTGTCGACGATCGGCGTGATGCCGCCGCCGATGACGTCGCGGTACCAGACCCACGCCTCGGGGTTGATCGGCTCACCCACGCTGCCCAGCAGCCGGAGCGACGACAGGTCGCGCGACGCGGGGATCTGCCGGCCGGCCTTCATGAAGCCGCGGATCGCCGTCGGGGCCGCGTAGAAGAGCGTGACCCGGTATTTCTCGATGATGTCCCACCAGCGGCCCGGCTCCGGGCTGTCGGGGGTGCCCTCGTAGATGACCTGGGTCGCGCCGTTGGCCAGCGGGCCATAGACGACGTAGGTGTGGCCGGTGATCCAGCCGATGTCGGCCGTCGACCAGTACACGTCGGTGTCGGCGTGGAGGTCGAAGACGTTGCGGTGCGAGTATGCGGCGCCCGTCAGGTACCCGCCGGAGGTGTGCAGGATTCCCTTCGGCTTCCCGGTCGTGCCGGAGGTGTAGAGGATGAAGAGGGGGTGCTCCGCCGGGAAGGCCTGTGCGACGTGGTCGTCGCCGCTCCGTGCGATCGCATCGTGCCACCAGAGGTCGCGACCGTCGTGCCAGTCGACAGGGTTCTCGCCGCGCTTGACGACGATCACCGTGTCGACGGTGCTCGCGCCGTGCAGCGTCTCGTCGAGGGCCTCGTCCACCGCGGGCTTGAGCGGCGACACCGCGCCCTTGCGCCACCCGCCGTCGGCCGTGATGACCACCTTGGCTCCCGCATCGTCGACGCGGGCCCGGATGCTCTCGGCGCTGAATCCGCCGAAGACGACGGAGTGGATCGCGCCGATACGCGCCACGGCCAGCATCGAGATGACGGCCTCGGGGATGAGCGGGAGGTAGATGACGACGCGGTCGCCCTCCGTGACCCCCAGGTCGAGCAGCATGTTCGCTGCGCGCTTGACCTCGCGAGTGAGCTCCGCGTACGTCAGGGTGCGGGTGTCGCTAGGCTCGCCCTCCCAGTGGATGGCGACGCGGTCGCCCAGACCTGCCTCGACGTGACGGTCGAGGCAGTTGTAGGCGACGTTGAGAGAGCCGTCGTCGAACCACTTCGCGAACGGCGGGTTCGACCAGTCGAGCACGCGAGTGAACGGCTTCGACCAGGTGACGAGCTCGCGCGCCTGGTCTGCCCAGAACCCCAGACGGTCGGCGGCGGCTCGCTCGGCCAGCGCCGGAGTCGCGACGGCCTGCCCGGTGAAGGCCTCGTCGGGGGCGAATCGGCGGGTCTCCACGAGGAGGTTGTCGATGTTGTCGGGCATGGGCGTCCTTTCGCATCATTGCGAGGTCTGATCGGCGTGCTCCGGATGACGCTACTCCGGCTCTGGATGCGTTCAGTTGCGACCTCGCCGGGGCGCGCGGAAAGCGGTCGCCGTGCCGGGCGGACGGCGGTCGAGAATGTCGCTTGCGTGCAGGACGGTTTGGGGTACACTCAATGCAGTCGGATTCGTTCCGGCTGGCGGCGCTACCGATTCCCCCCAATCGCGCGCTGCCGTGGCGGCACCCGTTCCCCCCAACTGGTGCCGCCCCTCTCTTTTTAACCCGATGGTTTTCGTCCCTCACCCGTTCGGCGTCCTGCTCGGTCGTCTCCGGATGTCGGCGAATTGGCTGGACGACCACTCAGCCGTCTTCCTCTCCACAGGCCCGAGATCCCCGCGGATTCGCGGTGGCGCCTGGGGATGACGCCGCCGTGGCCGCTCCGCCGACCTACGGTCGGCTATGGCCAGCGCACAGCCCCGATCCCCTGACGAT
This sequence comes from Frondihabitans sp. PhB188, assembly GCF_003752365.1. Classification (GTDB taxonomy): domain Bacteria; phylum Actinomycetota; class Actinomycetes; order Actinomycetales; family Microbacteriaceae; genus Frondihabitans. Next base: position 253,332 of record NZ_RJUO01000005.1, on the reverse strand, counting down.
CCCGCACCCTCGACGAGTGACGGGTCACCCGTTCGATTCGTGCCCTCACCCGCCGATGCGGCCTCCGTGCTTCGGGGGACGACCGATCAGATCGGGGTACGGTTCGGGGTACGTCGTGCTGTACCCCGTCAGTTCGGTGCGCTGACCCCGCTGGTGGCTGCCGAGGGTGTCACCGACGTCTTCGTGAATGCCGGCGGCGAGGTCTGGACGACGGGCGACTCCGGGGCCGCACGGGTTCGCGCGGCCGACCTCGACCCGGCCGAGGTGAGGCGCCTCGCCACCACGCTGATCGGGCTCGGCGGGCGCCATGTCGACGACAGCTCGCCCTTCGCCGACGTCCGACTCGCCGACGGTATCCGGGTCCACGCCGTCCTGCCGCCCGTGTCGCCCGGCGGCGCCCTGCTCTCGATCCGCGTCCCGGCGACGGCGCGGCTCGGCCTCGACGACCTCGAGCGCGGCGGCTTCTTCGACATCGTGCCGCGCGCCGAGCTGGCCGACCATGTGCGGAGGCGGTCGAATCTGCTGATCACGGGGGCCACCGGCAGCGGCAAGACGACCCTGCTCGGCGCGCTGCTCGCCCAGGCGCCGCCGACCGACCGGCTGGTCACGATCGAAGATGTGGCGGAGCTCCGGATCGCGCATTCGCACGTCGTCTCGCTGGAGGCCCGCCAGGCGAACGTCGAGGGGGCCGGGCGCATCGACCTCGCTCAGCTCGTCCGCGAGGCCCTGCGCATGCGGCCCGACCGCCTGATCGTGGGGGAGTGCCGCGGAGCCGAGCTGCGCGAGATGCTGTCGGCCCTCACGACCGGGCACGACGGCGGCGCCGGAACCCTCCACGCCAGCGGGGTGGAGGCGGTCGCCGCCCGACTCGAGTCGCTCGGGGCGCTCGCGGGCCTCGACCCCGAGGCCCTGGCACGGCAGGCGGTCGAGGCCTTCGACGTCGTCGTGCACGTCGCCGCGACGGCCGAGGGGCGGCGGGTCGAGGCCACGGCGACGCTCGAGCTCGACGGGCGCGGACGGCTGGTGGCGCGGCGCGAGAGGAGGGATCGGTGAGGTGGCGCCGAGTTCCTGCGCCCGAGGCCCTGTCGGCCGGCCCGGCGATGTCTCGGCTGGCCGCTCTGCTCGAGGCGGGCGTGGCTCCCGCGGTCGCGTGGCGCCATCTGGCCGACAGGGCGAGAGGGGCGCAGGAACTCCGCATGCTGGCCGCCACCGCCGAGGCGACCGCCGCGGGAGGCTCCGGGGCGTCGGCTCTCGCCCGGGCGGTCGCGAGCGCGCCTGCCGAGGCGGTCGCCCGCGCCGAGTGGCTTCAGGTCGCGGCGGCGTGGCACGTCGCCGAGGCCACCGGAGCACCCCTGGCGGCCACGCTCCGCGCCGGCGCCGAAGCCGCCCGCGACCTCGCCCAGGCGCGGCGGGAGGCGTCGGTCGCGGCGGCCGGCCCTCGCGTCACGGCGCGAATCGTGCTCGCACTGCCGGCCGTGGGAGTGCTGCTCGCCGTGCTCATGGGTGTCGACGCGCCGCGGGTGCTGTTCGCCACGCCGGCCGGGTGGATCTGCCTCGTCGGCGCGGGCCTGCTCGTCGGCGCCGCCCGGGCCTGGAACGCCAGGCTCTTCCGGGCCGCGGCCCCGCCCGACGGCATCCCGGGGCTCGAGCTCGACCTCGTCGCGATCGGCCTGTCGGGCGGCGGCGGGTGGGGAAGGGCGCGGGCCTGCGCCGCGTCGGCGCTGGAGGCCTTCTGTCCGGGGTCTGCGTCAGCTGCACCTGCTGCCTCGGTGCTGGCGGCCGCCTCCGCGCTGGACGACATCGAGGCGCTGTCGGTCGGGGCCGGCGTGCCGGGGGCGGCGCTGCTGCGGGGTGCCGCCGACGAGCTGCGGCGCGAGGCTCGCGCTCGGGCAGCCGCGGACGTCGAGCGGCTCGGCGTGCGGCTGATGCTGCCGCTCGGCATCTGCGTGCTGCCGGCGTTCGTGCTGGTCGGGGTGGTCCCCCTGGGGATCGCTCTCCTCAGGGGCGGGGCGTGAGGCGGGTTGTCCACAGATGCGGCGCCCGGGACCCGCGGCATCGCTCGGGTGGCGAGGCTGGGATCTCCCCAGTGAAAGGAATCGCATGACTCTCTCCCGTTCTCGTTCTCGCCTCCGCACCCGCCTTCGCCTGTTCGTCCGCGACGACACCGGCGCGGTGACCGTCGAGTACGCGATCGTCATCATGGCCGCCGTGGCGCTCGCCGGCACGCTCGTCACGATCCTGCGTTCGGGCCAGGTGAAGCAGGTCCTCCTCGATCTGGTGCAGCGTGCTCTCACCGTGGCGTGACGACGGGTCGGTCACCGTCGAGTTCGCTCTCGTGGCACCCGCTGTCGTGCTCCTGCTGGGCGGGGCGGCGAGCGTGCTCGGCGTGCTGGCCGGGGCCGTCGCGCTCGCCGATGCGGCCGGCGTGGTCGCGCGGGCCGAGGGCAGAGGAGACGAGGTCGCCGCGGCGTCCGCCGTTGCGCGACTCGTGCCCGACGCCCGGGTGGAGGTGAGCGGCGACGACCCGGTGTGCGTCCGGCTGTCGCGAACGGCGCCGCTGCCGCTGCTCGGCGCGCTCGTCCCGTTGGAGGCCCGCAGCTGCGCGGCGGGCGGAGGCGAGTGACCCGGGGCGTCTCGGCGGTGGTCGGGGACACCGGGTCGGCGTCGATCGCGTTGGTCGCCGTCGTCGCCTCCGTGGCCGTTCTGACCGCCGCAGGGGTCTCGGTGGCCGCTCGGCTCATCGACGGTCACGCCCTCGCCGCTGCGGCCGATGCCTCCGCCCTGGCCGCGGCTGATGTGGCATCCGGACGTTCGCCGGGTGTTCCCTGCGCGGCGGCCGAGCGCCTGGCGAGTGCCAACCGGGCTCGCGTCGATGCCTGCGCAATAGAAGGGGTCGTGGCGACCGTCCGCGTCGTCCGGGCGGGGGCACTCGGCGATCTGACGGCTACGGCGACTGCGGGGCCTCCGGGTTCCCCGCCAGGCCGAGCGGTCGGCCGGCTGCGCACCGGTCCACGGCCCGCTCTCTGTCGGCGCAGAGGAATGAACGGCGAGACCCGGGCGCTGTGTGTGTATGGTGTGCCTGTCGGATGCACCGACACGGCGACGCACCGATCGCCTGGCGATGATGCCGTCGAGCATCCGGGCCGGCGCACGCTCTCCTCTATAAGACAGAGACACGAGCTCGTCGCAACCAAGCCGTCTGCGCGATTCGCAGACAGTCTTTTCCACCATCCAAGGAGTCCCGTGGCAGACACGAAGAAGCTGGTCATCGTCGAGTCGCCCGCGAAGGCGAAGACGATCGGCCAGTATCTGGGCAGCGGATACGAGGTGCTCGCCTCGGTCGGGCACATCCGCGACCTCGTCGAGCCCAAGAACCTCCCGGCCGACAAGAAGACGGGCTCGCTCGGCAAGTTCTCGGTCGACGTCGAGAACGGCTTCGAGCCCTACTACGTCGTGTCGGACGCCAAGAAGAAGACGGTCGCCGATCTGAAGCGCGCGCTGAAGAACGCCGACGAGCTCTACCTCGCCACTGATGAGGACCGCGAGGGCGAGGCCATCGCGTGGCACCTCCTGCAGGAGCTCAAGCCCAAGGTGCCCGTCAAGCGAATGGTCTTCCACGAGATCACCAAAGACGCCATCCAGAAGGCCCAGGAGAACACCCGCGAGCTCGACACGGCTCTCGTCGACGCCCAGGAGACCCGCCGCATCCTCGACCGCCTCTACGGCTACGAGGTCTCGCCCGTGCTCTGGCGCAAGGTCGGTCCCGGCCTGTCCGCCGGCCGCGTGCAGTCGGCCGCGACCCGCCTCGTCGTCGACCGGGAGCGCGAGCGCCTCGCGTTCGTCTCCGCCAACTACTGGGACCTCTCGGGCATCTTCTCGCCCACGCCGGAGCGCTCTCCCTTCGCGGCGCGCCTCGTCCGCGTCGACGGCAGCCGCGTCGCCTCCGGTCGCGACTACGACGACCGCGGCCAGATCAAAGGCGACGTCACCGCGCTGGACGCCGAGTCGGCGCAGGCGCTCGCCGCAGCGCTCTACGCGCCCGGTGTCGGCGTGGTCGTGCAGTCGGTGGAGTCCAAGCCCTACACGCGCCGGCCCGCCGCCCCGTTCACGACCTCGACGCTTCAGCAGGAGGCGGCGCGCAAGCTCCGCTTCTCGGCCCGCCAGACGATGAGCGTGGCGCAGTCGCTCTACGAGAACGGCCACATCACCTACATGCGAACCGACTCGCCGTCGCTGTCGCAGCAGGCGATCACCGCGGCCCGCACCCAGGCCGCGAAGCTCTACGGCTCCGACACCGTGCCCGAGAAGGTCCGCGTCTACACGGGCAAGAGCAAGAACGCCCAGGAGGCGCACGAGGCGATCCGTCCGTCGGGCGACACCTTCAAGACGCCGACCGAGCTGCAGAGCACGCTCCGCGGCAACGACTGGAAGCTCTACGACCTGATCTGGAAGCGCACCGTCGCCTCGCAGATGGCCGACGCCAAGGGCTCCACGGCGTCCGTCGTCGTCGCGGCCACCACGGCGTCGCCCGTCACCGGGATCGCGAAGGACGGTGCCTCGAGCACCGTCGCCGAGTTCGTCGCGACCGGTACCGTCATCACCTTCCGCGGATTCCTCGCCGCCTACGAGGAGGGCCAGGACGAAGAGCGCCATTCGTCCGACTCCGCTCCGGCCGACGATGCCAAGCTCCCCGTGCTCAAGGAGGGCCAGGCGCTCGTCATCGACGACGTCGAGGCCAAGGGGCACGACACCTCCGCTCCGCCGCGCTACACCGAGGCGAGCCTCGTCAAGACGCTCGAAGAGCTCGGGATCGGGCGCCCCTCGACCTACGCCGCGATCATGTCAACCATCGTCGACCGCGGCTACGTCACGCCGCGCGGCACGGCCCTCGTGCCGAACTGGATCGCCTTCTCGGTGGTACGCCTGCTCGAGGACTACTTCGGCGATCTCGTCGAGTACGACTTCACCGCGTCGATGGAAGACGACCTCGACCTCATCGCCGGCGGCGAGGCCGATCGGGTCGAGTGGCTGAACGGCTTCTACTTCGGCAACGAGTCGCACCGCGGCCTCCGCAAGGTCGTCGACAACCTCGGCGAGATCGACGCGCGCGACATCAACTCGATCGACCTCGGCGAGGGCATGACCCTTCGCATCGGCCGCTACGGGCCATACCTCGAGACGCCGGGCGACGACCCCGAGACGCCTCGCCGCGTCAACGTGCCCGAAGACCTGGCGCCCGACGAGCTCACCCCCGCCAAAGCGCGCGAGCTCATCGACGCCCCGGTGATCGGCGACCGCGTGCTCGGCCTCAACCCCGACTCGGGCAAGGAGGTCGTCGCGAAGGACGGCCGCTTCGGACCCTACGTCACCGAGCGACCCGTCGAGGTGCCCGAGGACGACATCGCGGCCGACTCCGAGACCGGCGAGATCCTCGAGTCGGCGGCCGCTTCCGCATCGGGCACGACGCTGACCAAGGCGCCCGCGAAGAAGGCTCCTGCGAAGAAGGCCCCCGCCAAGAAGGCGGCTGCTCCCAAGGAGCGCACCGCGTCGCTCTTCAAGTCGATGGACGTCGACTCGATCGACCTCGCGACCGCTCTCAAGCTGCTCGATCTGCCGCGCATCGTCGGCGTCGACCCCGAGTCGGGCGACGAGATCCAGGCGCAGAACGGCCGATACGGGCCTTACCTCAAGAAGGGCGCCGACACCCGGTCGCTCACCAGCGAGGATCAGATCTTCGACGTCGACCTGGCGGGAGCTCTCGAGCTCTACGCGCAGCCCAAGTACGGCGCCCGGCGTGCGTCGAGCGCCCTCAAGGACTTCGAGGCACCCGACCCGGTCAGCGGCAAGGCGATCAAGATCAAGGACGGCCGCTTCGGCGCCTACGTCACCGACGGCGAGACGAACGCGACGATCCCGCGCGGCGAGACCGTCGAAGAGGTCGACTTCGACCGCGCCGTGCAGCTGATCGCCGACAAGCGCGCCAAGGGCCCTGCGAAGAAGCCCGCGGCGAAGAAGGCTCCGGCCAAGAAGCCGGCCGCCAAGAAGCCGGCCGCGAAGAAGCCCGCCGCCGCCAAGCCCGCCGCCGCCAAGACCACGACGACCCGCAAGCCGGCCGCCCGCGCGGCCGCCACGAAGCCTGCGGCGACCGAGTCCGAGTAGTGTCCGGCCTCTTCATCACGCTCGAGGGGGGAGACGGCGTCGGCAAGTCGACGCAGGCCGCCCTGCTCGAGACCTGGCTCACCGAGCAGGGGCAGACGGTCGTGCGCACGCGCGAACCCGGCGGCACCGACCTCGGCGCCGAGATCCGCACGATGGTGCTGCACCGGCGCGGCCACATCGCCCCGCGCGCCGAGGCCCTCCTCTACGCGGCCGACCGCGCCCATCACGTGTCGACGCTCGTTCGCCCCGCGCTCGAGCGCGGCGAGGTCGTGCTCCAGGACCGCTACCTCGACTCGTCCGTCGCCTACCAGGGCGCCGGCCGGGTGCTCGGCGGCGACGAGATCCGCGACCTGTCTCTCTGGGCGGCCGAGGGCCTCCTGCCCGATCTGACCGTGCTGCTCGACCTCGACGAGACCGCGAGCCGCGCCCGTCTCGACTCCGACGCGAAGGAGTACGACCGGCTCGAGGCCGAGGCCGCCGACTTCCACGCGCGGGTCCGACGCGCCTTCCTGGCCCTGGCCGATGCCGAGCCCGAGCGCTTCCTCGTGATCGACGCCACCCGCAGCTGCGACGACATCGCCGCGGTCATTCAGGCGCGCGTCCGAGAGCTGCTGGGCTGACCGTGGGCTTCTGGGATCACCTCACCGGCCAGGACGACGCCATCCGCTCCCTCCGCGCGGCCGCGTCGACAGCGCCCGGCAACCGCGCCATGTCGCACTCCTGGCTGATCACCGGCCCGCCCGGCTCCGGCCGCTCCAACCTCGCCTACGCGTTCGCCGCGGCGTTGCTGTCGCGCGGACCGGCCGACGAAGACGCCACTCTCGCCCAGGTGCACGCCCGGTCGCACCCCGACCTCGCCGTTCTGAGCACCGACCGCGTCATCATCAAGATCGACGAAGTCCGCGAACTGGTCAGGAACTCGCAGTACTCGCCGTCGGTCGGCCGCTACCGCGTGGTCGTCGTCGAGGATGCCGACCGCATGACCGAGCAGACCTCGAACGTGCTCCTCAAGGCGCTCGAGGAGCCCCCGTCGAGCACGGTCTGGATCCTCTGCGCGCCGAGCGAGGCGGACCTCATCCCGACGATCCGGTCGAGGGTGCGATCAGTGCGGCTGCGAGTTCCTGCGCCCGCTGACGTGGCCACGCTCCTCCGCGAGAGAGACGGCATCGACGCCGGGACGGCGCTGCTGGCCGCGCGCGAAGCGCAGAGCCACATCGGGATGGCGAGACGCCTGGCGACCGACCCCGAGGCCCGCGCGAGACGCCGCCAGACCCTCGACACGGTTCTGTCGATCCGGTCCGTGTCGGACGCCGTCGTGGCCGCCGGCGTGCTGCTCGCGGTCGCCGGCGACGACGCCAAGGCCTTCACCGCCGAGCGGGACGAGCAGGAGCGGGAGAGCGCCCTCCGATCGCTCGGAGTAGCACCGGGCGGCACGATCCCGCCGGCCCTGCGCTCGCAGATGCGGACCCTCGAGGAAGACCAGAAGCGCCGCGCCACGAGGTCGCTGCGCGACGGGATCGACCGCATCCTCGTCGACCTGCTCTCGCTCTACCGCGACATCCTGCTGCTTCAGCTGGGCGGCGTCGACGAGCCCATCAACGACAGCATCCGGCCCCGGCTCGATCAGGCTGCGCAGTCGTCGACCGCGGCCTCGACGCTGCGGGTGCTCGACGCCGTGCAGACGGCTCGCGAGCGGGTCGACCGGAACGTCGCCGCGCTGCTTGCCCTCGAGGCGATGCTCATCGCGGTGAGCCGTCACTCCACCCGATAGGTGCACGGTCAGCAGTTTCGCCAGCGCGTAGGCCAAGATGGTCGCATGACCGACCCGCAACCCGGCCTTCGCGAACGCAAACGACTCGCAACGCGGCGAGCCATCCAGGTGGCAGTGCTGCGCCTCGTCCGCGACAGGGGATACGACGCCGTCACCGTCGACATGATCGCGAACGACGCCGACGTGTCGCCCCGCACGTTCTTCAACTACTTCTCGTCGAAAGAGGAGGCCGTCGTCGGCGACCCGCCTCTCGTGCCCGACGGCGAGGCTCTCGACCGGTTCGTCAGCGCCCGCGGCCGCGACCTCGTGCTCTCGGACGTCGTCGGCATCCTCGAGGCCGCGACCGAGGAGTTCCTCACCGACCGCGAGCTCGTCGTCGCCCGCCGCGCGGTCCTGCGCGACCACCCCGAGCTGTTCGCCCGCCGCAACGCCTCCATGCACGAGTTCGAAGCGCAGATCCAAGACCTCGTCGGCAGGCGGCTCGCCGCCGACGACCCCGGCCTGGCCGCCGACGCCGACCGCCTCGCCAGCGAATCGCACCTCGCAGGCCTCGTCGTGATGGCGACCCTCCGCCACGCCTGGGCCGAGTGGATCGAGCAGAAGCCGGTCGAGCTCGGCGCCGCCGAGATCGAGCACACCCTCCGGCAACACCTCGAGCACAGCTTCACGACGCTCGGAACACTGTGGTCACGACAAGGCTCCGCGATCGGGTAATGTATCTGACTGTGCGTTCGAGCAACCACTCGAAATCACGCCGCCTTAGCTCAGTCGGTAGAGCGTCTCACTCGTAATGAGAAGGTCGTCAGTTCGATTCTGACAGGCGGCTCCCTTGGGCATTCGCTGTTCGCGTCTCGCTTCGCTCGCCGCTCGCATGCCGCGGTCGCGGTGTTTGTCTGGCGCCTTCGGCGCGCGCGTCAGAGGCCGCAAGCGGCCTTGACGCTGTGGCCTTTGGCCGCGGGGCGGCCTTGGCCCTGGCGGGAATCTTCCGACGGAGGGTGGGGCCATTGGCCGCGGGGCGGCCTCGGCCCTGGCGGGAATTTTCCGACGGAGGGTGGGGCCATTGGCCGCGGGGCGGCCTCGGCCCTGGCGGGACCTTCCGACGGCGGGTGGTGCGACGGGCGACGGCGCCTGGCGGTTTCCTCCGACGGCGGGTGCGCGACGGGCCGGGGGGTCAGCTGTCGCCCTGGTCTAGGACCCGCCAGCCGGCCGACGTTCGCGTGAAGCACAGCATCCAGTCCTGCGTCCCCGCCTGGATCGTCTCGTCGCTGCTGGCCGTCGTCCGCATCGTGAACGGCACGCAGTAGTCGCCCGCCGGCTCGCCCGTCGGGTCCGGCCTGCCGACGCCTGAGAACGCCAGCATGCGCGGGTCGCGGCACCAGGCGAACGTCCCCGTGCCCGGACCATCGGGCGCGTGCACGGTCAGCGCGTCCGTCAGCCCGCAGTCCTCCGTCGTCGCGGCGCGCAGGTACGCCAGCGCGACGTCTCGGACCGGGGCCGACGGCGCAGGAACGGGCCCCCGCACCTCCGTGGCCCTCGTCGCCACGGCGTGCCCCCCGACGCCCGCCCCGACTGCGACCACCGCCGCGACGATCATCCACTCGCTCTCATCCGCCCAGCGTCGCGGTCGCGGGCGGGCCCCGCCATCGGCCTGGAGGACGAGATCGCCAAAGGCCGGGCGGGGTCGGAGCCGGAGGGCAGTTCCTGCGCCCGAGAAAATTCGGGTCGGGATGTCAGGATGTGGCTCCTGACGACATTGCCTGGGTGGAGGACCACATGGGGGAGCAAGCGGAACGATCCGACGTGGCCCTGCTCGACGCGTCGAAGCAGGGTGACGTCGGATCGTTCGCGAGCCTGTACGAGAGGCACGCCGGGGCGATCCTGCGGTACTGCTGGGCGAAGGTCGGCCAGCAGCACGCCGCCGAAGACCTCGCGCAGGAGACGTTCGTCGTCGCCTGGACGAAGCGATCGTCTGCGACGGTCGTCGATCAGTCGCTGCTCCCGTGGCTGCTGACGATCAGCCGCAACCACTGCCGCAACCACCTCCGCAAGCATGCGAACCGGGCGACGCTCGAGCTTCGCGACAGCGATGGCACGGTCGGCGACACGGCCGAAGACGCCGCATGGGTCCGGTCCGAGCTCGCCAAGCTGAGCCCGACCGACCAGGAGCTGTGCCGCCTCTGCCTCGTCGAGGGGCAGTCGTACCGCGAGGCGGCCCAGGCGCTCAGCACGACCGAGGCCGCTGTCGGCAAGCGGCTCCAGCGGATCAGGGCGCGCCTCCGCGCCGCCCTCGGACACGAGTAGGAGACCCCGATGACGCAGGAACTCCTGCCCCCCGCCGACGAGACCGACCGCCTGGCGCAGGCCCGCCTCCCCGAGGTGCTCCGCCGCATCGACGCCGTCGAGCGCACCCGACGTCGGCGACGGCGGACTCTGCTCGTCGGGGTGCCGCTCGTCGCGGCGGTGCTGGTGGTCGGCGGCTTCGCCCTTCCGGCCCTGGCGCCGCAGTCGAGCGACATCATGTCGGCGGGCGGCACCTCCGGCGAGAGCTCGCCGACGAGCGGGGGCGTGGCGGCGGACGGAAGCGTCCCGCAGAACGCGTCCGCCGGATCGTTGTCGTGCCAAGGCGCTGCCGCCGTCGCCGGACGCGCGGAGTTCTCGGGCGATCCGACGACCGCCTGCGAGCGACTGCTCCGCCTCCCGGCCGGCTCGCTCGACGACGCCGTGGTCTGCGAGGGGCCCTCCCGCTCGATCTCCGTGTACGCCGACGACCCGGCGACCTGTGCAACTCACGATCAGAAGGTGTGGACCAGATGAACGCTCTCCGAACGGCCGCGATCGCCGCGGCCAGCATGGTGGCCCTCAGCCTGAGCGGATGCGCGGCGATCGAGGAGGCGACGATCGCCAATCCGTTCGGCGACGCGCAGTACACGTCGATGTCCGGGACGGACGGCGGCAAGGCGGTGGAGTGGCTCGGGACGACGCCGCTCACCATGAGCTTCACGCGGATGAACGGGACGCTGACGATGATGATGAACACGCCGTGCAACGCGGTGTCCGTCGACGTTCGAGCTCGTGGCGAGGATCTCGTGCCCACGGGCAGCGCGACTGCGACGGCGATGGGGTGCCGCGCCCGTGAGAGCGGCCAGGAGCACTGGGCCACCGAATTCGCCGCACACACCATGCAGTACACCCGCGATGATTCGACGCTCACCCTCACGAGCGGCGACGAGACGATCCGCTTCTCGGTCGATGACTAGCCTCGGCCGAGCGGTTTGTTAGCGAACCGCAACCTTTGTAGTCTTCGTCAGGACGCGGCACACCCGGCCGCCGAGCACCAGGGAGCCCGATGACGAACGACGACCAGCCCCGACGGGGTCGCCGATCCGCGCAGGAGAGTGAGCCCGCGGCCTCGAGCCAGCCTGCGCCGACCGTCGCGCGGCACGGACGTCTCCGCCGCAGCCGCCCGGCCATCGTCGCGCTCAAGGCCGTCGGCATCGTCGCTGCCGTCGCCCTCGTCAGCACGGTCTCGGTCGCCGGCATCGCCGCGTGGTCGGTCGTGCACGAGGCCCAGCCGTCGGTTCCGTTCACCGCCATCGGTCCGTCGGGCAAGGCGCAGCACAAGACCGAGCAGATCACGGCCTACTCGGGCGAGGTCAACATGCTCGTGGTGGCGTCCGACACCCGGACGGGTCAGGGCGCCGGATTCGATGATGCCGCGAACCAGGCTGCGAGTTCCGGCGTCGGAAACAACGACACCAACCTCCTGATCCACATCAACGAAGACCACACCAGCATGGCCGTCATCAGCCTGCCCCGTGACCTCGAGGTGCCGCTGCCGGCCTGCAAGAACGACTCCGGCGGCACGACGCCCGCCTCATCGCTCGGGATGCTCAACACGTCGCTCGGACGCGGCGGCGTGAAGATGGGCCTTCAGTGCGTGGCGACGACGGTCGCGAGCCTCACCGGCGTGCAGATCGACTACGCCGCCATGGTCAAGTTCGACGGCGTCGTGAAGATGACGACGGCCGTCGGCGGGGTCACCGTGTGCCTGGCCACGCCCCTCGTCGACCCGAACACCGACCCGCCGCTGAACATCCCCACGGCGGGGCCGCACGTGTTCAAGGGCAAGGAGGCCGGGGCGTTCCTGCGGACCCGCGAGGGCGTCGGCTTCGGCGGCGACACCGCGCGCATCAGCAACCAGCAGGTCTTCATGTCGGCGCTCATGCGCAAGATCGTCAACGGGGGAGTCCTGAGCAACCCCGTGCAGCTGTACAACCTCTCGTCGACGGCCCTGAAGAGCGTGCAGAAGTCGTCTAGCCTCACGGCTCCGACGCTCGTCAAGATCGGCGTCGCCGTGAAGTCGATCGGCCTCGACAACATCGTCTTCTTCCAGTACCCGAGCGTCGACGATCCCGCCGACGCCAACCGCCTCATCCCCGACCCGGCCGGCGTCACCGCCCTGAAGGCCGCGCTCGTCAGCAACCAGGCGATCACGCTCGCGCCGGGCAGCCTCGGCCAGTCGGCGCAGCTGGCGACTCCGTCGGCGTCGTCATCGGCGACCTCGGCTCCTGCCGCGCCGGCCACGCCGAAGTCGTCGAGCGCGTCCAAGGCGCCCGCGCCCCGCAAGACCGCCGCTGTGCTCCCGGGTACGGCCACCGGCCAGAGCGCGGCGCAGGAGACGTGCACGGCGAAAAAGGCCTACTGAGGCGGGGCCGGCGCGTCTCCTCGACTAGTGAAATCACGCGAATCGGCGGCTGACGCCTCGGTTTCGCCCGATCTGGCTGGCTGACGACGCGGCGTCAGTCGCCGTGCTCCTCGGACGGGTACCGCTCGCCCTGGGGGTCGTAGGCGGACCCGCGTCCGATCTCCTCGTCGGCGGTGGGAACATGCCGCTCGCCCGAGATGCCGCTGCCGTTGACGGCGACGTAGCCGTCCTCGCCGGAGGTGGCGCCGCCGAGCGGCTCGGTGACGTCGCCGTCCGGAGCCGAGGAGGGAGCCGGAGAGGTGACCGAGGAGGGGGAGGGAAGCGTGGGCTTGTCGTCGTCTGTGCTCATGCGCGTAGACGGTAGCCCCCGCGCTACAGGCGCTCCCAGGGCGCGGGCTTCGGCACGCTGACCCCGCACGCGTTGCAGATCTGCTCGGCCGGCCCGGCGTTCTTGTCGTCGAACACGTCGCGGTGGCGGTCGCAGTAGAGCCAGACCTCGCCGCAGCCGTGCGTCCACGTCCAGAGGGCCTCGTGCGAGCAGCCCTCCCACTCGCACGACACGGTGTCGTCGAGTCCGTCGAGCACGACGAGCTCGAAGTCGATCTCCCACGTGATCTCGGTGCTGGGCATGCTGCCTCCTACGGCGAGCAGAGCGGCGTTCGTCAGAGCCGGAGCGTTGACCTATTTCAGCACGCCGGCGGGTAGAACGGCCCGATCGAGCCTGGAGGTGCGCACCAGGTGTGAAAGGCTTACGGCGTGAACACCAAGCGCGTCATCGTCGTCGGCTCCGCGAATCAGGACTACCTGGTGCGCACCGTCCGCGCACCCCAGCCGGGCGAGACCGTCATGGCCACCGGCCTGACCAAGCAGCCGGGCGGCAAGGGCGCGAACCAGGCCGTCGCGGCGGCGCGACTCGGGGGAGACGTGCACTTCGTGGGCGCGGTCGGTCGGGACGACGACGGGGCCCGGATCCTGCGTTCCCTGGACTCAGACGGGGTGTCGGTCGACGACGTGCGGATCGTCGACGGGCAGCCCACCGGACTCGCCCTGATCTCGATCGACGACACCGGCGAGAACTCGATCACCGTGGTCTCGGGTGCCAACGGCACGGTGACGGCCGAGCGCGCCGCCGCCGCGGTCGTCAGGCTGGCCTCGGACGACGCTCTCCTGTCCATGCAGGGCGAGCTGCCGCGTGACGTGCTCGAGGCCTCCGCGCGCGCGGCTGCCGTCGCCGGCGCCCGCGTCGTGCTCAACCTCGCGCCGTACCTCGAGATCGACGCCGACGTCGTCGCGCTCGCCGACCCCGTGATCGTCAACGAGACCGAGGCCGCCGAGATGACGGGGCTCTCGATCGCCAGCGTCGACGAGGCCCTCGTCGCCGTCGACTCGCTCACCAAGCGGGCTCTCTCCGCCGTCATCACGCTCGGGTCGCTCGGCGCGGTCTGGGCGAATCGCGGCGAGCACGGCCACGTCGAGGCGAACCGGGTCGAGCACGTCGTCGACACCACCGGCGCGGGCGACGCCTTCTCGGGTGCCCTCGTCTCCAGCCTCGCCGCGGGCAGCGACCTCGAAGGGGCCGTCCGACTCGGAGCCCTCGCCGGCAGCTTCGCCGTTCGCGGCATCGGCGCCCAGTCGTCGTACCCGCGAGAGTCCGATCTCGGGGCCGGCCCCGCCGTGGGCTGACGCCTACCCGGGCGGGCTCGGCCCCGCCGCGGGCTGACGCCTGCCCGGACGGGGGTGATCGCCGCCGTTCGCTTTCTCGCCCGTCTTTCGTAGGATGGTCGCGATGACTTCCGACGACGAGGCCACCCGGGCCGGCCTGCTCTCCCGGGCCGGCGCCTTCTTCCGCACCCACCCGCGGGGTACCGCCATCACCGGCGGAGCCCTCGCTCTCGTGATCTTCGGCGGCGGCGCGCTCGCGGCAGGTGCCGCTACGGCGCCCACGTCCGCTCCCGCGACCAGCGCTCCCGCCGTCGCTCGCTCGGCGTCCGCGGCGCCGTCCTCCTCGGCCGCGTCCACTCCGAAGGCGACGCCGAAGGCCACGTCGAAGGCGACGCCGAAGACCACAGCGCGTTCTGCCCCCTCGCCCGTGCCCTCGGCCGTTCCGCTGCGCACCTGCACCGTCGCCGGCGCGGCGTCCGACGCCCGGCTCGGCACCTTCGAGGGCACCGTGCTCGATGCCAAGTCCGGCGCCACGCTCTTCGACCGCAGCGGGTCGACCCCCGCGCGCACCGGAAGCGTCATGAAGACGCTCACCACGGCCGTCGCGCTCGCCGACCTCGGCGCCGACTACCGCTTCACGACCAAGGTCGTCGGCTCCACCACCGGCACGGGCATCGCCCTCGTCGGCGGCGGCGATGCGACCCTGAGCGCCACTCCGGCGGGCTCGGAGAGCATCTACCCGGGCGCCCCGAAGCTGAGCACCCTCGCCGCCGAGGTGAAGGCGAAGCTCGGCACCAAGAAGATCACGAACATCGTGCTCGACGACAGCTACTGGAGCGACGCCGACGCGTACGACCCCAGCTGGCCGGCGAGCGAGCTCACCATCGGCTACCAGCCCCGCGTCGTCTCGCTGATGGTCGACGGCGACCGCGCCAACCCGACCCTGTCGGTCAGCCCCCGCTCGAGCGACCCCGTCGGCCGCGCCGGCGAGGCGTTCCGCACGGCGCTCGTCGCCGCCAAGGTCTCGGGTGCCTCGACGGCCGCTCTCACCCGCGGAACCGCCAAGAGCACCGACGTGCTCGCCGAGGTCAAGTCGCAGCCGGTCTCGACCCTCATCGGCCAGATGATCCCGAACAGCGACAACACGCTCGCCGAGATGATGGCCCGGGTGTCGTCGAAGGTGTCGGGCTCCGACGGCTCCGCGGCATCACTCACGGCCGTCTACCAGAAGGCCCTCAAAGGCACCTACGGCCTCGACGCCTCCACCATCAAGATCGTCGACGGCTCGGGTGAGAGCGCCAACAACGGCGTGCCCAGCGCCCTCGAGGCGTCGCTGATGCGCAAGGTCCTCGCAGGCGAGGGGTCGCTCAAGCTCCTCTACGACTCGCTCCCGGTCTCCGGTCAGTCCGGCACCCTCTCCACCCGCTTCACCGGCGCCAACGCCATCGCACGCGGCGCCATCCACGCCAAGACCGGCTGGATCGACAGCGCCTACACCCTTGCCGGAACCGTCGACGCGAAAGACGGGACCCAGCTCACCTTCGCGTTCTACGCGATCGGCAATGTGAGCGGCACGGCGCGGGAGGCCCTCGACACGCTCGCCACGGCGGTCTACTCGTGCGGTGCGAATCTGAGCGACGACTAGTTCCTGCGCGCGCTGCCTGCTCCCAAGGGCGGTGAGGAGTCGCTGGTTGCTGCCCGGGGCGGCCTCGTCGACAAGCAGCGACCCCTCACGCGGCTCGCGGCTCGCGCGCTGCGCGCTGCGCGCTGCGCGCTGCGGCAGACTGTTGACATGAGCCGCGCCCTTCTCGTCGTCGATGTGCAGAACGACTTCACCGAGGGCGGAGCGCTGGGCGTGGAGGGCGGAGAGGCGGTCGCGGCGGGAGTGACGGCGCTCCTGCACTCGTCGGGCTACGCCGTCGTCATCGCCTCGCGCGACTGGCACGACGCCTCGGGCGACAACGGCGGCCACTTCGCGACCGACGCGTCGCCCGACTTCGTCGAGACCTGGCCTGTCCACTGCGTCGCAGGAACTCCCGGCGCCGCCTACCACGACGCTTTCGACGCTTCGGCCGTCGACGTCCACATCGTCAAGGGCATGGGCGAGCCCGCCTACTCGCTCTTCGAGGGGGTCGTTGCCGGGGTCGACGGGGCGCGCGACGTCAGGGACGGCGTTCCTGAGACGGCGTTCCAGGTGCTCGATCGGCTCGGCGTGACCGAGGTCGACGTCGCCGGGCTGGCCACCGACTACTGCGTGCGCGCGACGGCCCTCGACGCCGTCGCCGCTGGACGTCGCGTGCGCGTGCTCTCCGCCCTCGTCGCGGGTGTCGCGCCGCGGAGCAGCACCGCCGCGCTCGCCGAGCTGCGCGCCGCGGGCGTCGCCGTCGTGTAGCCGCCGGGCCGCCGCGACGTGGCCGTCGTCGTCGCTTCGGCGTCCGGTGGGCGACGCGCGCGGCCATCTCGCGGGGTGGCGCGCCGCGTCGGGCGTGGCGCCGTTCCGTGAGGTGGCCGTCGTCGTCGTGTCGGCGTCCGGCGGGCGACACGCATGGCCATCTCGTGAGGTGGCGCGCCGCGTCGGTGGCGCGCCCGGTGGGTGACGCGCGCGGCCATCTCGTGGGGCGGCTCGCCGCGTCGGGCGCGGCGCCGTTCCGCGAGGTGGCCGTCGTTGTCGTGTCGGCGTCCGGCGGGTGACGCGCACGGCCACCTCGTGAGGTGGCGCGCCGCGTCGTTGGCGCGCCCGGTGGGTGACGCGCGTGGCCATCTCGTGGGGCGGCTCGCCGCGTCGAGCGCGGCGCCGTTCCGCGAGGTGGCCGTCGTTGTCGTGTCGGCGTCCGGCGGGAGACGCGCGCGGCCATCTCGTGAGGTGGCCCGTCACGTCGGCGGCGCGCCGGGTGGGAGACGCGCACGGCCATCTCGTGAGGTGGCCCGCCGCGTCGGCGGCGCGCCGGGTGGGCGACGCGCGGGGCCATCTCGCGCGCTGGCCGGCGCCGGCGCCGACCGCCCGCCTCCGGGGGCCGCTAGACCAGCAGCTGGTGCTTCGCGAGGTCGCGGTAGAGCGGCGTCGAGACGACGAGCTCCGAGTGCGTGCCCACGCCGACGACGCGCCCGCCGTCGAGCACGACGATCTGGTCGGAGTCGACGACGGTCGACAGGCGGTGGGCGATGATGATCAGAGTGCGGTCGACCGCGACGGCGTCGATCGCCTCGCGCAGCCGCTGCTCGTTGATGCCGTCGAGCGACGACGTCGACTCGTCGAGCAGCAGGATCGGCGGCGCGGCCAGGAGCGTCCGCGCGATCGCCAGTCGCTGCTTCTCACCGCCCGAGAGCATCACTCCGTCTTCGCCGACCTGGGTCTCCAGACCTGCATCACCGCGCTCGACCACATTCGTGAGATTCACCGCTTCGAGCACCCGCAGGCAGTCCACGTCGGTCGCGTCGGGGGCGCCGAGCACGAGGTTGTCGCGGATCGTTCCGGCCAGGACCGGGGCGTCCTGCTCGACGTAGCCGATCTGGGCGCGGAGCGACTCGCGGTCGAGCGCCCGGATGTCTTCTCCGCCGAGGCGGATGACGCCGGCGGTCGGATCGTAGAAGCGCTCGATGAGCGCCAGGACGGTCGACTTGCCAGCTCCGGAGGGGCCGACGAGGGCGGTCCGCGTGCCCTGCTCGGCGTGGAAGCTCACGCCGTGGAGGACGGTCAGGTCGTGCGCGGCCGACGGGCGGGGCGCCGTGGGAGAGAGGAGCTCGTCGTCGGCGGGCGGTGCGGCCGGGTACGTGAACTCGACGCCGTCGAACGACAGCGAGTGCGCGGCGGCAGCGACCGGTGCGGCCGCGGCGCTCGCGCCGGCGGGATCGGCGCTCGTCTCGCCGGGCAGATCGATGATCTCCTGGATGCGGCCGAGGGCTCCCAGCGCCGAGTTGACGCTGGTCACGGCTCCGAAGGCCTGGCCGAGCGGCATGATCATCAGGAACAGGAACAGGATGAACGAGACCAGGTCGGCGACCGTGTCGGCGCCGGAGGCCACGCGGTAGCCGCCCACGCCGAGCACGACGAGGAAGGACACCTGCATGGCGATGCTGGCGATCGGCACGACGACGGCGGAGGCGCTGGCGACCTCGAGTCCGCGGTCGTAGGCGCCCTGAGCGTCGACGTCGATGGCGGCGATCTCGCGGTCGGTCGCGCCGGAGGCCCGGACCGTCCGGATGGACGAGATGGCGCGTTCGACGGCGGCGGTCAGATCGCCGACCTTGCGCTGGGCGCGCTGGCTCGCGACGCGGATGCGGCGCGACAGAGTCACGACGACGACGACCGAGACCGCGACGATCAGCACGGTCAGGCCGAGGAGGACGGGGTCGATGATCGCCATGCCGACGATGGCGCCGATGAAGGTCAGCGAGCCGCCGATGGCGTCGACGAGGCCTTGCGTCAGGACGGCGCGGAGGAGGGTCGTGTCGGATCCGACGCGCGACACGAGGTCGCCGGTGCGGCGGGCGTCGAACTCGCTGATGGGGAGGTTGAGCATGCGTGCGACCAGTCGGCGGCGGCTCGAGAGCACGACGGCCTCGCCGGTGCGCTGGAGCAGGTAGTGCTGGAACCCGTTCACCAGGCCGGAGATGACGACGAGCGCGACCAGCGCGACGACCAGGGTGCCGAGCGGCTTGTTCGACTGGACGAAGCCGATGACCTGCTGCACCAGCAGCGGCTGGGCGAGCGAGGCCGCGGCGCCGAGCACGCTGAGCCCGATGATGACGGCGAGCATCGGCTTGTGCTCGAACAGGAAGGGCAGGAGCTGGCTGAACTTCGCGCGCGGCCCCTCGGGGATCGGGCGGCCGTTGCGGTCGAGGCGCGGAGGCCTCGGCTTGCGGGAGCGGCCCCGCGCCTTGCCCGGGGATGCGGGGAGAGGAGCGTCGGTGGTGGGAGGTGCGGCGGTGTCGGAGCTCATTGTGTCCTTCGGGCGGTGATCCTGCGCCCGATTTTAGTCGCGTGCCGCCGCGCGCGGCGAAACCCCCGGCGCCTGTGGAGAAGCCCACGGCGAAACCCCCGGCGCCTGTAGAGGAGCCCACGGCGAAACCCCCGGCACCCGTGGAGGACGGGGCCGGGGGCTTCGGGGTGGATCGCCTAGTTGAGGTTGTCGGAGTAGTCGACGTCGCGCGTCTCGCGGCTCAGGAACAGCGCGGCGAGCGTGATCAGGGCCATCGCCGACAGGTAGACGCCGACGAGCCAGGTGCTGCCTCCGGCCGCCTTCCACAGCGCGACGGCGATGAACGGGGCGACAGCCGCGCCGAGGATGCTCGCCACGTTGTAGCTGATGGCCGAGCCGGTGTAGCGGACGTTCGCCGGGAAGAGCTCCGGCAGCACGGCGCCCATCGGGCCGAAGGTCAGACCCATCAGGATGAAGCCGATCACCAGCAGGCCCTGTGCTCCGGCGAAGCCCGCCGAGAACAGCGGCGAGAACAGGAAGCCGAAGACGAAGATCCCGGCGGTGACGGCGAGCAGCAGGCGACGTCGGCCGAAGCGCTCGGCCAGGGGACCGGAGACGAGCGTGAAGATGCCGAAGAACGCGACTCCGACGATCAGCATCAGCAGGAAGCTCTCGCGCGAGTAACCGAGGCCGGCGACCGGAGCGTCTTTGGCGGCCGTGCCGAAGGTCAGCGTGAACGTGGTCATCAGGTAGAAGAGCGTGTACGTCGCCAGCATGATGAACGTGCCGAGGATCAGCTGGCGCCAGCTGCTGCGGAACACGCGGCCCAGCGGCAGCTTCGACACGTTGCCGGTCTCGACGACCTTCGTGAACGCGGGGGTCTCGACGAGCTTGAAGCGCGCGTAGAGGCCGACGGCCACCAGCACGGCCGAGCCGAGGAACGGGATGCGCCAGCCCCAGGCGGCGAACGCGTCGGCCGACATGCTCACGTTGAGGATCAGGAACAGGCCGTTGGCGACCATGAAGCCGATCGGCGCGCCGAGCTGCGGGAAGGTGCCGTAGATGGCGCGCTTGCCCGCCGGGGCGTTCTCGGTGGCGAGCAGCGCCGCCCCCGACCACTCCCCGCCGAGGCCGAACCCCTGGGCGAAGCGCAGGATCACGAGGAACGTCGGCGCCACGATGCTCCAGCCGGGCGTGGTGCCGGCGGGGATCAGGCCGATGAGGAACGTCGCGATGCCCATCGTCAGCAGCGATGCGATGAGCGTGTTCTTGCGGCCGATGCGGTCGCCGAAGTGGCCGAAGACGATCGAGCCGACGGGGCGCGCGATGAACGCGACGCCGAAGACGGCGAACGATGCGAGCAGGGCGACCGTCGGGTCGGTGTTCGCGAAGAACAGCGTCGGGAACACGAGGACGGCTGCGGTCGCATAGACGTAGAAGTCGTAGAACTCGATCGACGTGCCGATGAGGCTGGCGACGATCACGCGAGCGCGGGAGTTCACAGGGGCGGGGCTGGTCGCCTTGCCGGCGGCGGTCGTTGTTGACATGGGGGTGTTCTCCGTGAACGGATTGCACGGGCACGCCTGGGCCGGCGCGCACACGGTGCGGGCTGGCAGCGAGTGCAACGGGGAGACGGCGCAGGATGACGCGGGAACTCCCGTGCGTCATCGCCACCGGGGAAGTGGTCGGCCGCTCGTGACGACCTGTTCACAGGCTACTACGACACGCCCGAGACGGCGAACCGCCCGGCAAGGATTCGAGCGGCCCGGTCGGGGCCGAGGCACCGACTGCACCCCGCCGCTGGAACCTAGACAAGCTACCTATGCCATCTAGGTAAAACGCCCGTTGACCTGGGGAAAAAGTACCGCATCATCATCGCCGTGTGAAGCCCTAGAAAGCGGAGCCACCTGGCCCATAGAGTGCAGGGGTCTGCCAGTCTTTGGCCGGCACAGATGGCTCACGGGCCCTCGATTGGCTTTCACGGCAGGGAATCGGGCTCGTGAGCCGTCGCAAGGCCGGCATCGTGACGACCGCCGCGTCGCAAGAAGGGCCGCACCTCTCAAGACGAGGTACGGCCCTTACGACCGGCGGAACGCTAGCTTCACGGGCAGGGACACTCCGCGGTCGCCGCGAGGCCAGACAGGCCATCGCTCGCCACACCCTACGCCGACACCGCGCTGGAGTCGACCGGTGGTGCGGGTGACTCCCAGGGAGTCGACGCACGGCGGCTCAGCCGACCGGATCGAAACCCGTGTCGAGCGAGCCGGGCAGCTGGTGGCCCATGCGGTCGCGCTTGGTGTCGAGGTACGCCTCGTTGAAGGCGCCGACCCCGACGACCAGCGGCACCATCTCGGTGACCTCGATGTCGTGCGCGGTGAGCTGCGCCCGCTTGTCGGGGTTGTTCGACAGGAGGCGCACCGACTCCAAGCCCAGATCGCGCAGGATCTCGGCAGCCGCGACGTACTCCCTCGCATCGGCGGGGAGGCCGAGTGCGAGGTTGGCGTCGAGAGTGTCGAGGCCCTCCTCCTGGAGCTTGTAGGCGCGGAGCTTGTTGACCAGCCCGATGCCGCGGCCCTCGTGGCCGCGCAGGTAGATGACGACGCCGCCCTGGTTGTGGATGGTGTCGAGCGCGGCGTCGAGCTGCGGTCCGCACTCGCACTTGAGCGAGCCGAACGCCTCGCCGGTCAGGCACTCCGAGTGCACGCGGACGATAGCGCCGTCGCCGGGCTGACCGGAGACGATGGCGATGTGATCCGCGCCGGTGTCGAGGTCGCGGTAGGCGCGCATCCGGAAGGTCCCGTGGGTGGTCGGGACGGTCGTCTCGACCTCGAAGGTGACGTGCGGGCGCACGGCTGGGGTGTCGGTCATCGGGAGCTCCCGCTCTGAGTGCGGGCGAGGATCGCGAGATCGTCGCCGAGGGGGGTGACGGAGGTCACCGAGAGGTGACGCTGGCCGTCGATAGTGTCTACACCGAGGTCGCCGAGGGCGAGCCGGGGGCCGCCGATCAGCGTCGGGGCGAGGTAGACGAGGTAGTCGTCGACGAGGTCGTTCCGGATCAGCTCGCCGGCGACGGTGGGGCCGCCCTCGACGAAGACGGTGCGGACGTCGCGGGCGAACAGGTCGGAGAGCACCGCTCGGAGGTCGCGCGTGCCGGTCTCGACCAGGCCGCGCGGGTGCTGACGCAGACGCGCGTCGATCGGGACGGGGCGCTCGCCGACGACGACCGGCAGAGGCTGCAGTGGCAGCAGCTCACCGCCGTCGCCGCGGGCGGTGAGAGTGGGGTCGTCGGCGAGCACGGTGCCCGTGCCGACGAGGATCGCGTCATGGTCGGCCCGCTGCTCGTGAACGTGCTGGCGCGCGGCCGTGCCGGTGATCCACTGGCTGGTGCCGTCGGCTGCGGCGGCGCGGCCGTCCAGGCTCGACGCCCATTTGAGCGTGACGAACGGGCGCTGGAGCGACGCGGCGATCAGCCAGCGGCGCATCCACTCGGCGACCTCCGCGGCGAGCACCCCCTCGTCGACGGGGATGCCGGCGGCGCGCAGCCGCTCCTTGCCCCCGCCGGAGTGCGCTCCCGGGTCTTCGACGGCGAACACGACCCGCCCGATGCCGGCCTCGATCAGCGCCTCGGCGCACGGGCCGGTGCGGCCCCAGTGGTTGCAGGGCTCCAGAGTGACGACGGCGGTCAGCCCGCGCGCGCCGCCCGCAGGCAGCTTCGACATGGCGTCGACCTCGGCGTGCGGCGTCCCGGCGCCTCTGTGCCAGCCCTCGGCGACGGTGCGCCCCGCGTCGTCGAGCAGCACGCAGCCGACCGAGGCGTGCGACCCGCGAGCCGGTCCGCGCGATGCCAGGGTCAGCGCGTGGCGCATGGCCTGGACGATCTGTTCGGGGGTGGGGCTCACGGGGGGCTTTCTCTCGAGAAGTGGAGCGGTGGTTCGACCATAACCAACGCCGTGCACCGAGGCGTATTCCGGAAAGGTGGCGTAACAGAGCCTTTACCAAAGCCTCAGGGCGCAGGAACTTCCGGCCCGCCGCCGGGCATCGACTCCTCGGGCCAGCCCGCCTTCTCGCCCCTGTCGTCGCCCGCCGCCAGCCGGGCCTTCCAGCAGGGCGGGTGCTGCCGGTCGCGGTCGGGCTGCAGCCCGGGGCCCTCGCCGACGTAGGTGAACCCGGCTCGGCGGGCCACGCCGGCGGAGCCGCGGTTGCCCACGTAGCCCTCCCACAGGATGTCGGGCATGCCGTCGGCGAAGGCCCAGTCGGCGACGAGCCGCACGGCCTCGGTCATGAGGCCGCGCCCGCGCACTCCGGCAGCCGCCCAGAACCCGATGTCGCGGTGCTGGTGGCGGATGCTGACCATGCCGACGAGGAGGCTGGAGCCGGGCTCGCGGAGGCCCCAGGTGTACTCGCGCCCGGTGGTCCAGCCGCGCTCGACGATCTGCGAGACGAACATCTGGGCGTCCTGGAACGTGTACGGCACCGGGACGGTGGTGAACTCCTGCAGGACCGCGTCTTGGCAGGCGTCGAAGATGGCGCCCGTGTCGGCGGTGCGGGGCACCTCGAGGCGGAGTTGCGGGGACTCCAGCACGAACGGCTTCATGGTCGCGGGGCGAGGGCGGCCGCGGCCGTCAGCGCACCTTCCGGACGAAGCCGATGCGGTCGTAGACGGTCGCCAGCGTCTTCTCGGCGATCTCGGACGCCCGGTCGGCGTTGGCGGAGAGCACGCGGTCGAGCTCGGCGGTGTCGTCGAGGAGCTCGAGCGTGCGCTCGCGCACGGGCGCGAACGTCTCGACCACGACCTCGGCGACGTCCTTCTTGAGATCGCCGTAGCCGCGACCTGCGTACTGCTCCTCGAGGGCCGGGATCGCCGTGCCGGTGAAGGCCGACAGGATCGACAGGAGGTTCGAGACGCCGGCCTTGGCGCCGCGGTCGAAGCGGATCTCGCGCTCGGTGTCGGTGACGGCGCTGCGGATCTTCTTGCTCGTCTTGGACGGCTCGTCGAGCATCCACACGATGCCGCTGTCGGTCGCCGCCGACTTGCTCATCTTCGACTCGGGGTTCTGGAGGTCGTAGATGCGCGCGGTCTCCTTGAGGATGTAGGGCTCGGGCACGACGAACGTCTCGCCGAACCGCGAGTTGAAGCGGTTGGCGAGGTCGCGGGTGAGCTCGACATGCTGCTTCTGGTCGTCTCCGACCGGCACCAGCTCGGCGCCGTAGAGCAGGATGTCGGCCGCCATCAGGATCGGGTAGGTGAAGAGGCCGACCGAGGCCGACTCGGCGCCCTGCTTCGCCGCCTTGTCTTTGAACTGCGTCATGCGGCTGGCCTCGCCGAAGCCGGTCAGCGTGTTCAGCACCCAGGCCAGCTCGGCATGGGCCGGCACCTGGGACTGCACGAACAGGATCGACTTGGCGGGATCGATGCCCCCGGCGATGTACTGGGCCGCGGTGCGGCGCGTGGTGGCACGGAGGGTGGCCGGATCTTGCGGCACGGTGATCGCGTGCATGTCGACGACGCAGAACAGGGCGTCGTGGGTGTCCTGCAGCGCGACCCACTGCTGCAGGGCGCCGATGTAGTTGCCGGCGTGGAGCGAGTCGCCGGAGGGCTGCATGCCCGAGAAGAGGCGGGGAGGAGTCATTGCGTGGCCTAACTGGTGGAGCGGAAGAAAGGAGGGTGCCCGGATGCGGAGGGGCTAGACGTCGTAGTCGACGACCACGGGGGTGTGGTCGGACCATCGCTTGTCGTACGAGTCGGCGCGGTCGACGGAGTAGCTCGTGACCTTGGCGGCGAGCTCGGGGGTGGCCATCTGGTAGTCGATGCGCCAGCCGGAGTCGTTGTCGAACGCCTGGCCGCGCCACGACCACCACGTGTACGGACCGTCGACGTCGCCCGCCTGCTCGCGGCCGATGTCGACCCAGCCGAGCCCCTTGCCGCTGGTGCCGTCGACGCCCTCGACCTTCTTGCCCGCGGGGCCGAAGAAGCGGTCGAAGTAGGCGCGCTCGCGCGGCAGGAAGCCGGCGCGCTTGACGTTGCCCCGCCAGTTCTTGATGTCGAGGGGAGTGTGGCCGACGTTGAGGTCGCCCACGACGACAGCGAGCGGGTTGTGCTTCTCGAGCTGGGGGAGGCGCTTCGACATGGCGTCGAGGAACTTCCACTTCTCGTCTTGCTTGGGGGTGTCGACCTCGCCCGAGTGCACGTAGGTGCTCACGACGGTGACGATCGTGCCGTCGACGTCGTAGTCGGCCTCGAGCCACCGGCCGGCGGTGTCGAACTTCACGGCGCCCAGGTCGACGCGGTGGATCTCGGCCTTCCTGCGGCTCGCGAGGGCGACGCCGGCGCGGCCCTTGGCCGTCGCGGGGTCGTGCAGGATGCTCCACTCGGGACCGAGCAGGCTCTCGATGTCTTCGGTCTGGGCGCGGACCTCCTGCAGAGCCAGGATGTCGACGTCGCGGCTGTCGACCCACTCGCCCATGCCCTTGCGGAAGGCGGCGCGGATGCCGTTGACGTTGACGGTGGCCAGGCGGAGACGAGTACCCATGCGTTAAAGCCTACCGGCGCCTGCCGACATCGAGTCGGGGCGCCGGCGGAGGAGGACGGTGCGGCTCAGGCGGCGTCGTGGTCGGTGGTCAGGAACTCCACCAGCGAGTCGGCGGTGGTCTCGGCGTCGTCGCCCGAGACGGTGAGGACGACCTCGTCGCCCGTGTTCACGCCGAGGCCGAGGAGGCCCAGGATGCTGGAGGCGTTGACGCTCTTATCGCCCTTGGCGATGGTCACCTGGTGGCCGGAGGCGGTCACCGTCTGGACGAAGAGGGACGCCGGGCGGGCGTGGAGGCCGGACGACGAGGCGACGGTCACGGTGCGGGTGGCTTCGGACATGGATGCTGCTCCTTGCGAGGGTTGCGGACGGCGGTGGACGGACGTTGTACGACGGTAGTCGGTGGGGACGGGCGGAGGCTGGTCAGTTCCTGCCGGGCCAGAGGACCTCGGTGCCGGCGGCCTCCACCTCGCGGACGAGGTCGAGGTTGACGGCGGGGTCGGTGATGATCGTATCGATGGCGGCGATGGGCGCCACGCGACCGAACTCCTCGCGGCCGAACTTGGTGTGATCGGCGAGGAGGATGCTGCGCCGGGCGGCCTTGATGAGGGCCGACTTGACCGCGGCTTCCGAGATGTTGTGGGTGGTCAGGCCGCGCTCGGGGGTGATGCCGCCGACGCTGATGAAGGCGGCGTCGACCGAGACCATGCCGACGAGCTGGTGGGTCCAGGTGCCGACGCCGGCCAGCGAGTCGCGGCGGATGCTGCCGCCCAGCAGGTGGAGGTCGATGCCGGGCCGGTTCGCCACGGCCATGGCGACGGGGAGCGAGTGGGTGACGACGGTCAGACCGCGGTCGGAGGGGAGCATCTGCGCGAGGAGGATCGTGGAGGTGCCCGCGTCGATGATGATCGACCCGTTCTCGGGGATCTCGTCGACGGCGGCCTGGGCGATGACCATCTTCTCGGCGGTGTTGATGCCGCCCCGGTCGCCGACGCCCGGGTGGAAGGTCATCCGCTCGACGGGGATGGCGCCGCCGTGAGCCCGGCGGACGAGGCCGCGGCGCTCGAGGCTGGTGAGGTCTCGGCGGATCGTCTCGGGGGTGACCTCGAGGAGCTCGGCGAGGTCTCGGACGTCGACTCGACCGTGCTGGCGGGCCTCCTCGACGATGCGGAGGTGGCGTTCTGGGGCGTACATCGGTCCTCATCGGTGAGAAATGGGCATTCTGGGCCTTGTCTCAGGCCACGAAAGCAGAACCAAGCGCAAACAAATGTCTGTTGGTGCATTTTTAGCTCTGATTTTGTTTGTTTGTCAATTCAGATCGATGTATGGTCTTCCCAGCGCCCGTCTCCGGACACATGGGTGCGCACTCGTTGAACACGCACCACACGAACCAGCTGCACTGCCGACAAGGCCAGCCCCAGATGAAGGAGTCTCGGATGCCCGAACTGCCCGGTGTCGGAGTCGGACGCGGAACCGCGTCCGGACCCGTCCTCCGCATGGCCGAACCGCTCGGCGAGCCCGACCAGTCGCCCCTCCAGGGCGATGCGGCCGCGGCCAAGTCCCGGGTCGGCGAGGCGCTGGCCGCCGTCGCCGCCGACCTCGGCAAGCGCGGTGCCGCAGCGGGCGGCGACGCCCAGGCCGTGCTCGAGGCCCAGGCGCTCATGGCGCAGGACCCGTCGATCCTCGACGACGTGCACGCGCAGATCGACGCCGGCACCAACGAGGAGCGCGCCGTCTACAACGCGTTCAAGTCGTTCCAGGACATCCTCTCGGGCATGGGCGGATACATGGGGGAGCGCGCAGCCGACCTCGGCGACGTCGCTCAGCGCATCATCGCGCAGCTCCGCGGCGTGCACGCCCCCGGCGTGCCCGAGTCGGACACCCCGTTCATCCTGGTGGCGCGCGACCTCGCACCGGCCGACACCGCACTCCTCGACCTCGACAAGGTTCTCGCACTCGTCACCCGCGACGGCGGGCCCACCTCGCACACGGCGATCCTCGCGCGCGCCAAGGGCATCACGGCCATCGTCGGCGTGACGCAGGCCGACGAGCTCGCCGACGGCGACGTCGTGATCGTCGACGCCGGTGCCGGCGCCGTCCTCACCGACCCGACCGACGAGCAGATCGCCGACGCCGACCAGAAGCGCGCCGAGCGCCTCGCGGCCGCTTCCGCCCCGCTCACGCCGGGCGCCCTCGCGGACGGCACGACCGTGCCGCTGCTCGCCAACCTCGGCTCCCCGAAGGACGCCGCCGCGGCCGTCGAGCTCGGGGCGGAGGGCGTCGGGCTGTTCCGGACGGAGTTCCTGTTCCTCGACTCCCCGTACGCGCCCGACGTCGCGACGCAGAAGGCCTCGTACGTGGCTCTTTTGAAGGAGTTCCCCGGCAAGAAGGTCGTCGTCCGCGCGCTGGACGCCGGCGCCGACAAGCCGCTGCCGTTCCTCACCGACGCGGGCGAGGAGAACCCGGCCCTCGGCCGTCGCGGTCTGCGCGCGCTGCGGGCCCACGAGAACATCCTCCGCGACCAGCTCACGGCGCTCGCCGAGGCCGACGCCGAGACCGACGCCGACCTCTGGGTCATGGCTCCGATGGTCGCCGACGTCGAGGAGACCGAGTACTTCGTGGCCCTCGCCAAGGAGCTCGGCATCACGACGGCCGGCGTCATGGCCGAGGTGCCCTCGGTCGCGCTCATGGCCGACCAGGTGCTCGAGACCGCCGACTTCGTGTCGATCGGCACGAACGACCTCACCCAGTACACGATGGCCGCCGACCGCATGCTCGGCACAGTGGCTTCGTACCAGGATCCGTGGCACCCCGCCGTGCTCCGCCTCGTCGCACAGCTCGGCACCGCCGGAGCCGCCGCGCACAAGGGCGTCGGCATCTGCGGCGAGGCCGCGTCCGACCCGCTGCTCGCGGTCGTGCTCGTCGGCCTCGGCGCGACCACCCTCTCGATGACGCCCGCGGCCCTCGCCGACGTGCGCGCCGAGCTCCTGAACCACACGCTCGACGAGGCGAAGGCGATGGCCCAGGCCGCGCTCCGCGCCCCGTCGGCCGCAGCGGCTCGTGCCGCGGCGTCCTCCGTCTCCACCTCGCTCTAGACCCCCCCAGCACCACACAACCCCCTCACCACCATGAACAGAAAGACACGATCATGACAACGACGTCTGCAGGCGCCACGACCCGGGAGGCCGGTTCCGGCCGCGTCCGGGTCCAGAAGTTCGGCGCGTTCCTCGCCGGCATGGTGATGCCCAACATCGCGATCTTCATCGCGTGGGGCTTCATCACGGCCTTCTTCATCGAGACCGGATGGACTCCGGTCGGCGTCCTCGGCGGCTTCGGGACGACCGACGGCGTCGCCAACGTGGGCGTCGTCGGCCCGATCCTGACCTACCTGATCCCGCTGGCCATCGCCAACCAGGGTGGCCGCATGGTCTACGACATCCGCGGCGCGGTCGTCGGCTCGATCTTCACGATGGGCGTGATCCTCGGGTCCGACTCGACGATGATCCTCGGCGCCATGATCTGCGGCCCGCTCGGCGCGTACCTCGTCAAGCGGATGGACCGCCTCTGGGACGGCAAGATCAAGCCCGGCTTCGAGATGCTCGTCAACAACTACTCGGCGGGCATCCTGGGCTTCGGTCTCTTCATGGCCGGCTTCTTCTGGCTCTCGAAACTCTTCAGCGTGATCGTCGTCGGCCTCGGCAACGCGGTCGAGGGCCTCATCAACGCCCACCTCCTGCCCCTCGCGAGCCTCTTCATCGAGCCGGCCAAGGTGTTCTTCCTGAACAACGCCATCAACCACGGCGTGCTCGACCAGCTGGGCGCCCAGCAGGTCAAGGAGTCGGGCAAGTCGATCCTGTTCCTCCTCGAGGCGAACCCCGGCCCCGGCCTCGGCATCCTCCTCGCCTTCACCTTCTTCGGTGTCGGTGCGGCACGCGCCTCGGCTCCCGGCGCGATCATCATCCAGTTCTTCGGCGGCATCCACGAGATCTACTTCCCGTTCGTCCTGCAGAAGCCGATCATGTTCATCGCCGTCATCCTCGGTGGCGCCACGGGTGTCGCGACCAACGTCGCCTTCGGCTCCGGCCTGACCGGTCCGGCCTCGCCCGGCTCGATCATCGCCGTCCTCGCCAACACCTCGCGAGACAGCTACCTGGGCGTCATCGCCTCGGTCGTCCTCTCCGCCGCAGTGTCGGGTGTCGTCGCATCGTTCTTCCTCATCGCGACCCGCAAGCGCGACCTGGCCGCCGGCGGCGGCGACATGTCGGACGCCCTCGCCAAGATGCAGGCCGCCAAGGGCCGCGACGCCAACGCCGCGACCGCGGGCGTCTTCGCCGGCTCCACCGCTCCCGCCACGGAGGAGGAGGCCGAGGCCACCTTCGGCGGTGTCGGCAGCGCCACCACCACGAGCACCGCCACCCGCGTCGAGAACATCGTGTTCGCCTGCGACGCCGGCATGGGCTCGTCGGCCATGGGCGCCAGCGTCCTGCGCAACAAGATCAAGAAGGCCGGCATCGAGGGTGTGACCGTGGTCAACAAGGCCATCGCGAACCTCACGGGCGACGAAGACCTGATCATCACGCAGCAGCAGCTGACCGACCGCGCGAAGACCATGAACCCCGGCGCCCAGCACGTCTCGGTCGACAACTTCATGAACGCTCCGCAGTACGACCAGGTCGTCGACCAGCTGGCGAACCAGAAATAACCAAAGAAAGTAGCATCTGAGACATGACTGATTCCGTCCTCCAGAAGAGCCAGATCAAAGCCGAAGGCACCGCCACGACCAAGTCGGAGGCGATGCGAGAAGCCAGCGAGATCCTTCTGGAGGCGGGATCGGTCACAGCCGACTACCTGCCTGCGATGATCGAGCGCGAGAAGAGCGTGTCGACCTACATGGGCAACTTCCTCGCCATCCCGCACGGCACGAACGACGCCAAGGACGCCATCCTGAAGTCGGCGCTGTCGTTCACCCGCTACTCGACTCCGATCGACTGGGACGGCAACCCCGTCCACTTCGTGGTCGGCATCGCGGGCATCGAGAACCAGCACCTCGAGATCCTGTCGAAGATCGCCATCATCTTCTCCGACGACGACGAGGTCCAGGCCCTCCGCGACGCCGCGGGCGTCGACGAGATCTTCGCTCAGCTCGAAGCGGTCAACGAGTGACTGCTGGCACCGCGGTCCATTTCGGCGCCGGCAACATCGGGCGCGGCTTCGTCGGGCTCCTGCTCCACGAAGCCGGCTACGAGGTCGTCTTCTCGGACGTCAATGCCGAGCTGATCGACGAGCTGAAGGCCGCCGACTCGTACGTCGTCCACGAGGTGGGCGAGGGCGCTGCCGACCATGAGGTCACCCGCTTCTCGGCCGTCAACTCCGCCGCCGATCCCGACGCCGTCGTCGCCGCGGTGGCCTCGGCCGCTGTGGTCACCTGCGCCGTGGGCCCGAACGTGCTCAAGTTCATCGCTCCGGCGATCGCCGCCGGGCTCCAGGCTCGCGACGCGTCGCTGCCGAAGGTCGCGGTCATGGCCTGCGAGAACGCGCTCAACGCGACCGACCGACTCGAGGAGTTCATCGTCGCGAACCTGCCCGGCGGCGCCGACGACGCCGCGCTCGGCAGGGCCGTCTTCGCGAACACCGCCGTCGACCGCATCGTCCCCGCCCAGGCGCCGGGCCAGGGGCTCGACGTCACCGTCGAGACCTACTACGAGTGGGCCATCGACCGGACGCCGTTCGGCGGAGCCGAGCCCGATATCCCCGGTGTGCACTGGGTCGACGGTCTCGAGGCCTCGATCGAGCGCAAGCTGTTCACCGTCAACACGGGCCACGCGACGACCGCCTACTTCGGCTTCCTCGCGGGTGCGGACAAGATCTCGGACGCCATCGCGCTGCCCGAGGTGCGTGCCGCCGTCGAAGCCGTCCTCGGCGAGACGAGCGCCCTGCTGATCGCCAAGCACGACCTCGACCCGGCCGTTCATGGCGACTACGTCGCGGCGATCCTCAAGCGGTTCGAGAACGCCGACCTGCCCGACACCACGGCGCGCGTCGGCCGCCAGCCGCTCCGCAAGCTCTCTCGCGACGAGCGCTTCGTGTCGCCGGCCGCAGGTCTCAGCGACCGCGGCACGACCCCGGTCGCGCTGCTCGAGGCCATGGGCGCCGCCCTCCGCTTCGACGTGGCCGACGACGAGCAGAGCGTCGAGCTCCAGGCGATGCTCGCCGACGCGTCGAGGAGCGACGTCGAGCTGGCCGTGGCGATCACGGGCCTCGACGAGGCGCACCCGCTGGTG
This sequence comes from Frondihabitans sp. PhB188, assembly GCF_003752365.1. Lineage (GTDB taxonomy): Bacteria > Actinomycetota > Actinomycetes > Actinomycetales > Microbacteriaceae > Frondihabitans. The sequence continues at coordinate 221,308 of NZ_RJUO01000005.1, read as the reverse complement.
GCGCCGTTCGCCGCCAAGGTGGGTGCGGCGCGCGCGTAGCTGTCATCCGGCCCGCGGGCCGGCTCGTGCTCGGCCCCGCCGTTGCGGCACGAACCCGTCGTCTCTTCGGCGGGTTCGTGCTGATTCGGCGGGTTCTGCCGGTGGAGCGTCAGCCCCGCAGCCGAGCCCGCACCACGTCGCCGATCACGCCGTACACCCCGGCCTCCACGCCGAGCAGCGCCGGCGACGACTGCTCGCGCGCCTCGAGCAGCGGGAGCGCGGGGTCGAGCCCGTCGACACCCGGCACATCGGGCAGCAGCCGTCGCCCCACCGCCTCGCGGTGCAGCCCCAGCAGGGTGGCCAGGTGGTGCGGTTCGAGCACGTCGGCGACGACGGCGCTGAGCACGAGCCGGCCGACGGCCTCGGCGTCGGCCGGCGCAAGCGGCGGCACGGCGCCGTTCGCGGCGAGGGCCGCATCCGTCTGCTGCTCGACGCTGGCGAACACGCCGGGCCAGCCCCAGGCATCGGCGAGCACGTCGTAGGGTGCGGCGATGCCGAGACCAGCTCCCGGCAGCCAGGCCGGCGTGTAGCGCGGACTGCGCGGGAACCGTGCCAGGTCGTGCGCCCACGCCTCGTCATCGGGCCCGGCGGCGCCGGGGCCCGCCGTGAACGGGCTGCCGGGGTTGGCGTAGACGCGTCGGTCGTAGTTGAACCGGCAGGTGAAGCCGCCGTCCGCCTCCATCACGAGGCTCATCGACAGCCACGTGCCGCGTTCGGCGGCGGCCATGTCGCGGCGGAGGCGGAGGCCGAGCTCGTCGACGGCGCGGGGCACGGGCTGCTCGGACGCGTGACCGCCGACGGAGAGGGTCTCGAGTCGGCGGCCTGCGAGTTCCGACCAGAAGAGACTCGCCTCAGCCCATTCGACCTCGGCGAGCGACGCGGCGACGGCCGACGCCATCTCTCTCTGCAGGGCGAGCTCATCGGGGCGGTTGTCGGTCTCGGCGTCCACAGCGGGCCTCTCGTGGCGGGGCAGGGGGCGGGCGCCTCGCTCGGTGAGTCGCAGGGCGTGGTCCGAGCGTAGCGAGTGGGGTGGCGCCTGCGCGCGAGGGGGCCGAGGAGTGTCGCACGGACCACGGGCGCACGAACTGCGTGCCGCCGCAGAGCTCGCCCGGTCGCGGCCGGCCCCCCGGGAGTTCAATGGGCCGGGTGGGCACACCGATTCGCCATCCGCTGATCGACGCGATCACGCCGCATGCCGTGCGGGTGGCCAGTCGGTCTCGAGTGGTGCGTCTCACCCCGCCCCTCGCCGACCTGCTGTCGCGGCCACCGCTGGCCGATCGCACGGTGGTGCTGGTGACGCCCGAGTCGGCTCGGATCACCATCGGCCTGCGCTCGGCGTTGGTCGCAGCAGGAGGGGTCTGGGCCGTCGAGACGCCGAACGGGTTCCGCGACGGCATCACGGGCGTCGACCGCGCCGACCTCGACGAGGCCGTGCTGGCCCCGGCGAAGGGAAACGACCCGGACGCCGACGGCGACCTCCCGACGGGCTCGCTCACCTCGGCGGACGCCCACACCACCCAGCTCAGCGTCGACGTGACGCTCCTGCACCGGCCGACGGACGACGTGATGCTCGGCGGCGCGCTCGAGACGATGGCGCTGGCGATCGGGGGCGGGCGCCCACGCGCCTGGGGCCTCGCCGAGCCTCTGGAGCACGGCTGGGACCGCTGGGTGCTCACGCAGGACGCCCGGCATCGCGCGCCCGATGCGTCGAGGTTCCTGGTCGAGGGCGACGGCTTCTCGGCCGCCGTCACAGCTCGGTTCGGCGGGCACGGCATCGAGGAGACGGTCGCCATCACCGCCGACGTGCCGGGCGGTTCGGCGGGGCTGGACGCGGCGATCGAGCGGCTGGGCGAGGCGCTCGCGATCCTGACCGTGCATTCCCTGCCCACCTTCGCGCTGGTGCTGGCGCGCGTGGGGGAGGCCGATCGCACGTTCCGCCCGGTCGAGTACCCGCCGCCGAATCCGGTCGCGCTGCTCATCGGCGCCCCGTCGGTGCGGCGGCTGGCGCTGCACGAGCGCGTCTTCGCGGACGACCAGGACGTCGTCGTCGTCGGCAGCGCGTCGCGCCCCGCCTACCTGCTGCCGCTCGGCACGGCGACCGACCCCGGCTGGGACCGCCTGCACGATGCGCTCGACTCCGTTGGCGGCGACCGCCTCACCGCCCTCGTGGCCGCGCCGCTGCTCCAGGCGTGGGAGGACGACCTCCACGGCGACCTCGACCTGCACGGAGAGCCGCATCCGCACGACCGGAAGCCCGGCGACACGGGCGCAGGAAGTCGAGGGGGTCACCCGGGTGCCCCGTGAGATCACGATCCTCTCCCGCGGCGACCACGACCTGTTCTCGCTCGCCGAGGCCGCCGAGGCGATCCCGGGTGCCGCGGCCGTGCGCGAGATCGACGGGGGCTCGGCGCTGCAGGTGACCACCGCCACGGGTGTGCCGGTGCTGACCGTCTACCCGCCCCGCCTCATGCCGACTGCCGGCGAGGTCGCGCGCCTTCTGCCGGACGCCCCCGCCGTCGACCTGCCGACGTGGTGGTGCGACGCCGTGGCGCCGCTCAGCGACGAGGGGGAGATCGGGGTGCGGGTGGCGTTGCAGCTCGCCGTCGGGATGGGTGCTGTCTGTGTCGTCGCCGATTAGGGCCGGCCGCGGAGCACTGCGGCTTTGACCTCGGCGATGGCCTGTGTCACCTGAATGCCGCGCGGGCACGCCTCGGTGCAGTTGAAGGTCGTGCGGCAGCGCCACACACCCTCCTTGTCGTTGAGGATGTCGAGCCGCACCTCGCTGGCCTCGTCGCGCGAGTCGAAGATGAAGCGGTGCGCATTGACGATCGCCGCCGGGCCGAAGTACTGCCCGTCGGTCCAGAACACCGGGCACGACGAGGTGCAGGCGGCGCAGAGGATGCACTTCGTGGTGTCGTCGAACCGGGCGCGCTGCTCGGCCGACTGGAGGCGCTCCTTCTCGGGCTTCGACGACGACTGCAGGAAGGGCTGCACCTCGCGGTAGGAGGCGAAGAACGGCTCCATGTCGACGACGAGGTCCTTCTCGAGCGGCAGGCCCTTGATGGCCTCGACGTAGACCGGCTTCGAGATGTCGAGGTCTTTCATCAGCGTCTTGCACGCGAGGCGGTTGCGGCCGTTGATGCGCATGGCGTCCGAGCCGCAGACGCCGTGGGCGCACGAGCGACGGAAGGTCAGCGAGCCGTCCTGCTCCCACTTGATCTGGTGCAGCGCGTCGAGCACGCGGTCGGTCGGCAGCATCTCGACCGAGAACTCCTGCCAGCGCGGCTCGGTGTCGACATCGGGGTCGAAGCGGCGGATCATCATCGTCGCGGTGAACTTCTGGATCGCGTCGGCTGCTGCCGGACGCTCTTCGAGGACGGTGCTCATCTCAGTACTTCCGTTCCATCGGCTGGTAGTTCGTGATGACGACCGGTTTGGTCGAGAGCTTGATGTGGTCGCCCGCGTCGGCCGAGTGGGCGTCGCCCGAGAGGTAGGCCATCGTGTGCACGAGCCACTTCTCGTCGTCGCGCTTCGGGAAGTCCTCGCGGAAGTGGCCGCCGCGGCTCTCCTGGCGTGAAAGCGCGGAGTAGACGACGACCTCGGCGAGGTCGAGCAGGAAGCCGAGCTCGATGGCCTCGAGTAAGTCGGTGTTGAAGCGCTTGCCCTTGTCTTGCACCGAGATGTTGAGGAAGCGCTCGCGCAGCTCCTGAATCTTCTCGGTGACCGCGATGAGGGTCTCCTCGGTGCGGAAGACCTGGGCGTTGTCGTCCATGGACTCCTGCAGCTCGCGCCGAAGGGTCGCGATTCGCTCGGTGCCGGTCGCTCCGCGCACCTGGTCGATCAGGCCCTTGACGAACTCGGCGGCGTCGTCGGGGAGCGGCGCGAACTCGGCCGTCTTGACGTACTCGACCGCGTTGTCGCCGGCTCGCTTGCCGAAGACGTTGATGTCGAGCAGCGAGTTGGTGCCGAGGCGGTTGGAGCCGTGGACGCTCACGCAGGCGCACTCGCCGGCGGCGTAGAGGCCGGGCACGACGGTGGTGTTGTCGGAGAGCACCTCGGCCTTGACGTTGGTCGGGATGCCGCCCATGGCGTAGTGCGCTGTCGGAAGCACCGGCACCGGCTCGGTGTAGGGCTCCACGCCGAGATACGTGCGGGCGAACTCGGTGATGTCGGGGAGCTTCGCGTCGATCACCTCGGGCGACAGGTGCGTGATGTCGAGGTAGAGGTAGTCCTTGTTGGGGCCAGCGCCGCGGCCCTCGCGGATCTCGGTGCGCATGCAGCGCGCGACGATGTCGCGAGGCGCCAGGTCTTTGATGGTCGGGGCGTAGCGCTCCATGAAGCGCTCGCCCTCGCTGTTGCGGAGGATCGCCCCCTCGCCTCGGGCGGCCTCCGAGAGGAGGATGCCGAGGCCGGCCAGGCCGGTCGGGTGGAACTGGAAGAACTCCATGTCTTCGAGCGGAAGGCCCTTGCGCCAGATGATCCCGACGCCGTCGCCGGTGAGCGTGTGGGCGTTCGAGGTCGTCTTGTAGATCTTGCCGAAGCCGCCGGTCGCGAAGATGACCGCCTTGCCCTGGAAGACGTGCAGCTCGCCGGTCGAGAGCTCGTACGCCACGACGCCCGCGGGGCGCTTCTCGCCGTCGACCTCGGTCATGATGAGGTCGAGCACGTAGAACTCGTTGAAGAAGTTGATGCCGAGCTTCACGCAGTTCTGGAACAGCGTCTGCAGGATCATGTGGCCGGTGCGGTCGGCCGCGTAGCAGGCACGGCGCACCGGAGCCTTGCCGTGCTCGGAGGTGTGGCCGCCGAAGCGCCGCTGGTCGATCTTGCCCTCGGGCGTCCGGTTGAACGGCAGGCCCATGTTCTCGAGCTCGAGCACCGCGGTGATGGCTTCTTTGGCCAGGATCTCGGCCGCGTCCTGGTCGACGAGGTAGTCGCCGCCCTTCACGGTGTCGAAGGTGTGCCACTCCCAGTTGTCGTCCTCGACGTTGGCGAGGGCCGCGGCCATGCCGCCCTGGGCCGCTCCCGTGTGCGATCGCGTGGGGTAGAGCTTCGAGATGACGGCTGTCGAGGCGCCCGCGCCGGCCTGGATGGCCGCACGCATCCCGGCGCCGCCGGCGCCGACGATGACGATGTCGTGCTGGTGGTAGTGGACGCCGTCGATGGTGCGGGTCGGGGCGGTGGAGGAGTCGGGGATGTCAGACACAGGAACCTTCGAGAGTGGGGGAGCCGCTAGGAGAACGGCGTTACTGGGCCGGGCAGAACGACGGGAGGTCGCTCGGGAGGGAGCCGGCCGGGCACGGGTCGAACGTGTAGATGACCAGGGTGCCGAGGAGCAGGAGGACGACGCTGGAGGCCAGCAGCGCGATCAGCATGGTCTTGCGGACCTTCGGGTTCGACACGTAGTCGTTCACGATGGTGCGCATGCCGTTCGAGCCGTGGATCAGGGCGAGCCAGAGGAGCAGGGTGTCCCACACCTTCCAGAACGGGTTCGACCACTTGCCCCCGACGAAGGCGAAGTCGATCGCCTTGACGCCGCCCTGGCCGGCGATGAGGTTCGTGAACAGGTGCGCGGCGATCAGCACGATCAGCAGCACTCCGCTGCCGCGCATGTAGAGCCATCCCCACTTCTCCCAGTTGACGCGGCGCTTACGCGCGACGGGGCGAGGGCTCCGGGGGGCTTCGATGGTCGAGGAGGTCATGCGCTACTCCGAGAAGATGTTCATCATCTGGCGGGGGACGAAGCCGGCGAGCAGGATCACCCAGAGGGCGATCACGATCCAGAACATGAGTCGCTGGTGCTTCGTGCCCTGGCTCCAGAAGTCGATCAGGATGATCCGGAGGCCGTTGAGGGCGTGGAAGCCGATCGCCGCGACGAGAGCCGTCTCGCCGAAGCCCATGATCGGGTGCTTGTAGGTGCCGATGACCGCGTTGTACGCCTGCGGGCTGACCCGGACGAGCGCCGTGTCGAGGATGTGCACCAGCAGGAAGAAGTAGATCGAGACGCCGGTGATCCGGTGGAGGACCCACGACCACATGCCCTCGCGACCCCGGTACAGCGTGCCCTGGAACCTGCTCGGGCGCGGAGGCGCCACCTTCGTGTCGCCATTCGGCGCGGGAGGCCCGGTGAGGACCCCTGTCTGCTCGGCCATGAGCAACCCTCCAAAACGGATCGGGGTGTGACGCGGTATCTGAACCATCCTAGGCACCCGTCCTGAGCGCCTTGGAGAGCGCTGAGGGGATTATCTCGATGCCGAGAGAGTTCCCACGGGCTGCGGCATCGCCGCGGCGGCGGCCCCGTAGTGCGCGATCAGCTCGTCGCCGAGGTGGGTCCAGGTGCGGCCGACCACCGCGCGCCGGCCGGCCTCGCCGAAGCGGGCGCGGAGGAGTGGGTCCTCGACCAGCGAGAGGACGGCCCGCCGCAGCGAGTGGTCGTGGCGCGGGTCGAACAGGAAGCCGTCCACCCCGTGCTCGACGAGGTCGAGGGGACCGCCGGCGGCCGGCGCGACGACCGGGAGCCCGGCCGCATGAGCCTCCTGCAGCGTCTGCCCGAAGGTCTCGGTCGTGCCGGCGTGCACGAACAGGTCGAAGGCGGCGTAGGCCGTGGCGAGCTCCTCGCCGCGGAGCGTCCCGAGGAAGACCGGGTCGAGCCCAGACAGGCGCCGGCCCAGCGAGGCGCGCGCGGGCCCGTCGCCGACCAGCACGAGCCTCATGCCGCGGATGCGCCGGAGGGCCTGCAGGCGCTCGAGCTCCTTCTCGGGGGCGAGGCGCCCGACGTAGCCCACGATCGCCTCGCCGTCGGGTGCGAGACGGGCCCGCAGTTCCTGCGCTGCCTGCTCGGTACGGCGGTTGGGATGGTAGAGCGCCGAGTCGACGCCGCGGCCCCAGGTCGCGACGCGCTGCACGCCGATGCGCTCGAGGTCGCGGCGGGAGGCCTCCGAGGGCACGAGCGTGAGGGTCGCATTGTGGTGCACCTTGCGGATGAGCTTCCACACGAGGGCGGTTCCGGCGGCGCCGAAGCCGTTGCGGCCGGCGTACTTGGCCATGTCGGTCTGGAAGATCGCGACGCTCGGCACTCCCATCCGCTGGGCGGCGGTGATCGCCTGCGCACCCAGCACGAGGGGAGACGCGGCGTGGATCACGTCGGGGTCGAAGCCGGCGAGCAGCGATGCCATCGCCGGGCCGGGGATCCCGACCGGGAACTGGCGGTAGCCGACGCTCGGCATGCGGTGCACGGCGAAGCCCGCGAAGCGGTCGGGGCCCTTGCCCGCTGGCGCGATGACCATGGCCTCGTGGCCGCGGTCGCGCAGATGCTCGAGCACCCGGCAGACGCTGTTGGTCACCCCGTTGACGGTCGGGAGAAAACTCTCGGTCACGATGGCAACTCGCATCATCCCACCTCATCCGCGCACAGAACCCGCTCGCTGAGGCGAACCTATGCGTCGGGTGTGACAGGGGAGTGGCGGGGCAGTGAACGCCGAATGGCGACCTGCCCGCAGCTGCTACAGGACGTCGTTGCGCCCGGACAGCTTGAGCGCGTCGACGACGCTCTTCACCCGCTGAGCGTTGGCGCTGGTGGTGACGAGCAGAGCGTCGGGGGTGTCGACCACGACGATGTCGCTGACGCCGATGAGCGAGATGAGCCGGTCGCCCTGGCTGACGACTATGCCCGACGACGAGTCGGCGAGCACGCGGGCGTTCTCGCCGAGGATCGCCAGGTCGGAGGCGCGCCCCTTCGAGTGCAGCTTCGCGATCGAGGCGAAGTCGCCCACGTCGTCCCAGTCGAAGTCGCCGGGGATGACGGCGAGTCGGCCGAGGGCCGCGGCGGGCTCGGCCACGGTGTAGTCGATGGCGATCTTCTCGAGGTCGGGCCAGACCTGGTCGACGACGGCGCCTCGCGCGGGGGTGTCCCAGGCGTCGGCGAGCTCGAGCAGGCCGGCGAGCAGCTCGGGGCGCGTCTCGCCGAGCTGCCGCAGCAGCACGTCGGCGCGCGTGATGAACATGCCCGCGTTCCAGAGGTAGTTGCCGTCGGCGACGTACTCCTCGGCGGTCTCGAGCTCGGGCTTCTCGACGAACGAGGTCACTGCTGCCGCGTGCGGGGCGCCGTCGATGGCGAGCGGCTGGCCGCAGTGGATGTAGCCGAAGCCGACGGCAGGCTCGGTCGGCGTGATGCCGATCGTCGCGATGTAGCCGGCGTCGGCGGCGACGATGGCCTCCTTGACCGCGCGCACGAAGCCGCGCTGATCGCTGATGACGTGGTCGGCGGCGAACGAGCCGATGATCACGTCGGGCTCGCGCTTGGCGAGGATGGCGGCGGCGAGGCCGATCGCGGCGGTGCTGTCCTTCGGCTCGGACTCGAGCACGACGTTGCGGTCTTCGAGGGCGGGCAGCTGGGCCTCGACGGCGGCGCGGTGCGAGCGCCCGGTGACGACCATGATCCGCTGCTCGCCGTTGATCGGGGCGAGGCGGTCCCAGGTTCCGCGAAGCAGCGTGGTGCCCGACCCGGTGAGATCGTGCAGGAACTTCGGGGCGTCTGCGCGGCTCAGCGGCCACAGGCGGGAGCCGATGCCGCCGGCCGGGATGATGCTGTAGAACCGGTCGAGTGCTGTCGTCATGCCCACACCTTAGCGGCGGGCACAACCCGGAACCCCTATCAGATTCGGCGTAACGGCGCTGTTTCACGATGGTCGCGGTCCGGTAACGCTTCGCGCCCGATCGGGGCGACGTGCAATTAGCCCTCGTAACTTTGGGTAACCTGCAAGACATCGCGCCCAGCGGCGAATGCTGGGCCACTTCTTCACAATCCCTCTGCATCGCGCAGAACCCGTCTTGGAGGACACAGTGACAATCTCCGTGCGAAAGGCCGTGTTCACCGGCATCGCCATGGTCGGAGCGACGGCGATCCTCGCCGGCTGCGGCTCGGCCCCCGAAGCGACGAGCACCAAGAGCGGCTCGGCGTCGAGCTACCTCCCGTGCATGGTCTCGGACGCCGGCGGCTTCGACGACAAGTCGTTCAACCAGCTCGGCAAGGAGGGCCTCGACGCCGCCGCCGACACCCTCGGCGTCACGCCGAAGGCCGTCGAGTCCGCCGACCAGACCGTCTACGCCTCGAACATCTCGAGCCTCGTCACTCAGAAGTGCAAGCTGATCATCACCGTCGGCTTCCTGCTCGCCGACGCGACGAAGGCCGCTGCCAAGGCGAACCCGAACGTCGACTTCGCCACCATCGACGACGCGTCGATCACGGCCGACAACGTGCAGCCGATCACCTTCAACACCTCCGAGGCGGCCTTCCTCGGCGGGTACGCCGCTGCCGCGTACTCGAAGACCGGCGTCGTCGGCACCTTCGGCGGCGCGCAGATCCCGACGGTCACCATCTTCATGGACGGCTTCGCGGACGGCGTCGCGTACTACAACGAGCAGAAGAGCAAGAACGTCAAGGTCGTCGGCTGGGACGTCGACAAGCAGAAGGGCGTCTTCACGGGCGGCTTCGAGGCCGGCACCGCCGCCAAGCAGTCCGCTCAGACCCTGATCGACCAGGACGCCGACGTCATCATGCCGGTCGGCGGCCCGATCTACCAGAGCGCCGCGCAGGCCGTGAAGGACGCCGACAAGGGCATCGTCCTCGTCGGCGTCGACTCCGACACCTACGAGACCGACCCGTCCAACAAGGCGCTCTTCCTGACCAGCGTCGAGAAGGGCATCAAGCCCGCGACCGAGGCCGTCATCGAGTCCGCCGCCAAGGGCGACTTCTCGTCGACCCCCTACGTCGGCACCCTGAAGAACGACGGCGTCGGCCTCGCCCCGTTCCACGACTACGCCGACAAGATCCCCTCGACCCTCGAGGGCGAGCTGAAGACGATCAAGGCGGGCATCATCGACGGCTCGATCACGGTCAAGTCGCCGGCCGCCAGCAAGTAGCGCCACGGGCTCGGCCGCTCGCGCGGCCGTCCCACCACAGGGCCCGGAGCGACTAACGTCGCTTCGGGCCCTTACGCCTGCCTGACCCCCCAGGGAGAACCCAACCCCATGAAACTCGAGCTGCAAGGCATCACCAAGCGCTTCGGCGCTCTCACCGCGAACGATCACATCAGCCTCACCGTCGAGCCTGGCGAGATCCACGCGCTTCTCGGAGAGAACGGCGCCGGCAAGTCCACCCTCATGAACGTGCTCTACGGCCTGTACCAGGCCGACGAGGGCGACATCCTGCTCGACGACGTCGTCCAGCGGTTCGCCGGTCCCGGCGACGCCATGAACGCCGGCATCGGGATGGTGCACCAGCACTTCATGCTCGTGCCGGTCTTCACCGTGGCCGAGAACGTCATGCTCGGCCACGAGGAGACCGCGTTCGGCGGCCGCCTCGACCTTCCGGGAGCGCGCGCGAAGGTGCGCGCGATCTCGCAGCGGTTCGGGTTCGACGTCGACCCCGATGCCATCGTCGAGGAGCTCCCCGTCGGCGTGCAGCAGCGCGTCGAGATCATCAAGGCGCTGTCGCGTGACGCGAAGGTGCTCGTGTTCGACGAGCCGACCGCCGTGCTGACGCCGCAGGAGACCGACGAGCTGATGGCGATCATGCGGCAGCTCCGCGACGCCGGCACCGCGATCGTCTTCATCACCCACAAGCTGCGCGAGGTGCGCGAGGTCGCCGACCGCATCACCGTGATCCGCCTCGGCACGGTCGTCGGCGAGGCCTCGCCCACGGCGTCCAACGCCGAGCTCGCCTCGCTCATGGTCGGCCGCTCCGTCGAGCTGACCGTGCAGAAGGCGCCGGCCGAGCCGGGCGACGTCGCGCTCGTGGTCGACGACCTCCGCGTCATCGACGCCATCGGCCAGTTCGTCGTCGACGGCGTCTCGTTCGAGCTGCGCCGAGGCGAGATCCTCGCCATCGCCGGCGTGCAGGGCAACGGCCAGACCGAGCTCACCGAGGCGATCCTCGGCCTCCAGCCGCGCGTCGAGGGGCGGATCGAGCTCGACGGCAAGCAGATCCAGGGCCTCAGCGTCCGGAAGGTGCTCGACTCGGGTGTCGGCTTCGTCCCGGAGGACCGGACCGAGGACGGCCTCGTCGGCGAGTTCACCATCGCCGAGAACCTCATGCTCGACCGCTCGCAGTCCGGCCCGTTCGTGAAGCGAGGCTGGCTCCGCCTGGTCGAGCTGGCCGAGTTCGCGACCGAGAAGGTCCGCGAGTTCGACATCCGCAGCCAGGGCATCGCCACTCCGGTGGGCCGCCTGTCGGGCGGAAACCAGCAGAAGGTCGTCCTGGCCCGCGAGCTGTCGCGCGACCTGCGGCTCTTCGTCGCGGCCCAGCCCACCCGCGGCATCGACGTCGGCTCGATCGAGTTCGTCCACAAGCGCATCGTCGAGACCCGCGACTCGGGCGTTCCCGTGATCGTGGTCTCGACCGAGCTCGACGAGGTCACCGCGCTCGCCGACCGCATCGCCGTCATGTACCGCGGCACGATCGTCGGCATCGTCCCCGCCGACACCCCGCGCGACGTCCTCGGCCTCATGATGGCCGGCGAGGTCCCCTCGACGGAGGACGCAGCATGAGCACCCCCACCCCGACCACGCCCGCTCCGGCTCCGGCTCCGGCTCCTCCGCGCGACGCGCAGGCCTCGCGCCTGCTCCGCGACATCGTCCAGAGCAACGCGATGGTGTCCGTCCTCGCGGTCGTCCTCGCGCTGGTGCTCTCGGGCATCCTGATCGCAGCGACCGACCCCACCGTGCAGTCGACGTCCGGCTACTTCTTCGCCCGTCCGGGCGACATGATCCAGGCGGTCTGGCATTCCGTGTCGGTCGCCTACGTGTCGATCTTCCAGGGCAGCGTCATCGACTTCAGCGCCTACGGCTTCGCCGCCGGGATCCACCCGCTGACCGAGACCCTGAACTACGCGATGCCGCTGATCGTCGCGGGCCTCGGGGTGGCGCTCGCGTTCCGCGCCGGCATGTTCAACATCGGCGGCCAGGGGCAGATCCTGATGGGCGCCGCGGCCGCCGGCTGGGTCGGCTTCTCGTTCCACCTGCCGCTGGCTATCCACCTGCCGCTCGCCATCATCGCGGGCATCGCGGGCGGGGCCCTCTGGGGCTTCATCGTCGGCTTCCTGAAGGCGCGCACCGGCGCGCACGAGGTGATCCTGACGATCATGCTGAACTACGTCGCCCTGTACCTGGTGTCGTTCATGCTCCGGACGCCCGGCCTGCTCCAGGCACCCGGCTCGACGAACCCGCAGTCTCCGGCGACGCTGCCCACGGCGATCCTGCCGAAGCTGCTCGGCCCGAACTTCAACCTCAACGTCGGCTTCCTGCTCGTGATCGCCGCGACGATCTTCTGCTCGTGGCTGCTCAACCGGTCGACGCTCGGCTTCCGCTTCCGCGCCGTGGGCGAGAACCCCCACGCGGCCCGCACCGCCGGCATCAACGTCAAGAACGTCTACGTCTGGGCGATGGTCCTGTCGGGCGCGCTCGTCGGCATCGCGGGCGCCACGCAGGTGCTCGGCACGCTGACCACCGGCTTCTCGTCGGGTATCGACGCGGGCATCGGCTTCGACGCGATCACCGTCGCGCTGCTCGGCCGCTCTCGCCCCTGGGGCGTCTTCGGCGCGGGCATCCTGTTCGGTGCTCTCAAGGCCGGCGGCTACGCCATGCAGGCCGCGAACGGCGTGCCGATCGACATCGTGCTGGTCGTGCAGTCGCTGATCGTCCTGTTCGTGGCGGCGCCGCCGCTGGTGCGGACCATCTTCCGAATCCGGCAGACCGGCTCCGGGTCGCCCCGCATCCGCAAGGCGTCCTCCTCCAAGACCGCGGTGGTGACCAAGTGAGCTCCCTGACCCCCGACGTGGCCGTGCCCGTCGCCGAGACCCCCGGGCTCGCCGTCGCGAAGACGCGCTCCTGGAAGGCACCGATCGCGCTGGGCGCGTTCGTCGTCGTGTCGGTCCTGCTGTTCCTCGTGGCCGGCCGCTCGGGTGACTCGACCTTCCGCCTGTCGTCGGCGACCGACTTCGTCAAGCTCCCCAACGCCGTCCTGCCGACGCGCGGCACCGACGTCGTGCTCACGATCGTGCTCGCCGTCATCGCGGTCGCAGCCGCCTACCTGGTGTCGCAGTACCGCCGGGTGCCGATCTGGCTCATCGCGGTGTTCGGCGTCCTGTTCTTCGTCGCCTTCCTCACCTGGGCGGGCGCCGACCAGTCGATCCTGGTGCCCGGCCTCCTCGTCGGGTCGCTCGCCCTCTCGACTCCGCTGATCTTCGGCGCCCTCGGCGGCGTCATCTCGGAGCGGGTCGGCGTCGTGAACGTCGCCATCGAGGGCCAGCTGCTGGGCGGCGCCTTTGTCTCGGCCGTCGTGGCCAGCGTCACCGGGTCGCTCTGGGCCGGCCTCGTCAGCGCCATGGTCGCCGGCGCCCTGGTGTCGATGATCCTGGCCGTCTTCAGCATCCGCTACCTCGTCGACCAGGTCATCGTCGGCGTCGTGCTGAACGTGTTCGTCACCGGCCTGACGAGCTTCCTCTACTCCGAGGTGCTCACCTCGAATGAGAAGCTCAACCAGGGGCTCCGCTTCGCACAGGTCGACATCCCCGGCCTCAGCTCCATCCCGCTGATCGGGCCGCTCTTCTTCCAGCAGAACGTCGTCGTCTACCTGATGTACGTCGCCGTCGCGGTCGTCTTCTTCGGCCTGTTCAAGACCCGCTGGGGCCTCCGCCTCCGCGCGGTCGGCGAGCACCCGCAGGCGGCCGACACCGTGGGCATCCGGGTCAACGCGACCCGCTTCTGGAACGTCTCGCTGGCGGGCGCGATCGCCGGCCTGGGCGGCGCGTTCTTCACCCTCGGCGACCTGGGCGAGTTCCAGAAGTCGATGACCGCGGGTGCCGGCTACATCGCCCTCGCCGCCGTCATCTTCGGGCGCTGGGATCCGATCCGCGCCACGCTCGCGGCTCTTCTCTTCGGCTTCGCCAGCAACCTGCAGAACGTGCTCAGCGCGGTCGGCTCGCCGGTGCCGAGCGAGTTCATGCTGATGCTGCCGTACGTCGTCACGATCCTCGCCGTCGCGGGGCTCGTCGGCCAGTCGAGGGGCCCCGCCGCCTCGGGGAAGCCCTACGTGAAGTCATGACCGACGTCGACCACGAGAGCGTCTTCGACTGGGACGGCCTGCGCGCCACCGCTCGGGAGGCCATGCAGAAGGCCTACGTGCCCTACTCGAAGTTTCCGGTGGGGGCTGCGGCGCTGACCGACGACGGCCGCGTGGTGTCGGGCTGCAACGTCGAGAACGCCTCGTACGGCCTCACGCTGTGCGCCGAGTGCTCGCTCGTGTCGCAGCTGACCATGACCGGCGGGGGCCGCCTCGTCGCGTTCGCCTGCGTCGACGGCAACGGCGGCGTGCTGATGCCGTGCGGCCGCTGCCGGCAGCTGCTCTACGAGCACTCCGCCGAGGGCATGGTGCTCGACACCGTCTCCGGATTCAAGACCATCGACGAGGTGATCCCGGACGCGTTCGGGCCCCGTCAGCTCCAGGCCTACGAGGCCTCCCAGAAGGACTCACAATGACCACTTCCATCGAACCCTTCGACGTCGTCGACCTGATCCGCGTCAAGCGCTCCTCCGGCACGCTGAGCACTGCCCAGATCGACTGGCTGATCGACGCCTACACGCGCGGCTACGTCGCCGACGAGCAGATGTCGGCGCTCACCATGGCGATCTTCCTGAACGGCATGCAGCGCTCCGAGATCCGCGACCTCACGCTCGCCATGATCGCGTCGGGCGAGACGATGTCGTTCGACGGCCTCGGCAGGACGACCGTCGACAAGCACTCCACCGGCGGAGTCGGCGACAAGATCACCCTGCCCCTCGCTCCGCTCGTCGCCTCGTTCGGCGTCGCGGTGCCGCAGCTCTCTGGCCGAGGCCTCGGCCACACGGGCGGGACCCTCGACAAGCTCGAGTCGATCCCCGGCTGGCAGGCGTCGCTCACCAACGAGCGCATGCGCGAGATCCTCGCCGACGAGGGTGCCGTGATCTGCGCCGCCGGAACAGGTCTCGCCCCCGCCGACGCCAAGCTCTACGCGCTCCGCGACATCACCGGCACCGTCGAGGCGATCCCGCTGATCGCGTCGTCGATCATGTCGAAGAAGATCGCCGAGGGCACCGCCGCTCTGGTGCTCGACGTGAAGTTCGGCTCCGGCGCCTTCATCCAGGACTTCACACGGGCGCAGGAACTCGCGCACACCATGGTCGACCTCGGCACCGACGCGGGCGTTCGCACGTCGGCGCTCCTCACCGACATGAGCGTTCCGCTCGGCAAGACGATCGGAAACGCCCTCGAGGTGCGCGAGTCGCTCGAGACCCTCTCGGGCGGCGGCCCGGCCGACATCCGCGAGCTCACCGTGGCCCTGGCGCGCGAGATGCTCGCCGCCGCCGGCCAGCCCGACGCCGACGTCGAGGCCGCTCTCGACGACGGACGAGCCATGGACTCCTGGAACCGCATGATCCGCGCCCAGGGCGGCGACCCTGAGGCCCCGCTGCCGGTGGCGCCGCACACGCACGTCGTCACCGCCGCCGAGTCGGGCTACCTCATCGAGCAGGAGGCGCTGCCGTTCGGCATCGCCGCCTGGCGCCTCGGCGCCGGACGCGCCCGCAAGCAGGATCCGGTGATGGCCACGGCCGGCATCGAGCTGCACGCGAAGCCCGGTGACCAGGTCACGGCCGGCCAGCCGCTCTTCACCCTTCACAGCGAGGACGAATCGCGGTTCGGCCGCGCGCTGGAGGCCGTCGAGGGCGCCTGGAGCATCGGCGGCACGGCCCCGGCGCCCCGGTCTCTCGTCGTGGAGCGAATCTCCTAGATTCACCCCGCCCGCTTGTGGTCGCCGTTCAGTCTGCCGACTGCGGCCACTAGTACGGTTGTCGGTATGAGCGCACCGGACCAGGAGTACCGCCTGCCCAACGGCGGGCCGAGCATCGCGGCGCTGCCGAAGGTCTCGCTCCACGACCACCTCGACGGCGGTCTCCGCCCGACGACGATCGCCGAGCTCGCGCCGGCAGCCGGCATCGAGCTGCCCGAGGGCGACCTCGGCGCCTGGATCGCGGCCCAGGCCGACTCGGGCTCGCTGGTCGAGTACCTGAAGACGTTCGAGATCACCGTCGGCGTCATGCAGACGGCCGAGGCCCTCACCCGGGTCGCCCACGAGTTCGTGCTCGACCTGGCTGCCGACGGCGTCATCCACGGGGAGGTCCGCTGGGCCCCCGAGCAGCACCTGACCCGCGGCCTCACTCTCGACGCCGCGGTCGAGGCGGTCCAGCAGGGTATCGACGACGCGATTGACGACCTCGCCGAGCGCGGCCACGAGATCTCGATCGGCCAGATCCTCTGCGCGCTGCGGCACACCGGCGAGTCGCTCGCCATAGCTGAGCTCGCCCTCCGCCACCGCGAGAACGGCGTCGTCGCCTTCGACATCGCGGGCCCCGAGATCGGCTTCCCGGCCGCGGGTCACCGCGCGGCGTTCGACCTGCTCGCGACCGAGTTCCTGCCCGTCACCGTCCACGCGGGCGAGGCCGACGGGCTCGACAGCATCCGCGGCGCCCTCCTCGACGGCCGGGCGCTGCGTCTCGGGCACGGGGTGCGCCTCGCCGACGACGTCAGCGTGATCGGCCGCGAGACCGACCGCACCACCGTGGGCCTCGGTCCGATCGCCACATGGGTGCGCGACCGCGAGATCACCCTCGAGCTGGCGCCGTCGTCGAACCTGCAGACCGGGGCGATCGCCTTCTGGGGCACCGAGATGTACGACCACCCCTTCGACCTCCTCTACCAGCTGGGCTTCCGCGTGACCGTCAACACCGACAACCGGCTGATGAGCGCCACGAGCCTCAGCCGCGAGCTCGCGCTCCTGTCGCAGGCGTTCGACTACGACCTCAACGACTTCCAGGTCTTCCAGCTCAACGCCGCGGCCGCCGCCTTCCTCCCGCTCGAAGATCGCGACGCGCTTGCCGACCGCATCGCCCTCGGCTTCGAGGAGGCCTGACTCATGACGCTTCCCGCTCTTCCCGACGAGTCCATCGTCATCGCGGCGACGGTCGCCGACTGGCGCGAGGCCGTGCACGCCGCCGGAGCCGCGCTCGTCGCCTCCGGCGCGGCCAAGCCCGGCTACGCGGACGCGATGATCCGCATGATCGAGGAGCACGGCCCCTACGTCGTGATCGCCCCCGGTCTCGCCCTCGCCCACGCGCGGCCCGACGACCAGGTGCTCGCCGACGGCCTCGCCGTCGTCACCCTCGCGACGCCGGTCGCCTTCGGCCACCCGCACAACGACCCGGTCGGCGTCGTGCTCGGCCTTGCCGTCGAGTCGGTCGGCGGCCATCTCGAGTCGATCGCCGACCTCGCCAACGTCTTCAACGACCCGAGCATCATCCCGGGTCTCGCGGCGGCGACCTCCGCCGACGAGGTACGGCGACTGATGGGAGTGCCCAGCTCATGAACGGTCTGAACTCGTGAAGATCGTCACCATCTGCGGCGTCGGCATCGGCTCCAGCGGAATCCTCAAGGTGAACGCCGAGCGCGTGCTCGCCGGCCTCGACATCGAGGCCGACGTCGTCGCCGCCGACGTCGCGTCGATCCGCGCCGTCGCCGACGACGCCCAGGTGATCCTGACGTCGGCCGAGTTCGTCGAGGCCATCGGCCCGACGTTCGCCGAGGTCATCGTCGTCGTGAACCACTTCGACCTCGAGGAGCTGCGCGAGAAGCTGGTGGCGGCGCTGGGGTGAGTGGGCGCGCGTCGTCAGCGTGCGTGTGCGCGTCGTCGCCCCCGGTGTGCGTCGTCCTTAGGTAAGGACGCCGTGCGCGCTCGCGAGGATTCGGCGGCGTCGGTGCGCGCCCCACGAGGAGTTCGACGCCGTTCTGCATCCCCGACAAGGATGCCGTCGCCGAGAGTCCTTGCGAACGTGCACCGTCATCGCGCGCGTGCCCTGAGCCGCCGTCGCGCCGTCCCGCCGTCATCCTCATCCGAGGACGCCGTGCGTGTTCACGAGGATTCTGCGGCGTCGGTGCACGCCCCACGAGGAGTTCGACGCCTTTCTGCATCGCCGACAAGGATGCCGTCGCCGAGAGTCCTTGCGAACCGACCCACTCAGTGCAGCAGCGCGCGCACCCCGGCGTCGAGCTCAGCCACGACGGCGTCGGCCGCCGCGCGCCGCGCAGCTGCGTCGCCGGTCGTGCTCCATGCGTCGATGTAGACCTTGAGCTTCGGCTCGGTTCCGCTGGGTCGCACGATGACCCGGGAGCCGTCGTGGCTCTCGTCACCACTGAGCCAGAAGCGCAGGATGTCGCCGGGCGGGAACGACTCGAACCCGTCGGCGAAATCGTCGAGCCGATCGACGGGGTGCCCTCCGATTGCGGTCGGCGGCGTCGCGCGCAACGCGGACGTGATGCGGGGGATCTGGGCCAGGTCGGTCACGCGCAACGACACCTGCGACGACGCGAAGGCGCCGAAGCGGGCGTCGAAGTCGGCGAGGTGCTGGCGCAGGGAGCTGCCGCTCGTGGCGAGCTCGGTCGCGAGGGCGAGCATGCCGACCGCAGCTGAGATCCCGTCCTTGTCACGGACCTTGGCCGGGTCGACGAGGTAGCCGAGAGCCTCCTCGTAGCCGTAGACGAGGCCGGGCACGCGAGACACCCACTTGAACCCCGTGAGCGTGTCGACGAACGGCAGCCCGAAGGAGTCGGCGACGGCGCGGAGCGCCGGCGACGAGACGATGCTCGCGGCCAGTGCGCCCGGCGTCGAATCGGCTGAGGCCGACGAAGCGGTCGCGCCGGCACCAGCCGCCGCATCGGACGATGCGGCGGCACCATCAGCGGTCGCGCCGGTAGCGGTCGCGCGCTCCGCGGCCCGCCACCCGAGCAGGGCACCGACCTCGTTGCCGGTGAGCTGACGCCAGCTGGTGGACTCGCCGTCGGCACCGGGGATCGCCACCGCGAGCCGGTCGGCGTCAGGGTCGTTGGCGAGGATCAGGTCGGCTTCGACCCGCGAGGCCGTGGCGAACGAGAGGTCCATGGCGCCGGGCTCTTCGGGGTTCGGGAACGCCACGGTGGGGAAGGCGGCGTCGGGCACCACCTGCTCGGCGACCGGGATCGGCTCGGGGAAGCCCGCCGTGGCGAACACACGCCGCGCGACCTCCCAACCGACGCCGTGCATAGCTGTGTAGACGACGCGGAGCGGGGCAGGGCTCGTCGCCGTCGGCGCAGTGTCGACGAGGGCGGGCTCCGCCAGTGGGTCCGACGTGCCGGAGATCGCCGCCGTCACCCGCACGTACTCGCTCACCAGGTCGTCGCCGGCGGTCTCGTACTCGTCGGAGCGCGCAAGGTCGAGCACCGAGCCGCCTGCGACTTCGTCGATGAATGCGGCGATCTGGCCGTCGACCGGGCTGACGATCTGCGACCCATGGTCGTCGTCGCCCAGGTACACCTTGTAGCCGTTGTCGCGCGGGGGGTTGTGGCTGGCCGTGACCATGACGCCGGCCGAGACATCGAGGTGCCGCACGGCGAACGCGAGCACGGGCGTCGGCAGAGCGCGGGGGAGCAGGACAGCGCGGATACCCGCCCCGGCCATGATCTCGGCGGTGTCGCGGGCGAAGACGTCGGAGTTGGTGCGGCCGTCGTAGCCGATGACGATGCTCGGGGCCCGACGAGTCCGTTCCTGCGACCCGGAGGAAACGCTGCCCTCGGCCCCGGACGTGCCCGCACCCGACGACCTCGAGAGCAGGAACTTCGCGAAACCGCCGGCGGCCTGGCCGACCAGCACGCGGTTCATGCGCGTCGAGCCCGCCCCCAGCTCGCCGCGGAGCCCTGCGGTGCCGAACTGCAGGCGTCCGTCGAACCGGTCGGCGAGATCGGCCGCAGCGGTCTCGTCGCCGCCGTCGGCCGCGGTCACCAGAGCGGTGAGCTCGTCGCGCGTCTCGGGGTCGGGGTCTTGCGCGAGCCAGGCCTCGGCGGTGGAGCGAAGGGTCTCTGGCAGGCTCACAGCGCCGCCACGACGCGGGCGAGGAGGTCGCTGATCACCGGCTCTGCCGTGCGGCCGGCTTCGAGCACTTCGGCGTGGCTGAGCGGCTCGGGCGAGATGCCGGCGGCGAGGTTGGTGATCAGCGAGAAGCCGAGCACCTCCATGCCCGACTGGCGGGCGGCGATCGCCTCGAGGCTGGTCGACATCCCGACGATGTGACCGCCGATCGCCTTGGCCATCTGCACCTCGGCCGGGGTCTCGTAGTGCGGCCCGCGGAACTGGCAGTACACGCCCTCGTCGAGGCTCGGGTCGATGGTGCGCGCGATGTCGCGGAGGCGCTTCGAGTAGAGGTCGGTGAGGTCGATGAACGTCGCGCCCTCGAGGGGCGAGTCGGCTGTCAGGTTGATGTGGTCGCTGATGAGCACGGGCTGCCCGGGGGTCCAGCTCTCGCGGATGCCGCCGGCGCCGTTGGTCAGGATCATGATCTTCGCGCCGGTGGCCGCCGCGGTGCGGACGCTGTGGACGACTCGGCGGACTCCGTGCCCCTCGTAGTAGTGCGTGCGCGCGCCGATGATGAGCGCGTGCCGGCCGTCGGCCAGACGGACGCTGCGCAGCGTGCCGGAGTGGCCCACGACCGCCGAAGCGGTGAAGCCGGTGATCTCGGCGGCGGGCACCTCGGCGACGGTCTCGCCCAGCAGCTCGGAGGCCTTGCCCCAGCCGCTGCCCAGGGTGAGGGCGATGTCGTGGCGGGCGACGCCGGTGGCGCTCGCGATCTCGGCGGCGGCCGTCTGCGCGATCTCGGCGGGGTCGGCGGACGGGTCGTCGAGCGGGTTCGCGCCGACGGGATTCGTGGTGGTCGAAGACATGCGAACCACTCTAGGGGCCGTCGGGGATCCCTCGTCGAGACTCTCCACAGGCCGCAGGATGTCAGCGAGTACGACGAAGGGCGCCGGCCCGGCCGGCGGTGATCGCTGGCCTCGTCGGGGCCCTATGCGCCGTTACTTGATGCGGGTCCAGGTGCCGCAGCCGTACGACTTGACGGCGAAGTCGGTCGATTTGACCGTCAGGGTCGCGATGAAGCCGCGGTGCTTGAATCCCTCGTGGTTGATCTCGTTCCACTCGGAGTCGTGGAGGGTGCCGAAATCGCAGCCGTAGCTGTTCGAGGGCACGGTGACCTGGTACGTGCCAGGAGTGATCTGCGTGCCCACCTTCCACATGCCCTCACCGGGGATGATCGAGCGAGCCGGCCCCGCGGACGAGATCCGGTGCCATTGGCCGCAGCCGGTGGTCTCGATGTAGGTGTCCTTGGCTCGAACGTTCATCAGCGCCTGGCCGTTGAGGACGGACGTGTCGAAGGGGAGTCCGTCGCCGTCGTTCACGAAGTCGCCGGGGGTCGCCGACCGGAGGCGTCCGTAGTCGCAGATCCCGGTCTGGTCGGGGTAGGTGTAGTAGACGCCGGGCGCGACGTCGCGCCCCACCTTCTTCACGCCGTCGCCCGAGAACGCGACCAGAGCCCGGGCCCCCGGTGCGGTCTCGGCGCTCGCCGCCGCGCTCGCCGCGTAGCCGGTCTTCTGCACTGTCACGTGACCGGAGAGGCGCTGCCCGATGTCGAGGCTGCCGACCTTGTAATGCTGGGTCGTCGCGCCGTGAATCGCGACCCCGTTGCGAAACCACGAGTACGCGTACGAGAGGTTCGACAGGCTCCAGCTGCCCTTCGTCAGAGTCAGCGTGACGCCCGCGCGGGCGATTCCCTCGACGATCGGACGGCTGGTCAGCACGGCACCCGGCGCCTTGGCGATGGCGCCGACGATCGTCCCGCGAGCGGCGGTCGCGTAGCCGGTGCGGTGGCCCGCGACCTTGGCCACGACGGTCGTGCCGTAGTCACGGCTCGTCAAGGTGTACGACGCGTGGGTGGCCCCGTCGATCGGCTGACCGTCGCGATACCAGCGGTAGTTCGTCGTGGTGGGCCGCGGCGACCAGGTCGCGACCGTCACGGTCAGTGTCTTCCCGACCTGCCGTGTGCCTGAGACAGTCGGCGACTTCGTCACGAAGGCGGACTCTGCCGTCGCGGGCGCGGCGCTGCCGCCCAGGCCGACGGCCAGCACCAGCGCAGCGGCCAGCAGAGAGGCGAGGGCCAGACCCGCAATTCGGGCATGGAGGGTGTTTTTCACGAGAGATCCGTTCGACGCGGCCATGCGCGAAGCCCTGTCGATGAGCCCCCGGTTCGACCTGTCAAAACCCTATGTCGGGCCACCGACACGCGCGACCGGTCGGTACCCCCATATCGGGGGTGAATCGTTTTCCACAGGGCGCAGGAATTGCCGTCGTCTCTCCACAGCGCGCCGCCTCTCTCGTTCCGCGCCTAGCCGCCGCCGCAGGCTCGGGGCATGGACAACTTCGAGCGCATCCTTCGTTCCGCCGGCGGCATCGCCACGACCCGCGGGCTCTTCTCCGGCGGCGTCGCCCCGCGGCACCTGGCGGCCGCCGTGGCCGACGGGCGGCTGCTGCGAGTGCGGCGCGGCCTCTACGCCCTGCCGGACGCGTCGCCGGCCGCGTTGCTCGCGGTGCGCGCTGGCGGCCGGCTGGCGGGGCTCTCAGCCGCGGCCTCGTACGGGCTGTGGGACGGCTGGGACGACCGGCTGCACGTGGTCGTGCCGCGGAACTCGGCGATGGTCCCGAAGACGCGGCGCGAGCAGCTCCGCTCGGTCCGGACGATCGAGGGGCGGACAGTGGTCGTGCACTGGAACGACGACCCTCGCGACGTCGCCTGGGCCTGGCGCGTGTCGCCCGAGCGCTGCCTGCGTCAGGTGCTCCGCTGGGCGGACCTCGAGACGGCGACCGCGACCGTCGAGAGCGCGCTCACGACGGGTCTCGTCGAGCAGGAGACGGTGTATCGAATCGCATCGGGGCTCACTCCGTCAGCTGGGCGGGCGATCGAGCGGTGTCGGCCGGGCGCGCAGTCCGGGCTGGAGACGATCGTGCGGCTGCGCCTCGAGCGGCTCGGCTACGTGGTGGAGCGGCAGGCCTCGCTGTCGCGGGTCGGGCACGTCGACCTGCGCCTGCTCGGCACGCGCGTCGCCGTCGAGGTGGACGGCTTCGCGTTCCACGGCAGCCGGGCGCAGTTCGGCGAGGACCGACGGCGGGATGCCGAAGCCGCTGCGCAGGGGATCGTGACGCTGCGCTTCACCGCCGAGCACGTGCGCGACCAGTGGCCGTGGGTGGAGCGGATGGTGCTGGATGCCGTGGCGAACGTGGCGTCGTGAGTACGGCAGTTCGCAAGGACTCTCGCGACGGTCGTCCTCGGGAAGGGACGAACACGGGGCGGATTGCCTTGTGGGCGGTGCAGAACGGTCGCGCGCTCCTGGCGAAGGCGCGCGGCGTCCTTACACAAGGAACGGGCACGACGACAGGAACGGTCACGACGACAGGACCGGCACGACGACAGGAACGGGCACGACAGCAGGAACGGGCACGACAGCAGGAACGGGCACACGAGCGCCCAGCACCGCGCCGCCCGCGCCCCGCTCAGTCCTCGATGCTCAGCAGCACGTGTCCCGACGACACCGTCGCGCCGACGGTCGCGTCGATGCCCGACACGACGCCGTCGCGGTGGGCGGCGACCGGCTGCTCCATCTTCATCGCCTCGAGCACGAGCACGAGGTCGCCCTTGACGACCTTCTGCCCGTTCTCGACGGCGAGCTTGACGACGGTAGCCTGCATCGGCGCCTTGACCGCGTTGCCGGTGGCGACGGCGCCACCGCTGCGGGCGCCGCTGCGACGCCTGCTCGGCGCGACCGGGTCGGCGGAGCGGGTGCCGAGCGACGCGGGGAGCGTCACCTCGATGCGCTTTCCGGCCACCTCCACGACGACCGTCGAGCGCTCGCCGGCGACGGACGGGGCCGAGGCCTCGCCGCTCCAGGCGGGGATCGTGTTGTCGAACTCGGTCTCGATCCAGCGCGTGTAGATGGAGAACGGCTTGCCGCCCGCGGGGGCGAAGGCGGGGTCGGAGACGATCGCGCGATGGAAGGGGAGCACGGTCGGCAGGCCGGCCACCTCGAACTCGTCGAGTGCGCGGCGCGAGCGCTCGAGGGCGTCCTCGCGCGAGGCGCCGGTCACGATGAGCTTGGCGAGGAGGGAGTCGAACGCGCCGGAGATCTCGTCGCCCGACTGCACGCCGGTGTCGACGCGGACGCCGGGGCCGCCGGGCGCCTTGAAGACGTGGACGGGGCCGGGTGCCGGGAGGAAGTTCCTGCCCGGGTCTTCGCCGTTGATGCGGAACTCGAACGAGTGGCCGACGGGCTCGGGGTCGTCGTAGTCGAGGACGCCGCCCTCGGCGAGGCGGAACTGCTCGCGCACCAGGTCGATGCCGGTGACCTCTTCGCTGACCGGGTGCTCGACCTGCAGGCGGGTGTTGACCTCGAGGAAGGAGACCGTGCCGTCTTTGCCGATGAGGAACTCGCAGGTGCCGGCGCCGACGTAGCCGACCTCGCGGAGGATCGCCTTCGAAGCGGCGTAGAGGGCGTCGTGCTGGGCGTCGGTGAGGAAGGGCGCGGGCGCCTCTTCGACGAGCTTCTGGTGGCGGCGCTGAAGCGAGCAGTCGCGGGTCGAGACGACGACGACGTTTCCGTGCTGGTCGGCGAGGCACTGGGTCTCGACGTGCCGGGGCTCGTCGAGGTACTTCTCGACGAAGCACTCGCCGCGACCGAAGGCGGCGATGGCCTCGCGGGTCGCGGAGTCGAACATCTCGGGCACCTCTTCGCGGGTGCGGGCGACCTTGAGACCGCGACCGCCGCCGCCGAACGCCGCCTTGATGGCGACCGGGAGGCCGTGCGTGTCGACGAAGTCGAGCACCTCGTCGGCGCCGGAGACCGGGTTCAGGGTGCCGGGAGCGAGCGGCGCTCCGACCCGCTCGGCGATGTGCCGAGCGGACACCTTGTCGCCGAGCTGCTCGATCGCCTCGGGCGAGGGGCCGATCCAGACGAGCCCCGCATCGATGACGGCGCGGGCGAAGTCGGCGTTCTCGGCGAGGAATCCGTAGCCGGGGTGCACGGCGTCGGCGCCCGAGCGGCGGGCCACCGAGAGGATCTTGTCGATCACGAGGTAGGTGTCGGCGCTCGTGGTGCCGTCGAGCGAGTAGGCCTCGTCGGCGAGGCGGGCGTGGAGCGCGTCGCGGTCTTGGTCGGCGTAGACCGCGACGGACGCGATGCTGCTGTCTCGCGCGGCGCGGATGACCCGGACTGCGATCTCTCCACGGTTGGCGATGAGCACCTTTGTAATACGCGGCATGAGAACCAAGCCTAGGGGTACCGAATGCACCCCCTTTGGATGCCCCGCACAAAAACGGGCAATCGGCACAAGAGGTGGTCTACAAGTCCGTCGGCCACAGCTCGTGCCACTCGACGCCGAAGTGCTGCCGGAAGAGACGTCGGAGCACGGGGATCGAGAGGCCCACCACCGCAGACGGCGTGCCCTCGATGTCGGTGATGAAGGCCGAGGCGAGTCCGTCGATGGTGAAGGCGCCGGCGACCTCGAGCGGTTCGCGCGAGGCGACGTAGGCGGCGATCTCGGCGTCGGTCAGGTCGTCGGCGAAGGTGAGCCGGGCCGAGGCCGTGGCTGACGCGCCCTGGTGGGGAACCCCGCCGCGATGGTCCAGAAGGTGGTGGCCCGAGTGCAGCACGCCGTGCCCGACCCGGGCCATCTGCGCCCAGCGCGCGGTGGCGACGGCCGGCTCGTGCGGCTTGCCGAGCACGTCGCCCTCGATCTCGAACGCCGAGTCGCCCCCGAGCACGAAGCCGTCGATCGGCTCGCCGTCGACAGTGGCGCCGATCACGGCCTCGGCCTTGGCGCGCGCCAGGAGAGACACGGTCTCGACGGCATCGAGGGGACGGCCGAGCCGGAGCGACTCGACGGCGACCGCCTCGTCCTCGTCGACGCCGGGGGAGATCAGCACCGGCTCGATGCCGGCGGCGCGCAGGAGCGAGAGGCGGGCGGGGGAGGTGCTGGCGAGGTAGAGGCGGACCGTCATGCGACCAGCTTGGCGCATGCGGCGAGGGGCGCGCGTGGACAATAGGAGGCATGGGTGAACTCACTGGCCAGGACGTCGACCTCGACGTCACCTCCATCGCGCACGGCGGGATCTCCGTCGCGCGGCTCGACGGACGGGTCGTCTTCGTGAGCGACGCGATCCCCGGCGAGCGAGTGCGCGCCCGCATCACCGACGACCGCAAGAAGTCGTTCTGGCGAGCCGACGCCGTCGAGGTGCTCGAGGCGTCGCCGCACCGCCAGGAGCACGTCTGGTCGGCGGCCTCCATCGATCGCGATCCGTCGCAGCGAGCCGGCGGCGCCGAGTTCGGCCACATCACCCTCGATCACCAGCGCGAGCTGAAGCGCCAGGTCCTCGCCGACGCCCTCGAGCGCATGGGCAGGATCACCCCCGAGGTCGTCGTGGAGCCCCTCGCCGGCGACGACGGCGTCTCGGGCACGCGGTGGCGCACCCGCGTGCGCCTGCACGTCGACGAGGCGGGCAGACCCGGCCCGTACGCCGCCCGCTCGCACACGGTCGTCGCCGTCGACGACCTCCCCCTGGCCACCGCGGCGGTCGAGGAGGCCGCGCCTCTCGACCAGCTGTTCGCCGGCGAGGAGCACGTCGACGTGCTCGAGCCGAGCGAGGGCGGCGCCCGCCTGATCATCGGCAAGCAGGCGCGGACCACAGTGGTCGAGCGCGTCGGCGATCGCGAGTTCCGCCTCGACGACGGCGGTTTCTGGCAGGTGCACCATGGAGCGGCGACGACGCTCACCGCAGCCGTCCAGGACCTCATCGACCCCGACCTGTTCGACCCGCGTGCCATGAACCTGGACCTCTACGGGGGAGTGGGCCTGCTGGCCGCCGCGGTCGGCGACCGCTTCGGCCAGGCCGTCCGGATCACCAGCGTCGAGAGCGACCCGCGGGCGACCGACCACGCCTCCGAGAATCTCAAGGAGTGGATCGGCGCCACCGCCGAGACCGGACGCGTCGAGCGCTGGATCCGCGACCTCGCCACGAAGCTCAGCAAGGGCGAGAGCGACCGCCTGGCCAAGGCCACGATCGTGCTCGACCCACCCCGATCGGGGGCTGGGAAAGACGTGGTGGGGCGGATAACGTCGGCAGGGCCCGCGCAGGTGATCTATGTCGCCTGCGATCCGGTCGCGCTCGCTCGGGACGTCGCCCTCTTCGCGGAGGACGGCTACGCAGTCGAGGGCATTCGTGCCTTCGACCTGTTCCCGAACACCCACCATCTTGAAACCGTGGTGCGCCTCGCCCGTCGAGAGTGACCGATCCCGATAGAATTCCGGGTGGACGCCCGGGGAAATCAGGGACCCGACGCGTCCATCGAACGAAGGATGATCGTGCCAGAAACCACGACTGACCCGAGCAACGCTCCCACACCCCGGAGCGCCGCTCCCGTCCGCGTCGCCATCGTCGACGACCACGAGTCGGTGCGCCTCGGCATTCAGGCGGCGTGCCAGAACGAGGGCTTCACCGTGATCCTCACGGCGGCCGGCGTCCAGGAGTTCGTCGACAACCTCGCCGGGCGCGAGGTCGACGTCGTGGTGCTCGACCTCTCCCTCGGCGACGGCTCGACCGTCACCGAGAACGTCAAGCGCGTGCAGGCGACCGGCTCGGCCGTCCTCGTCCACAGCATCGCCGACCGCGTCGCATCGGTCCGCGAGGCGCTGGCCGCAGGCGCCGCCGGTGTCATCCCGAAGTCGTCCGCGACCAAGACCGTCATGGCCGCCGTCGCGACCGTCGCCCGCGGCGACGTCCTGAACAACCTCGAGTGGGCGAGCGCGATCGACGCCGACCGTGACTTCGCCAAGGCGCAGCTCGGGCGGCGGGAGCGCGAGATCCTGCACCTCTATGCATCGGGTCTGCCGCTCAAGCTGGCCGCCCAGCAGCTCGGCATCGGCTACTCGACCGCGCGCGAGTACCTCGACCGCATCCGCGTGAAGTACGTCGAGGTCGGCCGCCCGGCCCCGACGAAGGTCGACCTCCTGCGCCGGGCCGTCGAAGACGGAATCCTGCCCGGGCTCGATGCGGACGGCGGCGATGGCCGCTGACGGAGCCTCCTCCGTTCCTGCGTTCCGACCGAGGCCCACACGCAACCCGATCAGCGGCCCGCTGCTCGACAAGATCTTCGCGCGCGCTCTAGCCGCACTCGGGATCGTCTTCGGCCTCCAGTCGATCCCCTCCCTGATCGCGCAGCAGGGCAGCATGCAGCCCGCCTGGGGCTGGATCATCTCGATCGCCGTCTTCGGCGGCATCCTCGCCGTGGGCGTGGCGAGCGTCTTCATGCGCGGCATCGAGACCGCGGCCGCGTTCGTCGCGATCTCGTTCCTGGTCGCGCTCGTGACCTGGCCGCTCGCCGTGCGCGACCCGACGACCGTCCTGCCCCAGTCGCCCTGGCTGTACTACCTCATCTCGGTCGCGACCTCGGCCGCCGCCATCGCCTTCTCGCGCTGGATCGCCACCGTCTATCTGATCCTGGCGCCGACGATCTACGGCCTCATCGAGCTCACGCCGTCGGGCGGCGGCCTCCTGCCGTTCTGGGCCTCGCTCGACACGATCTACTCGGTGATCCTCGGTGGCGCCGTCCTGATCCTGATCATCCTGCTGCGGCAGGCGTCCGCCGCAGTGGACGGAGCCCAGAACATGGCGGTCGCCCGGTACTCGGGAGCCATCCGCGAGCACGCGACCGAGCTCGAGCGCGTGCAGGTCGACGCGATCGTCCACGACAGCGTCCTGACGACCTTCATCTCGGCGGCGCGCGCCTACTCGCCCGACGAGATGGCGCTCGCCACGACGATGGCCCGGAACGCGATGTCGCACCTGACCACCTCGGCCAGCGTCACCCCGTTCGACGAGTCGTCGACGTCGCTGACGTCGATGCAGGAGCGCATCGAGGTCCTGATCGACGGGCTCGGCGCGGAGGTCGAGGTGAGCTCGAAAGGCCTCGACGACCACTCCATCCCGGCCGGGGCCGCTGAGGCGCTCTACTCGGCAGCCGTCCAGGCCGTGGTCAACAGCGTCCAGCACGCCGGCGGCGACGACGTGTCGCGGTGGGTGAGCCTCAAGTGGGCCGGCGGCCGGGTGCGAGTCGAGGTCGGCGACACCGGCTCCGGCTTCAACCCGGCAGCCGTCCCGGGCGAACGGCTCGGAGTCCGCGTCTCGATCACCGAGCGGCTGTCGAACGCCGGCGGCGAGGCCACCATCCACACCAAGACCGGCTCCGGCACGGTCATCGACCTGGCCTGGCCGCGGCAGGCGCCGCGAGCCGAAGAGCCAGACGCCGCCGAATCCATCCCCGAGCGCTCGATCCCCGAGCACGCAACCGTCCAGCAGGAGATCTCGTGAACGTCAAGCTTCCCCGCTGGCTGCCTATCGGCCTCGCCGGCATCTTCTCGCTATACCACCTGCTGCTGGCCTTCGTGTCGCTCGAGGTGCCGCGCAACCCGGTGCCGGTGCTCATCTGCATGGCGCTCTACGCCGCGGCGACGATCGTCGCGCTGTACCCGAACAAGTCGAAGAGCCTCACCATGCCGGTGTGGATCGCATGCCTGTGCCTCGCCGTCTCGATCATCCTTCCGCTCGCCGTCGCGTCGCAGCTCGACCCGCACCGCCCCGGCGGCAACGGCTACGCCACCTGGTACGTCGCCGCCGTCGGCACCCTCATGGTCATCGTGTCGACCCGTCGCCGTCACGGATTCGCCTGGGCCGGCGTCGGATTCCTCGTCGTGCACTCGGTTGTCTGGAGCGGCACCTTCGCCGACGTCGCCAGCCTCGGCGTGGTCGGCAGCGTGAGCTGGGTCGGCATCTCGCACGCTCTCCAGGTCACCCTGGCCCGCGCCAGCCGGGACACCCGCGAGTTCATCCGGGCCGAGCAGGAGGCCGCCGACTGGCAGGCCGCTCAGGAGGCCCACGTCAACGAGCGCCAGTTCCGGCTGCTCCAGACCGGCCGCACCGCCCGCCCCATGCTGCAGCGCATCGTCGCCGCGGGTGGCGACCTCACCGAGGCCGAACGCCAGGAGTGCCTCAACCTCGAGGGGGCGATCCGCGACGAGATCCGCGGACGCCGGCTGCTCAGCGACGACGTGCGCCACGAGGTCATGGCAGCGCGCCGCCGCGGCACCATCGTCAGCCTGCTCGACGAGGGCGGGATCGACGACCTCGAAGACGGCGAGCTCGCCCGCGTCCACGCCGCCCTCGCCAGCGCGATCCGCGACTCGTCGGCCGACCGCCTCATCATCCGCACGGTGGCTCCCGGCAGCGAGTACGCCGTGACCGTCGTCGGCCTCAGCTCCGAAGACCTCCAGTCGAGCGCGCTCGGTTCGTCGAACGCCGACGGCGAGGACTTCGATGACGACGAAGACGACGACGACGAAGACGAGGTCAGCCTGTGGCTGCAGATCCCGCGCTCGTCCGTGCCCGCTGACGCCGTAGACGCCTGATCGCGCAGGAACTCGGGAGCCCCGCCGACCTCGGCGCCGCCCCGGACACCGCCGCCGCCGCCCGCCCCGAACCCGCCGCCACTGCCGCCACCGGGCGGTAAGCCCGACGGAACGGCACGATCCCGGCGCGGCGACGGCGGGGCTGTGCCGATCCGGCGGGGCTGGGGTGGACCCCGCGAAGCGGCACCCGCCCGAGCGTGCCGCTTAACTGCAGAAGGGCCGGACACCCAGTCCGGCCCTTCGCAAAACCCCCGAGTCAGGGCGACAACCCGAATATCACCCTGACTCGCCCCCGAACAGTCACAGGCTTGCTTACCCTAGTAAGCCCTGGCCGCGTAGCGGCCCCTGTTCGGTGGTGTAACTCTGAGAGAGACACCTAGCACAAGTAATAATGCCGAACTGAGCGTGTTGCCAAAAGTCGTCATTTAGGGGGACACCGGGGGGCAGACAGTCCGGTTCGTTTCGAACCGATGCCCCCCGTTGTGGGGATGTCTGCCGCACGTGGTCGAAAGGAATGCGAATTTCGGGGTACGAAATCGCCAGGGACGACCGAAACGGGGTACCTGGGCGCTGTGTCGTCGATCAGGCGCTGTGTCGATCAGGCGCTGTGCCGCGTCCACTGCCCGGGCCCCGTGCGCAGCGGCGCGCGGAGCGCGCGCTGCGACTCGGCCCAGCCGGTCTGGCCCTCCGGGACACGACGCGCGGCGCTCTCGGCCTCGGCTTCGGCCGCCAACGCGCTGAGCACGGCCGTGACGGCCGCGAGCTCCTCCGGTGTCGGGTTGCCGGAGACGACGCGGATGGTCGGGTCGTCGGGCGGAGAGGGCTGCTCGCTCACAGTGGGATGTTCCCGTGCTTCTTGGCCGGCTGCGACGCCCGCTTGGTGCGCATGGCACGCAGGGCCTTGATGACGGCAGTGCGGGTCGCGGCCGGCTCGACGATGCCGTCGAGCTCGCCGCGCTCCGCCGCGAGGAACGGCGACGCCACGTTGTAGGTGTAGTCGTTCGCGAGCTTGGTGCGGACGGCAGAGACGTCTTCGCCGGCGTCCGTCGCCCGCTTGATCTCCGACCGGTAGAGGATGTTGACGGCGCCCTGGCCGCCCATCACGGCGATCTCGGCGGTCGGCCACGCGAGGTTGATGTCGGCGCCGAGCTGCTTCGAGCCCATGACGATGTAGGCCCCGCCGTACGCCTTGCGGGTGATGACGGTGACCAGCGGCACGGTGGCCTCGGCATACGCGTAGAGGAGCTTGGCGCCGCGGCGGATGATGCCGGTCCACTCCTGGTCGGTGCCGGGCAGGAATCCGGGGGTGTCGACGAGCGTGAGGATGGGGATCGAGAACGCGTCGCAGAAGCGCACGAAGCGCGCGGCCTTCTCTCCGGCGTCGATGTTGAGCGTGCCGGCCATGACGTTCGGCTGGTTGGCGATGATGCCGACCGAGCGGCCCTCGACGCGGCCGAGGCCGATGACGATGTTCGGAGAGAACAGCGGCTGCACCTCGAGGAACTCGCCGTCGTCGACGATGTGCTCGATGACGGTGAGCATGTCGTACGGCTGGTTCGGAGAGTCGGGGATGAGCGTGTTCAGCGTGCGGTCGGCGTCGGTGATCTCCATCTCGGGAGCCACGTCGAACACCGGGGCGTCGGTGAGGTTGTTGTCGGGCAGGTACGACAGCAGGGCCGCGACGTAGTCGAGCGCGTCGTCCTCGTCGGAGGCGAGGTAGTGCGAGACGCCCGAGACCTTGTTGTGGGTCAGGGCGCCGCCGAGCTCCTCGAAGCCGACGTCCTCCCCGGTGACGGTCTTGATGACGTCGGGGCCGGTGACGAACATCTGGCTGGTCTTGTCGACCATGATGACGAAGTCGGTGAGCGCGGGGGAGTAGACCGCACCGCCGGCCGCCGGGCCCATGATGATCGAGATCTGCGGGATCACGCCCGAGGCCGCGGTGTTCAGCTTGAAGATCTCGCCGTACTTGCCGAGCGCGACGACGCCCTCCTGGATGCGCGCGCCGCCCGAGTCGAGCATGCCGATGATCGGCACGCCGGTCTTGATCGCGAGCTCCATGACCTTGATGATCTTCTCGCCGGCGACCTCGCCGAGCGATCCGCCGAACGTGGTGAAGTCCTGCGAGTAGATCGCGACCTGGCGCCCGCCGATGGTGCCGGTGCCGGTGACGACGGAGTCGCCGTAGGGGCGCTTGGCATCCATGCCGAAGGCTGTGGTGCGGTGACGGACGAACTCGTCGAGCTCGACGAACGAGCCGTGGTCGAGCAGGCCCTCGATGCGCTCGCGCGCCGTCTTCTTGCCGCGCTTGTGCTGCTTCTCCTGCGCGATCGCCTCGGGGGCGGTGACGGCGTCGTCGAACCTCTGCTGGAGGTCGGCGACTCTGCCGGCGGTGGAGGAGAGGCGGTCGGTCGTGGGGGTTTCGTCGGTCACGGCGACAACTCTAACCAACCGGCGCCTGACGGCCGGGCAGAGCGGCTAGTGTGCCGGGGTGGCCCCGATCCGACTGCGCAGCGCCGCGATCGAGGTGCTCGGTGTCGTTCTCGCGAGTTCCTGCGCCCTGATCGCCCTCGGGCACGCGGTGTCGGGAGCCAAGCGGGCTCTGCTGCTCTCGGATGGCGACAGCGTGCTGCTGCCTCTGCTGGTGCGGTCGGTCGAGCGCGGCGAGGCGTTCCAGTGGGGCATGTCGCCGGTGCTGTTCGCCTTTCCGGAACTGCCGCTCTACCTCGCGTCGGCGGCCGTCACCCGGGGCGTCGCGGGTGCGCTGCTGCTGAACGGCGTCCTGAACGTGGTGCTGCTCTACGCCCTGCTGCGGTTCGTCGCGGGCCGGGTGACACGGTCGCGGCCTCGCGCCGTGCTCGCGGCCCTCGCCGGAGTCGCCGTCTTCACCGCGGCCTGCCTGCTCGAGTCGCGGCCGGGCGGCAACACAGGAGAGATCGCTTCGCTCTTTCTGACGACCACCTACTACTCGGGCACGCTCCTGGCGCTGGTGGCGGCGATCGGCCTCGTGCTGCAGATCAGCGCGGGGCACGGGCGCAGGAACCGGCCGCCCGCCGCCCTCCTGATCGTCGCCGCGCTCGCCACCTTCTCGAACCCTCTCTTCGTGCTGTGGGGCACCGCGCCGATGATTCTCGCGCTCGCCGCATTCGCGCTCGTGCGCCACAGCCGCTGGCGTCGCGCGCTGCTGGCGGCCGGCATCCTGATCGCCGGGAGCGGCCTCGGCTACGCCGGCAGGACTCCGCTCTCGAGGTTCCTGATCGCGCAGAAGGAGGAGTACTTCCGCTGGGACGGCCAGGCGGCGAGCCTCGCCTTCGCGCGGCAGAGCCTCCTGACTCAGGCGCAGACGCTCGGCGGGTTCGTCGAGCTGGTGCTCGCGGCCGTCCTGATCGCCGGGACTGTCGTCGCGACCGTGGTCGCCCTCGCGCGCCGCGAGCGGTCGGCACGGACGCTGGCTCTGCTGATCGGGTCGGCGACCGTCGCGGCGGTGCCGGCGGGGCTGCTGGTCATCGGCAGCATCTCTACCCGGTATGCGGAGCCGCTGGTGGTCGTGCCGCTGGTCGCGATGGTCGTCGTGCTCGCCGCCGCGCCGCGCCCTGCCTCCCTCCGCCCGCCCTCACTCCGCCCCGCCTCACTCCGCCCCGCCTCCCGAATTTCAAGGAGATTTTTGCAGCGACGGGCCGGGATGCCCGTGGTTGCGCGCCGCCGGCCTGGTTTCTCCTTGAATTTCGGGGCCATCGGGGCCGGGGTGCTGGCGGCCGCCCTCGTCGCGACGGGAGCAGGCGCAGGAACTGCCGTGGCCCGCGCCGCCGCCGACCCGGCCGTGCCGGGGGCCTCGTGCCTCACGCAGTGGGCGACGGCCTCGGGGGCCGCGCGCGACGGAATCTCCGGTGCCGGCCAGTTCTGGACGGTCCGCGGGCTGCAGGCCTACGCCGGCGACGGGGTCGAGCTGGTGCAGGTCAACTCCGACCTGTCGGTGTACCCATGGCTGGCCAACCTGGCTCCCGCCGAGAGCGCCCGGGTAGGTTACGTGGTCGTGGCCGAGCAACCCGACGACAACGGCCACCTGGACTACTGGGGAGACACCGTGACCGATCTCGGCACGCCGAAGGAGATCGTCCGCTGCGGGCGGTTCGCGATCTACGACTACCGCGGCACCGCCGCCGAGCAGCGGCTGACCGGGGCGGTCACGCGGAGCGCGCGGGTGCAGGCCGCCCTGCGCGGGTTCGGGGCGACGTCGTGAGCGGGATCCTGCCGATCACCCGAGGCGTCGCCTCCGTCGTCGACCTGCGCGCGACGACGGGCTCGACCAACGCCGACCTCGTCGAGGCCGCGCCCGGGCTCCCCGACTTCGCCGTCATCGTATCGTTCGCCCAGACGTCGGGCCGAGGCCGCCTCGACCGCTCGTGGCAGGCGCCCGCCGGCCAGAGCCTCGCCGCCAGCGTCCTGCTGCGGCCGCGGACGCCGTCGGGCGACGTGCTCCCCGTCGACGCGTGGGGCTGGTTCTCGCTGCTCGCGGGCGCCGCGCTCCGGACGGCCGTGGCCGACCTCCTGCCGGAGCGGTCGGTGACGCTGAAGTGGCCGAACGACGTGCAGGTGTCGGGGTGGAAGGTGTCGGGCCTGCTGGCCGACCTCGTCTGGGAGTCCGGAGTTCCTGCGGCAGTCGTCATGGGGTCGGGCATCAACCTGACGATCCCTCCCGACGCCCTGCCCACGCCGACCTCGACGTCGCTCGCGATCGAGGGCGCCGCCGGAAGCGCCGAGGAGATCGCCGACGCCGTCTTCGCCGCCTACCTGATCGAGCTGCGCCGGCTCGTCGACCTGCTCGCCGGAGGCGGCGACGTGCGCTCCGTCGTCGAGGCCCAGTGCGACACCGTCGGGCGGCGGGTGCGGGTCGAGCTGCCCGGCGGCGAGATGATGCACGGCACCGCGACCGGTCTCGACGAGACGGGGCGGATCGTCGTCCGCAAGGATGATTCCGGCGCCGAGGTGGCCGTGGCCGCCGGGGACGTCACGCACCTGAGGTATGAATGACCCATGTCGTCCGCTGAGCCGAACCCGTTCGCGGCGTTCGGCGCGCCCGCGGAGTCGGGCGAGCAGCCGCAGGGCGCCGGCGAGCCGGCCCGCGAGGAGGTCATCGCACGCCTGCGGCCGCACTCGCGCGTGCTGTTCTGGCCGTCCGTCCTGCTGATCGCGATCTGCGCCGCGACGGGCTTCTTCGGGGGCACCCTGCCCGAGCCGTGGATGAACAGCGCCCTGCCGATCGCCGCGCTGGTGCTGATCGCGCTGGTCTGGCTGCTGCCGCTGCTCGCGTGGCTCGGCCGGCACTACACGATCACGACGCGGCGGATCGTGATCCGGCGCGGCCTGTTCGTGCGCACCCGGCAGGAGCTCATGCACACGCGCGGCTACGATCTCACCGTCCGCAAGAACGCGGTGCAGAGCCTGTTCGGCTCGGGCGACGTGCTCATCAACACCGGTCTCGACCGGCCCGTCGTGCTGTGGGACGTCCCCACCGCCGACCTCGTGCAGTCGACCCTGCACGACCTGATGGAGCAGAACCTCAGCGCCGTCGCGCGCATGCGCCAGCAGGAGCAGTCCGCGCCGCATGCCGGTCCGCCTGTCTGGCAGTAGCGGAGGTCGGGCCGAGCGGGCGTCGGCCTAGCGCGTCGCAGGTGCCCTGACGCGATTGTCAGAGGACGTCCAGTACTGTCGTAGCGTGCGTATTTCAGTCATCGGATGTGGTTATCTCGGAGCCGTCCACGCTGCCTGCATGGCAGAGCTGGGCCACGACGTCGTCGGCATCGACGTCGACGAAGCCAAGATCGCCGAGCTCCAGGCCGGCCGGGCCCCGTTCTTCGAGCCGGGTCTGCCCGAGGTGCTCGAGCGCGCCATCGCCACGGGGCGCCTGCGCTTCACCACCGACATGGCGGCCGCCGACGACGCGACGGTGCACTTCGTCGCCGTCGGCACGCCGCAGACCAAGGGCAGCTTCAACGCCGACCTGACGTACGTGAACGCGGCCGTCGACGGCCTCCTGCCGCACCTGGGCGAGGGCGACCTCGTCGTGGGCAAGTCCACCGTGCCGGTCGGCACGGCGGCGCGGCTCGCGGCAGTGGTCGAGGGGTCGGGGGCGGGGGCGTCGCTCGCCTGGAACCCCGAGTTCCTGCGCGAGGGCTTCGCGGTGCAAGACACCGTGGCGCCCGACCGCTTCGTGTACGGCGTGCCCTCGGGCGACGCCGGCGAGAAGGCGACCGAGGTGCTCGACGAGGTCTACGCGACGGCGCTCGCGACCGGCACCCCGCGCATCGTCACCGACTACGCCACCGCCGAGCTCGTCAAGGTGTCGGCGAACGCGTTCCTGGCGACCAAGATCTCGTTCATCAACGCCATGGCCGAGGTCGCCGAGGCCACCGGCGCCGACGTCACCCAGCTCGCCGACGCGATCGGCCACGACGCGCGCATCGGCCGCAAGTTCCTCAACGCCGGGCTCGGCTTCGGCGGCGGCTGCCTGCCCAAAGACATCCGCGCCTTCCGCGCCCGCGGCGACGAGCTCGGCCTGACCGACACGCTGTCGTTCCTCGGCCAGGTCGACGCCATCAACCTCCGCCGCCGGGAGCGCGTCGTCACTCTGACGCGCGAGCTCGTCGGCGACCTCCAGGGCGTCAAGATCGGCGTGCTGGGCCTGGCCTTCAAGCCGAACTCCGACGACGTGCGCGACTCTCCGGCCCTCGACGTCGTCGAGAAGCTCGTCGCAGCGGGCGCCGACGTGCGCTCGTACGACCCCGAGGCCAAGCACACCGCCCTCCGCAGCCACCCCGACCTCACCGTCGTCGACTCGGTCGACGAGGCCATCGAGGGCGCCGAGGCCGTGCTGGTGCTCACCGAGTGGCAGCAGTTCCGCGACCTCGACCCCGCGGCCGTGGCGTCGGTCGTCGCGGGCAAGCGCGTCGTCGACGGCAGGAACTGCCTGGACGCCGTCGCCTGGCGCGCCGCCGGCTTCGAGGTCCGCGGGCTGGGACGCCCGTAGCCGTGGCTGCCTCCTTGCGCGTCGGCGTCATCGGCGGCGGCCAGCTCGCCCGGATGATGGTGCCCCCGGCCGTCCACCTGGGCCTCGACATCCGCGTCCTCGCCGAGACGGAGGGCTCGTCGGCCCGCCTCGCGGCGACCGCCGTCGGCGACTACCACGACGCCGAGACGGTGCTCGCGTTCGCGCGCGACGTCGACGTCATCACCTTCGACCACGAGCACGTGCCGCAGGACGTGCTCGCGGCCCTCGTCGAGGCCGGCGTCGCCGTCCACCCGAAGCCCGAGGCCCTGTTCGTCGCGCAAGACAAGCTCGTCATGCGCGAGCGCCTCGCCGGCCTCGGCCTGCCGGTGCCCGACTGGGCCCGGCTCGAGACGGCCGACGACCTCAGCGCCTTCCTGGCGGAGCACGGCGGCCGCGCCGTCGTGAAGACCGCGCGCGGCGGCTACGACGGCAAGGGCGTCCGCGTCGTGTCGTCGCCCGACGAGGTCGCCGACTGGTTCGCCGCTCTCGCCGACCTGTCGACCGGCGGCGCGCTGCTCGCCGAAGAGCTCGTCGAGTTCCGGCGCGAGCTCGCCCAGTCGGTGGCACGGCGCCCCAGCGGACAGATCGTCGCGTGGCCCGTCGTCGAGTCGATCCAGCGCGACGGCGTCTGCGCCGAGGTCATCGCCCCGGCCCCGCGCTCGACCGGTCGCGTCGCCGAGACGGCCGCCGAGATCGCGACGACCGTCGCCGCCCAGCTCGACGTCACCGGCGTCCTCGCCGTCGAGCTCTTCGAGACCACCGACGACCGCCTGCTCATCAACGAGCTCGCGATGCGCCCGCACAACACCGGCCACTGGTCGATCGACGGCTCGACCACCAGCCAGTTCGAGCAGCATCTGCGCGCCGTGCTCGACCTGCCGCTCGGCGACACGACGCCGCACGCCGCGTGGTCGGTCATGGTCAACGTCCTCGGCGGCCCTGCCACGGGCAGCATGGCCGACCGCCTGCTGGCGCTCATGGCCGACGAACCCGGCGCCAAGGTGCACGACTACGGCAAGGAGCCGCGGCCGGGCCGCAAGGTGGGTCACGTGACGGCGACCGGTGCGGAGCTCGACGACGTGGTGGTCGCGGCGCGGGCCGCCGCGGCGCACTTCGAGGGGTAGGCGGCGCCGGGAGTTCCTGCGCCCGCGCTCTGTCTCGTCGAGCGAGTTCGAGGAGGGGCGGCTCGGTAGGCTGGGGGAGTGCCTGAGATGAACGCAGAAGCCCCCGTCGTCGCCCTCGTCATGGGGAGCGACTCCGACTGGGCGACCATGAAGTCCGCCGCCGACATCCTCACGGAGTTCGGCATCGCGTTCGAGGTCGAGGTCGTGTCGGCGCACCGCACCCCCGACAAGATGGTGTCGTTCGGGCGCGAGGCAGCCGGCCGCGGTATCCGCGTCATCATCGCCGGCGCCGGCGGTGCCGCTCACCTGCCGGGCATGCTGGCGTCGCTCACGACCCTTCCGGTGATCGGGGTGCCGGTCGCGCTGGCGAAGCTCGACGGGCTCGACTCGTTGCTCTCGATCGTGCAGATGCCGGCCGGGATCCCCGTCGCGACGGTGTCGATCGGCGGGGCGGCCAATGCGGGCATCCTGGCGGCGCGGATCCTCGGGGCGTTCGACCCCGCGATCTCGGCGCGGCTCGCCGACTACGCGACCGGGCTCGCGGAGCTCGTCGAGGAGAAGAACGCGCGGTTGAAGGCGTCGCTCTAGGCTGCGAAGCCCCGCGCCGCCCCTAGAGGTCGGCGTGCAGCTGCCACACCTTCTCGGCCGAGTCGCGCCAGCTGAAGGCGCGCGCCCGGTCGAGCCCTGCGACCCCGAGACGGGCGGCGAGGTCGGTGTCGTTGACGACCTGGAAGAGCGCCTGCGCGAGCCGCTCGGGGTACCCCGCCGTGTCGTCGCGCGGCACGATGACCCCGGCGCCCGCGGCGACCTCGACGAGCGCGGGCGCGTCGGAGTGGACGACCGGCGTGCCGAAGCTGAACGCCTCGACGAGCGGGAGGCCGAAGCCCTCGGCGAGCGAGGGGAACACGAAGACGGAGGCGCGCTCCAGCAGCACGGCGAGCGACGCGTCGGGCACGCGGCCGAGAACGCGTACGCGGTCGGGTGCCAGGCCGAGTCGGGCCACGACGGAGTCGACGCTGACATCGCCCCAGCCGGGAGGGCCGACGATGAGCAGCGGCACGTCGGGGGCGTCCGGGTGGGCGAGCGCCTCGAGGAGCGGCTCGACGCCCTTGCGCGGCTCGAGGGTTCCGACGCTCAGGATGTACCGCTCAGGCAGGTCGAGCTCGTCGGCGATCGCATCGGCATCGGGCGGGGTGGCCAGGTCGGTCGACACGGCGCCGCCGATGACGCGGAGCCGGTCGCCGAAGGGGAAGAGCTCGGACAGCTCGCCGGCGACCGCGTGGGTCGGCACGACGACCGCGTCGGCGAACCGGTACGCGCGCTTCGCCATGGCCTTGTGCCAGCGGACGCCCTGCGCGGTGAGGGTGTCGGGGTTGGTCCACGGCACGGTGTCGTGGATCGTCACGGCCGTCTGGGTGGCCGGCGCCAGCTCGCGATCGTGCTTGTAGAGCGGCGTCATCAGGCTCGTGCCGTGCACCATGCCACGGCCGGGGAGGCCGATCACGCCGGTCTGCCAGGCGATCGACAGCTCGCGGCGGCCGAGCACGGAGCGGTACATGCCGGCGAGCCCGGGGAGCTTGTCGTCGAGCCGGTCGTAGGCCTCCTGGGGGTGCGCAGCGACGATCCCCTCGACGTCGCAGCCGCGCGGGGCGGTCGCGATGAGCTCGCGGGTCAGCTCTTCGGTGTAGCGGCCGATGCCGCCGGGCACCGGTGCCAGGATCTGGTCGACCACGACGCGGAGGGTCAGCATGGCGAACTCCTCAGGACGCTCGACGGGATGGGCGAGTCGACAGTATCAGCCCGCCGACCGCCAACCTGGGGGTTGCTGTGGCGCGGCGCTACCCGGTCGCGAGCCGGTCGAACGCACGGCCGAGGGCCGGCCCGAGAGTGCGCGCGTAGGTGGCCGTCAGGTGGTGCGTATCGCGGTAGACGACCACGCCGCCGATCGCCGTGAGACACGTGTCGCCGGGGCAGACCCGGTCGGTCAGATCGATGGCCTCGGCCCCGTCGGTCGACTCGACGGAGGCCAGCATGGCGTCCGGCGCGAGATACGCGTCCGCCTTCTTCAGAGAGCAGGAACCCGGGTCGGTCGCGTGCGTCTCGAGGCACGCCTGCGCGTCGGCCGGAGCCCGTGAGGTGTCGGCGATCACGATCACCCGGGTTCCTCGGCTCAGCAGCGGCTGCCACGCCTCCGAGTAAC
Source organism: Frondihabitans sp. PhB188 (assembly GCF_003752365.1). Taxonomy (GTDB): domain Bacteria; phylum Actinomycetota; class Actinomycetes; order Actinomycetales; family Microbacteriaceae; genus Frondihabitans. Next base: position 180,445 of record NZ_RJUO01000005.1, on the reverse strand, counting down.
CGCGGACCTCGGCCGCCGCCGCGGCAGCGGAATCGGGCACGTGCTGCGAGTGCGAGACGAACACGATGTCGAAGGGCTCGTCGTCGGCGAGCGTCGCCGCGAGCGTCGTGTTCCAGGTGGTGCACGCCGCGACGTACGTCGGGTTCGGGTTCGACTCGGTGATGGTCGTGAACGGGCAGCCCGAGTGCAGGTAGGTGGTCAGCGACCAGCCGCGCGTCACGCCGGCCGCGCGGATCGTCGGCTCCCAGCTCGCGGCGTGCGAGTCGCCGACGAGGGCGACCCGGACGGACCCGGAGCCCGAGGTGCACGCCACGACGGCGGTCGACGACTCGGGCGGCAGGCAGCGGCGTCCCTGCTCGTAGGCGGGCGGGAGGTCGTCGGCGGCCAGCGCCGGGTCGGGGCTGAGCGTCGTCGGCGGCGCACCGCACGATGCCCCGGGGTCGAGGGCCGCCGCTCCGAAGCAGGGCTTCCCGGCGCCCGCTTGCGCCTGCGCGGCTTCGACGGCATCCGTCGCCTGCCGCTGCAGCGCGGCGCCGCCGACGGCCACGGGGACGGCCACGACGGCGACGGCGACCGCGAGGGCGGCGAAGGTGCGCCGGGGTCGCGCAGTGGTCAGGAACCGCGCGCGGCGCGCCGGGTGCTCGACGAACCGGGCGCTCAGCCAGGCGAGGCCCAGCACTCCGACGAGGCAGACGAGCTTGAGCGGCCAGGTGAGGCCGTCACCCAGCCGGAACCCCAGCACGACGAGGGCCGGCCAGTGCCAGAGGTACACCGAGTACGAGAGGTCGCCGAGCACGAGGACGGGTCGGCGAGCGAGGAGCGCGGACGGCGACCAGGGGGCGGAGCCAGCGGCGATGACGAGGAGCGTGCCGGCCACGGGCAGGGCGGCGGCGACGCCGGGGAACGGCGTCGCTCCGTCGATCAGCACGAGGGACGCCGCGAGGAGGGCCGCGCCCGCCCAGGCGGCGACGGTGCGGAGGGGGACGGCGGGGGCCGGAGTTCCTGCAACCGGTGGTTCGGCAGCTCGTGCTGCCGCCACGGCGAGGAGGCCTCCGGCGGCGAACTCCCACGCCCGGGTCGTCGTGGCGAAGTAGGCGAGGCCGGGGGAGCTGCGGGTCAGGACGACCGAGCAGGCGAAGGACGCGACCGCGACGGCTCCGAGCACGACGCCGGCGCGCCACACGACGCGCTGCTCGCGGCCCGCCGCCCGCCGACCCCGCCCCGCCCACACGGCGACGATCAGGAGGAGCACCGGCCAGACGAGGTAGAACTGCTCTTCGACCGAGAGCGACCAGAAGTGCTGCACGGGGGAGGCCGCGTTCGAGCTGGCGAGGTAGTCGATCGAGTCGCCGGCGAGTACCCAGTTCTGCACGTAGAGCGCCGACCCGACGATCTCGCGGAACGTCTGCTGCCAGTAGGCGCGCGGCACGAGGGCGAGCGTCGCCAGGGCCGTGACCGCGAGCACGAGCAGGGACGCCGGCAGCAGGCGCCTCGCCCGCCGCGCCCAGAACGACGCGAGCCGGACGTGACCGGTCGATGCGAGCTCACGAAGCAGATGCGACGTGATCAGGAAGCCCGAGATCACGAAGAACACGTCGACGCCGACGAAGCCGCCGGGAAGGCGCGCAGGCCAGAAGTGGTACACGACCACCGCCGCCACGGCGAACGCGCGGAGCACCTGGATCTCGGGCCGGAAGGCCGCCCGAGGGTGCTGCCGCGCGTCGACCACGGTCGTCAGGAGGCGAAGACGCCTTCGGCCGACGCCTGCGCCAGGGCCTCCTGCCAGGGCCGCATCGGCGTGAGGCCGGCGGCGGCCCAGGCGTCGTGGCCGAGCACGCTGAAGGCGGGGCGAGCGGCCGGGCGCACGAAGGCGGCGCTGTCGGTGGGCAGCACGCGCTCCGGATCGAGTCCGGCCTCGGAGAAGACGGCGCGGGCGAAGTCGAACCACGACGCACGACCCGAGTTGGTGCCGTGGTAGACCCCGGCCGGAGCATCGGCGTCGACCAGCGCGACCAGCTGAGCGGCCAGATCGGCCGTCCAGGTGGGCTGGCCGACCTGGTCGTCGACCACGGAGACCGTGTCGCGGCCGGCGGCGAGCTTCAGCATCGTGGCGGCGAAGTTCGGGCCGTGCTGGCCGTAGAGCCAGGCGGTCCGCACGATGTAGGTGCCCTCGGGGTTCGCGGCCAGGGCCGCGGTCTCGCCGACGGCCTTGGTGCGGCCGTAGGCGTTCAGCGGGTCGAGCGGGGTGTACTCGTCGTACGGCTCGGTGGCCGTGCCGTCGAACACGTAGTCGGTCGAGATGGTCACCAGCTTCGCGCCGTGCTCGGCGGTCGCCTCGGCGAGCAGCCGCACGCCGACGCCGTTGACCGCGAGAGCCTCGTACTCGTGCTCCTCCGCGTCGTCGACCTTGGTGTAGGCGGCGGCGTTGAAGACGACGTCATGGCCCTCGACGGCCGCGAAGACGGCGTCGCGGTCGGTCACGTCGAGGTCGGAGCGGCCGAGCACGGTCACGTCGCGGCCGAAGAGGGCCTCGACGAGATCGGTGCCGAGCATGCCTCGGGCGCCGGTGACGAGGTACTTCATCGGTCGAGCACTGAGGGACCGGGTGCTCACGCGAGCGCCGCGCGCTCTTTGAGGGGCTCCCACCACGAGCGGTTGTCGCGGTACCACTGCACGACGTCTTTCAGGCCCTGCTCGAACGGCACCTGCGGCTCGTAGCCGAGCTCGCGTTGGATCTTCGAGATGTCGACCGAGTAGCGGAGGTCGTGGCCCAGTCTGTCTTGCACGCGGTCGACGTACGACCAGTCCTTGCCGGTGGCGTCGAGCAGCAGCTGCGTGAGCTCCTTGTTCGTCAGCTCGGTGCCGCCGCCGATGTTGTAGATCTCGCCGGCCTCGCCCGAGACGAGCACCATCGCGATGCCGCGCGTGTGGTCGTCGACGTGCAGCCAGTCGCGGATGTTGTTGCCCTCGCCGTAGAGCGGCACGTGCTTGTCGTCGATCAGGTTCGTGACGAAGAGCGGGATGACCTTCTCGGGGAAGTGGTACGGCCCGTAGTTGTTCGAGCAGCGCGTGATCGACACGTTGAGGCCGTGCGTGCGGTGGTAGCTGCGCGCGAGCAGGTCGCTGCCGGCCTTCGATGCCGAGTAGGGCGAGTTCGGCTCGAGCGGGCGGTCTTCCGCCCACGAGCCCTCGGCGATCGAGCCGTAGACCTCATCGGTCGACACGTGCACGAAGCGCTTGAGGTCGTTGCGGAGGGCCGCGTCGAGCAGCTGCTGGGTGCCGAGCACGTTGGTCTCGACGAAGATCGAGGCGTCGCGCACCGACCGGTCGACGTGCGACTCGGCCGCGAAGTGGACGACGGCGTCCACGGTCGGGAAGAGCGTGTCGAGCAGGGCGCCGTCGCGGATGTCGCCCTCGACGAAGGTGTAGCGGGGCGAGTCGGCCACGGGGGCGAGGTTCTCGAGGTTGCCCGAGTAGGTCAGTGCGTCGAGGACGACGACCTCGGCGCCCTCCAGGCCGGGGTAGGCGTCTTGCAGAGTGCGCCGGACGAAGTTGGAGCCGATGAAGCCGGCTCCGCCGGTGACGAGGATGCGCATGGTGAATACTTTCGGTTCGCGAGCGTCGATCCGTCCAATGATAGGGGGCAGGAACTGCGCCTTCCCCGAGCGGGGTGGGCCATGATGGCGACATGAAGACGACGACGTTTCCCGACCTGACCGCCCCCGCATCGAACATCATCCTCGGCCTGATGCGCATCACCGAGATGAGCGACGACGACATCCGCGCCCTCGTGGGCGCCGCGCGCGACTCCGGGATCACCTTCTTCGACCACGCCGACGTGTACGGCGGCGCCCCGCACGTCTGCGAGCAGCGCTTCGGCGACGCGATCACCCTGTCGCCGTCCGAGCGCGAGAGCGTCATCATCCAGTCGAAGGTGGGCATCCGCGACGGCTTCTGGGACTTCTCGCGCGAGCACATCGTCGAGTCGGCCGAGCAGTCGCTGACGGCGCTCGGCATCGAGACCCTCGACATCCTCCTGCTGCACCGCCCCGATGCCCTGGTCGAGCCCGACGAGGTCGCAGCCGCGTTCGACGAGCTCAAGGCCGCAGGGAAGGTGTCCGCGTTCGGCGTCTCGAACCACACGCCGATGCAGGTCGAGCTCTTGAAGAAGTCGGTGACGCAGCCCCTCCTCGTGAACCAGGTGCAGCTGAGCATCACGCATGCGAACCTGATCGCGGCCGGCGTCAGCGCCAACATGAACGGCCTCGACCAGTCGATCGACCGCGACAACGGCATCCTCGACTACTCGCGCGTCAACGACATCACCCTGCAGGCGTGGTCGCCCTTCCAGAAGGGCTTCTTCGACGGCGTCTTCCTCGGCGACCGCGAGCACTACGCCGAGCTCAACGACGTCATCGACGAGCTCGCCGCGGCCTACTCGGTCGCGCCCGAGGCGATCGCCGTCGCCTGGATCACGCGTCATCCTGCGAACATGCAGGTCGTGCTCGGCACCACGAACCCGCGGCGCGTCCGCGACTCGGCCGCCGGGAGCGACCTGCCCCTGACGCGTCAGGAGTGGTACCGCCTGTTCACCGCCGCGGGGCACCTCCTGCCCTAGCGGTGCGGTGCGGCGGCTGTGGATAACCGCGTTCAGGAGGCGCGTCGGGGTAGGCTTCCGGGGTGCAGATCCGCGAATTGACGATCCCAGACAGCTACGAGATCACCCCCAAGCAGTTCGGCGACGACCGCGGCGTGTTCCTCGAGTGGTACCGCTTCGACAAGCTCGCCGAGGTGGTCGGTCACCCCATCGACCTCCGGCAGGCCAACACGTCCGTATCGAAGCGGGGCGTCGTGCGCGGCATCCACTTCGCCGACGTCCCGCTGGGCCAGGCCAAGTACGTGACCGCTACGCACGGTGCCGTGCTCGACTACGTCATCGACATCCGCGTCGGCTCGCCGACATTCGGCAAGTGGGACACCGTGCTCCTCGACGACAAGGACCGCAAGGCGATCTACATCTCCGAGGGCCTCGGCCACTGCTTCGTGGCGCTCACCGACGACGCCACGGTCAGCTACCTCGTGACCGACGTCTTTAACGCACCTCGCGAGCACGGCATCAACCCGCTCGACGCCGACATCGCCCTGGTCTTCCCCGAGGAGGCCGGTGAGGCCCTGCTCTCGCCGAAAGACACCGACGCGCCGTCGCTTGCCGAGGCGGCGGCTTCCGGGCTCCTGCCGACGTGGGCTGACATGCGCGAGTACTACGCGTCCTTGAACGCCGCCTTCACCACCCCGAAGGAGCAGACCCGATGAAGGGCATCATCCTGGCCGGGGGCACCGGCAGCCGGCTCTGGCCGATCACCAAGGGCGTCTCGAAGCAGCTGATGCCCATCTACGACAAGCCCATGGTCTACTACCCCCTCTCGACGCTGATGATGGCGGGCATCCGCGAGGTGCTGGTCATCACGACGCCCGAGTACGACGAGCAGTTCCGGTCGCTTCTCGGCGACGGCTCCAGCCTCGGCATGAGCATCGAGTACGCCGTGCAGCCCTCGCCCGACGGCCTCGCGCAGGCCTTCATCATCGGCGAGGACTTCATCGGCGACGACAGCGTCGCGCTGGTGCTCGGCGACAACATCTTCCACGGTGTCGGCCTCGGCACGAGCCTCACGAAGAACACCGACGTCTCGGGCGCCACGATCTTCGCGTACCACGTCTCCGACCCCACGGCGTACGGCGTGGTCGAGTTCGACGACGACTTCAAGGCCGTCTCGATCGAAGAGAAGCCGACCGCGCCGAAGAGCAACTACGCGGTGCCGGGCCTCTACTTCTACGACAACAAGATCGTGGAGATCGCGAAGACCATCGAGCCGAGCGCGCGTGGCGAGCTCGAGATCTCGACCGTCAACGAGCGCTACCTCGAGGCCGGCGAGCTGCAGGTGCAGGTTCTCGACCGCGGCACCGCCTGGCTCGACACCGGCACGTTCGAGTCGATGATGCAGGCGTCCGAGTACGTCCGCGTCATCGAGGACCGCCAGGGCCACAAGATCGGCTGCATCGAGGAGATCGCCTGGCGCAACGGCTGGATCGACGACGCGGCCCTCACCGCCCTCGCGACTCCGCTCGCCAAGAGCGGCTACGGCGTCTACCTGCAGAATCTCCTGCAGGCCTAGGTTTCAAGGAGACGAATGCTGAACAGACTGAAGAAGATCGCCAAGGATCTTCTGGCGATCCGCTCGATCCGCCGCATCTACGAGAACACCAACCGCGCGTTCCTCGAGACCTTCGGGTCGAGCCGCATCCTGACGCACTTCTTCTTCCTGGTGTCGTTCATCACCTTCAACCGCGAGCAGGCCGCGACCCTCCAGGGGCGTCGCGACTACTACCGCAACAAGAAGCGCGACCGCCTCACCCGCGTCGAGCTGCGCCGCAACGTCCACCGCATCGAGAAGGGCCTCATCATGCGGCCCCGCCGAGACGTGTTCGCTCGCGACTACATCGGCGAGACCATCGAGTTCTACGAGGCTGCGGCCAACCAGTGCAAGCTGTCGCCCGGCACCATGGAGATCGCCGAGATGGACTGGGCGCACAACGTGCTCGAAGAGTACTTCCGCGTCTCCGCCACCGGAAAAGACAAGGCCGTCGACGACGCCCGCGCCTCCTTCGAGGGCACCGACTACGTGCCCTCCACGACCGGCAACGTGCCGCGCCCGAAGCAGCTCTCGTCGAACGTCTCGTACGACGAGCTCGTCGACCTCGCGAACCAGCGCCGCTCGGTCCGGTTCTTCGACGACAAGCCGGTGCCCCGCGACCTCGTCGACAAGGCGCTCCTCGTCGCCCGCCAGGCGCCGACGGCGTGCAACCGCCTGCCCTACGAGTTCCGTGTCTTCGACGACCCGGCCATGGTCAAGAGGGTCTCGAACATCCCGTTCGGCACCGCGGGCTACGCCGACAACATCCAGACGGTCGTGGTCGTCGTCGGAAAGCTCGAGAGCTACTTCAGCCCGCGCGACCGCCACGCGATCTACGTCGACGCGTCGCTCGCGTCCATGTCGTTCATGTTCGGCCTCGAGACGCTCGGCCTCTCGTCGAGCGTCATCAACTGGCCCGACTTCGAGCCGCTCGAGCGCAAGATGCAGAAGACCCTCGGCCTGTCGGGCTCCGACCGCGTGATCATGCTGATCGCCGTGGGCTACGCGCACCCCGAGGGACTCGTCCCGTTCTCGCAGAAGAAAGAACTCGACACGTTCCGCAGCTACAACAACCTCGCGCGGTGACGGCCGACTCCACCGGCGCCGTCGTTCCCGAGATCGATCCGGCCAAGGCGGCCAAGAAGAAGCGGCGCAAGCTCCTCTCGCGGCTTCTGACGGTCGTGGTGGTCGCTGTGGTGGCCGTGCTGTTCGCGCGGTCGCTGTCGAAGAACTGGTCAGCCGTCCAAGCGGCCCACCTGCACCTGAGCTGGCTGCACGTCGCTGCGATCGTGCTCTTCGCCCTGGCGGTCCCGGTGTCGGGCGTGCTCTGGGGGTCCATCCTCAACCGGCTCTCCGACAAGGGCGCCCATGTCGGCCCCCTGCAGTCGATGGCCGTCCACGACCTGTCCTGGCTGCTCAAGTACGTGCCCGGGCAGATCGGCTCGGTGCTGAGCAAGGTCACGTGGGGGCAGCGCAACGGCTTCCCGCGCACGCTGATCCTGATCACGTTCATCTACGAGAACGTCTTCCTCCAGATCGCGTCGATCGTGCCGAGCGCGATCATCCTGATCCTGGCCATCGGGCCGACCCTCGTCGAGAACAACGCGCTCACGGTGGTCGGGGTCGTCGTGGTCCTGGTCCCGCTGATCGCGATCCTGGTGCCGCAGATCTTCCACCGCATCATGTCGATCGCGTCGAAGCGCTTCCTCAAGTCGCCGCTTCCCGAGCAGTATTTCCTGCGCCCCCTCCAGAGCCTCGGGTTCTCGGCGGCCTACATCGCACCGCGGGTCATCAACGGCATCGGGTTCATCCTGTGCGCCGCCAGCGTCACCGCCATCACGCCGGGACAGTGGCTTCCGCTCGCGGCGGCCTACGCCCTCGCCGGCGCCATCGGCATCCTGATCATCTTCGTGCCGTCGGGAATCGGCGTGCGCGAGGCCGTCCTCTACGTCTGCCTCGTCGGCCTGGGCATCGATGGCGGCCAGGCCGTCATCATCTCGGTGCTCAGCCGCCTCCTGTCGACGGTCGCCGACGCCGTCATCGCCCTCCAGTACGGCGCCCTGCGCCTCACGCTCCCGAAAGGCCCATCTGTCTCATGACCTCCACGACCCCTCACGTCACCGTCATCGGCTCCGCGCTCTCGGGCAACAAGGGCGCCGCCGCCATGCTCGAGTCGTCTATCGCGACCCTCGAGCAGCGCCTGCCCGGCGTGCAGTTCACCCTGCTGAGCATGTACCCGCGCGAAGACCGCGAGCAGAACACGTACCCGAACCTCGAGATCGTCGATGCGCGCCCGCGCACGCTCGGCGTCAACATCAACTCGGCCGCCCTCGCCTACCGCCTCCTGCCGCCGCTGCGCGGTCTCATCACGTCCCGCTCGAAGGCCGTCAAGGCCCTCGCCGAGTCGCAGGTGCTCCTCGACCAGGGCGGCATCACGTTCACCGACGGGCGCGAGAAGTTCTTGATCTACAACGTGGCGTCGATCCTGCCCGCCCTGAATGTCGGCACGCCGGTGTTCAAGTGCGCGCAGGCCGTCGGCCCCTTCCGCAACCGCATCAACCGGCTGGTCGCCCGGACGTTCCTGCCCAAGGCGGCGACCGTCGTGACCCGCGGTCGCATCACGCAGAGCTACGCCGACAAGCTGCGCCTGACCAACACCTTCGCCGGCGCCGACTACGCGTTCTCGCTCGAGCTCGACGGCTCGGAAGAGGCGGCCGCCGTCGCCGCGGGCATCGACCTGTCGATCTTCGACGAGTCCGTCGTGGGCCTCAGCCCCAGCGTCGTGCTGCAGAAGAAGGTCGACGCGCGCGAGGGCGACTACGTCGGCCAGATGGTGACGTTCATCGACCAGGTCACCGCGTCGGGCAAGAAGCTGCTGCTCGTGCCGCACTCGGTCCGCACCGGCACCGACGCGACCCACAACAACGACCTCCCGCTCTGCCGCGAGATCTACTCGAAGGTCGCCGACAAGGCGAACGTGGTCTTCATCGACCGCGAGCTGCCCTCGCAGGTGCTGCGCTACCTCATCGGCCGCTGCTCGTTCTTCGTCGCCAGCCGCTTCCACGCCATGGTGTCGTCGCTCGCCATGGCGGTGCCGACGCTCGTCATCGGCTGGGGCCACAAGTACGAGGAGGTGCTCGAGATGTTCGAGCTGCAGGAGTGGGCGTTCGGCCACGACAAGCTGACGCCAACGCACCTCTGGGAGCGCTACGAGGCGCTGCTCGCCTCGCGGGACGACGTCGCCGCGAAGCTGGCCACGCACCTGCCCGAGGTGAAGGCGCGCTCGCTCAAGCAGGCCGACCTCATCGCCGACGTGGTGCGGGCGGGCCTCTAGCCTCGGCGCGCGTCCGGCGGCTGGGAACCCCGTCGCGCAATCCCGGACCCACGATCGCGACATGGCACCACGATTCGAAGTGGTGTCATGTCGCGATCGTGGGCCGCTGGCGCGCCGACTTCTCCGTACGCGGCGGGATGAGCGCGGACGGCAGGAAGACGACGCCGACGACCGCGACACCGACCACCACCGCGGCAAGCGGAGCCGCTGACGTCTCGCCGCCGCCCACGATCGGGACTGGGCGCCACGATGTTCCTTGGCGCGGAGTCCCGATCGTGGTGCGACGGCACGGCAGACTGGCGCGGAGTCCCGATCGTGGTGCCGCGAGGGCGCTACGAGACGACTGAGGCGCGAACCGGCACGGCGGCCGGGTGCGGCGCGACGGCGTAGCGCCACAGTACGGCACCGACGCCCGCGATCGAGGCGGCGGCCAGGACGAGCAGCAGCGTCGGAAGCCAGCCGGGCAGGCCGTTCGCGAAGGCGGCTGCTCCGGCGTCGTGAAGGAAGCCGCGGCCGGTCGGAGCGACCTTATGGCCGCGCTCCTGCGCGTAGAGCACGAACGAGATGCTGCTCCCGGCCCACATCACCGCGACGACCACGGGGACGACCACGGCGGCGACGCGCCGCCCGAAGAGCGAGGCTCCGGTGCCGAGCAGCAGCGCGACCGAGAGCGACGACGGCAGGAAGTAGCGCCAGTTGTAGGCGCCATAGCCCACCGAGTGGCTCAGCTGGAGCAGGTACGACCCGAGCAGGTGTCCCGCGAACATGATGATGAGCAGGAACTGGGCCGCCCCGAGTTCCGGCACCCTCTTTCTGCGCGCCACGACCGCCGCCACGGTCAGCCCCGCTCCCACGGCGAACACCGCCAGGGAGGCCGCGTCGGCGATGTCGCCGAAGGCCGCGGTGCCGTGTCCGATGAGCCCGCGCGGGATGATCAGGTAGTAGTCGGGGTCGGTCAGCACGTCGACGAGGCCCCGGCGGGTGCGGCCGCTCACCTGGCTCACCTCGGTGGAGCGGTACCAGGCGCCGCTGAGCCCGGCGTTGCGGACGTAGAACCAGCCGAATGCGGCTGCGGGGACGCCGCCCAGCACCAGGAGCCGCATGACGGCCGCGCGGGCCGTGAGAAAAGGGCTGCGCCGGTCGGCGTGAACGATGCAGGCGGCGACGAGGGCGACGGCGACAACCCCGACGGTCAGGACGGCAGTCGCCTTCGTGCCCAGCGCCAGCGCGGCGACGACCGCGAGCAGCACGGTGAATCGCCAGGACGGCCCCGCGACGACCAGCCGCACGGCGATCGCCAGAGCCGCCATCGACAGGGCCGCGACGAGGGTGTCGTTGTACACGTCGCTCGAGTAGCGGAGGTAGGCGAAGGGGGCCCCGGCCAGGGCTGGGAGCGCGATCGCGAGGTGCACCCGATGGCGGCGGCCGACCATCCAGCCGACCCAGGCGGCCGCGAGGAGGCCGCCGAGGCCGAAGAGCGTGTTGGCGCCGCGGATGATGGCCACGGCGACGTGCCAGTGGCTCGACTCGAGCAACGGGCCGGCGAGCACGGCCATGACCGCGTAGTAGACGGGCGGGTGCGCTGAGGCGAGCTGGCGGCCGTCGTTGCCCTCGCTCGCGTAGGCGCCCGGTGTCCACTCGTGGCCGAGCGGGCCGGGGAGGTGGCCGTGGAGGACCTGCCAGACGTAGTCGAGGTGCTCGTAGCTGTCCACGGTGCCGGTCCAGGCCAGGGTGGCGCTGGCGAAGCCGGTGATCGCGAGGTAGCCGATCGAGACCAGTGCCACGCCGACGAGGACCGCGCGGTGCTGCCGCCGTCGGTCGCGCGCGGCGCGCGGACGCATCGCGGCGGCGGTCGGAGCGGCTGTGGTCACCGGGCTGCGGTCAGTCGGCCCGGGCGGCGGCCGGAGCGTCGGCGACGGCCTCGTCGGTCGGCAGGGGAGCCTCGCGGTAGCGCCAGAGGACGACTCCGACGCCGAGGATTCCGATCGCGGCGACGGCGAGGAGGGCCGCGGGGGTCCAGCCCGGGAATCCGTTCGCGAATGCGAGCGCGCCGGCGTCCTTCACCAGGCCCTGACCGGTCTTGGGCACGTCGCCGCGCACGAGCGAGTAGGTGACGAACGAGATGCAGTTCGTCACCCAGAGCGCGATGACGAGGGCGGGTGCGGCGATCGCGCCGCTGCGGCGGCCGATCGCGATGACGCCGATGCCGAGCACGAGGCCGATCGAGATCGTCGACGGCAGGAAGTAGCGCCAGTTGTAGGCGCCGTAGCCGATCGAGTGGCTGAGCTGCAGGAGGTACGAGCCGGCGAGGTGGCCGAGCAGCATGATCACGATCAGCACGCGCACGGTGCTCCAGCGGAATGAGCGGCGCACCAGGGCGACGACCGTCACGATCAGGGTCACGGCGAAGGCGGCGAAGAAGATGACCATCGACCACGCCTGCGCCGTCTCGACGAACGCGGCCGGCCCACGGCCGACGAGGCCCTGCGGCACGATCAGGTAGAAGCTCGGGTCGGTGAGGTTGTCCATCAGCGTGCGGTTGGAGCGCTCGCCGATCGCGGTCTGCACGCTCGAGCGGTACCAGTCGCCGGAGCGCAGGTAGTTGGCGACGAAGTACCAGCCGAACGCGGCGATCGGAGCGGCGCCGATCACGGCGAGGTGGCCGATCATGCGGCCGATCGACCGACCGATGCTGCGGCCGGCGGGGTGGACGAGCGCCGCGGCGACGATGGCCACGGCGACGACGCCGAGCGTGAGGACATAGGTCGCCTTCGTGCCGATGGCCAGCGCGCCGACCACGGCCAGGAAGGGAGTGACCCGCCACGACGGCCCGCGCATCAGAGTGCGCGTGGCGAGCGTGAGCGCGATGAGCGAGAGCGCCGTGACGAGCAGGTCGTTGTAGACGTCGGACGAGAAACGCAGGTACGAGAAGGTCGCAGTGGCGACGGCGGGCAGGCCGATCGCCAGGCGGACGCGGAGACGGCCGCCGATCATCCAGCCGAAGAAGGCGGTCGTGACCAGGCCGACGAGGCCGAAGAAGGCGTTCGCGAGGCGGATCATCTCGACCGCGACGTGCCAGTGGCCGTCGACCAGCTGCTGGCCGGCAAGGAGCGACATCAGGAAGTAGTAGAAGGGCGGGTGCGCCGAGGCGTACTGGCGGCCGATCGCACCCTCGCCCGGGTAATTGCCGGGCGTCCACTGGTGGCCGTTGGGCTGGGGGAGGTGGCCGAGCGTCACCTGGTAGACGTAGTCGAGGTGGTCGTAGCTGTCGCCGGTGCCGATCCACGGGATGGTGATCGTCGCGAAGCCGGTGATCGCGAGGTAGCCGAGGGCGACGAAGGCGACGCCCAGAATAGCGACCCGGCGGTCGTGGCGGAGCAGTCGCAGGGCCAGGCGGCTGGTGGTGGGTCGGGTGTCGGTCAGGTCAGACAACAGCGGGCCGGGCCTCTCTCGGGAGATCGGGGCGCGGTCGTTCGAGTGCGGCGCGCGTCGTGCGGATGATGGTCAGGACGAGGGCGACGGCGACGAGGGCGAGCACGAGGACGATGCCCTCGGGGCCGACGGGGGTCGAGTAGGCCCACGTGTAGAGGCCGTCGTAGTCGACGGCGAGGTACGACTTCTCGAAAGCGCCGCGGTACTCGACCGACAGGCCGTAGAGGGTGAGGGCCGGGGCGCCGATGGTCACGACCCGCGCGGCGAGGCGCCGCATGCGCTCGCTCGTCACGGCGGCCGACCAGGCGATCACGCTCAGGGCGAGCAGCGCGACGATGGCGACGTAGAAGTAGCGGCCCTGGGTGCCGTAGATGCGCGCCGTGCGGTCGAAGATCCGCCAGATGTTGAACAGCAGGAGCGCGAGCGTGACGGTCGGCATGACGGCCAGGGCCAGCGCCGTCCGCCGGTTCACTCCCCGTCGGAACGCGAACGCTATGACGATGCCGACCGCCAGGACGGTGAGCGTATCGGTGACCACGTTCAGCATCGGGTACCGGAGCAGCCCGAACTTGCCCCAGAACGAGGCCGGCACTCCGTTCCAGACGTTGGTGAGGAAGACGCCCGGGTCGGGACCCTTGCCGGGAGGCCAGACGGCTGTCGGGTGCACGTCGGCCAGGCCCGAGGGCTGGAAGTCGTGGTACAGGTACAGGTTGCGGAGCCACCACCAGCCGCCCAGGACGAGGGCGACGGCCAGGGCGACGAAGGCGTGCAGGATCCTGCGTCCCCACCGGTCGACGATCGGAGCCGCGATCAGCATCCCCACTGCGACGAACGGGACGGCGGGCAGGCCCGTGCCCTTGGTGAGGAGCATCACGCCGAGGACGACGCCGATCGCGACGACGTCGCGCCAGCGCTGGGCGCCCGTCAGGTACCGCGCGACGAGCCAGGTCAGGCCGCCTCCGAGGAGCATCATCGGCGCGTCGTTCGTCACCGAGGCGGCGATCTGCTGCAGCTGCGGAACGGCGAACAGGCCCATGGCGCCGAGGACGGCCAGCTTCGGCGACCGGGTCAGGCGGCGGACCGTCGCCCAGACGAGCAGCGGGAGGGGGAGCACGAGGAGCACGTCGAACAGGCGGAGCGCGGTGACGACGAGGTCCCAGCGCAGGCTCTCGAAGTGGATCGCCTTGAGCACCAGACCGGCCACCGCGTAGTACAGCGGCGGGTGCTGGGTCATCTGGTCGACGACCTTGCTGTAGCCGGGGTTCGCGGTGAGAAGCTCGCCGAACGTCGAACGGTCGGCCGCCGGCAGGGCGATCTCGTCGTTGATCGAGTGGCGCACTCCGGAGAGGTAGTGGGCGGAGCCGGGGGCCGGCCACGTGTGCTCGCCCTGGAGACGGATGGCCGAGTCGACGTGGGCGGGTTCGTCGGGAGCCCCGTACATCGGGGTGAGCACGGCCCACAGCACGAGCACGAGGCCCCAGCAGACGGTGATCACGGCGAGGGTGGAGCGGCGTTCGGCCAGCGTCCCCCCGGCGCGCGCGGCCCCCCTCCGCGCGCTCATGCGGCCGCGGCCGCCGCCCGGGCGCGGGGTGTGACGGCGCAGGTGCGCCAGACACGGACGAGGGCGAGCACGCCGGCGACGAACAGCAGGACCAGGATCGCGGCGAGGCCGACCCGGCCGACCGGTGTCACGTAGAAGAGGTGCTTCAGACCGGTGGGCGTCACACCCAGGTTGGTCTGCTGATAGAAGGCGCGATACGCCACCGACAGGCCGTACAGTCCGATCGCCACGGAGCCCACGCTGACGATGCGCCCGAAACGCTGGAGCGAGCGGGGTTCGGTGACCAGCGTCCGCCAGGCGATGGCGCTGAGAGCGATGCCGGCGACGATCGCGGGGAACAGGTAGCGGCCCTGCACGCCGTAGATGCCCTGGGTGTGGCCGTAGGTCCCCCACGACTTGGCGACGAGGGAGACGAGGTAGATGCCGGGCATCAGGGCGAGGAGGGTCGAGGTGAGCCAGGTCCTGCGCCGGAATCCGTAGGCCACGATGCCGAAGAGCACGAGCACGGTGAGGATGTCGACGAGGATCGGCGTCATCGGGTAGCGCGCCTTGCCAAACTGGCCCCAGAACGTGCCCGAGAGGCCGTTCCAGAGGATGTTGAAGAAGGCGCCGAAGTTGCGTGTCTGGCCCTCCGGGAACGGCGAGCCGGGGCGCACCGCATCGAGCCCGGACGGCTGGAGCGAGTGGTAGACGAGCAGGTTGCGGAGCCACCACCAGGCGCCGATCAGCGCCGTGACCCCGCCGGTGACGACGACGCGCAGGAGGCGGCGGCCCCAGGTCAGCTCGGTGCGGCCCCCGAGCAGCACGACGAGGGCGGCGAAGGGGATGAGCGGCAGGGCGGTGCCCTTGACCAGGGCGGCGGCCCCGAGCACGACGCCCAGCCAGACGACGGTGCGCCAGCGCAGGTCGCCGGTGAGGATGCGCGAGCCGAGCCAGGCGACGACCGCGCCGGCGAGGATCAGCACGGAGTCGTTCGTGATCGACGAGCCGATGGAGGCCAGCTCGGGCACGGCGAACAGGGCCATCGCCGAGACCAGCGCCATCTTCGGCGACTTCGTCAGGCGGCGGACGGTGGCCCAGATGAGCAGGGGGAGAGGCGCGACCAGGAGGCAGTCCATCAGGCGCAGCGCGATCACGCTGATGTCCCAGCGCAGGTCGCCGAAGTGGATGACCTTGAGCAGCACGGCGCCGACCGCGTAGTAGGTCGGCGGGTGCTGCGTCATCTGGTCGACGGTCTTGGTGAGGCCGGGGTGCTGGTCTTGCAGCTCGCTGAACGTCGGGCGGTCGGCGGGCGCGACGCTCGGCGCGGTCTGCTCCATGGCGCGGACGACCTGGGTGACGCGGGCGTCGCCGGGGGCCGGCCAGCCCTCGCCGAGAGCCAGGCGGACGACCGAGTTGTAGTGCGTCGACTCGTCAGGAGCCTGGAACATCGGCGTCAGGGCGGCCCAGAGGGCGAGCAGGAGCGCGAAGGAGGCGGTGATGACCGCGATGGTGAGGCGTTCGGAGCGGGGCGACCTGTCAGTCGCCATAGCGCTGCAGCTTCTGGTAGTCGAGGCTCTCCTCGGCGAGGGTCCGGTTGATCCTCGTCAGATCGGCCACCACGCCTATGACGAGAGAGAGCAGGGCGCTCACTATGAGCAGGAGGCCGAGGAGCAGCGACTGGATGTTCTGGCCGGCGTCGTGCGTCGCGAGGAGCACGAGGTAGCGGATGAACGGGATGAGGCCGCAGACGGCCAGCACGGCGCTGATCCACATGAAGAGGGCGACCGGGCGGTACATGAGGTAGGCGCGGACGATCGCCGAGCCCGACTGGAACATGTGCTGGAAGATGTTGGAGAACAGCCGCGACTCGCGCGTCTTGGCGTTCGTCGTGATCGGGATGCTCGTGATCGCGAGGCGCTTGTAGCCCGCCTGCACGATCGTCTCCATGCAGTAGCTGAACTGCGTGACGATGTTGAGGCGGATCAGCGAGTACTTCGAGTACGCGCGGAAGCCGGAAGCGGCGTCCGGCAGGTCGAGGCCCGCCGCACGGCTGACGACCCAGCTGCCGAGCTGCTGCATCGCCTTCTTGAAGCCCGAGAAGTGCTCGATGGTCTTCGTCTGGCGGTCGCCGACGACGATCTCGGCCTCTTTGCGGAGGATCGGCTGAACCAGCTCGGGGATCATCGACTGTGGGTACTGGTTGTCGCCGTCGGTGTTGACGACGATGTCGGCTCCGTGCAGCAGGGCGTAGTCGACCCCGTCGCGGAAGGAGCGCGCGAGACCCATGTTGCGCGTGTGCGTCACGAAGTGGGTCACCCCGTACGACTTGGCGACCTCGACGGTGCGGTCGGTGCTGCCGTCGTCGATGATGAGGATCTCGATCTCGTCGATGCCGGGGATCTCGGTGGGCATCGACTCGAGGACGGCGGGAAGCGTCGTCTCCTCGTTGAGGCAGGGGATCTGAATGAAGAGTTTCACGCGGGTATGAGTCCTGATTCGGTGCGAGCCGGCGGCGCGGCCTCGATCGCGGGGCCGTGGACGGCCGATCGCTGCGGGGTAAACCTCAAGGAGTTTACATGGGGGTCAGCGACGGATGCGCCTCGCGGCATCCCCGAGCTGGTCGACGATGCGCACGACCTTTCTCGCGCGCTGGGCGGCGAGCTCGGCTCGAACCACCTCCAGCTCGTGCTCGAGGCCCCTGGCGTGCGCATCGAGCTCGGCGATCCGGGCCGACGACGTCTCGTAGGCGTGCTGCGCGCGGTCGCGATCGCGCCTGGCTGCGGCATCGCGTGCCGTGAGGAGCACGCCCACGGCGCTCGCCCGGCCGGTCCGCTCATCGGAGGCCCCGACGTCGGCCGGGTAGGCGCTCCGATCGACGTCCAGCCCGGCGAGGAACTCGCCGAGGCTCTCGTCGCGGGTGAACGGACCCGTCACGGCCTCGGCCTCGGTGACCATCCGCGCGGCGTAGTAGTAGAAGAGCGAGCCCTCCTGGTAGCGGCGGTAGTCGAGCATGCCGTGGTGGTTCGGGCTGGGCATCAGCGTCGGGTTCGCCTCGTAGGCGCGGCCCGAGATCTCGACCTTGTTGCTCAGCTGCTTCCACGAGCGCCAGGGCAGGTGGACGACTTCGACGGCGAGCTCGGCCGGCGGCTGGCCGCCCGAGGCGATGCTGACGAAGTGGTTGCCCTGCACGACCGTGATGTCGGGGGCGCCGACGTGGATGGCATTGTGCGTCGGCTGGGCGAGCACGCCGCGCTCCTTGAGCTCGTCGTTGGAGCGCTCGTCGCGCCAGACGAGTCGGTCGATGCCAGCGCCCGACTCCGCGATGGAGCCGACCATGTTCACGACGGGCGCGGTGAACGATCCGAGCCCGGTGTCGATGCGCTCGAACACGTCTCGGAGGGTCAGCGAGCGATCGACCGGGCGCAGGAACTCGTCGGCGTCGGCGTTCACGACCCAGTCCGCGGAGTGCTGCGTGTACGCGTCCCTCGCCATCTGCGTCACGACGGTGCCCTGCTGCTTGCGCTGCACCGGGTCGTGGCGGAGGTCGACGAGCCCCCTGTCGGCGTAGCCCTGGAGGATCTCGGCCGTGCCGTCGATCGAGCCGTTGTCGGTGACGATGATCGCGTCGGCCCCCTGGGCGACGTGGTAGTCGACCCACTGGCGGATTATGTCGGCCTCGTCGCGGACCATGGCGGTGACGACCAGTTTCATCGGAGCTCCCTGTATTCGCTCTAGGGCCTGTGCTGGCGTGGTGTCTTGTCGGCCTGCTGCCGCAGCGCGTGCTGCATGCGCCGCCGGCGCCGGCGGCATGCGAGACGCAGGCTCAGGCGCTGGGGCGTCCGTGCATCCTGGCACGGATTCCGAGCCCGGCCCGGAGGGCCAGCCGGAGTGGCAGGAGATACCAGCCGCGGTACTTCGACGCGAGGAAGCGGTACGCGCTCCGGTGGTGGGCTCGTCGCATCATGTCGGACGACTCGCGCGTCGAGTGGGCGCCGACGTGGGTGACGCGCGCGCGGGGCTCGTAGACGTTCGAGAACCCGGCGCGGCCGATGCGGTAGCCGAGGTCGACGTCTTCGAAGTACATGAAGAAGCCCTCGTCGAATCCGCCCAGGCGGTCGAAGAGCGGACGCCGGACCAGCAGGCAGGCGCCCGACAGCCAGCCGGTCGTGCGGCGCGACTCGTGGTCGCCGTCGCTGCGGTAGGAGCGGCTCCACGGATTCGAGGTCCAGATGTTGGCGAAGAGCGCGTGGCCGAGGCCGGTGCGGAGCGATGGCACGCGCCGGGCCGACGGGTAGAACTCGCCGTCGGTCTCGAGGATTCCGGGGCCGACGGCTCCGATCTCGCCGTCGGCCGTCGCGACCTCGAGGAGCGCGTCGACGACGCCCTCCGACAGGATCACGTCGGGGTTCGAGACGAGCACCCACTCGATGTCGGCGGGCAGCGCCTCGACGGCGCGGTTCACGGCGGAGCCGTAGCCGTCGTTGCTTCCGAGCTCGAGGAAGGTGCCGCCGACGGCCTCGGTCGATCGGCGCGCCTCGTCGGGGTCGCGGGAGTCGTTGTCGGCGACGACGATCGGGCAGGGCGTCTCGGTCGCGCGGGTCGCGGAGGCGAGGAAGTCGTCGAGGTACCGGCCCGAGTTGTAGCTCACGGTGACGATGGCGACGGAGGCGGTGTTCATCGCGCGACCCGCCGGGGGGTGGTCGTCAGATGAGGGTCTACTCCGTAGGCCCGCACGTGAACCTCGGCGCATGCCTTCCATGTGAACAGTCTGGCACGCTCGGCTCCGGCGGCCGACAGGCTGCGCCGGAGGCCCGGGTCGCCCGCGAGGCGGAGGATGCCCGCCTCGATGCCGTCGCGGGTCGGCTCTGCGTACTCGACGGCTTCGCCGCCGACCTCGGGGATCGCCAGGCGGGGAGCGGTCAGGACGGCCGCGCCCGTCGACATGGCCTCGAGCACTGGGAGGCCGAAGCCCTCGGCGCTGGACGGGTAGACGACGAAGCTGGAGCCGCCGAGGAACGCCGCGAGGTCGTCCAGGTCGAGGTAGCCGACGTAGCGGACCGGCGCGGCGGCCTGGTTGCCTGCGGCGGTGAGGAGGGCCGCCGCGTCTTCGTCCCAGCCGAGGCCTCCGGCGACCAGCAGCGGCGGCACGCCGGGGTCGGCCTGCCGTGCGGCCTCGTGGGCGCGGATGAGCGCACCGACGTTCTTTCGCGGCTCGACGGTCCCGAGGAAGGCGATCCAGCCCTTGGCCGTGTCGAGCGAGAGCCCGCGCGCGAAGCGCGTGACCTCCTCGCGCGTCGGCGCGTGGAACACCTCGGGGTCGACGCCGTGCAGGGCGACCTCGACGCGGCGGGCCCTGCCGGCGAAGCGCTGCATCTCGTCGGCGGTCGCGCGGCTCGGCGTCACGACCACGTCGGCGAGGCGGCGGGCCAGCCGGATCCAGGTCGTGAAGAACACGCGCTTGAGGCGGCCGTGATCGTCGGGACGGCTGAAGAACGTCGCGTCGTGGATCGTCACCACTCGGCGCCCCCGGGCCGCGATCGGGAACGTGTAATGGGGGGAGTGGATCGTCGTCGCGCCCAAGCGGGCCGCGAGCCGCGGGAGGCCGGTCTGCTCCCAGGCCAGGCGGACCGGCCGAGCGCTCACGATGCCGGGCACCTCGACGTAGTGGTGCTCCGGCGCCTGCGGACGCAGCCACGCGACGTCCTCGCGCTTCACCGCCACGTGGATTCGCACGCCGGCGTCGGTGAGGCCCGAGAGCAGCCCGGCGAGGTAGCGCGCGACGCCGCCCTTGTTGGGCGGGATGGACGTGGCGTCGAGCAGGACCGGTGCCGTGTCGCGCGAAGGGTCGGGCGGCGTCACCGGATCAGCCGGCGATCTGCCGCATCGACGAACTCACGCGCACGGTGCCCTCGCCGTCGGGGTCGTCGGCCATCACGAAGCGCGCGGCCTCGCGCTTGATGGCAATGTGCGGACCCGCGGGCTCGGCGAAGAACGCGTGCAGGAAGAAGGCGCCCCCGCCGAACTGCACGTTCTCGAGGCGGAACTCGACCGTGGCCGTGCCGCGCATCGGCGGCATGGTGATCCCGAGGAACTTGCTCGACGTGCCGTAGACCGGCTGGCCGAGATTGTTCTCGATCTTGAAGCCGGCGTTCCAGCGGTCGAGCGGAGTCTCGTGGCTGTACTCCATCGTGACGATGAGGTTGTCGCCCGGGCGGAAGTCCTCGCCCTCGGCGCGGCCCTCGGCGCGGACGGTGCCCGAGAGCACCTTGCCCGGCGTGATCTCGGCCTTGGCCTCGCCCTGGGCCGTGGCCTCGGCGACGCGGCGGTCTTCGAGGATGTCGCGGAAGTTCTTGACGGCTTCGCGCGCGCTGCCCTCGAACTGCACCTCGCCCTTCGCGAGGACGACGGCGCGGTCGCACAGCTCCTGCACCTGGCCGAGCGAGTGGCTCACCAGGATGATCGTGCGGCCCTGCTCCTGGAACTCGTGGATCTTGTCCATGCACTTGCGCTGGAACGCCTCGTCGCCGACCGCGAGGACCTCATCCACGAGGAGCACGTCGGGGTCGGTGTGGATGGCTACGGCGAAGGCGAGCCGCACGTACATGCCGGACGAGTAGAACTTCACCTGCGTCTCGATGAAGTCGCCGATGCCGGCGAAGTTCAGGATGTCGTCGAACTTCGCCTCGGTCTCCTCGCGCGACATGCCGAGGATCGCCGAGTTGAGAAAGACGTTCTCGCGACCGGTGAGATCGGGGTGGAAGCCCGCGCCGAGCTCGAGCAGCGCCGCGAGGCGACCACGGCGCTTGATCGAGCCGGTCGTCGGCTCGATGATGCCGCCGATCGCCTTGAGCAACGTCGACTTGCCGGAGCCGTTCGGGCCGAGGAGGCCGATCGTCGAGCCGGCGGGGATCGTCAGGTTGACGTTCTTGAGCGCCCAGAACTCCTCGGAGTTGCGACGGCCGGTGCGGCCGAGCGTGACGATGCGCTCCTTGAGCGAGTTGTCCTTTCGGATCACGAATTTCTTGGAGACGTTCTCGATCGTGACGACGGTGGGGTGGTCGGCCGAGGCCGGGGTGCGCGAGGCCGGGCGGCTCGAAGTGGTGTCGATGCTCATGGGGTGCCTACAGTTCCTGCGCGAAGTTGCCCTGGAGCCGCGAGAAGACGCGGTGGAAGACGTACACGAGCACGAGCCCGATGACGCCCGCGACGCCCATCTTCAGGAGCATGTCGGCCGGGTAGTCGTTCTCGGCGCCGCCGAGCCAGAAGGCGCGGTGGAAGCCGAGCACGGCCAGGGTGATGGGGTTGTCGGTGTAGATGTGGAGGAGCCACTCGCGCGACCCGGTGAGGCGGGTGGCGACCGTCGACCACGCGTAGACGATGGGGGAGGCCCACATGAGCAGCATGAGCACGATCTCGACGAGATAGCCCATGTCGCGGAGGAAGACGTTGGCCGCCGAGAGCAGGAGGCCGAGGGCGAGGCCGTAGATCAGGATCAGCAGCGCCGAGGGGAAGAAGTAGAGCAGGTCGAGGTGCGCCGGGAACTCGCCGAAGACGACGGTCGCGATCAGCAGCACGACGAGCTGGATGCCGAAGTTGAACAGCGCTGATCCGACGCTCGCAAGCGGGTAGATCTCGCGCGGGACGTACACCTTCTTGATCAGGCCGGCATTGGCGACGATGGACCCGGTGGAGCCGGCGACGATGTCGCTGAACAGGTTGTAGACTGTCAGGCCGCAGAAGACGTAGACGGCGAAGTTGTCGATGCCGCGAGCGGCGCCGAGGATGTTGCCGAGGATCACGTAGTAGATCGCGAGCTGCGTGATCGGGCGGATCAGGGTCCAGAGGAATCCGAGCGCGGAGTCTTTGTACCGTGACTTGAGGTCGCGGCGGATCAGAAGGTCGAGCAGGCGCCCGTGCGCGATCACGTCGCGGATCGTGCCGAAGAAGCCGGTGAAGGCTCCCGTCGGCTGCCCGGCGACCTCCATCGGCTCGGCCTTGAGCTTCTCGTAGCGGCTGGCCGCCTGGGCAGCCGCCGAGAGGGTCACCTCGGACACCCTCGGGGGGCGGGGCGTGATGGTGGTCATGGGTCGTACCTCATCCTTGGAAAACCTGGAAACTCTACCCCGGCCCCCTGTGCCGGGGAACCGGGAGCGCCTCAGGCGGTCGCAGCTACTTTCCGTACTTGCTGGCCCGGGTCGTGGCAAGCCGGGTCTGGACCTTCGTCCGCAGGCCGCTGATGCCGCCGTCGGTGAGGTAGAAGCGAGCGAGCGCGATGTCGCGGCCGAGGCCGTGGCGCCCGTTGGCGATGCGGTGGAACTTCTCTTCGCTGGTCATCGGAGAGCGGCCCTTGACCGGCCGGACCACGCTGCCTCGCGACGGGGCCGACAGCGGCTCGCCCACGAGGGCGGCGCGGTCGGGCGCGACGTGCGGGTCGCGGCAGAACTCGACGAGGGGCGCGAGGGCGCGCTCCCAGGTGAACTCCTCGCGGATGCGGCTGACGTTCTTGCGCGCCTCGGCGATCGCCGCGTCGTCGTACAGCATCGACTCGAGGGCCGCGGCCAGGGCGTCGACGTCGCGCTCGGGCACGGAGACTCCCATGCCCTCGGAGCCGACGAGGTCGCCGAAGCTGTCGCCGCGCGTCGTGACGATGGGCAGGTTGGCCCACATGTAGTCGAGGATGCGCGTGCGGAACGAGAACGTCGTCTCGATGTGGTCGTAGTGCGTCGAGACGCCGGCGTCGGCCTCGAGCAGGTAGTTCTGGCGGTCGTCGAGGGCGACCCACTGCTCGTTGAAGAACACGTTCTTGCCGCTCACTCCGAGCTGCGAGGCCAGCTCGCGGGTCTTCGAGACGATTGCCATCTCGGGCACGTCGGGGTTCGGGTGCGCGACGCCGAGGAAGAACAGCTTGACGTTCGGTCGGCGCTCGGCGAGCTGGGCGATGGCGCGGACGAGCGTCATCGTGTCGAACCAGTTGTAGATGCCGCCGCCCCAGATGACGACCTTGTCGTCCTCGCCGATGCCGGGCACGACGCCGCGGATCGCCTTGCGGGTCTTCTGCGGGGGAGTGGAGTCCATGCCGAAGGGCGCGATCGCAATGAGATTCTCGAGGTTCTCGTCGGCCGCGTAGTTCTCGGGGTTGATTCGGCCCAGGCCGGCGAGCTGGCCGAGCCAGAACAGGCGCTGGCGCTCACTGGCGCAGAGGAAGAAGTCGCCTCGGAGGAGCTGCTCGTTGAGCACGTCGGTCGACGACTGCACCTGGTTCTTCCACTGGGCGAGACCCCACTCGCGACCCTGCTCGAGCTGCTCGAGGTGCATCGGGTCGTAGAGGTCGGCGATCATGATCTTGTTCGAGTGCTTGAGCGTCGTGAAGTGGTGCAGCGCGTGGCCCTGGAAGAAGATCACGTCGGCCCACTCCTCGTGGACCTTCATCTCGCGCTCGTTCTGCAGGCGGACGCGCTCGACCTCGAACTTGTCGGACTGCCGGTTCGCGACGTTCCAGGTCAGCAGGCGCACATCGCTGTGCTGCGACAGCGCCTCGGAGATCTTCCACGCGCGCATGGCCGGGCCGGCCATCTTCTCGCCGATCGCGTCGCCGGTGATGACGAGGATGTGGCGGCGCTGGGTGTGCTCGACGATGCCGAACGCGTCGACGATCGAGTGCAGGCCGTCGAGGAAGTAGTTGTCGGCGAACAGCGGCCGGAAGATGTCGCCGAAGAGGCGGAACAGGTCGCCGTCGGTGCGCTGGCGCTGCGACTGGAGCTCGTCGCGCGTCTCCTGCAGCGACGGGAGCTCGGTCACGAACTGGTCGAGGGCGAACAGGCCCGCGACAGTGTCCTTGTTGACCGGGGTGTCGCGCTCGAACTCGTCGGCCGCGCCGGTGAAGCGGCGGATGTCGAACATCTCGGAGTCGAGACCGCTCTTGGCGACGGCGCGGCGCGCGAGCAGCGCCAGGGCGCCGGGCAGGAACTTCGCGAGGCTGTTGTCGTCGAGGTTCTTGAACAGAAGGATCAGGGCGTTGCGCTCGAGCAGGTACATCTCGCGGTACTCGCCGAACGACTTCATCGAGCCGTGGTGCTTGTGGTAGACGACCGACTCGGGGGCGAAGCGCACGCGGTAGCCGAGCAGGTTCAGGCGCCAGCCGAGGTCGACGTCGTCGTAGAACATGAAGAGGCGCTCGTCGAAGCCGCCGACCTCGAGGAAGATCGCCTTGCGGACGAACAGCGCACTGCCGGTGCCGAAGAGGATGTCGCGCGGGGTGTCGTACTCGCCGGTGTCGACCTCGGTGACCTTGTCTTTGTAGCCCATGCCGAACCAGGTGAGGCTGCCCTGGACGAAGTCGATGGCCTTGCCCTCCCAGTCGAGCACCTTCGAGCCGACGGCGGCGACCTTGGGGCTGACGCCGAACTGGCCGAGGGCCGCGCGGATCCAGTCGACGCTGGGCTTGGCGTCGTTGTTGAGGAAGGCGACGAACTCGCCGCGCGCCTTCTGGGCGCCGAGGTTCGAGCCGCCGGTGAAGCCGAGGTTCTCCTTCGAGACGATCAGCGTGACGTTCTTCTGCGCCCCCAGAGCGGCGCGGAGTCGCTCCTCGCTGTCGTCGCCCGACCCGTTCTCGACGATGACGATCTCGAGCTGCGACTCGGGCCAGTCGACCTCGTTGAGGCGCGCGACGCACTCCAGCGTGTCGTCGGTGCCGCGGAAGTTGATGATGACGACGGAGACGACACTCGAAGTGGATACTGACAAGGAGATGCCCCAAACACGTTGACAACAAGACGGATCGGCCCCGAGAGGCGGTCTCACTATAGTCAAGCGCCCCCGTGAGTCGTCCGCCCGCCGCACGGGGCTCAGGCACACTGGGGGGATGCGAGCCTCCGTCGTCGTCGTCAACTGGAAGCAGCCGGAGCTCACCCTGCGGGCGCTCGACGCCCTCGCGGCGCAAGAGATCGACGAGCCGTACGAGGTGGTCCTCGTCGAGAACGAGGCGGTGCCGGGTGCCGTCGACGTCTTCCGCGCGGCGCACCCCGACGTCGTGCTCGTCGAGGAGGCCTCCAACTCGGGCTTCGCCGGCGGCGTCACGCGCGGGATCGCCGCCGCCTCGGGTGAGGTCGTCGTGCTGGTCAACAACGACGCCGTGCCCGACCCCGCCTTCCTGCGCGAGGGGCTGGCGGCGCTCGATGCGGGCGGGCCCGAGGTCGCCGCCGTCAGCGCCGCCGTCGTGCTCGAGGGCCTCTTCGTCCGCACCTCCGGCCGCGGCGACGACGTGCTGGTCGGCCTCGACGGCACCGCCTGGAGACGGGCCGGGGCGCAGGAACTGCCCTCCGGCCTCAGCCTCATGAACGGCACCGGCGTCGAGCTCACCCGCGACGGCAACGGCTACGACCGCGACTGGCTTCGCCCCGTGGCCGACGTCTCCGCCGCCGACGGCTCTCCGGACGCCGACCCGTTCGGGTTCAGCGGGGGTGCCGCCTTCATCCGCCGGGCCGCCCTCGCCGAGGTCGGCGGCTTCGACGAGACCCTGTTCATGTATTACGAAGACCTGGATCTTTCGTGGCGCCTGCGGCTCGCCGGATACCGCATCGGCTTCGCCCCGAAGGCTCGGATCGTGCACCTCCACGCCGGCTCGTCGTCGAGCGGCTCGGAGCTGATCCGCCGGCAGAGCATGCGCAACCGGCTGGCCGTCGTGCTGCGCAACGGGAGCCCCGGGATGGTGGGACGGGTCGCGGTGCGCACTCTCGTCCGGATGCTGAAAGACCTGGTTGGACCGGGGGGCGCCTATCTGCCGCGGGCTTCGTGGGGGAGGATCGCGCGGGAGGTGCCCTCCCTTGTGTCGAGGTCGGTGCGGGGGCGTGAGCGCCCCGAGTTCCTGCGAGCTTCCCGTCGAGAGGTGGAGAGCCGACTGCGCTGAGCCTTGGCGCGAGCTGAGCGGGCGTCCCCCGATTCGCCCCCTATCGGGGGACGCCGCGGCCCTGGCGGTTGTGACTGATGTGACTTACGGTGGAGAAGTCAAGTGCTCGGAAGAGCCCCTCGCAGGTCGACGTTCGGGCGTCGAACACTGGGATCACCAGGGGTTCTTCCGAGCCTGACCTACATGCCAGATGCCATTCGGGAGGCACCACCGTGTTCACGTACCCCACCGCCACGCCCATCGGGGCGCCGACGCTCGGGCACCGCCGGTGAGGTCGACGCTCCGCCCCGCGCTCGGCATCGTCGCCGCGCTGACGGTGGCCGCGTCGACCCTCGTCGGGTTCGACGTCGCGCTCGCCGACACTCCGACGCCGACCAGCGCGGCCACCGCGACGGCCGCGCCCGCCGCCACCGCGTCGCCCTCGGCCACGCCGACCGACACCGCCTCGGCGCCGGCGAGCGACTCGCCGTCGGCGGCGCCGTCCGCGTCGGCCTCGGCCGAGCCGACGGATGACGCGTCGGCCACCGCGGACGCCCCCGCCGACTCCTCGCTCGCGGCCGACCCGTCGCTCTCGGTCCAGGACGCCGAGGGCAACCACACCATGGGCTCGACGATCGCCGAGAACGAGCCGAGCGAGCCGAACGCACCGGGCGCGTCGACGTCGCCGACCTCGTCGCTGCGGGTGCAGTCGAAGGCGGTCACCACGTCGTCCGTCTCGGGCGCTTCGAAGACGAGCATCATGGGCCTCGACGTGAGCGCGTACCAGCCGACCGTCAACTTCGCGACGCAGTACAAGAACGGCGCGCGCTTCGCGTACATCAAGGCGACCGAGAACACGACCTACAAGAGCGACACCTTCGCCAAGCAGTACGCCGGCGCGGCCACCGCTGGCCTGCTCCGCGGTGCCTACCACTTCGCCCACCCCGACGCCTCGGCAGCGGCGCAGGCCAGGTACTTCGTCGCCAACGGCGGCGGCTGGTCGGCCGACGGCAAGACGCTCCCGCCCCTGCTCGACATCGAGTACGGCGGCGCGAAGGGCGAGTGCTGGGGCCTCAGCCAGGCGGCGATGGTCTCGTGGATCTCGACCTTCTCGTCGACCATGAAGTCGCTCACGGGCCGCGCGCCCGCGATCTACGCCGGCTACTACTGGTGGAAGGACTGCACCGGCAACAGCAAGGCCTTCGGCGCCAACGCCCTGATGGTCCCGAGCTACGACCGCGACCTCTCGCAGGGCCCCGTCGGCATCGGCGCGAGCTGGTCGGACTGGACCATCTGGCAGTACTCCTCGACCGGCCCGTTCGCCGGCGACTCGGACGTCTTCAACGGCACCATGAACGAGCTCAAGGGCCTGGCGCTCCCGTCGTCCCTGGCCACGCTGCTGTCGTCGCCGAACGGCTATGTCGACTCGGTCACCACGGTGCCCGGCGGCATCCGGGTCCGCGGCTGGGCGATCGACCCCGACACCTACAAGTCGATCAAGGTGCACGTCTACACCGGGTCGAAGGTCACCGTCGTGACCGCGAACAAGTCGCGGCCCGACGTCGCCACGCAGATGCCCAAGTGGGGCGCCGCGCACGGCTACGACGTGACGATCGGCACCGCGAAGGGCTCGTACAAGACCTGCGTCTACGGCATCAACGCCGGCGCGAAGGGCGCCAACGCGCTCCTCACCTCCTGCTCCACCGCGAAGTCGCTCGGCACCAACCCGGTCGGCTCGTTCGACAAGGCCGTGGCCACGACGACGACCAGCGTCACTGCCAGCGGCTGGGCCATCGACGGCTCCACCGCCGCCTCGATCAAGGTCGCCGTGTACGTCGACGGCGCGCACAAGACCGCCGTCGCATCCACCACCCGCACCGATGTGGGCACGACCTACGGCGCCTACGGCTCGGCCCACGGCTATTCCGTGACCGTGCCCGCCGCGCAGGGCACGCACAAGGTCTGCGTCTACGGCATCAACGTCGGCACCGGGCCCAACTCGCGCATCGGCTCGTGCAAGACCGTCGTCGTGAACTACAAGCCCGTCGGCGTCGTCGACAGGATCACGCCGTCGAAAGGCGCCGTGACGGTCTCGGGCTGGGCGTACGACCCCGACGTCAAGACCAAGTCGATCCCGGTCGCGGTCTACCTCGACGGCCGCGGTGTGCGCACCACGGCGAGCACGTCGCGCGCCGATGTCGCCAAGGCGCATCCCGGCATCGGAACGAAGCACGGCTTCACGAAGAAGCTCTCGGCGTCGAAGGGCTCGCACAAGGTCTGCGTGTACGCGATCGACCCGTCGGGCCACGGCTCCAACCCGACGTTGAAGTGCTCCACCGTCACCGTGCCGTAGTGAGGCCGCCGAACCGCCTGATCGCGCTCGCCGTCGCAGCGAGCGCAGTGGCCGCCCTGCTCACCGGGCAGCTCCTGACCGCGCAGCCCGCGACGGCCGACATTCCGGTGGCCTCGCGGTTCGACGCGGGCAACATCATCAGCGACCAGGTGTTCTTCGACTCCGACGCCATGACGGCGGCGCAGATCCAGAGCTTCCTGACCGGCAAGACCGGCACCTGCGCCAACTCGCGCTGCCTGACCGTGCTGACGGCGACGACCACGTCGCGCGCCGCCGACGCGATGTGCTCGGCCTACAAGGGGGCCCCGAACGAGAAGGTCTCGACGATCATCGCGAAGGTGTCGATCGCCTGCGGCATCAACCCCGAGGTGCTGCTGGTGAGCCTGCAGAAGGAGCAGGGCCTCGTCGGAGCGACGGCGCCCTCGTCGTACGCGATCGAGCGGGCGATGGGCTACGCGTGCCCCGACACGGGCAACGGCTGCGACCCGACCTACGCCGGCATCTACAACCAGATCTACCGGGCGGCCTGGCAGTTCAAGCGCTACGCCAACCCGGCGGGCACCTCGGCGGCCTTCACGACCTACACGCCCGGCAAGACGGTCGCCGTCCGCTACAGCCCGTCGTCGCCGTGCGGCACCAAGCAGGTCAGGATCGCCAACCAGGCGACGGCCAACCTGTACTACTACACGCCGTACACGCCCAACGCGGCCGCCCTCGCGAACCTGTACGGCACCGGCGACAGCTGCTCGGCCTACGGCAACCGCAACTTCTGGACCTACTTCACGAAGTGGTTCGGCTCGCCGACCGCGACCGGCCCCGTCGCCACGACAGCCGGCCACCTCGACTCGGCCGCCGGCGGCCTCGGCACGGTGAGCGTTCGCGGCTGGGCGCTCGACACCTCGACCACCGCCCCCATCAAGGTCGCCCTCTCGTTCGGCACCGCTGCGAAGACCGTCACCGCCGGCGCCACCCGCGCCGACGTGGCATCCGCCTATCCGGGCTCGGGCTCGAAGCACGGCTTCTCGGCCACCCTCGACGCGGATCCCGGCACCTACGACCTGTGCGCCACGGCGATCGGGGCCAACGCCGCCACCAGCCTCATCTCGTGCTCCCCGGTGACTGTCGCCGACCCCTCGCCCTTGGGCTCTGTCGACTCCGTCCGGGCCGCCCCGGGCGGAGTCGCCGTGCGCGGCTGGGCCGCCGACCCCGAGATCGCCGGGGCGATCCCCGTCCGAGTGACCATCGACGGCACGGCCGCGAAGACGCTCACCGCGTCGGCCGCCCGACCCGACGTCGCCAAGGCGTTCCCGGCCGTCGGCTCCGACCACGGCTTCGCGGCCACCCTCGCCGCCGCCGCCGGAGCGCACACGGTCTGCCTCACTGCCGTCAACACCGGCCGGGGAGCCGACCGGCAGCTCGGCGCCTGCACCACGGTCTCCGTGCTGCCGTCCGTCCCGACCGGGCGCCTGGACAGCGTCTCCTTCACGCCGAAGAGCCTGACGGTCAGCGGCTGGGCTGCGGACGGCGACACGATCGACCCGGTCCGAGTCGCCGTCTACGTCGACAAGAAGCGCGTCACCGCCTCCGTCGCCGACCTCACCCGAGCCGACATCGGCCGCGCCTACCCGGCCTACGGGGCGTCGCACGGCTACTCGGTGACTGTCCCGACGACGCAGGGCACCCACTCGGTCTGCGTCTACGCGCTCAACGCCCCCGGCTCGACGGGCAAGAACGCCCTGATCCGGTGCGCCACCGTCACGACCGACCAGAAGCCGGTCGGGCGATTCGACTCCGCCACCGCGGTGAAGGGCGGCATCCGCGTCTCCGGCTGGGCGTTCGACCCCGACGACACCGCGGCGTCGATCCAGGTCGCGGTCTACGTCGACGGCACGTCCCGGCCGCGCCTCACGGCCTCCGGCTCCCGCCCCGACGTCAAGCGCGCGAACTCGCTCCCCACCTCCCTCCACGGCTTCGCAGGAACTCTCACGGCCGCCGCCGGCAAGCACTCCGTGTGCGCCTATGCCATCGACACCACCGGCGGCACCAACCCGCGGCTCGGCGTGTGCCGCGCCGTCACCGTCCGCTAGGCGCGGCCCACCCGCATCGGCGGCAGAAGGTCCCCGCCGCGGCGGCGATCACCCGCCGCCGATGCGGGTCGGCGGCGTCGGCGCCGGCTACGACGGGGTGAGGTGCCGTCGCCACGAGCGCTTGCGCGCCGAGATCGTGGCGATGGCGACGAACAGCAGCAGAGTGCCCTCGAACAGCGGGTAGCTCTCGGCGGAGGCGGTCACGGCGATGAGCAGCAGGACGAGCGCCGGCCACGTGTAGGCGACGATCGGGTGCGTCGAGGCGGTCAGCCACGAGCGGGTGAACGCGAGGGCACCGGCGGCGAGCAGCATGACGACGCCGACGAGCCCCACCTGCAGCCAGGTGTCGAAGAAGGCGCCGAGCCCGGTCTCGGATGCCCGGCCGGTCGGCCCGGTGAGGAGGAAGAACGGGAACACGTCGGTCGGCCACTGCCCTGCGAAGCCCCAGCCGACGAGGCTGTGGAAGGGGATGAGCTCGCGGATCCTCGTCCACAGGGCCAGCCGCACCTCGAGGTCGCTGGTGGCGCCGAGCGCGGCGATGAGCCGGTGCCGCCCCACGTAGGCCAGCACCACGCCGAGCACCACCAGGAAGGCGAGGATGCCCTGCATCAGGGCGCGCCGCTCGGGCGGGCTCTGCCGGAGGAAGCGCAGCGCGATCGCCGCGACGACGAGCACGAGCACGGCGATCGACGTCACGGGCGAGCTCGCGAAGAACAGGGTGAGCAGCGCCAGGACCCCGGATGCCACGCCGACGCCGAGCGTGATCGAGCGGGTGAACCACTCCACCGCGAAGGTGATGAGCGCCAGAGCGGCGAGGAACCCGAGGTAGTTGCGAGTTCCGGCGACACCCTGGATCGGCCCGCCGTTCGCGAGGTTGCCCTGGATGCCGAGGAACGAGATCGGCTGGTCGATCAGGATGCCCGACAGCACCTCGAGCGACAGCGACACTGTCAGCAGGATCCGCAGCGTGTCGCCGGTGGCGCGGATCACCTGCACCAGGTCGCGGCCGAGCGCCAGGTACATGCCGAGGCTGCCGAACGCGAGCGCGTAGAAGACGCCGCCGATCGAGACCCAGGTGTACTGGCTCCAGAAGATGGAGACGACGAAGTAGGCGAACAGCGCGAGCACCGACACCGGCAGGATCCCGTGCCACTCGATACGGTTGCGCGCCCCGAAGAGCGAGAGACCCGCCAGAACGACGAGCGTCGCGAGCACGGCGATCGATCCCGGCCAGCCGATCAGCGCGCGGACCGTGTGGATGCCGAGCGCATAGAGCAGGATCGCGACGGTCAGCGCCTGGCTGAACGTGCCGCCGGCCGAGAAGCCGATCCACGCTGACAGGTAGCGGCGCAGCGGGTCGCGGACGGGTGCGGCCTGGCTCATCGAGCGTCGGGGGCGGGAGTCGACCACCAGCGGTAGTTGTCGCGGCGCGTGGCGAAGCAGACGACGACCAGCAGGGCCCAGCCCCATTCGACGTTGAGGCGCGACTCGGCGAGGCCGTGCACGAGCATGATCGACATCAGCAGCATCGGCAGCAGGTCGAGCGTGTTCCACGGGGCGGGGCGGCCCGGGCCGAGCATCCGCCGGTCGGTGGCCCACCACCACGAACGGGCCGTCGTCGTGACGATGACGGCGAGGAAGAGCGCGAGCCCGATCCAGCCGATCTGAAACCACACGTCGAGGTAGGCGTTATGCGCCTGCAGGTAGACGACCCCGTTGCGCACGGCGAGCCCCTTGAACGGCTCGAGGTACGGCTGCCACCAGCCGGTCCAGCCCCAGCCGACGACCGGCCGCTGGATCGCGAGCTCGTAGACCGACTTCCAGATCGTGCCGCGGCCGGTGAGGTCGGGGCTCTTCTCCAGCACGCGCAGGATCAGCCCCCAGCCGACCGACACGGCCGCCGCGAGCGCTCCCGCCACCAGCGCCGCCAGCACCGCGACCATCCACCGCCGGCCGAGCCGCACCCGGCGCGCCAGCACCGCGAAGCCGAAGACGAGTGCGGCGACGGCGAGGCACGCGAACACCGTCGACGAGCGGGTCAGGCCGAGCGCGAGCACCGATGCGGCGATGCCGACCCAGGCCTGGCGCCGCTCGATGGAGCGAGCGTGCCACTGCACGGCCGTGACGGCGAGGGCGAGCAGGGCGTAGATCGCGAGCAGGTTGCTGTTGCCGGGCAGCCCCTGGATCTGGCCACCGGTGAAGAGGGCGTCGCGGGTCCAGTAGAACGCGGCCGGGTGCGAGCCCGAGCAGTCGACGTAGATCGGGCAGAACGGCTGCCGGACGAAGAGCGCGACGACGAGCTCGAAGAGAAGGGAGAGCACGACGATCGCCCGGAGCGCGCGGCCGAGCGCCTTCACGATGCCCTCCCACGACACGGTGACCGCGACCGCCACGGCGCCAGCGGTCGTCATCAGCTGCGTGCCGATGCCGAGCAGGGACCCCGCCCGGTAGTCGGACCAGATCAGCGACGCGATCATCCACAGCAGCAGCAGGCCGAGCAGGGCGGGGGAGCGGCTGGGACGCGGGGGGTTGCGGACCAGGAGGGCGACCGCCCAGACGACCACGGCCAGGCAGACGACCGCCCACCCGGCCCAGTTGACCGAGTTGCGCAGCGCGTCGCCGAAGAACAGCACGCCGAAGACGACGGTGGCGAAGCCGGTGTGCTCGGCCGAGGGCCCGCGGGGCGCGACGTCGGCGCGCGGCAGGGGCTGGGTGACGGCCATGCGCCTCAGGTTACCGGGTCGGCCCATGGCGCCGACGCCCTGCGAGCCGAGCCGGCTAGACGAAGGCCGCCTGGCCGGTGATGCTGCGCCCGACGATGAGCGTGTTCATCTCGCGGGTGCCCTCGTAGCTGTACAGGGCCTCGGCATCGGCGAAGTAGCGGGCGACGTCGTAGTCGAGCACGATGCCGTTGCCTCCGAGGATCTCGCGCGCGTAGCCGACCGTCTCGCGCATGCGCGACGTCGTGAACGACTTCGCGAGCGAGGCGTGCTCGTCGCGCTGCGTGCCCTCGTCGAGAAGCTGCGAGACGCGCACGACCATGCCGAGCGAGGCCGTGATGTTGCCGAGCGACTTGACGAGCAGGTCTTGCACGAGCTGGTGGCTCGCGATCGTCTTGCCGAACTGGACGCGCTCGGACGCGTACTTCAGGGCGGCCTCGTAGGCGCCGATCGAGTTGCCGACGGCCGCCCAGGCGACCTCGGCGCGAGTGAGGCGCAGGACCTTGGCCGTGTCGCGGAACGAGTTGCCGTTCTGGAGGCGGTTCGACTCGGGCACGCGCACGTTCTCGAGGGTGATGTCGGCGTTCTGCACGATCCTGAGCGCCTGCTTGTTCTCGATCTTCGCCGCGGTGTAGCCCGGCGTCGAGGTCGGGACGACGAAGCCCTTGACCTGGCCGTCTTCGGTGCTCTTCGCCCAGATGACGGTGATGTCGCTGAACGTGGCGTTGCCGATCCAGCGCTTCGAGCCGTTAAGGATCCAGTCGTCGCCGTCACGGGTCGCGACGGTGCGGAGGCCCTGCGCCGAGTCGGAGCCCGAGAGGGGCTCGGTGAGGCCGAACGCGCCGATCAGCTCGCCGCTCGCGAGCCGCGGCAGCCACTCCGCCCGCTGCTCGGGGGAGCCGCAGACGGCGATCGAGCCCATCGTCAGGCCGTTCTGCACGCCGACGAACGTCGCGACGCTCGCATCCACGCGAGCGAGCTCGAGGGCGACCCAGCCGCGGAAGACGGCCGAGTTCTCGAACGGCTTCGTCTCGTCCCACGGCATGCCGAACAGCTTCAGGTCGGCGAGCTTCTGGATGATCTGCGTCGGGAACTCCGCGCGGGCCCAGTAGTCGTTCACCAGCGGCCGCACCTCGGCCTCGAGGTACTGGCGCAGCTCGGCCAGCACCGACTTCTCCTGGTCGCTGAGGAGGCTCTCGTAGCCGTAGAAATCGCTGGCGAGCGGCGCCAGCTGGGTCAGGGTCGTGTCGGACATCCGTGCTCCGTTGCTCTCGTGTCGGCGGCCGGCCCTCGTCGGCCGATCCGGAGGCGACGATAGGCCGATGCAGGACGACTGCCAACGGCCTTGGTAGTTTTGTCCAACGCCCAGGTGGGCGCGGTCGCGCCCGTTTGTAGAGGGGGGCCAAGCGATGGCCCACCACCCCGTCTCGATGAGGTCAGACATGTTCCTAGCCATCACCAACGTCCCGCGCGACTACGCGTGGGGCTCGACGACGGCGATCTCCGACCTGCTCGGCCGCAAGCCGACGGGCAAGCCCGAGGCCGAGCTCTGGCTCGGCGCCCACCCCGGGTCGCCGAGCATCGTCGTGAACCCCGCGGTGGTCGACGGCGCTGACACTCTGGCCGACTGGATCGCGGCACAGCCCGAGCGGGCGCTCGGCGCCGGTGGCCGCCATCTGCCCTTCCTGATGAAGATCCTGGCGGCCGCCAAGCCGCTGTCGATTCAGGCCCACCCGACTCCGCAGCAGGCGCGCGAGGGCTTCGACCGAGAGAACCGCGCCGGGGTGCCCCTGATCGCGACGGAGCGCAACTACAAGGACCCGTTTCCGAAGCCCGAGATCATCTACGCGCTCAGCGACGAGTTCGACGCGCTCTGCGGGTTCCGCACCGTCGCCGAGACCCTCGCCGACGTCGACGCCCTCGACGACTCGTCGGGAGCGTTCGAGCCGCTCCGCGCCCACCTCGCCGACTCGCTCGAGGCCACCGTGGCGTGGCTGTTCGAAGGCGACGACGCCCCGGCCCTGATCGAGGCCGTCAGCGCCGCGGCGACGGCGGCCGTCTCGAACGCCGGCGCGCACGCCGCCATCTCGCCCACCGTGGCGACCCTGGCCGACCTCGCAGCCGACTACCCGGGCGACCCCGGCATCGTCGTGGCGCTCCTGCTCAACCGGGTCACGCTGAAGCGCGGCCAGGCGCTCTTCCTGCCCGCGGGCAACATCCACGCCTACCTCGGCGGCCTCGGCGTCGAGCTGATGGCGCCCTCCGACAACGTCCTCCGCGGCGGACTCACGCCCAAGCACGTCGACGTTCCCGAGCTGATGCGCGTGCTCGACTTCGAGCCGCTCCCGGCGCCCTCCCTCGAGCCCGTCGCGGTCGGTCCCGGCGTCGAGCGCTTCGACCCCACCGAGGTCGGCTTCGCCCTGCTGCACGTGACCCCCGGCGACGCCGGAGCGGTCGTGCAGCTCGGCGGCCCGTCGATCGTCTTCGTCACGAGCGGCGAGCTGCACCTCAAGGGCCAGGACGGCAACATCAAGCTCGGCGCGGGCGAGTCGGTGTACGTCACCCCCGACGAGTGGCGGCTCGCCGTCACGGGCACGGGCGAGGCGTTCGTGGCGACGGCGGCGTAGCCGCAGTTCCTGCGCCCGCACCCCTAACGGGGACCTGCGGCGAAGTCGCCGCCCCGGCACGATGGGGTGGTGACGGGGGTCGATCAGAGGGCTGCGGCGCGGTTCGACTACCGCGAGCTCGATCGGCGACCCACCCGGCGCGAGGTGCGGGAGTTCCGACGGCGCACCAGGCACGTCCGGCCCGATACGGTCGTACCGCTCCGGACGATGATCGCCACGGTGCCGGCCCTCCTCGTGGCGTGCGTCGTCATCGCGTGTGTCGCCGGGCTCGCGCTGGCGCTCGTGGATGTCGCGGTGTTCGGCGACCCCGGCGTCCGGTGGGTCGGGCGCAGCCTCGGCGACGCCCTCCTCGGCCTGGCGGGCATCCTGATCGTCGAAGCGCTGTGCGCTGCGCTCATCGTGGCGCTGGTCGGAATGATCCGGCGCGACACCCGGCTCAGCAACCACTGGCGACGGAGGGTCCGCTTCGCGCGGTTCGCCGAGGCGAACGGGGGCGCGCATGCCTTCGGGGCGCCGGTCCCGCGCCTCACCGGCACGCTCGTGCACGAGGGGGCGACCGCCCACACCCGCGACGTGTTCGACTTCGAGCGGGCGCACGGATTCCAGTTCGGCAACATCGTCCTGAGTCCCGAGAGCATCACGATCCGGCGGGAGGGGCGCGCCTGGGGCTTCATCCGCGTGCGGCTCGACCGGAGGGTGCCCCACGTCGTGCTCGAGTCCGTCCGGGCCGGCCGGACCCACCCGCGCCGCTTCGGCCGGGCGGGCTACCAGGCAGGCCAGCGCATCGAGCTCGAGGGAGACTTCGGGCGGTACTTCACCGTCTACGCACCCGACGGATACGGCCCCGACCTGCTGTACGTGCTCACGCCCGACCTCATGGCGCTCCTCGTCGACGAGGCGGCCGGCTTCGACGTCGAGCTCATCGACGATTCGCTGCTCCTGTCGGCGCCGACGGCGTTCCGGGTCGGAGAGCGGGCGACGCTGCTCGCCATCGAGGACCTCGTATCGCGCGTCGGCGGCGCGACCCGCCGCCGCACCGAGCGCTACGCGGACACCCGGCCGGGAGCCGTGCCGCGCGTCGTCGTCGCACCGGGAGGCCGTCGGCTGAGGCGGAAGTGGCTGCTCCGGGCCACGCTGCCGGGAGCGCTGCTCGTGCTGCTGATGGTCCGGCACGTGCTCGTCGACGTGCTGCGGCTGGCGGGCTGAGCCGGGCGGGCGGCGCGCGGGCGCGAGCGGTCAGGCGAGCTGGCGCTCTCCGAAGGCCCGTCGGTAGGCCGTGGGCGTCGTCTGCAGCACCCGCGCGAAGTGGTGCCGCAGCACGGCGGCCGAGCCGAAGCCGGTAGCGCCGGCGATCGCCTCGAGGGTGTCGTCGGTGGCCTCCAGCAGGTGCTGGGCGCGCAGCAGCCGCTGCCGGTTGAGCCAGGCGCCGGGCGTGGTGCCGACGTCGGCGCGGAACCGCCGGGCGAAGGTGCGGGGCGACATCAGCGCGCGGCGGGCGAGCTCGTCGACGGTGAGCTCGCGGTCGAGGTTCTCGAGCATCCAGTCCATGACGGCGGCGAGCGAGTCGGAGCAGCGCTCGGCGATCGGCGCGCCGATGAACTGCGCCTGCCCGCCGTCGCGCTGAGCGGGGATCACCATGCGCCGCGCGATGGCGTTGGCGGCGCCGACGCCGAGCTCGCGCCGCACGATGTGCAGGCACGCGTCGATGCCCGCCGAGGTGCCGGCGCTCGTGACGATCGACCCCTCGTCGACGTAGAGCACGTCGGGATCGACGCTGACGAGCGGATAGCGCTCGTGCAGGGTGTCGGCGTGCATCCAGTGGGTGGCGGCCCGGCGGCCGTCGAGCAGGCCGGTCGCCGCGAGCGTGAAGGCGCCGCTGCAGATGCTGAGGATGATCGCGCCTTCGGCGTGCACCCGGCGCAGGAACTCGAGGTACTCCGGCTCCACAGCGTCCACCCCGTGCGCGGGTACGACGACGAGGTCCATTCCGCGCGCTTCCTCGAGCCCGCGCTCGATCACCATCTCGAACCCGAGGCTGGTCTTCACACGACCGGGCCGCGCCGTGACGACGCGGAAGTCGAACGCGGGCCCGCCGGTGTCGCGCCGGTCGATGCCGAACACCTCGCAGGCGACGCCGAACTCGAACGGCGGAAGACCCTCGACGGCGAGGACGGCGACGGAGCGGAGCACGGGGCCTCCAGGGGAGCGTGGCGGATGTTCGTCGGGAGTTCACATCCTGCCACATGCATCGGGCGCGGCGGTACCGATAGGTTTGGCCCATGGCTTGGTTGGTTACCGGGGGATCCGGATACATCGGTTCGCATGTCGTTCGAGCGCTCGCGAAGGAGGGGCTGTCGCCCGTCGTCATCGACGACCTGTCGAGCGGCATCGAGTCGTTCGTGCCGGAGGGCGTTCCGTTCGTCCGGGGCACGATCCTCGATCAGTCGCTGGTCGAGCGCACCATCGACGAGCACGGCGTCACCGGCGTGGTGCACGTGGCCGGCTACAAGTACGCCGGGGTGTCGGTGCAGCGTCCGCTCCACACCTACGAGCAGAACGTGACGGGCACGGCCGTCCTGCTGGCCGCCATGGCGGCCAAGGGCGTCGACCGGATCGTCTTCTCGTCGAGCGCGGCCGTCTACGGCGTGCCGCCGACCGACGTGGTGACCGAGGGCACGCCCAAGTCGCCGGAGTCGCCGTACGGCGAGTCGAAGCTGATCGGCGAGTGGCTGCTGCGCGACCAGGGCGTCGCGACGGGCCTCCGCCACACCAGCCTCCGCTACTTCAACGTCGTCGGCTCGGGCGAGCCCGACCTGTACGACGCGAGCCCGCACAACCTGTTCCCGCTGGTGTTCCAGGCGCTGCTCGAGGGCCGCGCGCCGAAGATCTTCGGCGACGACTACGGCACTCCCGACGGCACCTGCGTGCGCGACTACGTGCACGTGGCCGACCTCGCCGTGTCGCACGCGGCGGCGGCGCGGAGGCTCGACGCCGGCGAGACTCTCGAGGCGGCGTACAACCTCGGCTCGGGCGACGGCTCGAGCGTGAAGCAGATCATGGACGCCATGGCGGAGGGCACGGGCATCGCCTTCACCCCGGAGATCGCGGCGCGCCGTCCGGGCGATCCCGACCGCATCGTGGCCGAGGGCGTGCTCGCCGGGCGCGACCTCGACTGGAAGATGCGGCACACCCTTCTCGAGATGGTGCAGAGCGCGTGGGCGGCGAGGCAGGCGGCGGCCTGAGCCGACGGCGCGGGCAGTTCCTGCGATCGAATCGCGCGCCGCGCCCCGGAACAGGCTGTACCCCGTTCGACACGCCCGAGGTTCGCGACTCGCGACACGCCCGGGAGTCAAATCACCCTCATTCGGGGGTCGAGGGTTTTATGATGCTCGACTTGACGTACCCCTAGTTACACGAGTGTAATTACAGGTGTCACCCCAGCGGGGGAGTGGCAGCATGAGGGGAGATGAGCAATGGCCATCCACGACCACAGGGCAGACAGCCAGGGCTCAGACGACCAGGGCTCGCATGACCAGGGCTTGCATGACCAGGGGTCGCACGACAAGGGTGCTCGTCTCTCGGCCGTCCCGTCGCTCGAGGCTCAGGCCGACGCCCTCCTCTCAGGCGGCCGCACGACCGGCTCGACCGTTCCCGACAACTGGCACGTCGATCCGGTCTCGCTCGGCGTCCCCGGAGTCCGTCGCGCCTCGGTCGTCGACGAAGAGGCCAACCCGCTCGGCTGGCACGCCGACTCGCTCTGCGCACAGACCGACCCCGAGGCGTTCTTCCCCGAGAAGGGCGGCTCGACGCGCGACGCCAAGAAGATCTGCACGTCGTGCGACGTCAAGGCCCAGTGCCTCGAGTACGCCCTGCAGAACGACGAGCGCTTCGGAATCTGGGGCGGGCTGTCCGAGCGCGAGCGCAGGAAGCTTCGTCGGCGCGCCTAGGTCGTCCGGCACTCGGCTGACCGGGCTGATCCCCACCTATGAATCGCTGCGGCGCGCCCACCGGGTGCGCCGTCCGGCGTTGCGGGGCACTTAGAGTCTCACCGTCATGCAGCCGAGAGTCACAGCGATCCTCGTCGCGCCGAGCGGTGCGGCCTCCCTCGACAGAACCCTCGATGGGCTGTCGCAACAGACGCGACCGCCCGAGGCGCTCGTCGTGGTCGATGCATCGCCCGCCGACTCCGACGCCGGCCGCCTCGCTCTGAGCGGCGCCGCCCAGATGGTCTCCGCGCCGGGCGTCACCTCGATCGGCGCCGCCGTGGCCCACGCCGTCCGCGTGCTCGGTCCGGCTCCCGAGAGCGACGACGAGTGGCTCTGGATCCTCGGCGACGACAACGCTCCCGAGGCCGTGGCGCTGGCCGAGCTGCTCGCCACCGTCGAGGTCGCGCCGTCCGTGGCCGTGGCAGGCCCGAAGCTCATGCGGCAGTCCGAGCCGGGCGTCATCTCGGAGTTCGGCGAGACCGTCACCGTGCTCGGCCGCTCGATGCCGCTCGTCGCGGGCGAGCTCGACCAGGGGCAGCACGACTCGCACGCCGACGTGCTGGGCGTCGCCGCGGGCGGCATGCTCGTGCGCCGGAGCGTCTGGACTGCCCTGGGCGGCTTCGATCCTGGCCTCCCGCACATCGACGCCTCGCTCGACTTCTCGACGCGCGCCCGCCTCGCCGGGCACCGCGTCGTGCTCGTGCCGTCCGCCCGCGTCGAGTCGGCGGGGCCACCGGAGGACTTCGGTCGCGAACCCGGCGGCCACGCCCGGCAGGCGCGACTGACCCGTGCCGCTCAGCTGCACCGCCGCCTCGTCTACGCGCCGCTCGCCGCTCTGCCGCTCCACTGGCTGAGCCTGGTGCCGCTGGCCTTCGTCCGCTCGCTCTGGCACCTCCTGGTGAAGAACCCGGGTGCTGCGATCGGGGAGTTCCGCACCGCGTTCGCGACGGCCTTCGGCGGGTCGCGCATCACCCGGGCGCGCGCGAACCTCCGGCGCACGAAGACCGCCTCCTGGGGGGCGATCCGGCCGCTCCGGGCAACCGTCACGCAGGTACGCGAGCGACGCGTCAACGAGCGCGACGCGCAGCTCGCCGGCATCGAGGACTCCGCGACGCCCCGCGCCAGCTTCGTCGGCTCGGGCGGCCTCTGGATCACGCTGCTGGCCGCCGTCGTCGGCATCGTCGCCTTCTTCCCCTTCCTGAGCGCGCAGGCGATCACCGGAGGCGGGCTGCTCCCGGTCAGCACCACGGTCGCATCGCTGTGGAACTCGGTCGGCTACGGCTGGCACGAGATCGGCACCGGCTACGTGGGCCCCTCCGACCCGTTCGCCGGGCTCGTGGCGATCCTCGGAACGATCACGTTCTGGGCGCCGTCGTTCGGCATCGTGCTGTTCTACTTCGTCGCGCTGCCTCTCTCGGCACTCGGCGCCTGGTTCGCGGCCCGTCTGATCACGCGCCGCACCTGGGTGCCGACCATCGCCGCGCTCGTCTACTCGATGTCGCCGCCCGTGCTGTCGGCCATGCAGACCGGCCACCTCGGGGCCCTCGTCGCGCACGCGCTCCTGCCGTTCCTGGTGGTCACGATGGTGGCGTCGCACCGCTCGTGGTCGGCGGGCGCGGCGGCGTCGATCCTGTTCGCCCTGATCGCGGCAGGATCCCCCTCTCTGCTGCCCGCCCTCGTCATCGGGTGGCTCGGCGCCATCGCGACCCGCCCCCGCGGCACGCACCGCATGCTCGGGATCCCGCTGCCAGCCCTCGCCCTGTTCGTGCCGCTGGCCATCGCGCAGGTCTCGCGCGGAACCTGGTGGGCGCTCTTCGCCGACCCCGGCGCGCCGTCGCGGGCCGATGCCGCGTCGCCGCTGCAGCTCCTGCTCGGCTCGCCCGAGACCGGCCTCAACGGCTGGACGGCTCTCGTCGCCGGCGCTGGCATCAGCGGTGCGACGATGGCCTTCCTCGTCGCGCTCGCGCTCCTGCCTCTGGGCATCCTCGCCGTCGTCTCGGTCTTCCTGCCCACCCGCGGCCGTGCCATCGCGTGCCTCGCCGTCGCGCTCCTCGGCTACGCCACCGCGGTCGCCGCGACGCACCTCGCGATCACCGGTGTCGGCAGCTCGACGACCGGCGTCTGGGCCGGCAGCGGCCTCAGCCTGTACTTCCTCGGCATGATCGGCGCCGCTGTCGTCAGCCTCGACCGCATCCCGCGGTTCACGCCGCCGCTCGGCTTCCTGTTCGCCGTGCTCGGAGTCGCCGCCTCGGTGCCGGTCCTGATCGCGACGCTCGGCGGCACGGCCCTGATCCATCCCTCGGACGGCAGGATCCTCTCGGCCTACGTGACAGCCGAGGCCGTGGCGAAGCCCGACGTCGGCACGCTCGTGCTCACCCCGCAGCCCGACGGCACGCTCGCCGTGTCGCTCGAGCGCGGACAGGGCGAGACCCTCGACCAGCAGTCGACGCTCGACTCGACGCAGCAGCAGCTCTCGTCGACCAGTCGCGACCTGACCATCCTCGCCGGCAACCTGGTCAGCCGCAGCGGCTACGACCCGGCCCCGGTGCTGAAGGAGCTCGGCGTCGGCTTCGTCCTGCTCGACGACACCAACAAGCAGGATCCAGCCGCCGCACTGAACCAGCGCGCAGCCCAGGTGCTCGGCAGCAACGCCCTGCTGCTGAAGGCCGCCGACACGTCGTCCGGCCAGCTCTGGCGGTACGTGGATGCGACCGAGCGGACGACCCGGCACCCGACCGGCGGGCCGCTGCGCCCGATCGTGCTCACGTCGTGGGCGCTGATCTTCGGCTCGGCGCTGCTGCTGGCCATCCCGACCGCGCCGCGCCGCCGGCGGGTGCGCCCCGGCGCCCCCGAGGCCGAGCAGCCGGCGACCACCTTCGACGAGGAGCGAGATGAGTAGGCGAACCGCCAAGTCGACCGGACTCCGCCTGGGCCTCGGCGTCGTGGCGCTCGCCGTCGGCGGCGCCGTCGTCGCGGCGGCGGTCC
Organism: Frondihabitans sp. PhB188; assembly: GCF_003752365.1. GTDB lineage: Bacteria > Actinomycetota > Actinomycetes > Actinomycetales > Microbacteriaceae > Frondihabitans. Next base: position 137,303 of record NZ_RJUO01000005.1, on the reverse strand, counting down.
TGGTGCCGCTGCCGACGCTGAGCGAGACCCCCGCCGGGCGCATCGTGACGCCGGTCGCGCTCGACCAGCAGCGGGTGTGCGGAGGGTCGCTCCTGCGTCTCTCGGGCGACTCCGGCGCGTCGGCGACCTCCGTGTCGGCCGTGGGCACCGCGGCGACCGTGACGGCGGCCGGCGGCGGCGACGCCCCGACCACGAAGACGCTCGCGGGCGCCGACGGCACCGGCTCCGACCCTCTGCTCGTCACGGCCGCGTCCGGCGGCTCCACGACGGTGCCCCTGGTCGCCGCCGCTCAGAGCGCGTCGTCCGCGACCTCCGACCTCACCGGCTTCGCGGCCTCGTCGTGCGCCGAGCCCACCAGCTCGACCTGGCTCGTCGGCGGTTCGACGGACACCGGCCGCACGACCCTGATCTCGCTGGTCAATCCCACCGACGTGAACTCCACCGTCGACCTGTCGGTCTTCGGCGAGTCGGGCACGGTCGACGGTCCGGGCCTCACCGGCATCGTCGTCGCCCCCAACAGCCAGAAGGTCGTGCCGCTCTCGGGCTTCGCGACCGGGCTCACCTCGCCCGTCGTCCACGTGACCTCGACCGGCGGCCAGATCGTCGCCGACCTCCAGGTCAGCGTCGTCCGCACCCTGCGGGCCGGCGGCCTCGACACCGTCAGCGCCTCGGCGGCTCCCGCGTCGACCGTGACGGTGCCCGGCATCGTCGTGCGCGGTGGCGACGCCCTCCAGGCCAAGGCGGCCGAGGACGGCTACGGCGACCTCGTCACCGCCCTGCGCGTCTTCGTGCCCGGCGACGCGAACGCCGACCTCTCGATCCAGCTCCGCACGGCCGACGGCACGGGCGCGACCTTCACCGAGACGGCCGAGGCCGGCCAGGTCGACGACATCCCGCTCGACGGTCTGAAGACCGGCACCTACACGGCCACGGTCCAGTCGTCGCAGCCGATCGTGGCCGGAGTCCGCTCGTCGACCATCGGCGCCGGGGGAGTCACCGACCTCTCGTGGGCGGCGGCCGCCCCGGCCCTTGACGGCGAGACGCTGTTCACCGTTCCGGCGGGCCCGGAGGCCACGCTGACGCTCGCCAACCCCACCTCGCGGGCCGTGACGACGTCGCTGGCAGTGCGGGGCAAGGCGACCGTGACGCTCTCAGTGCCGGCCGGAGGATCGGTGACCCGCGCCGTGAACGCGCGAGCCGTCGGCTCGATCCGCGACGGAGACGGGCTCCGGGCGTCGATCAGCTTCAACTCGTCGACGCAGATCGCGTCGTACGCGCTCGAGTCGCCGACGGCGGTGTCGCGGCCGGTCACGGTCTACCCCTGATCGGATCGGCTGGTTCCTGCGCTGCCTGCGCCCGCTGCCTGCGATCGCAGCGACAGGCTCAGCGGTCGCGGTAGCGGTCGGGCGCGAGGTCCCAGGGGTCTCTGCCGATCAGCTCGCCGACGGCGCGGAAGACGTAGCCCTCGATCGTCATGCGGTGGTCCCATGCAGCGTCCTGCGTGCCCCGCGGCTCGCGCGGCTTGGCGAGGCGCTCGATCGGCAGGCGGTACAGCACGATGCTGCGGCGGCGGGCATCGACGCGGTAGCGCACGAGGCCGTCGGACCCCTCGCCCGGCAGGCCCGCGACCTCGAAGGTCACGTCGGCGAGGTCGTCGGGCCAGAGCTCCCGGAGGTACTGCGCGGCCGCGCCGACGATGTCGTCGAAGAGGTCGATGCGCGTCTGCAGGAAGGGCAGGTGCGGACCCGCCGCCGATGACCGCAGGCCCCGCCCGTGGCGGTCGCGGAACGTGGAGCGTCCCGTGACGCGGACGCTTCGGGATCGAGCCATTCGCTCATGGTAGTCGCCGCCTTCGTCGCGAGACATCCGTCGGCGAGTGTCGGCGGCGGCAAGTACCCTGGATCTCGATGAACGGGCGACCCTGCAGCAAGGTCACGTGCCAGAACGAGGCCGTGGCCACCCTGACCTACGACTACGCCGACTCCATGGCGGTGGTGGGCCCCTTGTCGGGCACCGTCGAGCCGCACGGCTACGACCTGTGCGCCGTGCATGCCGAGAGATTGTCGGCCCCGCAGGGGTGGCAGGTCGTGCGGCATGTAGTTTTGGGGCATGACATCTGACGCCTCCGTAGACCTCTCCGCCTTCGTGAAGACGTACGACGTGAGAGGGCTCGTCGGCAGCCAGCTCACGCCCGAGATCGTCGAGGCGTTCGGTGCCGCATTCGCCGACGAGATCGGTCCGTCGACGCTCGGCGACGCCGGCATCGTGGTCGGCCACGACATGCGCGACTCGTCGCCCGAGTTCGCCGCCGCCTTCGCCCGCGGCGCCACCGCCCGCGGGGCGAACGTGACCCTGCTCGGCCTCTGCTCGACCGACGAGACGTACTTCGCGTCGGGCTCGATGAACGCCCCCGCCGCCATGTTCACGGCGAGCCACAACCCGGCCACCTACAACGGCATCAAGTTCTCGCGGGCGGGCGCCCAGGGCATCAGCCTCGACACCGGCCTGGCCTCGATCCGCGATCGAGCATCGGCCTACCTGGGCGCGGGAGCCATCGAGCCAGTCGCCGAGCCCGGCGCCGTCACCCCCTTCGACGCCCTCGAGTCGTACGCCGCCTACCTCCGCTCGCTGGTCGACCTGTCGACGATCCGCCCGATCACGATCGTCGTCGACGCCGGCAACGGCATGGGCGGCCTCACCGTCCCGGCCGTGCTCGAGACCGCCGCCGGCCTCCCCGCGCTGCCGATCACGATCGTGCCGCTCTACTTCGAGCTCGACGGGACCTTCCCGAACCATGAGGCGAACCCCCTCGAGCCGAAGAACCTCGTCGACCTGCAGAAGGCCGTCGTCGAGCACGGCGCCGACCTCGGCCTCGCCTTCGACGGCGATGCCGACCGCTGCTTCGTCGTCGACGAGAACGGCGACGCCGTCACCCCGTCGGCCGTCGCAGCCATCGTGGCCGTCCGCGAGATCGCGCGCGTCCGCGCGGCGTCGCCGACCGAGGGCATCAACGTCATCCACAACCTGATCACCTCGCGCGCCGTGCCGGAGGCCATCGAGGCCGCCGGGGCCACGCCCGTGCGCACCCGCGTCGGCCACTCGCTCATCAAAGACGAGATGAAGTCGACCGGCGCCATCTTCGGCGGCGAGCACTCGGCGCACTACTACTTCCGCGACTTCTGGGGTGCCGACAACGGAATGCTGGCGGCGCTGCACGTGCTCGCCGAGTTCGGCGGCGGCGACGCCCCCCTCTCCGAGCTGACGAACCGGTACACGCCCTACGCCGCGTCGGGCGAGATCAACTCGGTCGTCGACGACGTACCCGCGGCCTACGCGCGCATCGTCGATGCCTACACGGGTGTCGGCGACTTCGACGAGCTCGACGGGCTGACCGTCTCGGGCTCGTTCGACGACGGCGAGTTCTGGTGGTTCAACGTGCGCCCGTCGAACACGGAGCCTCTGCTGCGCCTGAACGCCGAGGCGGCGACGCCGGCGGGCATGGAGCGCGTGCGCGACGCAGTGCTGGCGCTCATCCGGGCGTAGGCGCGGTCCGCGTCGTTCCGAAGCCCCCGCCGTCGGCGGGGGCTTCGTCGTCGGGCCCGCGTCTCCGCCGAAATTCAAGGAGATATTTGCGGCGGAGGCCGCCGATCCGTCTCGCATCGGCGCCGCGCGCACATTTCTCCTTGAATTTCGGAGGGCGGGCGGTGGCAGGTACCCCCGGGGGGTACCGTTCGACGGTGCGGAGGCGTAGGGTGGCGGTACCCCTAGGGGGTATGGAGGAACGACATGGACGGCACCACCCAGGACCACAGCACCACCCACGACCACAGCGCGCACGTCGGCTACAGCGGCGACAAAGAGCTCATCATCAAGCGCCTCAAACGCGCCGAGGGGCAGGTCCGCGGCCTGCAGCGAATGGTCGAGGAAGACACCTACTGCATCGACGTCCTGACCCAGGTGTCGGCGGCGACCAGGGCCCTCGAGACCGTCGCGCTCCAGCTGCTCGACGACCACCTCGCCCACTGCGTCGCCGAGGCCGCGCGCCAGGGCGGTGACATCGCCGACCAGAAGGTCAAGGAGGCGTCCGCCGCCATCGCCCGCCTCGTGCGCTCGTGACGCGCGACCCCATCACTTCGGAGGAGACCCGAATGACCACCACCACCACGTACCTCGTCGACGGCATGACCTGCGCCCACTGCGTGCACTCCGTCTCGTCCGAGCTCGGCGCCCTCGACGGCGTCGCCTCGGTCGACGTCGACCTGAAGCCCGGCGCTTCGAGCGCCGTGACCGTGACCAGCGCCGCCCCTCTCCCGGGTGACGACGTCCGTGCCGCCCTCGACGAGGCCGGCTACGCCCTGGCGGCCCGGTCGTGACGCCCGGAGTCGACGGCACCACGCCGAGCACCCCTGACCTCGACCGCCGCCACGTCGACCTGAGCATCGAGGGGATGACCTGCGCCAGCTGCGCGGCTCGCGTCGAGAAGAAGCTCAACCGCATCCCGGGAGCCACCGCATCCGTGAACCTCGCGACCGAGCGCGCCCGCGTCGAGCTCCCGTCCGAGGCGCCAGATGACGTCGCACTCGCCGCTGTCGCCGCCGCCGGCTACGGCGCGCGGGTGCTGCGGGCTCCGTCGCGGCCGACCCGAGACGGCCGGGCGCAGGATCGCGGGGCCACCGCGACCCACAGTGACCGCGGCGCCTCGACGCCCGTCGAGCCCGGCCGCGGCACGTCCGGCGACCGCGCGCCCGAACACGCCGCGCCCGAACACGCCGCGCCCGAGCACGCCGCGCCCGAACACGCCGCGTCTGAGCACGCCTCCGGCGAGCACGACCACGGCTCCGCCGACGACCTGCGGCAGCGCGTCGTGGTGTCGGCGATCCTGGCCCTGCCCGTCCTCGTGCTGTCGATGGTCCCGCCGCTCCAGTTCGCCGACTGGCAGTGGCTCGCGTTCGCCCTCGCGAGCCCGGTCGCGATCTGGGGCGCCTGGCCGTTCCACTCGATGGCCGTCCGCCAGGCTCGGCACGGCGGCGTCGGGATGGACACCCTTATCTCGCTCGGCGTCACGGCGGCCTACGGCTGGTCGGTCTACGCCCTGTTCTTCGGCGACGCGGGGATGACCGGCATGCACATGGAGCTGCGCCTGTTCGGGCGGTCCGGGTCGGCCAGCGGAGACGTCTACCTCGAGGTCGCCTCGGTCGTGACGGTCTTCCTGCTCGCCGGACGCTACTTCGAGGCCAAGGCGCGCGTCACCAGCGGCCGCGCCCTGCACGCCCTGCTCGACCTCGCCCCGCGTACGGCGACTCTCGTGCGCGATGAAGTCGAGACCACGGTCGACGCCGCGGCCCTGCAGGTCGGCGACGTGGTCGCCGTCCGCCCGGGGGAGAGGATCCCGGTCGACGGCGTGGTCGTCTCAGGAACCTCGGCGGTCGACGTGAGCATGCTCACCGGAGAATCCGTTCCTGTCGAAGTGGCCCCCGGCGCTGTCGTGGCGGGCGGAACCCTCAACGCCGGCGGCCACCTCACGGTCCGCGCCGAGCGCGTCGGCAGCGACACGCAGCTCGCCCGCATCGCGAGCCTCGTCGAGAGCGCCCAGACCGGCAAGGCGCAGGTGCAGCGCCTCGCCGACCGCATCTCAGGAGTCTTCGTCCCCGTCGTCATCGGGCTCTCCCTCCTGACGCTGGTGCTCTGGCTGCTCACCGGCTCCGCGCCGTCCGTCGCCGTGGCCGCGGCGGTCGCGACGATCATCATCGCCTGCCCGTGCGCGCTCGGACTGGCGACTCCGACCGCCCTGCTCGTCGGCACCGGTCTCGGCGCCACGCGCGGGATCCTGATCCGCGGACCCGAGGTCATCGAGCGCGCCGGCGCAGTCGACACCGTCCTGATCGACAAGACCGGAACCCTGACGACGGGACTGATGGCCGTCACCAACGAGGTCGACCCCGAGGTGCTCGCCCGTGCAGCGGCGGTCGAGCGGTTCTCGGAGCACCCGGTGGCGCGCGCGATCGTGGAGGCCGGCGAGGGCGGGCAGTTCCTGCGTCCGCAATCAGAGGAGTTCCGGTCGGCGCCGGGCCAGGGAGCCCACGCTCTGGTCGACGGCACCCTCGTGGCGGTCGGCCGGCCCGGCTGGATCGCCGACGCGTGGAGCGTCACGCTCGACGCGTCGATTCAGGATGCCGTCGACACCGCCGAGCAGAGCGGCGCGACCGCGGTCGTCGTCGCCTGGGACGGCCTCGCCCGTGGCGTGATCGTGGTGTCGGACACCGTGCGCCCCACCAGTCGCCAGGCGATCGCCGACCTCCGCGCACTCGGCCTCACTCCGGTGCTGGTCACCGGCGACAACGAGGGCGCTGCGCGGCGAGTGGCGCAGGAACTCGGGATCGAGCGCGTCGTCGCCGGGGTCCTGCCCGGCGGAAAGCTCGACACCGTGCGGTCCTTCCAGTCAAAGGGCCACGTGGTGGCCATGGTCGGCGACGGCGTCAACGACTCGGCCGCTCTGGCCGGGGCCGACGTCGGGATCGCGCTCGGGGGCGGCTCGGACGCCGCGATCGAGGCCGGCGACATCACGCTCGTGCGCGACGACCCGCGCCTGATCGCGGAGTCGCTCGTCGTCGCGCGCAAGACGCTGCGCACGATCAAGGTCAACCTGTTCTGGGCGTTCGCGTACAACGTCGCGGCGCTGCCGATCGCGATGCTCGGCCTGCTCAATCCCGTCGTATCGGGGCTGGCGATGGCGCTGTCGTCTCTTGTCGTCGTCGGGAACAGCCTGCGGCTGCGGCGCGCTCTCTAGCCGCGCGGCGGCGTCGATGGGCCCGGACCCCCTGGCACCGCACCACGATCGGGACTCCACACCACCGCATTGCGTGGTGCCGAGTCCTGATCGTGGTGTCGCGGGCTGGTGGAATGGTGCCGAGTCCTGATCGTGGTATAGCGCCCGGACGGGCAAGGCCGGGATCAGCGCCTCGGAAACCCCGCCGGCAGCCCCGTCAGCGCCGGCGACAGGCGCTCGAGGTTCGCGGCCTCGGCCGCCAGCGCCCGCGACTCGCGCTCGCGGCGCACGGCCGACACGGCCACGACGAACAGCTCGGGCGCGACCTCCGGCAGCGGCGACACGAACGCCGACGCCTCTGCGGCGAGACCCGACGCGACGCGGATGCGGCTGTCGGGCGTCATCGCCCCGGACTGCTGCAGAAACGACGACATGCGCCGAGCCAGCGAATCAGGAAGCCTCGCCACGTCGGCGATCCGCGACCACGCCTCGAGTTCGGGCGGGACGGCGTAGACCACGCGCCCGGCCTTCGGAGGCCGCTCGTTGAGGGCGTACGTTCCTGCGAGCAGATCGCCCAGGCGGCGGGACCTCGAATTCAGGAGCCCCACCACGACGGCCACTCCGCCGGTGGTCGCGACGATCTCGAGGATGCCGACGAGGGCGCGGATGAACGCGTGGCGCAGCCCGATGGCGCCACCATCGAGTCGGACGACCCGGGCGCCCACCGCGAGCTTGCCGAGCGACTTGCCCTGCGTGGCCGTCTCGACGACCGTCGGCGCGACGATGAGGGCCAGCACGAGCGACACGATCACGAGCGCCTGGGCGGTCGAGTCGTCGACGAGGCTGTTCTCGGCGGCGAGCGACAGCAGGATCAGGAGTCCGATGAGCCCCAGGAAGTACACGGCGTAGTCGATGGCCACACCCGCCAGCCGCAGCACGAACGACGCCGGTCGCACGTCGAGCCCGACGGCCTCGCCCGTGACCAGCTCGTCGTCGTCGGGCGCGAATGCGTCGAACGCGACGGGGGAGTCCTTGCGGACGCGACGACCAGCCATGCCTAGTATCTAATCAGAATGGATCTCGACGCCTACGCAAGCGCCCACTCCGCCGACTGGGCGGAGCTCGACGCGCTGTCCCGGCGCCGCCGCTTCGAGGGCGACGACGCCGACCGGCTCATCGAGCTGTACCAGTCGGGCGCCGCCCAGCTCTCGGCCATGAAATCGAGCGCAGGAACGTCAGGCACCGCCGACCGCCTCTCGTTGACCCTGAGCCGCTCCCGCCTCCGCTTCACGGGGGCCGGCCGCAACCTCGCCGCCCAGATCCCCGCGTTCTTCGTCGCCCAGCTGCCCGCCGCGCTCTACCGGGTGCGCTGGCTGTCGCTCGTGACCGCCGGGGTCACCGTCGTCGTCGCCGTGCTGTTCGCGACCTGGGCCGCGTCGAACCCGGCCGTGCTCGCGACCTTCGGCACACCGGAGTTCCGCAGGCAGTTCGCGACCGGCGATTTCGTGGACTACTACTCCGACAACCCGCCATCGTCGTTCACGGGTCAGGTGTGGACCAACAACGCGTTCATCGCCGCCCAGAGCATCGCGTTCGGCATCACCGGCCTGTTCGTGCCGTACATCCTCCTGACCAACGCGCAGAACGTCGGGCTGACCGCCGGCATCATGGCCGACCAGGGGCGTCTCGACTACTTCTTCCTGTACATCGCCCCGCACGGTCAGCTCGAGCTGTACAGCCTGTTCGTGTCGATGGCCGCCGGGCTCATGATCTTCTGGTCGTGGATCGCGCCCGGCGCCCGGACCCGCGGGCAGGCGCTCGCCGAAGACGGCCGCGCCCTGTTCACCATCGCGATCGGCCTGATGCTGTCGCTGCTGGTCTCCGGCGTGATCGAGGGGTTCGTCACCCGCCAGCCGTGGCCGTGGGCCATCAAGATCGGGATCGGGACCGTCGCGCTCGCGGCCTTCCTCGTCTACCAGTGGGTCGTCGGGGGGCGCGCCCACCGTGCCGGCCAGACCGGCGACCTGGACGAGTTCGAGGCGGGGGCGCGGCGGCTGGTCTCCGGCTGACGTCGGGGCGAGATCCGTCCCTCCTGCCGTGAGGCGTGCCATCTCGGCGGTGGCGGCGGCGGCGGCGGGCGCGGCGGCGCGGCGGCGGCGGGCGCGGCGCGCGGCGTTGAGGTGGCCCTGGGCGTCGGGTGGGTCAGGCGCGGGCGACGGCGCCGGCCATCTCGGCGGCGCGGCTGCGGCGGCAGCGGCGGGCGCGGCGGCGGCGCGGCGCGCGGCGCGAGGTGGCCCTGGGCGTCGGGTGGGGTGGGCGCGGGCGACGGCGACGGCCATCTCGGCGGCGCGGCTGCGGCGGGCGTGGCGGCGGTGCCGCGGTGCGGCGGCGGCGGCGCGGCTACAGCCGGCCCGCCGCCTTGAGGGCGAGGTAGCGGTCGGCGAGGGCGGGCGGCAGGTCGGCGGGGGTCCCGGTGACGACGTCGGCCCCGAGCTGCCGCAGGGCGGCCGAGACGCGAGCGACGTCCAGCAGCGCGCGCTCGGCGGCGGCGGCCCGGTACACGTCGTCGCGGGTGTCGCGCGCCGTCGTCAGCGCGGTCAGCGCCGGGTCGGTGACGCTCGCGACGACGACCAGGTGCCGACTGGCGAGCTGCGGCACGGCGGCGAGGAGCGAGCGCGCGGCGCCAGGGGTGTCGAGCGTCGTGCAGAGGACCACGAGCGACCGCTGCGTCGTGATCGAACGGACGAGCGCGGGCACAGCGGCCCAGTCGGTCTCGACGAGCTCGGGGTCGACCGGCGCCATGGCCGAGACCATCTGCGAGAGGAGGTCGGCCCCGCTCGCGCCCTGCACTCTCGCGCGGACGCGGCGGTCGGCGATCGCGAGGTCGACCCGGTCGCCGGCGCGCGTCGCCAGGGCGCCGAGCAGAAGCGCCGCCTCGAAGGCCGTGTCGAGGCGGGGCTCGTCGCCGACGCGGGCGGCGCTGGTGCGCCCGGAGTCGACGACCATCACGACCCGGCGGTCGCGCTCGGGCCGCCAGGTGCGCACCATGAGGTCGCTCCGGCGGGCGGTCGCGCGCCAGTCGATGGAGCGCACGTCGTCGCCGCGGACGTACTCGCGCAGGCTGTCGAACTCGGTGCCCTGGCCGCGGACCATGACGCTGGTGCGGCCATCGAGCTCGCGCAGGCGGGCGAGCCGCGACGGCAGGTGCTTGCGCGACGAGAACCGGGGGAGCACGGTCACGGCTCCGGCGAGGGGGTGGGTGGCCTGGCGCCCGGCGAGCCGGAGGGGGCCGAGGGTGCGGACGGTCACGGCCGAAGCGCGGCGCTCACCCCGCCGGAACGGCGTGAGGCCCGTCGTCAGCACGACCCGGCGCTCAGGGTCGATGCCCGCACGGAAGCGCGACGGCGAGGCGCCGGCCGATGGCTGCCAGGCGTCGCGGATGGTTCCGCGGATCCTGCGCCGGTTCTCGTTGAAGACCGAGAGCGTCGACGTGGCGCTCTCGCCGAGGCGGATCGAGCCCGGCAGGTCGCGCGTGAGCCGCACCTTCTTCGGCGACGCCGCCAGCAGCACGTCGACGACGAGCAGCACGACGCAGAGCACGATCCACGCCAGCAGCACCCAGGGGCTGGGCGCGACGAGGATCGGCACCACGCCGAGGGCGACGAGCAGGACGAACCATCCGGTCACGACCATGGCTAGAGCGGCACCCGCACCTGCTGCAGCACGGAGCCAAGGATCGAGTCGGCGTCGACTCCCTCGAGCTCGGCCTCGGGGCGCAGCTGCAGGCGGTGGCGCAGCACGGGCATGGCCATGGCCTGCACGTGGTCGGGGGTGATGTGGTCGAACCCGGTGAGCCACGCCCACGCCTTCGACGCCGCGAGCAGGGCCGTCGATCCGCGCGGGCTGACGCCGATCCGCACCGACGGGCTCTCGCGGGTCGCCCGGGCCAGGTCGACCATGTAGGCGAGCACGTCGGGCCGCACGCCGACCTGGCGGACCGCGGCCTGCGCCGCCAGGATGTCGGCCTCGCCGATCACCGGCGTGACGCCGGCGGCGCTGAGGTCGCGGGGCGAGAAGCCCGCCGCGTGGCGCGCGAGCACCTCGACCTCGGCGTCGCGGGCGGGCAGGCCGAGCGTCAGCTTCATCAAGAACCGGTCGAGCTGCGCCTCGGGCAGCGTGTAGGTGCCCTCGTACTCGACCGGGTTCATCGTCGCCGCTACCAGGAAGGGCACGGGCAGCGGCCGCGAGACCCCGTCGACCGAGACCTGGCGCTCCTCCATGGCCTCGAGCAGCGCCGACTGGGTCTTCGGCGGCGTGCGGTTGATCTCGTCGGCCAGCAGGATGTTCGTGAAGACCGGCCCCTGCCGGAACTCGAACTCGCCGGACTTCGAGTCGTAGACGAGCGAGCCCGTGATGTCGCCGGGCATGAGGTCGGGCGTGAACTGCACGCGCGACGTCTCCAGGCTGAGGCTGTGGCTGAGAGCGCGCACCAGCAGCGTCTTCGCCACGCCGGGAACGCCCTCGAGCAACGCGTGGCCCGACGCGAGCAGAGTGACGATGAGGCCCGAGACGGCGCCGTCCTGGCCGACGACGGCCTTGCCTACCTCTTCGCGGACTCGCGCGAACGACTGCTGCAGGTCGGAGTTCGTGGGGGTCGTTGTCATGCCGATGAGTCTTTCCGTCGAAGGGGCGGGGTGCTGGTTCGGATCGGGCGATGCCGGGTCGGGCGCGTCATGGTCTCGCCCCGGGCCGCACGGCTCGCGCGACGGCGGCTTCGAGGTCGCGCAGGCTGTCGCTGAGGGCCATCAGGTGGGCGTCGTCTCCGGGCACGGCATCCACGAGCACGTGGCGCACCTGCTTGGGGTCGACGCGCAGGAACTGGGCCACCCGCCGCACCACCTGGTCGACGTCGGCCCCCCGCCCGAGCCCGACCGCGAGGGCGAGCCGCGACAGGGCGCCGACGCGGATCTGGTCGAGGGCGTGCACCCGGGAGGCGCCGCGCTGGTAGAGCCGCGCCCGGCCCTCGGTCGTCTCCGTCGACCGCACGACGACGGGCAGGTTCTCGACGACGAGGGGACCGAGTCGGCGGCCCCGCCAGAACGCGCCCGCGATCCCGGCGGCGAAGATCAGTGCGATGCTCGGCGTGACCCAGCCGGGTGTGAGCGAGGCGAGGGTGCCGGTGCCTTTCGGCAGATCGTCGACGGAGGGGAGGTACCAGACGAGCGTGGGGGAGTCGCCGAGGAGCGCGAGCGCGAAGGCGGAGTCGTCGAGGTCGGCGACCTTCTCGTTGCTGAGCGCCGAGGTCGTGCCGACGACAGTGACGGTCGAGCCCTCGAACGGCTGCTGGACGAGGCCGTAGCCGCCGCCGCTCGTGGCGGGGAGGCAGCGGTCGGCGTCGGAGCCGGCGGCCACGGTGTAGCGGCTGCCGTCTCCGGTGACACGGCTCGACTGCGCGAGTGCCGGAAGGTCGCAGCTCGGCGCGAGCGTGCCGGTCAGCTCCTTCGTCGACGCGGTGACGCCGGGTGCGACGGCGTCGAGGGCCGTCTGCGCCGGGGCCGCGACGACGAGGTGCGACGAGGCGCCGGCGAGGCGCCGCCACTGGTCGGCGTCGAGGTACCCGTTCGAGTCGTGGGCGAAGATCGTCGTCTCGGCGGGGTCGTCCGCCGCGGCAGCCGCAGTCGACGAGAGCGTCGTCGTCACTGTCACGTCGATGCCCTGACCCCGAAGCACGCTGACCAGCGCCTTGGCGCCGCTCGGCTGCGTGCTGGCTGCGTCGAGGGCGCTGCCGGTCGTGCCGGCGAGACCGCCGACGACGAGCAGGGCGAGGACGGCGACGACGACGGCGGCGCCGAGCCCGAGCAGGATCCGCGTGCGGACGACGACCGGCACCCGCGGGCCGGGGGCCTCCGTACGGCGCGGCCGGGTCGCGGTGTCGGTCATGCGGGCACGCCGATCGGCCGGGCCGGGCTGGCCGTCTCGAGAGCCCCGTCGAGCTCCCGCACCCGCTCGTACTCGGCTGCGGTGCCGGAGCGCTCGAGGTAGCGGACGCCGTCGAACGAGCCGGACGCGTCGAGGATCCGCCCAGCGAGGTCGGGGAACGCCTCGCCCGCGCTCACGGCGAACGCCTGCGCGGTCGTGCCCGGGCTGGTCGAGACGACGTCGCGCTCGTCGAGCGCCCGGGCCAGCGCGCGGAAGGCCTCGACGACCGCGAGATCGTGGTCGCCGGCCGAGGCAGCGCGGGCGGCCGCGGCTCGGAGGTCGGCGGCGGAGCGGTCGTCGTTCTCGCCGAAGAGCGTCGACGCGGCCGACGCCTTGCGGTTCAGTCGCGGCGCCCCGTACACGCGGAACACCACGAGGAGCACGACGGCGACGATCGCGAGCACGACGAGGATGCCCAGCACCGGCACGCCCTTGACCGAGCCGAACTCGAGCGAGTTGACCCAGTCCCAGAACGACTGGGCGACACGGTCGAGCAGGCCCGGCTTGGCGTTCTGGTACTCGGCCTTGGCGAGCTCCTGTTGGAGGAGCCTGCGGGCCTCGTCGGCACCAGGCGAGAGCGGGGCGCTCACGCGACTCCGGGGGGAGCGGTCGGGGCCCCGGGGGGCCGGTACGGGTCGGGCAGCGGCGTCACGCCGTGCTGGCGCAGCTCCACGTAGCGGACGAGGTCGAGGTCGAGCCCCTCGCGGCGGATCCGGAGGTCGACGTAGATCAGGGCCACGGTCGCCGACTGGATCACGGAGCCGATGGCGCCCACCACCAGCGCGACGAGACCCGACGCGACCTGGATGAGGACGTACGAGACGACGGCGCCGCTGGAGTCGTCGCTGCCGTTCGGGGCGAGGAGCCCGCCGGCCAGGCCGCCGATGAAGGACACCGGCGCGCTCGCGACATTCGACGCGACCGAGACGATGACGGCGACGAGCGCGATGATGCCGAACGTCTTCCAGAAGCTGCCGCGGGTGAGTCGCCACGACCGGGCGATCGCTGCGCGGAAGGCCAGGCGCTCGAGCAGCAGCACGCTCGGCACGAGCACCGTCTTGGTGCCCACCCAGACGGCGAGCACGACGATTCCGAGGCTGCCGAAGACGCCGACCAGCACGCCCGCGGTGATGCCGGCGGCCTGGCCGACCCCCACGACCAGCAGCACGACGACGCCCGCCAGAATGCCGATCCCGACGAGCAGAGCGCCGCTGATGGCCGCGGCCCAGCCGATCAGCGCCCAGATCCGGCCCCGGGCCTGGCGCAGGAGCCCGCGAAGACGCATCTTCTCGCCGACGATCTGGTGGCTGGTCTCGAGCACGAGCACGCCCTGCAGGATCGCCTGCACCCCGACCTGGAAGAAGACGGGCACGAGCAGCGCCAGCGCGCCGCCGGCGATGGTGCCGGGAAGGATCGAGTCGCGGTCCTGGGGGAGGGCGCTCTGGTAGCGGCCGACCGCGCCTACCACGATGAGCGCGCCCACACCGGCGACGATGACGGTGGAGCCGAGAGAGAAGAGCAGGGCGGTGCCGAACGTGGTCAGCGGATTCCGCCGGAACACCCGGAACGCGGCGCCCAGCATGTCGCCGAGCGTGAGCGGCCGCAGCGGCACGAGGCCCGGCTTCGGCGGCGGCGCCCACCCGGGCGGCGGCCCCTGAGGCGGACCCTGCCGTGGATAGGCGGGCGGCATGCCGCCAGGCCGAGGGTAGGCGGGAGGCGCGACTCCGGCGGGCGGTGCGGGCTGGCCGTAGCCCGGAGGCGGCGCGGGCTGGCCGTAGCCCGGAGGCGGCGCGGGCGGGGCGGCGGGCGCAGGAACGGGCGGAACCGCCGGCACACCCCTCGGCCGCGGCGACGCGCCACCCGGCGCCGCCCAGGGCGAGCCCTCGTCGGCGTTGCGTGGTGCGTCCGTGCTCATGGATCCCCCGTGGTGCGTGCGTCCGTGCTTTGAACCATGAAACCACAGGCCGCCGACACCGGAGCTGAAGGCTGAGCGCCTCCGATGGCCTTGCCTGTGGCGATCCCAGCGCCGTTCGCTACTGTGGAGCGACCCGCATCGCGCGGCGCTTCTTACCCGTGGAGACCATGACCCCCCGCATCCTGGTGGTTGACGACGACCCAGCCCTGGCCGAGATGATCGGCATCGTGCTCCGTGCCGATGGGTTCGAGGCGTCGTTCTGCGCCGATGGCAGCGGGGCTCTCGAGGCGTTCGCCGAGACGACGCCGGATCTCGTGCTGCTCGACCTGATGCTCCCGGGCATCGACGGCATCGAGGTCTGCCGCCTCCTGCGCGCCGAGAGCGGCGTGCCCATCATCATGCTGACGGCGAAGGGCGACACGAGCGACGTCGTGAGGGGCCTCGAGTCGGGCGCCGACGACTACGTCGTGAAGCCGTTCAACCCGAAGGAGCTCGTCGCGCGCATCCGCACGCGGCTTCGCCCCATCGCCGAGCCGTCGAGCGACACCCTCGCCGTCGGCGACCTCACGGTCGACGTCGCCGCGCACGAGGTGCGCCGCGGAGACGCGGTCATCAACCTGACCCCGCTGGAGTTCGAGCTGCTGCTCGCCCTCGCGTCAAAGCCGCAGCAGGTCTTCACGCGCGAGATGCTGCTCGAGCAGGTCTGGGGCTACCACTACAAGGCCGACACCCGCCTGGTGAACGTGCACGTGCAGCGCCTCCGCGCCAAGGTCGAGCACGATCCCGACAACCCGCGGATCGTGAGCACGGTGCGCGGCGTCGGGTACCGCGCCGGCGCCAGTGTCTAGCGCTTCCGTCATGCCGGCTGCGCCGTGGCGGACCTTCTCGGACTGGCGGTCCTGGCCGGGCCGGGTGCTCGGCCTGTGGCGCAAGTCGCTCGAGTTCCGCACCATCCTGATCACGGTGCTGCTGTCGGGGATCGCCGTCACGGTCATCGGCGCCTCCATCTCGATCTCGATCGGCACGAACGTCTACGACCAGCGCCGCACGCAGATCGAGTCGGAGTCGCAGCGGGCGACCCAGCTCGCGCAGAACATCTTCGACACGGCGACCTCGACCGACAGCGGCAACCAGGTCGAGCTCGACGGGCTGCAGAACCAGGCGCAGAGCGCGATCCTCTCGGCGACCTCGAGCCCCGGCGGCACGAGCATCGCCATCCTGCGGACCCCGGGCCAGTCGACGTCGCAGACGATCCAGAACATCGCCAGCCCCGACTTCCCGAGCGCGTCGATCACGAAGGCGCTGCGGAACGCCGTCGCCGAGGACACCGACCGCATCCACCTGCAGCCGGTCTCGCTCACGACCAGCACCGGCCGTCAGCCGGGACTCGCGGTCGGGTCGACCCTGCAGGTGCCGACGGCCGGCCAGTACGAGCTGTACCTGGTCTCCGACCTGAGCGACGCGCAGAAGACGCTCGACTTCATGAAGCAGACGCTGGCCATCGGCTCGATCGCACTGGTGCTGCTGATTGCCGTGATCACCTACGTCGTCGTCCGGATAGTCGTCGGCCCGATCCGCCTCGCCGCGGAGACGAGCCAGAAGATCGCCGCGGGGCAGCTCGAGGAGCGCATTCCGGAGGCCGGCCAGGACGTCATCGCGACCCTCGGCCGGTCGTTCAACGGCATGGCCGACGCCATGCAGCGGCAGATCGAGCAGCTGGCGAACCTGTCGCGCATGCAGCAGCTGTTCGTCTCGGACGTCTCGCACGAGCTGCGCACGCCGCTCACCACCATCCGCCTCGCCGGCGACGTGCTCTACGAGAACCGCGATTCGTTCGACCCGGCCTCGGCGCGCACGGCCGAGCTGCTCCACACCCAGGTCGACCGATTCGAGCTGCTGCTCGCCGACCTGCTCGAGATCTCGCGGTTCGACGCGGGTGCGGTCGAGCTCGAGACCGAGCCGGTGGCGATCGTGCGGCTCGTGCGCGAGACCGTCGACGAGTTCGTGCCTCTGGCCGAGGGGGCCGGCAGCGTGCTGTCGGTGGATGCCCGGGGCGGGTACTTCGAGGCCGACGTCGACCCCCGCAGACTTCGGCGGATCCTGCGCAATCTCGTCGGAAACGCCATCGAGCACGGCGAGGGCCGGTCGATCGAGATCACCGTCGACAGCGACTCCGACGCGGTGGCGATCGCGGTCGACGACCACGGCGCCGGCATGCTGCCCGAGCACGCCGAGCGCGTCTTCGACCGGTTCTGGCGAGCCGACCCATCTCGCCGCCGCACCATCGGCGGCACCGGACTCGGCCTGTCGATCAGCCGCGAGGACGCCGCGCTGCACGGCGGCCGCCTCGAGGTGCGCTCGGCGGTCGCCGTCGGCACGCGCTTCGTGGTCACGCTGCCGCGGCGCTCCGGTGTGGGCATCGCTGCAGCGGCGCCGATCCCGCTGACGCTCCCGGGCGGGGAGGAGGCCGGATGATGCGGGCGGTCCGGGCAGCGCTCGTGGCGGCGGCCTCGGTCGTCGTGCTCGTCGGCTGCGCCACGATCCCGTCGACCGGCGGGGTCGAGACCGGCGACCCGATCAGCAACAAGATCGAGAGCGACATCGAGTACCTGCCGTCGGGGCCGATCGCCGGCAGCGACCAGGAGCGGATCCTTCGCGGCTTCATCGAGGCCGGCACCGGCTCGCAGGGCGACTACAAGGTGGCGCGGCAGTACCTCACGAGCACCGAGGCGAAGAAGTGGGATCCCCGTGCGGGCGTCGTCGTCCGCCAGGGCTCGGGCACGTTCGCCGCCGGAACAGACGGCGCCGCGACCTACACCGTGCAGAGCGTCGCGTCGGTCGACGCCGAGGGGCACTACGCCGAGGCGCAGCCGTCTGACACGGTCAGCCTGCAGTTCGCCTTCCAGAAGGTCGGCGGCGAGTGGCGAATCAGCCGGGCGCCGTCGGGCATCGTGCTGTCGACGGCGAACTTCGACCTCGTCTTCCGGCCGCACGCCATCTACTTCTACGATCCGACGTTCACCTACCTGGTGCCCGACGAGCGGTGGTTCCTGGCGCGCACGTCGCCGACGACGCACATCGTCGAGGCGCTTCTCGGCGGCCCGTCACCGTGGCTCAACGGAGCCGTCGAGTCGGCGTTCCCGGCCAAGGCCAAGCTCGGTCCGGGGGCCGTGACCGTGTCGTCGGGCACCGCCCGGGTCGACCTGTCGAGCGGGGTGGAGGGCCTCGACGCGACCGAGCGCTCGCGGATGCGCGCCCAGCTCGTGGCGAGCTTCTCGACGGTCACGACGGTGAGCGCGGTCGAGATCTCGGCCGACGGGGCAAACCTCTCGATCCCCAACGACACCGGCGGCGCGGCCCTCACCGACCCGCAGGTCGACGCCCGGCCGCTGGTGCTGTCGAAGGGCGCGTTCGGCTGGGCCAGTGCATCGTCGGTCTCTCCCGTCGCGGGCCTGTCGAAGGCCGTCGTCGCCCTCAAGCCGACGTCGGTCGAGCTCTCGACCGACCAGAAGACGGCCGCGGTCGGCACCGCCGACGGCACTTTCGTCGTGACCGACCAGGGCGTCTCGCGCCGCGTCGACTCGAGGTCGGGCCTCGCCGCGCCCACGCTCGACGGCCAGGGACTCGTCTGGAGCGCGCAGACAGACGACCCGCGCTCGATGATCGCGTACGACGCCGAGGGCGTGGCCCACCCGGTCTCGACCGACCTGCCGAGCGACCAGCAGCTCGTCGGCTTCACGGTGTCGCGTGACGGCACCCGAGTGGCGATCCTGCTCGACAACGCCGGAACGACCCGCCTCCTGGTGGCGTCGATCCAGCGCGACGCCAAGCACATGCCCACCGCGCTCGGCAACCCGCTCGAGCTGACGCCGCCGGCGGGCAGCCCGGTCTCGGTCACGTGGGTCGACGAGCTCACGATCGGCACGCTGTCGACGAGCGGCACCGGATCGTCTCTGGTCTCGGAGCACGATGTCGGCGGCGAGAGCACCGACCTCGGGACCCCGAGCGGCACGGCTGTCAACCTCGTCGGGGGCAACGGCGCCGACGGCGTCCGCGTGCTGACCGCGTCGGGCACCCTGCTCGAGCCGCGTGGCAACGGCTGGGAGGACACGGGCATCAGCGCCGACCTCCTGGCGACGCAGCGCTAGCCGGGCTCTGTCCACAGGCTCTCGTCTGTCCACAGGCAGGCCCTTTCTCGGGGCGCAGGAACTCGGGGCCGGCACCATCGAGACATGCCCCTCCTGCCCCTGCTCCTCGCCCTCTGGGTCCGCGCCGCGCCCTCCCTCCGTGGCGCGCTCGCCCTGGTGGCCCCCGTCGACTGCGCCGGCTGCGGTGCGCCCGACATCGACCTGTGCGGCCGCTGCCGCGCGCGCTTCGCCGCCGCCCTGCCCCGCCTCGACGCCCTGGCCGATGCGACCCCATGCGCCACCGGGCTCGTCTACGCCGGCTCCGCCCGCGACGCCGTGCTCGCCTTCAAGGACGGCGGGCGCCTCCGCCTGGCCCGGCCTCTGGCTCCGCCGCTCGGTCGCGCGCTGGCCCTTCTCGCGGCCGAGGCCCCCGACGACGCGCACCCCCTCGTGGCGCTCGCGGTGCCCCCGTCGCGCTCGGGCCGGCGACGGCGCGGGTGCGACCCCGTCGAGCTTCTTCTTCGAGCGGCGGGGGCTGTGCCCGGGCGGCGGGGCCTCGAGTTCCTGCGCCATGGGAGCTCCGCTCAGCAGAAAGGACGCGGGCGGGCCGAGCGCCACCGATCGAGAAGGCTCGTCTGCTCGACGCGCTGGGCGGGCCGGAGCGTCGTGATCGTCGACGACGTGATGACGACCGGGGCCACGCTGACCGAGGCCTGCCGGGCCGCCCGGGAGGCCGGGGCTCGTGTCGTCGGGGTGTGCGCGCTGGCAGCCGTGCCCCTGAGTGGGCGATCCTGAGCGGGCGATCGTGACCACGACGTTTCGAGCGCCGGATCGTGAGGGGAGATCACCTGGCGGAATCGACGCGCGGACCCCGAGCGTATTGGTGCCGCCTGCGTGGCAGGTGCGAATTCGAGGAGCGTGCGAAGAATGGGTGAACAGGTCGTGACATCGCGGTGCCGACGTCACTACGGTGGCCCTACGAGGCGTGAAAGCACTACCGCCTACACGAACGGCGGCACGCTGAAGTGGCTGGAGGAACGTCATGGACATTTCCGTAACGGGTCGAAACGTGGGTATCACCGATCGATTCCGCGAGTACGCCACCGAGAAAGCCGAGAAGGTCGGCTCCCTCGCCACCCGAGCACTGGCGCTCGAGATCAAGGTGTCGAGGCACAACGAGAAATCCGGTTCGACGTCGGGAGACGACCGCGTCGAGCTCACCCTGATCGGCCCCGGCCCGCTGGTCCGCGCGGAGTCGAGCGGATCCGACAAGTACGTCGCATTCGACCTGGCCATCGCCCGGCTGCTCGAGCGCGTCCGCCGAGCGAAGGACCGGAGCAAGGTGCATCGCGGCCAGCACCGGCCCACCTCGCTGCACGAGGCCGCCGCCGCCGACTTCAGCCGCGCGGGCATCATCCCGGCGTCGGCCGAGACGCTGGAGCAGGTGCGCACCGGCGCGATCGCCACCGTCGACGAGGCCGTCGAGCCCGCCGAAGACGAGTACTGCCCCGTCGTGATCCGCGAGAAGACGTTCGCGTCGACGCCCATGACCGTCGACGACGCGCTCTACTACATGGAGCTCGTCGGCCACGACTTCTACCTGTTCACCGACTCGGCCAACGACGGCCGGCCGAGCGTCGTCTACCGGCGCAAGGGCTGGGACTACGGCGTGATCGCGCTCGACGACTCCGCCCCCACGCACCAGGAGACCGAGATGGCCATCCGCGGCGGCCTCGTCGGCTGACGCTCGACCGCTCGACCCGAACCCCTGGGACGCCGCCCGCGTGGCGGCCTCCCAGGGGTTCGGCTATTAGGCTTGCTACCATCACGGGCTGGTAACGCCAAGCGTTCCGCTCATCACCAACCGGGAGTATCCGTGGCCAACGTTCTCGAGAAAGTCCTTCGCGTCGGCGAGGGTCGTACCCTTCGACGCCTGAAGGCCTATGCGAAGGCGGTGAACGACCTCGAAGACGACTTCAAGACGCTCACCGACGAAGAGCTCCACAACGAGACCGCCGAGCTGCGCGAGCGCTACGCCGCCGGCGAGTCGCTCGACGACCTCCTGCCCGAGGCGTTCGCCGCGGTGCGCGAGGCCTCGAGCCGCACCCTGGGCATGCGCCACTTCGACGTCCAGCTCATGGGCGGTGCGGCCCTTCACCTCGGCAACATCGCCGAGATGAAGACCGGTGAGGGAAAGACCCTCGTCGCGACCACCGCCGCCTATCTGAACGCGATCGCCTCGCGCGGCGTGCACGTCATCACGGTCAACGACTTCCTCGCGAGCTACCAGTCCGAGCTCATGGGCCGCGTGTTCCGCGCCCTGGGCATGACGACCGGCTGCATCCTCGCGGGCCAGACTCCGCAGGAGCGCCGCGAGATGTACGCGGCCGACATCACCTACGGCACGAACAACGAGTTCGGCTTCGACTACCTGCGCGACAACATGGCCTGGCAGGCACAGGACATGGTGCAGCGCGGCCACTACTTCGCCATCGTCGACGAGGTCGACTCGATCCTCATCGACGAGGCCCGCACGCCGCTCATCATCTCGGGGCCGTCGTCCGGCGAGGCCAACCGCTGGTTCGCCGAGTTCGCGACGCTCGCCCGCCGCCTCCAGCCCGAGATCGACTACGAGGTCGACGAGAAGAAGCGCACCGTCGGCGTGCTCGAGCCCGGCATCGAGAAGGTCGAGGACTACCTCGGCATCGACAACCTCTACGAGTCGGCCAACACGCCGCTCATCTCGTTCCTCAACAACGCCATCAAGGCCGACGCCCTGTTCAAGCGCGACAAAGACTATGTGGTCATCAACGGCGAGGTGCTGATCGTCGACGAGCACACCGGTCGCATCCTGTCGGGTCGCCGCTACAACGAGGGCATCCACCAGGCGATCGAGGCCAAGGAGGGTGTCGAGGTCAAGGCCGAGAACCAGACTCTCGCGACCGTCACGCTGCAGAACTACTTCCGCCTCTACAAGAAGCTCTCGGGCATGACCGGTACCGCCGAGACCGAGGCCGCCGAGTTCATGTCGACCTACAAGCTCGGTGTCGTCGCCATCCCGACCAACCGCCCGATGCAGCGCCAGGACCAGACCGACCTGGTCTACAAGAACGAGCAGGCCAAGTTCGAGCAGGTCGCCGAAGACATCGCCGAGCGCCACGAGGCCGGCCAGCCCGTGCTCGTCGGCACGACGAGCGTCGAGAAGAGCGAGTACCTCTCGAAGCTGCTCGCGAAGAAGGGCATCAAGCACGAGGTGCTCAACGCGAAGAACCACGCGCGCGAAGCCGCCATCGTCGCTCAGGCCGGTCGCCTCGGGGCCGTCACGGTGGCCACCAACATGGCCGGCCGCGGAACGGACATCATGCTGGGCGGCAACGCCGAGTTCCTGGCGGTTGCCGAGATGAACTCGCGGGGCCTCAGCCCGGTCGAGACTCCCGACGAGTACGAGGCCGCCTGGGACGACGTGTTCGTCGCTCAGAAGGCGTCCGTCGAGGAGGAGGGCGACAAGGTCCGCGAGGCCGGCGGGCTCTACGTGCTCGGCACCGAGCGCCACGAGTCGCGCCGCATCGACAACCAGCTGCGCGGCCGCTCCGGCCGTCAGGGCGACCCGGGCGAGAGCCGCTTCTACCTGTCGCTCACCGACGACCTCATGCGCCTCTTCAACTCGGGTGCCGCCGAGAGTCTCATGGGTCGCGGCAACGTGCCCGACGACCTCGCCATCGAGAACAAGATCGTCGGCCGCGCCATCCGCTCGGCGCAGTCGCAGGTCGAGAGCCGCAACGCCGAGATCCGCAAGAACGTGCTCAAGTACGACGACGTGCTGAACCGCCAGCGTGAGGCGATCTACTCCGACCGCCGCCACATCCTCGAGGGCGACGACCTGAAGGACCGCACCGAGGCGTTCCTCGACGACGTCGTCAACGAGGTCATCGACACCCACACCGGCGAGGGCAACCCCGACGACTGGAACCTCGACGCCATGTGGACCGAGCTGGGTACGCTCTACCCGGTCTCCATCACCATCGATGAGGTCATCACCGAGGCGGGCTCCAAGGCCAAGGCGACGCGCGAGTTCCTGGCGAAGGAGATCCTCTCAGACGCCAAGGTCGCGTACGAGGGCCGTGAGGAGTCGCTGGGCGACGGTGCCATGCGCGAGCTCGAGCGCAAGGTCGTCCTCTCGGTGATCGACCGCCGCTGGCGCGACCACCTCTACGAGATGGACTACCTGAAAGACGGCATCGGCCTCCGTGCCATGGCCCAGCGCGACCCGCTCGTCGAGTACCAGCGCGAGGGCTTCGCCCTGTTCCAGAACATGATGGGCGCAATTCGCGAGGAGTCCATCGGGTTCCTGTTCAACCTCGAGGTCGAGGTGCAGTCGCAGGTCGGCCACGAGGGTCACGACCACGGTCCGATCATCGCGGCCAAGGGCCTGGGCGAGGGCGAGAACAAGGACGCCGTCCTGAACTTCTCGGCCCCCAACACCGAGGGCGAGGTCGAGGTCCGCGACCAGCGCGGCCGCATCGAGAAGGCCGAGACGGCTCGCGCGCAGCGCCAGCAGCAGCTCGTCGAGGAAAACGCCGACCCCGAGATCGCCGCCGCACGCGCGACCTCCGGCTCGCCCGAGGCCTCGGGCGGCGACGGCAAGCCCGCCGGTCGCGGCGCCTTCGGGCAGTCGACGACGGACACGCTTCCGCCGGCGAACCGCTCGGAGCGTCGCTCGCAGGCCAAGCGCAAGTAGTCGCAGGGCGACATCGCGTCGCTTGCACGTTCGGCCCCGTCTCCGCGTTCGCGTGGGGCGGGGCCGGTGTGCGTGTGGGCGGCGGGCGGGGCGCCTTGCGTGTCTGCGGCGAGGACGGGGTTGGACCCCGCGATGCGGCGTGCGCGCAACGCCGCGGCCTAGGGCGGGTGCCGGAACGCGGGGTGTGCGGGCCCGAGGCGCCGGCCCGTGCCGAGGGGTTCAGCCCGCGGGATCGGCTCGAACCCGTCGGATGAGCGGCGGGGGTCTGCCGTTTCGGCGGGTGCGGGGGCGTGGGCGAAGCCTCCGTCCGGCTGGGCCCGCCAGATTGGCGCGAACCCGCCGGACGGACGGCGGGGGTGTGCCGTGTTGGCGGGTGCGGGCGCGCGTGGGGGAGTGGCCGCGCGGCTGGGCCCGCGGGATCGGCGCGGACCCGCCGGATGAGCGGCGGGGGTGTGCCGTGTTGGCGGGTGCGGGCGCCCGTGGGGGAGCGGCCGTAGGGCTGGGCCCGCGGGATCGGCGCGGACCCGCCGGATGAGCGGCGGGGTGTGCCGTGTTGGCGGGTGCGGGCGCGCGTGGGGGAGCGGCCGTGAGGCTGAGCCCGCGGAATCGGAACGAACCCGCCGGATCGGCGGCGCGCCCGCGCCCGCCCTACAGCACGTGCACGGCCGTCGCGCGCCAGCGCCGGTCGAGGCCCTCGAGCCGCAGCGCGACGGCGCGGCTGCGCGCCCGACCGTGGATCACGACGACGGCCTCGACGACCCCGTCGGACGGCTCGTCGAGCCGCACGCTCCCGACACGGAACGCCGGCCGATGCGGTACCTCGCCGCGGGCGCTCCGGGCCCGGGCCGCCAGCACGACTCGCTTGAGCACGTGCGAGTACACGTCGTCGGTCACCCAGCGGGCGATCTGCTCGATCTCGCGCGCCCCGGCCAGGATCTCGACGACGCACCGCGCCAGGTTCTCGGCGAGCGGGGCCGGATCAGGCAACGACTCGCGACGTGTCGGCTGCGGTGCGAAGAACGGGTCGGCGTCGATCGGGGCGGCTGAGGTGCGCAGGGGCGCGGCGGCGGCTTGGGGCATGTCGTTGCTCTCGCTCGTGAACGGTGTGAGCGCCGCTTGCGAGCGGGCATAGCATCAACATATGACATTCGTATGGTGCGACACGCCCGCCTGTCGAAACCTGTGGACAAACAGTTCCGACCGGGAGGTGCGACCGCCGGCCGCAGCAAATGGGCTCAGCGCGACGGCGGATCGATCTCGCTGACGCTCCCGAAGTCGAACCCGTCGAAGACGGCCGCTCGCCGAGCCTCCTCGTACCGGCCGGCGATGTACGCGTCGAGCACGCTGACCTCGATGCGCCAGAAGCCGGGGGAGCCCACCCGGATGGCAGGAAGCTCGCCGGTGCCGACCAGGGCCTCGACGTCGTCCAGGCCCACGCTGAGGATCTCGGCCACGCGCTCGACCGTCAGGAACTGCCTGTAGGGCTGGTCGGCGTGGTCGTCCATGAGTCGATTATCGGTCACGAACGCAGGAACTCGAGTTCCTGCGCTCCTGAATTCGGGTCACCCGGGCCCCTGGTCGGCCCTGTCAGAGGGGCCGGATAGGCTGATCCCGTGTCAACGCTCAGTGAACTCGTTCTCGCCCAGGGCCGCTCCAGTGAGGCGGACGTCGAGTGGCTGCACCTGCTCGTCGGCGACTGGCAGCTGCTCGCCGACCTCGCGTTCGCCGACATGGTGCTGTGGGTGCCGACCGAGAACGACAGCTTCGTGGCGGTCGCGCACGCGCGTCCGTCGAGCTCGGCGACGCTGTTCTACCGCGACTTCGTCGGGCAGGAGGTGCGCCCCGAGTGGCGCTCCCAGGTGCAGCAGGCCTTCGACTCGTCGCAGATCGTCGACTCGGCTGCGCCCGACTGGTACGAGGAGACGCCGACGCGCGTCCGCGCCGTGCCCGTGCTGCGCCGTCTCGGGGCGTCGCGCCCCGACGTGAGCGAGCGCCCCGTCGCCGTCATCACGCGGCACACCAACCTGAGCGAGGCGCGCACCCCCAGCCGCCAGGAGCTCACCTTCAACCAGTGCGCCAACGACCTGTTCGCGATGATCGCGGCGGGCGACTTCCCCGACCTCGGGGCGCCGACGGGTCCGCGTCGCGGGGCTCCCCGGGCATCCGACGGCCTCCTGCGGCTCGACGTCGACGGCGTCGTCGTGTTCGCCAGCCCGAACGGCCTGTCGGCGTTCAACCGCATGGGTTTCCTGGGTGAGCTCGAGGGCGAGTCGCTCGCCGAGGTCACCACGGGCCTGCTCGCCGGCAAGATCGTGATCGATGAGTCGCTGCCCCTGGTCGTCACCGGCCGTGCCCCGTGGCGCACCGACATCGAGGCGCGCGGAGTGACCGTGTCGCTGCGGGCGATCCCGCTCCGCGACCGCGGTGAGCGTGTCGGCGCCGTCGTGCTGTGCCGCGACGTGACCGAGATGCGCCACCAGGAACGCGAGCTCATCACCAAGGACGCCACGATCCGCGAGATCCACCACCGCGTCAAGAACAACCTGCAGACCGTGGCCTCGCTGCTGCGCATCCAGGCGCGTCGCACTCACACCGACGTCGCCCGCGACGCCCTCAACCAGGCCATGCGTCGCGTCGCGTCGATTGCGGTCGTGCACGACACGCTGTCAGAGGGGCTCAACCAGAACGTCGACTTCGACACCGTCTTCGACCGCGTGCTGCTGCTCATCGCCGAGGTCGCGTCGAGTCACAACACCACCGTTCGGCCGAAGTTCACCGGCAGCTTCGGTGCGCTGCCGAGCGAGTACGCGACGCCACTGGCCCTCGCTCTCACCGAGCTCGTGACGAACGCCGTCGAGCACGGCCTCGACGGGCGCGACGGCGACGTCGAGATCAACGCCGAGCGCACCGACGGGCAGCTCACGGTCAAGGTGCGCGACAACGGCGTGGGTCTGCCCGAGGGCAAGGTCGGCTCGGGGCTGGGTACGCAGATCGTTCGCACCCTCATCCAGGGCGAGTTGAGCGGCACCATCGACTGGCACACGCTCGTCGGGTCGGGCACCGAGGTGACGATCGACGTGCCGCTGCGCTGGGTCGAGCAGCCGGCGTAGGCCGGCGACGGGCGGCGAGTTCCTGCGCCCGGAGCAGAACGCCGGGTGCAACGACGAAGGGCGCGCCCCCGACCGAAGTCAGGAACGCGCCCCCGCGCGAGTATCTGTGGTCAGGAAGCCCGACGAGCGCGAGCAGCACGGCGCTTGAGAGCGCGGCGCTCGTCTTCGCTGAGCCCGCCCCAGACGCCGGAGTCTTGCGACGTCTCGAGCGCGTACTGGAGGCAGGTCTCGGTG
Source organism: Frondihabitans sp. PhB188 (assembly GCF_003752365.1). Taxonomy (GTDB): domain Bacteria; phylum Actinomycetota; class Actinomycetes; order Actinomycetales; family Microbacteriaceae; genus Frondihabitans. Next base: position 110,434 of record NZ_RJUO01000005.1, on the reverse strand, counting down.
ACGGAGCAGCGACCGCACACCGCCTTCGCCTTGTCGATCTGGTCGACGGCGGGCCCGGTGTTCCCGACGGGGAAGAAGAGCTCTGGGTCCGCGGTCAGGCAGGCGGCCTTGTCACGCCAATCCATCTATGGGTACTCCTTTTGTGGTTCAGAAATCACGGCATGCCGAGGGCACGACGATAAAGCCGGGATTCCGAGGGTGAGAAGAAAAAAGATTCTGGGAGGCGCGCACAGCAATGTACGCGTCACATCAACCTCGAATATGCTCCCATACTGGTGTGACCAAATCAAGGGGTTAAGCGGAGGCTCTCAGCGTGACGGAACCAGTCGAAACTCAGCAGACCGACGCTCGTGGACGCCTCGTTCTACGGCACAGACCACCTCTTCTGTGGGCGCTGATTGTGCTCCTGACGGCCGAGTTCGTCGCGATGCTGATCGTGACGATCGTCATCGCCATCGCCAGCGCGACCGGGCAGGCCGACACCCTCGCGGGAGGCATCGCCTTCCTCGTGCTGGCCCTCGTCGCGACCATCTGGCTGGCCTTCATCGTGACGGCCGCATACCGCGGCCACGCGTGGATGCGGGGCGCCGCGATCGTGTTCCAGGTGCTCGTCTTCGCTGTCGGCGTCGGCTGCTTCCGCGGGCTCACGGCGGTGCCCGCGATCGGGCTCGCGCTGGTCGTGCCCGCCGTCGTCATCGTGGCGCTGCTGGTGTCGCCACCCGTCGTGAAGGTGACGTCGACGCGCTAGGCGTCGAGCCCGAGCTTCTTCCGCAGCGACTTCACGTGACCCGTCGCCTTCACGTTGTAGAGCGGGAGCTCGACCGAGCCGTCTTCGCTGACGACGATCGTCGAGCGGATCACGCCGGTGACCGTCTTGCCGTAGAGCGACTTCTCGCCGTAGGCGGCGTACTCCTGGTGAACGGTGAGCTCGGGGTCGCTGAGGAGCGGGAAGTTGAGGCCCTGCTCGCTCTTGAACTTCTGGAGCGCCGGCGCCTCGTCTTTCGACACGCCGAGCACCTGGTAGCCGGCCGACTTGAGCGAGTTGATGTTGTCGCGGAAGTCGCACGCCTCGGTGGTGCACCCCGGCGTCGACGCGGCGGGGTAGAAGTACACGATCACTTTCTCGCCACGGAAATCGGCCAGCGAGACGGGCTTGCCCGTCTCGTCGGGAAGGGTGAACGAGGGCGCTTCCGCGCCCTTCTCGAGGCGATCCGACATGGGGCTCCTTGGGTTCTCGGACGTGTTCGAACGACGTCAGATCTCATGCTAATGTTGTTCCTCGGCGCCGGAAGCCAGTCTTCCTCAGCCAACGCCCAGCGCAAGCCGGGCAGTGCCCAGCGCAAGCCGGGCAGTGCCCAGCGCAAGCCGGGCAACGCACCTCTAGCTCAATCGGCAGAGCAACTGACTCTTAATCAGTGGGTTCTCGGTTCAAGTCCGAGGGGGTGCACGAGCAATCTGATCCCCGGTGTTCGCGACAGTGTCGCTTCCCGGGGATTGTTCGTCTGTGCCGGTTGCGCCCCCTCCGACGACGCGCCGCGGAACGGGCGTTGCAGAGAGGACCCCCGCCACCCGAGAGGGTGGCGGGGGTCTTCTCGCGTGAGCGCCGTTTACTTGTCGTCGCCGTCCTTGGCGTGCTCGGTGGCCAGACGGTCTTCGCTCTTGGCCTGGTCGAACTGACCCTGCTCGGTAAGCTCCTGGTCGTCCGTCTTCTTGCCGACGAACTCCTCGGCCTTTCCGGCGACCTTCTGGGTGACGTCTTTGGCCTTGTCTCCTAGCGACATGGTCGCTCCTTCCATCCATGAGTGCTGTGCGGGGAATTCCTCGCGATGAGCCTCACGGTAGGCGCGTGCGACCGTGTCCACGCCCAGGAAAGCAAAGCGCTCGGCTAATCGACTCCACCTTTCGGAGCCTTCTCGCATCGGCGTGCCGCGTCTGTCATCGCGATGAGGGCGCCCCCGTGGATGCGCGGATGACGAGTGAGGGTTCGACGAGGCCGGCGGCGTCGGTCCGTTCGTCGTCCAGCACTGCGACCACCGCGCGTGCAACGAGTCGACCGACGTCGCGGCTGTCGTCTTCGATCGTCGTCAATCGGAGGATCTGCGAGCTGGCGAGGGGCGAGTTGTCGTAGCCGATCAACGAGACGTCCTCGGGCACGCGACGCCCGATGTCGTGCACCGCGGCGAGAGCCCCGAGGGCCATCGTGTCGTTCGCGGCGAAGACGGCCGTGGTGGCCGGCTCGTCGGCGAGAAGCCGCTGCGCGGCCGCGAACCCGTCGGGCTCATTGGTCCGGCCGCTTCCGCTTCTCGTGATCGGCTCCAGGCCGGCGTCGATCATCGTCTGCCGGTAGGACTCTCCGCGGAGAGCGGCGGAGCCGCCCTCGCCGGTGAGATGGCCGATGTGGATGTGTCCGAGGTCGATCAAGTGCTGTGTCGCTATCCGTGCACCGCGGGCGTCGTCGCTGGAGATGACGGTCGCCCCCGGGATCGCCCGGGCCCTGTTGCCGGCGACGACGACGGGGATGTCCTGGGCGACCATCATCTCGGGAGTGGGTTCGCAGGCGATGACGAGGGCGTCGGCCTTGGACGCCACGAAGTTGTCGATGACGGTGAGCCCGCCGCCGGCGTCGTGCGCGCTGTCGGCGACGATGGCGCTGAGGCCGAGGGGCTCGAAGATCTCTCGCATGCCATCCAGCAGGTCGACGAACCAGAGGTTGCGGAAGTCATCGACGACGACGCCGATCGTGCGCGATCGGTGCCCTGCGAGAGCTGCCGCGGCGCGGCTCGGGCGGTAGTTCAGTTCTGCGATGGCGCGCTCGACCGAGGTCCGCCGCGACGTCGACACCTTCGGGGATCCCTGGAGGACCAGCGATACCAGCGATTTGGAGACGCCGGCTGCTTCGGCGACGTCATAGATCGTCGCCCGCTGGCGACCTCCTCGGGACTGAGGTGGCGTGGCGACGGGCTCAGTCATGGCACAACGATAGTGCCGACCCTTACGGGAATCCCCTGCTTGACGGTGCGCGCTGTCAGTATGTACTGTCATAGCAATCGCGATTGTAGCGCTCCATTTTTTGCTTCACACGAAGCCTGTTTCGAAGGAGAAACCCATGGCCGACAGTCTTGGCGTCGCCGTGATCGGGGCCGGTATGGCAGGTAAGGCGCACGCCGCCGCCTACCGCTCCGCCTCGACCCTCTACGAGTCCACGCTCCCGCCGATTCGCCTCGTCTCCATCGGCGACGTGAGCGAGAAGTTCGGCTCTCTGGCCGCGGAGCGATTCGGGTTCGAGCGCAACGACACCTCGTGGCAGGCCATCGCCGCGGACCCGTCCATCGACGTCGTCAGCGTCGTCATCGCCAACTCGCTGCACCGTGAGGTCGTCGAGGGCCTGCTCGCCGCCGGCAAGCACGTGCTCTGCGAGAAGCCGCTCAGCGACACCCTCGGCGACGCTCGGGCGATGGCCGATGCTGCTCGCGCCGCCTCCACCGTGGCCCGCATCGGCTTCACCTACCGTCGCTCACCCGCGATCGCCTACATTCGCGACCTCGTGCAGAACGGCACTCTGGGCACGATCCTGCACTTCTCCGGTCGATACTGGACCGACTACGCGGCGGATCCGCGGGTTCCGCTGAGCTGGCGATTCAAAGGCCCCCAGGGGTCGGGCGCGCTGGCCGACGTCGGCAGCCACCTGTCGTACATCGCCGAGTTCCTGGCCGGGCCGATCCGGTCCGTCAATGGCGGCCGGTTCGCGACGGTGATCAAGGAGCGTCCCGAGCCTCTCGGCCAGATCTCCGGTCGCGGTGCCGCCGCGGTCTCCGACACGCTCGGCGCCGTCGAGAACGACGACTATGCCACGTTCTCCGCCGCGTTCGACGAGGGCGTCGGCTCGTTCGAGGTGTCGCGCGTCGCCACCGGCAACGCCAACACGCTCGAGTTCGAGATCTTCGGCGACAAGGGCTCGGCGCGGTTCGACTTCCGTCGGCCCTCCGAGATCACCCTCTTCCTCACCGACGGGCCGACCGCGCAGCGCGGCTTCCGTCAGATCATCCTCGGCCCCGACCACCCCTATCTCGCCGGCGGTCAGGCGATGGACGCCCAGGGCGTCGGGCACGGTCAGAACGACGGCTTCGTGTTCCAGGCACGTGCGTTCCTGGAGGAGGTCGCCGGCATCCCCGAGGCGGACTCGCTTCCGCGTTGCGCCTCGTTCGACGAGGGCGTGCACAACATGGACCTCCTGCAGGCCGTCGCCGACTCCGCTCTGGTGTCCGGCGCCTCCGTGGCCGTCGCCGACGACGAGAAGGTGTCCGCATGAGGCTCGGCCTGTACAACGCGATCCTGCACGATCGCCCGCTGTCGGAGGCCCTCGAGGTCATCGCCGGTCTCGGCCTGACGGGGATCGAGATCAACTCCGGCGGCTTCCTGCCCCCGGTGCACATCCCGAACATCACCGAGATCGCGAAGTCGAAGGCCGCAGCCGACGACTACCTCACGGTGTTCGAGGGCACCGGCGTCGAGATCGCCGGCCTGAACTGCAACGGCAACCCGCTGCACCCGAATCCCGTCATCGGCGACGTGCACGCCGCCGACATCCGCACGTCGATCCTCGCCGCTGCGAACCTCGGCCAGACCCGCGTCGTCACCATGTCGGGGCTGCCCGGCGGCGAAGACGGCGACCTCCTGCCCAACTGGCAGGTCAACGCCTGGAACTCCGCGTCGCTCGACATGATCGACCGCCAGTTCGAGATCGCCGTCGACTTCTGGAAGGGCATCGACCAGCTCGCTCGAGACAACGGCGTCAAGGTCGCCCTCGAGCTGCACCCGCAGAACCTCGTCTTCAACCCCGCCACCATCACCCGCCTCGTCGAGCAGGGCGGCCTGACGAACATCGGCGTCGAGCTCGACGCCAGCCACCTCTTCTGGCAGCAGATGGACCCGGTCGCCGTCGTCCGCCACCTCGGCCCGCTCGTCTTCCACGCCGCCGCCAAGGATGTCCGTGTGAACCCGGCGGCCGCCATCAACGGCGTGCTCGACAACTCGTTCCGGAAACTGCCGGAGGACGAGCCGCGCACCAACCTCGGCGGCGACGAGTGGGCGAACGAGTGGCCGAAGGAGTCCGCGTGGGACTTCGTCGCTCTCGGCAAGGGGCATGACACGGCGTACTGGACCGAGTTCCTGCGCGCGCTCCACGAGGTCGACCCCGACATGGCGGTGAACATCGAGCACGAGGATGTCTCGCTTGGGCGGATCGAGGGCATTCAGGTCGCAGCGGCGGTCCTGACCGAGGCCGACGAAGCACTCACGGCCTCGCTCGCGACGGCCTGATCGGACGCCTCGCCGCGATCGCGACGCCCCCTGCCACTGGCAGGGGGCGTCGTCGTCTCGCAGGCCTCGATGAGGAGTGCGGTCTCTTCTCGGGAGGGGCGCTTCAACGCCCTTCCATGACGAGAGGCAGCCAGAGCTCGTCGACGATCTCGACGATGCGGGCGTCGGGGATCGGTGCCAGGGTCATCACGAGGTCGTGTCGGACCAGGTCGGCCGGCAGCGACGCGACGCTCGTCGACCAGTCGCGGGTCGGGATCTCGCCGCGTGCGGCGGCGCGCTCGAGGAGCTGGCGTCCGGTGTCGATCCTCCCGTCGAGGAGGCGGTCGCGCAGCTGCGCCGGTGACAGCCCGGTCTCGGCGTTGATGTCGGCCATGTAGACGGTGATGGCTGCGATGAAGCCCGATCGCGCAGCGTTGAACCGGCGCAGGACGTCGAGGATGTCGCCGCGCAGGCTCCCCGTGTCGGGCAGGTCGCGGCGGGCGAAGAGCCCGCCGTGCGTGAGGGCGGCCAGGACGAGGTCGACCTTCGCCGGCCACCTCCGGTAGAGGACGGGTTTCGACGTTCCTGCTCTCGAAGCGACCCCGTCGTAGGTGAAGGCGCTGAAGCCGACCTGCTCGAGCTCCGTCCAGGCGGAATCGAGCAGGGCCTCTTCGAGTTCGGCGCCCCGTCGGCGCGTCTTGGCAAGATCCACTTGCGTATCTTATCGCGCCGTCGTACCGTGAGGGCATTAAGAAACTTCACCGTATCTAAGGTCATCATGGACAAGAACCTCACCCGCCTCGCCACAGCGCTGATCGTCGGCGTCATGGCACCGCTCTTCGACTCGACGATCGTCAGCGTCGCCCTGCACACTCTCGCTGGCGACCTGCACGCCAGCGTCGACACCATCCAGTGGGTCAGCACCGCCTACCTGCTGGCCATGGGCGTCACGGTGCCGATCGTCGGCTGGCTGCAGAACCGCCTGGGCGGCAAGCGCCTCTGGATGTCGGCACTGGTGGTGTTCCTCGTCGGCAGCATCCTCTGCTCGCTGGCCTGGAACGTCGACAGCCTGATCGCGTTCCGCGCGGTACAGGGCGTCGGCGCCGGAGCCATGATGCCCCTGTTGACGACGCTCCTCATGCAGGCCGCCGGTGGGCGTTCGCTGGGCTCGCTGATGTCGATCGCCTCGCTCCCGACAGCGCTCGGCCCGATTCTCGGCCCGGTCATCGGCGGTCTCATCCTCGGCGCCGGCAGCTGGCCCTGGCTGTTCTGGGTCAACGTGCCCTTCGCTGCGGCCGGGCTGGTCCTGGCGTGGAAGTTCATCCCCGCCGAGATTCCGCCGCGCGACGCCCGCCTCGACGTCGTCGGCCTGGTGCTGCTGTCGCCGGCCGTCGTGGGCGTGCTGTTCGGGCTGAGCGACGCGAGCCGGGCGGACGGCTTCGCGCGATTCGACGTGTGGGCTCCCCTGGCCGCCGGCATCCTGCTGCTCGTCGCCTTCGCGCTCTGGGCGTCCCGGCGCGGTCGCGCCGCGCTCGTGGATGTCGCGCTCTTCCGTCACCGGCCACTGGCCGCCGCCTCCGGGCTGATGTTCCTGATGGGCGCAGCTCTCTACGGCGGCATGCTCCTGCTGCCCCTGTCTTTTCAAGATCTTCGCGGCACCGACGCCCTTGGCGCCGGACTCCTGTTGATCCCGCAGGGGGTCGGTTCCCTCCTCAGTCGCACGCTCGCCGGTCGCCTGACCGACCGGATCGGAGCCAGGATCGTCGCCCTCCTGGGCTTCGGGATCGTGCTGCTCGCGACCATCCCGTTCGCCTTCGCCGACGCGTCGACCAGCACCGTGGGGATCCTGATCGTCCTCGTCGTCCGCGGGGTCGGTCTCGGTGCCGTGATGATCCCGATCATGTCCGTCGGATTCACCGGGCTCGACCGAGCGGAGATCCCGCACGGCAGCACCATCACCCGTCTCGCGCAGCAGCTCGGCGGCGCCTTCGGAACGGCCGTGCTCGCTGTCGTCCTGGCAGAGGCGTCCAGCAGCGCGAGCCCGGCGGCCGCCTTCCAGCACGCGTTCTGGTGGGCGATCGGGTTCACGGCGCTCGGCATGATCGTCGCCGTGATCCTGCCGGGGAAGCCGGACTCACCGGCCTCGGCAGATGAGGCCACGGCGTCCCCAGCCGCGGCCGAGCCGGTCGCCTCCTGATGCCGCCGGTCCACGTCCGAGGGCTGTTCGCGGTCGTGAGGCCGGTGCGCGACGAGCTCGTCGCCGCGCGGATCTCCGCCTCGAGGCCCGGTCGTACCGGTCGCGCGGGGGAGGTGCGGCGCGTGGCGGCTTCGTAGCGTCGAGGTATGAAGACGAAGAGATCGCGCCGCCGTGTCGCCGCCGCCGCCGTCACGGCGACTGCAGTCGTCGCGGCCGGACTCGCGAGCGGACTCCTCAAGAACCCCTTCGACCCTGCCGACGCCTCGGCGATCCCCTCGGTCAGGCCCGGATGCAGCGTCGCCCAGCTCACGCGCGGCTGGAGCGCCGGAACACTCCACCTGGCCGTCCGAGACGTCGACACCGACCGGTCGCTGGCGGGAATCCGCGCCGACGAGCCGGCCGCCACGGGCAGCACGATGAAGGTGCTCACGATGGCCGCCGCCGTCACGACGCTCGGAGCCGACACGCGCCTGACCACCCGGGTGCTGCAGGGCGCCGACCCCGGCGCGGTCATCCTCGTCGGGGGCGGCGACCCGACCCTCTCGCGCCTGCCCAGCGGGCAGTCGTCGGTCTACCCGCAGGCGCCGCACCTCGACGCGCTCGCGGCGGAGACCCTCGCGGCTCGCCAGGCCGATCCGCGGCTCGCCGACGTGCCGATCACGACGCTCGAAGTGGACTCGAGCCTGTTCGGCGGGCCGGCGTGGCTTCCGACCTGGAGCGACTCGGCGCGGACGACCGGCTCGGTGTCCAACATCACGGCGCTCATGGTCGACGGCGACCGGGACGACCCGACGAACGAGTACTCGAAGCGGGGCGACGCCGCCGTGATGCGAGCGGCGGACGCGTTCGCGCCGCTGCTCGGCGGCTCCGTCCGGGTCGATCCTGCGCTGGTCACGGCCCCGGCCGGTGCGACGAAGCTGGCGTCCGTCGAGTCGGCTCCGGTGGCGGAGCTCGCGCGCTACACGCTGACGCACTCCGACGACACTCTGGCCGAGACTCTGGGGCGCCTTGTGGCCGTGAACGCGGGGACGGGGTCGACGTTCGACGGCATCCAGGGCGGCACCGGAGGCTCGCTCGACCGGCTGGGCGTCTCGGCCGACGGGCTCCGGCTGGCAGACGCGTCCGGGCTGAGCTCGGACGACGCCGTGACCGCGACGGCCATGACGCGCCTGATGGTGCAGGTCGCCCGGCGCGACCACGGGCTCGGACCCGTTGACGACGGGCTGTCGGTCGCCGGTCGAACGGGAACCCTCGCCGAGAACGGCCGCTTCCAGACGTCGAACCGGGAAGCGGCGGGCAGGATCCGAGGCAAGACCGGCACGCTCGATGACATGTACGGCCTGACCGCGATCGCCGACCCCCGCGCCGGCCACCGCGTCGCCTTCACCATCTGGGCCGAACGCGTGCCCGCGGGAACCGACCCCGCGACCGCGCGCCAGGCCGTCGACGGCCTCGCGACCGCCCTCTACCGCTGCGGGGCGGGTCTGACCCCCTGATACGTGAGTGCACTTCTTGTTCCGCAGGCGTAGAGTCGGGGCATGACGACGACGGAGCAGTACGCTGCTGCGCATGGCATCAGTGCCCGACGCGTGCGAACGCTCGCCAGCCAGGGTGTGATCCCAGCCCACCGGCGCGGCAAGACCTGGGTCATCGACTCAGAAGACCGGCCCGCCCGCCCAGCCGCCCCGCGGTCGATGGGAACGGCGATGCGTGCTCATATGATCCGCGCGCTCAGAGCGCAGAGCCTCGACGGACTCACCGGACCCGATCGCGTTCGCGTGGCGAAGCACCTCGGCCAGCTGCGCCGGGCGGACAACCCCGCCGATCTGCTCCGCTCCTGGTTTCGCGACCAGGTGCCCGCCGGGTTCACCCCCGGAGAAGTCATCGTCCGCCAGGCTCACGAACGGCGAGATGACCGGGTGGTCGCCCTCGTCCGCAAACCCCGCCGGAAGTTCGCCAACACCGGCGACCGGCTCGCGCGCGTTATCGCTGACGAACGAGCGATCCACCAGTGGACCGTCGGAGACCTCGCCGCGCTCGCCGATGTGGAAGCCCGCGACATCATCGATTTGGAGAAGGGAAAGCCCGGCGTCCGCATCGGCTCGACCCGTGCCGCCCTCCGCGCCCTCGGCGTGCAGCCGCTCGCGCTGCCGCCGGTGACCGTTCGGCCGACACCGTGACCCGCCGCCTGTCTGCGTGGCTGGAGGGCGTCTACGCCGGAGAGTTCATCGAGGACGAGCGGGCCGGGAGCATCACGTTCCTCTACGACGACAATGCACCGCAGACTCCCATATCGCTGTCGCTGCCTCGTGACGGGGCCGCGACCAGGAAGGCGGCAGGAAGGTTCCTCGGCAACCTTCTCCCGGACCGCCAAGCCGCCCGCGAATGGATGAAGAGCGTCACCCACGCCGCGTCCACCGGCACGTTCGATCTGCTCGCCGCAGTCGGAGGCGACCTCGCCGGCGGCCTCGTGCTTCCGCCGGGCGACGAGACGCCGGAGGCCGCGATCGGCGACCTCGACCCGGCCGAAGACGATGCGATCGCCTTCCGCATCCGTACCCTCCACCTCGATACCGACCGCTGGTACGACAGCGCAGAGCCGGCCCGGTTCTCCCTCGCCGGCTCGCAGCCGAAGTTCGCCCTCGCCGACATCGACGGCGACTGGTATTGGTCGAACGCCGCGATCCCGTCAACGCACATCGTCAAGCCCGCTGCGAACGTCAACGTCGGTGCGGAAGAGGCCGAAGTCGCAGCGATCGCTCTCGCAGGCCTTGTCGGCATCGCCGCCCCGAGGGCGTCCATCCTCACCATCGCGGGGGAGCAGGCGTACATCGTCGAGCGCTTCGATCGGGTGACCGGCGCTGACTCCATCGCGCGTCGCGTCCACGTCGAAGACATGGCACAGGCCCTCGGCAAGGACACCTCCGAAAAGTACGACGTGACGGCGAGACAGGTCATCGAACTGCTCGCCGCCCATGACGCCGACCTGCGCTCCGGGTACGACTTCGTCCGCCAGATGGCGTTCAACTCCGCCATCGGCAATGCCGACGCGCACGCCAAGAACTACTCGGTGCTGCTGCGCCCCGGGAGCATCAGCCTCGCCCCGATCTACGACTCCCTGCCGACACGGTTGTGGCCCTCCTACGACCAGACCCTCGCCATGAGGGTCAGCGGCGCCGACTTCTCGCAGGAGGTCAGCATCGACCACTGGGCGAAACTCGCCCGCACGAGCGGCCTCGATCAGGATCGCGTCGTCGAAGAGGTACGGGTCATCTACCAGGCGGTCGCCGACCGGGCCGACACCGCGTGGGCAGACCTGCCCGACGATCAGCCGGCTCGGATGCGCGACCTCATCCGAGAGCAGACCGGCAAGATCGCCCGCTGAGGGCGGGCCGCACGACCCTGACCCGCATCCACCGATCGGTTGACGCCGGGTCTGGCCGATCGGCTGGTCCGGCAGGCGACGGGGTCGGCCAGTGTGGTCTCATGAGCGAAACCGAGCACGTCAGCGTGCGAGACCTGCGCAAGACCTACGGCGCCTTCGACGCCGTCGACGGCATCTCCTTCGACATCGGACGGGGCGAGACGTTCGCCCTACTCGGACCCAACGGCGCCGGCAAGAGCACCACCATCGAGATCCTCGAGGGGTATCGCGACCGCACCTCCGGCGACGTGACCGTGCTCGGACAGGACCCGGGCCGGGCGGGCCGCGACTGGCGGGGGCGCATCGGCATGGTGCTGCAGTCGAGCGGCGAGAGCGGCAACGTCGGCGTGCGCGAGCTGATCGCGCACTTCGCCACCTTCTACCCGAACCCGCGCGACGTCGACGAGACGATCGCCGCGGTCGGCCTCACCGAGAAGGCGGGGACGCGGATCAGGGCCCTCTCGGGCGGCCAGCGCCGCCGGGTCGACGTGGCCCTCGGCGTGATCGGCCGGCCCGAGCTGCTCTTCCTCGACGAGCCGACGACGGGGTTCGACCCCGAGGCGCGGCACGAGTTCTGGAGCCTCATCCGCCTCCTCAAGCGCGAGGGCACGACCATCCTGCTCACGACGCACTACCTCGACGAGGCGGCGCAGCTCGGCGACCGGGCCGGGGTGGTCGTCGGCGGCAGGCTGGTGGCCCTCGGGCCCGTCGACGAGATCGGGGGGCAGGATTCGCGGATCCCCGTCGTCCGATGGGTCGACGCCGCGGGCCAGCGTGAGCAGCGCACGACCGAGCCGACGGCCCTGGTCGCCGAGCTGCACCGGTCGACGGGCGGCGAGGTCCGGTCGCTCGAGGTCATCCGCCCGAGCCTCGAAGACGTCTACCTCGACCTCGTCGCGAAGCACGACAGCACCGCGACGCCGACGGGAGTGCTCGCGTGAACGCCCTCGCTCTCGGCCTCCGCCGCGCCCGCTTCGAGACGGCCGTCTACTTCCGACAGGGCGACACCGTCTTCTTCACCTTCCTCTTCCCGGTCGTCATGCTCACGATCTTCTCGGTCGCGTTCAGCTCGGCCGGCAACTTCGGCACGAAGCCGGACGGCTCCGGCGGGATCACCGCGGCGGCGTTCTACCTGCCGGGGATGATCGCCGCGGGGATCCTGCTGTCGGGGGTTCAGAACCTCGCAGTCGACATCGCGGTCGAGCGCGGCGACGGGACGCTCAAGCGCCTGGCCGGGACCCCGCTCCCGGTGCTGTCGTACTTCGTGGGGAAGTTCCTGCAGGTGCTTGCGACCTCGGCCCTGCAGATCGTGCTGCTGCTCCTGGTCGCGCGGATCGCCTTCCAGGTGGCTCTGCCTGCGGACGCCTCGAAGTGGCTCACGTTCGTCTGGGTCTACCTGCTCGGCATCACCACGTCGGCGGTTCTCGGCATCGCGCTCTCGCGGGTGCCGCGGACCGGCAAGAGCGCCACCGCGGTGATCGTGCCCATGGTGCTCGTGCTGCAGTTCATCAGCGGCGTCTACCTCTCGTTCAGCCAGCTGCCCTCGTGGCTCCAGAGCTTCGCATCGGTGTTCCCGCTCAAGTGGCTGGCGCAGGGGATGCGCAGCGTGTTCCTCCCCTCCACGTTCGAGACGCTCGAGCCCGGGGGATCCTGGGATGCCGCAGGAACTGCCGCCGTGCTCGGCGTCTGGCTCGTGGTCGGCGTCGTGGCCGCCCGCCTCACGTTCCGGTGGATCCGCAAGGACTCGTGACCGCGTCGCGTGAGAGGCTGAGCACGGTGGTGGGACCTCTTCTTCGGGGCGACGATGGCCCTGATCGCCTCCATCTGCGTCATCAACCTCGTCGCGGGGGACGCCGACCGGATCGTCGCCGTGATCGTCATCGCGCTGCTGTCGCTCGCCTGGTGCACGTTCGGACGCCGCGGCTTCACCCGGCCGACAGCGGCGGCGGCCTTCCTGGCGATCCTCGTCGTGGCATCCGGCGTCATGGTGTTCGTCGACCCGAGCACGGCCTTCGTCCAGGCCATCGCCTGCCCTCTGATCTGGGTGATGGTCGATCGGGTCCGCGTCGCTGTCGCGGTGAACGCGCTGCTGACCGTCGTCATCGCGGTGGCCATGGCGACGGGCCTCGGGTCCGCGCCCGACGACTGGACCCAGGCCGTGCTCATCGAGGGCATCAGCCTCGTCGGCAGCATCGCGCTCGGGGTCTGGATCACCCGGCTCGCCGAGCTCAGCGAGGAGCGCCAGAAGCTGCTCGACGAGCTGACGCTCGCGCAGGTGCGGCTGGCCACGCTCAGCCGCGAGTCGGGTGCCTCCGGCGAGCGGGAGCGCCTCGCCCGGGAGATCCACGACACGATCGCGCAGAGCCTGACGGGCGTCGTGCTCCTGACGCAGCGGCTCAAGCGGGAGCTGGCCGCCGACACGCTCGACGTGGCCGGCGACACCGCGGCCCTCCTCGAGGAGAGCGCGCGGGAGGCCCTCACGGAGGCCCGGTCGCTCGTCGCCTCGACCTCGGCGGTCGACCTCGGGGGAGGCGTCGAGCCGGCGCTGCGGCGTCTGGCCGGCCGCTTCGAGCGGGAGACCGGGATCCACGTCGACCTCGACGTCGATCGGGTCGAGGGTCTTGACCGCGACGTCGAGGTGGTGCTACTCCGCTGTGCTCAGGAGGGGCTCGCCAACGTCAGGAAGCACTCGGGGGCGGCGTCGGCCCGTCTCGGGCTGATCCGGGCGGGCGCCGAAGTGCGCCTGACGGTCGGGGACGACGGGGCGGGGTTCGATCCTGCGCGCTCCTCCGACGGCTACGGCCTGGCCGGGATGCGCGCGCGCCTCGGCCTCGCCGACGGCCGGCTCGAGGTACGGAGCGCGCCGGGGAGCGGATCGACTCTCGTGGCCTCGCTGCCGCTCGGGAGCGCCTCGTGATCCGTGTCATCGTCGCGGACGACCATCCGATCGTGCGAAGCGGCATCGTCGCGCTGCTCGCCGCGACCGACGACGTGGATGTCGTCGGAGTGGCGGGCGACGGGCGGGAGGCGGTGGACCTCGCAGCCGCGCTCCAGCCGGACCTGGTGCTGATGGACCTCCGCATGCCGGTGCTCTCGGGCGACCGGGCGACGGCGGAGATCATCGCCCGCGACCCCGCCGTGCGCGTCGTCGTGCTCACGACCTACGAGACCGACGAGCAGATCCTGACCGCTATCGAGGCAGGCGCCGTCGGCTACCTGCTCAAGGCGTCTCCGGAAGACGAGCTGCTGGCCGGCGTCCGCTCGGCCGCGCGGGGAGAGGTCGCGCTGGCGCCCTCGATCGCTGCCATGCTCGTGCGTCGCGTCGCCGCGCCGGCCGGAGCGCAGGCCGCGACGCCGGCGCTCACCGCGCGCGAGCGGCAGGTGCTCGCGCTGGTCGCCTCGGGCCACAGCAACCGGTCCGTCGCCGGCGAGCTGTTCGTCAGCGAGGCCACCGTGAAGACGCACCTGATCCACGTCTTCGAGAAGCTCGGGGTGAGCGACCGGACCCGTGCTGTGACGCTGGCGATGGAGCTCGGGCTACTCTGACGCTCTCTCGAGCAGGTGCGTGACGCACCGGATCTTGATAGCGTGTGCGTGGCCGTGAACGTTCACGGTCGCTCACTTCACCGAGGAAGAAGACCGATGACCTCTCCTACGACGGCCCGCTGGGCAGTGCTCGGCGCCGGATCGATCGCGCGCCGCTTCGTCTCGCAGCTTCCCTCGTCGGGCGGTGTGCTCGCGGCGGTCGGCAGCACGGACGAGGGGCGCGCGGCCGGCCTCGCGGCGTTCGCCGTCGAGCACGGAGCCGGGCCCGGCGGCTCCGATGGCCCTGACGGCTCCGGCGGCGACGCCGTGCGGACAGGGACCTACGCCGAGATCCTCGCCGACCCGAGCATCGACGCCGTCTACGTGGCCACGGTCCACACCGGTCACGCGCGCCTGGTGCTCGACGCGATCGCGGCCGGCAAGGCGGTGCTCTGCGAGAAGCCCCTCACGCCCAACGCGGGAACGACGATGGTCGTCGCCGACGAGGCCAGGCAGGCGGGGGCGACCCTCGTCGAGGCGTACATGTACCGCTTCCACCCGCAGACCCGCGCCCTCCTCGACCTCGTGCGCGAGGGGGCGATCGGCGAGCTCGTGCACATCGACGCCGCGTTCTCGTTCGCGGTGGCCGTGCGCGAGGGCCGCCTGTTCGACGTCGAGACCGCCGGCGGCGGGATCCTCGACGTGGGCGGCTATCCCGTCTCCATGGCCCGCGCGGTCGTGGGCGCCGCGCGGGGCCGTGCGTTCGCCGAGCCGCTCGCCGTCACAGCCAAGGGCGCGCTCGGGCCGACCGGCGTCGACGAGTGGACGGTCGCTCAGCTCGAGTTCGGCGACGGCGTCACGGCGACGGTGCGCTGCGGCGTCCGCGTCGACGACGCCAACGCGGTCACGATCACCGGGTCGCTCGGAAGCATCGTGCTCACCGACCCGTGGACGCTCGGCGAGCAGCCCGAGATGACCGTGCGCACGGTCGACGGCGAGACCCGCTCGCTCTCGTTCTCCGGCGCGCAGCCGTACGGGCTGGAGGCCGCCGCCACCATCGCCGCGCTGCGGGACGGCAGCGGCGAGACCCTCGAGAGCGGCCTCGACGACAGCGTCGGCACGGCCCGCGTCCTCGACCAGTGGCGGGAGGCGATCTCGCTCCGCTACCCGTTCGAACGGGAAGACGTGTCCATCCCTCCCGTCACCGGGGCGCCGCTCGCGGTGTCGCCCGACGCGCCGATGGTCTACGGCGAGATCGACGGCGTCGGCAAGAGGGTGTCGCGGCTGATCATGGGCGTCGACAACCAGGAGAACCTGGCGCACGCGTCGGCGATCTTCGACCACTTCGTCAGCCAGGGCGGCAACACCTTCGACACCGGCTGGCTCTACGGCCACGGCGAGATGGAGGAGCGGCTCGGGCGGTGGATCGCGAACCGCGGTATCCGCGAGGACCTCGTGGTCATCACCAAGGGCGCCCACACGCCCTACTGCGATCCGGAGTCGCTGAGCCGGCAGCTGCTCGAGAGCCTCGAGCGTCAGGGCACCGGGTACGCCGACATCTACATGATGCACAGGGACAACACCGAGGTGCCCGTGGGTGAGTTCGTCGACGTGCTCGACGAGCACCGCGCGGCCGGGCGGATCCACGTGTACGGCGGCTCGAACTGGACGCCGGCTCGCGTGGACGAGGCCAACGCCTACGCCCGGGCCAACGGCCGCGCCGAGTTCTCGGTGCTCTCGAACCACTTCGGACTCGCCGAGGCATACGACGTCCCGTGGGCCGGGTGCAAGCACGTCACCGATCCGGAGTCGAAGCGGTGGCTCGAAGAGCGCCAGATCCCGCTGCTGCCCTGGTCGTCGCAGGCCCGCGGCTTCTTCACCGGCCGCGCGCGCCCCGACGACCTCACCGACGCCGAGCTCGTCCGCTGCTACTACAGCGACGACAACTTCGAGCGCCTGCGCCGGGCCGAGCAGCTCGGCGCCGAGCACGGCGTGGCGGCGACCGCGATCGCCCTCGCCTTCGTGCTGCACCAGCCGTTCCCGACGTTCCCGCTCTTCGGGCCGCGCACCATCGCCGAAGCGCGCTCGTCGATGCGCGGTCTCGGCGTCGAGCTGACCCCGGAGCAGGTCGCCTGGCTGGACCTCCGGTGACGGAAAAGTAGCGGCCCGCGTATGAGCTCCGTGCCCCCACGCGCCACGATCATCGACGTGGCCGAGCTCGCCGGGGTGTCCCGGCAGACGGTCACCCGCGCCCTGAACGGTCTCGCCGACATCTCGCCGGCGACCCGCGAGCGCGTCGTCGCGGCGGCGCGCAGCCTCAACTACCGTCCCAATCGGGCGGCCCAGGGGCTGGTCCAGGGGCGCCTGACGACGGTCGGCTTCGTGGTCGACGACCTCAGCAACCCGTACTTCGCCGAGCTGGCCTCGGCCCTGTCGAGGCAGGCTGCCGAGCGCGACTGGAGCCTGCTCCTGTGCGACGTGGGGAGCGACCCGGTCAAGGGACGCGCGCAGCTGGCGTCGATGACCCAGGGCGTCGACGCGGTCGTCCTGACCGGATGCCGGAACGACACGATGTCGCTGCTGCCCGACGACGTCCTCAGCGGCACCGGGCTCCGGATGCCGCTGGTCATGCTCGACGGGCCGGCGCACCCGCGCCTGGACGCGCGGGTCGTGCTCGACCTCGCGACGGCCATCGGCCAGGGTATCGACCACCTGGCGGTGTCGGGGCGCACGCGCATCGCGTTCGTCGATTCGACCGAGGGCTCCGGCGACCGACTCGAGCTGTACCGTCGGCACGTCGCGTCGAGGGGACTCGAGGGGGAGAGCCGGCCCTCCTACGCCGGCGACGAGTCGATGGACGGCGGGCTGCGGGCGGCGCGCGAGATCCTGGCCGCCTGGCCCGACGTCGACGCGCTAGTGGCGTACAACGACATCATGGCGATCGGCGCGTTGAAGGCGCTCGCCGAAGCCGGGTGTGCCGTTCCCGGCGACGTCGCCGTCATCGGCATCGACGGCCTCGCCGTGGGCCGAGCGGTCACGCCCGAGCTCACGACGCTGGCGATCGACACGACCCGCCTGGCGCGCGAGGCTCTGGGCCTCCTGCACGACGCGCTCGGCGACCACACCCATCGCGACGACCCGTCGCACGACATCAGCGTGCCGCTGACGCTCACGCTCCGGGAGTCCGCATGACGAACCGCTCAGCCCGTCTCGCCCCGGCGTCGACCACGACGTCGTGGCGCAACGCCGTCATGGTGCTCTTCGCGCTGGGCGGGATCGCGCTGTCGACCTGGGGCCCCCGGCTGCCGAGCATCCGCGACTCCCTCGGCATCGGCGACGGCCTCATCGGGATCGCCCTGGCCGGCGTCACCGTCGGCTCCGTCACGGGGCTGTCGCTCGCGGCGCACGCACTCGCCCGCTTCGGTCCGCGCCGCGCCATCGGCGGGGCCGCGGTGCTCATCGGCGTCGGCATCGCCCTCGTGGGGCTGGGCGCAGGGGTCGCCGCGTCCGTGCCGGCCACGGTGGTCGGCTTCGTGGTCGTCGGGCTGGCGGTCGGCTCCTTCGACGTGCTGATCAACGTTCAGGGTGCCGCCGTCGAGACGGCCGCCGGCCGGACGCTGATGCCCCTGCTCCACGCCGCCTGGTCGGCGGGGGCCGTGATCGGGTCCGGGATCGGCGCCGGGGCAGCCGCGCTCGGCGTCGGGTTCGCGTGGCAGTTCCTGGCCGAAGCCGCCCTGATCGCCGTCGTCGGCCTCGGGGCGACGGCGTACCTGCGGCTGCCGCCCGCCGAGGAGGGCGAGGCAGCCGAGGTCGGGGGAGCGGACGGCGTGCCGTGGCGGGTGCGTCTGGGGCAGTCCGCCCGTCGGCTGCTCGACCCGCGACTCCTGCTGATCGGTGTCGTCATGCTCGGTGCGGAGCTCGGAGAGGGCACGGCGAACAGCTGGCTGTCGCTCTCCGCCCGCGACGGACACGGGCAGACCGAGACCGTCGCCGCACTGTTCTTCACCGTGTTCGCGATCTCCGAGACGGCGGCGCGCGTGGCGGGAGGGCCCGTCGTGGATCGGATCGGCCGCGTCCGCACGATCCGCCTGACGACGGCGATCGGCGTCGTCGGGCTGGCGGTGTTCATCCTCGGCGGGCCGGTCTGGGTCGTGCTCGTCGGGGTCGTGCTCTGGGGATTCGGCGTGTCGATGGGCTTCCCGCTCGGCATGTCGGCCGCGGCCGAGAGCGGGCCCAACGCCGCCGCGCGGGTCAGCGCCGTCGCCTCGGTCGGCTACCTCGCCAACCTCGCGGGGCCGCCCGTCATCGGCGGGCTGTCCGAGGCCATCGGCCTGCTCGACTCGTTCTGGCTCGTCGCCGTGCTGCTGGCTGTGGCCTTCGCCGCCGCGGGATCGCTCCGCAGTCGACGCTGAACCGGGTGAAACCTTTTGCCCGCTGCGGACATCACTGACTAGGACCACACTCGACGCAGGGAGATTCCGTGAACGACACCACTCATCACAGCGGGCGCAGGATCGCGGCCGCCATGGTCGCGGCAGCCGTCGCGGCCGCGCTCCTCACCGCCTGCTCCACCGGCCCCACCGCCGCCGGGCCGAGCACCGAGGCGCCGACCATCGAGTCGCCGAGCGCCACCGCCACCGAGGCTCCGGCCCCGACAGCCGCCCCGACCGAGGCGAGCACCCCGACGCCGACGGGCTCGTTCACCGCCGACGACACGTCGACGTGGCCCATCACGTTCACCCGCGTCGGACCACTCACGATCGGCGGCGACCAGAAGGCCGAGGCGAAGGTCATGACGGGCCTCGGGTACACCGGGTCGGAGAATCAGGAGCTCGGGCAGGGCGGCACGTGTCCCGCCGACTTCTTCTACGGCAAGGGCACCCCCCAGTTCGCCACCACGTTCCTGCGGGCGAATCCCGACGTCACGACCCTGGTGGCGGTCTCGGGCGACAACTCGCAGCCGGTCAGCTCGACGGTCATCGCCGCATCGCCGAAGACGGAGGCCGGCATCGGCATCGGGTCGACCGCCGCGGCACTGAAGTCCGCCTATCCGGGCATCCCGAAGACGGGCGCCTACGGCGACATCACCACGTACTACGGGCTCAGCGGAGAGAACGGCCGCTGGATCGACTTCAGCGTCGGCGAGCACGACGAGGTGGTCGGGATCATCCTCGCCGACAGCGGCATCCCGCCGTCCGAGTACTGCGGGTGACGGTGGGGCACAGCACTGAGGAGCCACCCGGTACGGTGAGCGCATGACGACCCCTCCCTCCGCCCCTGCCCGTCAGGCCGCGGTCGTGTACAACCCGATCAAGATCGACGTCGAGGCCGTTCGGCAGGCCGTCGCCGTCGCCGAGAAGGAAGCCGGCTGGCCGAGCACGCTCTGGTTCGAGACCTCCGAGGAGGACGCCGGCCAGGGCCCTGCAGCCGAGGCGCTCGCCGCAGGAGCCACGATGATCATCGCGGCCGGGGGAGACGGGACGGTGCGCGCCGTGGCCGAGGGCATGCACGACTCGTCGGCCTCGCTGGCGCTTCTGCCGTCCGGCACCGGCAACCTCCTGGCCCGCAACCTCAAGCTGACCCTCGAAGATCTCGACAACGCTCTCCACACTGCATTCGCCGGCGACGACCGCGCCATCGACCTGGGCCTGATCGACATCCGGCGCGACGACGACAGCGTCACCAAGCACGTCTACGTGGTGATGGCAGGTCTCGGCGTCGACGCGCGGATGCTCGCCAACACCGACGCCGACCTCAAGAAGAGGGTGGGGTGGCTCGCGTACGCCAAAGCCCTCGTCACCACTCTGCGGGAGAAGAACCACCTCGAGTTCCGCTACAGCTTCGACGGCAAGCCCGCCCGCACCATGCGCGCGAACACGATCATCATCGGCAACTGCGGAGCCCTCCCCGCGAACATCCTCCTGCTGCCGGACGCCGCCATCGACGACGGGGTGTTCGACATCCTGCTCCTGCGACCGGAGAGCTTCCTCGGGTGGCTGCAGATCCTGTACAAGGTGTTCTGGGAGAACGGCGTGGTCCGGCGACTGCCGTTCGCCGACAAGCTCAAGGGCCGGGAAGACGAGGCGCTCCGCTACGTCAAGGCCAAGTCGGTCACGGTGAAGCTCCGCGGGCCCGAAGACATCGAGATCGACGGCGACGAGTTCGGCAAGGCGGTCGGCTTCCGGACGACGGTCAAGCCGGGCGGCCTGACGGTGCGCGTGCCGCGCGACTGAAAGCGGCCTCGCACCCGGCGCCCGCGGTGCTCTGCCGCTACGCTTCACAAGCCACACACACGGACGACGAAAGGACTGACCATGAGTATCGGCGGAGGCATCTTCCTGCTCGTCATCGGCGCCATCCTGGCGTTTGCCCTCAACTTCCAGGTCGCGGGCGTCGACATTCACCTGATCGGCTACATCCTCATGGCCGCCGGTGCGTTCGGCGTGATCCTCGGCATCGTGTTGGCGACCCGCCGCCGTCGCGTCGTGTCGACCTCGCGAACGGGCGTCGACTCCGTCTCGGGCGAGCGGGTCACGCGGCGCAGCACGGAAGACGACGGCCCGCTCGTCTGAGCGTGGACGTCGATGGGGGCTCACAAGTGGTGGGCCGCCATCGACGCTCGCCTGGCCGGCTGGCAGCTCAGGCGAAGTCGCCCGCCGCGATCATCTCGGCGAACTTGCGCACGTCGGGGCCCGGCTCGTAGTCGATGAAGCGTGTCTTGAGACGCTCGTTGAGCGACTGGAATGCGGCCTCCCAGCCGTCTCCGGCATAGTCGCGCGCGACGTCGGCTACGGCATCGCGAAGAACGCCATCGGCATCCGAGAGGATCTTGCCGCGAGCTTCGTCGTTCCAGCGGACCGAGTCCAGGTCGGCCATCGCCTACTCCGCCCCGAGCGCCGGATCGTCGGTGCTCTCCGGGTCGACCTTCGTCTCTTCCATCCGGTCGCGCAGGTGGTCGGCCATCGCCCCGGCGCCCTCGTCGCCGTGGTCGTTGTCGACCTGCTCGATCAGCCCGGCGAGCTTCTCGTCGTTCGTCGCGTCGTCGCTGCCGTCCATGAGGGGCGTGGTCTGGTCGTCGGTGCTCATAGACGGGACGCTACGCGCCGCCCGGCCGTCGCGCCGGAACTCCCAGCCGCTCGGCCGCGAGCTCCGGCGCCCCGAGTCTCAGACGGCGAGACGCCCGCCGTCGACGGGCAGGATCACGCCGTGGATGTTCGATGCCGCCGCCGAGGCGAGGAAGACGATGCCCGCGGCCACCTCGGCGGGCGTGCTCGGCCGGCCGGCGGGCGTGGTCGCGGCGAGCGCGTCGAGGCTCTCACCCATGACCTCGGTCCCCTCGGTGCGCGTCGGGCCGGGGCTGACGGCGTTGACGCGGACGCCCGAGGCCCCGAACTCGGCCGCCCACGCCTTCGTCAGCAGCTGGAGCGCCGCCTTCGACGAGCCGTAGAGAGACATGCCGCTCATGCCGAACGCGGCCACCATCGTCGTCACGTTGACGATCGCGCCGTGACCTCGCTCGGCCATCCCGGGGGCGAGCGCCCCGACCAGCGTGAAGGGCGCTCGGACGTTGACCGCCATGACGGAGTCGAACATCTCGGTGTCGGCGTCGGCCGTGGCGCCGAAGGGAAAGAGGCCGGCGTTGTTGACGAGGACGTCGACGCGTCCGCCCCCGATGCGGAGCGCCTCCGCGGCGAGGTGCGTCACCGCGGCGGCGTCGGCGAGATCGACCGCCACGAAGTCGGCAGCGCCACCGGCTGCGACGATCGCATCGACGGTCGCGGCGCCTCGCTCGGCGCTGCGGCCGGTCACGACGACGTGGGCCCCGCCTGCGCCGAGCTGGAGCGCGACCTCGCGGCCGATCCCGCTGGTGCCGCCGGTCACGAGGGCAGTGAGCCCGGAGAAGTCGATGTTCGTCATGAGGAGCCTTTCGATTGGAGTGATTGCTCCAAAAATTGGCGCCAAAAAATGGAATGTCAACTCTAAAAGCGGTAGTCTCCGACCATGTCCCTCACTACCGATGCTCCGCTCGCCTCCGTCGGCGGCCGCCCACTCACGGCGAAAGGGCGAGCCACTCGGCAGCGCATCGTCGAGACCGCGTCGCGGCTGATGCTCGAGGTCGGCGTCGAGCGCGCGACGATCGACGACATCCAGCGGGTGGCGGGCGTCAACGCGTCCCAGCTCTACCACTACTTCGTCGACAAGAACGCGCTGATCCTGGCGGTCATCGATCACCAGACCGAGACGGTGCTCGACATCCACCGCTCTCGCTTGACCCGGGTCGAGAGCTTCGACGGTCTCGTCGCCTGGCGCGACATGATCATCGACGTGCTCCAGGCGCAGCAGTGCGTCGGCGGCTGCCCCATCGGCAGCCTGGCAAGCGACCTCGTCGAGACGAACCTCGACGCGCGGACCGCCCTCCAGGCGTCGTTCGCCGCCTGGGAGGAGCTGCTCCACTCGGGGCTGGCGACCATGCGCGTCCGGGGCCTCCTCCCGGCCGACCTCGATCTCGACCGAGCAGCGCTCGCTCTGCTGGCCGCGGTCCAGGGCGGACTCCTCCTGAGTCAGACGCGCCGCGACACCATAGCCCTCGAGGCGGCTCTGGATGCTGCCATCGACCACCTGCGGTCCCTCTCGCCGGCCCGGTGACTTCGGCCCGTCGATCGGCTCCCGCCGCGGAGGTTCTACGCAGGGCAGGCACCCGTGGCAAGCCCCCGCCCTCAGTCGCCCCGGCCGTGTAGGCAGGGCAGAGAGCGGCGGCACCTCGCCTCCGGTCGAGAAGGGGTCGACCATGTACTTCCACGCCCAGACCTGGATCAACGAGATCGCCGACGGCGAGCCGGATCCTGCCGCCGCCAATGCACTTCAAGAGGGGCTCGGCGGTCAGTTCGGCGAGATGCGCACGATGATGCAGTACCTCTTCCAGGCCATGAACTTCCGGGGCGCGGCGGCCAAGCCGTATCGCGACCTGATCCAGGGTGTCGGCACGGAGGAGATCAGCCACGTCGAGCTGATCGGCACCACGATCTCTCACCTGCTCGACGGATCGCCCGAGTACACGGGCAAGATCACCGACCCGCTCGACAAGCCGGGTGCCGGCGGCGCGACGCCGCTGAGCATGGCTCTCGACACCGGCAACATCCACCACTACCTCGTCGGCGCGCAGGGCGCCCTGCCGGTGGACTCGGCGGGCAACCCCTGGTCGGGCAGCTACGTCTACAACTCCGGCAACCTCCCCCTCGACCTCCTCTACAACGTGATGCTCGAGTCGACCGGCCGTCTGCAGAAGTGCCGCATCTACGAGATGACCGACAACCCGACGGCCAGAGGGACGCTCGCCTACCTGATCGTCCGCGACCAGGCGCACGAGAACGCCTACGCCAAGGCCCTCGAGACTCTCGGGGTCGACTGGAAGACCCTGCTGCCGATTCCGAAGACGAACGCGGAGCGGTTCCCGGAGGTCAAGAAGCTCGTCGATCTAGGTCTTCAGAGCAAGCAGTACAGCTTCGATCTCGATGGGAAGTCGGAGGCCGGACGCATCTTCCAGGGCACCTCGCCGTCGAAGGACGGCACGGACCTGACGGCCACGGAGCAGGCCCCGACCGGCGTGCCGTCCGTCATCTCGCCGGAGCGCCTCGAGGAGTTCTCGCCGGGCCTCGACAAGGACCTCCTCGCGCTCATTCAGGAGACCGCCGAGCGCGAGCTCGCCGAGGTCGAGGCGTTCTACGGTCCGGTGAAGTAATCGCGCGTCCTCTCGGGAGGATCGGCGTGCTCGGGGTCGGAGCGATGGGGCTTCCCCTCGCCCGATCCCTGGCGGCCGGCGGTGCCGACGTGCGTGTGCTCGACATCGACGTAGCTCGACGCCACGCGGCCAGGGAGCAGGGACTGGCAGTCGCGATCTCGCTCGAGGACCTCGTCCATCACAGCGACACGCTCCTGACCGTCCTGCCCGGATCAGCGGAGGCAGCCTCTCTGATCGACGAGGGCGCGTTCGCAGCGCTCCTCCGTCCCGGCATGCTCTGGATCGAGCTCACGACGGCTGCGCCGGATGTCGTGAGCCGCGAGGCCGAGACATCCCGCAGGCGGGGCGTGGAGTTCGCGGCGGCAGCCCTGCGCGGATCGCCCGCCGACGCGCGCTCGGGTCGTATCGCTTTCTGGGCGGCAGGATCCGCAACCGCCATGGCCCTCGCCACGCCGGTTCTCACGGCGCTCGGCGGATCCTGCGCCGTGACCGTCGTGGGTCACGACCCCGCGCATGCGCTCGTCGTGAAGCTGCTCGGCAACCTGCTGTGGTTCGGGCAGGTCGTGGCCACCACCGAAGTGCTGCTGCTGGGCAGGTCGCTCGGGCTGGAGCCGCAGCGTCTCGTCCCTATCCTCCGCGACGGCCCGGGGCGAGTGCGTATCTGGCGGAGCACGTCGACGCGCTCCTCGAAGGCGACTACCTCGACTCGTTCCGTGTCGACCGGGTCGTCGAGGAGCTCGAGATCCTCCGCGACAGTGCGTCGGCGGCCGCCACGCCGTTCGAGTTGTCCGCGCTCGTGCTCGCGATCCACCAAGAGGCACGCCGGCGGCTCGGCGCGGGGTTCGGCGAGCTGGCCGCCGCCCGACTCCTCGAAGACGAGTCGGGAGCGACGCTGGCGTCCGGCGGGCGTGCTACGAGCCGATCTCCCGGCGCAGCTCCGTCAGGCGGTCGGCCGCCGTCGACGACGTGATGTCGCCTCGGTCGAGAGCCTCGACGATCCCGAAGACGCGGAGTCGGAACCGCGCGCGCTCCATGAACGAGACCTCGGGGGAGGAGTCGAGCTTCGCGAGGATGTCGAGTCGCGCCGAGATGACATCCGCCTTGAGCGTGGTCTGCACGGGGTAGCCTCCTTGAACGTCAGGACGCTTGCGAGGCTGCCGGGCCGCCTGCAACGGTGCAGTCGGGGCGATCGTTCGTCAGAGAACGAGGCTGACTCGGCAAGGTCAGGGCCGAATACCTGGAGGATACGCCGCCTTCCTGGGGAGGGATCAAAGTAGGGCAGAAGTACCCTCAGTGCCCGAGCTGGCCGGCTCGGACGCCGAGCCGGGTGACGGGCTCAGCAGGATCGGTCATGCGGCGATCAGCAGCAGCACGGCGTCGGCGAGAACGAGAACGGCCGTCGACACGTGGATGCCGAAGGCGGTGGCTCGCGTGCCGCCGTTCCGCAGGACGATCACGGCGTCGGCGACGGGGATCAGCGTGAAGACGAGCATGAAGAGGCCGAGAGCGTGCGTCTGGCCGGTGAGCACGAGCACGAGGCCGAGGATCCCGATGCACGTGTCGCGAACGCCCTTGACGCTGAAGTACGCGGGATCGCCCGCCTGGCGCGCGGCCACGCCGTAGCCCGCGGCGGCGACGCGTGGAGCCACGAGGAAACGGACGCCGATGGCGCCGATCGCAAGGCTGATGACGATGGCGATGCCGAAGGCGACGGTGGTGAGCATTGGGGGGTCTCCAGAGGTAAGAGGTTTGGGATTAGCGACGCTAACCGTAGCAATGCTAACCCCGAGCAGCCGCAGCCACAACTCGGCGCTCGAATATCTAGCGGTGCTAATGTCGGGTGTGACCATCGACGACCGCCGCCAGCGGGACCGCACCGCACAGCGCCTCCTGATCACCTTGACAGCTCGCACCATCGCCGAGCGCGAAGGCTGGGCGGCTGTCACCACGCGTCGCCTGTCGACCGAGATCGAATACAGCCAGCCGGTCATCTACAAGCACTTCTCCTCGCTCGACGACCTGGTCGAGGCCGTGGCCCTCGACGGGTTCGACGAGCTCGCGGCCGCCCTCGAGTCAGCGCGCAGCGACTCTGCGGCCGACGTCCAGCTCGCCGCCGTAGCCCTCGCCTACCTCGACTACGCGGCGGAGCATCCAGCCCTCTACGACGCCATGTTCACGCGGTCGACGAGTCTGCGGTTCGGCACCGACGAGACGCCCCCGCCGCTCGCGGCGGCCTATGCGCAGCTGCGGGCTGCCATCGACTCGGTCTCCGACCCGCGCGACCCCGAGACGCTCACCGAGGTGCTCTGGTCGGCGCTGCACGGCCTCGTCGCTCTGAGCCGGGCCGGACGCCTCCGCGCCGGGCGCGAGGCGGAGCGCGTCGAGCTCCTGGCGCGGTCGCTCCAGCCGTAGGCCGCGCCCCCGGACCAGGGCGCCGAACCACGGTGCCACGAGCTCCGCTCGTCGCCGGCGTCGGGCATGCCCGGGCTCCGCTTCCTCGGCCCGAAGAGCGCGGCCATCCCCTGGCGAGGCGCGGCTACTGTGGGCGCATGACGAACTCCGGCGCGCCCAGCCCCGTGAACACCGCCGCCGTCGCGGTCCGCCTTCTTCTCGCGGCCGCGTCGGTCGCCGGCGTCATCACGCAGCTGGTGATCGCGGTGAGGAGCGACTTTGGCCTCGTCAACTTCTTCAGCTACTTCACCACGCTCGGCAATATCTTCGCGAGCGTCGTCTTCGTCGTCGGGGCCGTGCGGATCCTGCGCGGGATTCCGAGCACCCCGACGTGGGAGACCGTGCGCGGAGCCTCGGTCGTCTACATGGCCTTCGTCGGAATCGTCTTCAACACGCTGCTCCGCGACGCCGACCTCGGCGACCTGACGCCGTGGGTCAACGTGGTGCACCACATGCTCATGCCGCTGGTCGTCGTGCTCGACTGGCTGCTGCTGCCGCCGCGGCACCGCGTCGCGCTCCGCACGGCCCTGTCGTGGGTCGCCGTGCCGGTCGTCTACACGGCCTATTCGGTCGTGCGCGGCGCCATCGTCGGCTTCTACTGCTACCCGTTCTTCAACCCGGGCGCGGTCGGCGGCTACGGCGGCGTCGCCCTCTACTGCGTCGTGCTGCTGATCGCGTTCGTCGCGCTCGCCCTCGTGGTGCGGGCGATCGGCAATGCCCTCCACAGGCGCGCCTCGGCGGCGACCGCCACGGCCTAGGGCAAACCGGGCGCAGGAACTGCCCCACCCCCGTCGACAGCGCCTCGCCGGGGCAGTATGTTGGCGACGGCAACATACCCCGCCGACCGATGCCGACTGACGCAGGACCCCATGCACGAACTCGAGCCCACGCTCCCCGACCTCCGCGAAGGCGGCCCGCGTCGCTTCGCCGCGCTCCGCAACCGCGACTCGCGCCCGTACCTCTTCACGTCGGGCCTGTCGATGATGGCCGACAACACCGAGCACGTCATCACGTACTGGGTGCTGTGGCAGACGTTCCACTCGCCGGCGCTGGTGGGGTTCCAGATCATCAGCCACTGGCTGCCGTTCCTGCTGCTGTCGGTGTGGTCGGGCTCGCTCGCCGAGAAGTACGACTGCCGCAAGATCATCCAGGCCGGGCAGGTGCTGTTCATGCTGGTGTCGATCGGCTGGGGCACGCTCTTCGTGACGCACAGCCTGACGGTGTGGGCCGCCTGCATCCTGCTCGTGCTGCACGGCGTCGCCGGAACCCTCTGGGCCCCCGCCGAGCAGCTCCTGCTGCACGACTTCGTCGAGCGGCGTGACCTCCCGAGCGCCGTCCGCATGAACGCGACCTTCCAGAGCGTCGGGCTCCTGCTCGGCCCGGTGGTCGGCTCGGCGCTCCTGCTCTGGCTGGGGCCGATCGGCGGCATCTACGCCAACGTCCTGATCTACCTGCCGATGACGATCCTGATGATCCGGACGAAGTTCACCGGGCATATCCGCGACGCGGCCGACCTCGAGAAGGCCCCGCGGGTCACGCTGCGCGACACCCTGCTCGTGCTGGGGCGGATCCGCTCGAACCACCTGATCATCGCGATGATCGTCATCTCCGGGCTGATGGCCATCACCATCGGCAACGCGCTGCCCTCGTCGATGCCGGTCTTCGCCGAGCGGCTCGGCGCCGGATCGTCGGGCGACCTCACCTACGGCTCGCTGCTGTTCGCGATGGGCATCGGCGGCGTGGTGGGCGGGTTCCTGCTCGAGGCCACCGGCGTCGCCAAGCCGAACCTCCGCACCGCCGTCGTGGCGACGATCGTCTTCGGCGGGGCCATCGCGGCGTTCGCGCTCACCGGCAGCTTCGTGCTGGCTCTGATCGCCCTCGTCGTGGCCGGCGTCGGCGAGATCGCGTCGATGTCGACGGCGCAGAGCGTCGTGCAGCTGGAGGCCCCGTCCGCCGAGCGCGGGCGCACCCTCGGCGTTTACGGGATGTTCGCGTCGGGCCTCCGCACCGGCGGCGGGGTCACACTCGGCGTGGCCGGAGCCACCGTCGGGGTCGTGCCCGCGATCGGGATCCTCGCCGGCATCCTCGTCGTCGGCGCCGTCGTGGCCGCCGTCTATGCGGCGCGTCAGCGCCAGCGCCCCGTCCTCCCCACCTGACGCGCGTCCCCCTCCTCCCGCCCCTGCCCCCGCCCCCCTCCCCGCGTCCCGCCCCCGCCCCCCGCCCCCCTTCAGGCCGGTGAGGAGTCGCTGGTTGCTCGGCACGGGCGTCAGCGCCAGCAACGAGCGACCCCTCAGCGGCTGATTGCGGCGTAAGAGTCAGCGGCCGGCGAGGGCGCGTGCCACCGAGTCCCACCACGCGACGGAGGCGGCGCGGACGGACTCGATCCGCGCGGCCCAGGCGGCGCGGATGGAGTCGCGGGTCTGCCAGACCTCGACGGCCCGATCGGCGGCGCTGCCGTCGATGACATCGGACGCCCGGACGACGCCGGTCTGGCCGAAGTTGCCGAGGGCCCCGGTGAGCTTGACGGTCGTGTAGTCGTCGACGGCGATGCCGATCGTGGGGACGCCGGCGGCGACCGCGAAGACGGCCGGGTGGTACCGGCTGGAGACGCTGAGGGAGGCTCCGCGGGCGAAGCGGGCGGCGGCTGCGCTGTCGGTGGTCCGCTCGATCCTGCTGGGGCGGGTCATCCGGTCGATGACCCGCCGGTGCGCGAGCGAGTCTCCCCGCTCGTCGCCGCCGCCGAGGGCGCTGAAGTGCGCGAAGAACACGATCTCGAGCCCGGTCTCGTCGGCGATGCGGTCGAGCAGGCGGGCCATCCCGGCGGCGAAGGCGTCCCGGTCGGAGTCGCCGACGTGCGCTGCGAGGGTGACCGAGCAGTACGGAGGTGCCGCGACGGCATCGTCGTCGCCGTCGTCGCCGTCGCCGTCGGCGAGGAAGCTGGCGTCGTCGATGGTCGCCACGACGCCCGGGCCGCTCACGCCCAGGTCGTGGACGAGCGCGAGGGAGGCCCGCTCGCGCAGCCCGACGAGTCGCGCAGAGCCGAGCAGCTCGGCGACGAGCCGCCGGTCGTCTCCGACCAGCTCCGGGCCGATCGTCTGCCCGCTGACGACGAAGGGCTTGGCGAAGACGCGGGCCAGAGCGGCCAGCGTGGCCCGCTCGAAGATGTGCATCGGCCAGATCGACGCCATGTTGCCGCCACCCGAGACGGCGACGGCATCGGCGGAGCGCACGGCGTCGATGACCTCCCACGCCGGGTCGCCGTCCGAGAGCGCCGCGGCGTCGCCGGAGGCCGCCTCGATCACGCGCCGCATCCGCTCCTCCTGCAGGGGGCGGACGTCCGCGCCGCTCGCCGCGAACGACGCCGGGTGGAAGCCGATCGACGGCACCGCCGAGACGCCGTAGCGGCTCGCGGTCTCAGCGGGGTTCGACGAGAGGGAGAGGATGTCGGTCGCGTCGCGGCGCCGGAGCTGGCTCGCGAACTCCTCGAACATGGCCTCGTCGCCGATGTGGATCATGTCGTCGAGGATTCCGACGTCGCCGAGAAGGACAATGTGCACGAGCGTCTCCGGAAGGGTTGAGCGAAGGGGGCCGTCCGATGCTACTGACTCGACGAGAGGCGGAATGCATCTCGACGGCCTAGAGTTCCGTCGCAGGCTTCGTCATGAGGCGTGTACCCCTGTACCCCGATCCCTTCGAAAGCCGACGCACCATGGGAATCCAGACCTCGCTCGACGCCGTCCGAGAAGCCGACCGCCTGATCGATGCGATGCGGCTCGCCGACGACCTCGCCTTCGAGGCCGGACGCACCGGCGGCGTCCGCACGATCCGCCTCCTGGCCGACGCGATCGGGAGCGACGACCAGCTCACCGCGATCGCCGCGACCCATGCTCTGGCCGAGGTCGTCGACGAGCAGGCCGACGCCCTCCTGTCCGCCCTCCTGTCGAGCGAGCGGGGATTCCTGCGCGAGCACGCCGCGGGTGCCCTGGGCTCGCGTCTCCCGCGGGCGGACACCATCGGGCGCCTCGTCGGGCTCGTGGTCGGCGGCGGATTCGGCGGCATGGTCGCGCAGCGCACCCTCGAGCAGTGGTCGCCGCAGGTGCCCGACCTCGTGGCCGTCGGCCTCGAAGGGGCGCTCCTGGGCGTCCGCGACGTCGCAGCCCGCTACCGGGTGGTCGAGACGCTCGGACTCGTCCGCGGGGCGGTCGCCACCCGGCCTCTCCTCTCCCTTGCCGAAGACGCCCGCGAGGACGAGCGGGTCCGCGTCGCCGCCGTCGCCGCCCTCGGGCAGCGGCGCGGCGACCGTCGCGCGGCGAGGGCCGTCGAGGGACTCTGCGCCGGCGACGGGTTCCTGGCCCAGGTCGCTCGCATGGCGCTGGTCGACCTCGCCGCCGGCGGAGACGACACCGAGCGGAGCGCCGACGGCACGGGTTCTCCGGCATCGGGCCTCACCGTGGCCCAGCTCTTCCTGCACGCCGACATCGACGCCGACCTCACCCAGGCGGGCAGCGGCGACAACGGCGGCATCGCGACCCTGCTCGTCCGCCTGGGCGACGAGCTGGCGCGGACCGAGTCGGTCGACCGCGTGCTCACCCTCTCCCGCGGATCGGTGGCGGGAGCGATCGAGAGCGTCTCCGAGATCGCGGCCTCCGAGTCGGGCCACCACTACGGCCGGATCCCGCTCCTCAGCGAGCCCGTGGCGTCGGCCGACGCGTGGCCCCTGCGCGTCGCGGCTCGACGGGGGATCCGCCGGATCCTGCGCGCCAGCGGCGGGGTCGACGTGCTGCACCTTCGGATGGCCGACGTGGGCAGCCTGGCGGCGGCCGACGTGGCCCGCGAGCTCGACGTGCCCGTCGTCTTCACGGTCGCGCCCGATCCGCACGCGGTCATCCAGTCGCTCGACCTGTCGGGCTCGGTGACGAG
This sequence comes from Frondihabitans sp. PhB188, assembly GCF_003752365.1. Lineage (GTDB taxonomy): Bacteria > Actinomycetota > Actinomycetes > Actinomycetales > Microbacteriaceae > Frondihabitans. The sequence continues at coordinate 78,880 of NZ_RJUO01000005.1, read as the reverse complement.
AGAGAACTTCGGCGAGGTCGACGAGCGCGAGCACTACTGGTTCCGAAGCCGGCTGGTGCAGGAACTCGCGGCTGACGCCGCCCACACCGTGCTCTTTCCCCGCCCCTCGCTCGAGCGCGACATGCGGGAGCTCGTCGGCATCGACATCACGGCGCACCCCGAGCGCCACACCGTCGTGCCCGAGGGCATCGACCTCGTCGTCGTCGACCGGGCCGTGGCCGAGGCCCGGGCTCACGCCGACGGCGCCGAGGCCAGCATGCCCCTGGCCGAGCTCCGCGAGCTCGTCGGGGAGCTCCCCGAGGCGCGCCGCTCGCTGCCGCTGATCGTGAGCGTCGGACGTCTGCACCGGGTCAAGGGGATGGCCACCATCGTGTCGGCCTGGGCCGAGAGCGACTTGCGTGACCGCGCCAACCTCCTCGTGATCGGCGGCAACCTCGAGGCGCCGAGCGGCGACGAGCGCGAGCAGCTCGCCCTGATGGACGCCGTCGTGCCCGCCGACCGACGCCGTGACGCCGGCCTGATCCTGCCCGGGCACCGCCCCAACGACACCGTCGCCCGCTGGGTGGCCGCCGCGCGCTTCGGCCTGCCCGGTCTCAGCTCCGGCCGCGGCGTCTACGTGTGCGGAAGCCTGAAGGAGGAGTTCGGCATCGCGCTGCTCGAGGCGATGGGGTCGGGCCTGCTCGTCGTGGCTCCCGACGGCGGCGGCCCGGCGACCTACGTCGAGCGCGGCGTCACCGGCTTCCTCACCCAGACGTGGGACGGGGCGCAGCTCGGCGCGGCCGTCGACGGCGCACTGCGCGCCAGCGGCTCCGAGCCCTCGGAGGATCGTGCCGCCCGGTCGCGCCGCACCGTCGAGAAGGACTTCACCATCCAGGCGATGGCGGCGGCACTCGGCTCGGTCTACGGGGGCGTCCACGACGACGAGGCCGCCCTGCGCGACTGGAGCTTCGCGGCACGATGACACTGCTGATCATCAGTCCCGACTACGCGTCGCACCTGCTCCCGCTGGCCACCCTCGGCACGGCCTGGCTCGAGCGGGGCGAGCGCGTCGTCGTCGCCACCGGCAGCGCCACCGCGTCGATCGTCGAGTCGTTCGGGTTCGAGCGGGTCGACCTCGCCCTGGCGCGCGGGTCGAACCCCGGGATCATCCGCGCCGAGGACCAGCCCGAGGGCGAGGACGACTCGCTCCGCGGCTTCTTCGACGCCACCCGCGAGGGGATGGTCGAGACGCTCGCCTACCAGGCGGCGGAGCGGCTGACCGACCTCATGTGGCAGCCCGTCGCGACCGCGCGCGCGGTGCTGCGCGTCGTCGACGAGGTGCAGCCCGACCACATCGTCGTCGATCACCTCGCCTACAGCGCCCGACTGGCACTGACCGCGGGCAGGATCCCGTACGCCGACGTCGTTCTCGGCCATCCGAGCGCGCTGCCCGTCGCCGGCGAGGTCTACGGCTACCCGCCGTCGTGGCCGCGGGCTTTCAGCCCGGACGCCGACGCCCTCCGCGACCTGCGCGACCTGTGCGAGCGGGTCAGCGAGTCGTTCACGGCCGAGTGGAACACGGCGCTCGCCGAGCTCGACCCGCAGGCCCCGCCCAGCGAGTCGGCGTTCTCCGAGCACGGGGAGCTGCTCCTGCTCAACTACCCCGCTGAGCTGCACGACCCGGCGCGCCCGCTTCCGCCCCACGCGTTCCTCGGGTCGTCCGTGCGCGTCGAGCCGCCCGACGCCGAGGTCGAGGAGTGGCTGGCGTTGTCAGACGAGCCGTTCGTCTACGTGAGCTTCGGATCGTTCCTGTCGGTGCGGGCCGACGTGGTCGCGCGCGTCGTCACGGCGTTGAACTCGCTGGGGCTGCGGGCGGCCGTGGCGCTCGGATCGGCTGACCGGGGCGAGCTCGGGGCAGTTCCTGCGACCTGGCTCGTGAGGGAGTTCTTACCTCAGGTGACCCTGCTCGGAAAGGCGGCCGCGGCCGTTACCCACGGCGGCAACAACAGCGTGACCGAAGCGATGACGGCGGGCGTGCCGCTGCTCGTGCTGCCGTTCTCGACCGACCAGTTCGCCGGTGCAGAGGCCATCGAGCGGGCTGGGTTCGGGGTCGCGCTCGCTCCCAACACGGCGACGGCGGGCGAGCTGGAAGACGCGCTGCGCACAGTGCTCGCACTGCCCGCGGACGGGCTGGTGCGGCTGGCGCAGGATCTGCGTCAGAGCCCGGGGCGGACCCGCGCGTTCGACGCGGTCACGTCGAACATGAAGCGGGCCATGGCCTCGGGGTCGCCCGACACGTCGCGGTAGCGCTGCATGCGGGCCGCGTTCGCGTCGTAGTCGGGACCCTCGCGGACCTCGGCGGTGTGGTGCAGGGCGAAGACGCGGCCGACATGGCGCCGCGGGGGCTCGCCGAGGAGCGTCTCGTGCGCGATGTACCAGGCGGCGTCCTCGAAGCCCCAGCCGCGGAATCGCTCGTCCTGGCCGCCGTGGCTCCGCCACGTCTCCGGGGTCGTCACGTAGACGCCCGAGCAGGCCCCGCGGACGAGCTCGAAGTCGCAGTCGGCGAGAGGCGTGCCATCTCGGAACGCGGCGGTGCCCTCGCGCCCCAGCCAGCGGTACTCGTCGTAGGGGAGGTGGACCACACCCGAGGTCGGGGCGGCCGCGATCGCCTCGTGCAGAGGTGCGAGCTCCGGGATCGTGTCGGCGTCGCCGATCACGACCACGTCGCCGTCTGCAACGCCCGCGACGCCCAGGTTGCGGCAGCGGGCGAGCACGAAGACGTCGTCGTCGCTGTCGACCGTGACGACCTCGGCGTCGGGCAGGTTCGCCGCGTACCAGGCGCGGACATCGTCGAACGCGGGGAGACGGGAGGGCTGAGGGCGCCAGGGGAGCACGACGGTGACCATCCGCCGAGCCTACCTGCGCGCAGGCGCGCGCCTGCGCGCCTGCGCGCCTGCGCCTGCGCACCCCCCCGGCCGGTGAGGAGTCGCTGGTTGCTCGGCGCGAGCCTCGCCGCCAGCAACCAGCGACCCCTCACCGGCCGGGAAGGGGGGGGGAGGAGGGGCGAGGGAGGAGGGGCGGGGGAGGGAGGGGGCGCGCGCGTGCGACGCCGCGTGACGCGCGGGTCGCTATTGCGGCGGTGAGGGAGGACGATTGTTTCATGGCCGACCGCATCGACGAGCTGGACCCGACGCAGGACATCCGTGCCGCCCGCACCAGCATCAAGTGGACGCGCTTCGCCCCCGACGTGCTCCCGCTGTTCGTCGCCGAGATGGACTACGGGATCGCCCCCGCCATCGAGGAGGCGCTGATCGCGCGCGTCCGGTCGTCCGACCTCGGCTACCTCGACGGCCCCGGCCCGCTCGCGCCCGCCTTCGCCCGCTTCGCCGTCGACCGCTGGGGCTGGGACGTCGCCCCCGAGCGCGTCCACATCGCCACCGACGTCAGCGTCGGCATCGTCGAGACCCTCCGTGTCGCGCTCCCGGACGGCGGCCGCGTCGCGATCGCGCCTCCCGTCTACCCGCCCTTCTTCGAGCTCGTCGAGGAGGCCCGATGTCAGGTCGAGACCATCCCGCTGCTCGAGAAGTGGGGCGTGTGGAGCCTCGACCTCGCCGGGCTCGAGCAGGCTTTCGCGCAGGGAGTGCGCGTCTTCCTGCTCTGCAACCCGCACAACCCGGTCGGCCTCGTGCACGAGCCCGCGACCCTGAGGGCGCTCGCCGGCCTCGCTGCGAAGTACGACGTGCTCGTGATCAGCGACGAGATCCACGGCCCCCTGACCCACCCCGGCGTCGTCTTCTCGCCGTTCGCGCCGATCGCGGCCTCGGCCGGCGCCCGCTCGGTCGTCGTGACGTCGGCCAGCAAGGGCTGGAACCTCGCCGGCGTGAAGTGCTCCGTCGTCGTCGCCGGTGACGGCCGCTCGGCCGCCCTGCTCGACACGTTCAACGACGAGGTGGCCTGCCGCACGAGCATCCTCGGGCTGCACGCCAACATCGCCGCCTTCTCGACGGCGGTCGACTGGCTCGACGAGGCGATCGCCCGCGTCGTGGCCAACGACCGGCTCCTGAACGCCCTGCTCGCCGAGCAGCTGCCGGGCGTCGTCTACCACCGCCCGCGGGCCGGGTACCTGGCGTGGCTCGACTTCCGCGGCCTCGGCCTGGGCGACGACCCGGCCGTGCCCCTCCGCGAGAACGCCTACGTCGCGCTCAACTCCGGCCTCGGATTCGGCGCCGAGGGCCGGGGCTTCGCCCGCCTCAACCTGGCCTGCTCGCCCGACACCCTGCGCGAGGCCGTGGCGCGCATCGCGTCGGCCTACCCGTCGAGCACGCAGTCGGAGCCGGTCTGGCACGTCGCCTGATCGGGCGGTTGCTGCCGCCTGCCCCGCTGTCGGCACGCGCTGCTTCGGCGGGGGCTGGTCGGATTCGGCGTGTCTCCGGAGACCCGCCCGATCCGACCCGGACCCGCCCACACCGCCGCCTTGACCCACGCCTGCGGCCGCTTCTCACGTCTGGCGCCTGCGGCCGGTTCTAACGACTGGCGCCTGCGGCCGCTTCTAACGCCTCAGCGCCCGACGCGCCAACGCGTTGCCCCCGAACTGGCCGAGCTGCACCAGCACGATGATCGTCGCGACGGTGATGTAGACGACCGGCCAGTTGTAGCGCTGACTGCCGTAGGTGACCGCGAAGTCGCCGAGGCCGCCGCCGCCGATCAGTCCGGCCTGGGCCGACATGTCGACGATGCCGACGAAGATGAAGGTGTAGCCGAGGATGAGCGGGCCGAGCCCCTCGGGGATCAGCACGGTGAAGATGATGCGGATCGGGCCGGCGCCCACGGCCCGGGCCGCCTCGATCACGCCGGGCTCGATGCCGACGAGGCTCTGCTCGACGATGCGCGACACCGCGAAGGCGGCCGCGAGCGACAGCGCGAAGGTGGCCGCGTTCGGGCCGATCGTCGTGCCGACGACCGCCGACGTGAGGGGCGATACGGCGGCGATGAAGATGACGAACGGGATCGGGCGCACGATGTTGACGACGACGTTGAGCACCGTGAAGGTGACCCGGTTGCCGAGCAGGTTGCCCGGCCGCGTCACGTAGAGGCCGATCCCGAGCGCAAGGCCCAGGATCCCGGCGATCAGGATCGAGATGACCACCATGTAGAGCGTCTGCCCGATGGCCGTCACGAACACGTCGATGTTGCTGAGGAAGAAGTCCATCAGCGCTCCTCGTTCCAGTCGATACCGCGGGCGGAAAGCCCGTCGAGGGCGGCGTCGATCGCCGCGTCGTCGCCGGCAAGCTCGTACGTCAGGGCGCCGACGGGCCGCTGCTGCAGCTCGCTGATGCCGCCGAAGATGAGGTCGGCCGTAACGCCGTGCTCCGCGAACGCGGAGGTCACCACCCCGATGAAGCCGGGGATCTCGGCGACCTGCACGGTGGCGATCCGCCCGGGGTGGCTCTGCCGCAGGCGCTCGAGCGTCTCGGGAGAGGGGCGATCCTGCAGGACCGACCGGACGAAGCGCGCCGCGGCCGGCGTGGTCGGCTTCGCGAAGACGTCGTAGACCGGGCCGCTCTCGACGATGCGGCCGCCGTCCATGACCGCCACGCGGTCGGCGATGGCGCGGATGGCGTCCATCTCGTGCGTGATGACGATGATCGTGACGCCGAGGTCGCGGTTGACCCGCTTGAGGAGCGCCAGGACGTCGGCGGTGGTCTCGGGGTCGAGCGCGCTCGTCGCCTCGTCGGCCAGGAGCAGCCGCGGGTTCGTCGCGAGCGCCCGGGCGATGCCGACACGCTGCTTCTGGCCGCCCGAGAGCTGCTCCGGGTAGCTGTGCGCGCGGTCGAGCAGCCCGACGAAGTCGAGAAGCTCGGCGGTGCGGGCGTCGCGCTCCGCCTTGCCGAGGCCGGCGACGCGCAGCGGGTAGGCGACGTTTCCGGCGACGGTGCGCGAGCGGAACAGGTTGAACTGCTGGAAGATCATGCCGATGCCCTGGCGGACCCCGCGGCGGTCGCGCTCGGAGAGGGCGGTGAGTTCCTGCGCCCCGATGAACACCCGGCCGGAGGTCGGGAGCTCGAGCGCGTTCACGAGGCGGACCAGCGTCGACTTGCCGGCTCCGGAGTAGCCGATGACGCCGAGGATCTCGCCGGCTTGGACTTCGAGCGAGACGTCGTCGACCGCGGTGCGCCGCCCGGCGGGGGTGTCGTAGACCTTGCTGACGCCCTCGAGCCGGACGAGCGCTTCGCCAGTCACTACTTCGACGCAGCCTTGGCGTCGGACTCGACGGTGGCGAGCTCCTTCTGCAGGTCGGCGGCGCTCGTCTGGCGGAACACGGCCGTGTCGTTGTTGGCTTCCTGCACGCCCTTCTCGACGCTGGCCGTGTGGTAGAGCTTCGCCAGGTTCAGGTAGAGCTCGTTGTCGGAATCCTTCTTGGCGGCGACGAACACGTTGACGTAGGGCGCGGCACTCGACGACGAGGGGTCGTCCTTGAAGATCGCCTGCTTCGCGGTGAGGCCGGCCTGGGTGGCGAAGTTCTGGTTGACGATCGCCGCGGCGACCGAGCCGCTCTTGAGGGCGCCCGCCGTCTGGTCGGCCGAGAGGGCGGTGACGTCGACCTTGTGAGTCTCGATGTCGGTGACAGTCGAGAAGGCGGTGCCGCCGTCTTTCAGGGTGAGGACGCCGGCAGCCTGGAGCACGAGCAGGCCGCGCGCCTCGTTGACGGCGTCGTTCGGAACGGCGACCTTGGCGTCGGCGGGAAGGTCGGACGCGTCGGTGTACTCGGTCGAGTAGAGCGGCAGCGGGTAGACGGCGGTGGCGCCGATCGGCTGGAGGTCGTCGCCGGTCGTCACGTTGTAGTTGGCCAGGTACTGGATGTGCTGGAACTCGTTGAGGTCGAGCTGCCCCTGCGAGAGCGCGGGATTCGGCTGCGTGTAGTTCGAGAAGTTCACGAGCTTGATCGTGACGTTGTACTTCTCTTTCGCGAGCTTCGAGTAGGTCTTCCAGTACGGCTCGGACCCGTCGGCGACGCCGATCGACACGGTCTTCGCCTCGCCGGCCGTCGACGACGACGGGCGGTTGACGACGATGATGACGACGACGATCGCGATGACGACGATCGCGGCGATGATGCCGATGATCAGCGGGCGGCGGTTGCGCTCGCGGGCCGGGAGCTGCGGGGGCGAGCCGTTCGGGGTGGTGGGGACGGACATGGCGGGCCTCTTTCCGGTGCGGTGAGAATTCGCCGAGCGTCTCGTGGTGACTCGGCGACGTCTCAGGGTGCCCGGGTTCGACACGGCCTGGCCAATCGGGCTGCAACCGGGCGTAACCTGCGCGAAACATCCGTGCTGGGGCGCAGGAACTGGCCGCCCGCCGCCGGCTAGCTGAACAGGCCGGGGGTGTTGCGCTCGTACGCCTCGAGGAGCGAGCCGGCGAGGCGGGTCGACGGGACGAGCGGGTGCAGCGCCAGCGCCGTGAAGGCCAGGCGGCGGTCGCGCTCCAGGGCGGCGCGGATCGTCAGCTGCTCGACGCCCTTCATCTGGAGCATCAGGCCGGCCTCGGTGGGGCCGGGCGCCGTCGTGGCGAGCGGGTGCGCTCCGGCCGCGTCGACCAGGCACGGCACCTCGATCACCGCGTCGGGTGGCAGGGTCGGCAGGACGGTGTCGTTGCGCACGTTCACGATCATCGTCGCCCGCTCGTCGAAGGCGATGGCCCGCATGACGTCGAGCGCGACCCGCTCGTAGCCGCCTCCGTCGAGGCTCGGGCGCTGCTCGTCGTCGGCGCGCGCCTCCTGCATGTAGGTCGCCTCGCGGTCGAGCCGGGTGCGGTGCCAGGCGTCCAACGCGACGAGGGGGTCGGCGGCGACGGTCTCGTAGAACCGGTGCTGCTGCTCGTGCAGGTAGTCGCCGCGGGTGGCGGGCTGCGCGGTGATCGCCGCCACAGCGTCGCGATCGTCGTAGTAGTAGTGCAGGTACTCGTTCGGCAGCGAGCCGAGGGTGCGCAGCCAGTCGACGCCGAAGACGCCTGCCTCCTCGAGGCCGCCCAGGAGCGCCTCGTCGGCGAGGGTCTCGGCGACGAGGTCGCGGCCGTCGACCGTCGCGTGGCGCAGCCAGCCCAGGTGGTTGAGGCCCACGTAGTCGAGGTGGACGCGGGCGGGCTCGACGCCGTGGAGCTCCGCGAGGCGACGGCCCAGGCCGCTCGGGGTGTCGCAGATGCCGATGACGCGGTCGCCGAGAACGGTCTGCATCGCCTCGGTGATCATGCCCGCCGGGTTCGTGAAGTTGATGACGTACGCCGTCGGGCACACCGCCGCCACCCGCTCGGCGACGTGCATGGCGACGGGGATGGTGCGGAGCGCGTAGGCGATTCCGCCGGGGCCGGTGGTCTCCTGGCCGAGCACGCCGAGGTCGAGTGCCGCGTGCTCGTCGGCCGCGCGCCCCGCCGTGCCGCCGACCCGGACGGCCGAGAACACGAAGGAGGCCCCCGCGAGCGCCTCGTCGAGCACGGTCGTCGGCTCGATCCGGATCGGGTGACCGGACGGGCGGATCTGCTCGAGCACGTGGACGATGACCGCCAGGCGCTCGGCCGAGGTGTCGTACAGCGAGACGCTGTCGATGGTCGCGTCGTCGCCGACGAGGGCCGAGAAGACGAGCGGCACGCGGAACCCGCCGCCGCCGAGGATCGCGAGCTTCATGGACGCAGGCTACAGGCGGCGGGCGCGATGCTCGTCGAGCACCTGGCCGACGAGGTCGTGCTCGACGGAGGCGCTCACGCCCGAGGGCACCATCTAAGCGCCCGGCGCCGCCGACTTCGACCCGGCGCGGCGCTCCGCCTCGAGGCGCTCGGCCTCCTCGCCCGAGATGGCCTCCCCGCGCGCGACCATGCCCGAGACGTCTGACAGCGGGATCTCCTTCAGGAACAGCGACAGCACGAACGCGATAGCGACGAGGGGGATCAGGTACCAGAACACCGGGGCCAGCGAGTCGGCGTACGCGGCCACGATGAGGTCGTGGATCGCGGTCGGCAGCTTGTTCAGGGCGGCGGGGTCGAGCGTCGAGGTCGACGACGCCGCGTCGGACGCCGAGGCGCCGGCGCTCGTGAACACGTCGGTGAGCTTCTCGGTCAGTCGGCTCGTGAAGATCGCGCCGAAGACGGCGACGCCCAGGGCCGAGCCGACCTCCCGGAAGTAGTTGTTCGTGCTGGTCGCGGTGCCGACGTCTTTCGCGGGGACCGAGTTCTGCACCACGAGCACGACCACCTGCATGATCGAGCCGAGGCCGGCACCGAAGATGAACAGGAACACGCAGATCAGCCAGATCGGGGTGTCGGCGGTCAGGGTAGTCATCAGGAACATGGTGACGCCGACGAGCACGGTGCCGATGATCGGGAACGCCTTGTAGCGGTTGGTCTTGGCGATGACCTGGCCCGACAGGATCGACATGCCGATGAGGCCGACCATCATGGGCAGCAGCAGGAGGCCGGACGCCGCCGCCGAGGCGCCGGACGCCATCTGCAGGAAGGTCGGAACGAAGGCGAGCGCTGCGAACATGGCGATTCCGAGCACGAAGCCGATGGCCGTCGCGATGACGAAGACGCGGTTCGTGAAGAACGACAGCGGGATGATCGGGTCGTCGGCTCGGTTCTCGACGAGCACGAACAGGGTGCCGGCGACGAGCAGGCCCGCGCCGAAGAGCCAGGTCTCGGGAGCATCCCAGCCGTGCTTGGCGTTGCCGCCGAACTCGGTGAAGAAGATGAGGCAGGCGGTCGTGATCGAGAGCAGCGCGACCCCGCCGACGTCGATCCTGCGGGTCGCCTTCTTGTTCGGCAGCGTCAGGGTGAACCAGGCGATCGCGAACGCCGCGATGCCGACGGGGATGTTGATGTAGAACGCCCAGTTCCAGGTGAGGTGGTCGACGAAGAAGCCGCCGAGCAGGGGTCCGCCGACCGCGGCGAGGCCGAAGATGCCGCCGAGCGGACCGAGGTACTTGCCGCGCTCGGACGCCGGCACGATGTCGGCGATGATCGCCTGCGACAGGATCATCAGGCCGCCGCCTCCCAGGCCCTGGATGGCGCGGAAGACGACGAACATCCAGAAGTCGGTCGAGAAGGCGCAGGCTGCCGATGCGATCGTGAAGATGGCGATGGCGATCAGGAAGAGGTTGCGCCGCCCGAGCACGTCGCCGAACTTGCCGTAGATCGGCATGACGATGGTCGTCGCGAGCAGGTAGGCCGTGGTGATCCAGGCCTGGTTCTCGACGCCGCCGAGCTGGCCGACGATCGTCGGCATGGCCGTCGACACGATCGTCTGGTCGAGGCTCGACAGGAGCATGCCCGCGATGAGCGCGGCGAAGATGATCCAGATGCGGCGCTGCGTGAGCAGCAGCGGGCCGTCGCCGGTCGTGGGGGTGGCGGTCTTCTCGGTCGTCATGTCGTGTGCACCAGGCTTCTCGTCGCTGCGGCTGTGGCAGAGGTCGGGGGAGGGGGAGCGAACAGGGCCCGGGCCGACTCGACCCGCGCGTGCAGGAGGTCGGCGAAGGCGACATCGTCGTCCCCTCGGAGGACGGCCTCGAAGGCGAGGCGCACGAGAGCCTGGAAGGCGACCAGCGCGACCTCGACCTCGACGCGGTCGGGGTGGCCCCGGCGGGCGGTGATGCGGTCGATCAGCAGTTCCTGCTCGGCTCGACCCGACTGGATCATCGCCGTGATCAGCTTCGGCTCGCGCTGCAGGGCGCCGACGAGGTCGTCGAGGTCGGACGCCGTCGGACCCATCGCGGCGAAGTGCTCGACGGCCAGGTCGGTCAGGTCGTCGACTAGCGGTCGCCGTGAGCTCGCATCACGGTCGCGGGCCTCGAGGAAGGCGCCGAGCAGGTCGTCGTCGAAGCTGTTCTCGACGCCGAGCACCGCGGACTCCTTCGTCGGGAAGTAGTTGAAGAAGGTGCGGCGCGAGATGCCGACGCCGTCGCAGAGCTCCTGGACGGTGAAGCCGCTCAGGCCCGACTCGGCGGTGCGGCGGCGCGCCTGCGAGACCAGAGCGGAGCGGACGCGGAGCTGGCGCGCGTCGGGGTCGGAGGTCACCGATGAATGATTGCACTATTTCGCGGAGAGTGCACGTGCCACTCTCTCGAAGGGGCCTTCGGTGCCGAATGCCCGGTCGGCGAACCGCTCGCCGATGCGGCGGTGGGCCTCGGGGCCGGGGTGGAGGCCGTCGGGCAGAGGGAGCTCTGCTGCGTCGGCGGCTGCGAACAGGTCGAGCCCGTCGAGGAAGTGGAGGTCCGGGTCGTCGGAGCGACTCGCGGCGACGGCCTCGAGCTCGCGCCGGATCACCTCGAGCGTCAGGCGCCCGGCGGCGGCCTCGGCCGGGTCGCCGGTGGCGATGAAGCGGATCTGGTCTGTTCCGATCGATGCCGGGTCGAAGGCTCCGGGCCCGGGCGTCGACTCGTGGATGCCGCAGAAGAGGGGCGACACGAGCAGCAGGGGCGTGTCGGGGTGGCCGTCGCGGATCGTGTCCAGGGACCCGTGCACCGCCGGGGTGAACGCCCGCAGGCGCATCGCATCGGCGTTCACGACGTTGATGCCGAGCTTCACGCTGATCACGTCGGCCGGGGTGTCGCGCATGACCCGGGCCATGAACGGGTCGACGAGGGCGCTGCCGCCGAAGCCGAGGCTCTGCAGATCGACGCCGGCGCGCCGGGCGGCGATCGCGGGCCAGATCTCGCTGGGGAAGGCGGCGTTCGAGCCGTGGCTGATCGAGCTGCCGTGGTGGAGCCAGACGGGCGAGCGCGTCTCGTCGGGCCGCACGGGCGCATCGGCGGCCACGGTCACGAGCTCGACGGTCTCGTTGTGCGGCAGCCAGAGCTCGACGAGCTTGTCGTCGGCGGGCAGTCCTTCGAAGCGCGCGACGTGCGGCTCGCCTTGGCGGAACCCGCTCTGGCTGGTCGTCAGATCGACCTCGACGGCGTCTCCGCCGGCGATCGTGTCGCGAGCGACGAGCGCGCCGTCGACGAGGAGGTCGACGACCCCGCGCGGGCGGTTGGCGCCCCGGTAGGCGACGCGGGTCGGGTGGAGGGTGAGCTCCACGGCGGTGGCGGTGGTCCGGAAGGCCACGCGGACGCCCGACGGCTGCGACTCGACCATGGTGAGCTGGCCGTCGGCGTGGCGGGTGCGCACCCATTCGGGCAGGCGGTGCAGGCGGAACCCGCGGTCGCTCGGCTCGAGGGTGGCGCTGCCGCGGAGAAGAGCGGGGGTGATGTCGACGGGGATCATGAGGCGCCCTCCTCGACGCTCGGGGTCCAGCTGGTGAAGACGACGTCGAGGGCGTCGATGGAGCGGCGCCACGACTCGTCGACGCTCTGGTCGCGGTGATCGAAGGCGCCGGTGCGCTCGAGTGCGACGAACCCGGCGACGGTCGCGCCCGACATGCGGGCGGCGTGCACGATGTCGTCGTCGGCGAGGCGGTAGCCGCGCAGCACGGCGACGGTCTGCCCTGACACGCGGGCTGCGGCCTCGGATCGCACGACCCCCGTGTCGGCGCGCCGCTGCAGCGACTCCCACCGGCCGGGGTGGCCGCGGGCGAAGTCGCGCTGCGCGTCGCCCATCGCGACGAGGGCGTCACGGCGGCTGCGGCCGGCGATCGCGGCGCCGACGGCGTCGGCCAGTTCGGCGAGGGCGAGTTCCTGCACCCCCGACAGGATCGCCTCGCGGTCGCGCACGTGCCCGTAGAGGCTGGCCGTCTGCACGCCGAGCTGACGGGCGACGGCCGAGACGACGATGGCGTCGAATCCGTCGCGGTCGGCCAGGTCGGCGGCCGCGGCGACGATCGTCTGCGGGGTGAGCGGGGTGCGGGGCATGCCGTCACCCTAACACCGTTAGGTTCGAACCTAAAGCACTTAGGGCAGCCACTGCCGTCGCGGGTGGCCAGGGGCTCCCGCCGGATGCACCGGAGCGGGCCGGGCGCCGTGCGGCGCCGGAGTCGGCGCCGCGGGGACGCTCAGCGCCGGTCGAGGACCGCGGAGGTGGCGACGTCGCCGCCGGGCGTGACCGTCAGGGTCACGACGTCGACGCGCGGGTGGCGGGTGCGGGGGATCCAGTAGGCGAGCCAGAGCAGCCCGGTCACGGCCGTGAGGGCGGCGTTGACGCAGAATCCCAGCAGACGGCGGCGCTCGAGCACGACCTCGCCGGCATCGGAGCGGACGACCGCGTACCCGAGGTCGGTCCAATGGGTGACCTCGGCGTGGAGCGAGCTGCTGGTCGACGGGCTGAGCATCACCGTCTGGCCCTGGACCTTGGTGAACACGCACGAGCAGCTCGACGCGAGGGGGCAGGCGCTGCGCATCGCGGCGGCCCTCGTGGTGGGCGCGCTGCTGGTCGACGTGGCGCCCATCGACTCCGACCCTGCTCGAGTCGGGGTCATCGAGAAAAGGGTGCGCGTCATGCAACGATCCTATGCCCGCCCCGTGAGCCACAAGACCGTGCCGAACGTCCAGCACCCGGCTCTCGGCCTGCACTCGGCCCGGCACGGTGGAATGGCCGCATGAGAACCCGAGCCCGAGCCGCTCTGTCCGCCGCCCTCGTCGCAGGAGTCGTCGCCGTCGCCGGCTGCGCGGCTGACGACACGACGTCCGACGACACGACGTCCGAGCGCACGGCGTCCACCGCCCCGACCGACCTGGCCACGGGCGAGGTCGCCCCGGTCGGCGCGCCCGCCGATGTCGCGACCGGCCTCGACGCGCCGTGGTCGGTCGTCCTGCTCGGCGACACGCCGCTCATCAGCGAGCGCGACTCCGGGCGGATCCTCGAGCTCGCCGACGACGGGACCACCCGCTCGATCGGCACCGTGCCGGGCGTGGCCTCGGGCGGCGAGGCCGGCCTGCTGGGCCTGGCCGTCGACGACGGCGAGCGCCTGTACGTCTACTCGACCGCCGACGACGGCAACCGGATCCAGCGCTTCGCCGTGAGCGGGTCGGCCGGCAGCTACGCGCTGGGCTCCGCGACCACGATCCTCGACGGGCTGCCGTCGAACTCGTTCCACGACGGCGGCCGCATCGCGTTCGGGCCCGACGGGATGCTCTACGCGAGTGTCGGAGACGCGGGCGCCAGCGCCGATGCGCAGGACAGGTCGAAGCTCGCCGGCAAGATCCTGCGCATGACCGGCGAGGGCGAGGTTCCGGGCGACAACCCGTTCGCGGGGTCGCTCGTGTACAGCCTCGGACACCGCAACGTGCAGGGCCTCGGCTGGGCGGCCGACGGCACGATGTTCGCGGCGGAGTTCGGCGAGGACACCTGGGACGAGCTGAACGTCATCGAAGCGGGATCGAACTACGGCTGGCCCGAGGTGGAGGGCGCCGGCGGCGAGGCGCAGGGCTTCGTCGACCCCGTGCAGCAGTGGGCGACCGACGACGCGAGCCCGAGCGGCCTGGCGGTCGTCGGCGAGACCGTCTTCGTCGCCAACCTGCGCGGCGAGGTGCTGCGGGGCATCCCGGTCTCCGACCCGGCGACCTCGCACGACTACCTGTCGGGGGAGCTCGGCCGGCTGCGCACGGTGCTGGAGTCGCCCGACGGCGACCTCTGGGTGCTGACGAACAACACCGACGGCCGGGGCTCGCCGCGAGACGACGACGACCGGCTGGTGCGGTTGCGGCTGGCCGCGTGAACCACGGCATCGAGCACTAAGGCGAGGGCTGCTCCGGCGGCGTACCCCGCAAAGTCCGACGGCTCGAACGTGCTCCCGAGCACCCACCGCGACAGCGGCACCGCGTTCGCGACGGCGTCGGGAACCCCGGTGAGCTGCAGGAACTCGACTCCCGCCGACACCCCGAGCGCCGCCGCGGCGAGCGCGGGCCCGGGCCACCTCGGCCGGGCGACGGCGAGCACGACGACGAGCAGGCCCGTGTAGCAGGCCGACCCCAGCAGGTCGCCGGCGAGGCCCGGCACCGCCAGCTTGGCGGCGACGCCCAGCGCGACGACCCCCACGCCGGCAGCGACGAGCAGGGGGCGGGAGCGGCGGCGCGACGTCATGCCTCCAGCCTGCCGGGCCGGGTCGGGGCTGGAGTCGCCCGGGCGGGGGATCCGCCTCCGTCGGGGGTCTCGTGCTGAGGGCCCCCGCCGGATCGGTTCAGCCCCTCCGTTGTGGTCTGGGCCCCCGCCGGATCGGCTCAGCCCCTCCGAAGGTGCGGCGCGTTGGCGCCGATCCGGCGGGTTCGACACCCACCCCTCGCGGGTACGACGGGTGGGGGCGCGCTCACCCGCGGGTGCGACCCGGCTTGGGGGTCGCGGCCAGGCGTGGTGGAGGACGATCCTGAGAGACACGTTGCGGGCCGTGCGGGACCGGCTCCGAGTCGAGAACACCGAACACCGGGGGTAGTCGTGCCGTTGAAAGCAGCCGAGGCCATGAGGGATTCCTACGCGAACGAGATCGCCCGGGCGGTCCACGCGGGGATGCGTCCCGACCCCTTCGCCGTCGAGGCCTGGGAGCGCTACGACTCGGAGGCGAAGGCCCGCGAGGAGGCCGCTGCGCGCGCCAGCTGACGCCCCGCGGCTAGAGAGGAGCTGGGCCGCTCGTCCGCCTCGCAACCACTGACGACGGGACCCGGTGCAGCCGCCCTGTTCCGTCGAACCCGCCGATCCGCTCCAGAGCGAATGTCGCCGCCATGGCGCCGATGTCGAATGTGCCGTTCCGGACCGACGACAGAGACAGCCGCCCGATGCCGGCGATGTACGTGTCGTCATAGCCCACCACCGACACGTCATCCGGGCATGAGAGTCCGAGGTCCTGCGCGGCCGAGAGAGCGCCGATCGCCGTGAGGTCGTTGTACGCGACGATACCGGTCGGCCGGACGATGGCCTCGAGCACTCGTCTGGCGCTCGCATAGCCGGACTCCTCCATCGCGCCTGCCTCGTCGGCGACGATCATGTCGACGAGACCGGCGTCCGTGATCGCCTCGCGGTACCCCTGCTCGCGCAGTTCGCCGACCAGCTCCGGGCCGCGCAGGTAGGCGATGCGGCGGTGGCCGAGAGCGATCAGATGCTCCGTCGCGAGCCGGGCCCCTGCGACATCGTCGCCCACGACGACATCCGCGTCGATGCTCGCAGGGTCGTACGTGCCCGCGAGGACGACCGGAGTGCGCGCAGAGAGCGTCGTCAGGCCGGCCTCCTCGCCCGAGGTACCGAGGGCGATGATCGCGTCGACGCGCTGTCGCATGAGAATCTGGATCGACGAGCGACCGACCCGCTGGTTGGTCGCCGAGTCGACGATGAGGGGTGCGACACCGGCAGGCTCGAAGGCTGTGCTGATTCCGTCGAGGAGCTCGACGTACCAGGGGTTGCGCAGGTCGTTGATCAGGATCCCGACCGCCCCTGTGCCGTTTCCTGCCAGCGCGCGAGCGAGGCGGTTCGGCTCGTAGCCGAGCTGTGAAACGGCCTGCAGGACAGCCGTCCTGCGCTCGGGGCTGACACCCGGTTCGGAACGGAGGACCATCGAGACGAGCGACTTCGAGACGCCCGCCCGCTGGGCCACATCGCGGATCGTCGGCGCTCGCCGAGACCCCGGTGAGGATCTGTCGACGGTCATTCGTCCAGCGTAGGGGTTGCGATCTGTCGACCGGGCTGTATTCTGGACCGGTCCAGACATGTCAGGACAAAATGACAACAGCCTGGCATAATCGGACTGAGCCTCACGACGAAGTGGACAGCATGCCCCCCAAGATCTCGATGAACGTGACGACGACCTTCCACGGAAACGTCGCGACCGACATCCAGCACGCGAAGGCCGCCGGGTACGCGGGGATCGAGCTGCAGAGTCCGAAGCTCTACCGGTATCTCGATGCCGGCTACGCGGTCGAGACCCTGCCGGAGATGCTGGAGGGCATCGAGGTGACCGGCCTCGGCGCTGTGCTCGACATCGAGCGCCAGGGCTCCGCCCGCGACGAGTACCTCGCCGAGGTCCGTCGCATGTGCGAGATCGCCGTCGTCGTGGGTGCCCCCATCGTCCAGCTGTGCACGGGGCCCGTCGACTGGAACGTCGTGAAGGACTTCCGGGCGGGGCATCTCGCTGCCGAAGACGGCCGCTACCGGGCCACTCTCGGTCTCGGCGAGGTCGACGCCATCCGCCTGGCGGGCTCCAACGTCCGTGACGCCGCCGATATCGCCGCGGGCCTCGGCCTCGAGCTCTACCTCGAGCCGCTCGCCTGGGCGCACCTCAACCGGTGCCGACACGCTCTGCAGCTCATCGACGAGGCCGGCCGCGACAACGTCGGCATCGCCCTGGACACCTGGCACTTCTGGACCACCGGCGACACCCTCGACGAGGTGCGCGCGCTGCCGAAAGAGCTCATCAAGGCGGTCCACCTGTCAGACGGCCTCGACCTCGATCGCGAGAACGACGTCCCCGACCAGAGCCACCACCGCGACGTCGTCATCGGCGGCGGCGCGATCCCGCTGCAGCAGTGGGTCGATGCGGTCAAGTCGACCGGCTACGACGGCTGGTGGGTGTCGGAGATGTTCTCGACGCGCGCCGACGAGCAGGATCCCCAGGCCATCGCATCGGCGATGCGCACCCTCATCGCGACGATGGTCGGCTGATGCAACGCTTCGCCCTGGTCGGGGCAGGCTTCATCGGCGCGGTCCACGCTCGCAGCCTCACGGCAAATCCCGACGTCGACTTCGTGCTCGTGTACGACATCGACGGCGAGCGCTCGGCGGCCCTCGCCGGCAAGCACGGCGCCCGCGCCACCGACGACCTCGCCGAGGTCTTCGACCCGTCCCTCGTCGACGCCGTGTTCATCGCCTCATCGACCGACACCCACGCGCAGCACCTGCGGAGTGCGGCCGACGCCGGACTCGCCGTGATGTGCGAGAAGCCGGTCGGGTCGACCCTGGCCGAGGCGGTCGCGGTGGTGGAGCACGTGGAGGCATCCGGAGTTCCTGCGATGGTCGATTTCAACCGCCGATACGACCGTGACCACGCGGCTCTGAGGCGCGTGGTCGACGAGGGCGGCGTCGGCTCGGTCGAACTCGTCCAGATGAGCTCCCGCGGACCCTCACTGCCGCCGATCGAGTACCTGCGTAGCTCGGGAGGGCAGATGCGCGACCAGACCGTGCACTTCTTCGACCTCTGCCGATGGATTACCGGAGAAGACCCCGTCTCGGTCTCCGTGGCCGGATCTGCGCTCGTCGATCCGGCGATAGCCGAGTTCGGCGACGTCGACACCTCAGTCGCGACCCTGACACTCCCGTCGGGCGCACTCGTGCAGATCGACAGCGTCCGGCGCACCGGCTACGGCTACGACGAGCGCATCGAGGTGATGGGCTCGACGGGGCTCGTCGAGTCGAGGCGCCAGTCGAGCGGCAATGTCGCGGTCTACGGTGGCTCGGGTATCGTGCTCGACGCACTCCACGACGGTTGGTTCGCGCGAGTCGAGCCGACCTATTCAGCCGCGCTCGGCGCATTCGTCGGCGCCCTAGAAGCAGGGCTGCCGGCTCCGGCACCGCTCCGCGACGGGCTCAAGGCCCAGGCGATCGCCGAGGCCGCGACGGCGGCCCTCATGAGTGGAAGGACCGAGACCGTCTCGTACTGACCCTCTGCTCCGTCTCCGCTCACAGAACCGACCTTCACAGAACCGCCCTTCACAGAACCGCCTTTCACCAGAACAAAGGAGTTCCCATGACCTCGACCACCCGCCCCACCGACTCAGCGACGGGCAGCGCCGCCTCGGCTCTGCCCCCGCTCACGACCGGACCGCACTCGAGGCGCCTCGGCCAGGTCGCCCTGATTGCCACCTTCGGCGGCCTCCTCTTCGGTTACGACACCTCGGTCATCAACGGCGCACTCAGCCCGATGGTCAAGGAGCTCGGCCTCACCAACCTCACCGAGGGCGCTGTGACGTCGGGCCTCCTCTTCGGCGCCGCGATCGGCGCCATCACGGGTGGCCGTCTCTCGGACGCCTGGGGCCGTCGCAAGTCGATCATCCTCATGAGCGTGCTGTTCTTCATCGGCGCCATGGTCTGCGTGGTCGCACCGACGTTCGGAGTGATGCTCGTCGGCCGTGTGATCCTCGGCCTCGCCGTCGGTGCGGCCTCGACGGTCGTCCCCGTCTTCCTCGCCGAGCTCGCGCCGTTCGAGATCCGCGGCTCGCTCGCCGGCCGCAACGAGCTCATGATCGTCTCGGGCCAGCTCGCCGCCTTCATCATCAACGCGATCATCGGCAACATCTGGGGCGAGGGCAACGGCGTCTGGCGCATCATGCTGTCGATCGAGGCGCTGCCCGCCATCGCGCTGTTCATCGGAATGCTGCGCATGCCCGAGTCGCCGCGCTGGCTCGTCAGCAAGGGCCGCGACGAAGAGGCTCTCACGGTCCTGTCGACGCTTCGCACCAAGGAGCGCGCCGTCGCCGAGCTGAAGGAGATCGACGAGGTCACCTCCGAGGAGTCGAAGCGCCAGACCCTGTCGATCGGCGAGATCCTGCGCAACAAGTGGTTCGTCCGCATCATCCTGGTCGGCATCGGCCTGGGTGTCGCCCAGCAGCTCACCGGCATCAACGCGGTCATGTACTACGGCCAGAGCGTGCTCCGCGAGGCCGGCTTCGGCGCTCAGACGGCGCTGATCGTGAACATCGGCCCCGGCATCGTCGCGGTCATCGGCGCCGTCATCGCCCTGCGCATGATGGACCACTTCCCGCGTCGCCTCACGTTCATCATCGGCTTCACCCTGACCACGATCTGCCACCTGCTCATCGGCATCGGCTCGGTCGCCCTGCCCGTCGGCAACGCTGCTCGCCCGTGGGTGCTGCTCGTGCTGATCATCCTGTTCGTCGGATCGATGCAGACCTTCCTGAACGTCGCCGTCTGGGTCACCCTGTCCGAGATCTTCCCGCTCAAGATGCGCGGCTTCGGAATCGGCGTCTCGGTGTTCTGCCTCTGGATCGCCAACGCGTTCCTGGGCCTGTACTTCCCGACGATCATCGCGGCGTTCGGCATCACCGGCACGTTCTTCGGGTTCGCGGTGGTCAACGCCCTCGCGCTGCTCTTCGTGTGGCGGGCCGTCCCCGAGACGCGCGGCCGCACCCTCGAGAAGCTCGAAGAGGACGTCTCCACCGGCGCGATCTACATCAAGCCGCTGGTGCGCAACAAGTAGCGGGCGGGTGGGCGGGTGCAGCGGCGCCCGCCCTGTACCCCGTGCCGTGCAACCTCTGCGGCCACGCAGGCCCCGGCGCATACCGTCGCGACCGAGGCGTCCTCTGAGCCCGGGCGCCGTGACCCGAGCAGAGGAGACACCTGCGATGAGCAACGACCAGTACAGCTTCGAAGACCCCCGCACCCGCTACCCGAACATCTCGCCCGAGGTGCAGCAGCAGCCGGAGCCGGGCCTCCAGTCGCAGATGACGCCCGTTCCCGACCTCGGCGAGGAGTCCTATCGCGGCACTGGCCGACTGACGGGACGCCGCGCGCTCATCACCGGAGCCGACTCCGGCATCGGCGCCGCGGTCGCCATCGCGTTCGCGCGCGAAGGCGCCGACGTCGCCCTCTCGTACCTGCCGGAGGAGCAGGAGGACGCCCAGCACGTCATCGACCTGATCGAGGCGGCAGGCCGCGTGGCCGTGCCGATTCCGGGCGATATCACCGACGCCGCGTTCTGCAGCGAGCTCGTGCAGCGCGCGGTCGACGGCCTCGGCGGCCTCGACGCCGTCGTGAACGTGGCGGGCAAGCAGGTGTGGAAGGAGACGATCGAGGAGATCTCCGACGAGCAGTTCGACACGACGTTCAAGACGAACGTGTACGCGCCGTTCCGCATCGTCAAGGCGGCGCTCCCGCACCTCCAGCCCGGGTCGACGATCGTGAACACGGCTTCGCTCGAGGCCTACGTGCCCGCGCCCGACCGCCTCGACTACGCCACCACCAAGGGGGCGATCAACAACTTCTCGAAGGGGCTGGCGCAGCAGCTCGTGAAGCGCGGCATCCGCGTCAACGTCGTGGCCCCCGGCCCGACCTGGAGCGTGCTGCAGGTGACCGGGGGAGTCGACCCCGAGACGCTGCCCGAGTTCGGCTCGAGCGAGTCGCCGATGGGGCGGGCCGGACAGCCCGCCGAGATCGCACCCGCGTACGTCTTCCTGACTTCGGGCGAGTCGAGCTTCGTCGCGGGAGAGACCCTGAACGTGAACGGCGGGATGGTGACTCCGTAGTTCCTGCGACCCTTGTGCGAAGGCCCCCGGTCAGACGACCGGGGGCTTTCGGCGTGCGCTGTGCGCTGAGGCGCTGCGCCCTAGGGCTTGAGGACGACCTTGATGCAGCCGTCCTCCTTCTTCTTGAACACCTCGTACATCTCGGCGGCGCGGTCGAGCGGCACCGGGTGGGTCACGAGGTCCTCGGTGCCGAGCGGGTCGGATGCGTCTTCGACGAGAGGCATCAGCGTGTCGATCCAGTGGTGGACGTTGCACTGGCCCATGCGGATCGCGATCTGCTTGTCGAAGAGCGACAGGAACGGCGTGGGGTCGGCGGTGCCCCCGTAGACGCCGCTCAGAGACACCGTGCCGCCGCGGCGCACGATCTCGAAGGCCAGGTGCATCGCCGACAGCGAGTCGATGCCGGCCTTCTGGATGAGCGGCTGAGAGATGGCGTCCGGCAGGGCGGCTGCGAACTTCTGAACGAGGCTGACTCCGCCGTGGTCGTGCGCCTCCATGCCGACGGCGTCCACGACGGAGTCCGGCCCACGGCCGTCCGTCATCCGCTTGATCTCGTCGGCGACGCCCTTCGTGAGGTCGAGGGTCTCGACCCCGTGCCGCTTCGCCATGTCGCGTCGCTCGGGCACCGGGTCGACCGCGATGACGCGGAAGCCCTTGTGCACGCCGATGCGCGAGGCGAACTGGCCGACCGGGCCGAGGCCGAGCACGACGAGGGTGCCGCCATCGGGCACGTTCGCGTACTCGACGCCCTGCCACGCGGTAGGCAGGATGTCGCTGAGGAAGAGGTAGCGCTCGTCGGGAAGCTCGTCGCCGACGACGATCAGGTTCGCGTCGGCGCGCTTGATGCCCAGGTACTCGGCCTGGCCGCCGGGCACCTGGCCGTAGAGCTTCGTGTAGCCGTAGAGCGTCGCACCGGAGTCGTACTCGGTGACCTGCGTGGTCTCGCACTGCGAGAACAGGCCGCGGTCGCACATGAAGCAGTCTCCGCACGCGATGACGAACGGCACGACGACGCGGTCGCCGACCTTGATGCGCTCGACGCCGGGTCCGACCTCGGTGACGACGCCCATGGTCTCGTGACCGAGCACGTCGCCCTTGTCGAGGTAAGGGTCGAAGACGTCGTAGAGGTGGAGGTCGCTGCCGCAGATCGCCGCTGAGGTGACCTTGATGATCGCATCACCGGGCTCGCGGATCTCGGGGTTGGGGACGTCTTCGACGCTGACGTTCGTGATCGACTGGTAGGTGAGTGCCTTCATACCTCCCTCGTACCCCGATCGGTCTCCGGCGTCGATCAGTCGGGGTACAGGGAGTCGTCGTCAGCGGCCGGCCGACGGCTTGGGGTGGCCGGGGATCGAGTCGCCCGAGAGGTTCAGCTCCGATTCGTCGACCTCGATGTCGCCGCCGTCGTCTGGTCCGCCGGTTCCAGGCAGAGCTACGATGTCGTCCGTGTCGATGTCGTCGTCGACGGCTGCGGACTCCTCGACGTCGCTGTCCTGCAGGTCGCGCGTGACCGCCTCGGACCGCGGGCTGTCGACGGTGGGGTCGTCGCTGTCGCGGCGATCGGGCGCGGTCTCGATTCCTGGCTTCGGATCGGTCGCGTCGGTCGGGAGGTCGGAATCGGTTGCTGCTGAGTCGCTCATGTCGTGAGTCCTTGTCGATACGGGTCGGCCTTGGGGCTTCGGATCCGGGGGAAAGCCGCTGCTTCGCCAGGTCCGTGGTGACAGTTGATCGTCACCCGCGCGACAGTACGCCGCGCAGTCTGGACGCCGCGCCGTCTCGGAGCCGCGCTGTCTCGAAGCCGCGCTGTCTCGAGGCCGAGCTGTCTCGAAGCCGCGGTCGCGACGGCGTCAGAGGCCGGGGAACGCCTCGGTGAGGTCGCCGAGAACGGCGTCCGCGCCGGCGGCTGCGAGTTCCTGCGCCGTGAAGTGCCCGGTGGCGACGCCGATGCCCAGGGCGCCTGCGGCGTGCGCCGACGCGATATCGCGCGGGGTGTCGCCGACGACGAGGACCTCGTCGGGCTCCAGGTCGTGGCCGACGATGAGCGACGCCTTGCGGATCGCGGCGCGGGTCGCCTCGTCGCGATCCGGGGAGTCGGAGCCGTAGCCGCCGAACACGAAGTAGCGGCCGAGGTCGCCGGGCTCCATCTTGGCGCGGGCGGCCCCCTCCATCGCGCCGGAGATGACGCCCAGCACGACGCCCTCGTCCGCAAGGCGGTGGAGCAGATCGTCAGCTCCGGCCTCGACCCGGTAGCCGGGCGACGTGCGGATGTCGGCGGCGAGGTGCCAGAGGTAGCGCGCGTAGAGGCGGGCGAGCTCATCCGGGGTCGGCTCGCGGTGGAGGACGCCCTGGAACGTCTCGCGACCGACTGCGGGGTCGGTCTCGCCCGACGAGGTGTGCTCGCCGATGTCGGCGGGGACGCCGTGCAGGTCGAGGAACGCGGCCTTCCAGCTGCGACCGCCCGCTCCGCCGGTGTGGACGAGGGTCTCGTCGATGTCGAACAGGACGGCGACAGGCTTCTTCACGAGCGGCCGCCATATTCGTGGGAGGTGAGTTGAGAAGTGATGGTCACTCGCCCGAGTGTGCCCCCGGTCGCCACGCTTTGTCCCCCGTCAGGCAGCCCGGCCTACGGTGTCGTCCATGAGCGACTCCATTGAGAAGGGCGACCGCGTGTCGTGGAACACCCCGCAGGGCCGGACGACCGGCGTCGTCAAGGAACGACGCGTCAAGGACTTCGAGTTCGACGGGCAGAAGTTCACGGCGTCGGACGACGAGCCGACCTACATCGTCGAGTCCGAGAAGTCGTCCGCGGAGGCCGCCCACAAGGGCTCGGCGCTCCGGAAGCTGAAGAGCGACTGACCCGGAAGACCGACCGGCCCTGAAAACCGACCGGCCCCGAAGAGCGACCGGCCCCCAGGGCTCAGGACGCGATCAGGCCGGCGGCGTCGACGAAGAAGTCGGCGTAGCAGACGTCGGGAGCCGTCGGTTCGTCGCGCCTGGTCGGGGTCGCCGCGAAGACGTCCACCACGAGGGTGCGACGACGCTTCGGGTAGACCTCGATGCGGGCGGGCATCGCCGAGGCGTGCCGCACGTACAGGCTCACTGACCGAGGCCGAGCATGAGGGCGATCGCGGCGGCCGACGTGCCGGCGAGGGCCATGACGCTGCCGGCTGTGCCGATGGTGCTCGTCGTCTTCGCGTGGCGGTGCCCCGGAATGGCCTTGAGCGTCTCCCGGCCCTTGGGGCGGTAGGAGGAGCGTCCGCGCGGCACGAGCCGCGATGAGGCCGTGGTCGCCGAGCGGCCCTGCTTGAGGTCGGTGGTGATGTCCATGCTGGTTGCTCCTCCTCGGGGTGTGTGCCCCGGTCCTTCTTCGGTCGGCCGTGCGGCTCGATGGCATGAATCTAGATCGCCGTGACGGCCCGGAGACCGGCTGAGTCGTTCATCCTCACGGAGCGTGCGCAAATCGGATAACCGCACCCGGTCCGCGTGCGGAAACGGGACAGCCGGGGTGCAGCCGTGCCCGGGCAGACCTATCGTGAGTGTCACCCGATAAGAAACGGTTCATGGCCTCCTCTCTCTCCCTGACGTCCGTCGTCATCGACACCGACGCCGAGCGCGCGATCCTCCGAGCCGCAGACTCCCTCTTCACCGAGCACAGCATCGACTGGGTGACCCTCGATGCCATCGCCGACAGGGCGGAGTCGTCGGTCGGCGAGATCACGCGCCGCTACGCGACCAAGCGCGAGATCCTCGTCGCCGTCCTCGCCTACAAGCACCAGGGCTGGGTGGCTCGGCTCGAGAAGAACGGCACGCGTGTCGACGACCCCCGCGACGAGATCCTCGAGGTCTTCTCGTACATGGAGGAGTGCTTCGCCGACACCACGTGGCGCGGCTGCTGCTTCGTCAACGCGTACGCCGAGGTCGGCCGCGAAGACGAGGGGATCGCCGCACTGGCCGTGCAGCACTTCGAGGAGGTCGAGCGTCACATGTCGGTGCTCTGCGCTCGCGCGGGGCTGCCCGACTACGTGTCGGACGCCCTCACGATCCTGATCCAGGGCGCTCGCGCCGAGGCCGGGATCCACCACACGGCCAAGCCCGCGCGCTCCGCCCGTCTCGCTGCCGCGATGCTGATGTCGGTCTACCAGAACGGCGAGACGGTCGACGACCGATTCTGACTCCGACGTATTCCGGATAGGCCAGCCTCGTCGAGGTACCGCCGTGCGACTGTTCTCACGGTGAACAGTTGAGAGAGAATCCGGACCGTCTCGAGGTCGACACGAGCGGCACCGACATCGTCGAAGCCCGCGAGATGCTTGCGAGCGCCTACAACGGCGTCGAGTGGCGAGCCGGAGAGTGCGACGCGCCCTTCTCCTTCCGGTACGCGGCGGCCGGCGATTCGTCGATGACCGTCCGGGCGCTGCGCTTCGAGGGGCACATGGAGGGCGAGATGCCCGCCGGCGACGATTTCGTCGTCACCTCGCTCAGTCGCGGAACGGGTCGATTCGACGACGGGCGTCGCGAGGTCGTGGCCGAGCCGGGTGTCCCGCAGCTGTGGCCGACCGACCCGTTCACCTTCGGCTTCGAGCAGTGGGATCAGCGCCTCGTCCAGGTCAACCGGACCACCGTCGAGACGATCCTCGGCGAGCGGGGCGTGTACACCGGCCACCTCGCCTTCGACCACACCGCGCGGCCCACCGACCAGGCGCTCCAGCGCTGGCGGCAGACGGTCTCGCTCATCTCGGCGACCGTGCTCGACCGGCACGCCAGCCCACTGCTCCAGGCCGAGATGGGGCGGATCGCCGCGGTGTCGCTCATCGAGCTGTATCCGCTGACCGCGGCCGAGCTGCCCGCCGAGCTGCTGCTTCCGCGGTACGCCCACGTGCGCCGTGCCGTCGAGTACGCCCACGAGCACGCGCACCTGCCGATCACGACGGCCGACCTCGCCCGCATCGCCAACGTCAGCCTCCGCACTCTGCAGCAGGCCTTCGTCCGCCACTTCGACATGAGCCCCAACAGCTACCTCAGGCAGATCCGCCTCGACAGCATCCACGAGGAGCTCCTCCTGTCGGATCCCTCCACGGCGACCGTCGCCGGCATCGCCCAGAAGTGGGGCATGGCCCACGCCGGGCGCTTCGCCGCGGCCTACGCCCAGCGCCACGGCCAGTACCCGAGCGAGACGCTGGCGAGCCGCCGCCGCTAGAAGCGGGTGGGGCCGACGGGCTGCAGGTGCAGCAGGATCCTGCGAAGGTGCATCGCGCAGAGCACCCCGGGCCCCATCGACGAGCCGTCGGCCAGCGTGCGGGCGTCCACGATCGTCACCAGCTGACGCACCGAGCGCGCCGCTCGGCCCACCGCCCGGTGCCGCTCGGCCTCGGTCGCGTCGCCCCGGTCGACGGTGTCGGCGACCCCGTGGCACGCCTCAGCGAGGGGCGCGGCGAGCACGGGGTCGAATGTGAGCGCCCCGTGACGGCCCCAGATGGTGTCGGTGAGAGCGCCGGTGATGTCGCGCACGTGGAACAGCACCGTGTCGAGCACCTCGAGCCGCTCTGCCCCGTCGCTCGGGTCGTGCTTCCGCCAGAGCGCCCGCGGGTTGCCCTTGCGGCTCTCGGCCCCGTCGGCCAGGGCCTGACGCACCGACGCCGACGTGGCCGCCAGGCGGTCCGAGCCGCGCGACCACGCCTCGTGCTCCGGCGGCCAGGGCTCCGACAGCGCCTGCCCGACGTCGTGCAGGTGCTCGGCGATCTCGCGCTCGAGCTCGCCGACGCGCGCCTCGGCGGCCCGGCTCGTCACGGCCGGCGCGACCACGAAGTTGACGGCCAGGCCGATGGCGACCCCCACGCCCATCTGCGCGAGGTAGCCGAGCGAGAAGCTCTCGGCCCGGCTCCCGCCGATGATCAGCACGAACAGGGCGGCCATCGGCACGTACTCGCGTCCGGCGCCGAACCACCCCGTGCCCGAGAGGAGCACGCCGATCCCGACGACGAGCGGGATGCTCCACCAGGTCGGGCCCACCGTCAGCATCGCGACGGCGGCGAGGCCGATCCCGGCGACGAGCCCGAGGAGCGTCTGCAGGCCCGTGCGCGCCGAGCCCATCAGCGTCGGATACATGCTGATCAGGGCGCCGAGGGGCGCGTAGTACGGATAGTCGTCGGTGGTGCCGGGCATGTGCGGGCCGACGGCCCAGGCGATCCCGACGGCGACCGCGGTCTTGGCGGCGAGCAGAAGGCGCGGCCGGGCGGTGGCCGTGCGCCAGGCCGGCGCGAGGGCGGAACGGGACATCTGGACGAGCGTACGGGGTTCCTGCTGGGCGTCGGGCGAGCCGGTCACACCACGAACGTCTCGAACGCGCGGTCGAAGTTCTCGAGGAATCGCGCGTGCAGCTGCGGCGGCTCATCGCCCCGCGGTGTCGTCTGCGATCCGTAGGCGTCGAGCGCGTCCCGTTTCGCCGCCTGCGCCGCCGGCGCGAGGGGCAGCCGCCCCAGACGGTCCCATGGCACATCGGGGTGGGCGGGCGACCCCCAGTGCCACAGCCAGATCGGGTACTCCCAGAGCACGTCGCCCCGGGCATCGGCCAGCTCCGCTGCGACCTCGCCGAGCACGCGGTGGTCGCGGTGGCCGTCGCCGCGCCACGGGGCGACGAGCTGAGCCCGAGGCAGGGGGCGCAGGATCGCGGCGACGTCGGCGAGCACCGCGTCGCGGGCCTCGCGGACCGTGCCGTCGGGGTACCCGAGCGAGTGCGAGCCGACCACTCCCAGCGCGGCCAGGGCGGCGTCGAACTCGGCCGCCCGGACGGCGGCGATCGAGTCGGACGCGTGCGACGCGCGGCCGTCGGTGACCAGCACCACCGTCACCGGCCGACCCGCGGCGGCCGCACCGTGGAGGAGCCCGCCGGCGCCGAGCGTCTCGTCGTCGGGATGCGCAGCGAGCACGACGAGGGGGAGGTCGGCGGGCGGGGTCAGGGGAGGGGCGGCGGTGAGGCGGAGTTCCTGCGCCCAGTCGCTGTTCGCGGTGCCCGGGTCGCTCGAGTCGAAGCTCACCACGACGTCGTCGTCACCATTGCGCCGTCTTCACCACTGCGCCGTCTTCACCATTGCGCCTCGGAGTCGCGGACCGCCCGACCCTCCGAGACGGCGTCGCGCTCGCCGTGGTGCTGGCGCAGGTAGAGCTCGAGGTCGGCGACCCGCTTGGCGTGGGCCGGATCGTTGACCAGGGGTGCGGGTCCGAGCGCGTGGCCGACCGATCGCAGCACGGCTTCGGCGGCGTCGGCGATCGTGGTGCGCACGCGCTTGGCCAGCAGGGATGCCGCGGTTCCGGTCGAGCCGGGCCCGCCCGTGTCGATCTGCGCTGCGGCCGTGACGAGGGCGGCACGGCCTTCGGCGAGGCGGGCGTCGACCTGGCCGAGGTGCATCAGCAGGATGGCGTCGTCGGCCCGGGCGGGTTCGCGGGCGGCGGCGAGCAGGGTCCGCGCGACGCCGGTGGCCCCGCCGAGCCAGCAGGCGGCGACGCTGATGCCGCCCCACGCGAATCCGGGGCGGTGCAGGTACCAGCCGGGGTCGCCGATGGGCAGAGCGGGCGAGGCGGCGAACGAGACCGGGCCGCTCGGGATCTCCTGGAGGCCGCGCGCCGCCCACGCGGGCTCGACGGTCGTGCGCGGGTCGGCCAGCTCGACGGCGAAGAGCCCGCGGCGGGCGTCGTCGACCCAGGCTGTGACGAGGGCGTGCGAGACGGTCCCGGCGAGAGAGCACCAGGGCTTGGTGCCCGTGAGCGTCCATCCGGTCGGGGTCGATTCGGCCTCCAACCTCACGCCCGGACCCTCGGCGGCGAACACGCCCCAGGTCGAGCCGTCGCGCACGGCCCGCTCGGCCTGGTGCAGGATCGTGACCGCGTCGAGATGGGGCTCGACGGCACGCGCGAGGGCGACGTCGGCGGCTCCCAGGGTGGCGAGCGCCTCCCACACGTCGAGGGTCGTGCTGCCGGCGGCCGTCGGGAAGACGTCGGGGGTCGTGCCCTCGCCGACGTAGGGTGCGAGTTCGCCGAGGGCGACAGCAGTTCGGAGGGCCTCGTCGACCGTCGCGGGGGAGTCGTCCAGAACCCGTGCGGTGACGGGACCGACGACGTCCCCGAGGGCCACGCGCCTCACAGGGTCTCCGCCAGGTAGCCGGCGTACCCGCCCGGCGTGCGGCCGACTCGGCGGCCCGAGGTCACGACCTGGCAGACGTCGGAGGCCGCGATGACCCACGGACCGCGCCGCAGCCGGTCGACGAGCCGGTTGTCCTCGTGCTCGTCGACCGGGTCGAAGCCGCCGGCCGCGAGGTAGGCGGAGGCGCGCAGCCCGAGGTTCGCACCGTGCACGTGTCCGTTGGGCCGCCCCAGCACGTGGGTCTCGAGCCACGCGGCGTTCTGCTCGTCGGTCAGGTCGTCGGGGTCGGGCCGGACGGTGCCGACCATCACGTCGACGCCGCGATCCGCCATCGACACCTGGTCGGCGAGCCATCGCTCGGGGACCACCGAGTCGGCGTCGGTGTTGGCGATCCAGATGGACTCGGGCGCAGGAACGGGCCCCACGCCGCCCAGCAGCACCCGGATTCCGTGCGCGCGCGCCGCTCCCACGCGCCCGGCCGTCGACTCGAGCACGCGGACCCCCTCGAATCCCGCCGCCGTCGCCGCGGTCGCGTCCGTCGAGGCATCCGCCACGACGACCACGTCGACCCCGACGTCGGGGCAGGCGCCCCGGAGAGCCGCGCGGGCGCGGCCGACGGCCTCGAGCGCCCGGCCGATCAGCGCCTCCTCGTCGCGGGCGGGGATCACGACGAGCACCCGTCCGATATAGCCTGTGCCTTCGACCTGGATCCCGTTCGCCGTCGGGTCCGCGGTCACCGGAGCCCCGTTCGGGCCGCTATCGACCGGCCGTCGGGCGAGAGCACGTCGAGCACGAAGTCGTCTTCGGCGTGATGCGCCAGCAGGTACCAGCCGGGCCGCCGTCGGAACACCGCGTTCACGGTGTCTCCGGGCTGCGCGAAGTCGCCCTCGGGGTGTCGCCAGTGGCAGGCGACGACGGTGCCCTGCGGCGTGAGCGATCCGGCGATCAGGTCGAGCAGGCGGCCCAGGCGGTCCGGTTCGAGGTAGTAGCCGACCTCCGACACGACGACCAGGTCGTGATGGCCCGTCGGGAAGCCGTCGACGGCGTCGCCCTCGAGCACGGCGACGTTGCCCTGGCCGGCCGTGCGGCGGCGTGCGAGGCGCACCGCCTCGGCGGAGAAGTCGACGGCGGTGACCCGATCGCAGCGCTCGGCGAGCTCGGCTGTCAGGACGCCGTTGGAGCAGCCCACCTCGAGTGCGCTGCCGAACCGCTCGCGGGGCAGCGCGGCGAGCAGGATGGCGCGCTTGCGCACCTCGTACCAGCGCGTCGCGACGCCCCACGGGTCGTCGTCACGTGCGTGCGCTTCGTCGAAGTGGCGCTGGACGTTCTCGGCCCTCACGCCGAGACGCTCTGCGAGGCCGAAGCCGGCGCGGGTGCCGAGGCGGTCACGACGGTCCGGACCGCGACGCTGCTCAGCGGCATCGAGTCGAGCGCGCGACGGATGGCGATCGACCGGTCGTGGCTCGTCGCCGACACCGGGACGATCGCGCCGTTGGCCAGCCGGGCCTGCACTTCGACCAGATACATGCACCAATCCTGGCGGGTGGCGCGGCTGAGCGCCAGGGGGTAGCGGGCGCCGGCGGAGTGTGCTCAGTCGAATCGCGGCGTCCAGCACGTGCTCTCTAAATAATAATTGTGCAATGTGCACAGTTAGTTGTATGGTCGGGGTATGGCAATCACATTCGCTACCCGGATCGGACCGGGCTTCGTCACCACGCCGACATTCGAGAGCATGCGCTTCCCGGCCGGCGAAGGCCACGTCAAGGTCGCGCACGACAACACCGGCAAGGGCGACCTCACCGAGGTCGCGACCCTCACCGGCGCCGACGCCAACGATCTCGTGCTCCTGGGCATGTGGGCCGACGCCGCCAAGCAGCGCGCCGCCCGCACCGTCGCCCTCATCCCGTACCTGCCCGGTGCCCGCCAAGACCGCGGACTCCCGTTCGGGGCCAACGTCTACGCGACGATCATCAACGGCTTCGGCATCGACCAGATCGTGTGCCTCGACCCGCACTCGCCGGTCATGCCGTCGCTGATCGATCGGCTCACCATCGTCGACCCGGCGCACCTCGTCCGCCAGCACGTGGTCGGCCGAGCCGACCGCGACACGGCCCCGCAGCGCTACGCCGGCATCATCGCCCCCGACAAGGGCGCGATCGCCCGGGCCACCGAGGTCGCGACGATCTGCCACCTCCCCGTCTTCCGGGCCGAGAAGCACCGCAACCCCGACACCGGCAAGCTCGACGGCTTCACCTGCGAAGAGCTCCCCGAGACCGGGAGGTTCCTCGTGGTCGACGACATCTGCGACGGCGGCGGCACCTTCATGGGCCTCGCCGAGTCGACCGGCCTCCCCAGGGAGCGCCTCGGCCTCTTCGTCAGCCACGGCGTCTTCTCGGGGCGTGCGCCCGCCCTCGCCGACCACTTCGGCGAGATCGTCACCACCGACAGCTACCCCGCCCAGACCGAGATCCCCGGCCTGCGCGTCATCGACCTCCACCCCGCCCTGACAGGAGCAATCCAGTGACTTCCGCACACCCAGCGACCGCCGCACACCCCGTGACCACCATCGCCCCGCGCCTCACCACGGCCAGCCCGATCCAGGCGCTCCTCACGACCGACGGCTACAAGCAGTCGCACCGCCAGCTCTACCCCGCCGGCACCACGCGGATCCTGATCAACTGGACCAACCGCAGCAACCGCCTCCTGCCGGGCTCGAGCCACGCCGTCGTGTTCGGCCTCCAGGCATTCGCGCAGGAGTACCTCACCGAGGCGTGGGCTCCCTTCTTCGCCGCTTCCGAAGACGAGGTCGCAGAGCTGTTCGAGCAGGAACTGCGCGACTACTTCGGGCCGAACGCGATCGGCAGCGAGCACGTCCGCGCGCTCCACCGCCTCGGCTACCTGCCGCTCGACATCAAGGCCCTGCCCGAGGGCACCCTCGCCCCCATCGGCGTCGCGACCCTCACGATCGAGAACACCGTCGACGAGTTCTACTGGCTGCCGAACTACATCGAGACCGCCCTGTCGGCCAGCGTCTGGCACCCCGGCACAGTCGCGACCATCGCCCTCGAGTACCGCGACCTCATCGAGAAGTGGGCCGCGGCCACCGGGGGCGCCGTGGCCGGAATCGACTTCCAGGCGCACGACTTCTCGATGCGCGGCCAGTCGTCGCTCGGATCGGCCACCGCGTCGGGCGCCGGGCACCTGCTGTCGTTCCTCGGCACCGACTCGATGCCGACGTTCGACTGGATCCGCCGCTACTACCCCGGCGAGAACGGACTGCTCGGGGCGTCGGTCCCGGCGACGGAGCACTCGGTCATGTGCATCCGCGGCGAGCAGGGCGAGCTCGAGACGTTCAACGCGATCCTGGACGAGTTCCCGACCGGCATCGTGTCGGCGGTCAGCGACGGCTACGACCTGTTCAAGGTGCTCACCGACGTGCTGACCGAGCCGGCGCTCAGAGCACGGATCCTGGGTCGCGACGGCAAGCTCGTCATCCGCCCCGACTCGGGCGACCCCGTCGACATCGTCACCGGCAGCCACTTCGGCGACGAGCTCGCGGCCGCGGGCGACCGCGACCGCAGCCCGGAGGAGAAGGGCGTCGTCGAGCTGCTCGACGAGGAGTTCGGCCACACCGTGAACGAGGCCGGCTTCAAGGTCCTCGACAGCCACGTCGGAGTCATCTACGGCGACAGCATCACGATCGACCGCGCGACCCGCATCTTCGAGCGCCTCGCGGCGAAGGGCTACTCGAGCGACAACATCGTGCTCGGCGTCGGGTCGTTCACGTACCAGTACCTCACCCGCGACAACCTCGGCTCGGCCGTCAAGGCCACCTGGGCGCTCGTCGACGGAGAGCCGGTCGACATCCAGAAGGACCCGAAGACCGGCGGCGGCAAGAAGAGCGCCAAGGGCCGCATCGCCCTCCACCGCGACGCGAGCGGCGAGATCGTCCAGACCGACCAGGCGACGCCGGAGCAGGAGGCCGACAGCCTGCTGCAGACGGTGTGGATCGACGGGGCGTTCACGACGCTCCAGTCGTTCGCCGACGTCCGGGCCACGCTGGCCGCCGAGCGCACGGCTCGGGCGGCCCGCGCCGGGGCATGATGATGGGTGCACCCGCAGGAGGGGCCGGGGTCGGTGCGCCCGGCCCCGGCGGCCGGCCGCGACAGCCGCTGATCGCGGTCGACGTGGTGCCGGCGTTCTTCGACGCGGCGACGGGGCTCCACTTCGGCACGGCCGTGCGCGCGGCGGACCCCGCGAAGGGCCAGCTCGCGCTGCCGGGCGTCCTGCTCGGCGAGGGCGAGCGCCTGCGCGAGGCGGCCCACCGGGCACTGGAGGTCAAAGCGGGGATCGCCGCCGACGCCGTGCGCACGCTCGCGCAGCTCCACACGTTCGACGAGCCCGGGCGGGAGTCGCGCGAGCACTCGGTGAGCGTCGCGTACCTGGCGGTCGTCGCACCCGGGCCGGCCCTGGCGTCGCCCGCCGACTGGAAGCTCGCGAGTGTCCGGAACCTCAACCTGCCGTTCGACCACGAGGCGATCATCGACTTCGCGCGCGAGTGGATGGCCGCCCGGCTCTGGCACGATCACGGCGTGACGCGGGCGCTGACCGGCGACACCTTCACGCTCGCCGGGGCCAGCGACCTCTCGGCGGCGCTCACCGGCTCGGCCCCGCATACGGCCAGCCTGCGGCGGCAGCTGCTCGCACCGGCGAGCGGCGTGGTCCAGACCGACGAGACGGTGCCGGCGCGGGGCACCCCGTCGCGCGTCTGGGCCTGGCGCTGAGCCGTCGCGGGTGCGGCGGTTCGGGCTCGGCTCGGCCCCGCCGGCTCGGCCCCGCCGGATCGGCTCGGCCCGCCGGATCAGTTCGGCTCCGCCGGCTCGGCCCCGCCGGATCGGCTCGGCCCCGCCGCAGTTCGGGCGGGATCCTGCCGAATCAGCGGGTCGGGCGAACGTCGGCGGCGAGCGGCTCCTGCGCCGCCCCCAGCTCGGCCCCGCGCCCGCACAGCGACTGGTCGATCGCGTGGAGGTGGCGCGCGACGCCGATGAGCGAGCGGTGGCGGCGTGATCCGGTGAGGTCGGGGTGGTTCTCGAGCTGGTCGATCACGTCGCCGGCCGGGTGGAACACGATGTCGGCGATCCCGCCGTCGAGGGCACCGCGGAAGGTGTCGATGTCAGCCTGCACCGCCCGCATGGCCCGGTCGAGCGCTTCGCGGAGCCCCGCGGTGTCGGCGGCGCCGAGGGCTCCGTCGGCGCGTCTCATGAGGGCGCGGCCGTGGTACTCGCAGGCGCCGAGGATCACGAGCGTCCGCCGCGACCCCGACCGGTTCGAGACGCCGGCCCAGCCCTGCGTGATCGGCTTGCTCGTCGTCGTCAGCGCCACGTAGGCGTCGCGGAGGGCGCGGGCGTCGTCGGGTGCGGCGGCTGCGGCCCCGGCACGGGGAGTGGGGATCGCGAGCCGCTGCTCGGCGGTCCGGAGCGTCGCAGCCAGCTCGCCGAGGAACACCCGCGTCGCCGACCGCATCGCGTCGCGAGTGCTGTTGGGGAACACCACGTACGAGACCAGGATGCCGATCGCGGCCCCGGCCGCCGTCTCTTCGAGGCGGACCAGCAGGAGGTCGACGCTGAACTCGCCGAGCAGCCCGTACAGGAGCGCGAGCATCGTCGTGATGCCGAAGATCATCCACGCTGACGACACCTGCATGAAGTAGAAGCCGAGGAACAGCGACAGCAGGATCAGTATCAGGGAGACGACGAGGTTGCCGCCGACAAGCCCGGCGATCAGGACGCCGAGGACCACGCCGCCGAGCGTGCCCACCACGCGCTGCCAGCCCTTCGTGAGGATCTCGCCGCGCGTCGAGGTGCCGACGTAGACGACGAACGCCGCGATGACGGCCCAGAACCAGCGCGTCGACGAGAGCGCCGTGCCCGCCGCGATCGACAGTGCCGCCGCGAGGCCCACCTGCACGGCGGTCCGCGCCAGCTGGGGGAGCGCGGAGCGTCCTGTGGGCGGCCCAGCCGGAACCGCCGCGTCGTCGGGCCCGGGCGGGAGATCGCCGGCGGGATCGACGTCGGCCGGGTCGGCGTGGCTCGGCGCGGCGTCGCCGCCGCGCGCGACGATGCCCTGCCACGACGTGAAGCCGAAGCGCACGACGCGCGCGAGGGCCTCGAGCCGGTCGTCGCTGTCGGAGACCCCGCCGGGCGACACGTGCGCGCCGTGACCGCTGACGATCGGCGTCGCCGTCGTGTCGAGCGCGACGGCCGCGTCGGCGTCGGGAGCGGCTTCAGCGGGATGCGGCGGCGCGCTCTCGCGGCTGAGCTCCACGGGCGCGTGGACCGCCCGGCGCAGCTCGCGGAGCCGCCCCGAGAGCTGCTCGCGCTGCTCGTCGGTCATGCTCCCGTCGAGCAGCACGCGCCGCACGATGCTGTGCAGGCGCTCGAGCGTCAGCTGGAAGTCGAAGATGCGCACGCTGAGCTCGTCGTTCGCGAGCCCCTCGACGAGCGGGTGGTCGGCACTCGCCAGGGCCTGCTCGGCTCCGACGGCGGTCGAGCTCGAGGCCGCCAGGCGCGACGTCGCCGTGCGGTGCAGGCGCTCGTCGATGACGCCCTCGCGCACCCCGTCGTCGACGACGTCGAGCACTCGCCCCGCCCGGACTCCCAGCGCGCGGATCAGCCGGCGCAGGTCGCGGTCCGGGTGCTTCGGCCGCAGCAGCCAGCGGAGCGCGATCACGACGATGGCGGCGATGCTCACGGCGACCGCGACGACCGGGATCTCGGCCGGGGTCACGCGCGTGAAGATCGCGATGAAGTACGACATGAACGCGACCATGCCGATCGGCACGCCCCGCTGGCCGATGACGCGGGCGAACACCGCCGCCATGGCCACGGCGACGAACACGATGTCGGCCACCAGTGTGACGTCGTGCGTGAGTGCCGCCAGGGTCACGGCGACCAGCGACGACGGGATCATCAGCAGGATCGACACCGCGCGCGGCTTCGGCCGGGTGTCGCGCACCGCGTTGCAGGCGAGCATCGTCAGGATCAGCCCGGGGATCGCCCCCGCGGCCGACAGCCCGGTCAGCGCCGCGAGCCCGAACAGGATGATCGCGACCACGATGAGGCAGGTGATCGTCGTGCCGGCGTGCCGCAGCCTCGACAGGTCGGGGTCGGACGTCGCGACGAACCGCACGGCCCGGCGCAGCGGACGCGTCACCGCCCGGCGCACCCTCGCCGACGACGACTCGCCGACCGGGATCGCCGTCGTCGCCGTGTCGACTGCCATGCGGACCTCCTGCCCCCAGGCTATTGCTCGACGGCGTCGCGCGCCGTGCCGGACGGCCTCCGGGGCAGGCGGGAGCCCGGCGCCGGGTGCGCCGGCGGCTTGCCCCCCTGTCGCGAGATGGCCCGCGTCGTCGGCCCCGCCCTCGTACGCCGACCGGCACGGCCATCTCGCGGTCTCGGCCGGTGCCGATCACGGCCGGCGACGGGGCGGGCTCAGCCGTTGCGCCCGACCGGATGAGTCCGGGGCGCGGTCGACGACGAGCGGGCCACGAGCGCCGGGATCGTCCGCTCGCGCTCCGAGGCCGGACCTCCCGCCAGGATCCCGACGAGGTCGTCCATCAGCTGACGCCCGAGCGCGTCGAAGTCCTGCCGCATCGTCGTGAGGGGAGGCGTGTAGTGGGCGGCCTCGGGGATGTCGTCGAAGCCGACCAGGGAGATGTCCTCGGGCACGCTGATGCCGGCGTCCTCGAACGCATGGAGGAGGCCGAGCGCCATCTGATCGTTGGCGACGAACACCGCGGTGACGTCGCGGATGAGGGGGACGACGATCTTCCCCGCCTCGAACCCGCTCTGCGGAGTCCAGGCTCCGCAGACCACGTCGCGTGCGGTGAGGCCGTGGGCGGCGAGCTCGTCCCGCCAGCCGCGCGCGCGCTCGGTCGCGTCGAGGGAGTCCGGCGGTCCGCTGACGTGCAGGATCTCGCGATGGCCGAGCGCCACCAGATGGCCGACGGCGCGTCGAGCACCGTGGTACTGGTCGAGGGAGAGGCTGTGGAAGCCGGAGTGCCCGACCGGGTCGATCGAGACGAGGGGAACCGCGAGGTCGACTCCGGCGATGGCCTCGTAGGCGCTGGTGCGGACGGCGATCAGCACGATCGCCTCGACGTTCTGCCGCATCAGGAGGGCGAAGGCGGCCCGGACGGCGTCGGCGCTGGCGTCCGCGACGGAGGCGAGGGTCACGGCGTAGTTCGCGGCGTCGGCCGCGACGCTGAAGCCGTTGGCGATGCTCGCCGGCCCGAAGTCCGTCGCCCCGGTGTTGATGACGCCGATGGTGCGCGAACGGCGGGTCACGAGAGCCCGGGCGGCGACCGAGGGGGTGTACTGGAGCTCCTCGATGGCCTTCTCGACCTTCTCCCGCGTCTTGTCCGCGACGTTGGGCATGTCGTTCAGGACCCGCGAGACGGTCTGGTACGAGACGCCCGCGAGTCGCGCGACGTCGAGGATCGTCGCTGCTCGGGTGCTGCTGCCCGTGACCATGGCGTGCCCGTTCGATGAGGTGGATGGCGGCGGGGTGGGGGAGGCGCCGTGGCTCATTATCGCGCCAGCCGCTGGGGCGCCGAGCCGAGTCGGGGAGCCGTCGGGTAGTGACGACGGAGGCCCGCGGGAATGATCCCGCGGGCCCCGCCGTCTGCTCGACGCTGCGTGTCGAGTGCTACTTGATCGAGCTGGCCGCGCGACGCTTGTTGAAGACGTCGAAGGCGACAGCCGCGAGCAGGACCAGGCCCTTGATGAGCGACTGGTACTCCGTGCCCACACCCAGGATCGACATTCCGTTGTTCAGGATACCGATGATGAGACCGCCGACGATCGCCCCGGGGACGGTTCCGATGCCGCCGGTGACGGCGGCGCCGCCGATGAAGACGGCCGCGATGGCGTCGAGCTCGAACCCGGTGCCAGCGCTGGGGCTGGCGAGGTTGAGCTGGCCGGTGAAGACCAGGCCGGCCAGAGCCGAGATGACGCCCATGTTGACGAACAGCAGGAAGGTCACGCGCTTGGTCTTGACGCCCGACAGGGACGCCGCCTGCAGGTTGCCGCCGATGGCGTAGGTGTGGCGGCCGAAGACCGAGTTGCGCATGACGGACGCGTAGATCACGACGAGCGCACCGAGGACCACCAGGACGATGGGCGTGCCGCTGTAGCTCGCGAGAAGGAAGGCCACGTAGACGACGAGCGCCACGGTGAAGGCCATCTTGACGATGAACCACGCGAAGGGCTCGTCCTCGAGCTCGTACTTGCGGCGGACCGCGCGCCCGCGGAACCCGCTGAGCACGATGGCGATAGCGGCCACGGCTCCGATGATCAGGGTCAGCGGCTCGTAGCCCGACGTGCCGAACGCCGGCAGGAATCCGGAGCCGAGGGCGCGGAACTGCGACGGGAACGGCGAGATCTGCTGGTTCTGGAGCGCGATCTGAGCCGCTCCACGGAATGCCAGCATTCCGGCCAGCGTCACGATGAACGCCGGTATCCCGAAGTAGGCCACCCAGAAGCCCTGCCAGGCTCCGACCAGAGCACCCAGGATCAGGCACAGGATGATCGCCACCCACCAGGGGAGGCCCCACTGCGTGATCATCACACCGGACATCGCGCCGATGAAGGCGACCACCGATCCGACCGACAGGTCGATGTGGCCGGCGATGATGATCATGACCATGCCGATGGCCAGGATGAGGATGTAGCTGTTCTGGATGACCAGGTTCGACACGTTGATCGGACGCAGCGTGATGCCGTTCGTCGCGATCTGGAAGAAGATCACGATCACCAGGAGGGCTATGAACAGGCCGATCTGGCGGAGCTGGCCCGCGAGATAGGTCGCTGCGGACCCGAGGGGTCCGGGCTGCTTGCCGGGCACGAGGTCCTGGCGGGGGTTCTTGAGGTCAGATGTCGCGCTCATTGACGGGGGCCTCTCGTTCTTGAGTCATGTATTTGAGCAGGTACTCGGGGGTCGCCTGGTCACGGGGGACGTCCGCCGTGATGCGCCCTTCCGAGAGCGTGTAGATGCGGTCGCAGATGCCGAGGAGCTCGGGCAGCTCGGAGGAGATGACGATGACGCCCTTCCCCTGGTCGGCGAGCGCATTGATGATCGTGTAGATCTCGTACTTCGCACCGACGTCGATGCCGCGGGTCGGCTCGTCGAGGATGAGGACCTCCGGGTCGGAGTACATCCACTTCGACAGGACGACCTTCTGCTGGTTGCCGCCGGAGAGCTTTCCCGTGAGCACCGAGACGTTCGGAGCCTTGATGTTCATGCTCTTGCGGTAGCCCTCGGCGACGGTCGTCTCTTTCGACGCGTCGACGAATCCGAGGTGCTCGAGCTTGCCGAGCGCGGCGCCGGAGACGTTGCGCTTGATGTCGTCGATGAGGTTGAGGCCGTAGCGCTTGCGGTCCTCGGTCGCGTAGGCGAGGCCGTTCTTGATCGCGTTCGAGACGGTGTTGGTCTGAATCGGCACGCCGCGCTTGTAGACGGTTCCGGAGATCCGCGTCCCGTAGCTGTGACCGAAGACGCTCATCGCCAGCTCGGTGCGCCCGGCGCCCATGAGCCCGGCGATGCCCACGATCTCGCCGGCCTTCACGCTGAGATTGGCCTGGTGGACGATCTCGCGGGAGGCGTCGAGGGGGTGGTGGACGGTCCAGTCCTCGATCCGGAGGAGCTCCTCGCCGATCGTGGACTCGTGCTCGGGGTAGCGGCTCTCGAGGTCGCGCCCCACCATCGCCTTGATGATCCGGTCTTCCGACACCTCGTCGGCGTGCATGTCGAGCGTCTCGATGGTCTTGCCGTCGCGGATGATCGTGACCTTGTCGGCGATCGCCTTGATCTCGTTCAGCTTGTGGCTGATGATGATCGACGTGATGCCCTGGCTCTGCAGGCTCTTGATGAGGTCGAGCAGGTGCGCCGAGTCGTCGTCGTTCAGAGCGGCGGTCGGCTCATCCAGGATCAGGATCTTGACCTTCTTGGAGAGGGCCTTGGCGATCTCGACGAGCTGCTGCTTGCCGACCCCGATGTCCACGATCTTGGTGACCGGGTTGTCGCGGAGACCGACCCGGGCGAGCAGCTTCGCGGCCTCGAGGTTGGTGTCGTTCCAGTTGATGAAGCCGCGCTTCGAGCGCTCGTTGCCCAGGAAGATGTTCTCGGCGATCGACAGGAACGGGCTGAGCGCCAGCTCCTGGTGGATGATCACGACGCCGGCCGCCTCGGAGTCGTTGATGTTCTTGAACTCGACCGGCTGGCCGTCGAGAAGGATCTGCCCGTCGAACGTGCTCGCGGGGTAGACGCCGGAGAGCACCTTCATGAGCGTCGACTTGCCGGCGCCGTTCTCGCCGCAGATCGCGTGGACCTGCCCGCGCTCGACTTCCAGCGTGACGTCTTGCAGGGCCTTCACCCCGGGGAACGTCTTGGTGATGTCACGCATCTCGAGGATGGTGTTGGACACAGTGGGTCCTTACTTCCGTGGATGGTCGGGAAAAGGGGGCGGCGGCCCGCTGGGGCCGCCGCCGCGATGGTGCCGGTGCTACTTGAGGTCGGCTGCCGTGTAGTAGCCGCTGTCGATCAGGACCTTCTTGTAGTTGTCCTTGGTGACGACGGTCGGCTGGAACAGGTAGGTCGGGACGACCTTAACCTTGTTGTTGTAGCTCTTCGTGTCGTTGACCTCGGGCTTCTTGCCGTTGAGCAGGTCGTCGGCCATCGTGACGGACTCGGTCGCCAGCTGGCGGGTGTCCTTGTAGATGGTGGAGTACTGCTCACCCGCGATGATCGACTTGACCGACGCCGCTTCGGCGTCCTGTCCGGTGATGGTCGGGAGCGGCTTCGACGAGGTGCCGTAGCCGGCACCCTGGAGAGCGGAGATGATGCCGATCGACATGCCGTCGTAGGGCGAGAGGACGCCGTCGACGTTCTTGCCGGCCGAGTACGACTTGGCGATCAGGTTCTGCATGCGGGCCTTGGCGGTAGCCGGGTCCCACTGCAGCGTCGCGGCCTGCGTGAAGCCGGTCTGTCCCGAGCCCACGACGAGCGTGCCGTCGGCGATGTAGGGCTTGAGGGTCGCCATGGCGCCGTTGAAGAAGAAGGTGGCGTTGTTGTCGTCGGGGCTTCCGGCGAAGAGCTCGATGTTGAGGCCCTTCTTCGATCCCGTCTTCTTGCCGTCGGCGTCGAGGACGCCGAGGCCCGTCAGCAGGCTGGTGGCCTGGTCGACGCCGACCTTGTAGTTGTCGAACGACACGTAGTAGTCGACGTTCTTCGAGCCGGTGAGGAGGCGGTCGTACGAGATGACCTTGATGCCGGCCTTGGCGGCGGCGTCGAGCTGGTCGCTGAGCGACCCGCCGTCGATCGAGGCGACGATGAGGACCTTCGCGCCCTTGGTGATCATGTTGCTGACCTGCTGGGCCTGCGTCGGGATCTTGTTGTCGGCGTACTCGAGGTCGACCTTGTAGCCCTTCTTCTCGAGGTCGCTCTTGACGGCGTTGCCGTCCTTGATCCAGCGCTCCGACACCTTGGTCGGCATCGCGACGCCGACGAGGGCGCCCTTGTTGCTGCCGGCGTCGTCGCTCGAGCCGCCAGCGCGGCCTCCCGAGCAGGCCGCGAGGCTGAAGGCGAGGCCGATGGCTGCTGCGCCGACGAAGAACTTCTTTGTCTTCATGGTGTTCCTTTTTCGTGTGGTGATCGTGAGGTGCAAAGGCTCGGAGCGTCGATGTGGACTCCGATGTCTTCTGGCGTTTCGAGAGTGTGAACGTTCACAATCCGGGGTCAATACTAGGCATCGCTCAGCGAATCGCAAGCTAGGACTGTCTCGTTTCGGTAACGGGCCTTCTCGGCGAGGCGCTGAGGCGGGCTACGCGGGGTGGCGGGCGGCCCGGATGGCTGATCCCAGGGCGTCGAGGAAGACCCGCCAGTCTGCGGCGCTGGTCTTGGAGCTGCGCCGCAGGCTCGTCTCCGAGAAGAAGCTCGGCCGTGACCTCGGGCGCGCTCCGGCCAGGGTCACGTCGAACGCGTCGCCGTTCCGCGAGACCACGAGGCCGTCGACCTCGCGCAGATCGATCTCCTGAAGGGCCGGCCGATCCGGCTTCTGCCGGTAGCGCAGGATCCACCCGTCGAGCTCGGCCACGCCCGTCGTCCCGCGCACGGCGAGGGGCCCCGTCGGTGCCGGCGGCTCGTCGCCGGTGCGCGTCCGCTCGGTCCAGGCGTCGCCGTCCCACCAGCGGAGCCGTCCGGGATCCTCGTCGGGGTACCAGCCCGAGGGCGTCTTCGGAGCGGGACGATCGAGTCCGGACGAATTCGCGCTCATGCCCGGAGAGTCCTCATGCCCGGAGAGTCTAGGGCGGGAGTGCCGGTGGTGCACCCGCTGCGGGCCGGTCGCGGCCCGCCGCGAGGTGGCCCGCGTCGTCGCTGCCGCCCCGGCGCGCCTACCGGCACGGCCATCTCGCGGCGGGGGCGCCGCGCTCGCGCGGGGCCGAGCGGGCTCAGCCCTCGCCGGCGATCTCCCGGAGCGCGTCGAGGTGCCCCCGCCAAGCCGCGCGGCCGCGACGCGTCAGCGAGAGCGTCGTGCGCGGCGTCTTGCCGACGAACCCCTTGCCGACGGCGAGGAACCCCGCCGCCTCGAGCAGCGACACCTGCTTGCTCAGTGCGGAGTCGGTGATCTCGACGGCGTCGCGCACCTCGCCGAAGCTGAGCTTCTCGGCCCGGTCGAGGGCCGCGACGATCGAGAAGCGCACGGGATTCAGGAGGGGGTCGGCCAGGCGGTGGCGGGGATGCTCCGTCATGGTCATCGCCGGGCCTCGACGGCGGCGCACACGAGCGTCACGAGAAGGACCAGCCCCGATGTCGTGCCGGCCCACGCGACTGATCCGTGCGCGAGGGCGACGGCGGCGATCGCGCCCGCGTAGGCGGTCGACCAGCACGCCATGTAGACGGTCCAGCGCCGGCTCCACGCGAAGGCGCGGCGGCCCTGCGTCGTCACGAGGAAGAACAGCAGCAGCGCGAAGGTCGCGGCGAGCGTCCCGACGTAGACGAGGCCGAACGCGCGACCCTCGGTGAGGGTCATGGCGGCTGTGCCGAACGACGTGGTCGAGCCGAGCCCGAGCAGGAAGGCGATGTAGGGCCAGCGCACGGCGTCGTGCGTGCGCCGGCTCAGCGAGTCGGCGTGGCTGAGCAGGCGGCGAGCCGCGGCGGGGGTGATGTCGGTTCGGTCGGTCATGGTGTCCCCTTTCGTCGACTCGAGCCTCTCATGGACTTGCCAATTCGGCAAGTACTTTCCCTCAGTCGAAGCGGGGTGCGTGCCGAGCGCCGGGCCGCGCGGGAGCGCCCGGCCTGCCACGCCGCAGCCGCGCCCCCGGGATCACGGCCGGGACGCACCGCCCGTCAGCCTCGCCAGGAGTTCGAGCAGCACGGCGCGCTCCGTCTCGACGAGGGGCGCGAACAGCTCGGGCAGGACGCGGGCGGTGACGGCGCGCCCGTCGGCGAGCATGCTGCGGCCGGCGTCGGTGAGGCGGTGCTCGAGGCGACGCCCGACGCCGGGGGAGCGCTCGACCCAGCCGGCCGCGACGAGCCGGGTGCCGAGGGTGCCGAACGCCTG
This sequence comes from Frondihabitans sp. PhB188, assembly GCF_003752365.1. GTDB lineage: Bacteria > Actinomycetota > Actinomycetes > Actinomycetales > Microbacteriaceae > Frondihabitans. The sequence goes on along the minus strand of NZ_RJUO01000005.1, from coordinate 34,989 downwards.
GTCGCTCTGGAACGTCGTCACCGCCAGGTCGTGCGCGGATGCCGCCGGGGCGGCGTCGATGGCGCGGAGGGCGTCCCACTGGACGAGGGTGACGCCGATGGCGCGGAGGGCGGAGTCCATGGCGCGGTGGTCGCGGTCCTGGGCGCGCTTGATGGCGAGTCCGAGGAGATCGAGCTTGACAGGCATGGCGTCAGCGTATCAGGATGTTGATATCAATATGTTTACAATTGGCATCCGGCGTCAGGAGACCCCATGAGCAGCACCCGCACCGCCCTCGTCCTTCACGGCGGCGGAGGCCCCGCCACGATGACCCCGATCGTCGCCTCCCTCGGCGAGGGGTTCTCCGTCGACGCGCCGGTGCACCCGGGGTGGGAGGGCACGCCGAGCGTGCCGGGCGACACGATCGCCGCACTCGCCGGCCGCTACCTCGCCGAGCTGCGGGATCGCGGCGTGCGCGACGCCGTCGTGGTCGGCTCGTCGATCGGCGGCTGGATCGCGGCCGAGGTCGCCGTGCAGGACGGAGCCGTGCCCGAGGCCGAGCGGGTCGTCGGCCGGCTCGTGCTGATCGACTCGGTGGGCGTCGACGTCGCGGGGGAGCCCGCGCGTGACGTCTCGGGCCTCGACGCCCGCGGGCTCGCCGAGCTCGCCTGGGCCGACCCCGATCGCGGCTACGTCGATCCGGCGACGCGAACGCCCGAGCAGCTCGCCGCGACCCGCGGCAACATGGCCTCGCTGCAGGCGTACTCCGGCGGCCCGGAGATGCGCGACTCGACCCTGCTCGTGCGGCTCGGCGGCGTCGCGGCCGACACCCTCGTCCTCTGGGGCGAGGCCGACCGCATCGTCACGCCGGCCTACGGGCGAGCGCTGGCGAGTGCGATCCCCGGCGCCCGGTTCGAGGTCGTCGCAGACGCGGGGCATCTGCCGCACCTGGAGCAGCCGGCCGCGACGCTCGGCCTGGTGCGCGGCTTCGTCGGCTGAGGCCGGGCTCTGCCGGTCCGCGAGATGGCCGTGCCCGTCGGGTAGCCCTCGCGAGATGGCCGTGCCGGTCGGCACGACGCGGCGCGGCCGACGACGAGGGCCATCTCGCGGAGGCGGAGTCGGACGCCGAGGCGGACACGGACGCGGACGCGGAGTCGGAGGCCGAGGCGGAGCCGCGTGCGGGCCGCTCGCGGCCGCCGTCGCTACGGTGAACCCATGACGTCCAAGCCCTCCTCCGTGATCATCGTCGGAGGCGGCGCCTCGGCCGTCTTCGCCACCGTCGCCTTGCGCGAGCGGGCCGTCGCGGACGGCGTGGAGCCGCCCCGCATCACGGTCGTCGGCCGCGAGGAGGTCGTGGGGCGCGGCCTCGCCTACGGGCGCGCCGACGCGCACCACCGGTTGAACAGTCCGGCCGGCAAGATGAGCCTCACGGCGTCTGACGCCGACGGCTTCCTCCGCCACCTCGACGAGACCGGGTGGCGCGACGTCGACGGGTCGTCCGCGACTCCGGGCGCGTTCGTGCCCCGGGAGGTCTTCGGCGACTACGTCGAGGCGGCCTTCCGCGCGCTGGTCGACGACCCGGCCTCGGGCGTGGCCTTCGAGCAGGGTGAGGTCGCCGACGTCGACGACTCGGGCACGGGCCCCTTCGTGACGCTCGCCGACGGCACGGCGCTCGCCGCGGACGCCGTCGTGCTCGCACTCGGCAATCCCGCGCCCGGGCGCGTCCCGACCGGGGCAGCCCGTGCGATCGACGACCCGTGGGCCGTCGGGGCGCTCGACGGCATCGACGCCTCCGACCATGTGCTGCTGATCGGCACAGGCCTCACCATGATCGACGTCGCGACCTCGCTGGCTCGGCGCCTGCCGGGCATCCGGATGACCGCGACGAGCCGGCACCTGCTCCTCCCGGCGGTGCACCCGAGCGTCCCGGCCGCTCCCGGCCCGGGCCTCGGCGACGGCCTCTCGACCCTCGGCGGCATGATGTCGGCCTTCTCGGCGCGGCTGCACCGGGCCGAGGCGGAGGGGACCCCGTGGCAGGCCGTCGTCGACGGCGTGCGCCCGCAGACCCAGGCGCTGTGGCTGGCGCTCGACCAGGCCGACCGCGAGCGGTTCCTCGCCCACGGGGCGCGGCGCTGGGACGTCCACCGCCACCGCATGGCGCAGGCCGTGTGGGCCGAGCTGTCGGGCCTGCTCGACGCCGAGACCCTGACCATCGCCGCCGACGTCGACACGTCGGGATTCGACGTGGCCGTCAACTGCACCGGCCCCGCCTCCGTCGCATCACGCGGCTGGAGCCCCCTCGTCGACCGCCTGCTCGACCGCGGCCTGGTGGCCGGCGACCCCACCGGCCTCGGCTTCGACGCCGACCCCGACGGTGCCCTGCTCGGCGCCGAGGGCCTGGCCTCAGGGCGGCTGTTCGGCATCGGCGCCTCGCTCAAGGGCGCGCTGTGGGAGACCGTGGCGATCGGCGAGGTGCGGCTGATGGCGTCGAAGATCGCCGCGCGGCTGGGAGTTCCTGCGACCGCCGCCGCCTAACGGAACTGCAGGGCAGGAACCAGCGGGAACACGTCGCGCGCGATCCGCTCGAGCTCCTCGTGAAGCGGCGACGACTGGATCAGCAGGAGCGTGAGCCCGGCGTCCTGGTACTCGCGAATGCGCCCGGCGACCTGCTCGGGCGTGCCCACCAGATTCGGACGGAGCCCTCGGGTGCCGACGGAGTACTCGCGCTTCGAGAGCTCGACGTCGAGGTTCGAGTGGGCGCGGAACTCCTCGAACGACGCGTACCCGGGGGAGTCGGGGTCGACCGTCGTGATCCTCTCCAGCTCGAGCTGCGCCTCGGCCTCGGTGTCGCGGACGATGACGTAGGCGGCCATGCCGAACTCGCGGAACGGCTCGCCGTGCAGGCGGAGGCGGCGCCCGTTCATGTCGGCGACCTTCGCGCGCACCTCGTCGACGGTGCCGCCGTGGAGAACGTACGAGTCGGCGAACCCGGCGATGGCCTCGCGGCCAGCGTCGCTCTCGCCGCCGGCGAAGATCGCGGGGAGCGCCTCGGGCTTGGGCGACAGGATGGCGTCGGCCACGCTGTAGAAGTCGCCTGCCCGCGTGAAGCGCTCCTCGGTCCACATCCCGCGGAGGATCTCGACGAACTCCGTCGCCTGGTCGTAGCGGCGGTCATGCGTGGTGAAGACCCCGCCGTACTGCTTCGCCTCCTCCGCCCACCAGGCGGCGACGACGTTGAGGGCGAACCGGGAGGCGGCGTCCGGGCCGAGCCCGGCGATGTCAGTGATCGTCGCGGTCGCCTTCGCGATGACGCCCGGGTAGTGGAAACCGGGCCTCACGGCGGTCATCACCCGGAGCCGCTCGGTGACGGCGAGGATCGCCGTGGACAGCGACCAGGCTTCGAGCGACGGGGCGTCGATGCCCTTGCGGTCGTTGAGGTACAGCTCGGGCACGAGCGTCGTGTGGAAGCCGAGGCGGTCGGCCTGGGTAGAGATCCGCTTGATGTAGTCCCAGGCGGCGGGCATGCCCTCGTCGCCGACGTTGCGGAGGAAGCCGCCGTAGACCGGTGTCCAGTAGCCGAAGTGCACGGTCAGATCGCCTCCGTCGCGAGCGCGTCCGCGGGGATGACGGCGGTGAGCGAGCTGTCGAGGTCGGCGATCAGGTCGCGGACGTCCTCGAGGCCGATCGAGAGGCGGATCGTGGCCCGCGAGAATCCGGCCTCCTCGAGCTGCTGCGGCTTCAGGTGGCTGTGCGTCGTGGTCGCCGGCTGGATGACGAGGCTCCGGACGTCGCCGATGTTGGCGACGAGCGAGAAGACCTCGAGCGAGTCGATCACCCGGGCGACCGCGCTCTCGCCCGCAGCGAGGTCGAACGAGAAGACGGCGCCGGCGCCGTCGGGAAGGTACCGCCGGGCGAGCTCGTGGTATGGGCTCGAGGCGAGGCCCGGGTGGTTGACCCTCGACACCGCGGGATGCGCGCTCAGGAACTCCGCGACCGCCAGCGCGCTCTGCGTCTGCCGAGCGACCCGCAGCTCGAGCGTCTCGACCCCCTGCAAGATCTGGAAGCTGTTGAACGGCGACAGCGACGGCCCCAGGTCGTGCACCCACTTCGTCTTCGCGTAGACCAGGAAGGCGCTGCCCTCACGGCCGAACCGCTCCCACAGCACGACGCCGCCGACCCGCTTGTACGGCTGGGTGAACTGCGGCCACTTCTCGGGCTCGGCGCCGAAGTCGAAGGTGCCGAGGTCGACGATGACGCCCGCGAGAGACGAGCCGTGACCGCCCAGGAACTTCGTGGCCGAGTGCACCACGAAGTCCGCCCCGAACTCCTTCGGCCGCTGCAGCACCGGGGTCGCCAGCGTCGAGTCGATGACGAGAGGCACCCCGGCCTCGTGCGCGATCGCCGCCACCTCGGCCATCGGGAGCACCGTGGCGGTCGGGTTGCCGATCCCCTCGGCGAAGAACGCGCGCGTCGTCGGGCGCACGGCGGCGCGCCAGGCGTCGAGGTCGTCTTGATCGACGAGGGTAACCTCGATGCCGAAGTCGGCGAAGGCGTCGGTGAGGAGGTCGATCGTGCCGCCGTAGAGCTGGGCGGGCGCGACGACGTGCTGCCCGGTGCGGACCAGCGACAGCAGCGTGATGGCGACCGCCGCCTGCCCGGACGCGGTGCCGAGCGCCGCGACGCCGCCCTCGAGGGCGGCGAGCCGACGCTCGAAGACCGACTGCGTCGGGTTGCCGTTGCGGCTGTACAGGTTGCCCGTCTTCTCGAGGGCGAAGATCGCCTGAGCGCTCGCCAGGTCGTCGAACTCGTAGGCCGCCGTCTGGTAGATCGGCGTCGCGACGGTGTTCTGCGCCACCGGCGGCAGAACGCCTCCGTGGATCTGCGTCGTGGCGGTGCGGGGCTTGGGGGACTCGGCTGATGAACTCACCTTTCGAGTCTGCCGAAGAGGCCTGACTCGCGACGTAACACACTGTCGAACGACGTCACGAACTGGTTCGTTCGGCTGATCCGCACGAGCATCGGACCATGCCCACATCAACCACCACCGCCCGAATCGAAGCCCTGCCAGTGGCAGCGGCCCGAGGAACCGCGGTCGTCTTCGGCGGCCGCGGCGAGACCCCCGAGGTCTATCGCCGGCTCGCCGACCGGCTCGCCGCCGACGGCTACCGGGTGGTCGCGTTCGGCGCTGTCGAGCCCGGGACCGTCGAGGCCGCACGAGCCGAGCTCGACCGCACCGAGGCCGGGCCGCGCATCGTCGTCGCCTCCGACTCGGGCGTGGCCGCCGCCTGGCGTGCCGTGGCCGACGGCGACCTGGTCGTCGACGGTCTCGTCGTCGCCGGAGCGCTGACCGCCTCGGGCTCCCATGACGTCGGGGGCGACGCCGAGATCGCGGAGCGGACCGCATGCCCGGTGCACCGCGGCCGCCTCGGCATCGACGGCGTCCTCGAGAGGGGTGCCCTGGCGAGCCACGGCGCCGCCGACGAGGTGGATGCGGCGCTGGCCGGGCGAGTTCCTGCGCCCGTGCTCGCCTTCCACGGCGAGGTCGACGGCGTGAGCGACATCGATGCGGCCGTGGCGGTCTACCGGGCCCTGCCCGACGTGCGCGCGTTCGGCCTCGAGGGCGGACTGCACGACGTCTTGAACGACCTCTCTCACCGGTCGGTGGCTGCGCAGATCGTGCAGTTCGCCGAGCGGCTCCGCACCCCCGACCACGGACTCAGGAGCATCTGATGACCGATTCGACGAAGCTTCACCTCGGCGTCATCCTCACCGGCGCCGGCGGCCCCGGTCACCCCAAGACGTGGCTCGACGACGATCTGCCGCTCGACTCCAGCGTCGACGTCGACTGGTACATCGAGTACGCGCGTCTGGCCGAGCGGGCGAAGTTCGACCTGGTCTTCATCGTCGACAGCCAGTTCATCACGCCCGACTCGCCGCCCCACTACCTCAACCGCCTGGAGCCGCTGACGCTGCTCTCGGCGCTCGCCGTCACGACGTCGCACATCGGACTCGTCGGCACCGCGACGACCTCCTACAACGACCCGTACAACCTCGCCCGTCGCTTCGCGTCGCTCGACCTCATCAGCCGAGGTCGTGCCGGATGGAACGTCGTCACCTCGGGCGACGCGGGCACCGCCGGCAACTACGGTCGCGACGAGCACTACGACTACGACACGCGCTACGGGCGGGCGCGGGAGTCCGTCGAGGTGATCCGCGGGCTCTGGGACTCGTACGAAGACGACGCCTTCCCGCGCGACCGAGCCTCGGGCGTCTTCCTCGACCCCTCGAAGCAGCACCGGCTCGACCACCGCGGCGAGCACTTCTCCGTCGTCGGGCCGTTGAACATCGAGCGCAGCCCGCAGGGTCAGCCCGTCGTCTTCCAGGCCGGCGACTCGGAGCAGGGCCGCGATCTGGGCGCGACGATCGGCGAGGGCATCTTCACCCACGCCTCCTCGCTCGAGCAGGCCAGGGCCTTCCGCGACGACATCCGGAGCCGGGCCGTCGAGAAGGGCCGCGACCCCGATTCGGTGAAGATCCTGCCCGGCATCAGCGTCTACCTCGGCGACACCGACGCGGACGCCCGGCGCATCGAGCGCGAGTACCAGGCCATCGAGTACGACTTCGACCGGGCGGTGAAAGAACTGGGTCGGCCGTTCGGCTGGCACGACTTCTCGCAGTACGACGCCGACGCGGCGTTCCCGGACGTCCGCGCCGTCGCCGCGCTCAGCTTCAAGACGCAGGCGGACCGAATCACCGAGACGGCCCTCTCGGAGGGCCTCACGCTGCGTCAGGTCGTCGAGCGCGTCTCGGCGCCCAGGCCCGGGGTGTTCGTCGGATCCTCCGAGACCGTCGCCGATCTGCTCGTCGAGTGGTTCGAGGGCGGCGGCACCGACGGCTACAACCTCCACGTCGACCACCCCTCGCAGTTCCGGCGCTTCGTCGCCGAGGTGGTGCCGCTGCTGCAGGAGCGAGGCGTGTTCCGCCGCGACTACGAGTCGACCACGCTCCGCGGCAACCTCGGCATCCCGGTGCCCCGGAACCGCTACTCCGGAGCTCTCGTCGACGCCTGACCCGCCGCTTCCCGACCTCACCTCGCTTCTCGCTCCTTCACGACCGAACCCCCAGGAGAACACCCGTGACACCACCGATTCTCGACCACGTCGTCGGCCGCAGGACCCTGCTGACGACGGGAGCCGCCTCACTCGCCCTGGTGCTGGCCGGCTGCTCGACGACGTCGACCGGAACCGGCGCGTCGACTGCCGCCGGAGCGGCGACCGGCACGCTCAGCTGGGCCTCGTCGTACGCCCCGTCGAGCTGGGACCCGGTGGTCAACGGCAGCGGGGCGGCGTTCCGCATCACCGCGCTCGCCTACGCGTCGCTCACCAACACCGACGAGGACGGCAAGGCGGCGCCCGGGCTCGCCGAGAGCTGGACCTATAACGACGCGGGCACGAAGGTCACCTTCCACCTGCGTCCGGGACTCACGTTCGCCGACGGGACCGCCCTCGACTCGACCGCAGTGAAGAAGTACATCGAGCGTGCCCAGACGCAGGAGAACTCGTCGCTGGTCGGCGAGGGCATCTCGGTGATCGAGTCGGTGGAGACGCCGAGCGCCACCGACGTCAGGCTAAACCTGAGCCAGCCCGACTTCCAGCTGCCGCTCGTGCTCGCCCAGCGGGTGGGGCAGATCACCAACCCGAGCAGGTCGGCGGCCGAGCTCAACGAGAAGCCCGACGGGGCGGGGCCGTTCACCCCTGTCACGATCGTCGCAGGATCGAAGGCGACGTTCGTCAAGAACCCGGACTACTGGGACGCCGACAACATCCATATCGCGAACGTCACGGTGTCGTTCGGCGCCGACGCGTCCAGCATCGTCTCCGGCCTGCAGAGCGGGGTCTACAACTTCTCCGACCTGACGCCGAGCCAGGTCAAGGCGGCGAAGGCCGCCAATCTCGACGTGGTGCTGCAGCCGGGCTTCAACGCCAACAACCTCAGCGTCAACACGACGATCGCCCCGTTCGACAAGCCGGAGGTGCTTCAGGCGCTCAACTACGCCATCGACCGCGAGGCGATCGTCAAGCAGATCGACTTCGGCTACGGGACGGCTGCCACGGAGCCCTTCCCGAAGGGGTACATCGCCTACGACCCGTCGTCGGCGGCGCGCTACGCGTACGACCCGACGAAGGCCAGGCAGCTGCTCGCCGACGCGGGCTACGCCGACGGCCTCGAGGTCGAGTTCGTCGTCTCGGCCGACACCCCGACGAACGAGCTCATCCAGGCGCAGCTGAAGAAGGTGGGCATCACGGCCGCCCTCAAGGTCGACACGAACTGGGCCACCTCGTTCTTCGCCAAGAAGCTCGCCCTGACCACCTACGGGACGACCGGCCGCGACTCGCCGATCCAGACCCTGCAGGCCCACTTCGGACCAGCAGGCGCGCTCAACTCCGCCGGCACCGAGCCCGGCAGCGCCTTCGACGAGGCCGTCGCCACCGCCCTCGCCACGCCGCTCGACTCGGACGACTACGAGAAGAACATCCAGGCCGCGACCGCGGCCGGTCTCGCCACGACCGGGCTGATCTTCACGGACAGTCTGCCGAACATCCTCGTCAAGACGAAGGCGGTCTCGGACCTCCCGAGGATACCGGCGTACATCACCTGGACCGGCGTCACCATCACCGGACGCTAACGGCATGGCCACCGCAACCGAGATCGAGGTCGGACGCACCCGCGTGGCGCGTCCGACCGAGGCGCGGACGGCCGGGTCGCTCCGCTGGAAGCGGATCGGACTCGCGATCCTGCGCCCCTTCGCCGTATTCGTTCCGGTGTTCCTCTTCGGCACGTTCATCACCTTCCTACTCGGGACGCTGACGGGGCTCAACCCCGCGTACGTGCAGCTCGGCGAGGCCGCGACACCGGATGCCGTGGCCCGTCTGAACCACCAGTACGGGCTCGACCAGCCCTTCCTGGTTCAGTACTGGACCTGGTTCAGCGCGCTCCTCCACGGCTCGCTCGGATCGAGCTGGATCGACGGGATCTCGATCTCGACCCTCATCGGCCAGCGGATCGTCATCAGCCTGTCGGTCGCCGCGCTCGCCCTCGTGATCGGCATCGTCGTCGGCGCCGCTCTCGGCGGCGTGGCCGCGATCCTGCAGACCACCTGGGTCGACCGCGCCATCACGGGATTCACCTCGCTGATGTCGGTCATGCCGCCGTTCACGGTCGGGATCATCCTCGTGGCGATCTTCGCGGTGCAGCTCAAGGTGCTGCCGTCGGCCGGGTACATCTCGCTCAGCCAGGGGCTCTGGCCATGGTTCAGTCACGTGATCCTCCCCGCCATCGCCCTCAGCTTCGACATGGTCGCGGGCGTCGCGCGCCAGCTGCGGGCCGGCCTCGTCTCGGCCTACGGCCAGAACTACGTGCTCGGAGCCACCGTGCACGGCCTGAGCCCGAGGCGCATCTTCTTCGTCCACGTGCTGCGCAACGGCGGCGGTCCGGCGCTGGCCCTCGTGGGCCTGAGCCTGCCGAACCTGCTCGGCGGCGCCGTCGTCACGGAGACCGTGTTCGGCCTCGCGGGCTACGGCGTGTTCGCCAGCTCGTCGGCCCTCCACGGCGACGTCCCCGCGGTCCAGGGCGTGCTGGTCGTGTCGATCGTCCTCGTCGTCGCCTTCAACCTGATCGTCAACATCGCGCTCAACCGCATCGAGCCGAGCGCGAAGAGAGGCGTCTGACATGTACTCGCGACTGCGCCGGCTGCCGTCCTTCTGGATCGCGTCCGTGCTCCTGGTGCTCGTCCTCCTGCTCGGGATCCTCGGCTCGGCCCTCGCGCCGCACGACCCGCTCGCGGGCGGCTCCGCGCTCCTCCAGGCACCCTCGGCGACGCACCTGCTGGGAACCGACTACCTCGGTCGAGACGTCCTCAGCCGACTCCTCGCCGGCTCCCGCGTCTCGATCCTCGGAGCCTTCGAGGTCGCCGCCATCGCGCTGGTCGTCGGGACCATCCCCGGCCTGCTGTCCGTCTACCTCGGCCGGGTCTTCGAGTGGCTCACCCTCCGCATCATGGACACGCTGATCGCTCTGCCCTTTCTCGTCTTCGCGGTGGCGCTGACCGCTCTTCTCGGCAACGGCCTCACCCAGGCCATGCTGAGCGTCGGCATCCTGCTGTCGCCCATGTTCTACCGGGTGTCGCGCGCCGCCGCCCTCACGGTGTCGAGCTCGCAGTACGTCGAAGCGGCGGTCCTGAGCGGCGGCTCGACGGGGTGGGTCCTGCGCCGCCACATCGGGCCCAAGGTGCTTGCCCCGATCGGCATCGCCTTCGCCAACGCCGCGGGAGTGGGCCTCGTCATCGTCGCCAGCCTGACGTTCCTCGGCATCGGCGTGCAGCCCCCGGCTCCCACCTGGGGAGGCATGCTCGCCTCCGACCTCGGCTACCTGGCCTATCAGCCGTACGCGCCGGCCTACCCGATCGTCCTCATCATGCTCACCGTGTGGGCGTTCAACCTGCTCGCCGACGTGCTCCGCGACACCTCCGGAGAGGCGGGTCGGATCCTGCTGAAGAAGCGCGCGCTCGCCAAGGCCCGGCGCCGTGGGCGCCGACTTCAGCCGCAGCTCGCCGGGAGGGTCGAATGACCGCGGATCGTACCGTCATCACCGTGGACGGCCTCAGCATCTACAACCACCTGCACGACGACGTCGCCGTCGAGAGCGTCTCGTTCTCGCTGCGACCCGGGCAGGCGCTCGGCATCGTCGGCGAGTCGGGAAGCGGCAAGACCATCACGTGCCGCGCCCTCCTGGGGGTCCTGCCCGAGCTGTTCGAGGTCACGGCCGGACGCATCGAGATCGACGGCCGCGACACGGCGGCGCTCAGCCGCAGGCAGTGGACGGCCCTCCGGGGCACCACCATCTCGGCGGTCTTCCAGGACCCCGCGACCTACCTCAACCCGTCCATCCCGGTCGGGCGGCAGATCGAGGAGATCCTGCGCGTCAAGAAGGGGCTGCCGCGCCGCGAGGCGAGAGCGGCCGCCGTCTCGCTTCTCGAGACGGTGCGGATCCGCGATGCCGAGTACGTCTTCTTCCAGTACCCGTTCGAGCTCTCCGGCGGCATGCTGCAGCGTGTCCTGATCGCGGCCGCCGTCGCGTGCGAGCCGGCGGTGCTCATCGCCGACGAGGCGACCACAGCGCTCGACGTGACGGTCCAGGCCGAGATCCTCGACCTGCTCACCGACCTGAAGGACCGCCTCGGCCTGGCCCTCATCGTCGTCTCGCACGACCTGGCCGTCGTCGCGCAGATCTGCGACGACGTTCTCGTGATGCGCTCCGGCGCCGTGGTCGAGCAGGGGCCGACCGAGCGCGTGCTCCACGACCCCGAGCACGAGTACACGCGCCTGCTCCTCGACGAGCACCACCGCTTCGGACTGGAGCGGTTCCTCCGACCGGCAGGAGCCGCCGAATGACCGCCGAGACGATCCTCACCGTCGAGAAGCTGCAGGTCGCGTACGGCCGCGGCGCACGGCAGAAGCAGGTGCTCTTCGACGCGGATCTCAGGATCCGAGCCGGCGAGGTCGTCGGGCTCATCGGCGAGACCGGATCGGGCAAGTCCACCCTCGCTCGCGCGATCCTCGGACTCGTGGAGCCCTCCGACGGCAGCGTCCGGTTCGGCGGTACCGAGCTGACGACCCTGAAGCCGGCTCAGCTGCGGGCGTTTCGGCGGACGGGCCAGGTGCAGTACGTCTTCCAGGACCCGATGCGGAGCCTCGATCCGGAGTTCACGATCGAGCAGTCGATCGCCGAGCCGCTCGTCACCGGGGGAGGGCTGGCCGCCGACGAGATCGCCCGCCGAGTGCGCACGTACCTCGCCAGGGTGCACCTCGACGAGGGGCTCCTGTCACGGCTTCCGGGCCAGGTCTCGGGAGGCCAGCGCCAGCGGGCCGCCATCGCGCGTGCGCTGATCACGGAGCCCCGGCTGCTGATCCTCGACGAGCCCGTGAGCGCGCTCGACTCCGCGAACCGCGTGCAGATCCTCGAGCTGATGCAGGAACTCGCGGGCCCGGCCGTCTCGCTCCTGTTCATCTCGCACGACCTGGGCTCCGTGGCCGGCATCACCGACCGCGTCGTCGTGCTCTACCGCGGGCGCATCGTCGAGGAGGGCTCCACCGAGTCGATCATCAACACGCCGCAGCACGCCTACACCCGCCTGCTCGTCGGCTCGGCGCCGACGCTGACCGGCGGAGCGACGTCGAGGGCCGAGCGCGACGAGCTCCGGGCGCGGGTCGAGCCGTAGCCCCGGAGGTCGGCGGCGTGCTCGCGGAGTCCGGGGCGCGCGGGAGCGCCCGGCGGGCTCGTCGCAGCTGCGCCCCAGTGCCCTGCCGGGGTTCGGTCGCGTGCGCGCCGGGCCTTCTGGCGCGGGTCTACGCCTCGACGTTCACGAGCGTGATGACCTGCGAGTCGGTCCACCCGTCGATGCCCTCGAAGGCCTCGGCGCGCTCGGGCGAGCCCACGTACGCGGCCTCGATCTGCGCGAACGCGGCGGCGTCGCCGGGAGCGCTGACGGCCCAGACGAACTCGTTGCTCTCGGGGATCGCGTAGGCGAACTCGATGGCGAACCCGGCCTTCTCTCGGACGGGCACGAGCTTGGAGTGCCACCACGGCAGGAACTCCGCCATCACTCCGGCGCGCAGGGCGTAGCGGCGGAGCTGGACGGTGCGGATCTCGACGTCGGTCATGGGGCCAGCGTACCGGCGGGGCTCGCGCGGCGCGGGCGGCGGGGTGTATGGGCGGGGGCTGGTCGGTTCGGGTGGGTCTCCGGGGGCGCGCCCGAACCGACCAGCACCCGCCCACGCGGGGTGTGTGGGCGAGGTTGCGGCAGTGCGGGCTCGGGCGGCCCTCCGTTTCGGCTCGGCCCCGCCGACCCGGGCCCGGCCCCCGCCGTTTCGGCTCGGACCCGCCGACGCGACGGCGGGGCCGAGCCGATTCGGCGGGCCCAGCCGCAGACCTCGCCGGCGCCGAAGAGGGGAACCCTTGGGTTCGGCGCAGTCCCTCCGGTTCGGGCCAGCCCGCCGGCCGCCCGGGGCGGGCGTCCGCGGCGCCCGGATAAGCGGGCCGGCGCGCTAGGGGACGTAGCGGTAACCCATGCCCTGCTCGGTGACGAGGTAGCGCGGGGCGCCGGGCACGGGCTCGAGCTTCTTGCGGAGCTGCGCCAGGTAGAGGCGGAGGTAGCCGGTGTCGCGGGCGTGCGCGGGGCCCCACACCTGGGTCAGCATCGCCTCGCGCGTGATGAGCCGGCCGGGGTTGGCGAGGAGGAGCTCGAGGAGGCGCCACTCCGTCGGGGTCAGCCGCACAGGACCGCCGGGGCCGGTGACGACGCGCGCGGCCAGGTCGACGGTCACGTCGCCGAGGCGGACGGCGGGCGACTCGGCCGCCGGGGCGGTGCGACGGGTGAGGGCGCGGATGCGGGCGAGCAGCTCGTCCATCGCGAAGGGCTTGGTGACGTAGTCGTCGGCGCCGGCGTCGAGGGCGTCGACCTTGTCGGCGGCTCCGGTGCGGCCCGACACGACGAGGATCGGCACCTGCGACCAGCCGCGCAGGGCCTGCACCACCTGGACTCCGTCGAGGTGGGGCATGCCGAGGTCGAGCATCACGACGTCGGGGTGCTGCGAGATGGCCTGGGCGAGGGCGGCGGCTCCGTCCGCGGCCGTCACGACCTCATAGCCTGCCGCACCCAGGGTGATGCGCAGGGCGCGGACGATCTGCGGGTCGTCGTCGGCCACCAGGATCTTCACGAGGCGGCCCCCTCGGGCGGCGCAGGATCAGGCGAAGCCGCCACTGGCGCCCCCGCCACCGAAACCCCCGCCACCGAAACCCCCGCCACCGGCAGCGACACCACCATGGTCAGCCCGCCGCCCGGGGTGTCCTCGGCGTCGAGCGTGCCGCCCATTCCCTCGGTGAAGCCGCGCGACAGAGCGAGGCCGAGGCCGAGACCCGTCGTGTTGTCGGTGTCGCCGAGCCGCTGGAACGGCACGAACACCTCGTCGCGGCGGTCGGCAACGATCCCGGGACCGTGGTCGGCGACGCGGAGCTCGACACGCCCGTCGAAGTGGCTGGCCGCGACGCGGACCCGCACGTCGGCGGGGGAGTGCCGCACCGCGTTGTCGAGCAGGTTCACGACGACGCGCTGCAGCAGCACGCCGTCGGCGAGGGCGGCGGGCAGCGCGTAGGCGAGGCCGAGCTCGACCTCGTCGGGCCCGAGGCCGAGCTCGTCGAGCGAGCCGAGGATGACGTCGTCGACGTCGACGGCGGCGAGCGAGACGGCGAGCACGCCGGCCTGCACGCGCGACACGTCGAGGAGGTTCGTGACGAGGGTCGCGAGCGACTCGAGGCTCTCGCTGGCGGTGGCCAGCAGCTCGTCTCGGTCGGCGGGGGTCCACTCGACGCCGGGGGAGCGCAGGCCGGTCACGGCGGCGGTGGCCGCGGCGAGCGGGCGGCGGAGGTCGTGGCCGACGGCCGCTAGCAGCGCCGTGCGCATCTGGTCGGCCTGCGCGAGCGGCTCGACCTCGTCGGCGGCCTGCCGCAGGGCGGAGCGCTCGAGCGCCGCGTCGACCTGGGCGGCGATGACGGCGAGCAGCCGCTGCTCGGCGGCCGCGAGGTCGGGGCCGCGCAGCTCGAGCGTTCCGTGCGTGCCCGTCGGCAGGGTGGTCACCCGGTCGTCGCGGTCGGCCTGACCCACCTCGGTGACGACTCGCCCCTCGGCGAGCACGCGCACGCTCGTCAGGCCGAAGACCTCGCGGGTGCGCGACACCAGCGCCGCCAGGGCGTCCTGCCCGCGGAGAACGCTGCCGGCGACGGTCGCCAGCAGCTCCGACTCGGCCAGGGCGCGGGCCGCCGACCGCGACCGGCGTGCGGCCTGGTCGACGACGTACGACACCAGCAGGCCGTTGACCACGTACAGGGCCAGGGCGAGCAGGTGCAGCGGCCGGTCGATCGTGACGCTGTGGATCGGCTGCACGAAGAAGAAGTCGAGGGTGAGCCCCGAGAGGACGGCCGCGATGAGCGCCGGCCAGATTCCGCCGACGAGGGCGACGATCACGACCAGCAGCTGGTAGACGAGCACGTCGCTGGTGAGGGTGTCGTCCGAGCGGACGGCCGTCAGCAGCAGCGTGACGAGCGGGCCGAGCACGAGCGCGAGCACCAGGCCGACGATTCGCCGGCGGAGCGTGAGGGCTCCGCCGGGGCGAGGCAGGGTGAAGCGGCCGCCGGCGCGCGAGTGCGACACGATGTGCACGTCGATGGAGCCCGACTCGCGGATCACCGTCGCCCCGATGCCCGGCCCGGTCAGCAGGGCGGCGAGCCGCGAGCGGCGGCTGACGCCGAGGACGAGCTGCGTGGCGTTCATCGACTTGGCGAACGCGACGAGCGAGCGCGGCACGTCGTCGCCGACGACCTGGTGGTAGCTGCCGCCGAGCTTCTCGACGAGCGCGCGCTGGGCTGCGAGGGCGCCGGGGTGCGAGTCGGCGAGGCCGTCCTGTCGGCTGACGTGCACGGCGATCAGGTCGCCGCCGGCCGAGCGGGCCGCGATCCGGGCACCGCGCTTGATGAGCGTCTCGCCCTCGGGGCCGCCGGTCAGGGCGACGACGACGCGCTCGCGGGCCTCCCACGTCGAGTCGATGCCCTTCTCGGCCCGATAGGCCTTGAGCGCCGACTCGACCTCGTCGGCCAGCCACAGCAGCGCCAGCTCGCGGAGCGCGGTCAGGTTGCCCAGGCGGAAGTAGTTCGAGAGCGCGGCGTCGATGCGGGCGGCGGGGTAGACGTTGCCCTCGGCCAGCCGGTCGCGGAGGGCCTGCGGGGCGAGGTCGACGACCTCGATCTGGTCGGCCGATCGGAGGATCGCGTCGGGGATCGTCTCGCGCTGGGGAGCGCCGGTGATCTGCTCGACGACATCGCTCAGCGACTCGATGTGCTGCACGTTGACCGTCGAGATCACGTCGACCCCGGCCTCGAGCAGGTCGAGCACGTCTTGCCAGCGCTTCTCGTTGCGGCTGCCGGGCGCGTTGGTGTGGGCGAGCTCGTCGACGAGGGCGATGTCGGGTCGCCGGGCGACGACCCCGTCGGCGTCCATCTCGGTGAGCTCGACGCCCCGGTGCTGCGAGGCCAGCCGCGGCAGCACCTCGAGGCCGCCCACGAGGGCCGCCGTGGCCGCGCGCCCGTGGGTCTCGACGACGGCCACGACGACATCGCGCCCCTCGGCCTTCAGTCGCGCGCCCTCTTCGAGCATCGTGTACGTCTTGCCCACCCCGGGCGCGGCGCCGAGCAGCACGCGGAGCCGCCCTCGAACCATTGCGTCAGTCTTTCGTCAGTGCGGCCAGAGCGACGTTGAGCTCCAGCACGTTTACCGTGGGCTCCCCAAGGTATCCGGCCTCGCGGCCGCTGATCCTCGATTCGACCAGCCTGTGGACAACCGCGTCGGAGAGTCCGGTGGCGGCCGCGACCCGCTTCACCTGGAGCAGCGCGTACGCCGGGCTGATCGCCGGGTCGAGTCCGGAGCCCGACGCGGTGAGCGCGTCGTCGGGGACAGCGGCCGGCGCGACCCCCTCGAAGGCGGCGATCGCCGCGCGACGATCCTTGATCGACGACGCGAGGTCGGCGTTCGACGGCCCCAGGTTGCTGGCGCTCGACGCCGACGCGTCGTACCCGTCGCCGGCGGCGGAGGGCCGCGACTGGAACCACCGGGCCAGCGGCTTGCCGTCCTCGTCGGCGAACGACTGCCCGATGAGCGACGACCCGACGACCGAGCCGCCCGAGCTCACGGTCGACCCGTTCGCCTGGTGCGGCAGCACGAGCTGCCCCACTCCGGTGAGGAGGGCCGTGTAGGCGACGCCGAGCACGACGGTGAAGACGAGCATGGCGCGGAGTGCGACCCACCAGGGGCGCGCGGAGGTGCGAACAGACATGAGACGGGTCCTTAGAAACCGGGGAGGAAGGAGACGATGAGGTCGATGAGCTTGATCCCGACGAACGGGGCGACGATGCCGCCGAGCCCGTAGATCAGGAGGTTGCGCGACAGGATCGACGATGCCGACGCCGCGCGGTACTTCACGCCGCGCAGCGCCAGCGGGATCAGCGCGACGATGACGAGCGCATTGAACACGATCGCCGAGAGGATCGCCGACGCGGGCGAGTGCAGCTGCATGATGTTGAGCAGCCCGAGCCCGGGGAAGATGCCGGCGAACATGGCCGGGATGATGGCGAAGTACTTGGCCACGTCGTTCGCGATCGAGAACGTGGTCAGGGCGCCGCGCGTGATGAGCAGCTGCTTGCCGATCCGGACGATGTCGATGAGCTTGGTCGGATCGGAGTCGAGGTCGACCATGTTGCCGGCCTCCTTCGCCGCCGACGTGCCGGTGTTCATGGCGACGCCGACGTCGGCCTGGGCGAGAGCGGGAGCGTCGTTGGTGCCGTCGCCGGTCATCGCCACGAGGTTGCCGCCCTCCTGCTCCTTCCTGATCAGAGCGAGCTTGTCCTCGGGCGTGGCCTCGGCGAGGAAGTCGTCGACCCCGGCCTCGGCCGCGATGGCTCGGGCCGTCAGCGGGTTGTCGCCGGTGATCATCACCGTGCGGATGCCCATGAGGCGCAGCTCGGCGAAGCGCTCGGCGAGGCCGTCCTTCACGACGTCCTTCAGGTGCACGACGCCGAGGATGCGGGTGGCCCCGTCGACGGAGCGCGTGGCCACGACGAGCGGGGTCCCGCCCGCGTTCGAGACGCCGGTGACCAGCCGGTCGAGGGCGTCGCGCTCGGCGGCGGTCCCCGCGAGGGAGGCGGCGGACTGCTCGCGGGCGGCGGCGACCCAGGCGGCGAGGGCGGTTCCTGCGCCCTTCCTCACGGCGGAGCCGTCGGCGAAGTCGACGCCGCTCATGCGCGTCTGGGCGGTGAACGGCACGACGGCGCCCGCCGGGGCCGACGGCACGGCGAACCCGTTCTCGACGGCGAGGTCGACGATCGAGCGTCCCTCGGGCGTCGGGTCGGCCAGCGACGACGTGGCCGCGGCCTCCGTCAGCTCGGCCTCGGTCGCCGAGCCCAGGGGCAGGAACTCGCTGGCGCGGCGGTTGCCGTAGGTGATGGTGCCCGTCTTGTCGAGCAGCAGCGTCGTCACGTCGCCCGCGGCCTCCACGGCACGCCCCGACATGGCGAGCACGTTCCGCTGCACGAGGCGGTCCATCCCGGCGATGCCGATGGCCGAGAGCAGGGCGCCGATCGTCGTCGGGATCAGGCAGACGAGCAGGGCGATCAGAACCGGGATCGACGCCGCGGCATCGCTGAGCGAGGCGATCGGGTTGAGCGTGAGCACCACGACGACGAACACGATCGAGAGAGACGCGAGCAGGATGTTCAGCGCGATCTCGTTCGGGGTCTTCTGCCGGGCGGCCCCCTCGACCAGCGAGATCATCCGGTCGACGAAGGTCTCGCCGGGCTTTGACGTGATGCGGACGACGATCCTGTCGGACAGCACCCGCGTGCCGCCGGTGACGGCCGAGCGGTCGCCTCCCGACTCGCGGATGACCGGGGCCGACTCGCCCGTGATGGCCGACTCGTCGACGCTGGCGATGCCCCAGACGATGTCGCCGTCGCCGGGGACCAGCTCGCCGGCCACCACGACGACCGTGTCGCCGAGGGTGAGGTCGGCCGACGAGATCTCGTCGGTGGCCGACGTCGACGCGTCCGGGTCGCCCGACGCGTCGTAGTCGAGCACCCGGACGGCGCTCGTCGAGGTCCTGGTCTTGCGGAGCGTCTCGGCCTGCGCCTTGCCGCGGCCCTCCGCCACCGACTCGGCGAGGTTGGCGAAGACGACGGTCAGCCACAGCCACGCCGCGATCGCCCAGGTGAACGAGCCGGGGACGACCGAGCCGCCGGACTCGCCGGGCCCGCCGGTGAACGGCTCGGCGACGGCGAGGACGGTCGTGTACGCGGCGCCGACCTCGACGAGGAACATGACCGGGTTGCGCCACATCAGGCGGGGATCGAGCTTGCGGAGGGCGCCGGGGAGGGCCTCGACGAGCTGGGCGGCGGAGAAGGCGGTCTTCTTCGACGGGGTGGGCGCGAGTTCCTGCGCCCGATCGGGGGTCTCGAGGGTGGTCATGTCAGTTGAGTCCTTCGGCGAGGGGTCCCAGTGCGAGCACGGGGAAGTAGGTGAGGGCGGTCACGACGATCGACACGCCGAGGAGGAGGCCGACGAACTGCGGCCGGTGGGTGGGGAGCGTGCCGGCCGTGGCGGGCACCTTGTCTTGAGCCGCGAACGACGACGCGAGCGCCAGGACGAACGCGATGGGCACGAAGCGGCCGAGCAGCATGACCACGGCGAGCGAGATGTTCATCCAGTCGGTGTTCGCAGTCAGGCCGGCGAACGCCGAGCCGTTGTTGTTGGCGGCGGAGGTGTACGCGTAGAGCACCTCGGTGACCCCGTGCAGGCCCGGGTTGAAGATCGATGTCGAGATGACGCTGTCGCGGACTCCCGGCAGCGCGAAGCTCAGGGCCGTGCCGGCCAGGGCGAGCGTCGGCGTGACCAGGATGTAGAGGGAGGCGAGCGTGATCTGGCGCGGGCCGATCTTCTTGCCGAGGTACTCGGGCGTGCGGCCGACGAGCAGGCCCGCGATGAACACGGTGATGATCGCGAGCACGAGCATGCCGTAGAGGCCCGAGCCGACGCCGCCCGGCGAGATCTCGCCGAACATCATGTCGAGCAGCGCCATCATGCCGCCGAGCGCGGAGTACGAGTCGTGCGCCGAGTTCACCGCGCCGGTCGACGTCGAGGTCGTCGCGGTCGCGAACAGGGTCGACGACCAGACGCCGAAGCGGGTCTCCTTGCCCTCCATCGCGCCCGTCGCGCCGTGCGTCTCGAAGATGGTCATCGCGGTGAGGGAGGCGGCGAAGATCGTCGCCATGACGGCCGCGATCGCGGTGCCCTGGCGGGTGTCGCCGACCAGGCGGCCGAACAGGCGCGGCATCGAGAACGGGATGATCAGCATCAGGACGATCTCGAACAGGTTGGTGAAGGCGTTCGGGTTCTCGAACGGGTGGGCGGAGTTCGCGTTGAAGAAGCCGCCGCCGTTCGTACCGAGCATCTTGATGGCCTCCTGGGACGCCACCGGTCCGCCCGGGATCACGGCGCTGCCGCCGGTGAGGGTCGTGACGTGCTCGAAGCCGCCGAAGTTCTGGATCACGCCACCCGCGAGGAGCACCACCGCCGCGACGACGGCCATCGGCACCAGCACGCGGGCGAGGCCGCGGGTCAGGTCGACCCAGAAGTTGCCGAGCGTGCCCGAGCGGACCCGCGCGAGGCCCCGGATCAGCGCGACCGCGACGGCCATGCCGACGGCGGCCGACACGAAGTTCTGCACGACCAGCCCGCCGAGCTGCACGGCGTAGCCCATGGTGACGTCGGGGGAGTACGACTGCCAGTTCGTGTTCGTCACGAACGACACCGCCGTGTTGAAGCTGAGCGCGTTCGGGATCGAGCCGAAGCCGAGCGAGTAGGGGAGGAGCGCCTGCAGCTTCTGCAACGCGAACACGAAGGCGATGCCGACGGTCGAGAAGACGAGGATGCCGCGCAGGTAGGCGCCGCTCGACTGCTCGCGCGACGGGTCGACTCCGATCACGCGGTAGAAGCCGCGCTCGAGGCGCCAGTCGCGACGGGCGCTGTAGACCCAGGCGAGGTAGGCGCCCATCGGACGGTGGAGGGCGACCAGAACGACCAGGACGGTCATGATCTGGAGCAGGCCGGCGACGGAGTCGGGCATCGTCATCAGAACCGCTCGGGTTTCACGAGCGCGACGACGAGATAGACGAGGGCGGCGACCCCGAGGGCGGCCGCGATGAGGCTGAAGACGATCACGGATCCGATCAGACACCCGCTGCGGGGCTGCGACGGCGGTCCTAACAGGACCCGTGCGGGCGCTCGCAGGATCCTGACGGTTTCCTAACGCGGGGGCCGAGCGTGGCGGGAGCCCCCGGTGGGGCCCGGCGGCGGGTGGCCGCCGATCAGCCCAGCTGGGCCACCGCGGCGCGGAGCCGACCGAGAGCCGTCTGCAGCAGGTCGGCGAGGGGCGGGGCGTCGGCGTCGGCGATCCACTCCGAGAACGCGTCGTGGAAGGCGAGCACGCCGAGCTCGGCCGCGGTGGCCGCGACGGGGTCGACGACTCCGCGGGCGCGGAGGGCGTCGGCCATCGCGGCGGCCATGCCCACCTGCTTGAGGAGGGCCCGGTCGCGCAGCTCGGCGCTGGTCGCGATGACGGCCTCGAGCCGCGGGCCGAGCTCGCGGTTGAACGGGGTCATCGACGCGGCGGCGGTGGCGAGCCCTGAGGCGACGGCCTCGAGGGGCGTCGCCTCGGCGGGGGCTGACGCGATGCCCTCCGCGAAGAGGCGCGACAGGGTGGCCTGGCCTGCGGCGAGCACCTCGCGCTTGTCGGAGAAGTGGCGGAAGAACGTGCTGCGCGTCAACCCTGCCCGGTCGGCGATCTGGGCGACCGTGGTCTCGTCGTAGCCCTGGTCGGTGAAGAGCTCGAGGGCTGCCGTCACAAAGCGCTCGCGTGCGTCTGGTTCCCATCGAGGCATGGGTTCATCCTAGCGATGCGACACGAGTCCCATCACGGTGCTACGGTGATGGGACATCAGTCGCATCATCATCGACCCAGGGAGCATGCAATGCGCGTATTCATCACCGGAGCATCCGGCCACATCGGTGCCGTCGTCACAGAGGAGCTCGTCGCCCACGGCCACGAGGTGCTCGGCCTCGCCCGTTCGGAGTCGTCGGCGCAGAAGGTCGTCGCCGCCGGGGGCACGCCCATGCTCGGCGGTCTCGGCGACCTCGACGTGCTGACGAACGCGGCCACGGAGGCCGACGGCGCGATCCACCTCGCGTTCAGCAACGACTTCGGCGACCTCGAGGCCAGCATCGCCGAGGAGGGCCTCGCCATGGACGCCATCGGCGCCGCCCTCGTAGGCACGGGCAAGCCGTTCACCATCGTCTCGGGCACGACCTGGGTCGAAGGCCGGCTCGCGACGGAGCACGACCCTCTGCCGCACGACGGCCCCGTCGGCGGCCGCGGCATCAACGTCGACCGCATCCTGGCGCTCTCCGATCAGGGAGTCCGCACGTCGGCCGTCCGCCTGCCGCGCTCCGTCCACGAGCGGTACGCGGCCTACGGGTTCGCGGGCATCCTGATCGGTGCGGCACGCCAGTCGGGGTTCTCGGCGTACGTCGGCGACGGCAGCCAGCGCTGGCCCGCGGTGCACCGCCGCGACGCCGCCTCGCTGTTCCGCCTCGCGCTCGAGACCGCGGAGGCCGGGACCGCGGTGAACGCCGTCAGCTCCGAGGGCGACACCATGCTCGAGATCGCCACGGTCATCGGCGAGCAGCTCGGCGTTCCCGTGCAGCAGGTCCCGGTCGAGAGCTTCGGTCCTCTCGGCATCATCTTCGGCATCGACCAGCCCGCGTCGAGCGCCTGGACGCGCGACACCTTCGGCTGGGCGCCGTCGCACCCCGTGCTGCTCGACGACCTGCGGGCGGGCGACTACCCGGCGTAGCCCGCGGCGAGACGTCCCTCCCCGAGGCCGACTTCCGCGTCATCGCCTCCGCCCTGGGAGCAGCGTCTCCCGACGAGTGAGCGCTCCCTATGACGCGACCTCGTAGATGCGCTGCTGCACCTTCGACGCCAGCGTGCGGAGGGCCGCTGCGTCGTCGGGGGTGAAGCGCCGCGGCTTCGAGTCCATGACGCAGAGGGCGCCGATTCGCTGGCCCGTCGGCGACTCGAGCGGGTAGCCGGCGTAGAAGCGGATGCCCGGCTCCCCGGCGATCATCGAGTACCAGGCGTAGCGGGAGTCCCGGCTGGCGTCCTCGACGGCGAAGTGGCTGCTTCGCCGCACGGTCAGGTCGCACAGCGACTGCCCACGCGGCACGGTCGCCAGATCGATGCCGCTGCTGGCCATCGTGCTCTGCGTGTCGCGCCCGACGAGGGTGACTGCGGCGAACTCGGTGCCCAGCGCGCGCCGGGTGTCGGCGGCGAGGCCGTCGAGGACGGGATCGGGGTCGGCGGCCTGCAGCGCGGCCTCGACCTCCTCGAACGCGTGCTGGCGTTCCTGCTCATCGGCCTCCGAGGTGTCGGCAGCGGCGGGGCGGCTCGGATCGAGGTTCTCGTGGATGCGCTGGGCGATCGAGTCGGCCCAGCGCTCGTAGACGCGGGCCTCGGCCGTCTCGTAGACGTGCCCCTTCGACTCGGGCACGAAGACGATGCCCGACCGCGGGGTGGCCAGGTCTTCGGTGATGGTGTTCATCAGTCCGACGTGGAAGTCGACGATGTCGGCCAGTCGTCTCGGGAAGTGCGGGTTCACGCCGAACTGGGGCACCGCCAGCACGAAGACGAGCGAGGCGCTCGGTGTCCGCTGCCGTACGAAGCCGACGAGGGCCGCGACCGATGCCTCCCACTCGGCGGGCGCCAGAAGTGTGAGCGCCTCGTGGGCGCCGGTCGAGAGCAGCACGATGTCGTACTGGGAGAGGTCGACGTCGGCCAGTGCGTCGACACAGGCGACGGTGTCCATCTCGTCGTCGACGAGGACGTCGACGTCGGTGGCGCGGCCGGTCCGCTCCGTCAGGCTGCGGGCCAGGAAGCCGGGAAGACCGAGATCGTGAGTCAGGACGCCGCGCCCCGCGGCGGCGCCGTCGCCCACGATCAGGACTCGATCGGGGTTCGTGCCCGGCGCGCGCACGTGCGGCGAGTCACGGGGGAGGACGCGGCGTCGCCAGGAGTGGCGGCTGAAGGCGAGCCAGAGCGCGACGAGGGGGCGCGCGAGGAGTCGGCGGAGGGAGTCGAGCATGCGTGGTCCTGATCCGGTCGGCGCCGCCCTCGGGCGGCGATGCTGCGCACGGCCTGGTGAGGCGCCGGGCGGAGTATCGATGACTTCCGCGACAGTAGCGGCAAATCGTCGGATTCGCACGGAAGAGCCGGTGCACGGCGTAGCCTCGCGCGCATGAGCCCCCTCGTCGTGCAGACCTTCCTCACCCTCGATGGCGTCGCGCAGGGGCCGGGCGGCTCGGACGAGGACACCGAGGGCGGCTTCAGCCATGGCGGCTGGCAGGACGACGCCGACCTGGGAGACGTCGTCACCGACTGGGAGGCCAAGACAGCGGCCCTGCTGCTCGGGCGCAAGACGTACGACATCTGGGCGGGCGCGTGGGGAGTCTGGCCCGAGGACGCCCCCGGGTTCATGGGCGAGTTCACGCGCCGCTACAACCGCGTGCCGAAGTACGTCGCTTCGACGACCCTCACCGAGCTGGGCTGGACCAACTCTCACCTTCTCGGCGCCGACCTGCCCGCCGAGGTGCGCCGGGTCCGCGACGAGACCGACGGGGAGCTGCGTGTGTGGGGCAGCACCCGCCTCATCCGCACCCTGGCCGAGCACGACCTGGTCGACGAGTACCGCCTCGTGACCTACCCCGTCGTGCTGGGCACCGGCAAGCGGCTCTTCTCCGACGGCTTCCCCGTCACCAGGCTGGCCCAGGGCGAGGTGCGCGTGCTGCCCTCGGGCGTGACCGTGACGAGCTACACCCGCCGGCCCTAGCCGACGAGTCCGAGCTCGACCAGGCTCTAGACGGTCTCGACCAGAGTCGCCTCGACGGGCCGCGGGTGGAAGCCCAGCTCGGCCTTGGCCCGCTCGTTGTGGATCACGAGCGGCGGGAGGTCGTCGCCCGGGGCCTCCTCGGTCGGCGCCTTCTCGGCGAGCACCGGGAAGTGCTCGCGGAGCACGGTCGCAACCGCGAGGAACGTCGTCGTCGGGCCGTCGGCCAGGGCGAGGTAGCGGCGGCCCGCAGCGGCCGCGGTCGTCATCGCGGCGATGTGCAGCTGCGACACGTCGCGCACGTCGGCGATCCCGAACAGCTGACGGGGCGTCACGGGCATGTGTCCGCCGATCATCGCCGTGAACACCTGGAGCGACGAGCGGGCGGTGCGGGTGAGGGTGGGTCCGGCGATCCAGGTGGGGTTGACGGTGACCAGCTCAGTTCCTGCACCTTCTGCCTCGATGAAGTCCCAGGCCGCACGCTCGGCCACCGCCTTCGACAGCGGGTACGCCGGGAGCCCGGGGGTCGAAGGGTCGGTCCAGTCGTCTTCGGTGTAGTCGCGGACGCGCTTGGGCGAGTAGCCGACAGCGGCGAACGACGACGTCAGGACGACCCGGGGCACGCCGGCGTCGCGGGCGGCGCGGAGCACCCGCAGGCTGCCGTCGCGCGCTGGGATCACGACCTCGTCGGGCTCGGTCGCGAGGATCATCGGCGAGGCGACGTGGTAGACGCCGTCCATGCCGGTGGCGGCCGCGGCCCAGCCGTCGTCTTCGGTGAGCGTCGCGGTCACGACCTCCAGCCCCGAGTCGTCGGCCCCACCGCAGCGCACGGCCTCGCGCAGCTCGGGTTCGCTGTCGAGCGAGCGGACCGTGGTGCGGACCTCGACCCCCGCGCGCAGCAGGTCGGCGACGAGCCGGCTGCCGAGGTAGCCCGAGCCGCCGGTCACCAGCACCCGCGTCATCGGAGCGCCCCCTCGAGCTGCGGCAGGATCGCGTCGACGCGGGTCTTGGCCTCGGCCTCGAGCGCGACGTCGCCCTTGTCGCGGGCATCCCACAGGGCCGCCTTCGCGCTCAGGTACTCGAGGTGGATGTGCAGGGTCGCGATCTCGCCCTCGATCCGCGTGGCGTGCTTCGTCAGGATGTCGCGCTGCTCGCCGGCCGCGGCATTTCCGAGGGCTCGGTTGGCCAGGTACGTGCGCATCTCGTCGATGCCCATCCCCATGGCGCGCAGGCAGGCGAGAATCTGCAGGTCGTCGACGTCGGTCTCTCGGTAGCGGCGGTGCCCGCTGCGGTCGTCGCGGAGGATCGGGCCGACGAGCCCGACCTCCTCGTAATAGCGCAGGGTCGGCTCGCTGAGCCTGGTCCGGCGCGATGCGTCCTGAATGGTCATCGTGGTCATGTCGTCACAGAACCACACCTCGAGCGCTTGAAGTCAACTGCTCCGGCCGGGATGGTGAGAAGTCGCTCGTTGTCCCGGCCAGCGAGCTGGGCGACAACGAGCGACTCCTCACCGGACCCGACCGCGAACGTGACTGCCGCCGACGCACTACGACCCCGACTCGTTCACGCCGGAGCGGGCCGGACGCGCCCTGCGGGCCGGGGTGGCGGCTCTCGTGAACGAGCTCAACGGCACGGTCGTCTGGGTCGACTGAGGCGCCCGCCAGGAGTTCCTGCGCCCCGACCGATACGATCGGCCTCGTGGAGTCCAAGCCCGCGTCCGTCCTCCGAGCCCTTCGCGCCGAGATCATCGCCGGCACGCTGCCCCGGGGCACGCGCCTGAAGGAAGACCAGCTCGCGGAGCGCTTCGGCGTCTCGCGGGTGCCGGTGCGCGAGGCCCTGCGCCAGCTGGAGACCGAGGGCTTCGTCGTCGCCGAGAAGTTCAAGGGCGTCAGCGTCGCCGACTCGTCGCCGGAGGCCGTCGTGGAGCTGATGCAGATCCGCCGCGGTCTCGAGGTGCTTGCGGCTCAGCTCGCCGCCGGGCGTCGCGGCGGCGAGAGCGCCGACCTGCTGCGCGCAGTGGTGAACGAGGAGCGCTCCGACCAGGAGGTCGAGGTGCAGTCGCCGCGGTTCACCTTCCACCGCCTGGTGGCAGCCGCCTCGGGCAACGCCCGGCTCGACCAGATGATCGAGCGCCTCGTGCACCAGACATCGTGGGCGTTCGAGCGGGTGACGCAGGACGAGGTGGCGTCCAGCGGCGGCGACCATGCGGCCGTCGCCAACGCGATCCTGCGCGGCTCAGTGGTTCAGGCCGGGCTCCTGATGGAGGAGCACCTGCGGCGCGACGAGGCGATCTTCGCTGCCCTCGAGCCTGCATTTCGCGACTGAACGTATACGAAAAGTAGATTTTTCGGGCGTGTCAGGCGCTGAAATCGTTTAATTGTCGGGCTACTCAGGCGCCCGTAATCAAGCGTTTCTTCCCCGAAACCAGCCGGAAACACGTTTTCGTATACAAAAGAGTGTCCGCACGGTGCAGA
Organism: Frondihabitans sp. PhB188; assembly: GCF_003752365.1. Taxonomy (GTDB): domain Bacteria; phylum Actinomycetota; class Actinomycetes; order Actinomycetales; family Microbacteriaceae; genus Frondihabitans. Next base: position 7,942 of record NZ_RJUO01000005.1, on the reverse strand, counting down.
ATGAATCTGGCGCCGCCACCTCTTTTCCCGCTGGAGTCTCGAATGACTGCTGTAACCCGCTCCACAGCTTCCACCGGCACCACGACCCCTCCCACGAAGTCCGCCACCGGCAACGGCGTCGCCTCCGCCCTCGACTCGATCGGCTTCACCCGCGCCCAGTTCTGGGTGCTCATGCTGATCCTCGCCGGCGAGTTCTTCGACACGCTCGAGCAGAACTCGGTCGGCGCCATGGCCACCAACATCAAGGCGTCGCTCCAGATCGGCGACGTGCAGCTGACCACGATCAACACCGCCACCGTGCTGGGCGGCCTCGTCGGCCGCCTCCTCGCCGGCTTCCTCGCCGACCGGTACGGCCGCCGCTTCTCGCTCGGCCTCAACCTCCTCATCTACACGCTCGGCGGCCTGCTGTCGGCGATCTCGTTCAACTACGACATGCTCCTCGTCAGCCGCTTCATCGTCGGCATCGGCGTCGGCGGCGAGTTCATGATCGGCATCGCGATGCTCTCCGAGATGGTCGCGACCCGCTTCCGGGGCGGGCTCATCGCCACGATCAACGTGGGCGCCGGAGGCATCGGCAACTTCATCTCGTACGGCCTCTTCCTGCTGCTCCTCGGCCCCCTGGCCATCCCGCTGGGCGGCGACGACCACGTCTGGCGCTGGACCTTCGTGATCCTCGCCCTCCCGGCCCTGCTGGTCGTGCTCTACCGCCGCCGTCTGCCCGAGACCCCGCGCTGGCTGCTCTCCAAGGGCCGCATCGACGAGGCGAACCGCTCGCTGGCCATCCTCGCCTCGAACTCGCTCCGCCCCTCGGCCGACGTCAAGCCGCCCCTCACGCTGACCGCCGCCGACCTGCCCCCGGTCGCGCTGCACTCGTCGCCGGCCGCCGTCTTCCACCCGCTCGTGCTCCGTCGCACCATCTCGATCGGCATCGCCTCGTGGATGGCCTTCGGCTCGCAGGTCACGCTGAACTTCCTCATGCCGACCCTGCTCGTCGAGCGCGGCTACACCGTCTCGCAGAGCCTCCTGTACACGATGATCATGAACGTGGGCTCGCTCCTCGGCTGCACAGCGGCCGCGCTGCTCGCCAACCGCGTCGGCCGCCGACCCCTGGTCACGACGGCCGGGATCCTCGGCTGCCTCACCGCCCTCGCCTTCGCCGGCTTCGGCAACGCGACCGGCGCGATCCTGGTGCTCGGCGCCCTGTTCCAGTTCTTCACCATGGTGACCAACACCACGCTCGCCGCCTGGACCGCCGAGGTCTACCCGACCGCGATCCGCGCCTCCGGCGCCTCGATCGTCAACGGCATCGGCAACATCGCCGGAGCGGTCATGCCGTTCCTCGCGATCGCCCTCTACGGCCACTTCGCCTTCGCCGGCGTCTTCGGCCTCGCCGCAGTCATGTACGCCATCCTCGTCATCGCCTCGCGCTTCGCCCCGGAGTCCCGCGGCCGCTCGCTCGAAGACGTCAACGAGAACGTGCTCGCTTCCTGACCACCCGGCGGGGCCGGTGACCACCGGCCCCGCCTCCGCCCCACCGCAACCGATTCCCTGGAGGAACACATGGACACCCTGAAGATCACCGCGACCGCCAACGGCCTCAACTACCTGCCCGAGTACGTCGCGGCGCAGGGCGGCATCTTCGCCGCGAACGACCTCCAGGTCACCGCCGTGGCCCGCGACCCGTGGACGGGCGTCCTCGACGACATCGAGTCGGGCGCAGCCGACGTGGCCCTCGGCGGACTCTGGGTCCCGGCCATGTACGCCGGCATGGACCGCAGTTTGTCGGTCGTGGGCCAGCTCAACCACAGGTTCCCGATGACGATCGTGTCGCGCACCGAGACCGCTCCGATCAGCCTCGGCCAGCTCGCCGGCAAGGTCGTCCTGGCACCCGGGGCCGGCGGCAGCGCCCCCTACGAGTTCACCGCGGGCCTGATCCGCGAGGCCGGCTTCGACGTCTCGGCCACCCGCTTCGTCCGCGACCTCTCGACCGCCATGCTGATCGAGCTCTACAAGGGCGGCCTCGGCGACGCGATCATCCTCGACCTGATCTCGGCCAAGGAGGTCGTCGCCGACGGCTTCGGCACCATCGTCTTCCAGCACCTCGAGGCCGGCGGCATCATGCCGAACAGCGTCTACTACTGCCTCTCCGAGCGCGTCGACGAGCTGGGCGACCGCCTCGGCCGCTTCATGGACGGCATCGCGACAGCCATGGAGAAGATCACCTCGAAGCAGGCCGACGCCGAGATCGACGCGGTCCTGGCCGCCCGCTGGCCCGACAAGGACCACGCGCTGCTCCGCTCCGCCGCGACCGAGATGGCCGAGGGCGGCGTCTGGGACTCCGCAGTCATCGACCGCGACGCGTCGGACCGCTGGATGCGCATCCTCGACGAGGGCGGCCTGCTCGCGCACGTGCCCACCCTCGAGGAGCTCCAGGGCGCCGCGGCTCCGGTCGGCGCCGCCTCGTGACGGTCGTCCTCGGTGCGAGCGAGATCGGCTCGCTGATCACCTCGGTCGACGCCGTCGACGCCGTCGAGGCCATCCACCGCGACCTCGGCTCGGGTGCCATGACGCAGCTCGCGCCGGGCGCCCTGACCGGGGCCGACGAGGCCATCTTCCTTCCGATGACCTCGCGCTCCGACCGCCTCGGCCTCGTCGCCGTGAAGCTGATGGCCGACATCCCCGCCAACGCCGAGCGCGGCCTGCCGACGCAGCGCTCGACCATCGTCGTGTCGTCGGCGGTCACGGGGGAGTGCGTCGCCATCCTCGACGGCGCCTCCATCACCCGCGTCCGCACGGCCGCGACCTCGGTCGTCGCCACGAGGCACCTGGCCGCACCCGGGGGCCGCACCCTGGGCCTCATCGGCGCGGGCAACCTCGCGATCGAGCACGCCAGGGCGTTCGCCGAGACCATGCCCTTCGAGCGCATCGTCGTCTGGTCGCGGTCGAGGTCCACGGTCGACGCCTTCCTGGAGGGCGTCGGCTTCGACCTCCCCGGCGGCTGCGTCATCGCGTCGAGCCCCCGCGAGGTCGTCGAGCAGGCCGACGTGCTCTGCACGCTGACCCCGTCGATCGACCCCGTCGTCCTGGGCGCCTGGCTGCACGAGGGCCAGCACGTCAACGCGGTCGGCGCCCGGCCCCGTCCGACGCACCGCGAGCTCGACGGCGAGGCCATGGCCCGCGGCACGGTGATCGTCGACAGCCGCGCCACCGCCTTCTCGAAGTCCGGCGACCTGCTCGAGGCGATCGCCGAGGGGGCGCTGTCGGCCGACACGCGATTCAGCGAGCTGGGCGAGGTCATCGCAGGAACTGCGGCCGGCCGCACCGCACCCGACGACATCACGGTCTTCGACTCCGTGGGGCTCGCCGCCCAGGACCTCGCCGTCGCCGCCCGAGTGATCGACCTCGCCGCCGAGCGCGGAGTCGGCCAGGCCGTCGCCCTCGCGCGCGTCTCGGGGGCGGTGCCCGCATGATCCGCATCGCCGTCGTCAACTGCAACACCACCGAGTCGATGACCGAGACGGCCGCCGCGCGCGCCCGCCTGGCGGTCGGGCCCGGCGTCGAGATCGTCGCGGTCACCCCGAGCTGGGGAGTCGCATCGGCCGAGGGCTGGTACGACAGCTTCATCAGCGCGGCCGCCGTGCTGCAGACGCTCGAGACGCTGCCCGCCGACATCGACGGCGTGGTCATGGCCGGCTTCGGCGAGCACGGCCGGGAGGGAGCGCGCGAGCTGCTGTCCATACCCGTGGTCGACATCACCGAGGCCGCCGCGCATCTGGCCATGCCGCTCGGCCGCCGTTTCGGCGTCGTCACGACCGTGCGGCGTGCCGTCGGGCAGATCGAGGACAGCCTGACGAACGCCGGCCTCATCGCCAAGTGCGCAGCCATCGAAGACACGGGGCTCGGCGTGCTCGAGCTCGAGGAGGACGCCTTCGCCACAGCCGAGGCGTTCGTCGAGGCCGGTCAGCGCGCTATCGCCAAGGGCGCCGAGGTCATCTGCCTCGGCTGCGCGGGCATGGCCGGTCTCGAGGTGCACGTCCGCGACCGTCTGCCGGTCCCGGTCATCGACGGGGTCGCCGCCGCGGCCGCCATGGTCGAGACCCTCGTTCGGCAGGGGCTGACGACGAGCAAGGTCGAGTCGTTCGCCGCGCCGCTCGCCAAGGCGAGGAGCTGGCCCGGGGTCTGAGGCCGATCGAGGTTCCAGCGTCGCTCGAGGTTCTAGGCTGAGCGAGTTGGCTCGTGCACAGCAGCCGTGACTAGGCTGATCGAGAAACCTACCACCGTTCGGCAACTCAAAGGACCCTCAATGACGACCCCTTCCGTCCAGCTGTACACCCTGCGCGACGCCGTCGCTGCCGACCTCGACTCGGCGCTGGCGCGGGTCCGCGAGATCGGCTTCGAGCTCGTCGAGCCGTACTCCTTCCCCGAGCGCGTCGCCGACTACGAGCGCGCGTTCGCCGCGACGGGCCTCGCCGCGCCGTCCGGCCACGCTCCGGTCATCGACGTCGACGACCCTTCCGTGGTCTTCGACGCCGCGGCCCGCCTCGGCATCGAGACGGTGATCGACCCGTTCATCCCGACCGACCGCTGGCAGACCGCCGACGACGTGGCCCGCCTCTCGGCGCGCGTCAACGAGCTCGCCGAGGCCGCCAAGTCGTTCGGCCTGCGCTTCGGCTACCACAATCACCAGTGGGAGTTCACGAACAAGGTCGACGGCCAGACCGTCTACGAGCTCTTCGTCTCGCAGCTCTCCGACGCGGTCGTCCTCGAGCTCGACACGTTCTGGGCGACCGTCGGCGGCGCCGACACCCCGGCCGTGCTGAAGGCCCTCGGCGACCGAGCCGTCGCCATCCACGTGAAAGACGGCAAGATCTCGGGCGACATCCGCGACGCGCTGCCCAGCAGCGAGTCGGCTCTCGTCGTTCCCGAGGCGCTGAAGGCCGCCTTCGAGAACCAGACGCCCGCCGGCCAGGGCGACGTCGACGTCGCAGGCATCCTCGCGGCGGCCCCGCAGGCCCTCCGCGTCGTCGAGTTCGACGGCTACAGCGGAGACGTCTTCGAGGGAATCGCCTCGTCGCTCGCCTGGCTGAAGCAGAACGACTCCGCCGTCTAGGCGCTCTCAGCCTCTTCATCGGCAGCGTGACGCCGCGACTGCCCCGGAACGCCGGGGGAGTCGCGGCGTCGTCGCAGGCGCAATGAACTCGTAACACTGCGTACGAATAGGCGCAATACGCCGCGCGTTGACTAGCGTCAGGAGAACGACGCCGGGGTCGTTCGAACAGACAGCTATTCGACTGACAGGACGCGTAATGGGAGCACTGCCCGCGAACACCGCAACCGCCTTCCTCGGCGAGCCCCTCGTCGACTCCCCGGAGGCGGCGCGGCTCGCTCTGTACCCGACGGTCACCGGTCGGGTCGTGCACGGCGAGATGCGCGGCCGTGAACTCGGGTTCCCGACCGCGAACCTCGACCCGAAGGCCGAGGGCGTGACGCCCGCCGACGGCGTCTACGCCGCCTGGGTCGTCATCGACGGCCGCGTCTTCGGAGGTGCCGTCTCGGTCGGCAACAACCCGACGTTCGAAGGCGTCCCCGAGCGGCAGATCGAGGCGCACATCCTCGACGCCTCGCTCGACCTGTACGACCGCGAGATCTCGGTGCACTTCGTGAGGCGCGTCCGCGGCAACGTCCGCTTCGAGGGGCTCGACGCGCTCGTCGCGCAGATCGCCGCCGACGTCGCCAACATCCGGGGCATCCTCGCCGAGCGCCACCTCCAGGCCCTCTAGCCCCCCTGTCCCTCCCTCCCTCCCTCCCTACCCTCCCCTCCCCCAGCCCCCCCCAAAGCCCGGTGAGGAGTCGCTGGTTGTCGAGACCCCGCCCGCCCCGAGCAACGAGCGACTCCTCACCGGGCTCGCCGGGCGACTACCGGTTCAGGAACCAGTCGCGCGGGTGCTGATCGGCCGTCAGGTCGCGGCGCGGCGCGGTCGGCGCGGCCCATTCGGCGGCGTTGGCCAGCACCCGGCGGATGTCGGGGTGGTGGTAGACGGGGTACTCCTGATCGCCGGGCGAGAAGTAGAACACCTTCCCGAGACCGCGGCGATACGCGACGCCCGAGCGGAAGACCTCGCCGCCGTCGAACGTCGACAGGAACACCTCCTCGTCGGGCCGGGGGATGTCGAACTGCTCGCCGTACATCTCCTGGCGGTCGATGACGATCGGGTGCGGCACGCCCTGGGCGATGGGGTGGTCGGGCGCGATCGTCCAGACGAGCTCGCGCTCGCCGTCGTTGCGCCACTTGAGCGAGCAGGTCGTGCCCATCAGCCGGGTGAACGGCTTCGAGTAGTGCCCGGAGTGCAGCACCACGAGCCCCATGCCCGCGTGCACGTGGCGTACCACGCGGTCGACGACCTCGTCCGAGACCTGGTCGTGCGCGATGTGCCCCCACCAGAACAGCACGTCGGTGGCCGCGAGGCGCTCCTCGGTGAGGCCGTGCTCGGGCTCCTGCAGGGTCGCCGTCGTGACGTCGGCGTCGGCGCCGAGCAGCTCGCGGAGCCCGTCGGCGACGACCGCGTGGATGCCGTCGGGGTAGTTGCCGAGCACCACCTCGTCGCCGCGTGTCTCGTGGACGTACTCGTTCCACACCACGATCCGGGTCATCGGGCCACCGCCTCGGTGCTCTCGACCGACACTTCGCGACCGGCGGCCGCCGACTCGTACACGGCGTCGACCACCCGCGAGCGGTGCAGCGCGTACTCGCCGTGGTGGCCGGCGTACCGGGGAGCCGCACCGTCCGCACCCTCGCGGATGGTCGCCAGGAACTCCTCGATCACGCTCTGGTGGTGCCCCGCAGGAACGTGCACGTCGGGCCGCGACACCGTCGGAGCGCCCGCGACGTCCGAGTACAGCGTCACCGTCCCGTCGGTGCTGTAGTCGTCGACGTGCAGCCGCACGCCGCCCTCGGCGCCGAGCAGCTCGACCTCGATGTCCTCGTGGGCCTTCGAGTACGACGCCCACGACGCCTGCAGCTGCAGGCTCGAGCCGTCGGCGAAGCGGAGCAGCGCGTTCGCGAAGTCCTCGACGTCGAACGCGTGCCCTCCGCGCGCCGAGACGGGCCCGCCGCGCGTGCTGCCGCCCCGGCCGGCGCGGCCGAGCTCGTTGTAGGCCACGGCCGAGACCGCGGTGACCGTCGGCTCGCCCATCAGGTAGAGCGCGATGTCGAGCACGTGCGACCCGAGGTCGATCAGGGGCCCGCCGCCCGCCGCGGCCTTGCTGGTGAACCACGAGTCGATGCCGGGTACCCCCGACCGCCGCAGCCAGCTGGCCCGCGCGTGGTAGACGCGTCCGATGGGGTTCTCGTCGAGCTCGCGGCGCAGGAACTGCACGTCGGCGCGCCTCCGGTGGTTGTACGCCACCTCCAGCACGCGGTCGGCCGCCCGGGCCGCCGCCACCATCTCGGCGGCGAGGTCGCCCGTCGTGGCCAGCGGCTTCTCGCAGAAGACGTGCTTGCCCGATTCGAGCGCGGCCATGGCGATCGGATGGTGGAGGTCGTTGGGCACGCCGATCGACACGATGTCGAGGTCGTCGCGCGCCACGAGGTCCTGCCAGTCGGCGTACGTCGCCTCCACGCCGCGGGTCTCGGCGAGCTCGGCCAGGCGGCCGGCCTCCTGGCCGGCGAGGGCGACGACGCGCGCTCCCGGCAGGGCCGTGTAGGCGTCGAGGTGGGTGGTGCCCGCGAAGCCGAGCCCCACCACCCCCACTCGGAGCTCCGTCGTGTCGGTCGGGGTGGGCAGCGTCGTCATATCGTCCTCGATTCGGTGTGGCTGTCCGTCAACCCTGCCACGTCGAGGGCCGATGGTCACGAACGGGTAACGGAGGGCACCCGGACCAAACCCTCCCGGGGAGGGTGGCGAATACATGACATCGGGCAAACGCCCAACGAACACCGATC
>NZ_RJUO01000004.1:100354-593192 GCF_003752365.1 Frondihabitans sp. PhB188 | reverse complement strand
AAGGACCAAACGCACCCGAAACCCGACGATCTAAACCATCTTCGCCCGAGGCAACTTTGAAACCTTATCCACCCGATCGGGCCCTGTCAAACCCGGTTCTAGACCGATGTTCAACTAGACTTCGACACTCTCGAGAGAGCTTCGCACCCAGTCCGAGGACTGGCGGTTGGAGTCTTGCTTGCTCCTCCGCATCCCACTGAAGTGAGGGGAGAAGGTGTCCCGCTTGAGGAAGGTTAGCAGCTATCTGAAGCGACAAGCACTTCAACCAGCGGCCCGTTTCCGTTCCTTTGGGGTGACAAGAGAAAACAATACGTGTCGATCCCGTTTCCGGCAAATCTCGACCGCATCCCGGGCGTGTCGCGCGACACCTGCCGCCTAGACACAGCCAAGTCCGCAGAAACGGCTCGTCCCCTCCCGAGTACAGGAGGGGACGAGCCGTGTCTGCGGGGCCAGCCGGCATCGCACTAGATCCGGGCGCGCGCCGGGTTGATCAGCGAGCCGAGGCCTTCGATGGCGATCTCGACCGTCGATCCCTCGGTGAACGGGCCGACGCCCGCCGGGGTCCCCGTCAGGATGATGTCGCCGGGGAGGAGCGTGAAGACATCGCTGACGTAGGCGACGAGTTCAGGAATCTTGTGGATCATCTGCATCGTCGACTCGCTCTGCAGCAGCTCGCCGTCGACTCGCGACTGGATCTTGAGGTCGCTCCAGTCCAGCTCGGTCTCGATGTACGGGCCGATCGGGCAGAAGGTGTCGTAGCTCTTGCCGCGGGTCCACTGTCCGTCCGACTGCTGCGGACCGCGGGCCGTCACGTCGTTGGCGATCGTGTAGCCGAAGACCACGTCGGCGTAGTCCTCCGCCTTGACACGCTTGGCGACGGCGCCGATCACGATGGCCAGCTCGCCCTCCAGGTGGATCTCGCCTTCGACCGGCGGGATCTGGATCGGGTCGCCGGGGCCGACCACGGTGGTGTTGGGCTTCAGGAACATCACCGGGAACTCCGGCGCCTCCTGGCCCATCTCGTCGGCGTGGTCGTAGTAGTTCAGCCCGATGCCGACGACCTTGGAGCGCGGGATCACCGGCGCGAGGATCTTCGTGCTGCGTAGGGGCACGCGCTCCCCCGTCGTCTCGTAGCCGGCGTACATGGGGTCTCCGGCGAGGACGACGAGGTCCTCGCCGTCGACGACGCCGAAGCGGGGGTCTTCACCAGGACTAGCAAAACGCGCGATCTTCACGCCCCGAGCCTATCCCGGCACTACAGGACGCCGTCGCTCCACGGGTCGGGGTTGCCGAAGCGGTGTGCGGTGACGGCGACGGCCTGCTCCCGGAGGAAGGGCAGGAGCTCGAGGCGGGGCGCTGCCGTGACCGGCTGGGCGTACACGGCGACGGACGGGTCGCCGGCGAGGGCGACGTGGACCGCGGCGACAGCGGTGGCCGGACCCACGAGCCGCAGGCGCGTCGCACCGAGCGCACCCCGCGACAGCAGGTCGGCGAACTCCGTGTCGGCGGCAGGCGCCGACAGCCTCGACCCGAGCGCCTCGACGACCGACGCCGGGAGCTCGACCGCCGAGCTGACCTCGACCGGCGCCCCCGCGCGGAGTGCGGCGCACAGCACGCGCGCGAAGTCGGCCACGGAGCCGCCTTCGGCGAGCCGCACGGCCACGGGGAGGGGGCGGTAGCGGAACACGTTGCGCTCGAGGCCGACCCCGGACACGTCGACGGCGGCGCCGAAGGACGAACGCCAGGCGTGCTCGTCGGCGGTGGCCGCCGCCCGGAGTTCCTGCGCCCCGAACGCCTCGACGATCTGCCGCACGGCGGGCATCAGGTCGACAGGCGCCGGCTCTGTCAGGAGCGCCGGCCGCCACGAGCCGAGGTGCACCAGGTAGTTCGGGCCGCCGGCCTTTGCTCCGGCGCCGACCGTGGAGCGCTTCCAGCCGCCGAATGGCTGGCGGCGCACGATGGCCCCGGTGATGCCGCGGTTGACGTAGAGGTTGCCGGCCTCGACGCCCTCGGCCCAGGTGGCCAGCTCGTCGCTGTCGAGCGTGTGGATGCCCGCGGTGAGCCCGAAGTCGGTGGCGTTCTGCAGCTCGATGGCCTCGTCGAGGGTCGCCGCCGTCATGATGCCGAGCACCGGCCCGAAGTACTCGGTGCGGTGGAACGGGCTGCCCGGTGCGACCCCGGTGCGGATGCCCGGCGACCACAGGCGGCCGGAGTCGTCGAGGCGACGCGGCTCGACGAGCCACTTCTCGCCCGGCGACAGCACCGTGAGGGCATCGAGCAGCTTGCCCGCGGCGGGTTCGACCAGGGGCCCCATCTGCGTCGTCGGGTCATCGGGCAGCCCCGCCCGAAGGCTCGAGGCGGCGTCGACGAGCTGGCGCAGGAAGCGCTCCGACGTCGCCACCGACCCGACCAGAATGGCCAGGCTCGCCGCCGAGCACTTCTGCCCCGCGTGCCCGAACGCCGACTTGACGACGTCGGAGGCCGCGATGTCGAGATCGGCGCTCGGCGTCACGACGATCGCGTTCTTGCCGCTCGTCTCGGCCAGCAGCGGCAGGTCGTGCCGCCACGAGCGGAACAGCTCGGCCGTCTCGAAGGCCCCGGTCAGGATCACGCGATCGACCTCCGGGTGCGACACCAGCTGACGCCCGAGGTCGCCCTCGTCGATGTCGACGAGGCGAAGCACGTCGCGCGGCACCCCCGCCGCCCACAGCGCCTCGACGAGAACGGCGCCGCAGCGCTTCGCCTGCCCGGCCGGCTTGATGATGACCGAGCCGCCCGCAGCGAGCCCCGCCAGGGTGGACCCCGTCGGGATCGCCACCGGGAAGTTCCACGGCGGTGTGACGACCACGAGAGCAGGGGGCAGGAACTCGGCCCCGTCGACGAGGTCGAGCTCTTCGGCGAGACCCGCGTAGTAGTTCGCGAAGTCGATGGCCTCCGACACCTCGACATCGCCCTCGGCGATGGTCTTGCCCGTCTCGCTTGCGGCGACCTCGATCAGGTCGGCGCGACGGCGACCCAGCTCGACGGCGCAGCGGCGCAGCACCTCGGCTCGGCCGGTCCCGCCCAGAGCGGCCCAGGAGGGCGCGGCGGCGACCGCTCCCCGGACGACCGACTCGAGCGTCGCGGAATCGATGATCCGTGCCGCGTCGATGGTCGCGACGCCGAGCTCGGACGACGGGACAGCGGCGAGGATCGCCCGGCCCCAGTCGCGGTTCGCGGTGAGTGCCGGGTCGGTGTCGGGCTCGTTGTGGAAGGTCTGACGCACGGCGAGCTGCTCGGTCGGCCTCGACTGCAGCCGGTGTGGCGCGGGCACCTCGTCTGTCGCTGCGCCGAGTGCCGCCAGGAAGCGATTCTTCTCGCGCTCGAAGAGGGCCTCGCTCGTGGCCAGCTCGAACACGGCCGACATGAAGTTGTCATGCGAGGCGTTCTCTTCGAGGCGGCGGATCAGGTAGCTGATGGCGACGTCGAACTCGCGCGGGTGCACCACCGGCGTGTAGAGGAGGAGCCCGCCGACGTCGGCCTTGACCAGCTCGGCCTGCCCCTCGGCCATGCCGAGCAGCATCTCGAACTCGACCCGATGGGCGACGCCGCGCTCGACGGAGAGCAGGTGGGCGAAGGCGATGTCGAAGAGGTTGTGCCCCGCGACGCCGAGGCGGACGGCGCGGGTGCGATCCTGCGTCATGGACCAGGAGAGCACCCTCTTGTAGTTGGCATCGCTGTCGAGCTTCGTGCCGTACGTCGCGAGCGGCCAGTCGTGGACGGCGGCGTCGACGAGCTCCATGGCGAGGTTCGCGCCCTTCACGACCCGCACCTTCACCGCCGCGCCGCCCGAGTCGACGCGTGTCGTGGCCCAGGCCGAGAGCCGCTGCATCGCGGCGAGCGCGTCGGGCAGGTAGGTCTGGAGCACGATGCCGGCCTCGAGCGAGTGCAGCTGCGGCTGGTCGAGCAGGCGCATGAAGACGGCGAGCGTCAGGTCGAGGTCGCGGTACTCCTCCATGTCGAGGTTGATGAACTTGGGCGATGGCGACTGCGCCGCGATCTCGTACAGAGGCGTGAGCCGCTCGACGACGCGCTCGACCGTCTCGTCGAAGGCCCACATCGACAGCTGGCTCACGATCGACGACACCTTGATCGACACGTAGTCGACGTCGGGCCGCTCGAGCAGCGCCTTCGTCCCGGCCAGCCGGTGCTCGGCCTCGCGGTCGCCGAGCACGGCTTCCCCCAGCAGGTTGAGGTTGAGGCGGGTGCCATCGGCCTTGAGCGCCGCGATCGCCCTGCCGAGCCGCTCGGGCCTCGCGTCGGCGATGAGGTGGCCGACCATCGAGCGCAGCACGCGCCGGGCGACGGGTACGACCACTCTCGGCGCGGCGGGTGCGAGCAGGCCTCCTGCGCGGACGGCCACCCTCATGTACCAGGGCAGGAACTCCGGTGCCCGCCTGGCCAGGTCGGCCAGGTTGCGTGCCGCTACCGAGAGGTCCTCGGGGCGCACGACCCGATCGACGAAGCCGATCGTGAACGCCAGCCCGGCCTCGTCGCGAAGGACCTCGGCGAGCAGCTCGGCCGAGCGAGTGCTCGGCGACGAGCTCGACTCGTGGACCCAGCGATGCGCGAGCGCGACCGCTGCTTCGCCCAGGTGGGTCGGGACGGGGGTGCTGAGGGACTCGTCAATGTCGGACACGCGGCAAGGATAGGAGCAAAACTTGCCGCTCGGCAAGGTCTGTAACGAGTTATTCACACGTGGGGAAATCCGCTCATAGAAATTCCACTGATGCTGATATATTGTCGGCCACCACCGCGGGGCGACCACGATCTGGAGGCACTGATGACGATCATCGAGGCGCGAGGACTGACCAAGCGCTACAAATCCAAGTCCGGGCCCGTCCACGCCCTCGACGGACTCGACCTGTCGGTGCCGCGGGGCACGGTCAAGGCGCTGCTCGGCCCCAACGGAGCGGGCAAGACCACCACGGTGAAGGTGCTCACCACGCTCACGCGTCCCGACGAAGGCAGCGCGACCATCGCCGGCATCGACGTGCTCGCCGATCCACGCGCCACCCGGCGGGTCATCGGCGTCTCGGGCCAGTACGCCGCCGTCGACGAGAACCTCACGGGCTTCGAGAACCTGGACATGATCGGCCGCCTCTACCACCTCGGGCGAGCCGAGTCGCAGCGGCGAGCGCGCGAGCTCGTCGACATGTTCGACCTGACCGCCGCCGGCGACCGGCCGGTCAAGGGCTTCTCGGGCGGCATGCGGAGGCGCATCGACCTCGCTGGCGCGCTCGTCACGAACCCGGAGGTGCTCTTTCTCGACGAGCCGACCACCGGACTCGACCCGCGGTCGCGCCTGTCGCTCTGGGGCATCATCACCGACCTGGTGAAGGAGGGGACGACCGTCCTGCTCACCACGCAGTACCTCGAGGAGGCCGACCAGCTCGCCGACGACATCTCCGTCATCGACGGCGGCCGGGTCATCGCCGAGGGCACGTCCGATCAGCTCAAGGAGCAGGTCGGCGGCCACCGCGTCGTCGTCTCGCTGATGACCTCCGATGCGAGAGAGGAGGCCGTCCGCATCCTCACCCGATACGGCGACGGCGAGCCCGTCGTCTCGAGCGACGGCCGCACCGTCGACGTCGGCGTGACGAACGGCCCGCAGTCGCTGCAGAGCGTGCTGGCCGACCTCGAGGCATCGGGCATCGAGCTCCACGACGCCGGCATGCGGCGCCCGACCCTCGACGACGTGTTCCTGCGCCTGACCGGCCGGAGCACCGAGGTCAACGCAGGCGATCCCGACGAGACCGCCGGCCCCTCGGGCACGAAGCCGAAGAAGCCTAAGAAGCCGAAGCGTTCGAAGGAGAAGGCAGCGTGACCGCCGTCATCGCCCCCGGCAGCCCCCGCGTCGCACCCGCGACAGGGGTGGCCAGCTGGTTCTCGGACGGCTGGGCCGTCACCAAGCGCAACCTCATCAAGATCAAGCGCTCCCCCGACATGCTGATCTTCGCCGTTCTGCAGCCGATCATGTTCGTGCTGCTCTTCAGCCAGGTCTACGGCGGGGCGATCGCCGTCAAGGGCACGGACTACACGCAGTTCCTGATGGCGGGCATCTTCGCCCAGACCGTCGTCTTCGGAGCGACGTTCTCGGGGTCGGCGATGGCCAACGACCTCAAGAACGGCATCATCGACCGCTTTCGCACCCTGCCGATGTCGTCGTCGGCCGTTCTGATCGGGCGGACGAACTCCGACCTCGTGCTCAACGGGATCTCGATGGTGATCATGATGGCGACCGGGTTCGCCGTAGGCTGGCGGGTGAACGGCACGCCGCTCGAGTTCCTTGCCGGCGTCGGGCTGCTGCTGCTCTTCAGCTACGCGTTCAGCTGGGTGATGGCCCTGCTCGGCATGAGCGTGAAGTCGCCCGAGACGATCAACAACGCCTCGTTCATGATCCTGTTCCCGTTGACCTTCGTCTCGAACGCCTTCGTGCCGAGCGACACGCTGCCCACCGCGCTGCGCATCTTCGCGGAGTGGAACCCGGTGTCATCGCTCGTGCAGACGGCGCGCGAGCTGTTCGGCAACGAGGGCTCCACCCCGACCCCCGACGTGTGGACGCAGCAGCACTCGCTGGCCACCGTGCTCATCGGGATCGCGGTGATGCTCGTCGTGTTCGTGCCGTGGTGCATCCGACGGTACGAGTCGATCAGCTCGCGGTGAGCGCGGCACCGGCGAGCGCCGCCTCTAGCGTTCGGCCACGAGCCGGTCGAGCTCGTCGAGCGGGACCGTCACGATCGTGACGATCACGAGCCGCATCGCCTCGGCGACCTTGACGGCGTCCCGGTCGTAGAGCCACTGCAGCTGCAGGCCGTCCTGCACGGCGAGAACGACTCGGGCCGCTGTCTCCGCCGTGAAACCAGGCGCGAGCAGGCCGCGCTCTTCGGCGACCTCGAGGTACTGCGTCGTCGAGGCGATGATCCGCTCGTAGAAATCGGCGTAGTAGTCGTGCGCCGGGTGCTCGGGAGACGTCGATTCGGCCGACGCAGTATTGAAGAGCTGGATGACGCCGGGCACGCCGACGTTGTACTCGGCGAGCTCGACCAGCTCGCCGAGCCGCATTCCTCCCGGATCGTCGAAATGCGTGCGAAGGCGCTCGTCGCGGCGACGGAGGACGGCCAGCAGCAGGGCGTCCTTCGTCGGGAAGTAGTGCATCAGCGACTGGTGCGAGACGCCGCACTGCCGCGCGATCTCGCGGAGCGACGCCCCGTGAAAGCCGGACTGCCCGAACACGGGCAGCGCCGCGTCGAGGATCGCCTCGCGCTTCGCCACGCCCTTGGCATAGCTGCCGCGGCGGGTGGCGACGCGCTCGTCGTCTGCGGTCGTCTCGATGCTCACGACACCGACGATACGGGAGGTCGGCGTGAGTAGGCTCTGCCGGGTGAAGCCCGTCGACCCTGCGACCGGTGCGGTTCGCAGCAGATCCCGGCGCCGATGAACTGGTCGCTGCTGCGCCGCCCGGCTTTCCGAGCGCTCTGGTGGGGCCGGCTCCTGTCGTGGGTCGGCAGCGGTGTCGGGCCGGTGGCGATCGTGTTCGCCGCTATCGACCTGGGTGCCGGAGTCACGGTGCTCGGCATCGTGATCGCGTGCCGGTCCATCCCGAACGTCCTTCTCGTGCTGTTCGGCGGAGCGGTGGCCGACCGGGCACCGAAGTGGGCGGTGGCGGTGACGGCCTCCGCCGTGTCGGCGGCCTCGCTCGCCGCGCCGGCGCTGCTTCTCGCGACCGGCGACGCCAGCCTGCCGCTGCTCGCCGGAGCCGCGGCCGTGAGCGGCGCCGGCTCGGCGTTCTTCGCTCCGGCCACGGGGGCGCTGCTCCGCGACGTCGTCGAGGCCGAGCAGCTCCGCGACGCGACGATCCTCAACCGGCTCGGCATGAACATCGGCCTCGTCGCAGGCACGGCCCTCGGCGGCGAGCTGGTCGACATGCTCTCGCCCGAGATCGCGCTGGCGGTGGGGTCTCTGCTCTTCACGGCCGCCATCCCCGTCTTCGCGGGCCTCCCCCGGCGAGCGCTGGGAGCGATCCGCGGCGGCTCGTTCGCGCACGACCTCCGCGAGGGCATCGCGTTCGTCCTCCGCACCCGCTGGCTGCGCTCGACGCTGGCTCTCCTCTTCGTCGCCCAGTTCGCCTTCGCCGGGGGCGTGCAGGTGCTCGGCCCTTTTGCCGCCGACGCCTCGTTCGGCCGGTCGCTGTGGGGCTTCGCCGGAGCCGTCCAGACCGTCGGCCTCGTCGTGGGAGCAGTGGTGGCCGGCAACCTGCGCGGCCGGCTGCGTCTGGCCACCGCGACCCTCGGCGTCGCCGGCATGGCGCTCCCCCTCGGAGTCCTCGCGCTCATCCTGACGGTCGACCCGGTCGTGATCGACCCGCTGCACTGGTTCTTCTGGCTGAGCGTCGCGTTGGCCGGCGCGAGCATCGGGCTCGAGATCTTCACCGTCCCGCTCGACGTGATGATCCAGCGCCAGGTGCCCCGCCCGTACCTGGCCCGCGCCTACGCCTGCCTCACGCTCGCCTCGCTGGCGGGAATGCCCGTCGGCGAGCTCGTGGTCGGCCCGGTCGTCGGCCTGATCGGCGCACCGCTCACTCTCTGCGGTCTCGGCACCCTCGTGCTCCTGGCGGCAGCCGCGGTCGCCGTGAGCCCGCGGGTGCGCCGGCTCGACCGCTCGAAGGCTTAGAGCAGGAACTGCCCGCCGACCCGCAGCCGCCCTCCGAGCGCACGGCATCCACGCCGTCAGACCGAGAAGCCGCCGTTGCTCGTGATGAGCTGCCCCGACACCCAGGCCCCCTGCGGCGACAGCAGGAAGCGCACCAGGTCGGCCGTGTCGGACGGCCGTCCGAGGCGGCCGGTGGGCTGGCGGGCGGTGAGGGCCTCCCTCGTCTCGTCGTCCATCCACCCGGTGTCGATCGGGCCGGGGTTGAGCGCGTTGGACGAGATGCCGAGGTGCCCGAGCTCGCGCGCCGCGGCGATGACGATGCGATCGAGGGCGCCCTTGCTCGAGCCGTACGGCATGTTGTCGACGACGTGGTCGCTGGTGAGGGCGACGATTCGCCCGCCGGGGCCGGTCACCTGCTCGGCGAAGCCCTTGATCAGCAGCCACGCCGCCCGGACGTTCACGGCGAAGTGGCGGTCGAACGCCTCGACGGTCGTGTCCAGGATCCCGGAGTCGACGCTCTCGGAGTGCGACAGCACGATCGCGTCGATCGGCGCGAGGGCGGCGGCCGCCCGGTCGACCAGCGTCGACGCGTCTGCGGCATCGGCGAGGTCGGCTTCCATGACGACGGCCCGGCGGCCGAGCGCCTCGATGTCGGCGACCAGGGCGGGGACATCATCCGGCCGGGAGCCCCAGCGCATCCGCTCCTCGTAGGCGGCGTTGGTCACCAGCACGAGGTCCCAGCCGTCTTCGGCCAGGCCCAGCGCTGTCGCGGCGGCGATGTTCTCGCGGCGGCCGGCGCCGGTGAGCAGGACTGTTCGGGACGTCTTCGTCATGCCGCCATCCTGCCAGGCCGCCATCCTGCCAGGCTGCCTGACTACCGGCGGCGAGGGCTCAGCGGCGGCGCTTGCGCGACGGGCGCGGCACGAACTTGCGGGGCTTCGCCGCCGGTCGAGGCGCTCGCGCGGGCTTCGCCGGAGCCGGCTCCTCGACGGGGGCGCGGTCGCGCGAGCTGTTCGCGGTGCGGCCTCGCACGACGCCGATGAAGTCGCCCATGGCGTCCGACTGGTCGCCCTCCGGCCAGACGAGGGCGATGGTCGTCGGCGGAAGCCCGTCGACCTGCCGGTTCACGGCACCCTTGCGACCGTAGAGACGAGCGAGCGACTGGGGCATCACGGCGACGCCCGTGCCGGTCGCGACGACGCCCACCGCCTGGTCGAGGTCGAGGGTCGGGTCGAGGTCGAACCGGGTCTCGCCCTCGAGATCGGCGAGCGCGACGAGCTTGTCGTCGGCGAGGACGTGCTCGCGGGGCAGCACGACGAACGGGAGCTCCTCGTAGAGGGGGATGGCATGCAGGCCGGAGCCCCGGAGCGGAAGGCGGGCGAAGGCCATGTCGGCCTGGCCCTCGGTCAGGGCCGTCTCGAGTTCCTGCGCCGTTGCAGCGATCAGGACGAGCGGGACGTCGGGGTAGCGCTCTTCCCAGATGCGCGACCACTTGCCGAGGGTCACCCCTGGCACGAACGCGATACGGAGCTCCACGCCCGAAAGGCTACCCTGGGGCAATGACCACCGAGAACAGCGATCAGCCGGACACCGCTCAGACGGCTCCGACCACGAAGTCGCGCGCGTCGCAGACCATGAAGCCCTTCACCGCCGCCAAGAAGCTCGGAGTGCACCTGCCGGCGACGCCCCAGGAGTTCCAGGACGCCCCGGTGACCCGCGAGCAGTTCGCCGATCTGCAGAGCGACCCGCCGGAGTGGCTCGTCGAGCTGCGCCGTACCGGGCCGCACCCTCGCCCCGAGGTCGCTCGCAAGCTCGGAATCACCATCTCGGGCCTGGCCCGCGGCGGCGTCGAAGACGCCCTCACCACCGACGAGATCCAGGCGCTGCTCGAGGAGATGCCGTTCTGGCTCTCTCAGGAACGCTACAACCTCGCGCAGGTGCGCGACGAGGAGATCCGCATCCGCCAGCGCGACGAAGAGCGTGCGGCGAAGCGAGCGGCCGAGGGCGAGTAGCCCCGCGGCTCTCCTCGGGAGATCGGCGCCCCCCGGGTCCTGAAGGTCGGCGCCTCGGGCATGTCTCACGTTGTCATGGCGTCCGTTAGTCTGTGGCCGTGAGTCAGTACGCGCTGGCCGTCGATATCGGCGGCACCAAGGTCGAGTCCGCCCTCGTCGACGCCGACGGGCAGCTGCTCGACGGCAGCCGAGATCGTCGCCCGACGGGGCACGGGTCGACGTCCGACGAGCTCGCGGATGCGGTCAGAGCCGTCGTCGCGCACGCGCTCGCGGCCCTGCCCGAGGGCGCCGTGATCCTCGGCACGGGCATCGGCAGCGCCGGCCCGGTCGATCTCGCCGCCGGAACGGTCTCGCCCATCAACCTCCCGGCCTGGCGCGGCTACCCCATCGTCGAGCTGGTCGCCTCGCTCGTCGGGCCGGGCGCTCCGGTCACCCTCCGCCTCGACGGGGTCAGCCTCGCCCTCGCCGAGCACTGGGTCGGCGCCACGCAGGGCATCGACAACGCCCTCGCCATCACCGTGTCGACAGGCGTCGGCGGCGGCCTCATCGTCAACGGCCGCCTGCTCTCGGGCGGCACCGGCAACGCGGGTCACATCGGCCAGCTGCAGGTGCGCACGCGCCCCGAGGGCGAGTCGTCGGAGTCGGTCACCCTCGAAGTGCTCGCGTCCGGCCCGCACACCGTGAGATGGGCGCAGGAACTCGGGTGGTCGGGTTCCCGAGGCGAAGACCTGGCCCGAGACTATGCGGCCGGCGTCGAGCTGGCCGTCGCCGCCGTGCGCCGCTCCGCCACCGCGCTCGGCGAGGCCATCACGTCGGTGACGACGCTGCTCGACCTCGATGTCGTGGCCGTCGGCGGCGGGTTCTCTCGGGTCAGCCCCGACTACCTCGACCTCGTGCGCGCCGTGATCGACGAGGCCGCGTACAACCCGTACGCCACGCGGATCCGGGTCGTCCGTTCGGGTCTCTCCGACGAGAGCCCGCTCATCGGGGCGGCCGCTCTCGTGCACCAGGCCCACCTGCTCGGCTAGTCCACAGCTCGGCAGCGTGCGCCCCCGAGCCCCGTCACATCTTGGGTTCGGCGCGTTTCTGGCGTGCGAATTCTGCGGGATTCTCATCGCCGTTCCAGACGGTGATGATGCCCCAGGCGACGGCGGCGATCGGCACCGCGAGGACGGCGCCCACGATTCCGCCGATGATCGTGCCGGCCGTCAGGGCGATCAGGACGACCAGCGGGTGCAGCGACAGCGAGCGCGCCATGACGACCGGCTGGAGGAAGTTGCCCTCGAGCTGGTTGACCGCGACGACGATGATCACGACGATCACGGCGGGCCAGAAGCCAGCGGCGACGAGGGCCACGAGCGCGGCCAGGACGCCGGCGACGGTCGCGCCGACGAGCGGGATGAACGCCGAGAGGAAGACGATGACCGACAGCGGCAGGGCCAGCGGGATCTGCAGCGCGAAGAGGCCGATGCCGATTCCGATGGCGTCGACCAGAGCGACCGTGGCAGTGCCGCGGACGTAGCCGCCGAACGTGGAGACCGTCTTCTGGCCGACCCGCTGAGCACGCTCGAACTGCTCGCCCGTGAAGGGACGCTCGAGGAAGGCCCAGATCTTCGGGCCGTCTTTCATGAAGAAGAACAGCACGACGACGAAGAGAGCCAGCCCCGTGACGAAGCTCGTCGCGGCCGAGACGCCCGCGAAGGCGCCGCTGGTGAACGTGCTGCTCTGGACGAAGTCGACCAGGGAGTCGAGCGCCGTCTGGATCTGCTTGTCGCTGATGTGGAAGGGGCCGTTCTTGGCGAAGTCCTGCAGCTGGGCGATGCCCTGGGTCGCCGAGTCGACGAGCTCCCCCACCTGGTTCTGGATCGCGTTCACGATGAGCCAGACGACGAGGCCGAGCACCACGACGATCGCGACGAGGGCGATCCAGGTCGCGAGGATCGAGGGGACGCCGTGGCGGCGCATGAGGTCGAGCAGCGGGTACATGGCCGACGCGATGATGAGCGCCAGGATCACCGGGATGACGACCAGGCTGAGCTGTGTCATCGCGAAGACGAGGCCGGCGGCGACGATCACCACCAGGATGATCTGGAGGCTGCGGGTCGCGAGTCGGCCGAACGCGTCGGACCAGATGGTGCGCTGCGCCGACCATGTCAGGGCACGCTGCTTGTCGAGGGGTTCGGGTGGCCGTGTGTCTTCGGCCCCGCTGCGGCGCGGAAGGATTGCATCGAAAAGGCCCACGTGGTCTTCTGCTTTCGTCGTCGTCCGGTAACCGTACCGGCGGTCGCCGACGGCCGCCCGGACCTACTTCTTCTTGCTCGACTTGGTCGGAGTCGGAGTCGGCGTCGGGGTCGGCGTCGCCGTCGCGGTGTCGGTGTAGCTGTTGCCGGCCGCGGTCACGATGAAGTTGCTGAACTCCTCGTTCGTGAACGGCGTCGTGTACTTGTACTGCTGGCCGTTGACGAGGACGGTCGGCGTACCGGCGACCTTCTTCACGTCGGTGCCGTCGAGCGGGCCGGTGAGCGCCTGCTGCGTCGCGGTCAGGACCCACGGCGCGTACGTCTGATCGGTGACGCACTTCTGGATCTTGTCGGTGTCGGTGATACCGGAGACGCCCTTGATCAGGGTGACGAGCTGCGCGTTCGTCAGCCCCGCGGTCTGCTCTTCAGGCTGGCGGTCGAACATCGCCGTGTTGAAGTCGAAGAAGGAGTCGGGCGAGTACGTCGCTACGCAGGCTGCCGACGCGGCTGCACGCTGGGAGTACTTGGTGCCGAGCGACGAGTTCGTCAGGATGGCGATCGGATGGTACTCGACGGTCGCGGCGCCCGACTGCACCAGGCCCTTGATGTAGTCGTTGTTGGCCTTCTCGAAGCCTCCGCAGACGGGGCAGAGGTAGTCGAGGTAGATGGAGATCTTCACCGTGTCGGCGCTTCCGGCGGTCGCTGTCGACGTGGGATCGGCCGACGCCGACGTCGTGGTCGAATCGCCCGAGACGAGCTTCAGCCCCTTGCCGATGGTGATGCCGTTGCCGGCCATGTTGCGCGGGTTCGTCGCCGCATCGGGAACGGAGCTGACGACTGCGTAGCCGACGCCGACGATGAGCGCGACCACGACGACCGCGACGCCGGCGATGAGGGCCCAGCGGCCCCGTCGCGCTCGGGCCTTCTGCCGAGCTCGGGCCAGCCGTGCCTTCTCGCGTGCCACCTGGCGGCGGTCGCCGCGCGAGGGTCGACCGGATCCGGAAGGCGAGCCGTTGTCGTTGTCAGTCATGGAACAGGTTCTCCGAGCGCGGCCGAGAAGCGGCGACGCAGATGCTGGGGATCGACGAGCGATCAGTGAACAGCCGTCGAGGGAATGGCCGGACGAGGCCGACATCCTCCAGGTTATGAGGATCCGCTGGGAAAAGTCCAAGCGGCGACGAGGGGCGAATTCGTTCTACCCCCGTCCGGGGGGTGTACGGGACGGTTCGGACTGCCATAATGAGCGAGGCCATCACCGTGGATTGCCTCGGTGATAGTCATCCATTCACAACGGATCGTCCGGCACGTACCTGCCGGTGAAGGAGAAACATCATGGCGTCAGTGACGTTCGAAAAAGCAACCCGCCTCTACCCGGGCTCGACCCGCGCTGCAGTCGACCAGATCGACCTGCAGGTCGCCGATGGCGAGTTCCTCGTGCTCGTCGGCCCCTCGGGTTGCGGCAAGTCCACCACCCTCCGCATGCTCGCCGGCCTCGAAGAGGTCAACTCGGGCGACATCTTCATCGGCGACCGCAACGTCACCGACGTGCCGCCGAAAGACCGCGACATCGCGATGGTGTTCCAGAACTACGCGCTGTACCCGCACATGACCGTCGCCGAGAACATGGGCTTCGCGCTCAAGATCGCCGGCGTCGGCAAGGACGAGCGCGCGACCCGCGTCCTCGAGGCCGCCAAGCTCCTCGACCTCGAGCCCTACCTGGCCCGCAAGCCGAAGGCCCTCTCGGGTGGTCAGCGTCAGCGCGTCGCCATGGGCCGCGCCATCGTGCGTCAGCCCCAGGTCTTCCTCATGGACGAGCCGCTGTCGAACCTCGACGCCAAGCTCCGCGTCCAGACGCGCACGCAGATCGCGTCCCTCCAGCGCCGTCTCGGCGTCACCACGGTCTACGTCACGCACGACCAGACCGAGGCGCTCACCATGGGCGACCGCATCGCCGTCCTGAAAGACGGAGTCCTCCAGCAGGTCGGCACCCCCCGCGACCTGTACGAGAAGCCCGACAACGTGTTCGTCGCCGGCTTCATCGGCTCGCCCGCGATGAACCTGCTTCCGGCCGACATCGTCGACGGCGGCGTCCAGTTCGGAACGAGCGTCGCATCCGTCGAGCGCGACATCCTGTCGCAGGCCACGCAGAAGAACGTCACCGTGGGCGTCCGCCCCGAGGACGTCGTCGTCTCGACCACGGGCGAGGGCCTGAAGGTCGCCGTCGACGTCGTCGAAGAGCTGGGTGCCGACGGCTACCTCTACGGTCACGCCGACGTCAACGGCCAGCGCGCCGACATCGTCGCCCGCGTGGACGGCCGCTCGCACGCCAGCGCCGGCGACACTGTCTACATCACCCCGCAGGCACACCACCTGCACGTCTTCGACACCGAGTCGGGCCTCCGCCTCGGCGACAAGGCAGTCGTCTCCGCGTAATCTCGCTTCACCGCATGGCCCGTCGTCGCCGACCTTCATCGGCACCGGCGGGCCTTGCTCGTTTCCCCTCGAACGGACCCCCGTGACCTCGCTCAACATCACCTCGGCCACCGCCGACCCGGCTCTCCTCGACCTCCCCTGGGACCTCCCCCTCGACGTCTGGCCCGAAGACGCCATCGCCACCCTGCCCAAGGGCATCTCGCGGCACCTGGTGCGCTTCGCGTACCTGAGCGGCTACGTGATCGCCATCAAGGAGACGTCGGGCGAGATGGCCCGCGGCGAGTACGAGATGCTCCGCACGCTGCAGCGCCTCGACATCCCGTGCGTCGACCCGCTCGCCGTCATCACGAACCGTCGCGATGGAGACGGCAACGAGCTCAACCCCGTGCTCGTCACGCGCCACCTCAAGTTCTCGCTCCCCTACCGCGCGCTCTACTCGCAGAGGCTCCGCCCCGACACGGCGGCCCGCCTTGTCGACGCGCTGGCGCTGCTGCTCGTGCGGCTGCACGTCATCGGCTTCTACTGGGGCGACGTCTCGCTCTCCAACACGCTCTTCCGCCGCGACGCCGGCGCCTTCGCCGCCTACCTCGTCGACGCCGAGACCGGCAAGCTCTACCCCGGCGGCCTCTCGAACGGCCAGCGCGAGAACGACCTCGAGGTCGCGCGCGTCAACATCGCCGGCGAGCTGCTCGACCTCGAGGCGGGCGACCGTCTCGACGAAGACCTCGACGCCGTCGAGGTGTCGAACGGCATCGTCGCCAAGTACCGCAGCCTCTGGGTCGAGCTGACGGGCACGGAGACGTTCTCGAACTCCGAGCGCTGGCGCATCAACGACCGCGTCGAGCGCCTGAACGACCTCGGCTTCGACATCGAGGAGCTCGCCATCAAGACCACCGAGGGCGGCACGCAGGTGCGGATCCAGCCCAAGGTCGTCGACGCCGGGCACCACTCGCGGCGCCTGCTCCGGCTCACCGGGCTCGACGCCCAAGAGAACCAGGCCCGCCGCCTGCTGAACGACCTCGACTCGTACCGCTCGAAGAACAACCGCGCCGAGCTCGATGAAGAGATGGTGGCGCACGAGTGGGCCGCCCGCGTCTTCGAGCCGGTCATCCGGTCGATCCCGCGCGACCTGCGCGGGCGCCTGGAGCCGGCCGAGATCTTCCACCAGCTGCTCGAGCACCGCTGGTACCAGTCGCAGGCCGAGAACCGCGACGTGCCGATCGCCGAGGCGCTGACCTCCTACGTCAACGACGTGCTGCGGCACCGCCGCGACGAGCAGATGGTGATCGCGCCGCCGACGGGCGCCATCACCCTCCCCGTGGCCATCCAGGAAGAGAACGCGCAGGCTGCCGAGGCCGAGGAGGACTGGCGCAGCAAGGTCTGAGGGCGCAGGAACTCGCCCCCGCCCCGAAATTCACGGAGTCTCTCGGCCGGCCGCTAGCCCGGTCGGCACGACCGGCCCGGCGCAGGCAGAATCTCCGTGAATGTACGGGGCTACTTGCGTTCGGCCCGCAGATTGCTGATCTCGTAGAGGGTGACGCTGGCGGCGATACCGGCGTTGAGGCTCTCGGCCGCAGCGGTGATCGGCACGGACACGATGGCGTCGCAGGTCTCGGTGACGATGCGCGACAGACCTTTGCCCTCCGAGCCGACGACGATGACGAGGGGCTGATCGGCGAGCTCGAGCCCGGGGAGCTGCACGTCGCCGCCGCCGTCGAGGCCGAGCACGAACACGCCCGCCTCTTTGAACGACTTCAGGGTCTGCGTGAGGTTCGACGCCATGGCCACCGGGACGCGGGCAGCGGCACCCGCCGACGTCTTCCACGCCGACGCGGTCACTCCGACGCTGCGGCGCTGGGGCACGATGACGGCCTGACCGCCGAACGCCGCGACGGAGCGGATGATCGCGCCGAGGTTGCGCGGGTCGGTGATGCCGTCGAGCGCGACGAACAGCGGCTTCTGACCGCGGCGACGCGTCTGCTCGAGCAGCTCCATCGGGTGCGCGTACTCGTAAGGCGGCACCTTGAGCGCGAGACCCTGGTGCACCGAGTCGGGGCCGGTGAGGCGGTCGAGCTCCGGGCGCATGACCTCCAGCACGGGGATGCCGCGACGGGTGGCCAGCGTCAGCACCTCCTTGACGCGGTCGTCCATCTCGAGGCGGGCGGCGATGTAGAGCGTCGACGCCGGGATGCGCGCGCGCAGGGCCTCGAGCACCGAGTTGCGGCCGGTCACGATCTCGCTGTCGTCGGAGGCCTTCTTCGAGCGCGGCGGAACGGTGCGGTCGACGGCGGTCCGGGCCGTGCGGATCGGACGCTCAGCCTGGCTGCCGGCCTTGCCGCGGGCGGAGGCCAGGCGATCCTGCGCCGCCTTGCGCTTTCCGGCGGGGTGGTACGGACGGTCTTCGGCCTTCGGCGTGGGCTTCTTGCCCTCGAGGGCCTGGCGACCCTGGCCGCCGGACCCGACCTGCTTGCCCTTGCCGCCCTGGCGGACGGCGCCCGGGCGACCCTTGCGCTCACCTGACGTGTTCTTCATTGTTCAAGACTCCAATGCGACCCCGAGGGGCTGTCTTCGATCGTGATGCCCGCAGCGGCCAGGTCGGCTCGAATGCGGTCGGCGTTCGCGAAATCCTTGGCGGCCCGGGCGCTGTTGCGAGCCTCGAGCAGCTTGTCGACCAGGGTGGCCAGCGCGGTGTGCGCGGCGCCCTCGTCGGACCCCCTCCACTCGGGAGCGTACGGGTCGAGCCCGAGGACCTCCACCATGGCACGGGTGTGCTGCCATTCGCGCGCGGCGGTGTCGAGGTCGTCGTCGTCGAGGGCCGCGTTGCCGCGGCGGACGCTGTCGTGCAGGGCGCCGAGGGCCTGGGGCACGTTGAGGTCGTCGTCCATGGCCTCGGCGAAGGCGTCGGACACGACCCGGCTGCCGACTCCGACGAAGCGGGTGCCGGCCAGGCGGCGACCGGCCCGGCCGAGGAACACCTCGACGCGGTCGAGTGCGGCCTCGGCCTCTTCGAGGGCGCCGTCGTGGTAGTCGATCGTCGAGCGGTAGTGCGCCGCGGCGAGGAAGTAGCGGACGACGATGGGGCGCGCCATGGCCAGGAACTCCGATGCGAAGATCGAGTTGCCCAGCGACTTCGACATCTTCTGGCCGTCGACGTTCACGAGGCCGTTGTGCATCCAGTGGTGCGCGAAGTCGTCGCCCGCGGCCGTCGACTGCGCCAGCTCGTTCTCGTGGTGCGGGAAGCGCAGGTCGAGCCCGCCACCGTGGATGTCGAATGCGGCGCCCAGGTAGCGCTTCGACATGGCGGAGCACTCGATGTGCCAGCCCGGGCGGCCCGGGCCCCACGGCGACTCCCAGCTCGCCGACTCGGGCTCGCCGGCCTTGGTGCCCTTCCAGAGCGCGAAGTCGCGCGGGTCGCGCTTGCCGCGCGGATCGGCGTCGGTCGCCGACACCATGTCGTCGAGCTTCTGATTGGTCAGTGCGCCGTAGGTCGGCCACGAGACCGTGTCGAAGTAGACGTCGCCCGAGCCGTCGGGCGCCGGGTAGGCATGGCCTCGCTCGATGAGAGTCGCGACGATGGCCTGCATCTCGGAGACGCTCGCCGTCGCGCGCGGCTCGTAGGTCGGCGGCAGGATGCCCAGCGCCGTGTAGCCGGCGGTGAACTCGAGCTCGTAGCGGTAGGCGCGCGCCCACCACTCCTCCGCGGTGTCGGCGGCGAGGTTCAGGATCTTGTCGTCGATGTCGGTCACGTTGCGCACCAGCGTGACGCGCAGCCCGCGGTAGGTGAACCAGCGGCGCCACAGGTCGTAGACGAGAGCCGAGCGGAGGTGGCCGATGTGCGGCGACGACTGCACCGTCGGGCCGCAGACGTACAGGCCCACTTCACCGTCGACGAGCGGGACGAAGTCGGTGATCGACTGCGCGCGGGAATCGTAGAGGCGAATGGTCACCGCCACAGCCTAATCGGCGTGCGGCTCGCGAGTCAGCGCCGGCAAGCCGAGCCAGCGCCGGCATGGACCGCTCAGCGGGCGGCGACCTCGACGAGCGCCGTCGCGATGACGGTCACGCCCTCGCCGCGGCCGGTGAACCCGAGGCCGTCGGTCGTCGTCGCCGAGACCGAGACGGGAGCGCCGACGATCGCGGTGAGCGCCGCCTCCATCTCCATGCGGCGAGCGGCGAGGCGCGGGCGATTGCCGACGACCTGCACCGACACGTTCACGATCCGGGCTCCGGCCTCGGCGAGCAGCTCGAGCGTGCCCTCCAGGAAGACGGCGCCCGACGCACCGGCGTAGCGCGGGTCGGCCGTTCCGAACCGCGACCCGATATCGCCCAGCCGGGCTGCCGACAGGATCGCGTCGACCATGGCGTGCGCGACCGCGTCGCCGTCGCTGTGCCCCGCCAGCCCGGGCTCGCCCGGCCAGTCGAGCGTGCCGAGGCGAAGCGTCTGGTCGGCGTCGAAACCATGGACGTCGATCCCCACCCCCACACGGTGCTCGACAGGGGCATCGGGCGCAGGAACCGCACTGCCCCCGGCGAGCATCTCGGCTCGCTGCAAGTCCCACGGCGTCGTGATCTTGAACGCGTCGTGCGAGCCCTCGACGACGACGACGTCGTGCCCGGCGGCGGAGAAGAGGGCCGCGTCGTCGGTGTGGTCGACCTCCGCTTCGGCGTACGCGGCGTCGAGCGCCGCCCGCGGGAAGCCCTGAGGCGTCTGCATCGCGACGAGCTCCGACCGGTCGACGGTCTCGGCGACGAGGCCCGAGGATGTGATGCGCTTGATCGTGTCGCTGACGGGGAGCCCGGGAACGACGCCCCCACCCGTCTGCTCGACCATCAGGGCGACCGCCTCGAACTGGGCGGGCGGCGTGAAGCAGCGCGCTGAATCGTGAACCAGGACGGTGGTGACCGCGGGGGCGACGGCGGCGAGGCCGGCCGCCACGGAGGCCTGGCGGGAGGGGCCGCCCGCGACGACGGTGACGAGCGGGGCGGCGTGGCCGGCGGTGGTGGCGGCGAGTTCCTGCGCCCGGGTCGTCAGGCTCGGCGGGACGACGAGGACGATCTGGTACGGCACCGGGCACCGGAGGATGCCGCGGATCGACCACTCGAGGATCGTGCGGCCGGCGACCTCGACGAACGCCTTCGGGAGCCCCTGCGCCAGGCGGGTGCCGCTGCCGGCGGCGACGACGACGACCGCGCGGCTCGGAGCTTCGCCTACGATGCGAGGACCTCGTCGAGGACGGTCTCGGCCGCCGCCTCGTCGGTGTTCTCGGCCAGGGCGAGCTCGGACACCAGGATCTGCCGCGCCTTCGCGAGCATGCTCTTCTCGCCGGCGGAGAGGCCCTTGTCGTGGTCACGGCGCCACAGGTCGCGGACGACCTCGGAGACCTTGATCACGTCGCCGGAGGCCAGCTTCTCGACGTTCGCCTTGTAGCGACGCGACCAGTTCGTGGGCTCTTCGGTGAAGGGAGCGCGCAGCACGTCGAACACCTGCTCGACGCCCTCGCGGCCGATGACGTCGCGGACGCCCACCAGGTCGACGTTCTCGGCCGGGACCTCGATGACGAGGTCGCCCTGCGTGACCTTGAGGGTGAGGTACAGCTTCTCTGCGCCCTTGATGACGCGCGTCTTCACAGCCGTGATCTCTGCCGCACCGTGGTGCGGATAGACGACGGTCTCGCCGACCTCGAACTGCATGCTGGGGCTCCGTTCCGGTGGCCCAGATTACCATGCGGGCGCCCTACCAGACCCGCCCGTGACATCGACGAGGGCCGCTCTAGGCTAGGCTGGGAGAGCATTCGAAACCCGTTCTGGAGGAACCTGTGAGAGCACGCACCACGGCAGCCGTCGTCATTGCCGGAGCCGTGATGGTCCTCACCGCGGGCTGCAACTTCATCAGCCCCCAGGCCACCACCGAGCACTACGACGCGAGCGACGGGGTCAGCATCAACGTCGGCGACGTCGAGGTCCGCAACGCGATCGTGTTCACCGACAACGGCGACGAGGCCAGCCTCAGCGTCACGCTGCTCAACGAGGGCTCCTCCGACGCCAACGTGAAGATCCAGTACGAGTCGCTCGGGTCGCCGAAGACCGTGAGCGTCGACGTCCCGGCCGGCGAGACCGTCAGCCGCGGCACGCAGGGCGGTGACGAGCAGATCCTGATGAACGGCATCGGCGAGCAGGCCGGCTCCCTCCTCAAGGTCTACATCCAGTACGGCTCGTCCACCGGCAAAGACCTCAAGGTGCCCGTGCTCGACGGCTCGTTCGCCGAGTACGCGACGCTCCTCCCGTCGCCGGTCGCGACCAATGACGTCGTGCCGACCGACTCGGCGACGCCGACTCCGTAGCGATCAGCCCACCCCCCGCACTTCTCACGAAGGCCCCCACCTCGCGGTGGGGGCCTTCGTCCTCCTGCGCTGTGCGCGCTCAGATGATTGGGCGGGTGCCCGTCAGCTTCGGCGCGTCTCCGGAGACGCCCCGAAGCCGACGAACCCCCGCCGATAGCGGGACACGATCACTGAGCGAAGGGCGAGACGGCAGCGGTCTCGACGGCGGACACGTACGTGCCATCTTGGTCGACAAGGACGGTGACGGGCCGGCCCGTGCCTGTCATCGCATCAATTTCAGCGCGTGTCTGCAGCCCTCCAAGCGATTCGAGCTGCTGCAGGACGGGATCAGCCGCCTGCAATCCCCCTCCGGCCGTGGCCGACCGAGCACTTGTTGCCCCAGTGGCGAGCATCAGCCCGCACGTAGTAGCCGTGACTACAGCGGCCATGTATTTCTTCATGCATTTCTCCTAGCGTCGCCCCTACGGCGCTCAAAGAATACACATGTGAAACGTCAGGCCTCGATGCGATAGCCGAGACCGCGGACCGTCACGAGCGCCTTGGGCTCGGAGGGGACGGACTCGATCTTCGAGCGGATGCGCTTGATGTGCACGTCGAGGGTCTTGGTGTCGCCGAAGTAGTCGGACCCCCAGACGCGGTCGATGAGCTGACCGCGGGTCAGGACGCGGCCAGCGTTGCGCATGAGCAGCTCGAGGAGCTCGAACTCCTTCAGCGGCATGGCGATGTCCGTGCCGCGGACCGTGACGACGTGGCGCTCGACGTCCATCGAGATCTCGCCGGCGGTCAGGGTCGAGTCGCTCAGCTCCTCGAGGTCGACGCGGCGGCGAAGGACGGCCCGGATGCGAGCCAGCAGCTCGCGCGTCGAGTACGGCTTGGTGACGTAGTCGTCGGCGCCGAGCTCGAGCCCCACCACGATGTCGACCTCGCTGTCCTTGGCGGTCAGCATGACGATCGGCACCTGCGAGCGGTTGCGCAGCTCGCGGCAGACCTCGGTGCCCGGCAGTCCCGGCAGCATCAGGTCGAGCAGCACGAGGTCGGCGCCCTCCCGGTCGAACGCCGCGAGCGCCTTGGGGCCGTCGTCGGCGACCGTGATCTGGTAGCCCTCACGCTCCAGGATGAACGCGAGGGGCTCGCTCAGGGATTCTTCGTCTTCGACGATCAGGATGTGGGTGGGCATGTCAGTTGTCTCCTCGGACGGGGACCGTGGCCGTTGAGGCCTCGGGAAGACGGATGGTGAAGGTGGATCCGGAGCCGAGCTGCGACCACAGGCGGATGTCGCCGCCGTGATTCTGCACCACGTGCTTGACGATCGCGAGGCCCAGGCCGGTGCCGCCGGTGCGACGCGACCGCGCAGGGTCGACCCGGTAGAAGCGCTCGAAGATGCGCTCGCGATCGGCATCGGAGATGCCGTCGCCCTGGTCGGTGACCGCGACCTCGACGATCCCCTGGTCGGTGATTGTCGCCCCGATGCCGATCCGCGAGCCGTCGGGCGAGTAGTGGACGGCGTTCGCCACGAGGTTATGGACGGCCATGGCCAGCTGATCGGCGTTGCCGACCACGGTGGCCTTCTTGCCGCCGCGGGCGAGGATCTCGATCCCTCGCGCGTCAGCCTCGACGCGATTGCGCTCGACGGCCGCCCGGATGACTGTGCGGATGTCGACGATCGACGGCTCGGACAGCGGATCGACCGCCTGCAGGCGCGAGAGCTCGATGATGTCCTGCGTCAGGCGTCCGAGTCGGAGCGACTCGCGAGTGAGGCTCTTGGCGAAGTAGCGCACCTGCTCCTCGTCGTCGGCGGCCTGCTCGAGGGCCTCGGCCAGGAGGCCGACCGCGCCGATCGGAGTCTTGAGCTCGTGGCTGATGTTCGCCACGAAGTCGCGACGGACCTCCTCGAGGCGGTGCGACTCCGTGTTGTCCTGAGCGAGGACCAGTACGTAGCGCGTACCGAGCCGGGCGGCCCGGACATGCATCCGCAGGTCGGTCTCCTGGCGGAGGGTGCGCGCGATCAGGAGGTCTTCGGTCACCGGGTCCTCCGAGAGCCGCGCCCGCTCGATGAGGTCGACCATCTCCGAGTGCGACACCTGCTGCATCGCGACGAGGCCGTGGGCGATAGCCATCGCGGAGGCCTTCTGGACGTTGTTCGACGGATCGACGACGAAGCCGGCGGTGTCGAGCGCGTCGAGAATGGCGCCGACGCCATCGGGAAGGGACACGTCGCTGAGAGCACGAGCCCGACGACCGCGTTCGGCCGCAAAGAAGATCAGGAGAACGAGCCCCGCGCCGATGACGATGCCGAATGCCAGGGAGATCGGCACCAGCCAGGGGGAGTACATGGTTCTCAGGTTAGTGAACAGCAGGTGGACCGCCAGTGCCGCGGTGTCGGCGGCCGCACTAGGTTGGAGACTGTTCTCCTGCGGCTCACCGGTCGTTAACCTGGGCGGTGGAGGCTCGGTCACACTGCGCGGGCGAGATTCTGCGGATCGAGACAGATAATTCTTGACGGGCGCGTCCTGAACCAGGACGCCCCGCACCATGCGGCATGCCGCAACGAAAGGGTCGACCAAGACAATGCGCGAGGTATTCCAGCTAGAGCTCCAGGAGGTCCAGGAGCGGCTCGTAGAGATCTCGTCGATGGTTGCCGTCTCGATCGAGAACGCCACGCGCGCGTTCGGCGAGTCGAACGTCAGCCTGGCCGAGCAGGTCATCGTGGACGACGAGCGGATCGACTCCCTCGCCATCAGCCTCGACGAGCTCGCCATCGACATCCTGGCCCGCCAGCAGCCGGTCGCCCGCGACCTCCGCATCGTCGTCAGCGCTCTCCGCATCTCGGCCTCGCTCGAGCGCATGGGCGACATGGCCGAGCACATCGCCCAGCTCGCCCGCTACCGCTTCCCCGAGAAGGTCGTGCCGAAGAGCCTCCGCCCCACGTTCACCGAGCTCGGCCAGCTCGATGTCGCGATCGCGAAGAAGCTCACCGAGCTCCTCACCACCGAAGACATGCGTCTCGCCGAGGAGATCCGCAACGACGACGACCGCATCGACGAGCTGCACCTGAGCGTCTTCGACAAGGTGCTCGGCGAGACCTGGAAGGGCGCTCCGGCCGACACTGTCGACGCCACGCTGGCCAGCCGCTACCACGAGCGCTTCGCCGACCACGCGGTCTCGATCGCCAAGAAGGTCCAGTACCTCGCGACCGGCGACTGGGTCGGCGCCGAGGTCTAGGTCCGCGAGAAAAGGGGGCCTCGAGCACTGCTCGAGGCCCTTTTCAGTTGCGTCTCGGTTTGCGTTCAAGTCTTGACGACAGTCATTTCGAGGGCAATGATTCGAGCGTGTCAAATCTCCAAGGTCCACCGGCGGACCGCAGGCAGTTCCCGCCTGCCGGGCAGAGTCCCGGCTCGCAGACCTCCCTCCGCAAGCGCAATCAGCAGCGTGTCGTCGAGACGCTCATGCGCGTCGGGGCATCTACTCAGGCGGATCTCGCCCGCCGCACCGGACTCAGCACCGCGACCATCTCGAACATCGTCACGTACATGGCGAAGAACGGCATGGTCAGTCTCACCCCGACGACCAGTTCCGGCCGCAGAGCGGTGTCGGTGCAGCTCATCACCCAGAACGGCACGGTCGCCGCGGGGATCGGCTTCGGCCGCCGGCACCTCAGGGTCGTGCTCGTCTACCCCGACTACACGATCGCGGCCGAGGAGAACGTCGTCCTCGAGCAGAAGTACGATCCGCGCCACGGCTTCGACGTCGCCAAGCAGGTCCTCACTCGCCTGATGGAGCAGACGGGGGTCTCGTGGGAGGCGCTCTCGGGTGTCGGCGTCGGCATCCCGGGATCGATCGACCGCCGCGACCTCATGCCCGTGATCGGCACCGTCTGGGCCGAGTGGGCGTTCGTCGACGTGGTCGTCGAGCTCGAGGACCGCCTCGGCGTCCCAGTCGTGCTCGACAACGACGCCAACCTCGGCAGCGTCGCCGAGACGATCTGGGGGCTCTACGGCGGCACCCGCAATCTCGTGTACCTCAAGGTGGGCTCCGGCATCGGCGCCGGGCTCATCCTGAACGGGCAGCCGTTCAACGGGGCCACCGGCGTGACCGGCGAGGTCGGGCACGTGCAGGTCGTGCCCGACGGTCAGGCCTGCCGCTGCGGCAACCGCGGCTGCCTCGAGGCAGAGGCCTCGATCACCGCGATGCTCGACCGGCTCGGCACCGTCACGCCCATCCAGTCGACGGAGCAGCTCGTCGCCTCGGTCCAGGCGGGCGACGTGGCGGCCCTGCGCGTCATCGAGGATGCCGGCCGTCTCATCGGCCGCGTGGTCGGCGACCTCGCCAGCATCATCAGCCCGGAGGTGATCGTGCTCGGCGGCCCCCTGGCCGTGCTCGGCGACACCCTCCTCGAGCCGATCTCGCGCTCCTTCGCGCGTCACGTCCTGCCACTGGTCCGCGACGCGACCGAGATCGTGGCCTCCACGCTCGACGATCGGGGCGAGGCGCTGGGCGCCGCGGCCCTGGTCTTCCACCAGGCGGCAGTCCGCGTTATCTGAACCTTGCTCGCCTTCAGGCCGCAACGGGAGTAGACCGAATGTGAGCGCTCCCAATGGCAGAGGTTCGTGAAGCCGTTACAAATTCGTTGCGTTAACCTTTTGACGCCAGCGCCGGATCGGCCTACTGTGATCCCGGGCCAAGTGGCCAGCGGGGCGACGAAGCTCAACCCGACAACGATGTCTTTAGAAAAATGGCGGTGCACAATGGCTGGTTCACCAACCATCCTCGAGATGCGCTCGATCACCAAGGAGTTCCCTGGTGTGAAGGCCCTCTCTGACGTGAACCTGACCGTGAAGGCCGGCGAGATCCACGCGATCTGCGGCGAGAACGGTGCAGGCAAGTCGACCCTGATGAAGGTCCTCTCGGGCGTCTACCCCTTCGGGACGTACTCGGGCGACATCGTCTACGAGTCGCAGGTCGCCCAGTTCTCGGGCATCAAGCAGTCCGAGGCCGCAGGCATCGTGATCATCCACCAGGAGCTCGCGCTCATCCCCGAGCTGTCGATCACCGAGAACATCTTCCTCGGCAACGAGCCCGGCAAGCGCGGCGTCATTAACTGGATCGAAGCCCAGCGCACGGCGAAAGACCTGCTGGCCCGCGTCGGACTCACCGAGAACCCCGACCAGAAGATCAAATCGCTCGGCGTCGGCAAGCAGCAGCTCGTGGAGATCGCGAAAGCCCTCAACAAGAGCGTCAAGCTGCTCATCCTCGACGAGCCCACCGCCGCGCTCAACGAGCAGGAGTCGCAGCACCTCCTCGACCTCATCGTCGGCCTCAAGGCCCGCGGCATCACCTCGATCATGATCAGCCACAAGCTGAACGAGATCGAGCAGATCGCTGACACCATCACGATCCTCCGCGACGGCAAGACGATCGAGTCGCTCGACGTCAAGGCCGACGGCGTCAACGAAGACCGCATCATCCGCGGCATGGTCGGCCGCTCGCTCGAGAGCCGCTTCCCCGACCGGACGCCGAACATCGGCGAGAAGTTCTTCGAGGTCACCAACTGGACGGTGCGCCACCCGCTCGACCCCGAGCGCCTCGTCTGCAAGAACGAGAACTTCTTCGTCCGCCGCGGCGAGATCGTCGGCTTCGCGGGCCTCATGGGCGCCGGCCGCACCGAGCTCGCGATGAGCATCTTCGGCCACTCGTACGGCACCTTCGTGTCGGGCGAGGTCTACAAGGACGGCCGCGAGATCCGCACCGACACGGTGGCCCACGCCATCAAGAACGGCATCGGCTACGTCTCCGAAGACCGCAAGGCCCTCGGCCTGAACCTGCTCGACACGATCAAGCGATCGACGGTCGCCGCGGGCCTCCCCAAGATCACGCACAACGGCGTCGTCTCCTCGGTCGAGGAGTACGAGGTCTCCGAGCGCTACCGCCGCAGCCTCCGCACCAAGGCCTCGAGCGTCGACCAGGGCGTCTCGAAGCTGTCGGGCGGCAACCAGCAGAAGGTCGTCCTCGCCAAGTGGATGTTCACCGACCCCGACCTGCTGATCCTCGACGAGCCGACCCGCGGCATCGACGTGGGCGCCAAGTTCGAGATCTACGGCATCATCCAGGACCTCGCGGCCCAGGGCAAAGCCGTGATCCTCATCTCCTCCGAGCTCCCGGAGCTCCTCGGCCTCTCGGATCGCATCTACACGATCTTCGAAGGCTCCATCACCAATGAATTGACCGCAGCCGAGGCCGACCCCGAGTCGCTGATGGTGAGCATGACCTCGAAAAGGACAACGGTTCGATGACGAACATCAAGAAGAACATCGACAGCATCCTCGGCAACAAGGGGGGCGGGATCAGCCAGTACGGCATGATCATCGCGCTGATCGTGATCATCATCGGCTTCCAGATCTGGACCGGTGGCAACACCCTCGCTCCCGGAAACGTCATCAACGTCTTCCAGCAGTACTCGTACATCCTGATCCTGGCCATCGGCATGGTGATGGTCATCGTCGCCGGTCACATCGACCTGTCGGTCGGCTCCGTCGCGGCGTTCGTCGGCATCATCGTGGCGCAGGCCATGGCGGTCTGGCACTGGTCGTGGTGGGCCGCGATCATCCTCGGCCTCGTGGTCGGCGTGCTCGTCGGCGCATGGCAGGGCTTCTGGGTCGCCTACGTGCGAGTCCCCGCGTTCATCGTGACCCTCGCCGGTCAGCTGATCTTCCGAGGCGCCAACCAGGCCATCGGCAACTCGACCGCCGTGCCGGTGCCCGACGACTTCCAGAACATCGGCAACGGCTACATCAGCGACTTCGGCCCCAACACCGGCTTCAGCAACGGCACCCTGCTCCTCGGCATCGTCACGATCGTCGCGATCGTCATCTTCGAATTCCGTGCCCGCAACAACCGCGTCAAGATGGGCGCGCAGCCGGCTCCGCTGTGGACCAGCATCGTCCGCATCGTCGTGCTCGGCGGCGTCACCGCCTACGCCACCATCCTGTTCGCCTCGGGTCGCCCCAACACGTCCGTCCCGATCGTCGCGATCATCCTCGGCGTGCTCGTCATCATCTACGGCTTCGTCACGAACACCACCACCTTCGGCCGCCACCTCTACGCAGTCGGCGGCAACTCGAACGCCGCGGTCCTCTCGGGCGTCAACTCGCGCCGCGTCAACTTCCTCGTCATGCTCAACATGTCGGTGCTCGCCGCCGTCGCCGGCATGGTGTTCGTCGGCTACTCGGGTTCGTCCGGCCCGGCTGACGGAACCGGCTGGGAGCTCGACGCGATCGCCGCCGTCTTCGTCGGTGGAGCCGCGGTCGCGGGTGGCGTCGGAACCGTCGTCGCCTCGATCATCGGTGGTCTCGTCCTCGCGTTCCTGGCTAACGGCCTCTCGCTCAAGGGCATCGACACCAACCTGGTCCAGATCATCCGCGGTCTCGTCCTCCTGATCGCCGTCGCGTTCGACGTCTACAACAAGACTCAGGGCCGCCCGTCGATCACCGGCTACCTGACCCGCGGCTTCGGTCGCAAGAACAAGAAGGACGACGGACCCACGTCCGGCGGCCTGAAGGGCTCCGGCGCGCAGCCGCAGTCGATCGACCAGGACTCACAGGTTTTGCTTCCCTGAGCGGCGCACTCGCAGGCCCCTCAGGCACCAGCAGAAACACGGGATGCACCACTCGTCCCACAGCACCGGATGCACCAGCACCCACACCACGTGCGCCCAGGCGCACACCACCACAGAAATGAAAGAAGCCTTTCAATGAAGAAACAGCTCATCGGCGGCCTCGCGGTCGCTGCTCTGACCGTCGTCACGCTGACCTCGTGCTCCGGAACCGCCCGCGGCGGCTCGGACTCGGGTTCGTCGGTCGACATCCCCAAGGGCTCGACCATCGGCGTCGCGCTGCCCGCCAAGACCTCGCAGAACTGGGTGCTCGCCAAGGCCGCGTTCGAGAAGTCGCTCGCCGCCGCCGGCTTCAAGGCCGACGTGCAGTACGCCGCCGCCTCGTCGACGGTCACCGACCAGCAGAACCAGATCTCGGGCATGGTCACCAAGGGCGACAAGGCGATCATCATCGCCGCCCAGGACGGCTCGCAGCTCGGCACCCAGGTCAAGCAGGCCAAGGACGCCGGCATCCCCGTCATCGCATGGGACCGCAACATCACCGGCACGAAGAACGTCGACTACTACGTCGCGTTCAACAACTTCAAGGTCGGCCAGCTGCAGGGCCAGGCGCTCCTCGACGGTCTCGCCAAGCTGAAGGGCGACGGCCCGTACAACATCGAGCTGTTCGCCGGTTCGCCCGACGACGCGAACGCCCCGGTGTTCTTCAACGGCGCCATGGACGTGCTCCAGCCGAAGATCGACGACGGCACGCTCAAGGTCGTCTCGAAGCAGACCACCTTCAAGCAGGTCTCGACGCAGGGCTGGCTCGCTCAGAACGCCCAGTCGCGCATGAGCAACCTGCTCCAGGCCGACTACTCCGGTTCGACGAAGCTCGACGGCGTCCTCTCCCCCAACGACACCCTGGGCCGTGCGATCCTGCAGGCCACGAAGTCCGCTGGAAAGCCCAACCCGGTCGTCACGGGTCAGGACTCCGAGACCGCGTCGATCCCGCTCATCATGAACGGCACGCAGTACTCGACCATCTACAAGAACACCGACACCGAGGCTCAGGCCGCGGTCGACCTCGTCACCACCCTCTCGAAGGGCGACAAGCCGAAGACGGTGCTCGACAAGAAGAACAACTACAACGGCGTCAAGACGGTTCCGGCCATCGAGCTGACCCCGATCCTCATCACCAAGGACAACGCGGTGAAGGAGTACGCCAACAACTCGACCCTCGAGGCGCTGGCCAAGGCCGGTCAGTAACACCTCCCGGCTCGCACAGGACCCCCGCTCGGCTTCGGCCGGGCGGGGGTCCTTGCGTCGAGGCGCGGGCGCAGGAACTCCCTGCCGTCGATCAGCTGAGCCGTCATCGGCGGGTACTCCTCCGTTCGGGCTCACCCCCGGAGGCCTGCCCGTTCCGGCGGGCACCCGCGAAGCGCCCCCTACTGCCGCGCGGCGATCTCGCGGTCGAGCCACTCGCCCAGCAGCTCGCGCTCCGGCACCGACAGCGACTCGAGCGAGGGCGCGACAGCACGCAGGGCCACCGCAGCGGCCAGGACGCCTGCGTCTGCGGGCGGGCCCGCCGGCGCGTCGGTCAGGATCTGAGCCAGCACGGCCTCGTACATCGCATCGGCGGTGCCGAGGTCGTAGCGCTCGAGGACGCTGGCCCGTTCGTCGCCGACCGGGCCGCGCGCCAGCGTCGTGGTGATCGCGCCGACGCCCGCCGAGCTGATCATGTCGACGGCGCGGCTCTCGCTGACGCGGAGCCGCCCGGTGAGCGCTACGCGGTGGAGCCTCGCCTCGAGCACGCGCTGCCCGGCCTTCGCGGACGGCGAGTGGCGCACCCGCAACGGGTCGCTGAGCAGGGAGAAGAGGGCCGGGCTCGACAGTCCGAACTCGAGCTGAGCCGTCCAGCCCGCGCGAAGGTCGACGAGCGGATCGATGTCGCCGGCCTCGGCATCGGCCACGACCGCCGCCTTAGCCGAGACGAACTCCTCCATGACCGTCTCGGCGACGGCCTCGAGCAGGCCCTCCTTGTCGCCGAAGATCCGGTAGATGGTCGGGGCCTGGACGCCCGCGGCCTGGGCCACACCCCGCGTCGTGACGGCGACAGGCCCCTCGTCGCGGAGCAGCCGGGCAGCCACGTCGACGATCCGGGTGCGTGTATCGGCACGGTCGCTGGCCTTGGCGGTCTCGGTCATGAATCGACGATAACGCAGTCTTGCTATCACTGTGTTTCCGCTGGTAGCGTTCCACGGTATTCATCGATAACGGTGATTCGTCGAACGCACGAGAGGCACACCCATGATCGTCATCACCGGAGCCACCGGCGCGCTGAACGGCGCGACCGTCGACCAGCTGCTCACGAGGGTTCCCGCCGCCGAGCTCGCAGTCGTCGCGCGCGACGTCGCGAAAGCCCAGCGCTTCGCCGACCTCGGCATCGACGTGCGCCGCGGCGACTACGCCGACGCTGAGTCGCTTCCCTCCGCGTTCGACGCCGCCGATCAGCTGCTGCTCGTGTCGTCCAGCGACCCCCGCGCCGATGCCGTCGAGCTGCAGCGCACGGCCATCGGCGCCGCCGCAGCCGCGGGCGTCGGCCGGATCCTCTACACGAGCCACCAGGGCGCCGCCGCCGATACCCCATTCGGCCCGGGCCGCGATCACTACGCGACCGAGAAGCTCCTCGCCGAGTCCGGCGTTGCATGGACCTCGCTCCGCAACGGCTTCTATGCCCACAGCCTCGCCTGGCTGCTCGGCCCCTGGCGCGAGACCGGAGTGATCGAGGTGCCCGCCGACGGACCCGTCTCGTGGACCTCGCGCGGCGACGCGGCCGAGGCTGCGGCGCATATCCTGACCGCGGCGACTCCGCGCGAGGGCCTCGTCACGATCACGGCGAGCGCCGCCCCCACCTTCGTCGAGGTCGCCGCGATCGCCTCCGAGCTGACCGGCCGCGAGGTCACGACCCGCGTGGTCGACCCGGAGGAGTGGGTCGCCCGTCAGGTGGCAGCGGGCCAGCCGGAGTTCCTGGCGCGATTCATGCTGGGCATGTACGAGGCTGCCGACTTGGGCTTCTTCGCCGGCACCGATCCCCTGCTCGGCGAGCTGCTCGGGCGCCAGCCGGTCACGGTGCGCGACGTGCTGGCCGCCCCGGCACCCCAGGGGCACTAGGCGGGGCGCCGGCGGAGACGCGAGCGGCCCCGCCGTCGGGGTGCGACGGCGGGGGCCGATTCCTGCGCCCGTGTCGGGACTCAGATGGACGAGGTCAGGCCTCTTGCAGCGTGGCCTCGGCGCGCTCGGGAGTGCCCTCGGCGAGACCCGTGGCGATGGCCCGGCGCGATGTGAGCCACAGCACCACAGCGGCGACGAACACCAGGATCTCGGTGACGGTGAGCGACCAGATGATTCCGCCGAGGCCGAACCAGAGGTTGCCGAAGATCACGATCGGGATGAACAGGACACCCTGCGCCATCGAGATGACGATGGCCGCCGTGGCACGGCCGGTCGCTTGGAAGAGCGAGGTGAGAAGGCCGGTGAAGCCGTTGGCGATCATGGCGACGAGCTG
This sequence comes from Frondihabitans sp. PhB188, assembly GCF_003752365.1. Lineage (GTDB taxonomy): Bacteria > Actinomycetota > Actinomycetes > Actinomycetales > Microbacteriaceae > Frondihabitans. The sequence continues at coordinate 560,319 of NZ_RJUO01000004.1, read as the reverse complement.
CGCCGTCATTATGGTGGCGCCGATGGCCAGCACCTTCGGGTCGCTGACGAAGGCCGAGAAGATCGGGTCGCGGAAGACGAAGACGACGACGGCCGAGACGACGGTGATCGTTCCGACAGTCAGTGCGCCGGCTCGGAGCGCCGAGGCGAGACGAGCGCCGTCGCCCTTGCCGAACGAGTAGGCGAGGAGCGGCAGGATGCCTAGCGTGACGCCCATCACCAGGAACTCCGGCACCTGAGCGATGCGGACGGCGACTCCCATGGCGGCGAGCGGGCCGTCGCCGTAGCCGGCGGCGAGGTTGTTGAGCACGAGCGACGTGACGATGAGGAAGGCCGACTGGAGCAGCTCGCCGACTCCGACGCCGAAGACCGGCTTGACGATGGCGGGCGAGAGGCTGAACCACTTCGGCGCCAGGCTGATGTGCTCGCTATGGCGGGTGAGCCAGGTGACGAAGTAGACAATGGTGACGACGTTCGAGAGGCCGATCGCCAGAGCGGCGCCTGCGACGCCCCAGTGGAGCACGAGGATGAACAGCACGTCGAACACGAGGTTCGCGACGGTGGAGGCGATCAGGCCGATCATGACCTGGCGGGCTGCGCCCTCGGCGCGCACGATCTGCTCGAGGCAGAACGCGGCGGCCAGCACGGGCACGAACGCCAGCATCACGCCGACGAAGGCGGCTGTCGGTGCGACGGCCACCCCGTGGGCGCCGAGGACCCCGACCAGCGGGTGCAGGAGCACGAGGCCGAGGCCGCCGAGCACGACGCCGACGACGACAGCGCCCCACACCGCGAACGACGCGACGTGCTTGATGTCGCCGGCCTTCTCGGGATCGTTCTCGCTGGCTCCGAGGAGGCGCGAGATGAGTGCGCTTCCGCCGACGCCGAAGACGCCGCCCACGGCCATGACCAGGCCGAGGATCGGCGAGCCGAACGTGACTGCGGCGAGGAGGGCGGTGTCGTGGAGCGAGCCGATGAAGCCGGCGTTGATGACGTTGTAGACGGCGCCGACGATCATCGCGGCGGCCATGGGCACGCAGAGGTGCAGGAGGGCACGCACCATGGGTGCGTTGGAGAGGTACCACCGGTTGGACCGCGCGGACGTCTCGACGTTCGGGGAGGGGGTTTCGGTGCTCATGACTGCTCCTTTCCGGGCAGGGCAAAGCTTCTCGTCGACGGGGCCGACGAAGAGAGAGGTAAGAGGGAGCGCTACTCGGGCCGGGTCGGCTGCGGAAGCACGGAGGTGATCTTGGCGAGCAGGTCGTGGAGCGTGACACGCTCGGCCTCGTCGAGGGGGGCGAGGATCGACTCCTCGGCATCGCGCATGGCGACGTCGAATCCGTCGATGAGCTCGACGCCGGCCGGGGTGGCGAACACGCGCTTGCTGCGCGAGTCGCCCCCGGAGGTGCGGCGCTCGATGAGCCCTCGCCGTTCGAGCCCCTGCAGGAGGCTCGACACGCTCGCGGCGCTCGTCCGGGTGATCGCAGCGATGTCGCGCTGGATCGATCCGGGGTTCTGAACGAGGAATCCCAGTGCGAAGCTCTGCTCGTGCGTGAGCTCGCGCTCGCGAATCCAGTCCATGCCGGCTTCGCGCTGCGCCCAGCCGATCCAGCGCAGGAGGTCCAGGCTGGTCGTGAGGGGTGGGGTGTCCGCGTTCATGGTTAGAACTCTAACCGTTCGAGTTCTAACTGTCAATACTCGAACCTTTAGCGGGTGGCGAGGTGGCCTTCGCCGTCGCACGGCGGACGGCGACCCGACGACGAGGGCCATCTCGAGCCCCGGCGGGCACCGACGTAGGGGACCGTTCGATCTCCAGCGCCGCCCGCGGCACGCCCGCCGACCCGGGGCTGCCGCCCGGCATCGGCGTGTCCTTCGTCGGCCACGGGATCATGCTCGTCGTGCTCGTCATCCGAGCGATCTTCGGCATCATCGCGTCGGTCGCCGCGGGGCGTGGAAGGTTCTACCGCTACCCGGTTCGCGAAGGCGTCGGGGCGCGGCGCACGGCCGAGGTGGCCCCTGCCGTCACCTCGCGGACGCCGACCCGACGCGGGAGGCCACCTCGCGGACGCCGACCCGACGCGGACCGGACGCGGCGCACGCCGGCGCGAAGAGCGCCGACACATCCGGCAGGATTGACCCATGGCCCAGGTCGCAATCATCGTCAACGGCACCCCCGATCCCCGCAAGACCGAGATCGCCCGCGCGCTCGGAATCCTGCTCGGGTGCCCCGTGCTCGACCCGTCCGTCGTTCAGGAGGCGATCACGAAGCAGACCGGCCCGGTGGCACCGCGTGAGGCCGTGCGCACGCTCGGCGTCGAGACCGTGTGGCGGACGGCTGGGCTCATCGAGGCGGGCGTGATCGTCGACGCGACCCTCACGGCCGACGACGCCGAGACCGTTCGCGCCGGCATCGCGACGGCCGGAGCCCCCCGCGTCGTCGAGGTGTGGTGCGGCCCGGACGGCGGCGCACTGGACATCACGCCGCTCGTCGAGGTCGACGATGTAGCGACCGTCGACATGGACGCCCTCGTGCAGCAGATCAGCGCCCTGTTCGTCTAGCTGCCGCCCGCGACCCGCGCCGCTGAGCCGCTGAACTGCGGCAGCGCGGCAACGCGGAGGCGCTGAAGCCTCCCGATCGGCGCCAGCGATAGTCCCCGGACACCTGTTCAGGCCGATCTCGAGGGTCGAGCGGAGCGGGCGGGCGGGACGGGCGCGGCGGAGCGGGCGGGGCGGGCGGAGCTACAGCAGCCGCCGCTCCAGCGCCCACGCCGTCAGCTCATGGCGCGACGAGAGCTGCAGCTTGCGCAGCACGCTCGACACGTGCGTCTCGACGGTCTTGATCGAGATGAACAGCTCGCTCGCGACCTCCTTGTAGGCGTAGCCGCGCGCGATGAGGCGCATCACCTCGCGCTCGCGGGCCGAAAGGCGGTCGAGCTCGTCGGCCGCGTCAGCCTGCTCGCCGCTCGCGGCCCCGAAGGCGTCGAGCACGAAGCCCGCCAGCCGCGGCGAGAACACGGCGTCTCCCCCGGCGACCGCACGCACGGCGGCACTCACCTCGGCACCCGAGCTGGTCTTCGTGATGTAGCCGCGGGCGCCGCCCCGGATGACCCCGACGACGTCCTCTGCCGAGTCCGAGACGCTCAGCGCCAGGAAGCGCGTGCCGGGAACCCGCGACACCGTCCGCTTCAGCACCTCGGCCCCTCCACCGCCCTGCCCTCCGGGAAGATGCACGTCGAGCAGCACGACGTCGGGCTTCCGCACCAGGATCTCCTCGACGGCGGTCGGCACGTCGGCGGCCTCGGCGAGGACGTCGAGGTCGGGATCGAGGTCGGCGCGGAGTCCCGACCGGAAGATGGAGTGGTCGTCGACGATGAGCACCGAGATGCGCGGGGCCTGGTCGGCGCCGGGGAGTTCCTGCGCGTCGGTCATTCGTCGTCTGCCTTCTCGAGATGGAGCTGCACTTCGGTGCCCACGCCGCCAGCGCCCGGCCGCACGCGGGCGGTTCCGCCGGCGCGGCGCATGCGACCCAGTATCGACTCCCGCACGCCGAGGCGGTCTTCGGGCACGTCGTCGAGCCGGAATCCGGGGCCGCGATCGCGCACGAAGACGTCGACCGAGGCCCGCGTGCTCTCGAGGTAGACCGACACCTCGCCGCCGGCGTGGCGCGCGGCATTGAACATGGCCTCGCGGGCGGCCGCGGCAAGCTCGCCGGTGCCGAGCTCGCTCGTGTCGCCGACCACGACGACCTCGATGCGCACGGCGTAGTCGAGCTCCAGGGCGGCGGCGAACTCGCGGAGCTCTCCGGCCAGGTCGCGCCCGGAGGAGGTCGCGCCGGCGTAGAGCCAGTCGCGGAGCTCGCGTTCCTGCGCCCGGGCGATGCGCGCCACCTCGCTCGAGGCGCCCGCCCGGTTCTGGATCAGCGCCAGCGTCTGCAGCACCGAATCGTGCAGGTGCGCGGCCATCTCGGCGCGCTGCTCGTCGCGGACAACCGCGGTGCGGCGGTCGGCGGCATCTCGACGCAGCGTGAGCACCTGCGGCCCCACGGCGACGGCCGCGGCGGCAGCGGCGACCACGGCGACCAGCAGCCACAGCCACCCCGCCCGCGGCAGTGTCGCGGTCGCCGCCAGCAGCACTGCCACCAGCACGAGACCACCGAAGACCCCGACGCGCAGGAACTGCGCCGACCGCCGCCCCTCCCCCGTCAGCGGCGGCTCGATCGACCGCGACCACCCGACCGCGCCGAGTCCCAGCGCGACCGCCAGCGGCACCGTCACCCCGAACGCCGACGTCGTGCCGGCCCTCAGGGTCACCCCGAACGCCCCCGCCACGAGCACCGCTGCGGATGCGACGAGAAGCGCCGGGACGGAGACCGTCCGGGTCGGCGTCGTATCGCCGGGACGGACGGGCGTCAGCGCCCACAGCCACAGGTAGAGCAGGACGCCCGCCCCGGCGGCGAGGTTCGACAGCACGAAGGCCCACCGCACCGCGGACGGGCTCCAGCCGAGGTGCTCGGCGACTCCGGCGCTGACCCCGCTCACGACGCACTCGCGCGGACGCGTCACCACGCGCGCGGATCGAGGGGTCGGAGTGGTCACCCCAGAATCAAACCATCCGCGGGCTGGTCATCGGGGGCTCGGGGCCGGATCTCAGGGTGCGATCAGGGTGTCACCCCATAGCGGGGACCGCGACGCGGGGCCACCATCGGAGCATGTCAGATCACACCTCCTCTCCGTCCCCGGGGGCCTCGACCTCCGGACGACCCGCGCCGACTCCCGGCCAGGGCTTCTTCGACTGGGTGCGGCGCCTCGGGATCGTCCGTGGCGACGCCTGGGTCGGCGGCGTCTGCGGCGGGATCGCCGCGCGCCTCGGCATCGACCCGCTCATCGTCCGCGGCATCGCCGTCGTCGTCGCACTCCTCGGCGGGCCCGCCTTCCTCGTCTACGCGATCGCCTGGCTCCTGCTCCCCGACGAGGTCGACCGGATCCATCTGCAGACCCTCATCGGCGGTGTGTTCGAGGCGGCGACGGCCGGCGTGATCGTGTTCGTGCTGCTGTCGTTCCTGCCGTTGGCGCAGGGCGTGTGGTGGGCGGCCGCCTGGCCGTTCGGCAGCAGCATCGGCTGGGCCGACAGCCTGGGGCGCGTCTTCTGGAGCGCCCTGGTCATCGGAGCCATCGTGTGGCTCGTCGTCTGGGCGACGCGGCGAGCGGGGTGGAACGGCCGCTCGTGGGGGGCGTCGGCTTCTCAGGACGCACCGTCCAGCGCTTCGGCCCCCGCTGCTCCGGACTCTGCTGCGCCGGCCCCAGCTGCTGCGGCGGCCGCGGACGCCCGGACCATGGCGGCCAGCTTCCTCGACAAGGAGCCGGCGGGCGCCGCACCGACCGCACCACCTCGTCCCGCGGCCGGCGCGACCCCGGCCGCCGTCGACGAGTGGCGCGCACGGCAGGACGAGTGGCGCGCCCGCTACGACGAGTGGAAGGACCGGCAGGCCGACTCCAACCGCGCCGCCCGCGAGCAGCGGAACGCCGAAGCTGCGGCGCGCAGCGCCGAGGCCTTCGAGCGGGCCCGACTCGACCGCATCGCCAACCCGCGCATCAGCGGCTCCTTCGTTGCGATCACGCTCGGACTCGCCCTGATGGCCGGTGCGATCTGCGTGGCGGTGGGCTGGTCGATGCCCGGGGTCCGCGGCTGGGAGGCGGCGGTCGGCACGGCCGCAGCGACGGTCGTCGTCGGCCTGGCGATGATTGTCGCCGGTGCCCTGAAACGACGGAGCGGCGTCCTGGCGTTCTTCGCCATCGTGCTGACCGTGGTCACCGCGATGCTGCTCCTCGGCACGACCTTCATCGGTCGCGGCTACTCGCTCTACTTCACGTACTGAACCGAAAGCGATCATCATGAACGACACCAGCACTCCGGCTACGCCGTCGCGCGAAGGGCCCTCGGGCCCGGCTTCAGAACCCGCCACCGCGCCGTTCGCCGCCACCCCGTTCGCCGCCCCGCCGGCCCCCTCGACTCCGGCGCTCCCCCGGGTCCGCTGGGCCGGGATCGTCTGGGGCGCCGTGTTCGCCGCCCTCGGCATCACGGTCATGAGCGTGCTGTCGAGCGACGCCTCCCGCTACTCCTTCGCCGTCTGGGCGCAGAGCCTCGGCCCGTGGGGGGCCGGCCTCGTGGCGGTCGTCGCGCTCGGGGCACTGCTGCTCGTGACCGGCGTGCTCGGCGCGATCGCGCGAGCTCAGCGGGCGCGCTGAGCCTCCGCTCGCTGAACTTCCGCTCGCCGACCCTCCGCTCGCTGACCCTCCGCCCCGCCTGAACTCTCCGATCCGGGCCAAACCCTCCGAACCGGGCCGAACCCTCCGAATCGGCCACCGGACCCGCCCGCGGACGGGTGCTCAGCCCGGATCAGGGGGCCTAGCGTGTCCGGGCCTAGGACGACCAGGCCTGACGCACCCCGGCCTGACGCTCCCGGGCCTGGCGCACCCGGGTCAGGCGCCGAGCGCCCCCGTCACGAACCGGAGCGCATCGGCCTGCGAGACGCCGAGCCGCGCGATCCTCTCCGCGTAGGCCTGAGCGGCCTCCTGGGCCTGCTGCGCGGCGACCTCGCCCTGAGCCTGCACGACCGTCCCGTTGCGTCCGCGTGTCTCGACGAACCCGTCGGCTTCGAGCTCTCGGTAGGCGCGCGCCACCGTGTTGGGAGCGATCCCGAGGTCCTCGGCAAGGCGGCGCACCGTCGGCAGTCGCTGGCCCATGGGGAGGGTGCCGTCCCGCACCTGCTCGGCGAGCTGGAGGCGCAGCTGCTCGAAGGGCGGTACCGGCGACCGCGGGTCGAGGACGATCATGCGTGCCGCGCCTGGGCGCTCTCGCGTTCTCGACGCGCTTGACGCTCCTCCGGCGTTCCGCGCCGCGCGTTCGGCCACAGCTGCGTGAGGTACCAGGTCGGGGTCGACCGGTAGATCCAGGCGAACACCGCGTACACGCCCAGAAGAGACAGCGCCACTCCGATCGACAGGCCCGACGGGCTCGCCGGGCCCGGCGTGATCACCGTCCAGTACGAGCCGAGGCCGACCGCGAGCACGGGCGCGTAGAGCATGGCGCGGAGAGCCGACGAGGTGAGAGCGTCGTTCCAGACGAGCTCGTCGGTGGAGGTCGACGGACGCCCCCGCCGCACGAGTCGGCGGCCGAGCACTTCGAACAGGATCAGGCACGCGACGGCGATCACCACCAGGACCTCGCCCGGCCCGACGCTGAGGCCCGGGCCTCGCAGCGCGCCCTGCTGCCAGCGGACCACGGCGACGGTCACCGCGGCGAGCACCACGACCGCCCAGGCGAGCCCTCTGAGCAGAGAGACGATGTAGTCCGAGATCGTCACCACGTCGGCGCGTGCGATTCGCGGTCGATCGTCGAGTCGCGTCTCGGCCCGTAGCGCCGCCCACGCCGTTCCCAGGGCCGTCCCAGTGGCGGAGCCAGCAAGGACGACGTACAGGGCGACCAGCTGCTCGTTCATGTCGCCGCGGGTCCAGCCGTAGCCCCACGATAAGAACACGCCGGGCACCAGCCCGATGACACCGCCGATGCTGCTGGCCAGGAGCCGCGAGGCCACTCGGTCGCGGATCATGCCGTCGAGCTCGTCGGGCACGCCGAGCCCGACGCGTTCGGCGAGCTTGCCGATCCGCCAGGTCTGGAACGCAGGAACTCGCGAGAGCACCGCCGTGCCCACCAGCAGGCCGCCCAGGATGACGCACTCTGCCACGAAGAAAAGACTCATCGACCACTCCTTTGTAGCGATGATTGTCTCAATGTGTTGCTACAAAAGCAACACTGCAGATGTACGCCCTACTTCTTGCCCTGCGCGGCGACAGCAGCAGCACCGGCGGCAGCGGCCTCGGGGTCGAGGTACCTGCCCGGGCCGGTCGGGTGGAAGTCGTCGTCGAGCTCGTAGACGAGCGGGATGCCGGTGGGGATGTTCAGCTCGGCGATCTCGTCGTCCGAGATGCCGTCGAGGTGCTTGACCAGCGCGCGCAGCGAGTTGCCGTGCGCAGTGACAAGCACGACGTCGCCGGCGGCCAGGCTCTCCGTGATGTCGCTCTCCCAGTAGGGGATCATGCGCTCGATGACGAGTGCGAGCGACTCCGTGCGGGGGGCGTCGATCCCGAGCTCGGCGTAGCGCTTGTCGTGCGCCTGCGAGAACTCGCTGTCGTCATCGAGCGGCGGCGGCGGCACGTCGAACGAGCGGCGCCAGGTCTGGAACTGCTCGGGGCCGTACTCCTCGAGGGTCTGCGCCTTGTCTTTGCCCTGGAGGGCACCGTAGTGACGCTCGTTCAGACGCCAGGATCGCTTGACGTCGATCCAGAGGCGGTCAATCTCTTCGAGAGCGATGTCGGCCGTCTGGATCGCCCGGGTCAGGCGCGATGTGTAGAGGATGTCGGGCAGCAGGTCGGCGTCGCGGAGAAGCTCGCCGGCGCGCTTCGCCTCGGCGATACCCTGCTCGCTCAGGCGGACGTCGACCCACCCGGTGAAGAGGTTCTTCTGATTCCACTCGCTGTTGCCGTGCCTGAGGAGGATGAGGGTCGAAGTCATGGCCACGATCCTATCGCCGCCTCTCGGCAGGCGACGCCGTCTTACGATGGGTGCCATGCCGATCGGTCAGGTCACTCGGGGGACGACGGGCGCGAACCGTCTTCGCCGCGTCGATCGGTGGATCGCCGCGCTTCCCGAGTTCCTGCGCTCCCCTGATCCGCTCGTGGTCGACCTCGGCTACGGTGCCAGCGCGACGACTCCGCTCGAGCTGCACCAGCGCCTCTCGCGGGTGCGCGACGACGTCGAGGTGATCGGCATCGAGATCGAGCCGGAGCGCGTGGCGACAGCATCGCTGTCGGCGAGGCCCGGGGTGTCGTTCCGGCTCGGCGGCTTCGAGGTGCCGCTCGACGGCGACCGGCGGCCCGCAGTGATCCGCGCGTTCAACGTGCTGCGGCAGTACTCCGAAGCAGATGTCCCCGCCGCCTGGGACCTCATGACGTCGCGCCTGGCTCCTGACGGGGTGCTCGTCGAGGGCACCTGCAACGAGGTCGGCCGGGTCGCGAGCTGGATCGACCTCACCGCCGACGGCCCGCGCACCTTGACTGCCTCGCTGCATCTGGCGTCGCTCGAGACTCCGTCGATCATCGCCGAGCGGCTTCCCAAGGCGCTGATCCACCGCAATGTCGAGGGTGAGCGTGTGCACGCCTTCCTCGACGACCTGAGCCGGAACTGGCAGTACAACGCCGGGCTCGCCGTCTACTCGCCGGTGCAGCGGTGGCTCGCCACCGTCGATGCCATGCGCGACGGGGGCTGGCCCGTGCTGCACGGCCGCACCCGCTGGCGTCTCGGCGAGATCACGGTGCCGTGGGCCTCGGTCGCGCCGGCTCCTGCGACCCTGCCGCCGGGGGCGCAGTAGCGGCCAGCTCAACCCCCGTGCTCGCCGGGCCGGACGCCGGCTAGAGCGCCGGCAGACGCCCGCGGGCGTCGTCGTGCGCCATCCCCGTCGCCATGAGCAGGTCGATGACGAGCGGGCGCAGCATCAGCACGAGCACGGTCTCGCCGACCGGCGCTCCGGGCAGGACGAGAGCCGGGTCGAGCCTGCCGCCGACGGCCTCAAGCGCGTCACGGGCAGCGGGCCGCTTCTCGACGTCGGAGAGCGACTCCCCCAGCACCTGGGTCGCGACGGCGATCCGCGAGACGAGGTCGGCCAGCTCGGGACGTCGTCGGCCGTCGCCGATCGTCGTGTCGATTCGGCGCGTGACGACCCGCAGGTTGCGGACGGCGAGGTCGAGGTAGCGCAGCAGGCGGGCCTCCTCGGTCACGGCAGGGAGCCGCCGCCTCAGGAAGGGCGAGATGCGCGAGATCGACTGCGCCGTTCCGAGGGTCGCCGCCCAGTCGTCGAGAAGCGGCTGCGTCGCCCGCAGCCGGTCGAGCGCCGCGTCGGCCCGGCGCACGTCGTCATGCCGCAGAGCGGCGACGATCGCGGCGAAGGCGGGCTCGAGCTCGGCGAAGAGACGCCGGGCGTCGGCGCGAGCGAGGCCGATCGGGTCACGCGGGATGATCGCCGTGACAGCGATCGCGACGGCGCCTCCGACCAGGCCGTCGAGCGACCGGGTGAAGGGCCCTCCCGCAGGATCCGGCAGCAGCATCACGAACATCGACTGGGTCGCTGCCGCCACCGCGAACGCGCTCGACGCCGAGAAGAACCTGGCGATCACGAGCGCGGCGAGCAGCACGACGCCGTACTGCCAGACGCCCTTGCCGAACACGATGAGCAGCAGCTCGCTCAGGGCGATGCCGATGACGACGCCGATCGCATTCTCGAGCACCCGCCGGGGGCGTGCGTCGCGGGCGAACCCGAGCGACGAGATGGTGACCGTCACGGCCAGGATCGGGATGGCATGCCCGATTCCGTAGTGCGTGATGGCGTAGGCCGCGCCCGCGGCGAGGACGATCTGGATTATCGCCGGGATCGACGACCGGACCCGGGCGAGGGAGGTGACGAGATCGGTACGCGAGAAGAACGGGACGCGCACGGTCAGCGCCGCACGGCTCCCAGGCGCGGCAGACGCGGGACACCCGCGGCGGCACCGGCCTCGGGAGGCACGATGACCTCCTGCGCGGCCGCGATCTCGATGCCGTCGGCGCGCACGACGAGCTGCGCGCTCACGTCGACCGTCCGCTTGACGACAGCCAGCGCGATCGGGCCCAGCTCGAAGTGGATCGCGTTCGACGTGATCGAGCCGACCTCGTTCTCACCGGCGAAGACGGGGGATCCCGGCGCCGGCAGCACGGTGTCGGAGCCGTCGAGGTGCAGCATCACGAGGCGTCGCGGCGGGTGCCCCAGGTTGTGCACCTTCGCGACGGTCTCCTGGCCGCGGTAGCAGCCCTTGTCGAGGTGGACGGCCGACCGGAGCCAGTCGAGCTCGTGGGGGATCGTGCGCTCGTCGCGCTCGTGCACGAGGCTGGGCCGCCAGGCGGCGACGCGGAGCGCCTCGAGGGCGAGCGAACCGGCCACGGGCACGCCGGACGCCGCGACCTCGGCCAGCGACTCGGGGCTCACGACGGTCTCGCGGTACGACCAGTCGCGCGCGGGGTGGGTGGCGGCGTCGGAGTAGCCCACGCCGCCGACCGCGATGGACGCCCACGGGTCGAGCCAGACGAGCGGGACGCCCGACGGCGCGGCGGCGGGAAGCCCGAGCTCGCCGAACGAGCCGAGCACGGCGAAGTCGGCGCTGCGGTCGGCGACCTCGACGCGGAGCATGAATCGCATCCGGTCGAGCCAGACGGCGAACGACTCGACGGCAGCCGCGTCGACGAGGAGCCACGTCGTCTCGCCGTCGTCGACGACACCGGCAGCGTGCTCGACACGGCCCGAGGGATCGAGGAGGAGCGTCTCGGTCGAGACACCGGGAGCCAGCCTCTTGAGGCTCTGGCTGGTGAGCGAGTCGAGCCACGAGAGGCGGTCCGGGCCTGTGACCGTGATCAGACCCCGGGACGGCACCTGGACGACCGCGGTGCCGGCGCCCAGCACCCTCTGCTCCACCAGCGGATTGCCGAAGTGCGCGGCGACGCCCGTCGCCTCGTCGGCGACGAAGCCGGGCCGGGTGGAGAACGGAGAGGGAGTGCTGATCGACGCGTCAGTCGACATGAGCGAGCCGCCCCGATGCATGGGTGCGGAGCTCGTGGCCGAGCGCCGCTACGTCCCACGCCCAGAGGAGGTGGTTGTCGACGAGGCCGTACATGCGGGTGGCCGCCGAATACTCTTTGGCGTTGCTCGACCGCACGACGGCGTCGGTCGAGAGGTCGATGCGCGGGCCCTTGACCCGGCCGAGGTAGAGCTCGTTGACACCCGTCGGGTGCACCAGCGACACCTCGAGGTTGAAGCCGTCGTCCGGGGTGCGCAGGACCTCGACGGCGCGAGCGGTCGTGAAGGGCTGAATGCCGACGCCCGGGAGCATGCCGGGACCGCGGTCGCCCTCTTCGGCGGGGCGGTCGAGCCGCCAGTAGCCGGTCTCGCTCACCAGCGGCGTGCGCTCATCGTCGAGCAGCCAGCTGTACGAGCTGTAGTTGAGGAACGGCAGGCCGTCGTGACTGAAGCTCACGCGCTGCCCGAACTCGTGGGTGCGTCGCGAATCGGGGTCGTCGCCCGTCTTGTAGTCGACGACTCCGGTGCCTTCCCAGACGCCGAGGAGCCACGACAGGGGCACGAGCTCGGCCGGCAGATCGGTGGGGATGTCGATCATGCGGCGCCGATCTCAAGGGCCACTAGCGCTGTCCTTTGAACAGCTTGACCAGAACGGTGACCGCGACGAAGGCGATGCAGAGGGAGGCCAGTACGAGCAGGCCGATGTAGAACATCTCGAGGGGAAGCAGCGAGTCCATATCATCCATGCTACCCGCGACCCCCGTCAGAGCGAGAGAAGAGCGAGGACTCCGGTTGCGATTCCCAGCACCACGAGACTGCCGCTCAGGCTCAGCATCGTGCGGTCGACGAGGCCGTCCTTCTCCCGCGTCGCCAGCTGCAGGCAGAATGTCACCAGGATCGAGGCCCCGAGCACCAGAGGCAGCCAGGTCAGGAACCCGTCGCCCTTGACCGTCAGACCGACCACGATCGCCCCCGCGAGAGCGACGCACCAGACCGGAATCGTCGTGGCGAGACGGAGACGGGTGCGGCGCGAGATGGTTTCCACGACCACCATCCTCCCCCACTCGAGCCTTGCGGGCACCCACTAGGGTTATCGGGGGCAAGTTCGGCGTGACTTAGAATCGTCGAGAGTACATCTACTGGAGGTCGTGTGGCGCAGCTCTTGGTCCTGACCTCTTCCGGTACGTCTGAAGTCCTTCCGGCGCTGGCTCTCCTCAGCCACCGCACCCGGCAGATCCCCGCAGAGCCCGCGCACCTCGTGAACGCCCCGTCGAGCGACCTCATCTTCGTCGACGCCCGCACCGACCTCTCCAGCGCCAAGGCGCTCTGCAAGATCCTTCGCACCACCGGCGTCACCGTTCCCCTTGTCCTGGTGCTCACCGAGGGCGGCCTCACCGCCGTCAACTCCGAGTGGGGCGTCGACGACGTCATCCTCGAGTCGGCCGGCCCCGCCGAGGTCGATGCGCGCATCCGCCTCGTCACCGGCCGCCTCGCGCAGAGCCAGTCGGGCTCCAAGATCCAGGCCTCCGGCGTCGTGATCGACGAGGCCAGCTACTCGGCCAAGGTCCACGGCCGCCCGCTCGACCTCACCTTCAAAGAGTTCGAGCTCCTCCGCTTCTTCGCGACGCACCCCTCGCGGGTCTTCACGCGCGAGCAGCTGCTCAGCGAGGTGTGGGGCTACGACTACTTCGGCGGCACCCGCACCGTCGACGTCCACGTTCGGCGCCTTCGCGCCAAGCTCGGCGACCTCGAGTCGCTGATCGGCACCGTGCGAAACGTCGGCTATCGCTTCAACGTCTACGACGACGACCAGCGAGATGTCCTCACCTCATAGTGCGCTGACGACGCTGGCCGCCGAGGCGGCGGCGGCGGACGGCGCTCCTCCTTTCTCCGACCAGGCACTGGTCGAGGCGCGCTCGGGCGACGCCCGCGTGATCGGCGGCGACGACGCCGCCGCGATCCTGCGCCCGGGCGAAGCCGAGCTCGTCGTGCGTCCGTCCGCGCGCGGCAGGGGCCTCGGAACCTCCCTGCTCCACTCCGTGCTCGACGCGACCACCGGCCCGCTCGCCGTCTGGGCGCACGGCGACCACCCGGGTGCGCGCCGTCTCGCCGAGGGGTTCGGGTTCACCCCCACGCGTCGGCTCCTCCAGCAGCGCGCCTCCGTCCCTTCGGGATTCACGGCGCAGGAACTCCCTGGCGGCACCACCGTCCGAGCGTTCCGCCCCGGCGCCGACGACACCGCCTGGCTCGAGCTCAACGCCCGCGCGTTCGCCTCGCACCCCGAGCAGGGCTCCCTGACGCAGCTCGACCTCGATGCGCGAATGGCCGAGGAGTGGTTCGACGCCGACGACTTCCTCCTCCTCTCGCTCAGCGACGAGCTCGTGGCGTTCGCCTGGCTGAAGGTGGAGCCGGACGCCTCGGTCGGCGAGTTCGCTGCGCCCATCGGCGAGTTCGCTGCGCACATCGGCGAGTTCGCTGCGCCCATCGGCGAGTTCTATGCCGTGGGCGTCTCCCCGGATCACCAGGGCGAGCACCTCGGAGGAGCAGTGGTCGACGCCGGCCTGGCACGCCTGGCGGCGCGCGGCGTCGCGACCGCGTCCCTCTACGTCGAGGGCGACAACGACGCGGCCCTCGGCCTCTACGCGACCCGCGGCTTCACCGACCACGCGATCGACGTGCAGTACTCCCTCGCCCGCTGACCTCGCCGCCCGCCCGCCCCGGCACTTCGTCGGGGTACTGCAGGGCGACGATCCCGAGCGGAAGAGCAAGGACGATCGCCACCACGCCGACGGCGACCCCCGATCCGGTGATGGTGACCGTGGGCGTCGCGCTGACATCTCGAACGCCATCGAAGGTCGCGACGAGCGGGATGCCGATGCTCGTGCCGTTCGCGAAGGCGACCGCTGCCAGCACCATGCCGACGACCACCACGACTCCGATCGCGATCAGGAGAGCGCAGACGACAACGAAGACGCGATCGATTCTGGGAGACATGCGTCGGGACGAAGGGCCACCCGTTTCCCAGTCGGGGAGCCGATCGGCGAGACCTATGTCAATCACTGACCACGACCTCCGGGCCGACGGTTGCTACGGGTGGAAACGCGAAGCTGATCATCGTGATGACCGGAATGGCCGTGATGACTCCGGCAACCACCCAGAGCATCACCATCGCGCGCTTCGACTGACGCACAGTCGTGAAGCGCGCGGCGAGCGCGACCAGAAGACCCCCGCCCGGGACGATGGCGCCAAAGACGATGATTCCCAGAACGAATAGGGCCACCGCACGACCGTCCACGGCGACCTTCCCGACCGGCACTGCCTCAGGACGCACGGCTCGTCATCGTTCCGTTGGCCTTCAGCATCATGGACATCGCCAGCGTCCAGTTGATCGGACTGCCGTTCGCCACCGCCTGCACCTTGTAGGTCTCGCGGTTCACGACGTTCGCGCCGGAACGCGGCTGAGTGCAGGCGACCGTAGCAACGTTCACCCCGAAGCCCCAGCTGCCGGCGACACCGCAGGAGTGCGATCCTTTCTTGCCTCGGTACGTCTGCTCCTTCGACCAGGCCCTCGCACCGTCGTAGTAGAACGTGCCCTTGTGAATCTCCTTGTACGTCCCGCCGTACTTCGTCTGACTCCACGCCTTCGAGCGGACCGTGCCGGCTTTGACGGCGCGAGCGAAGCCAGTCTGGTCCGCGTCGACCACGACGTCGTCGAGCTCGGACGCATCGACGACGATCGTGGGGCCAGACGTCGACTCCGTCACGACGGAGCAGACGCTCGCGACCTCCGTCATCGATCCCCCCACCTCGACCACGGCCTGCTTGCAAGCCGAATCCACTTCTGTGGCGCGCCCACTCCTCGGCTCCCCATCAGCGGCAGAGGCCGGCAGCGCATTCGCCCCGACGAGAAGCCCGACAACCGCGAGTCCGGCAACGATCCTGCTCTTCACAACCCCTCTCAATCCCCCTGCGGCCATTCATTAATACATCACACACGGATTCCACCGCAATGCGGCCGGAGTTACGAACAGTTCACGCTCGGCCGCACGGTCGGGCACCGGCGGGTGGCAGGATTGAGCAATGGACAGCGAACCCTACGTTGACGGCGCAGCCGTGAGCAACGACCTCATGGACGATTTCGACGACATCGTCTCGTTCGACGGCGATGGCACCCTGCCCACCGACCGCTTCCTCGACCGCGAGATCAGCTGGCTGGCGTTCAACCAGCGCGTTCTGGAGCTCGCCGAAGACCCCACGACGCCGCTTCTCGAGCGGGCCAACTTCGCCGCCATCTTCGCCAGCAACCTCGACGAGTTCTTCATGGTGCGCGTCGCCGGTCTCAAGCGCCGCATCTCGACCGGCCTCGCGGTGCCCACCAACATCGGCACGGCCCCGAAAGACGTCCTGGCCTCGATCAACCGCAAGGCGTACGCCCTGCAGGCCCGGCACGCGGCGGCCTTCCAGGACTCCATCAAGCCCGACCTCGAC
Organism: Frondihabitans sp. PhB188; assembly: GCF_003752365.1. Lineage (GTDB taxonomy): Bacteria > Actinomycetota > Actinomycetes > Actinomycetales > Microbacteriaceae > Frondihabitans. The sequence continues at coordinate 544,173 of NZ_RJUO01000004.1, read as the reverse complement.
ACCGCCGGCATTCATGTCGAGATGTGGTCCGACCTCGCCGAGGCCGACCGCGCGACCATGCACGACGTGTTCTCGAACCAGATCTTCCCCGTGCTCATGCCGCTCGCGGTCGACCCGGCGCACCCCTTCCCCTACATCTCCGGCCTGTCGCTGAACCTCGCTGTTCGCGTCCGCAACCCGAAGAACGAGAAGCAGGAGTTCGCGCGCCTCAAGGTGCCCCAGGTGCTCCCGCGGTTCGTGCAGCTCCCCGACGACTCGAGCGGCCGCCTGCGGTTCATCCCCCTCGAAGACCTCATCGCGAACCACCTCCAAGACCTCTTCCCGGGCATGGAGATCATCGAGCACCACGTCTTCCGCGTCACGCGAAACGAAGACGTCGAGATCGACGAGGACGAGTCCGAGAACCTCATCCAGGCCCTCGAGAAAGAGCTCCTGCGCCGTCGTTTCGGTCCGCCGATCCGTCTCGAGATCACTGAAGACATGGATCCCGTGACGCTCGAGCTCCTCGTCCGCGAGCTCGACATCACCGACCAGGAGGTCTACCGCCTCCCGGCGCCGCTCGACCTCGCCGGTCTGTTCGAGATCGCCAAGATCACGAACCCCGAGCTCCACTTCGCCAAGCACCTGCCGACCACTGCCGTCCAGCTGCTCCCGACCGAGCCCAACATGAAGCCCGACATCTTCGCGAGCATCGGCCGACGCGACGTGCTGGTGCACCACCCCTACGAGTCCTTCGCGACGAGCGTCCAGGCCTTCCTGGAGCAGGCCGCCGCCGACCCCAACGTGCTCGCCATCAAGCAGACGCTCTACCGGACGTCGGGTGACAGCCCGATCATCGAGGCGCTCATCGACGCCGCCGAGGCCGGCAAGCAGGTGCTGGCCCTGGTCGAGATCAAGGCCCGCTTCGACGAGCAGAACAACATCACCTGGGCCCGCAAGCTCGAGAAGGCCGGCGTCCACGTCGTCTACGGACTCGTCGGCCTGAAGACGCACTGCAAGCTCGCCCTCGTCATCCGCCAGGAGAAAGACGGCCGGCTGCGTCACTACACGCACATCGGCACGGGCAACTACAACCCCAAGACGAGCCGCATCTACGAAGACCTCGGCCTCTTCACCGCCGACGATCAGGTCGGCAAAGACGTCACGCGCCTGTTCAACGAGCTGTCGGGCTACGCGATCGAGAAGAAGTTCAAGCGCCTCCTCGTCGCACCGCTCCACCTGCGCAAGGGGCTCATCAAGCGCATCGCCGTCGAGGCCGAGAACGCCGCCGCGGGCAAGCCCTCGGGCATCCGCATCAAGATCAACTCGATGGTCGACGAGGAGATCATCGACGCGCTTTACCACGCGAGCAACGCCGGGGTGCCGATCGACATCTGGGTGCGCGGCATCTGCGCGCTGAAGGCGGGCATCCCCGGTCTCAGCGAGAACATCCGCGTCCGCTCCATCCTGGGCCGCTACCTCGAGCACTCCCGCCTGTTCTGGTTCCACAACGAGGGCGACCCCCAGGTCTACATCGGCAGCGCCGACATGATGCATCGCAACCTCGACCGTCGCGTCGAGGTCCTGGTCCGCCTCGTACAGGACGACCACCTGGCCGAGATCTCCGCGCTCTTCGACCTCGCCATGTCGCCCGAGACCACCTCCTGGCACCTCACGCCGGACGGCGAGTGGACCAGGCACGCGCGCGGTGACGACGGCCAGATCCTCTCCGACATGCAAGACGGCCTCATGCGGCAGATCAGCAAGAGAAGGCGCTCCGCCCGGTGAGCATGCGAGACGCTTCGACGGTCCACCCCGGCGCGCACTCCTCGGCGACCACCGTCGTCGCCGCGGGAGCCGTGTGCTGGCGCATGGTGGAGGGCAAGGTCCGGGTGCTGCTGATCCACCGCGACCACCGCCACGACGTCTCCTTCCCGAAGGGCAAGGTCGATCCCGGCGAGTCCACCCCGCAAGCCGCCGTGCGCGAGATCGCCGAAGAGACGGGCTACCGCGTCGGCCTCGGCGCCCCCCTCGGCACAGCCGAGTACCTGCTGCCCGGAGGGCGCGACAAGGTCGTCCACTACTGGGCGGCCGAGGTGACCGACGAGCAGCATGCCGCCGCCGGCGTCTTCGCACCGAACGACGAGGTGGCACGGATCGAGTGGGTCCCGATCGCCAAGGCCCGCCACCAGCTCACCTACGAGCGCGACGCCGAGATCCTCGATCGCTTCGCCGACCGCGTCGCTGCCGACCAGGCCAGGACGTTCGCCATCGTCGCCCTTCGCCACGCCAAGGCCATCTCGCCCGGCGAATGGGCCGGGAGCGACTCGACGCGGCCTCTGCTTCCCGCCGGCCGCAAACAGGCCAGGAGCGTCGCGCCCGGTATCGCGGCCTGGCGCCCCCGGAAGATCGTCAGCAGCACGGCCGCCCGGTGCCTCGCGACGGTCGAGCCCCTGTCGACGGCGACGCGCGTCGGCGTGAAGGACAGTGATGCGATCAGCCAGGACGCCTACGAGTCCGGCACCGATGACATCGCCGGCGCTGTGAAGAAGCGGCTCAAGAAGCAGGTCGACGCCGTGCTCTGCAGCCACGGACCCGTGCTGCCCGAGATCATCCGCCAGGTGGCGTCGCAGACGCGCGGCGGCCACCGCCTCGATCTGAGGCAGTACGCGTCGCTGGGGCTGGCCGACTACACCGTGCTTCACGTCGCGCACTCGGACGGCACGCTGGTCGCCGTCGAGACGCACGGTCCGACCGTCTAGCGACCACCCCGAGTTCCTGCGCCCGATTCGGGCCCCGCGCCCGCGCTCATCGCGACGAGGCGGACCGTGAACGGCTCATTACTCCGCGGCGGCCTCGAAGCCGCGATGCCCGGCGCTTGTTCCCCCGGCGTTAACCTTCCGTTCACCCAATCGGACGAACGTCGTTAACGCGCAAACGTAGCCTCGCTCGCGGGTCAGCACCGGCCCGATGCTCGACGAGGTCCAGCGCCTGAGGCACTGCGATGCGACGAGCAGGTCCAGCATCACGACACGACTTCCCCGAAAGGAAATCTGTGAACATCAAGCGAGTTGGCAGCATTGCCGCCATCGCCCTCGTCGGCACCATCGCGCTCTCCTCCTGCGCTTCGAACGAGGATGCCGCCCCCGGCAGCTCGTCGAGCGGCGGAACCAGCCTGTCCGGCACCATCAACGGCATCGGCTCGTCCGCCCAGGGCGTCGCCGAGACCACCTGGGCCGCAGGCTTCCAGGAGGCCAACGGAACCGGCGTCACCGTCAACTACGACCCGCAGGGCTCCGGCGCCGGGCGCACCAGCTTCATCTCGGGTGCCGCCGACTTCGCCGGCTCCGACGCCGCTCTCTCGGACGACGAGATCAAGTCGACCTTCGCCGGCTGCGCAGCCGACTCGAAGGCCATCGACCTCCCCGTCTACATCTCCCCGATCGCCGTCGCGTACAACGTCGACGGCCTCAAGGACCTGATCCTCGACGCCGACACCATCGCCGGCATCTTCAGCGGCAAGATCACCAAGTGGAACGACTCGGCGATCACCAAGCTGAACCCCGACGCGACGCTGCCCAGTGCCTCCATCACGGTCGTGCACCGCTCCGACGACTCGGGCACCACGCAGAACTTCACCGAGTACCTCGCCGCCGAGGCGAAGTCGGTCTGGACGAAGCCCGCTTCGCAGACCTTCCCCTACTCGGTGGGTGACGCGGCCAAGGGCACCTCGGGTGTCGCCGACGCCACGAAGAACTCGAAGAACTCGATCACCTACATCGACGAGTCGGCCGCAACCGGCCTCTCGGTGTCGCAGCTCGTTGTCGGTGGCACCGCCACCAAGATCAGCGCCGACGGTGCTGCCGCTGTCGTCGCGAAGTCGCCGCTCGTCGAGGGCCGCGCCGACAACGACCTCGCCATCAACATCGACCGCACCCTCACGGACTCGGGCGACTGGCCGATGGTCCTGGTCTCGTACATGATCGCCTGCGACACGTACAAGGACAGTGCCAAGGGCGACCTGGTCAAGGCCTACGCCACCTACGCCGCGAGCGACGCCGGCCAGAAGGCCGCCGCTGCTCAAGCCGGTTCCGCTCCCCTCGACAGCGACCTCGCTGCCAAGGTCGCGACCGCCGCTGCGACGATCAAGTAGCACCCGCTCCACCCAGCATCACCTGGTCCGGGTCGCGGCCCCCGCGGCTGCGACCCGGACCTCCTCTGATTCACCTGGCATTCGCCCAACGCGCTTCACCACCCGACAGTCATGCGGCCCCCGGCCAGAGCAGGATTTCACTTCATGACCGCTTCCGCGGAAAGCCCCACGAAGACCGCCACTCCCCCGAAGGCGGTCATCCGGATCGGCGACCGGGTGTTCTCGCTCGCGACCGTGCTGTCCGGCTCCCTGATCCTGGTCGTGCTGGCTGCGACCGCTGTCTTCCTGATCGTCCAGAGCCTCCCGGCGCTGACGGCGAAGCCGGGCCAGATCCCGAACGACGCGGCCAACTTCTGGGTCTACGTCGGCCCGCTGGTCTTCGGCACCGTCTGGGCGGCCCTGCTCGCGCTCATCATCGCGACCCCGCTCTCGATCGGCATCGCGCTCTTCATCTCGCACTACGCGCCGCGCCGGATCAGCCAGCTGCTCGGCTACATCATCGACCTCCTGGCGGCCGTCCCCTCCGTCGTGTTCGGCCTCTGGGGCGTGCTCGTCCTGGCCAAGTTCATCCAGCCGTTCTACACGACACTGGTCAACACACTGGGCTGGATCCCGCTCTTCCAGGGTCCGGTGTCGGGCACCGGCAAGACGATCCTCACCGCCGCCATCGTGCTGGCCGTGATGATCCTGCCGATCATGACCGCGGTCATGCGCGAGATCTTCCTCCAGGCCCCGCGCCTCCACGAAGAGGCCGCTCTGGCCCTCGGCGCGACGCGCTGGGAGATGATCCAGATGGCCGTCCTGCCGTTCGCCCGCTCCGGCATGGTGTCGGGCATCATGCTCGGCCTCGGTCGCGCGCTCGGCGAGACCCTCGCCATCGCCATCGTCCTGTCGCCGGCGACGGTGATCAACGTCTTCCTGCTGACGAGCCAGAACCCGAACACCATCGCGGCGAACATCGCGACGCAGTTCCCCGAGGCCCAGGGCGTCGCCCTGAACACGCTCATCGCGTCCGGCCTCGTCCTCTTCGTCATCACGCTGCTGGTCAACATGGCCGCGCGATTCATCGTCAACCGCCGCAAGGCCTTCTCGGGAGCCAACTGATGTCGGTCGCCGTCCGCAACACCAGCGCGAACACCCTGACCGCCGGGAAGCTCCCCAAGGGCGCACCGTGGGGCCTGCTCATCGTCAGCTGGCTCATCTTCATCGGCGTCTTCGCTCTTCTGCAGGCATCCGGCACGACCACGGACTTCAACGTCGTGGGCGCCTTCTTCTTCGGCACGATCCTCTTCGACATCCTCATCGTCGTCATCTCGATGGTCGTCGAGGGCGGTCGCAAGGCGAAGGACCGCCTCGTCACCTCGCTGGTGACGACGGCCTTCATCATCACGCTGCTGCCGCTGATCTCGCTGATCTACACGGTCATCTCGCGAGGCGTCGCACGGTTCGACTCCGCCTACTTCAACGAGTCGATGCGCAACGTCATCGGCGCCGGCGGCGGCGCGGTCCACGCCATCGTCGGAACCCTCGAGGTCACCGCCTTCGCCGCGCTCATCTCGATCCCGATCGGACTGCTCACCTCGATCTACCTGGTCGAGTACGGCCGCGGTCGCCTGGCCCGCGCCATCACCTTCTTCGTCGACGTCATGACGGGCATCCCGTCGATCGTCGCCGGGCTCTTCGCCTACTCGCTCTTCGCCCTCTTCGCCGGCCCCTCGATCCGCGCCGGCATCGTCGGCTCGGTCGCGCTCAGCGTCCTGATGATCCCGGTCGTCGTCCGGTCGTCGGAGGAGATCCTCAAGATCGTGCCGAACGAGCTGCGCGAGGCCAGCTACGCGCTCGGCGTGCCGAAGTGGCTCACGATCGTGAAGATCATCCTGCCCACGTCGATCGCCGGCCTCACGACAGGCGTCATGCTCGCCATCTCACGCGTCATCGGCGAGACCGCGCCGCTGCTGATCACCACGGGCTTCACGACGAGCATGAACTACGACCTCTTCAGTGACCGCATGATGACGCTCCCCGTCTTCGTCTACACGCAGTACGCGAACCAGGGTCCTGACGCGACGCCGTTCCTCGAGCGCGCCTGGACGGGCGCCCTGGTGCTCATCCTGATCGTCATGGCGCTGAACCTCCTCGCTCGCCTGATCGGCCGCCTCTTCTCTCCCAAGCTCCGCTAGACAGCGGAAGCAACAGCCTCCGCTAGACAGCGGAAGCAACAGCCTCCGCTAGACAGCGGAACTAACAGCCTCCGCTAGACAGCGGATGCAACAGCCTCCGCTAGCCAGCAATCTCGACTAAGGAAACCGTGTCCAAGCGCATCGAAGTCAAAGACCTCAACGTCTACTACAGCAAGTTCCGCGCTGTCGAAGACGTCAACATCACCATCGAGCCCCGCACCGTCACCGCCTTCATCGGCCCGTCCGGTTGCGGCAAGTCGACCTTCCTCCGCACCCTCAACCGCATGCACGAGGTCATCCCCGGCGCGTACGTCGAGGGCGAGGTGCTCATCGACGGCAACGACCTGTACGGCGAGGGCGTCGACCCGGTGCTCGTGCGCCGCCAGGTGGGCATGGTCTTCCAGCGTCCGAACCCGTTCCCGACGATGTCGATCCGCGAGAACGTGCTCGCCGGCGTGAAGCTCAACAACCGCCGCATGGGCAAGGTCGAGGCCGACGAGCTCGTCGAGAAGTCGCTGACCGGCGCCAACCTCTGGAACGAGGTCAAGGACCGCCTCGACAAGCCCGGCTCCGGCCTCTCGGGCGGTCAGCAGCAGCGCCTCTGCATCGCGCGCGCCGTCGCCGTCTCGCCCGACGTGATCCTCATGGACGAGCCCTGCTCAGCCCTCGACCCGATCTCGACCCTCGCCATCGAGGACCTCATCGAGGAGCTCAAGCAGCAGTACACGATCGTCATCGTGACCCACAACATGCAGCAGGCCTCGCGCGTCAGCGACAAGACCGCGTTCTTCAACATCGCGGGCACCGGCAAGCCGGGCAAGCTCATCGAGTACAACGACACTGCGACGATGTTCTCGAACCCGTCGGTCCAGGCCACCGAAGACTACGTCTCGGGCCGCTTCGGCTGATCGGCGGCCACGCGCCAAAGGCGTGAGCCCCAGTCGTCTGACTGGGGCTCACGCCTTTCGCGGTTGCGCTCCCTCACACACAGAGAGGCGCAGGAACTTCCTGGCGGCGGCTAAGCGCTCTGCAGCGCGACCACCGGCGTCGAGGTCGGCTGCTTCGACCCTCCGGCCGGCTCGACCGTGATGCCCACGGTGTCGCCCTTCTGCAGGTCGCCCTGGAGCACCTGCGTCACGGAGTTGCCGTTGACGGCCATGGTGCCGGCCGACTTGACATCGGAGCCCTTGATGTACCAGAGCTGGTAGGTCTTGCCCGAGGGCAGGGCCGTGGCGCCGTTGACGACGACAGCCGAGCGCTGGAGGTCGTTCGACCAGTACAGGGTCGCCTTGCCGCCTGTCGAGAGGTCGGACGCCGTGTGCTGCACGTCGCTCGCGGCCAGGATCGCGCCGACGTCGCCGGCCGCGATCGGAGCGCTGCTCGTCGACGGAGACGGGGTGAACTGGTTGGCCATGCCCACGCCGCCGAAGAACAGGCCGACGGCTGCGGCTGCGCCGATGAGGAGCACGCCGGGACGCATGAACCAGCGCTGACGCGCCAGCGGGATGGGCTCGAGGATCTCGGCCTCGGTCGATGCGGCGGGGGCGTCGGCGGCGGGCCGGCGTTCCTGCGCCACATCCGTGACGTCGGGAGCGGAGAGCCGGGGCAGCTGCGGCGTCGAGCCGATGAGGTCGAGGACGCTCGCACGGAGAGCCGGCGAAGGAGTGATGGGCTCGACGGCGTAGCCGAGGAGCAGGGCCGTGTCGGTCAACTCGGCGGTCTCCTGTCTGAGGTCGGGGTCGTCCGCGAGGCGGGCTTCGAACGCTTCGCGCTCGGCCTCGTCGAGGGCGTTGAGCGCATATGCGCCGGAAAGGGTGTCGATGTCAGGGTTCATGGGGCCGCCGCCGGACGTCGAGCTGTGCTTGCTCATGACGCCACTCCTAGTTCGTCGCGAAGGCGGATCATGCCGTCGCGGAGTCGGGTCTTCACCGTGCCGATGGGAACGTGAAGCATGTCGGAGACCTCGCTGTGCGAGAAGCCCCCGTAGTAGGCGAGAGTCACAGCCTGTCGCTGCAGCTCCGTCAGGCGGCCGAGCGCTCGCTCGACCCGCTCGTGCTCGATGCGGATCTCGACCTGCTCGGTGACCGAGTCGTAATCGGTCTCGAAGTCGCGGATTCCGATCTTGGTGTCGCGGTCGCGGCTCGACTGGCTGGCCCGCACGCGGTCGACCGCTCGGCGGTGGGCCATCGTGAGCATCCAGCTCGAGGCCCCGCCCTTGTTGTGGTCGAAGCGGGTCGCGGTCTGCCAGATCTCGAGGAACACCTCCTGGGTGACCTCTTCGGACTGCGAGTGGTCTTTCAAGAGTCGCTTGATCAAGCCCAGCACGCGGGGTGCCGTCATGTCGTACAACTGCGCGAAAGCGTCGCGGTCGCCTTCGGCAACTCGCTCGAGGAGTGCCTCGGGAGTCGGCGGGACTCCCGTGTCACGCCCGGGATCATCCATATCTCGGCTCACAAGCTCCAGCATGTCAGGTTGCACCTCCATCCGCACTTGTCGTGGTTGTCGGCGCTGGTACTGAGGTGGCCCTCCCGCACGAACGCCGTCTGGGATGGCCGGAGCCCGGGTGCGTGCGAGAGGACCACCTCGGTGAACCGGACCTAGGGAGTCCGATTAGCGCCTGGTGGAGATGTTTGCGGGTTGTTCTCTCGCAAGGTGTTCGGCACCGCGGCCCAGGGGGTTTGGCCTGCCTGGGAGGTTTCTTGAAAGACCTCGTTAGCGAGAAAGCGCCGGGCCGCAGAAACGCCTCTCGGCGCGAGGCCGCTCGAAGCGGCTAATTTTGGAGCCCGGGGTTTGCTGCGGCCCGGCGACATCCACTGTAGCGAGAACCTCGACCGCGGGCCGGGGAGTCCGCACAGAGCGAACTCGGGAATAGCCGGGCGTGTGTCTTGCTCGTCTTGTCGAGGCTGCCGTCTAATCCAGGCTGCCGTCGCGCCACCGGGCCGAGCAGGCGTGCAGGTCGGTCGCCAGCTCGGTGAGGCGGAGCGCGCGACGGGTGAGCTCGACGGAGCGGTCGGGCTCGATGACGTCGAGGTCGTCGGCGACGCTGGCCGCACCCGACGCCGCCAGACGGGCGAAGGCGGCGCCGCGCTCGAGAGCGAGGCCGAAGTCGCCCTCGAAGACGCCGCGCAGGATACGGTCGGCGAGCTCGAGAATCTCCTCCGGGCTGGCCGGCATCGGCGCACCCGCCACGATCGGGTCGATGGTCGCGCTGATGCGGGAGCCGCGCTCGAACAGGTAGGTGATGTCGTCCGGGCTCTGGCGGATCACGGCGCGCAGCAGGTAGATGCGCCAGAGCGCGCCGGGCAGGCTGTGCGGGGTCGCGCCAGCCCACAGCTCAGCGAGCGCGTCGATCCCGTGCGAGTCGGTGAAGGCGACCAGGCGGTCGAGGATCTCGGGGGTGGGATCGTTGCGGACCCGCGCCAGAAGGGCCGCGGCCGACTCGTGGGCGACGCGGTGCATGACGGCCGGGTCGTCGCCGCCCTGGAACGCCTCGAACTCGTGGCCGGCGAACTGCGTGGGACGGTGGAAGTCGCGTGGGGGCACTCGCCCAAGGGTACGCCTGGTCGCCCACGAGGTTGCTAGGCTTGATGACTGCACGGGCCTCTAGCTCAGTCGGTAGAGCATCGGACTTTTAATCCGTTGGTCGTGGGTTCGAGCCCCACGGGGCCCACTCGTTTCGTAACGGCGGCGACGTTGCCTTCTCAGACAGCTGCGGGGCCGTCCGCCGGGTCTGTCGCCCGCTGGAGGGCGGCGACTAGGGGGCCGGGGAGTAGGCGACGCCCCACCGGCCGGTCCAGGTCTCGCCGGGGGCGAGCCACACCAGGCCCTCGCCCGAGACCAGCGCGTTGGCCGGAGCACTCATCGGCTCGGCCGCGAAGGCCAGGCCCTTCACGCCGTCGCGCGGGAAGTTGCGGGGCGTGAACACCTGCATGTACGGGTACGCGGCGTCCATCCACATTGTCGTCGACGAGCCGTCGGGGGCCGCGAGCGTGATGTGGCGGTGCCCCTCGCCGTCGGTGGCGATGTCGGTGTAGCCGGCGTCGATGTCGAGGTCGCCGAGCAGCGGGGAGCCGGTCAGGTCGAACGGAGTGCCCGCGACGGGCGCCGTGCCGACGGGGATGCTGCGGACGTTCGTCTCGAAGCGGGTGGCGGCGTCGAGGGTGACCCGGAGGGAGGCGGGGTCGTGGCCGCCGACACGGAAGAACGGGTGGGCCCCGACGGCGATCGGCGCAGTTCCTGCGCCCCGGCCGGTCACGGTGTGCGTGACGACCATGCCTCCGTCGACGAGCTCGTGCCGCACGGTGGTGTCGAGGCGGAACGGGTAGCCGTGCTGCGGGAAGACCGACGCCGACTGCGTGATCGCGTGCTCTTCGACCGAGACGGCGCGGTAGGGCGAGAAGCGGAGGAGGCCGTGGCTGGCGTTGCCCTTGGCGACCTCGGTGATGTCGAGCTGCTGGGGCTTGCCGTCGAGGGTCCAGGTGCCGCCGTCGACGCGGTTGGGCCACGGGACGAGGGTGATGCCGGAAGCCGACGGGGGCGCCTCGTGCTCGGAGAAGGTCTCGGCGACGGCCACTCCGCCGACCTCGAGGGCGCGGAGACCCGCGGCGACCTCGGTGACGATGGCCGTAACGACGCCGCCGGGGGCGTCGAGTCGGAGGTGGTACTGCTCGCCGGTGGGCGGGGCGACGTCGGTCACGCGGGACTCCTAGGTCGGGATGTCAGCTGGAAAGAGGCGCATCCGCCTCGACCACGGCGAGCCCGGCCGCTCGGAGGGCGGCCACGCTCTCCGTCGAGGCACCGGCGGTGACGAGCCCGTCGAACCTGTCGAGCGGACCGATCACGCCGAGATGCGCTTCTCCCATCTTGCCCCCGTCGGCCACGATGATCGAGCGCCGGGCGGTCTTGACCATGAGGCGCTTGAGGTCGGTCTCGGGGAGGTTCACGTTGGTGACCCCGTGGTCGACATCGATCCCGGTGCAGCCGAGGAAGGCGATGTCGGCGGTGATGCCGTCGAGCACGGTGGTCGCCAGGGGATTCACCAGCGAGTGCTGCAGCGGGCGGAGCGTGCCGCCGGTGACGATCACCGTCAAGCGCGGCACGGCGCGCTCGAGCTCCAGGGCGATCGTGAGGCCGTTCGTCACGACGGTCACGCCGATCAGGTCGGTGCGCTCGAGGAGGGCGAGAGCGACCTGCGTCGTCGTCGTGCCGACGTCGAGCACGACGCACTGGCCGTCGCGCACCATCGCGGCGGCTGCGACCCCGATGGCGCGCTTGGCGTCGGAGCCGACGGCCTCGACCTCTTCGAACGACCGCTCGACGGGGGCCTGGTCGACGGCCATCGCTCCCCCGTGCACGCGGACCACGCGCGAGGACGCCGCGAGGGCCTCGAAATCGGTGCGGATCGTGACCTCGGAGGTGCCGAACTCGCGCGCCAGGTCGGCGGTGCGGGCGAAGCCGTGCGCCTCGACGTAGGCGACGACCCCATCTCGCCGACGTGCGGCTGTGGCGCCGGAGGTGGATTCCATGACCCGATCTTCGTATACTTTCAACTGCCTTCGCAAGCGAAAGACGCACTGCGGCCTGGCACCGTGCACACCCAAGGAGGGGCATGCCCATCGCGATCCGCCCGACCGTCCTCGCCGACGGTCGCGAGCTCATCTACTTCGACGACGCCGACACGACGCTGTCGCCGGAGCGCAAGCCCGACCTGCGCCCGCTCGACCCGCGCCCCGAGACCGCGACGATGCGGCAGGACGTCCTGACGGGCGAGTGGGTGTCGATCGCCGCATCACGTCAGAACCGCGCCTTCCTTCCCCCGGCCGAGCTCGACCCGCTGGCTCCGGCCAGCGAGACGAACCCGTCCGAGATCCCCGACAACTACGACGTGGCCGTGTTCGAGAACCGCTCGCCGTCGTTCGGCCCCGAGCTCCCGCCCGACGCCGCCAACCCGCCGCACGACCTCGCCGACCTCTCGTCGCTCGGCTTCGGCCGCACTCGCACGTCGGTCGGCCGCTGCGAGGTCGTCTGCTTCAGCCCCGACACCTACGGCTCGTTCGCCGGGCTGTCGGAGTCACGCGCCCGCACGGTCGTCGAGGCGTGGGCGCACCGCACCGAGGCGCTCAGCGCGCTGCCGGGCATCCAGCAGGTCTTCCCGTTCGAGAACCGCGGCGAGGCGATCGGCGTCACGCTGCACCACCCGCACGGCCAGATCTACGCCTACCCCTACGTCACGCCGCGCACCCAGCGCCTCCTCACGAGCATCGACCAGTACGGGCCGACGCTGTTCGCCGACCTGCTCGAGAGCGAGCGCACCGGCCCGCGCGTGCTTCTGTCGGGCGAGCACTTCACGGCGTTCGTGCCGTTCGCCGCGCGCTGGCCCGTCGAGATCCACCTGCTGCCGCACCGCCACGTACCCGACTTCGCCGGGCTCACCCCCGACGAGCGCGACGAGCTCGCCGTGATGTACCGCCGCCTGCTGCGCGGCGTCGACGCGCTCTACGACGACCCCACGCCGTACATCGCCGCGTGGCACCAGGCGCCGATCAACGTCGGTCGCGATACGGTGCGTCTCATGCTGCAGATCACGTCCCCGCGCCGGGCGGCGACGAAGCTCAAATTCCTGGCCGGCTCGGAGGCCGCGATGGGCGCCTGGATCGGCGACCTCGTCCCCGAGAAGAGCGCCGAACTGATCCGAGAGGCAATCGAGCGAGCATGACGTCACCATCTTCTTCCGAGAGCAGCGCATCTTTCGAGGGCGCCACCTCCTTCGAGGGCGCCTTCGACACCGCCGTCGTCGGGCGCTGGGCGGCCCCCGGCCGGGTCAACCTGATCGGCGAGCACACCGACTACAACGACGGCTTCGTGCTTCCGCTCGCGATCGACCGCGACACGACCATCACCGTCGGAGTCCGCGACGACCGCCTCCTCCGCGTGGCCTCCTCCTTCGAGGCCGGCGTCCACGAGATCTCGCTCGACGACCTCGACACGACGCAGATGTCCGGCTGGTCGGCCTACGTCTTCGGCATCGCGTGGGCTCTGCAGCAGAAGCTCGGGGCGCAGGGTACTGACGCGCAGGGCAGTGATTCGCAGGAACTCACCACCGCCGCCGGCCTCGACATCTGGGTCGACTCCGACGTTCCCGTGGGCGCGGGCCTGTCGTCGTCCGCGGCCATCGAGTGCGCCGTCGCCGTCGCCCTCACCGACCTCTGGCACCTCGACGTGACCCGGCCGTTCCTGGCCTCCGTCGGGCAGCTCGCCGAGAACGACGCCGTCGGAGCCCCCACCGGCATCATGGACCAGTCGGCGTCGCTGCTCGGCCGGGCCGACTCCGCCGTCTTCCTCGACTGCCGCAGCCTCGACGCCGAGGTGATCGACCTCGGCTTCTCCGCCGCCTCCCTCGAGCTGCTCGTGATCGACACCCGCGTCGAGCACGCGCACGCCACCGGCGGGTACGTCGACCGCCGCGTCTCGTGCGAGCGCGGAGCCCGCGAGATGGGCGTGTCGTCGCTGCGCGACCTCGACGTCGACGACCTGCCTCGCGCCGCCGAGGTGCTCGACGACGAGACGTTCCGCCGCGTGCGGCACATCCTCACCGAGAACCGGCGCGTGCTCGACACCGTGCGCACCCTCCGCGAGAAGGGCCCGGGCGCCATCGGCGCGCTGCTCGACGCCTCCCACGCGTCGATGCGCGACGATTTCGAGATCTCGGTGCCCGAGCTCGACCTGGCCGTCGCGACGGCGCAGGCCACCGGCGCCGTCGGCGCACGCATGACCGGCGGCGGCTTCGGCGGCTCGGCGATCGCGCTCGTGCCGACCACCGCGCGTGACGCCGTGACGGCGGCCGTGCTGGCGGCGTTCGCCGCCGCGGGGTATCGCGAGCCGACGGTCTTCGCGGTGCACGCCGCCGACGGGGCGCGACGGGTCTAGCTCGCTCTCGAAGCCGGCCGCCCCGAGTTCCTGCGTCCCCGGGTCGCGGGTGCGCTCACTGCGCCTGGCGGGGCCGCGCCTGGCGGGGCCGCGCCTGGCGGGGCCGCGCCTGGCGGGGCCGCGCCTGGCGGGGCTGCGCCTGCGTTGCCCGCCCCGCCGAATCGGCACGATCCCGCCTAACAGACGGCGGGGCTCTGCCGTTCCGGCGGGTGTCCGCGCCCGAACCCACGGGGCTAAGCCGTTCCGGCGGGCACCGGCCGGTCCGGCGGGGCCACCGCCAGCCAGCGGCCACGCCCGCCGAATCGGCACGATCCCGCCCAACAAACCGCGGGGCTCTGCCGTTCCGGCGTGTATTCGCGCCCGAACCCACGGGGCTAGGCCGTTCCGGCGGGCACCGGCCGTTCCGGCGGGGCCACCGCGGCCAGCGGCCAGCCCCGTCGAATCGGCCCGATCCCGCCCTTAAGACGGCGGGGCTCTGCCGTTCCGGCGGGGCCGCGCCCGGAGCCGCGGGGCTTAGCCGCTCCGGCGGGTGTCCGCGCCCGAATCCACGGGGCTAAGCCGTTCCGGCGGGTACCGGCCGGTCCGGCGGGGCCACCGCCGGCCAGCGGCCACGCCCGCCGAATCGGCACGACCCCGCCCAACAAACCGCGGGGCTCTGCCGTTCCGGCGGGTGTCGTGTCCATGACCGCGCGGCGAAGTGCCGGTGGGACGTTCTCAACAGGGCCGCTCCTCACGGCGGGCTCTCCACAGATCGGCGGATCGTGCCGCGCGGGGGCGAGGCCATCGGACACCATCGGTGCATGACCGACGAGCTCCCCCTGATCCTCCGCACCGCCGACCGCCGACGCACAGGTCTCGACGACCGAGGGCTCCGGACCGACCACGCTCGGGGGCTCCTGCACCGGGTCGCTCCGGGAAGCTACGTCGACGCTGCCGAATGGCGCGCGCTGTCCGAGCGCACACAGTACGAGGTCGTGATCCGGGCGCAGATGGCGCGGTTGTCGCCCGACGTCGTCGTGTCGCACGACTCGGCGGCGGCCCTCTGGCGGATGCCGTCACTCGACGGCTGGCCAGGCCGCGTGCACGTGATCGACCCGGCGCGCGAGACCCCGTTGACGCGCGGACTGGTGGCTCGGCACGTGGGCCCCTTGGACGAGGCCGATGTGGTGGGCGGCCGGGAGTTCCTGGTCACGAGTGTCACGCGAACCGCCCTCGACCTCGCGCTTCGCGACGGCTTCCTGGTCGCGCTGCTCGTGTTCGACCACGCGCTCCGCTACTACGGCGTCACCCAGGACGATCTGCGGGCGGCGCTCGGCCGACGCGAGAAGGCCCGGCGCCGGGTGGCCGTCAGTCGCGCGATCGACTTCGCTTCGGCCGACTCCGAATCGCCGGGCGAGTCGATCAGCCACGCGCAGATGCTGCTGCTCGGGTTCGAGCCGCCCGAATTGCAGAAGGAGTTCACGGAAGACGATCGCGTCGTGGCGCGAACCGACTTCTACTGGAGCGGGGTCGGCGTCGCAGGAGAGTTCGACGGAGACGAGAAGTACCTCTCGGCCGCGATGCGCGGGGGCCGGAGCGCCGAGCAGGTGGTCGTGGACGAGAAATGGCGGACGGAGGAACTCCTCGACCGGCACGACGTCAACCGGGTGGTGCGCTGGAACTACCGCGTGGCCCGGACGCCCGCTCTGCTGGAGGAGCGACTCCGGCGTGCCGGTGTGCCGCGACGGAGCCCCGCCGGAGCGGCACCGCCCCGCCGAAACGCTGGAGGGGATGTGCCGATTCGGCGGGGCTGAGGCCAGCACGGGGGCGGGGCCGCGGGCAGGGCGCCGCCGCCGGGGCGCCGCAGGGCCGCGGCTAGCGGCGCTCGGCCGCCTCGACCACGTTCTTGAGGAGCATTGCGCGGGTCATCGGGCCGACTCCGCCGGGGACGGGCGAGAGGTGCCCCGCGACGGAGGCGACCGACGGGTCGACGTCGCCGCGCAGCTTGTACTTGCCGGTCTCCTCGTTCAGCACTCGCGTGATGCCCACGTCGATGACCGCGGCGCCGGGCTTCACCCAGTCGGGCTTGACCAGGCCGGCGACCCCGGCCGCGGCGATGACGATGTCGGCGCGGCGCACCTCGGCTGCCACATCGACCGTGCGCGAGTGGGTCAGGGTCGCCGTCGCTTCCAGGCGCGTGAGCAGGAGCCCGAGGGGGCGCCCGACCGTGAGACCCTGGCCGATGATCGTGACGTGACGCCCCGCGATCGGGATGTCGTAGGCGCGGAGCATCTCGACGATGCCACGCGGGGTGCACGGCAGCGGGGTGTCGATCGAGCCCTTGCCGCCGGGCACGGCCAGCACCAGCTCGCCGAGGTTCAGCGGGTGCAGCCCGTCGGCGTCCTTCGACGGGTCCATCAGCTCGAGCATCGACGTCGGGTCGATCCCGTCGGGCAGCGGCAGCTGGATGATGAACGCCGTCACGAGGGGGTTCTGGTTCATGAACCGGATGGCGTCGCGGATGTCGCTCTCGGACGCCGTCTCGGGCAGGTCGAGGCGGATCGACTCGATGCCGACCTCGGCGCAGTCGCGGTGCTTGCCCGCGATGTACGAGAGCGAGCCCGGGTTCGAGCCGACCAGGATCGTGCCGAGCCCCGGGTCCACGCCGGTCGCCTTGAGGGCGGCGACGCGCTCCCGGAGGTCGTCCTTGACGGACGCCGCCAGGGCGGTGCCGTCGATGGAGACTGCCCGGCTGACGCCGATCTCTGCCGACATCAGGCGTAGAGCGGGAAGGCCTCGGTGAGCGCCTTCACGCGGGCGGCGAGGGCCGCGATGTCGGGGTTCGGCATCAGGGTCAGCGCGATGATGTCGGCCACCTCGGTGAACTCGACGTCGCCGAAGCCGCGGGTCGCGAGCGCCGGCGTGCCGATGCGGACGCCCGACGTGGTCATCGGCGGGCGAGGATCCCACGGCACCGAGTTGCGGTTGACGGTGATGCCGACCTCGTGGAGGAGGTTCTCGGCCTGCTTGCCGTCGACCTCGCTGGCGCGGAGGTCGACGAGCACGAGGTGCACGTCGGTGCCGCCGGTGAGGACGTCGACGCCGGCGGCCTTCGCGTCGGCCTCCATCAGCCGCGAGGCGAGCAGCTTGGCACCGCGGATGGTGCGCTCCTGGCGGTCCTTGAACTCGGGCTCGGCCGCGAGCTTGAACGCGGTCGCCTTGGCGGCGATGACGTGCATGAGCGGTCCGCCCTGCTGGCCGGGGAAGACGGCCGAGTTGAGCTTCTTGAAGAGCGACTCCTCGTTGGAGAGGATCACGCCCGAGCGCGGGCCGGCGAGCGTCTTGTGCACCGTCGACGACACCACGTGGGCGTGCGGGAGCGGCGACGGGTGGAGGCCCGCGGCGACGAGCCCGGCGAAGTGCGCCATGTCGACCCACAGGTACGCGCCGACCTCGTCGGCGATGGCGCGGAACGCGGCGAAGTCGAGCTGGCGGGGGTACGCGGACCAGCCGGCGATGATGACCTTCGGCTTGTGCTCGAGCGCCTGCTGGCGGACGGTCTCCATGTCGATCAGGTAGGTCTTCGGGTCGACCTCGTAGGCGACGGCGTTGTAGAGCTTGCCCGAGAAGTTCAGCTTCATGCCGTGCGTGAGGTGGCCGCCGTGCGAGAGCTCGAGGCCGAGGATGGTGTCGCCGGGGGTCGCGATCGCGGCGAGGACGGCCGCGTTGGCCTGTGCGCCGGAGTGCGGCTGGACGTTGGCGAAGTCGGCGCCGAAGAGCTTCTTGGCACGCTCGATGGCGAGGTTCTCGGCGATGTCGACGAACTCGCAGCCGCCGTAGTAGCGGCGGCCCGGGTAGCCCTCGGCGTACTTGTTCGTGAGCACGGAGCCCTGCGACTCGAGCACGGCGCGCGGGACGAAGTTCTCGCTGGCGATCATCTCGAGGTAGTCGCGCTGGCGGCCGAGCTCCTGCTCGAGGACCGCTGCGATCTCGGGGTCGACCTCCGAGAGCGGGGCGTTGAAGGTGGAGGGCAGGCGATCTGAGGTGACAGTCATGGAAAGCTCCAATGCACACGGATAGAAGGAGATGGTCCAGCGGCAGCCCAGGCGTACGGCTGCCGACCGTGTGAGTCGCTCCCCGGTGGTAGACCACCCGAACGCCAGTTGCGACTCCTGGAGCATAACAACTCACAGGCACGGCTCTCAATAAGTCGTGCCACCCTGGACTCTGTGAGCATGACCCTCGACGAGACCGACCTGCGTCGTCTCGAAGCCCCCGACGTCCCCTGGGTGACGCTCGTCTGGGACGACCCCATCAACCTGATGTCGTACGTGTCGTTCGTCTTCCGCACGTACTTCGGATTCCAGTCGAAGGAGGCGGAGCGGCTGATGATGCAGGTGCACACGAAGGGCAAGGCCGTCGTCGCGACCGGCGCACGGGAGCAGATGGAGATGCACGTCGAGGCGCTGCACGGCTACGGACTCTGGGCGACCGTGTCGAAGGCCGACGAGTGAGCCTGTTCCCGTTCTCCCGGAAGCGCGACGGCGTCCACTTCTCGTTCGCCGGTCACGAGAGGTCGCTCATCGAGCAGCTCGTCTCGCAGATCGTGACCCTGCTGGAGGAGCGCGACGAGGCCGACCCGGCCGTCGCGCGCCTGCTGCCCGCCGGCTATCGCGGCGACGACGACGCCGATGCGGAGTTCCGGCGACTGACGGTCGACGATCTCACGGCGCGCAAGGTCGAGACGGCGACGCTCGTGCTCGAGACCCTCGCGGGAGACCCGAAGGCGCCGCTGTCGAAGGAGGCCGAGCAGGCCTGGCTGCGCACGCTGAACGACGTGCGGCTCACGCTGGGCACGCGGCTCGGCGTGACGGCCGACGGCTTCGACGCCCCGGCCGACCAGGAGGCCGCCTACCTGCGGGCCGTCTACGAGTGGCTGGGCTTCGTGCAGGAGACCCTGGTCAGGGCCCTCGACCGCTAGGCGCCGAGGCGCCGCGCCTCTCGTGCAGCCCTCCGAGCGGCCTTCCGCCGGGCATCCCGGCGCGTGAGCAGGCGGTCGGAGAGCAGCACGACGGCGAGCATGACGACCGCGATCACGATGTAGAGGCGCGGCAGCGCGCCCAGCCCGGCGCCGGACAGCACGAAGCCGCCGACGAGCGCGCCCGAGCCGATGCCGAGGTTGAACGACGACGTGTAGAACGACGAGGCGAGGTCGCGGATGCGGGCCGGGGCCATCTGAAGGAGGCGCGTCTGCAGCAGCGGGGGCAGGGCGCCGAAGGTGATCCCCAGCACCACGAACACCACGAACGAGGCCACGGGGTTGCCCTCGAACACCAGGAGGCCGACAACTGTGACGGCGACGAGCGCCATGAACAGCGGGATGCTCAGCGACACCCGCTTGCCGAGCACGAGCCCGACGAGCAGGAGGCCGAAGGCGCCGGCGATCCCGTAGGCGAACAGCGCGACGCTGAGCGAGTCGCCGGTGAGCCCGCTCGACCGCGTCAGGAACGGGGCGACGTAGGTGTACAGCGAGTAGTGCCCGACCATGAAGAGGCCCGTCACGATGCACGTGAGCACCACGCCGAGCACGCTCGGGTCGACCTCCTCTCGGGGCAGGCGTCCGTTGCGGATGATCGGGATCGAGCCGGTCGCGAGGGCGCCGGGGCCGACCGGCGTCGCACCGGTCATGGCGTCGCTGGCCTCGCGCCGGAGGGTCGCGGCGTCTTCGGCACCCGATCCGACGTCGGGCAGGAGCCGCCAGACGAGCACGGCCCCGACGACCATGAGGCCGGCGAGGATGCCGAACGCGATCCGCCAGCCGACGGCCTGGCCGAGGGCCGTCCCGAGCGGCACGCCCAGCACGAACGCCAGGGTTCCGCCCGACGACGACACGGCGAGCGCCCGACCGACCTGCTCGCGCGGCACCAGGTGGGCGGCGTAGGCGCCGGTGATGGCCCAGAAGACGCCGTGGGCGAGTCCTCCGACGACGCGGGCGGCCACCATCCACGCGTACGTGGGCGCCAGCGCGGTGCCGACGGCGCCGATCGCGATGATCAGGATCAGGCCGACGAGCAGGCGGTGTCTCGGAAACCGGGCCGTCAGCGAGGTGAGGACCGTGCTGGTGCAGACCACGGTGAACGCGAAGACGGTGACGAGCAGCCCCACGGCCGACTCGCTGACGTGCAGGTCGCGCCCCATCTCTGGCAGGAGGCCCGTGGGCAGCATCTCGCCCGAGATGGAGAGAAACGAGGCGATGGCGAGGGCCAGCAGACCGGCCCAGGGAAAGCGGGCACGGGTGGTCGTCGTCACCGGAAAAGCCTAGTGGCAGGTCGGACGAGTACAACGGACCGGTGGACGAGAAGACCTGCCGATCGTGCGGACGGCGCATCGAGCGGCGCGCGAAGTGGGCGAAGAACTGGGACGAGGTCGCGTACTGCAGCGACGCCTGCCGCAAGCGGAAGGTGCGCCCGGTCGACCGGGAGCTCGAGGCGAGCATCCGCCGGCTCCTGGAGGCACGCGCCGCGACGTCGACCATCTGCCCGTCCGACGCGGCTCGCGACGTCTACCAGGGCGACGACGAGGGCTGGCGAGAGCTGATGGAGCCGGCCCGTCGGGCGGCGAGGCGCCTCGTCGCCGCGGGCGAGGTCGACATCACCCAGGGCGGCAGCGTCGTCGACCCGTCGACCGCGAAGGGCCCGATCCGCATCCGGCGGCACCGCTAGGTTGGTCGGCGTGCGCCGAGTCCTGACCGAGAGACCATGGCTCGCGGTGCTCGCGGTCTACGCCGCGTCGCGCGTGCTGTCGTCGGCTCTCCTCGGCGCGATGTTCGCGCTTGCGACCGCTCAGGGCTGGACGTTCGCGAGCCACCGGTCGAATCCGTCGTTCTTCACGTTCTCCGGCTCCTGGGACGCCTCGTTCTACAAGACGATCGCCGAGCACGGGTATCCGACGACGCTCCCGGTCGACGCGAGCGGCCACGTGGTGCCGAACCCGTGGGCCTTCCTCCCGGTCTTCCCGGGGATCGTCCGGTTCGTGTCGGGCGCGACGGGGCTCGGCTTCTATCCGGCGGGCGTCGTGGTGGCGATGCTGTTCGGCGCCGGGGCCGCCCTGATGCTCTACCGCGTGCTGGTGCTGCGAGTTCCTGCGCCCCGGGCCCTGTTCGCAGTCGCGCTGTTCTGCGTGGGGCCCATGGGGTTCCTGCTGCAGGCGGCGTACGCGGAGAGCGCCTTCCTGTTCTTCCTGTTCGCGGCGCTGTGGTGCCTGCTGACGCGGCGCTACCTCGCGCTGATCCCGTTCGCCGTGCTCGCCGCCTTCACCCGGCCGGGGATCCTCGCGCTGGCCCTGGCGCTCGGCGTCCACCTGCTGATGCGGTGGCGGTCGCGGGAGACCGACCCGCTTCCCGGGCGCGACGTCGTGCGGATCGTCGTCGCGGGAGCCGTGACGTGCGCTGCCGGCCTGGCCTGGCCGCCGATAGCCACGGCTGCGACCGGCCACCCGAGCGCGTACCTCGACACCGAGCTGTCGTGGTGGGTCGGCTTCGTCGGCCGGCGGCACTTCACGCCGCTCACGCCGTGGTTCACGATGGCGTCGACATATCTGGGGTGGGCGGGCGTGGCCGTGGTGCTCGCCGCGATCGCTGCCGGCGTGTTCTGGCTGACCCGCAGATCGACGCAGGAACTCGGCCGCGACCTCGTAGCGTTCACGGCCTCGTACTGGCTGTACCTCGTCGCCGTGTTCCTCCCGCAGCAGAGCCTCGTCCGCCTGATGATGCCCGTCGCGCCCCTCCTCGGCAGCGAGCTCTTCTCGAAGACGCGCCGCCGACGCGTCGTCGTGCTCGCGTCGGCCGTCGTGCTCCAGGCCGTCGCGGTCGTGCTGCTCTGGTTCGTCGGCTACCCGTGACCGATTTATACAGCTAGACTGTAGATCTCCGTGACTGCAGAGTAGGCGATCCCCCACGTACAAAGAGACCGGCTTCGGCCCCCGCTTCGTCATCCCGATCCTGTTCGGGCCCCTTCTGAACCCGATCAACACCACCATGATCGCCGTCGCGCTGGCGCCCATCTCGAGAGACCTCGGCATCGGCAGCGACCAGGCCATCTGGCTGGTGTCGTCGCTCTACCTGGCGAGCGCCATCGCACAGCCGACGATGGGCAAGCTGGCCGACCGGTTCGGGCCGAAGAAGATCTTCCTGATGGGGATGGCCGTCGTCATCGTCGCCGGCATCCTGCCCGCGGTGCTCCCGACGTTCGGGGCGGCTCTCGTCTCGCGCGTCCTGATCGGCATCGGCACCTCGTCGGCCTACCCCGCGGCGATGAGCGCGATCCGCAACCAGTCCGACCGCCTCGGCATCGTGACGCCGCCGCTCGTGCTCGGCGGGCTGTCCATCTCGTCGCTCGTGTCGGCCGCGGCAGGCCCTCCGCTCGCCGGCGTGCTCATCGGCGCCTTCAGCTGGCACGCGATCTTCCTGGTCAACGTGCCGCTCGCCGGCATCGGCCTCGTGCTGGGCGCGCTGTGGCTGCCGTCCGACCGGATCCGCCCGATCCGCGCCACCCCGCTGCCGATCCGCCAGGCCATCGACCCCGCCGGCCTCGCCCTGTTCGCGATCACGATCGGCAGCCTGCTGGTCTTCCTGCTCGACCTGTCGTCCGGGCTCTGGTGGCTCCTCGTCGTCACGGCGCTCGCCCTCGCGGCGCTGATCCTGTGGGAGCGCCGCGCGGTCGCGCCGTTCATCGACGTGCGGATGCTCGCCTCGAACGGCGCGCTGACCCGCACCTACCTGCGCCTCTTCCTGCTCTACGGGATCGCCTACACGATGACGTACGGCTTCTCGCAGTGGGTGCAGGACGTCGCGCACATCTCGTCGCAGACGGCCGGCCTGATCCAGCTGCCCGGCGCGATCCTGGCGGGCGTCGCCTCGTTCTGGTTCGCCCGCAAGGCCGGCGTGCGCCTGCCGCTGATCGCGGCGGCCGTCATCCCCCTCGTCGGCGGCTTCATCGTGCTGTCGCTCACCGGCGGCTCGCCCGTCTGGCTGTTCGTGGTCGCGACGGTCTTCTTCACCATCCCGCAGGGCCTCGCGTCCGTGTCGAACCAGGCGGCCCTCTACCGCCAGGTCGACCCGGCGACGATGGGCGCCGCGGCCGGGCTCTCGCGCACGAGCATCTACATCGGCGCCATCGCGTCGACCAGCCTGATCGGCGTCGCATACGGCGACGCCCCGACGACCGGCGCCCTCCACGAGCTCGGCTGGGTCATCGTCGGGATCGCGGTCGTGCTGAGCGCGCTGACCATCCTCGACCGCGCCCTGCGACGGGGGCGCGCCCCCGTCGTCGCTCCGGAGCCCGAAACCGTGCCGGCAGCCTAGGCCTGGCCTCTATCCTGGACCGGTGAGCGAAACCCACTGGACCCTGACCCTCGTCTGCGAAGACCGCCCGGGAATCGTCCACGCGATCAGCGGCGCCGTGGTCGACGCCGGCGGCAACATCACCGAGTCGCAGCAGTTCTCGAGCCACGACACCGGCACGTTCTTCATGCGCCTGCAGGTCGTCTCCGAGACGGGCCGCCAGACGTTCGTCGACGCGCTCGCGCCGGTGACCGAGCGCTACGGCATGGAGTGGAAGCTCGACGTCGTCGGCCGCCCCCTCCGCACGCTCGTGCTCGCGAGCAAGGCGGCGCACTGCCTGAACGACCTGCTGTTCCGCCAGCGCGCCGGGCAGCTCCCGGTCGAGATCCCGCTCGTGCTCGCGAACCACCCCGACCTGGGCGGCCTCGCCGAGTTCTACGGCGTGCCGTTCGAGCACCGCCCCGTCGTCGGCCCGGAGCTCAAGGCCGAGTTCGAGCGCCGCGTGCTCGACGTGGTCGAGGAGCACGACGTCGAGCTGGTCGTCCTGGCCCGCTACATGCAGATCCTGTCGCCCGAGCTGTGCGCGGCGCTCGAGGGACGCGCCATCAACATCCACCACTCGTTCCTCCCCGGCTTCAAGGGGGCCAGCCCCTACCGCCAGGCGCACGCCCGCGGGGTGAAGCTGATCGGCGCCACCGCGCACTTCGTCACGAGCAACCTCGACGAGGGCCCGATCATCGAGCAGAACGTCGTGCGCGTCGATCACACGCGCACCCCCGAAGACCTGATGGCGATCGGCCAGGACGAAGAGAGCCGCACGCTCACCCAGGCCGTCCGCTGGTTCGCCGAAGACCGGGTGCTGCTCGACGGCGCCCGCACGATCGTGTTCCGCTAGCGAGGCGCCGTGTTCGACACTCCCAAGCGCAGGCCCGGTCGCGGCGGCGGCGACGGCGGTCGGGGCTTCACGCTGACCGCCAACGACGTGCTGCGGCTCGTGCTCGAGCTGTTCGCCTTCTTCAGCCTCGGCTTCTGGGGCTACTACGCCTGGCCCTACCCGTTCCCGGCCTGGTTCTTCATCGTCGGCGCCCCGCTGTTCGCCATCGTGCTCTGGGCGCTGTTCCGGTCGCCGAGGGCGCCGGTGAAGACCGACCCCGTCGGGCGCGCCATCGTCGAGATCGCCGTCATGGGGTCGGCGGCGTACTGCTGGGTGAGCCTCGGCTACCCGCTGGTCGGCGCCGTGTTCGCCGTCGTGGCGCTGGTGTCGGGAGTGGTGAACTTCCGCCGCGAGAACCGCGCATGAGGTCGTTGCTGCGCGATGCGGCGGTGCTCGATGCGCGGGGTGAGCGGGCGAGTTCCTGCGTTCTCATCGAAGCGGGGCGGATCG
The DNA here is from genome assembly GCF_003752365.1 of Frondihabitans sp. PhB188. GTDB lineage: Bacteria > Actinomycetota > Actinomycetes > Actinomycetales > Microbacteriaceae > Frondihabitans. Next base: position 519,232 of record NZ_RJUO01000004.1, on the reverse strand, counting down.
CCGCCGTCGGAGGCCCCGGCGACTTCGTGGGCGCCGTCGTCGACGAGGAAGTCGAGCTCGGCGGCGCGACGCTCACGCCCGGCCTCATCGATCTGCACGGCCACGGCGGCGGCGGCTTCTCGTTCGACGACGGCGCCACCGACCCCGCGGCGTTCGCGGCTGCGCTGGCCGTGCACCGCGCGCACGGCACCACGCGCTCGGTGATCAGCCTCGTCGCGAATCCGGTGCAGGAACTCCGCGCCTCCCTCGCCGCGATCAGCGACCTCTGCGCGTCCGACCCCCTCGTGCTCGGCGCGCACCTCGAGGGCCCCCTCCTGTCGCCCGGCAACTGCGGGGCGCACAACCCGGCTTTCCTCTCGGCCCCCGACGGTGCCGTTCTCGACGCGCTGCTGGAGGCCGGCGGCGCCGCGCTCCGTCAGGTCACCGTCGCCCCCGAGCTGCCGGGAGCGCTCGATGCCATCGCGCGGCTGTCGGGGGCGGGCGTCGCCGTGGCACTGGGGCACACCGTCGCCGACTACGCCACGACGCGTGCGGGCTTCGACGCCGGCGCGCGGCTGCTGACGCACGCCTTCAACGCCATGCCCGGCATCCACCACCGCGCCCCGGGCCCCGTCGTGGCCGCGGTCGACGACGGGCGCGTGACGCTCGAGCTCATCCTCGACGGGGTGCACGTGCATCCGCGGGTCGCCGCGATGCTGTTCGCCGCCGCCCCCGGCCGCATCGCGCTAATCACCGACGCGATGGCCGCCGCCGGTGCGGACGACGGCGAGTACCGTCTCGGCTCGCTCGACGTCACGGTCGCCGACGGAACCGCCACGCTGTCGGGAACCGAAACGATCGCGGGCTCGACCCTCACGCAGGACGCGGCGCTGCGCCTCGCGATCGACCAGGTCGGGCTCCCGCCGGCTCACGCGGTGGCCGCCCTCACCCTCACGCCGGCCGCCGCGCTCGGCCTCGAGCGCACGCTCGGCCTCGTCGAGCCGGGCTTCGCCGCCGACCTCGTCGCGTGGACGCCCGGCTGGACGGTGGAGCGCGTCTGGGCCGCGGGGTCGCCGATCGTGCCATGATCGTCGGATGACAACGACGTCACTCCTGTTCATCGGCGGTACCGGCCAGATCAGCGCCTCGTGCGTCCGAGAGGCGTGCGCGAACGGGATCGCGGTGACTGTCCTGAACCGAGGCACGACCCTGTCGCGGGAGCTGCCCGCCGGGGTGGAGGTCATCACCGCCGACATCCGCGACGAGGACGCCGTCCGCACGGCCCTCGGCGACAGGCGCTTCGACTCGATCGCCGACTTCATCACGTTCACGCCCGCCGAGGTGTCTCGCGCGGTCCGGCTGTTCGGCGACCGGACCGAGCAGTACGTGTTCATCAGCTCGGCGTCGGCGTACCAGAAGCCGCCGGCCCGGCTGCCGATCGATGAGGCGACCCCGCTGCACAATCCGTTCTGGCAGTACTCGCGCGACAAGATCGCGTGCGAGCGGCTGCTGCGCGACGAGCACGCCGCGGGGCGCATCCGGGTGACGGTCGTGCGGCCGTCGCACACGTACGACCGGACGCAGGTTCCCCTGCTCGGCGGCTGGACGGCCATCGACCGGATGCGCCGCGGCCTGCCCATCGTGCTGCACGGCGACGGGACCTCGCCCTGGGCGATCACGCACTCCGACGACTTCGCGACCGCGTTCGTGCACGTGCTGGGTGCGCCGGAGGCGATCGGCGAGGCGTTCAACATCATGTCGCCCGAGCTGCTCACCTGGAACTCCATCGCGCTGGACCTGGCCGACGCCGCCGGCGTGGAGGTACCCCATCTCGTGCACCGGACGACCCACGATCTCGTGCAAGAGGCGCCCGTCTGGGACGAGGCGCTGCGCGGCGACCGGAGCCACGCCGCCATCTTCGACACCTCGAAGATCGAGTCGCTCGCCCCCGGCTGGGCGCCGCGCATCCCCTTCGCCGAAGGGGCCCGGCGCATCCTGGCCTGGCACGACGCCGACGCGAGCCGCCGGGTCGTCGACCGGGATGTCGACGCGCTGTACGACCGCCTCACCGCCTGAGCCCGGGGGCTCGAGGGTGTCCCCCGAAGGTCCGACTGCGCCGGTGCCGCCCGGCCCCTAGCCTCGGGGTATGAACTCAGGCGCGCGCGGACTCACCGAGCGGATCGCCATCATCTCGGGGATGGTCGGCGGTCTGTTCCTCATCGCCGCGATCACTCTCGTGCTGACGACCGCGCCCATCATGGCCGCGGCGATCTGCCTTCCGATCGGGTTCGTCGGACTCCTGCTCGGCATCGGGCTGACCCTGTACCTGCGTCGTGGTGTCGCTGGCGACACCTGGCCGAGGTCGGGTCGCAAGGCGCCGCGCTAGCGGGACCCCTACCCCGCACAGCGCCACCGCGCCCTCGCCTCGTGCGGGGGCGTGCCGTGGTTGCGCGGCTTCCGGCGTGCCGTCCTCGTCGCCCGGGTCAGAACCGCGTCTCTATCGTCGACGTCACCAGAGGCAGGCCGCGGGCCTCGCCGAGGTGGTCCTCGATGACGGCGATCTCGTTCCACTTGTCGATCGTCGTGCACGGGTGCGAGATGCCGAGCCGTACAAGGTCACCCACGGCGAGCGCCGACTCGGGCGGCACGGTCACGAAGGCGTGCTGGTCGTTGAGGCCCGTGACGACGGCGCCCTGCGCGGCACCCGGCACGCGGCGGGCGTCGGAGCCCTGCACGCGGTACGCCTCGATGACCAGCGGCAGGCCCTCGTCGTCGGCGGTGTCGCGACGGCCGACGTTGAGGAGCGCCAGCGTCGGCTCGGGCCGGGAGAGCACGCTCGCCCAGAGGTCGAGGGCCGGGCGGAACGACTCCGCCGCGTCGAGCCGCTCGAAGGGCGTGAGCCGGCGGTACAGGTCGTGGTCGTGCGTGACGTAGGAGCCGGAGCGGAGCACCACTCGCGTCCGTGCACCGCGGAGCCCCTCGGGGTCGTGCCGGAAGCCCAGAGCCTCGACGACGCGGTCGAAGTAGACGCTGCCGCCGGCGGTCAGGATCACGTCTCCGCCGCGGGCGAGCCACGGGCCGAACGAGTCGCCGTCGAGCAGGTCGCGGAACTCGATCATCGTCGCCAGGTAGTCGTCGATCAGCTGCAGCGCCGCCGAGTCGGTGCCATGCGTCAGGGCCCCCTCGTAGCCGGCGACGCCCGCCAGCACCAGGTGGTCGGCCTCGCCCACCGCCGCCGCCACAGCGAGCGCCGCCTCGATCGTGCGCGCCCCCGTGCGGCCGCCCGCCGCGCCGATCTCGACCAGGATCGGCAGCGACCGGTCCGGCGCGATCCGGGCCAGCGCCTCATCGACGAGCCGGACGCCGTCGACGGAGTCCAGCCACATCATGACCTCGCTCCCCGGCCGGGCCAGGCGGGCCAGCGCGTCCGGGGCGAAGGTCGTGCCCGCCATGATGATGTTGGCGATGCCGGCCTCGCGCGCGACCTCGGCCTGGTAGGCCGTCGCGACGGTGAGGCCCCAGGCGCCGGCGTCGATCTGCCTCAGCCAGACGTCGGGCGACATCGTCGTCTTGCCGTGCGGGGCGAGGTCGACGCCGGCCTCGCGGCACCAGCCGGCCATCGTGTCGATGTTGTGCCGAAGCACCTCCGAGTCGATGGTCAGGACGGGTGTCGGGAGCTCCCCGAGGGGGATGGGCCAGGCCCTCCCGGTGAACGCGACCTTCGACGGCTGCTCGGCGCTGAGTGTCATGGGCCTGATCCTTCGCTCGGGTGGGTGGTGCAGTAGCGTCGTTGGGTAGGACGAACGCGATGCACGACAGGATGGACCCCACGATGGCCGAGAGCAAGATCCGCGTCGAGACGACCGGAGCGCCCACCCCTATGACGGCATTCTCGCAGGGAGTGAAGAAGGGCGGGTTCGTCTCCGTGTCGGGCCAGGGGCCGCAGGATCCCGCCACCGGCGAGTACCTCCACCCGGGCGACGTCACCTCGCAGACGATCCGCACGCTCGACAACGTCAGGGCCATCGTCCAGGCCGCCGGGGGCACCTTCGACGACGTGCTCTCGCTCCGCGTGTTCCTGACCGAGCGCCGCGACTTCGCCGAGATGAACGCCGCCTACGCCGAGTACATCCGGGCCAACGTGCCGTCGGGCGTGTACCCGACCCGCACCACGGTGTTCGTCGAGCTGCCGAACGAGGCCATGCTCGTCGAGATCGACGCGCTCGCGGTCGTCGGCTAGCTCCCCGCTTTCAGGGCTGGGTCAGCGCCTGGCCGGGACCCTCGCGTGCGCGGCCAGCCAGTGCGCGACGCCGTCATCGGCGTTCGAGCCGATCACCCCGGTCGCCGCCTCGCGGACCTCCGCGCTCGCGTTCGCGACCGCGTACGACGCGTCCGCGACCCGGAACATCGCCAGGTCGTTGCGGTTGTCGCCGAACACCACGACGCGGTCCGCGCCGAGCAGGCTCTTCAGCTCGAGCACCCCGTGCCCCTTGTCGGCGCCGGGCGCCGCCAGCTCCAGCCAGTAGATGCCGGGCAGGTAGGTCTCCTCCTGGAGCGTGGCCGTGACGTGACCGGCGAACTCGCGCTCGATCGTCCGCCGCACCGGCTCGAGGTCTGACTCGGGAGCGAGCGCGACGATCGAGAACGTGCCCTCGCGCGTCAGGTCGGCGGGGCTGTCGACGGGCCGGAACCTCGGGTCGTCGCCCCGGTCGCCGAGGTACCAGGCGATCCCGGGGCCCTCGTGGCCTCGCACCCAGCCGACCGTATCCGCGTGCTCTCCGGCGCCGGCGACGGTCTCCTCCGAGGCCTCGGCCGCAGGATCGAGCGAGTACACCAGCGGCGAGGTCCCCGTGCGCGCGAACACGTCGAGGATCCCGTCGACCACGGCTGTGTCGAGCACCCGCTGAACGAGGGTCTCGCCGGTCGAGAGGTCGACCACGAACGCACCCCCGTAGACGCAGGCCGGGCCGCGCAGGTCGAGGTCGCCGACCACGCGGCGCAGCGACACGGCCGAGCGGGCCGTCGCCACGGCGACGTGCACGCCGTGCGCGACGAGGCCGTTCACGGTGTCGACGGTGAAGGCGCTCGGGCTCGCCTCGGGCCCGAGCAGGGTGCCGTCGAGGTCGCAGACGTAGAGGGTGGTCACGCCCTCATTGTGTCTCGCCCGCCTTCGGGCCTCTCGCCCCAGTGCTGGGGTGTCGCTGCACGCGGGCCTCCCGGCCGCCGGGGGGGGGGGGGGGGGGGGGGGGGGGGGGGGGGGGGGGGGGGGGGGGGGGGGGGGCGGGGGGGGGCGGGGGGGCGGCCGGCCGGGGGGGGGGGGGGGGGCCCCCCCCCCCCCACCCCTCACCGGCTTCGACGGCGTGCTGTTGACTGGAGAGAACAGACGGGCGGCGCTTGTGCGACGCCGTGAGAGGCACTCCATGACGCGACCGCACGTCCTGATCTCCGGCGCGAGCATCGCCGGCCCATCGCTCGCCTTCTGGCTGAGCCGCTACGGCTGGCGCACCACTGTCGTCGAGCGGGCGCCGGCGTTCCGCGAGGGCGGCCAGAACATCGACGTGCGCGGCGCCGCCCGCGAGGTGCTCCGACGCGCCGGGCTCGAGAAGGCCGTCAAGGCCGCTACGACGGGCGAGCTCGGCACGCGCTTCCTCGGCGCTGGCGGCGCGGTCGTCGCCGAGTTCCCGGCGACGGCGTCCGAGACGAGCGGCGCGACTGCGGAAGTCGAGATCCTGCGCGGCGACCTGTCGCGGATCCTGGTGGAGGCGACCAGCGACGCGGGGTCCGGCGCGACACGCGGCACGTCCGGCACGTCCAGCACGTCGGCCGTCGCACCCTCCGCCGGCACCACCGAGTACGTCTTCGGCGACCGCATCACTGGACTCGACGACACCGGCGACGGTGTCGATGTCACGTTCGAGCACGGCGAGCCGCGTCGGTTCGACCTCGTGATCGCGGCCGACGGCATCGGCTCGTCGACCCGTCGGCTGGTCTTCGGCGACGAGGCGGTGGTCCGGCCCCTCGGCATGGAGATGACGTACCTGACGATCCCGCGCACCGAGTCGGACGTCGACTGGTGGCGCTGGTACAGCGAGCCCGGCGGGCTCGCAGTCACCCTGCGGCCCGACCGCCACGGGACCACCCGCGCCGTGCTGACGTCGATCCTCTACGACGACGAGGCGACGCAGCGCGACAGCCGCCGGAGCCCCGACGAGCAGCGGGCCCGCCTTCGCGACCAGTTCGGGAGCTCCGGCTGGGAGGCGCCGCGGGTGCTCGACGAGCTCGACAGGGCCGACGACGTCTACTTCGAGTCGGTCGGCCAGGTGCATGCGCCGAGCTGGTCGCGAGGCCGGGTCGCCCTCACCGGAGACGCCGCCTGGTGCGCGTCCCCCCTCAGCGGCATGGGCACGAGCCTCTCGCTCGTCGGCGCCTACGTGCTCGCGGGCGAGCTCGCCGCCCACGTCGATCACCGCGACGCGTTCGCCGGCTACGACCGGATCATGCGGCCCTTCGTCGACCAGGCCCAGAAGCTGCCGCCGGGGGTCCCTCGCGTCGCCAACCCGCGCACCCGGGCAGGTCTCGCGGCGTTCCACACCGGCCTCCGCGTCGCATCGAGCCGCGTCGCCTCCCGTCTCGGCGCCAAGCTCTTCTCCCCGCCCGCCGACAAGATCGCCCTCCCCGACTACGCGCACCTGGAGAGGTCCCCTCAGTCGTCCCTCTAAAGCCCGGTGAGGGGTCGCTAGTTGCTCCGAACCACCCTCTCGCCCGACAACGAGCGACCCCTCACCCGCTTTTGTTGGGGCCAGCAGGGGCAGCAGGGGCGGGGCGCAGGAACTGGCCGGCCGACGCCGCACCCACGCGCACCCCGCCGACCCACACGCCGGCGAGGCCCGCCGGGCTGCGCCGCGGGTCGTCGTACGTCGCCCGGTCGGCGTAGGCGCCGAGGTCGACGAGCTGCAGGTCGGCCGCGGCCCCGACCTCGATGCGGCCTCGTCGGGCCAGCCCGAACCGGTCGGCCGTGGCCGAGGTCATCCGCGCGAGGGCCGCGTCGAACGGCAGCACCCCCAGGGTCAGCGCCCGCGGGAAGGTGCCGTAGAGCCGGGGGTGCACGAATCCGGCCTCGCGCGGGAGCCCGTCGCTGCCGACGAGCGTGTGCGGCCACGCGAGGGCCTGCCGCACGCCGTCGGGGTCGGTGTGGAAGACGACGACGGTGAGCTGCCCGGCGGCCCCGACGACGAGGTCCGCGAGTGCGTCGAGGGGGTCTTGCGCCCGCGACGCGGCGATGGCGGCGACCGACAGCCCCTCGTACTCGGCCATCGTCGCGGGGAACCCCGCCAGGAGGATGCGGCCGGGCCCGACGGCGGCCCACTGGTTCTCGAGGGCGGTGGCGGGCCACGGGTGGTCGAGCCGCGCGAGGAGGGGCCGCCGCGTCGTCGGGTCGGACAGGAGCGCGACCAGTGCGCCCTGGGCGTCCGGCGGGAAGAGCGAGGCGACGGTCGTCGACCCGGCGTCGTACGGGTAGACGTCGGCCGTGACGTCGATCCCCTCGTCGCGGAGCGCATCGAGGTGGTCGATGATCGCCGGCATGCCGCCGGCGTTCGCGGGCCCGGTGACCTTGAGGTGGCTGATGTGGAGGCGAGCACCGGTGGCCCGGGCGAGGTCGGCCATCTCGTCGATGGAAGCGCGCAGGTGGTCGGCCTCGTTGCGGATGTGCGCCACGAGCAGGCGGTCGTGCCGTGCGGCGGCGGTCGCCAGCGCGAGCAGCTCGTCGCGGGTGGCCTCGTCACCCGGTGCGTACATGAGGCCGAGCGAGATGCCGGCTGCGCCTGCGTCGAGGGCTGAGGCCGCAGTTCCTGCGATCGCATCGACTTCAGCCGCTGTGGCCGGGCGGCGTTCGAATCCGAGGGCGGCGGCTCGCAGCGGAGCATGAGGCACCAGCGCCACGGTGTTGACGGCTCGGGCCTCGGCGGCGATCTCGGCGAGATAGTCGCCGAACGTGGGCCAGTGGCGGTCGGGGAACGGCCCGAGCACAGGCGTCGCGCTCTCGGCGAGGCCGGGCGACGACGGTGCGACGCCGAGCCCGCAGTTGCCGAGCACAGTCGTCGTGACGCCCTGGCCGGTCTTGGGGTCGAGGCCGCCGGGGCGGAACAGCGCGGCGTCGTCGTGCGAGTGCGCGTCGATGAAGCCCGGGAGCATCGCCCGGCCGGACGCGTCGACGACCTCGGCGCCGACGGGTGCCGGTGCACCTGCTTCGACTGCCGTGATGAGGCCGGCCTCGACGACCACGTCGGCCGGTCTGCTCGGCGCGCCGGTGCCGTCATGGACCGTCGCGCCGCGGAAGACCGCTACTCGAACCGCTGCCACGTCGGCTTGTTGGCGTACGTGTAGTCGTAGTAGTCGCGCAGGGTGAGCCGGGCCGCCGCCGCCTCGTCGACGACGATCGTCGCGTGCTCGTGGAGCTGGAGGGCCGACCCCGGGCACATCGCCGAGAGCGGTCCCTCGACCATCGCCGCCACCGCATCGGCCTTGGCTGCCCCCTGCGCGACCAGCACGACGCGCTTCGCCTCGAGGATCGTGCCGAGCCCCTGCGTGAGGCAGTGCGTGGGAACGTCGGCGGGATCGTCGAAGAAGCGGGCGTTGGCTTCGCGGGTCGACGGGGCCAGAGTCTTGATGCGGGTGCGCGAGGCGAACGACGACGAGGGCTCGTTGAAGCCGATGTGGCCGTTCGCGCCGATCCCGAGAATCTGCACGTCGATACCGCCGGCAGAGCGGATCGCCTCGTCGTAGTCGCGCGTCGCCGCCTCGATGTCGGAGGCTCGCCCGTCGGGGACGCGGACCCTCGACGGGTCCATGCCGAGAGGCCCGACGACGTCGCGGGCGATGACCGACGCGTAGGACTCCGGATGGTCGAGCGGGATTCCGACGTACTCGTCGAGCGCGAAGCCCGACGCTCTCGACAGATCGAGGTCGCCGGCGTCGACCAGCGCCGCGAGCGACTCGTAGATGCCGAGCGGCGACGAGCCGGTCGCGAGCCCCAGGACGGCCTCGGGCTTCTCGCGCGACACCCGCGCGATCAGGGCCGAGGCCGTGCGGCCGACCTCGGCGGGGGTCGGCTTGACGATGACCTCCACGCGCTACTCCGCGATGTTCGCGACGAGCTCGGCGATGAACGCCGCGCGCTCCTCGCGAGTGGACGGACGACCGGGAACCCCCGGACGCATCTGCCACGGCAGCGGCCCCGACGCCTTCCGGTACTCCACGCCGATCGCGTCCAGCCGGGCCAGGTGCGCCTCGAGGCGCGGCTCGAACTCGGCGAAGTCGCGATCGCCCTCGGTCCAGACGGCCTCGGCGAGCGCGCACAGGCGAGGGAAGACGAGGTAGTCGACGGTGCGGGGCGAGTCCATGTGCTCGGTCCAGATGTTGCCCTGGCCGCCGAGCACGTGGGCGGCCTCGTCGGCGGTGAGCTGCGCGGGGACCGGCTCGAACGCGTAGACGTCGGCCACGGTGAGCGGGATCGAGACGGGGATGGGCTCGTCGGGGTCGGTCGACTGGCGGTAGTCAAGGTAGACCTGGTCGTCCGGGCAGGCGACGACGTCGTGACCGCGCTTCGCCGCCGTGACGGCACCCGTCATGCCGCGCCACGAGGCGACGATCGCCGACTCCGAGATCTCGCCCTCCAGGATCTCGTCCCAGCCGTAGATGCGGCGGCCCTTCGCGGTGATGTGCGCATCGAGCTCGCCGATGAACCAGGTCTGCAGCTCGGCCTCGTCGGTGAAGCCGCGCTCGCGCATGATCTCCTGCGTGCGCGCGTCGGCCTTCCAGGCGTCGCGCGGGCACTCGTCGCCGCCCACGCCGATGATCGGCGACGGGAAGAGGTCGAGGATCTCGTCGAAGACGTCTTTGTAGAAGTCGACGGTCGACTGCTCCATGTTGAGCACGTCGTGGATGATGCCCCAGGCGGGGTAGACGTCGAGCTGCTTCGACGGGTCGAGGCCGAGCTCCGGGTACGCGGCGATGGCGGCCTGGCTGTGGCCGGGCACGTCGATCTCGGGCACGACCTGGATGTGGCGGGCGCTCGCGTAGGCGACGACCTCGCGGATGTCGGCCTTCGTGTAGAAGCCGCCGTGCGGGCGGTTGTCGAAGGTGGCGTCGGGGCCCGCGCCGACCTGCGAGTTCTTGCGCCACGACGCGACCTCGGTGAGGCGCGGGTACTTGTCGATCTCGATGCGCCAGCCCTGGTCCTCGGTGAGGTGCCAGTGGAGCACCGACAGCTTGTGCATCGCCATCAGGTCGATGAAGCGGAGCACGTCGTGCTTCGGCATGAAGTGCCGGGCCACGTCGAGCATCGCGCCCCGCCAGCCGAATTTCGGGGCGTCGACGATCGTCACGGCCGGGAGGGTCCAGGCCACGCCCTCCACACGGGCTCGGCGGTACGACTCGGCGGGCAGGAGCTGCAGCAGCGTCTGGATGCCGTGGAACACGCCGGCCGCATCGCCGCCCTGCACGACGACGCCGTCGACGGTGACCTCGAGGCGGTACTCCGACGCGCGGAGGTCGGCGGCGAGGCCGAGCACGATGGCGCGGTCGGCGAGGTCGGCGTCCTTCAGCGGGAGGCCGGTCGACGGGCGGAGCGCCGCCTGCAGAAGCGCGGCCTCGCCGTCGAGGGCCTCCGGCGCGACCACGCGGGTGCGGGCGTCGAGGGCGAAGGAGCCGGTGCCCTCCACCAGGCTGGACGGACGGGGAACGAGTGAGATCGTCATCGGTACTGCTATCCCTTCACGGCGCCGGCCGACATGCCGGACACCAGATTGCGCTGGATGATCATGAAGAACACGACGACCGGCAGCGAGAACAGCACGGAGGCCGCCATCTGCCCGCCGAAGTCGGTGCCCGAGGTCTGAGTGGTGAACGACGCCAGCCACACCGGCAGCGTGTAGTGGCTCTGGTCCTGCATGAACGTGTAGGCGACGATGTAGTCGTTCCACGCCGCGATGAACGCGAAGACGCCCGAGGCGATCACGCCCGGCATGACCAGCGGGAAGAGCACCCGGGTCAGGACCTGCCACGTCGACGCCCCGTCCATCCGGGCGGCCTCCTCGACCTCCATCGGGATGGCCAGGAAGAACCCGCGCATGACCCAGATGGTGAATGGCAGGACGGCCGCGACGTAGGCGAGCATCAGGCCGACGTAGGTGCCGACGAGTCCGATCTGGCTGAAGATCAAGAACTGCGGGATCAGCAGGGCCGTCGCCGGCAGCATCTGGACGACCAGGATGACGACCATGATCGAGCGGCGCCCGCGGAACCGGAAGCGCGAGAGAGCGGCTGCGGCGAACAGGCCGAGCAGGATCGAGAGGACGACGGCACCCGACACGACGATCGCCGAGTTGCGCAGGTAGACGAGGAAGTCGCCCTGCGTGAACGCGACCGCGAAGTTGTGCAGCGTCGGGTGGTGGGGATAGAACTCCGGCTTGGACGTCATCGCCTCGGTACGGGGCTTGAAGGCCGTGTTGATCATCCAGTAGACCGGAAAGATCCAGACGATCGAGAAGACGACCGCGATCGTGTGGCTGATCCAGCGCGGGCGCTTGCGGCGACGCGTCGACTTCACCGCTGTCGGCGCTGATGCGGGGGCGTGGTCGGAGACCTCGTCGGTCGAGAGGCGGGGCGCGGTCGTGGTCACAGGTCTTCTCCCGAGCGGATCAGGTTGCGGATGTAGAACACGGTGAGGATCAGCAGGATCAGCGTCGTCACGACCGAGATCGCGGCGCCCTGCCCGAGATGGAACCCGACGAAGGCCGTCGTGAACGTGAAGACGCCGAGGGTGGAGGTCGCATCGTCGGGGCCGCCCTGCGAGACGAGCCAGATCTGGTTGAAGACGTTGTAGTCCCAGATCACCGAGAGGATCGTGACGAGCAGGAGGGTCGGCTTGAGGAAGGTCAGGGTGATCGTCTTGTAGACGCCCCACTCGGAGGCGCCGTCGAGACGCACGGCCTCCTTGAGCTCGGTGGGAATCTGCGTCTCGGCCGCGTAGAGGGTGAGAGCGATGAAGGGCACCGCCTGCCAGACGATGAGCATCCAGATCGACGCGTACGAGAGGAAGGCGTTGTTCGACCAGTCGACGTTCGTCATGTCGCCGAAGACGTGCAGCTGCGTCAGGAACCAGTTCATGACGCCGTAGCCGGGCTGGAACAGCCATTTCCACACCAGCGAGGAGGCGACGTTGGGCATGCCCCACGCGAAGATCAGGACGATCGTGACGACGTAGCGCATCACCGTCGACAGCCGTGTCAGGAGGTGCGAGACACCGGTGCCGATCACGATGCTGCCGGCGACCATCGCGGCCGTGAAGAGCACCGTGCGGATCAGCGACCACCAGAAGTCGGGATCGGTGAACAGCGACAGGTAGTTCGCGATGCCGACCGAGTCGTAGGCGCCGGTGTAGAGCGTGCGCTGGTCGTAGTCGGTGAACGAGGTCACGACCAGGTAGATGATCGGTGCGACGAGCACCGCCAGCAGGACGATTCCCGCCGGGCTGAGCAGCCACAGCGGCGCGAGGTTCCTGCGAGGCCCCTTCGCCGCTCTGCGGAGGCCGGGGTTCACGGTCGAGATGGCCATTCGGTGCCCTTCGGTCGATCGGTGGAGCGCGATGAGAGGAGACGAGCGGGGCGGCGCCGGAGCGCCGCCCCGGCCCGTCTACTTCGCGTTGAGCGTCTTGTCCGCTGCGGTGTCGAAGCTCGACGCAGCCGATTCAGGCGTCTTCGAGCCCGAGGCGACGGCCGAGAAGAGCTGATTGATGCTCTTGTCGCCCTCCAGGCCCGCCCACTCGCCCGAGGCCGGAGTGGCCTTCGAGTTGAGAGCCGCGTTGAAGAAGCCCTTGTCGATGTCGCTCAGCGTCGAGTCGGCCGCCTTGATGCCGTCGGTGCTGTTCGGGATCCAGCCGTCGTTGCCGTAGACCCACTTCGACTGGACCGACGGGCTGGCCGCGATCTTGGCCCACTGCAGCGCGAGGTCGGTGTTCTTCGACTTCGCCGCGATGCCCCAGTCCGAGCCGCCGAGCATGACGGGCTGCGTCTTGCCCGACTTTCCGGGGAAGGGGAAGGTGCCGATGTCGCTGTCCTTCAGCTTCGGGTTGGCCTTCTTGACGAGGTCCACGTACCCGTTGGTCGAGAGGATGGCGCTGGTCTTGCCGTCGGCGAAGATCTGCGTGAAGTCGGGGCTGTCGGTGTCGAGCGTCCGAGAGGCCTTCGACGAGTACGCGTTCTGGAACTCCTTGAAGTCGGCGAGACCCTGCTGCGCCTTCGAGTCGCCGAGACCGGCGGTCCACTTGCCGTCCTTCTCGGTGGCGATCTCTCCGCCGGCATCCCAGACGAACTGCATTCCGGCGTACCACTGCTGGCCCGGCAGGTAGAAGGGAGAGAAGTCGGAGGTCGACTTGTTGGCGGCCGCCACCTTGTCGAGGTCGGCGGTGAGCTCGTCGTAGGTGGTCGGAGCGTCGGTGACGCCGGCCTTCGCCCACGTCGTCTTGTTGTAGATGACCGCGCGGGCGCCGGCGAAGCCGGGCAGGCCGTAGAGCTTGCCGTCGACCGTGGCGGGCTCCGAGAGCCCGGTCAGCCAGGTCTGCCCCTGGGCGAGGTCCTTCTTGTACGGCGTGAGGTCGAGCAGCGCGCCGTTGGCGGCGTAGCTGGCGACCTGCGTGTTGCCGAGGTCCATGACGTCGGGCGGCGTGCTGGTGGCGAGCGCCGTCGAGATCTTGGTGGTGATGCCGTCCCACTGCTGGATCTGGACGTCGACCTTGGCGCCCGTCTTGGCAGTGAACTCCTTGTTGATCTCGGCGATGGTGGCGTCGGTGTAGTCGCCGGTCATCACCCAGACCTTGAGCGTCTTGCCGTCGCCCTTGGTGGTGGGCACCGACTGCGTGCCACCGCCGGAGGTGCCGGCGTTGCCGCTGCTGGAACAGGCGCTGAGCGCCACGACGGCGGCGAGGCTGAGGGCCCCGACCGCGGCGATCTTCGAAATACGCACTTTCTAACTCCTCGTGGTGAATGTGATCGGAAGGGAAGAGAACAGGTCAGGAGACGCCGAGCTCGGCCTGGAGGACGAGCGAGGCACCCCCCAGGAGGACGAGATCGGTGTCGCCGCCGGACGTGCGCAGGGTGAGACCCCGGCCGACGGCCGAGAGCGTGCGCGCCTTGACGGTGGCGAGGGCGGCCTCCGCGAACGGACCGTCGAGCAGGGCGGCGGGGCCCGACAGCACGACCTCGTTGAGGTTCAGGGCGCTGATCACCGGGGCGGTGACGATCCCCAGAGCTCGGCCCGCACTGCGAAGTGCGGCGTCGCGTTCCTGCGCCGGAAGACCTGCCACGCGGTCGCTGAGGTAGCGGGCGCCGACGACCGTCTCGAGGCAGCCGCGGCGACCGCAGGTGCAGAGGGCGCCCTCGCTGCCATCGGCCGACGAGTCGACGGTGACATGGCCCATCTCGCCGGCGGAGAACTGCTCGCCCTCGACGAGCGAGCCGCCGATGATGAGGCCGACGCCGACGCCGTGCTCGATCGTGATGACCATCAGGCTGAGGCCGGGCACGTCGCGGAAGGTGTGGACGCCGAGAGCGGCGACGTTCGCGTCGTTGGCGACCCGGACAGGCACGCGGAAGTGCTCCTTGAGACGCTGCTTCAGAGGCAGGTCGAACCACTCGAGGTGCAGGCCCTCGCGCACGACGCCCTGGTCGTCGACGATGCCGGGCGAGCCGACGCCGATGCCCAGGATGCGGCGGGTGGTCAGCGCGGCCAGGCGCTCGCCGAGTCGGATGACCCGGGCGATCGCGTCGTCGCCCACGGCGCCGTCGATCTCGAGCTCGGCGCGGTCGACGACCTCGCCTCGGAGGTTGACGACGGCTCCGACGAAGCGGTCGGCGCTGGAGAGGTCGAGCACGATCATGTGGAACGCGTCGGCGTTGATCTCGACGAGGGTGGCGGGCTTGCCCACCCTGACGTCCGCGCGCTGGCCGATCTCGGAGACGATGCCGTCGGCCTCGAGCTCGGCGACGAGCACCGACACCGTCGGGCGGGTGAGGCCCGAGTGGCGGGCGAGGTCGGCGCGGCTCATGGCGCCGTTGTGGAAGAGCGCCTGGAGCACCAGCGAGCGGTTGTGCACGCGGTTGTGCTGCGGCAGCGCCTTGACCGACACCCGTCGGCGACGCGGTGCCTGCTCCACGATCTCGCTTGTCATTCTCTCGCCTCTCGAAGGCCCGGACGGGCTGGTTGTGTTAGTAAATTGCCCTTACAAACAAAAGTCAAGAACTCTTTTCGGATGTAACCGAGACGAAACGTGCCCGTGATTTGAAGGATTTGTGACGCGCGAATCTTGCGCGCCATCGGATTCGTAAGATTTACTAACAAACATGCACGCCTCGACCCGCCCTTCCCCCGGCGCCCCGCGCGGAGCCCGCCGATGAGGGCCGGCCTCGACATCGGCGGCACCAAGATCGACGCGGTGGCGGTCGACTCCGACGGCACGGTCACCGGCAGCCTCCGTCTTCCGACCGGTTTCGGCGAAGAGGAGGTCGTCGCGGGAGCCGCCGCCGCGGTCGAGGGTCTCCGCCGACTCACGGGCGCCTCGCTCGACAGCATCGGCGTCGGGATCCCCGGCCTCGTCGACCCGGCCACCGGGCGGGTGCGGCACGCGGTCAACCTCGGATTCCACGACACCCCCTTCGGCGAGGCGCTCGAAGCCCTCACGCACACGCCGGTCGCCGTCGAGAACGACGTCAACGCGGCGGCCCTGGGCGCCGTCCACCTCATGGGCCTCGAGGGTCCCGTCGCCTACCTCAACCTGGGCACCGGATTCGCCGCCGGCCTCGTCTTCGACGGAGCGCTCTGGCGCGGAGCCCGCGGCGTCTCCGGCGAGATCGGCCACATCCCCGTCGACCCGCAGCGCGACCTCTGCCTGTGCGGCCAGCGCGGCTGCCTCGAGACCGTCGCGGCCGGCTCGGCGATCGCCCGCCTCTGGCCCACCAGCCACCCCTACCCGGCGCAGGACCTCTTCCGCGCAGCCGCCGACGGAGACCCGCACGCCGTCGCCGTCAGCCGCCGAGTCTCCGAGGGAGTCGCGGCCGCCGTCCGCCTGCTCGTGCTCACGGTCGACGTCGAGCGGGTCGTCATCGGCGGCGGAGTCAGCCACGTCGGCGCACCCCTCCTCTCGGCCGTCCGTCTCGTGCTCGAGGAGTGGGCCGCCGCCTCGACGTTCCTCGCCTCGCTCGCCCTCCCCGACCGCATCAGCCTCCTGCCCGAGGGCCTGCCCGTCGCCGCGGTCGGCGCCGCCATGCTGGGGCGACCCTCCTCGGTGGTCCGCAGCGCCTAGCTTCGGGGCCTGACTCCGCCCGGCCCGGCCGCTGCGCTCCCGCGGGCCCGCGCCCCGTCGCGCCCGGCCTCGGGCCGTCGTGCCGCCCGCCGTCTTCCCCGCCCCGCCGCCGCCGCGCCGCCGCGCCGCCGGGCGCGCCCCACCGCCGCCGCGCCGCCGCCGCGCCGTCCCCGCCGAGATGGCCGCCGCCGTCGCCTCGCGACGCCCAGCCCGACGACGCGGGCCACCTCGCGGACCGGCACGCGCGCGACGCGGCGGGTGCTCGCCGTCGAGTGCGCAGTTCCTGCGCCGAATCGCCCCCTGAGCCGCAGATTCCACTCACCCGGTACCCGGCCCGACCTCACCCGCCGCGAGATGGCCTCGCGCGTCGGGTCGGGGCGACCGACCCGACGACGGCGGCCACCTCGGCGGCCCTACGGGCACCTCGCCCGCGCCACAGACCACCCACCTATCCCGAGATGGCCCTCCGGGTCGCCGCGGGGCCGGCGCCCCGACGACGACGGCCATCTCGCACCACCGCACCCCACCCATCCCGAGGTGGCCCTCCGGGTCGCCACGGGGCGACCGACCCGACGACGGCGGCCACCTCGGCGGCCCTACGGGTACCTCGCCCGCGCGACAGACCACCCCACCCATCCCGAGGTGGCCCTCCGCGTCGCCGCGGGGCCAGCACCCCGACGACGGCGGCCACCTCGCGCACGGCGAGGCGCGGCGGCGCGGCGCACGGTCCGGCGCCGCGGTGCACGGTCCGACGCGACCCGGAGCGCGCAGCTGGGCGCGGGCACGGCGGCGCGC
Source organism: Frondihabitans sp. PhB188 (assembly GCF_003752365.1). Classification (GTDB taxonomy): domain Bacteria; phylum Actinomycetota; class Actinomycetes; order Actinomycetales; family Microbacteriaceae; genus Frondihabitans. The sequence goes on along the minus strand of NZ_RJUO01000004.1, from coordinate 502,101 downwards.
ACCCGCGGCCGGCCCGGCGCCGCGCGGGCACGCCGCGACGCACGCACCGAGCACGACGAAGGCCCCGCGCACCACGCGCGGGGCCTTCGTGCAGCGGAGCTAGAGCGCCGCGAGCGCCTCGTTCAGCGTCGCCGACGGACGCATGACTGCCGAGGCCTTGGCGTCGTCGGGACGGTAGTAGCCGCCGATGTCGACGGGGCTGCCCTGCACGGCGATCAGCTCGCCGACGATGGCCTCTTCGGCGCCGCCGAGCACTCCGGCGAGGCTGGCGAAGTCGGCCGCGAGATCGGCGTCGGCCGTCTGCTGCGAGAGCTCGTTCGCCCAGTACAGCGCCACGTAGAAGTGGCTGCCGCGGTTGTCGATCGTGCCGATGGCGCGCCCCGGCGACTTGTTCTCGTCGAGGAACGACGCCGTCGCGCGGTCGAGCGTGTCGGCGAGGATCTGCGCGCGGGCGTTGCCGGTCGTCGTCGCGAGGTGCTCGAAGCTGGCCGCGAGGGCGAGGAACTCGCCCAGGGAGTCCCAGCGCAGGTAGTCCTGCTGGACGAGCTGCGTGACGTGCTTCGGAGCGGAGCCGCCCGCGCCGGTCTCGAAGAGGCCGCCGCCGTTCAGCAGGGGCACGACCGACAGCATCTTGGCCGAGGTGCCGAGCTCCATGATCGGGAAGAGGTCGGTGAGGTAGTCGCGGAGCACGTTGCCGGTCACCGAGATGGTGTCCTCGCCGCGGCGGATGCGCTCCAGCGAGAAGGCCATGGCGTCGACGGGCGAGAGGATCTCGATCTGCAGGCCCTCGGTGTCGTGGTCGCCGAGGTACGTCGTGACGAGCGTGATGAGCTGCGCGTCGTGGGCGCGCGACTCGTCGAGCCAGAACACGGCGGGGGCGCCGGTGGCTCGGGCACGCGTGACGGCGAGCTTGACCCAGTCGCGCACGACGACGTCCTTGGTCTGGCACATGCGCCAGATGTCGCCGGTCTCGACCGCTTGCTCGAGCAGGACCGCGCCCGAGCCGTCGACCACGGTGACGGTACCCTCGCCGGGAAGCTGGAACGTCTTGTCGTGCGAGCCGTACTCCTCGGCGGCCTGCGCCATGAGGCCGACGTTGGGCACGGAGCCCATCGTGGTCGGGTCGAAGGCGCCGTGCGCACGGCAGTCGTCGAGCACGGCCTGGTAGATGCCGGCGTAGCTCGAGTCGGGGATGACGGCGAGGGTGTCGTGCTCGGCTCCGTCCTTGCCCCACATGTGGCCGGAGGTGCGGATCATGGCGGGCATCGACGCGTCGACGATGACGTCGCTCGGCACGTGCAGGTTGGTGATGCCGCGGTCGGAGTCGACCATGGCCAGCTCAGGCCCCTTGGCGAGGACGGCCTCGAAGGCGGCCTTGATCTCGGCGCCGTTCGACACCGAGTCGAGCCCGACGAGGATGGCGTTGAGGCCGTCGTTCGGGTTGAGGCCCGCTGCGGCGAGGTCGTCGCCGTACTGCTGGAAGACCTCGTCGAAGAAGACGCGGATGACCTGGCCGAAGATGATCGGGTCGGAGACCTTCATCATCGTGGCCTTGAGGTGCACCGAGAACAGCACGCCCTCGGCCTCGGCGCGAGCCATCTGCTCCTTGAGGAAGGAGCGGAGTGCCGCGACGTGCAGGACGGTGGCGTCGATGACCTCGCCCTGCGTGACGGGCACGGCCGAGCGGAGCACGGTCTTCGTGCCGTCGGCCGCCGTGAACTCGATCGAGACGCTGCCCTCGGCGGCGACGACCGTGCTTTTCTCGTTCGAGCGGAAGTCGTCGTGGCCCATGGTCGCGACGTTCGTCTTCGAGTCGGGAGACCAGGCGCCCATGCGGTGCGGGTGCTTGCGGGCGTACTGCTTGACGCTGGCGGGAGCGCGGCGGTCGGAGTTGCCCTCGCGCAGCACCGGGTTGACCGCGGAGCCCTTGACCTTGTCATAACGCGCGCGGACATCGATGTCTTCGTCGCTCTGCGGCTCGTCGGGGTAGTCGGGCAGGTCGAACCCCTGCGAGCGCAGCTCGACGATCGCGGCCTTCAGCTGCGGCACCGATGCCGAGATGTTGGGCAGCTTGATGATGTTGGCCTCGGGCGTCTTCGCGAGGGCGCCGAGGGCGGCGAGCTCGTCGGGTTCGACCTGCTCAGGCGTGAGGCGCTCGGGGAAGTGTGCCAGTATCCGTGCGGCGAGCGAGATGTCGCGGGGCTCGACCTCGACGCCGGCCTTGGCGGCGTACGCCTCGACGATGGGGAGGAACGAGTACGTCGCGAGCCGCGGGGCCTCGTCGGTCAAGGTGTAGATGATCTTGCTCATGCGAGTGGCGACTCCTTCGTTGGGCGGCCCGCCGCGGCTTGTGGCCCGGCAGAATGTCTTGATATCAAGATACCTTGTCGACCCGTGAGACCGCTGGCATCTCCGTCCACACTATTCGCTCGCCACCCCCTCGACGGAGTTATCCACAGGCGGGCGTAGGAACTGCGCTACGCCGCCACCGGGCTCGACGCCACGGGGCGCCCCGTGAGCCGCAGCGCCACCGCGTCCCCGAACAGGAACTGCTGCTCGACACCGTGCTGCACCGACACGATCGTGTCGTCGTCCAGGCGCACCGTCGTGCGGCGGAGCGAGCCGAGGAAGCTCGTCGATGCGACGGTCCCGGTGATGTCGGCCGGCGCGGCCTGGTCGAGGGGCACGAAGACCATGTCCTCCGGGCGGACGTAGGCCAGCACCTCCCCGTCGGGCAGCGTGGGGTCGATCGACGGCAGGCTGGCACCGCGCACCGTGATGGTGCCGCTCCGGAGCGTTCCCTGCATGCGGTTGCTGACGCCCACGAAGTCGGCGACGAACGGCGTCCGCGGCGTCAGGTACAGGGCCTCGGGGGTTCCGATCTGCTCGATCTCGCCGGCACGCATGACGGCGACGCGGTCGGCGACGGCGAGCGCCTCCTCCTGGTCGTGCGTGACGAAGACGGTCGTGATGCCGAGCTCGGTCTGGATACGGCGGATCTCCTCGCGGAGCGACACGCGCACCTTCGCGTCGAGCGCCGACAGCGGCTCGTCGAGGAGGAGCACGCGGGGGCGCGTGACGAGGGCGCGGGCCAGCGCGACGCGCTGCTGCTGGCCGCCCGACATCTGGTGCGCGTAGCGCTCGGCCAGGTGGTCGAGTCCGACCATCTCGAGCGCTTCGCGAGCCCGGACGGCGCGGTCAGCGGCCGAGACGCGGCGCATCTGCAGCCCGAACTCGACGTTCTGCAGCACGGTCATATGCGGGAACAGCGAGTACGCCTGGAACACCATTCCGATATCGCGCTTGTTCACGGGCGTCGACGCCACGTCGACGCCGTCGATGCGAATCGAGCCGGCGTTGATCTGCTCGAGGCCGGCCAGGGCTCGGAGGGCGGTCGTCTTGCCGCAGCCGGAGGGACCGAGCAGGGCGATGAACTCGCCGGGCGCGATGGAGAGGGACAGCTCGTCGAGGGCCCGAGTTCCTGCGCCCGGGTACTCCTTGACCACGCCGATCAGCTCGACGGTGGCGCCGTCGCCGAGGCGGGACAGGACGGGTGCGGGGCTGGTGGAGGTCATGGCTGGACCCTTCTGGGACGACGGCGGCGCGAGCCGGGGCTGGCGGCGCCGAAGCGGCCGATGATGAGGAGGATGACGAAGGCGAACACGAGGGCGGCGAGCGCGAAGATCGTCGCGACGTAGGAGTCGGTCTGGCTGATGAGCAGCAGTGCCGTCTGGAACGTGTTCTGGCTGAGGAAGGCGGCGATCGTGTACTCGCCGAGAACCACCGCGACCGTGAGGAACACGGCGGAGATGACGCCGCGTCGCATGTTCGGCAGAATGACGCGGTAGATCGCGACCGGCCAGCTGGCGCCGAGCGACCGGGCGGCCTCCGTGAGGGTGACCAGGTCGAAGGCAGCGATGTTCGTCGCGATCGGGCGGTAGGCGTAGGGCAGCACGATGATGCCGACCGCGAAGGCGAGGGTCCACGGCTGGCTGCCGAAGACGGCGGCGACCCGCTGGTAGACCGGCACGAAGCCGACGACGAGGACGATCGAGGGGACCGTGATCGGCAGGATGCAGACGAACTCGAGCACACGCCGCACCCTCGGGTAGCGGAGCTCGACGAGAAGCATCGTCGGCAGCAGGATCAGCAGGATGATCGCGACGGTGAGAAGGCAGATCAGGAGCGAGTTCCTGATTCCCTCGAAGAGCGGCTCGTAGCTGATGCCGAGGGCGGGATCGGTGTGGAAGATCGACGCGTAGTGCGCGAACGAGTAGACGCCGGGCTTGCCGCTGGTGCGGAGCGTGAACTCGAACATGGCGCCCAGCGGCACGAGGAAGACCAGGCCGACCGCGATCAGGATGATCAGGCGGGCCGCCTTGCTCGGCTCGGCCCCGACGCGGGGCGTCCTGCCCCGTCGGGGCGAGGGGCTGGGAACGGTGGTCGGCTCGACCGCGGTCGAGGTCAGCGGGACGGCGCTCATCGCTGCCACCTCGCGGCCCGGCGTTGGAGGAGCGAGTAGAAGAACATGACGACGACCATGATGACGAGCATTCCGAGGGCCAGGACGCCTGCCGTGTTGGAGACGCCGACGATCGTCTCGCTGGTGAGCTGCTGCTTGATCGAGAGCGGGACGATGCCGCCCTGGCTCAGGAGCGCGGCGGCCGTGGCGAAGGACGAGAAGCAGTTCGCGAACAGGAGCAGCACGCTGCCGAAGAACGCGGGGGCGAGGACGGGCATGGCGATCCTGGTCCAGTACTGGCGGCGGGTGGCGCCGAGGGTCGCGGCCGCCTCGCCCCAGGTGGACTTGAGGCCCTCCATCGCGGGCATGAAGGTCAGGACCATCAGCGGCACGGAGAAGTAGGTGTACGGCAGGATCAGGCCCGGGATCTTGTACAGCAGGGCCCCGTCGGCGTTGATGTCGAACCCGAAGGTGTTCTTGAGGTACAGCGTCACGATTCCCTGGAAGCCGACCGTCGCGATGAACGCGAAGGCGAGCATGACGCCGCCGAACTGCGCGAGCACGCTCGACGCGGAGTCGATGACCGTGCGCAGCATGCCCTCGGCCTTCGTACCGAGGAGGGCGAAGCAGACGAGCGCCCCGATGACGGCGCCGACGACCGCGCTGACGGCCGAGACCAGGAGCGAGCCCTGGAACGACTTGATGATGACCGGGTCGGTCAGCGCCTTCAGGTTGGCGAGGGTGAATCCGCCGTCGGCGCCGAAGAACCCGCTGGCGACCGCGATGACCGCAGGGATCGCCAGGAAGATGACGACGTAGGCGGCGAACGGCGTGAAGCCGAGCCAGGCCGCGCTCCGGCGCCGAGGGGCGGTGCCCCCGGCGCCGGTGCCGGTCTCGATGGAGGACGACGCGATCGACCCGCGAGCGCGGGGTCGTGCATCGGGAATCGATTGCGTCGTCATGATGGCTAGTTGACCGCCTTGGCCCAGCCGGCCGTGAGGAGCGCGGCGGCTTTGGTGGCCTGGTCGCTGGTCAGCTGGACGAAGTCGCTGGGAGCCTCGCCGACCGTGGCCAGGGTGTCCTTGTCGACCGTTCCGGCCTTCTCCATCGCGGCGAGAGTGGAGGGGTAGGCGCCGGCAGCCAGGTAGAGGTTCTGGACCTCGGGGGTGTAGAGGTACTCCTCCCACAGGCGTGCCGCGGCGGGGTGCGGGGCGTCGGCGTTGATGGCCTGGTTGTAGTACGAGCCGAGAGCCGTGCCCGGCAGGACGACCGTCTTCCAGTTCGGGTTGCCGGCCGAGCCGCCCGCGGGACCCCAGGCGAGGTTGTTGTAGCTCCACTGGAGCACGACAGGGGTCTCGCCCGAGTTCACCGTGGCCTGCGTGGGCAGGGTGGAGTTGAAGTTGCCGTCCGACTTGAGGGTCTTGAAGAAGTCGATGCCGGGCTGGATGTCGTCGGCCGAGCCGCCGTTTCCGAGCGCGGCCAGGTAGACGGCCGAGGCGGCCTCGTTGGCCTGCGTCGGGTCGCCCTTGATCGAGACCTTGTTCTTGTACTCGGAGCCGAGGAGGTCCTTGATCGACGTCGGGGCGGTCTTGATGACGCTCGAGTCGTAGCCGACCGACATGAGGCCGGTGTAGTCGTAGTACCAGGTGCCGTCGGCGTCCTTGAAGTCGTCGGGGATGTCCGACCAGTTCGAGACCTTGTACTTCGCCAGCAGGTCGGTGTTGTCGTTCAGGACGGCCGTGCCGAGGTCGAAGACGTCGGGAGCGGTCGACTGGCCCTTGAGCGACTTGGCCGCGGCGACCTCGTCGGCCGACGAGCCGTTCGGGTTGGCCGAGGTGATCTTGATGTCGGGGTACTTCTTCTCGAAGCCGGCGATGATCTTGCCGTAGTTGGCCCACGACGGCGGAAGCGTGATGACGTTGAGGGCGCCCTCGGCGTTGGCGGCCTTGACGAGGCCGTCCATGCCGCCGAAGTCGGCGGCGCTGGTGGCGGTCTTCGCGGTGGCGATCGCCGACGGGTCGGAGCCGGCGTTCGACGAGGTCGAGCAGCCGGTCAGGACGATGGCGACGGCAGCCGTGAAGGCGAGACCGGCGGCGATACGACGCGGTGTCGTGGAAAGGGCAGGCACTGTGAATTCCTCCAAGATCGCCGCAGGGGTCCGTGGTGCCGGACAGTAGGGATCCGCGGGCTGATCGGGGCAATGGTTGCCGTCCCCCGTTACGGGGACACGCTGGGTCGGTGAACGGTTTCCCAACACTCGGCAACCGTTCTCTCGCCCGGCCCGGGCCGTTCCGACCCCGCCCCTACGCTCGGACCATGATCGAATTGGCTGTCTTTGACATGGCAGGAACGACCGTCGACGACGGCGGCGCCGTGTACCGCGCCCTCGCCACAACCGTCACCGAAGCGGGGGCGACGCTCGATGACGCCGACCTCCAGACGTGGATGGGAACCGACAAGGTCACCGCCATCACAGCCCTCCTCCGCCTCGGCGGGGTCGAGCCTTCAGGCGCCCTGGTCGCCGAGCGCTTCGACCGCTTCAAGGACGCCCTCGCCGAGTCGTACCGCGACGAGCCGCCGGTCGCGTTCGACGGCGTGGCCGAGGCCCTGGGAGCCCTCCGCGCCCGCGGCATCAAGGTCGCGCTGACCACCGGCTTCGACCGCGACGTGGCCTGGGCGCTGCTCGACTCGCTGGGGTGGGGGCTCGCCCGAACCGCCCCTCAGCCCGGGGCGCAGGGCCCGACGGTCCAGGAGAGTGGCCCGCAGGGCAGTGGCCCGCAGGGCAGTGGCCCGCAGGAACGGGCCGTCGTGCTCGACGCCGTCGTGACCACCTCCGACGTCGCGGCCGGTCGCCCGGCGCCGTACATGATCCACCACGCCATGGAGCTCGCCGGCGTCGAGGCCGTCTCATCCGTCCTCGCCGCCGGCGACACCCTCGTCGACCTCCGCGCCGCTCGCAACGCCGGGGTGATCGCCGTCGGAGTGCTCACCGGAGCCCTCGGTCGCGCGGAGCTCGAGGCCGAGCCGCACGACTACGTCCTCGACGGCGTCGTCGACGTGCCCGGCCTCGCGGAGTGCCGGCCGGCGGAGCTCGTCGCCCGGTAGCGCGACGGAGGCCTCAGCGGCTAGGCCGGCTTCACCCGAAGCGTCACCAGCTGGAATGGCCGGAGCGTCAGCTCGATGGGCGTGGCGGCATCCCAGCCGCCGTCGCCCCGGTCGCGCTCCAGGAGGTCGGTCGTCCACGCGGACGTGATCGGCACGCCGAAGCCCACCGTCGCCGTGGCTCGCCCGCCCTCGGCCTCGTAGAGCCGCACGATCAGATCGCCCGACCGGTCTTCGGCCAGCTTGACCGCCTCGGCGAACACGGCCGGCGAGGACACCGTCACGAGCGGCTCGACGACGTCGACACCCGCGCCGTCGATCGTCCGGACCGGCAGGTTCACGCGGTAGCCCTCCGCCGCGGCGTCGAGAACGCCGGGCGCGACGCCGAGGACGGTGCGGAGAACGTGGCGACCCTGGTCGGCCGTCGGGTCGGGGAAGCGCGGTGCGCGCAGCAGCGACTCGCGCACCAGCGTCGTGGTGCCGCCGTCATCGCGGGTGGTCCGCGTGATGTCGTGGCCGTAGGTCGAGCCGTTGGCGACGGCTATGCCGAAGCCGGGCTCGCCGACATGGACCCAGCGATGGGCGATGGTCTCGAACCGTGCGTAGTCCCACGACGTGTTCACGGCCGTGGCCCGCTTCATGTGGCCGAACTGGATCTCGGAGGACGCCTGGTCGGCCCGCACGTCGAGTGGGAAGGCCAGCTTGAGCAGCTTCTCGCGCTCGTGCCAGTCGATGACGGTCTCGATCTGGAGCGCGTGATCGCCGGCCTCGAGCCAGTACCGCTGAGTGAACGTCGATTCGCCGTGCACGTGGGTGACCTCGACGGTGCGGTCCGTGACGAGCACCTCGGTGGGGGTCCGAAGCTCGACGCGGTTGTTCTGGTAGTGCCGGTCGATGTCCCAGGCGTCCCACTGGTTCGGGGTGTCGCGGTAGATCTGCAGCACGGAGGCCGATTCGCCCGGGGCGACGAGGTCGCGGCCGGTGTCCAGGTCGCGCAGCGACACGAGGGCGCCGGAGTCGTCGAAGCGCGCGGAGACCTGTCCGTTGTCGAGGACGACCCCGCCGTCCACCCGCCGCGGCGCGATGCTTCTCGTCGTCGCGGCCACCGCGGCTCCCAGCGCGGGCACGCCTCCGGCGGTGACGGGGCTCGCGTTGAACGTGAGCTGCTTCTCGCCGTCGCCCGCGAGCGCCTTCTGCGCGGTCGCGATGATCTCCTCGAGCTCTCCCGTGATGCGCGCGTAGTTCTCCTCGGCCTGCTGGTGAACCCACGCGATCGACGACCCCGGAAGGATGTCGTGGAACTGCTGGAGCAGCACGGTCTCCCAGATGGCCGTGAGGTGCTCGTACGGGTAGTCCCGGAGCCCGGCGACTGCGGCGGCGGAGCTCCAGAGCTCGGCCTCGCGGAGAAGGTGCTCGCTGCGGCGGTTGCCCTGCTTCGTGTTGGCCTGCGAAGTGTAGGTGCCCCGGTGCAGCTCGAGGTACATCTCGCCCGACCACACGGACGGAGCGGGGAGCGTCGCCTTGGCCTCGTCGAAGAACTGCTTCGGCGATCCGATCGTGACCTTCGGCGAGCCCTCGAGATCGCGGGTGCGGGCGGCGGCGGCGAGCATCTCGCGGGTCGGCCCGCCGCCGCCGTCGCCCCAGCCGAACAGGGCCAGCGACACGTTCGACCGGCCCTTCTCGGCGTACTGGCGCTGCGCTCGGGCGAGGTCGGCGCCCGACAGGTCGGAGTTGTAGGTGTCGCTCGGCGGGAAGTGCGTGAAGATGCGCGAGCCGTCGATGCCCTCCCAGAGGAACGAGTGGTGCGGCATGCGGTTGGTGTCGTTCCACGAGATCTTCTGCGTGAGGAACGAGTCGGAGCCCGCCGAGCGCGCGATCTGCGGCATGGCCGCGGTGTAGCCGAACGAGTCGGGCAGCCACACCTCGGTGGGCTCGTAGCCGAACTCGCGCAGGAAGAATCCCTTTCCGTGCACGAACTGACGGGCGAGAGCCTCGCCGCCGGGCATGTTGGTGTCGCTCTCGACCCACATTCCGCCCACCGGCACGAATCGGCCCTCGGCGACGCGGGCGCGGATGCGCTCGAACAGGGCCGGGTAGAACTGCTTCATCCAGCTGAACTGCTGCGCGCTCGAGCAGGCGAAGACGAAGTCGAGATCGGTGTCCATGAGCTGGAGCACGTTCGAGAAGGTCCGGGCGCACTTGCGGACTGTCTCGCGGGTCGGCCAGAGCCAGGCCGAGTCGATGTGGGCGTGGCCCACGGCGGTGACGGCGTGGGCGCTGGCGTAGGCGGGCGACGACAGCACGGCGGCGAGCGCAGCGCGACCTGCGGCGGCGGTCGAGGCGACGTCGTCGGGATCCACCACGTCGCAGACATCCTCGAGCGCGCGGAGGATCTCAGCGCGACGAGGAAGGCTCGGCTCGAGCTCGCGCATCAGGCCGAGCAGGCTCCACACGTCGCGCTCGAGCTCGTAGACGTCGATGTCGCGCTCGACGACGTCGACCTGACGGAGCGTGTAGATCGGGTCGGTGCCGGCGGTCGCCTTGTCGCCGAGCGGGGTCGGGATGTAGAAGAAGTTGCCGCCGACGTCGGGGTTCGACGCGGCCTCGATATAGAGGTCGATCGCATCGCCGGGGCCGAGATCGATGAGCCCGCCGTCGAGAGGCACGTAGCCGTTGAACGGCTCGATGGCCTTCACGATGTCGCCAGCGGGCGTGTAGACCAGGCCCTCGGCCTGGAAGCCGGGCTGGCGGCTGCTGAAGCCGAGGTCGACGAGAAGCTCGATCGCTGTTCCGTCGCCTCCCCAGCCGTCCGGGACGACGCCGGTCACGTGGAACCAGGTGGTGCCCCACGGCTTGCTCCACGGCATGCCCACGCTGAAGGGCACATACTGCTGCGCGACAGCCTCGGTGAACGGGACGGGCTCGTCGGGCACCTCCCAGGCCTCGATGGAGAGAGCGCGGGTGCGGCGGTAGACGGCTGGGACGAGGCGTTCCAGGACGAAGCGATCGACTCGGACTTCGACGGATGCGCTGTTGTCATGCATGGGTGGACTCCAGATTCTGCCCGCGGGCAGGACGAGGGTGGCGGTGGTGGATCGACACGGGGTGGCTGCGGGGGGATGCGACTGTGGAGACTTCGGTTCGTGCTACCCCTTCACGGCCCCAGCCAACGCGTTGCCGCTTTGCCTGTGCTGTGCTGAACATCCTGGTGCTCCCTTGCTCCATAGAGGGGCCTCGCACCGGCGAGATCGACCGGCGCGAGCGGCCCTGCTCGGCGCCATCGCCGAACCGCTCGGCATTACTCAATCGTATGGAGTAATCCGTGTCAACCCCTTCTGGAGAGGTTGTGGAGAACGCTTCAGACCGAGATCAGCATCGCCGACGGACGCGGCGAGAAGGCGTAGTCGAGCACCAGGCAGGCGGCCCCGACGGCGGCGACGTCCTCCCCGATCGACGACCGGTCGAAGAGCAGCGAGTGCGTGGGGATGAGGGCCGGGTCCGTCTCGACGGCGGTCGGCAGGACGGCCAGGAGCGCGTCGCCGATCTCGTCCCAGAAGGGCCCTCCGAAGACGATCTCGTCGAGGTCGAGGAGGTTGACGAGCACGACGACGGCGCGGGCGAGGTGGAGGCCCGCCTCGCGGAGGATGAGCTGGGCGGCGGGCTGGCCAGTTCCTGCGCTCTCGGCCAGACGCTGGAACGCGCGGCTGATCGCCGCCATGTCGGTCGGATCGTCGGCGTCGGGCTCGAGGGGAGGCAGGACCTGCGCGGCGATGGCCTGCTGGACGAGCGAGCGCGGCGTGATCAGGTCGCCGACGCAGCCGGCGCGTCCGCAGACGCAGACCGCGCCCGCCGGGTCGACCGTGATGTGGCCCGCGTCGCCCGCGTTCGCCGTGGAACCGCGGACGGCCTCGCGGTTCAGGACGAGCCCCGTTCCGAACCCGGTGCCGTAGTAGACGAAGGCGAAGTTCTGCCGCTCGTTCTCGCGCGAGAACCAGAGCTCGGCGACCGCGGCCGCCGTGACGTCTTTCTCGAGGAGCACCGGCAGCCCGGTCGCCTCGCTGAGCGCCGCGCGCAGGGGGACGTTCTTCCACATCGGCAGCATGGGCGGGTCGAGCACGGTCCCGGCTCCGGCGTCGATCGGCCCCGGCGAGGCGATCCCGACGCCGAGGACCAGCGACCGGTCGACCCCGGAGTCGTCGATGAGGTGGCTGATCGACCGGGCCATCAGCTCGATGACCTCGGCCGGCCGCTTCGCCGACGGGGTGCGCGTGCGCGAGTGCGAGACGACCGAGCCGCGCAGGTCGAGCACGACGTAGGTGATGACGGCGGGGTCGATGTGGACTCCGACCGCGTAGCTGCCGCGCCCCTCGAGCTGGAGGATCGTGCGGGGCTTGCCCGGTCCGTTGACGACCTTGCCGGTCTCGCGTACCAGGCCCTCGTCGAGGAGGCGGCGCGACACGTTGCCGATAGTCTGCGCGCTGAGGCCGGTGCGCTCCGCGAGCTCCACGCGGCTGAGGCCGTCGGAGGCCCTGCGGATGGCGTCGAGGACGACCGCCTGGTTGTAGCCGCCGATCGCCGGAAGGTTGGTGCCGGTGCGCATCAGCATCCTCCCGCCCTCGATCTGCCCGTCTTCAGCACTGTATCGGCACGGACGAGCGCGGTTGTCCACAGGTCTCTTCTGCCTCTGGGGCGCACCACCGGGTCGGGCGGTACTCTGTGGCCATGAGTGACCTCCGCCTCGAAGAGCTGTCGGCCAGGACGATCGTCGCAGCGAACACGCTGACCCTCAAACCGGGCCAAGAGCAGTACGTGGCGCCGGTCTCGCACTCCATAGCCGAGGCGTACGTCAATCCGTCGACGGCGTGGCCGCGCGTCGTGCTCGACGGCGACGAGGTCGTCGGCTTCATCATGGGCAACTTCGACCCCGACAGCGACAACGAGTCGCTTCGCAGCTGCATCTGGCGGATCAACGTGTCGGCCGACGCGCAGGGCCGCGGTATCGGCCGGTTCGCCGTTCATGCTCTCGCCGCCGAGGCGCGCAGCCGCGGGTTCGACCGGCTGACCGTCATGTACGAGCCCGGCGACGACGGTCCGGAGGCGTTCTTCCTGCACGTCGGCTTCGCCGTCATCGGCGAGACCCCCTACGGCGAGCACCTCGCAGCGCTGACCATCTCGCCGTCGCCGCAGGGTGACGAGGGCTGAGGCCGAAGGGCTCGAGCCCGACGGCGCCGATGCTGTCGCACTCGCGGCCGATGACGCCCAGGCCCTCGAGCCCGACCCTGACGACTGGTTCTCGCGAGTGCTCGAGGTCGTCGAGACGATCCCGTCGGGGCGCGTCATGACGTACGGCGGCGTAGCCGCCGCGCTCGGCTCCCGCTCGTCTCGCGGCGTCGGCAAGGTCATGGCGCACTCCGGAGCCGAGACGCACTGGTGGCGGGTGATCCGGGCCTCCGGGCACCCCGCGTTGGGCCACGCGCAGCGGGCCCTCGAGATGTACCGGGTCGAGGGCACGCCGCTGCGGTGGTCGCGCGACGGCGCCTCGTGGCGCGTCGACCTGGCCGTCGCGGAGTGGGCGCCCGGGAGCTGACGAGGCACCCTGGCACCCGCGGCGTGCGGGCACCAGGCGCCAGCGATGCCCGCCCGCTCAGACCAGCGAGTCCCTCCACGCCGCGTGCAGCTGCGCGAACCGGCCCGTGCCCGAGATCAGGTCGTCGGGCGTGCCGTCTTCGACGATGCGGCCGTACTCCATGACGAGCACCCGGTCGGCGATCGCCACCGTCGACAGCCGGTGCGCGATGATGAGTGCTGTCCGGTCGGAGAGCAGCGTCTGCAGCGCCTCCTGCACGAGCCGCTCGCTCGGGATGTCGAGCGATGCCGTCGCCTCGTCGAGGATCAGCACGGCCGGGTCGGCGATGAACGCGCGGGCGAACGAGAGCAGCTGCCGCTGGCCGGCCGAGACTCGGCCACCGCGCTTGTTCACGTCGGTGTCGTACCCGTCGGGCAGCGCCACGATGAACTCGTGTGCGCCGACCGCGCGGGCAGCCCGCTCGATCTCGTCGCGCGTGGCATCCGGCTTTCCGAGCGCGATGTTGTCGGCCACGGAGCCCGAGAACAGGTACGCCTCCTGGGTGACCATGACGATCGCTCGTCGCAGGTCCTTCGGGTGCAGGTCGCGCAGATCGACGCCGTCGAGCTTCACGCTGCCCCGCGAGGGGTCGTAGAAGCGCGCGATCAGCTTGGCGAGCGTCGACTTGCCGGCGCCCGTCGAGCCGACGAGGGCGATGGTCTGCCCGGCCGGCACGTGCAGCTCGAACTCGGGCAGCACGATGGCGTCCCTGTTGTAGGCGAACTCGACGTCGTCGAAGTCGATCGCGCCCTTGGCGTGCCACAGGTCGGTGGGTCGCACCGGGTCGGGAACGCTGGGGCTCTCCTCCAGCACGCCCGAGATCTTCTCGAGCGCGGCAGAGGCCGACTGGTAGCCGTTGTAGAACATGGCCAGCTCTTCGGCCGGGTCGAAGAAGCGCTTCGCGTACAGCGCCACCGCGAGCAGGGCGCCGACCTCGAGGCCGCCGTCGATCACGCGGAACGCGCCGAACAGCACGACTGCCGCCAGTGTCGCGTTGCCGATGAGGACGAGTCCCGGATCGAACGTTCCGAACAGCTGGAACACCCGCGAGTTGGCCTTGCGGTAGTCCTCGACGTAGCCGCCGTACTGCTTCTCGTTGCGGCCCTCCTTGCGGAAGGCCTGGACAGCCCGGATGCCCGTCATCGTCTCGACGAACTGGACGATCACGCGGGCGCTCGTCGTGCGCGTGGACCGGAAGAGCTTCTGCGAGCGCGTCTGGAACCAGCGGGTCAGCACGACCAACGGAATCAGCGCGACGCCGAGGATCAGACCCGACGGGGCATCGAGACTGACCAAGGCGATCGCGGTGAACACCATGTAGAGCAGCCCCTGCACGAGCTGGTTGATGCCCGAGTCGAAGAGCTCGCGGATCGAGTCCAGGTCGCTGGTCTGCCGGGAGATGATGCGCCCCGACGTGTAGCTCTCGTGGAACTCCAGGCTCAGCCGCTGCGTGTGGAGGAAGAGCCGCTTGCGCAGGTCGAACAGGATGCTCTGGCTCACCCGGGCGAAGATCACCGTGTACTGGGCCATCAGGATCGCGCCCACGATTCCGACCACGAGGTAGAGGCCGACCACCACGATGGCGGGCATCCAGTCGTTGTTCTTCACCAGCGCGGGCAGCGCGTTGTCGATGCCGTACGCGATCAGCGTCGGTCCGGCGACCTGCGCCGCCGTCGAGATGACGACGATGACGGCGGTCACCGCGATGCGAGCCCTCAGGGGCTCGAGGAGCGACGCGAGAAGGCGCCGCGAGCGGAGGCGGAGGCGCGCGCTCTCCTCCTTGGAGAAGTCGTCGCGCTCCTCGCCCTTCACGCCCTGGGTGGTCGTGGTGCTCATGCCAGCACCTCCTCTCGGGTGGTCTGATCGTCGTCGTCGAGCGACGAGATCACGTAGCGGTAGTGGTCGTTGGTGGCGATGAGATCGGAGTGGGTCCCGACCGCGGTGACCCGGCCGTTCTCGAGGAGCGCGACCCGGTCGGCGAGGTTCACCGTCGAGGGGCGGTGCGCCACGATGAGCGAGGTCGTGTCCGCGAGGACGCGGCGCAGGCCGGCCTCGACTCGGGCCTCGGTGTCGACGTCGAGTGCCGACAGCGGATCGTCGAGCACCAGCACCGAGGGGCGCGCCGCTATGGCGCGCGCCAGGGCGAGCCGCTGCCGCTGCCCTCCGGAGAGGCTGAGACCCTCTTCGCCGACGGTCGTGTCGACGCCCTCGGGCAGGTCGTCGACGAAACCGGCCTGAGCGATCTCGAGCGCCTCGCGCATGACCGCCTCGGCCTCGTCGCCCGATAGGTCGGGGCGGCCGAGGAGCACGTTGTCGCGCACCGTGGTGCTGAACAGCGTGGCGTCCTCGAAGGCCATCCCGATGTGGCGCCGGAGCTCCTCCCGGGTCAGGTCGCGTACATCGACGCCGTCGAGCAGCACCTCGCCGCCGGTGACGTCGTAGAGCCGCGGCGCGAGTGCGAGAAGCGTGGTCTTGCCCGAGCCGGTCAGGCCGACCAGCGCCATCGTCTCGCCCGGCTCGAGCACGAGGTCGACGCCGTCGACGAGATCGGCGAACTGCGCCGGGGAGTCCTGGTACCGGAAGTGCGTGTTCCGGAACTCCAGGCGCCCGCGGGGCTCGGTGATCGTCTTGGGGATCTCCGGGTCGGTGATCGTGTTGACGCTGTCGAGGACCTCGAAGAATCGGTCGACGGCGGTGCGCGTGTCGAACGTCATCGAGAGCAGGAAGCCGATCGACTCGACCGGGAACCGCAGCACGGTCGCCGTCGCGAAGAACGCGAACAGCTCGCCGACGGTCATGCTGCCGCCGGCTGCGAGCCCGATGCCCGCGAAGAGGCACAGGGCGAACGCCACGTCGGGCACCAGGAGGAGCCACAGCCACAGCTGCGCGATAGCCTTCGACTTCTCGATCTCGGTGCCACGCAGGTCTTCGGCCCGCTTCGCGAAGTCGCGGAGCGAGTGCTTGCCTCGGCCGAAGGCCTTGAGCACGCGGATGCCGTGGACCGACTCCTCGACGCTGGTGGCGAGATCGCCGACCTGGTCCTGGCTGCGCCGGGCGATCACCGAGTACCGGGTCTCGAAGCGGATGCTCACGACCCAGATCGGCACGGACGCCACGAGGAAGATGATGCCGAGCAGCCAGCTGTAGAAGAACAGCACGACGAAGCCCACCAGGATGGTCAGGAAGTTGACCACCAGCAGCACGACGCCGAACGCCAGCCAGCGGCGGATCAGGCTGAGGTCGCTCACCGAGCGGCTCAGCAGCTGACCGCTCTGCCAGCGGTCGTGGAATGCGACGGGGAGGTCCTGCAGCTTCGCATAGAGGCCGTTGCGCATGCTCGACTCGACGTGCGTGCTCGGCGTCAGCACGAGCCAGCGACGTCCCATGATCATCAGCGCTTCGACGACGCCGAGGCCCAGCACGATTGCGAATGCCGGCCAGACCTGCGACGAGTCCCCACTCGAGAGCGGGCCGTCGACGAGGCGCTGGAGGACGTTCGGGATGAGCAAGGCCACGACCGACGCGATGAGTGCCGCGACCATGCCGAGGACGATGCGCGACATCGCGGGTTTCACGAAGGGATAGAGACGGCTCAGCGTGCGCAGCGTCGACGTCTTGCGGGTGGGAGGGGGGTGGTGGGACATGGTTGATCCAGGTTCGTTCTGACGGGTCGCCGGAGCGCCGTCGATATGGGTCGTGTCACCCCGCGTCGGTCATGCGCGGCGAGGTGCAGGCGGAGGTGTCCGCGGGCCGAGGCCCTGAGGCGCGCGTCAGCGCGGCTCGTGATCGGTTGGTGCGGGAGCCGGTGAGCTAGGCCGCTGGCGTCGCGGGACGCGGGGAGCGGCGGAACTCGAGGGAGGCGCGCACGAAGACGGTCACCGTCTGGACCGTGGTCTGGGCTGTGTTCGTCATCATGTCCTCCCGAGGCATTCGCATTCGCATGTCGTCACGTGGTGCATTTCGCAGTCACTTCGAAGGCGACCGCAAGCAGCCTTTTAGGATATGGGCCCCGTGGTCACGATTGCAAGGCTTCCGAACGAATCCGTTCTCATCCCGCGCTCGTCAGTACTGACGGCCCCGTCGCCCCGTCAGCCCTCAGTGGAAGAAGTGGCGCTCGCCGGTGAAGTACATCGTGACGCCGGCCTTCTGTGCCGCGGCGACGACCTCCTCGTCGCGGATCGACCCTCCGGGCTGGACGACGGCGCGCACGCCGGCGGCGAGCAGCACCTCGAGTCCGTCCGCGAACGGGAAGAACGCGTCCGACGCCGCCACCGATCCGCGCGCGCGGTCGCCCGCGCGGTTCACAGCGAGGTGGCACGAGTCGACCCGGTTGACCTGGCCCATGCCGACGCCGACCGAGGCGCCGTCGTCGGCGAGGAGGATCGCGTTCGACTTGACGGCCCGCGAGGCGATCCAGGCGAACTCGAGGTCGGCGCGCGTGGCGTCGTCCGCCTCGTCGCCGGCGACCAGCGTCCAGCCCTCCGACGAGAAGCCGGTGAAGCGGTCGCTGTCCTGCAGCAGGATGCCGCCCGAGATCTGCTTGATCTCCCGCTCGCCCAGCGCGAAGTCGGCGGGCAGCTGCAGCAGGCGGATGTTCTTCTTCGTCTGCAGGAGCGCCAGCGCCTCGGGCTCGAAGCCGGGTGCCACGACTACCTCGGTGAAGATGTCCTTCACCGTCTCGGCCATCGCGACGGTGACCGTGCGGTTTGCGGCGATGACCCCGCCGTACGCCGAGACCGGGTCGCAGGCGTGGGCGCGGGCGTGCGCATCGGCGATCGGGTCGGCCTCGAGCAGGCCGCCCACGGCGATGCCGCAGGGGTTGGCGTGCTTGATGATCGCGACGGCCGGCGCCTCGAAGTCGAAGGCCGCGCGCACGGCCGCATCGGCGTCGACGTAGTTGTTGTACGACATCTCCTTGCCGTGCAGCTGGGTCGCCTGGGCGATGCCCGTGCCGCCGGCCTGCGCGTAGATCGCGGCGGCCTGGTGAGAGTTCTCGCCGTAGCGGAGCGTGTGCTGGAGGTCTGCGGTGACGGTGAGCTCGGGGGCGAACGCGGCAGTCTCGAGTTCCTGAGAGACACTGCCCTGAGAGACACTGCCCTGCGCGGCACTGCCCTGCGCGGGGTTCTTGATGCCCACGCTCGCCGCGAAGTACGCCGCGACCGCGGTGTCGTACGCGGCTGTGTGGGCGAACGCCTCGCCAGCCAGTCGCTGGCGCTGCGCAAGTGTCGTGCCGCCGAGCGTGAGCGCTTTGGCGATCTGGCCGTACGACGTCGGCGACACGGCGATGGCGACGTTGGCGTGGTTCTTGGCGGCGGCGCGGACGAGCGCAGGCCCTCCGATGTCGATGTTCTCGATGACCGTCGGGGTGTCCGCACCCGACGCGACGGTCTCGACGAACGGGTAGAGGTTTACGACGACGAGCTCGAACGGCTTGATGTCCAGGTCGCGCAGCTGCTGCTCGTGGCTCTCGAGGCGCAGGTCGGCGAGCACTCCCGCGTGGATGCCGGGGTGAAGCGTCTTGACGCGGCCGTCGAGCGACTCCGGGAAGCCGGTCACTGCGCTCACGTCGGTGACGTCGTGGCCGGCGTCGCGGATGGCCTGAGCGGTCGATCCCGTCGAGACGATCTCGACCCCGGCCTTCGCCAGCGCGCCGGCGAGCTCGAGCAGGCCGGTCTTGTCGCTGACCGAGATCAGCGCCCGGCTGATCGGCACGGCGTCGCGGTCGCGATAGAGGCTGGGGTCGATGGCGTGTCCGCTCATGCGGGGGTCTTCTCCGTCAGGTCGAGGGTTCCGTTGGCGATGTCGAGGACGCTCTGCACGAGCAGCCTCCGCTCGACGACCTTGATGCGGTCGTGGAGCGTGGATTCGGTGTCGCCGGGGAGCACGGGGATGCGCTCCTGCGACAGGATCGGGCCGGAGTCGACGCCGCCGTCGACCACGATGACGCTGGCACCGGTCTGGCTGACGCCTGCGGCGAGAGCGTCGCGGACGCCGTGGGCGCCGGGGAACTCCGGCAGGTACGCCGGGTGGGTGTTGATCAGGTGGGGCGTCAGCGCCTCGACGACTCGGATCGGCAGCAGGCGCATGAATCCGCTCAGCACGACCAGGTCGGCACCCCACTGCTCGATCGTCGCGAGCAGCTCGTCGCCCCACGACTCGCGGTCGGGGAAGCTCGTGAACGGCACCGAGAACGTCGGGATGCCGAAGGCCTCGGCGTGCTCGAAGCCGTCGGCGTCGCGGTCGGCGCCGATCGCGATCACGCGGGCCGGATAGTCGGCGTCGCTCGCGGCCTCGAGGAGGGCCCGGAGATTCGACCCTCCGCCGGAGATGAGCACCACGAGCTTGAGCACCCGTCAAGCCTAGCGTTCGCGGTCGGCCCTACCGCTTTCGGTGGCCCTACCGCTTTCGGTCGGCCCTACCGCTTTCGGTCGGTCTCCCCGTCGAGGGCGTCTGCGAGAGAGGGCAGGCCCGAGGTGAGGTCGTCGTGGTCGGCTACGGCGTCGTCCCTCTCGGCCATCTGCGGCTTCACCGGTGCTTCGGGCGCAGGAACTGCAGCTCCCCCAACCGCCCCGCCGCCCTCGGCCTCCCGCCGTGGCAGCCTGTCGGCCACGGCCTCCGTCAGGTCGCTCAGCGCCCAGTCGGGCTGCCGCACCATGAGGGCGAGCATCGCCGGCACACCGATCTCGAGCGCCGCGAAGCCGCCGACTGCGAAGGCGTCGGGGCCGACGTCGGCGAGGCGACCCGGTCCGGCGGAACCCGCAGAGAGGGCAGCGGTGACACCGATGATCAGACCGGCCGCGACTCCCGTCGCGGCGCCCGCGATGACGCGGACCAGGAGCGAGTCGACTTCGCCCAGCGCCCGCTGGAGCGCCGGCCGGAACAGCGTCACCACGACGAACGACGCCACCACCGGCACGAGGATGCCGACGAACGCGAAGCTCGACGTCGAGGCGGGAAGCGCACCGAGAAAGGGAACAGCCGGCATCGGCCCCAGCGTCGTCGCGAGTGGCGACACCGACGACCCGGCGCCGATCGCGAACCCCGGACCGACGAGCCATGCCGCCGCCCAGGCCACGACATTCGGCAGCAGCGCGATCTGGCCGATCGTCAGCGCGAGCCCGCCGAGGACGCCGCCGTGCGCGCCCTCGAAGAGCGCGATGATCGCCGCGTAGTGGGTGGCCAGCAGCAGGGCGACCAGCAGACCGGCGACGGCGAACACGACGACCGAGACGGCCAGGCCCGAGCGGATGGCGGCGACGGCGACCACACGGCCGACCTTCGGGATCTCGTCGAATGCTCGGAGACCCAGACCGATGAACACGCCTGGCGGCTGATCCCGGCGACGACGGTTCACCTCGACCGCGATGAGCAGGGGGACGCCGAAGAAGAGCGTCGGAAAGACGGTGCCCTGCACCAGCGACACGTCTGCCGAGGGCTGGCGCGCTGTCACGGTGACGATGGCGGCGTACACGGCGAACGACGCGATCGCGGCGACGCTGCCAACGACGCGGTGGTTCGTCTCGGCGAGCCGGCGGCCCGCGCGAGCGCCGAGCAGGAAGGTCGTGAGCGCGAATCCGAGAGCGGCGATCGAGATCAGGATCGGCGCCCCCGCACCGGAGATGCCCGTGGCGCTGGCGGCCGACTTCGAGAGGGTCAGCGTGAGGTCAGCGCCGTGGCCGACCAGCCAGACGTCGGCGCCCGCCCGCCAGAACACGCTCCAGTCGATCTGAAGGCCGTACTGGAACGCCCACAGGAAGGTCAGCGAGACCACCGGGACGCCCACGCCGATGCCCACGACGAGCAAGGACTCGAGCGCGGCGAAGACGGCGGTGAGAGGGCGGTTCATACGGCGATGACTGTACCGGCGGCCGCCGACGCCGAAGGGCCGCCCCGCCGACGGCGGAGCGACCCTTCAGGAAGTCGCCGCTTTCGCACGGCGACACCGGCGACAACCGGCGTCCGAGTGCGAAAACGGTGGCGCAGCGGCTAAAGGCCCGCGGCCGCGCGCTTTGGTTCAGCTAGCGAGCTCGCCACCGAGCCCTCTGGTTCAGCTCGCGAGCTCGCCGCCGTACCCTCTGGTTCAGCTAGCGAGCTCCCTGAACACCTCGCGCAGCAGCGCAGCAGTCTCGCTCGGCGTCTTGCCGACCTTGACACCCGCGGCCTCGAGGGCCTCCTTCTTGGCCTGGGCGGTGCCCGCCGAGCCGGACACGATCGCACCCGCGTGGCCCATGGTCTTGCCCTCCGGAGCCGTGAAGCCGGCGACGTAGCCGACGACCGGCTTCGTGACGTTGGCCTTGATGTAGTCGGCGGCGCGCTCCTCGGCGTCGCCGCCGATCTCGCCGATCATGACGATCGCACGGGTCTCGGGGTCGGCCTCGAACGCGGCGAGCGCATCGATGTGCGTCGTGCCGATGACGGGGTCGCCGCCGATGCCGATGGCGGTCGAGAAGCCGAGGTCGCGCAGCTCGAACATCATCTGATAGGTCAGGGTTCCCGACTTCGACACGAGGCCGATCGGCCCCTTGCCGGTGATGTTGTTGGGAGTGATGCCGACGAGGGACTCGCCGGGAGTGATGATGCCGGGGCAGTTCGGGCCGATGATGCGGGTCGTGCCGCCCCTCGACTTGGCGAGCGCCCAGAACTCGGCGGCATCCTGCGCCGGAATGCCCTCCGTGATGACGACGACGAGCGGGATGCCCGCCTCGATGGCCTCGACGACCGCGTCCTTGGCGAAGGCCGGGGGAACGAAGACGATCGAGACGTCGGCCCCGGTCGTCTCGATGGCCTCGGTGACCGTGCCGAAGACGGGGAGCTCGACATCGCCGTGCGTGACGGTCGTGCCGGCCTTGCGGGCGTTCACGCCGCCGACGACCTGGGTTCCGGCCTTCAGCATGAGCGCGGTGTGCTTCGTGCCCTCGCCGCCCGTGATGCCCTGGACGATGACCTTGCTGTCTTTGGTGAGGAAGATCGACATTGGTTGCTGTTCCTTACTTCTCGACCGCGGCGGCGGAGGCCAGCTCGGCCGCCTTGTCGGCGGCTTCGTCCATGGTGGCGACGACGGTGACGAGCGGGTGGTTCGCCTGGGCGAGGATGCGGCGCCCCTCGTCGACGTTGTTGCCGTCGAGGCGCACGACGAGCGGCTTGGTGGCGGCGTCGCCGAGCATTCCGAGAGCCGCGACGATGCCGTTCGCGACCGCGTCGCAGGCGGTGATGCCGCCGAAGACGTTGACGAAGACGCTCTTGACCTGCTCGTCTCCGAGGATCACGTCGAGGCCGTTCGCCATGACCTCGGCCGAGGCTCCGCCGCCGATGTCGAGGAAGTTGGCGGGCTTGACGCCGCCGTGCTTCTCACCCGCGTAGGCGACGACGTCGAGCGTCGACATCACGAGGCCGGCGCCGTTGCCGATGATGCCGACCTCGCCGTCGAGCTTCACGTAGTTGAGGCCTGCGGCCTTGGCCTTCGCCTCGAGCGGGTCGGCAGCAGTGGCGTCCTCGAGCTCGGCGTGACCGGGGTGCCGGAAGTCGGCGTTCTCGTCGATCGAGACCTTGCCGTCCAGGGCGACGATGTCGCCCTGCTCGGTGAGTACGAGCGGGTTCACCTCGACCAGGCTCGCGTCTTCGCCCTTGTAGACGTCGTACAGCTTGACGAGCACGGGCGCGACCTTCTCGACGAGGTCGTCGGGGAAGCCGCCGGCCTTCGCGATCGCGACGGCCTTCTCGAGGTCGATGCCGGTCAGCGGGTCGACCTCGACGCGCGCCAGCGCCTCGGGACGCTCGACGGCCAGCTCTTCGATCTCCATTCCGCCCTCGACGCTGCAGAGCGACAGGTACGAGCGGTTCGCCCGGTCGAGCAGGACCGAGAAGTAGAACTCCTGCTTGATCTGCGCGCCGCCGGCGATCATCACGCGCTTGACCGTGTGGCCTTTGATGTCCAGGCCCAGGATCGCCTCGGCGGCACTGTATGCGTCGTCGGCGGTCTTGGCGACCTTGACGCCTCCGGCCTTGCCGCGGCCGCCCGCCTTGACCTGCGCCTTGACGACGGTCACTCCGCCGATCTTCTCGGCGGCCGCCTTCGCCTCCTCGGCGGTGTCGGCGATGATGCCCGGCAGGACCGGGACGCCGTAGGCCTCGAAGAGGTCTCTGGCCTGGTACTCGAAAAGATCCACGCTGTTCTTCCAATCCGCATCGCTGCGCGTCGAACTCAGCTTGCCAAAACACGCTTGTGGCGTGCCGGGGCCGCTGAGGATTCTGTCTCGATCTCTCTCGACATCGAGACATTCGGGCCGGAGTCAGCCTAGCGCCTCGGCCTCGGGCGGGCCCGACTCGAGGGCGTGCCTGTGGAGACAGCTCACCTCCTCCTCTCCACAGGCGCAGGACCCGAGGAGTCATCCACAGATACCTCCTGCGGCCCGCGGCGCATCCGCTGGTTGCCGCATCGTCGGTGCCATGAACCAGCTCGCCGCGCCACAGCGCTCCTCCCGCCGCCCCCTCCGTGTCCTCGTCCTCCTGATCGCCGTCCTGGCGGCGATCGTCACCCTTTCACCCGTTACGACCGCGCAGGCGCTCCAGTCCACCGGCCATGGCCGCGGCCACCTCTGGGCCGGCGACGGCACCTCGTGGCTCGGCACCTACCGGCTCGCCGACGGGCGCTTCGCGTTCTGCCTCGAAGTCGGCAAGGCCTCGCCCGTCGGCCACGACTACGTGCTCTCGACCGACCCTCCGGGTCTCGGCCTGAGCGCCACCGACCTGGCGAAGTTGGCATTCATCTCGCGCACCTGGGCGGGGACGACCAACGCCGACACCGCTGCGGCCGCTCAGCTCGCTGTCTGGTCGATCACCGGCCTCGACGGCCGCACCCTGAGCTACTACGCCGGCCGGGCCAACGGCAGCCGCGATGCCGTCCTAGCCAAGGCGCACACGTTCATCGCGCGCGCAGCGGCCGAGGCCACGACGGCCGTGGCCGCGACCGTGACACTGAAGCTCGGCGCGACCGGCACGGGGACTGTCGCCTCCGGTCTGACGACGACCCTGTCGAAAGGCGGCACGGCACGGGTCGCGGCCGGGACGCACTCCGGCACGATCACGCTGGCCGGAGCGAAGTTCGGCACCGGGCAGGCAACGTCCAAGTCGGTTGCGAACGGGCGCAGCCAGACCATCCGCGCCACGGGCTTCGGCCCGACGAACACCGTCAGGGCGACCGTCTCGTTCGGCGATCTGCCGTACCGGTCGACGGTCACCGTGGGGTCGAGCGGCGCAGGAACCCAGAAGCTCCTCTTCACGACCGCGCCCACCACCACGGCGACGAAGAGCACGACGGCAACCGCGGTGTCCCCCCGCCCGTTCTCCCCCCGCGTGGTCACGGCGACGAGCGCGGCCAGCGCGGAGGCCGGCGCCGAGATCACCGACAAGCTGACCGTCTCGGTCAAGCCCGTCGTCGACCAGCTCACCGAGTGGGGCGTCTACGCGGCCGCCGGCACGACGAAGCCGATCCCGGTGACTGTCCGGAGCACCCTGCTCGGCCCGTTCGCCACGCAGCCGAAGCGGTCGTCGACCTGGCCGTCCGATGCGCCGGTCGTGTGCGCCGTCGCGACGAAGGTGCAGAACGGGCCGGGCGTGTACCGGACCAAGGAGTGCACCCTGCCGTCGTCCGGCTACTTCGTCTGGGTCGAGTCGATCGACCCTGCCGACACTCCGATCGCCAAGGGCCGTGACCGCGTCGGTGCCTGGAGGTCGGCGTTCGCGACGGCCACCGAGGTGTCGTTCGTCCCCTCGGCACCCACCATCAGGACGACCGTCGACGGCTCCAGTCACGAGCCGGGCGCCTGCGTCCCCGACACCCTCATCGCCGACGGATTTCCCGGCGTCGACGTGCCTGTGGAGTCCCTCCTGCTCGGCCCGTTCTCCGAGGCGCCGGCGGAGGGCACCGACCTGGGCGACCTCGAGTCGCACCCGGTGGCCGGTCGTGCCCAGACGGTCGTCTCCGCTGACGGGACCTACCGGTCGCCGTGCATCGATGCGTCCGAGCCGGGGCACTACGTCTACGTCTTCCGGTCAGAGGGGTCTGCCCCGCGCGAGGACGGCTCGCAGGAGGTTCCGGCCTTCGCCGACCTGCTCGCGCACGACGACGAGTCCTTCGCGATCGACGAGCCGTCGACACCGGAGACCCCCACTGCTCCCCCGACACCGCGTGTCACGGTCACTCCGCCGGTTCCGGTCACTCCCCCGATGACCGAGACGCCCTCGACGCCGACCGCGGCGGTGCCGCCGACGCCGGAGTCTCCCGCTCCCCCGCGTCTGCTGGCCTTCACCGGCAGCGTCGGCGCCGCTCCGATCGCGGCCGCCGGCGCGGGCACCCTCCTGCTCGGCACCCTCGCCCTGGCAGCGGTGCGTCTCATCCGGAGGGTCCGAGACCGCCGGGCGCTCGAGGCCGACGTCATGGACGCGCTGTGAGCGGCGAGTCCGGACGCGGCCCCCGGGAACACGGCCCGGGAGGGCACGTCGCCCTAGAGCTTTGTGATCGGCGCGACCTTGATGAGCAGCTTCTTGCGCCCCGACTCGTCGAACTGCACCTCGGCGATGCGTCGCGGCCCGTTGCCGGTGACGGCCACGACCCTGCCCTCGCCGAAGTCGACGTGCATGATGCGGTCGCCGGCCTCGAGCTCGAGGTCGCCGTTGTCGCGGACGGTGCCGGTGACGCGGTTGGTCCACTCGGTCTTGGGGCGCGTCTTGGCTGCCGCGGCTGCCCGGTCGTAGCTGCCGCCGCCCATGCCGCCGCCGCCGCTCATGCCGCCCGACCTCGGTCGGCCGCCGAAGCCCCGGTCGGTGAATCCGCCGTCGCGGGACGCATTGAGGGCCCGCGGCTGCGTGCCGCCCCGGCTGTTGGCCATGCCGGGCGACTGCTTCCAGTCGATGAGCTCGGCGGGGATCTCCTGGAGGTAGCGAGAGGGCATCGCGACATTGACCTCGCCGAACTGCGCGCGGGTCATGGCCAGCGACAGGTAGAGGTTCTTACGAGCGCGCGTGATGCCGACATAGAAGAGACGACGCTCCTCGGCCGGGCCGCCGGGCTCGGACGCCGACATGCGGTGCGGGAGCAGGTCTTCCTCGACCCCGGTCAGGAACACCGCCTCGTACTCCAGACCCTTGGCGGTGTGAAGGGTCATCAGCGAGACGGTGCCGCTGGTGTCGTCGAGATCGTCAGCCGCGGCGACCAGCGTGACCTCCGTGAGGAAGTCGAGGAGCGTGCCCTCGGGGTTGTTCTTCTGGAACTCGCGCGTGACGGCGACGAGCTCCTCGATATTCTCGGCGCGCGCTTCGTCTTGCGGGTCGCGCGATGCGCGGAGGGCCGCCACGAGGCCGCTTCCCTCGATGAGCGCGGTGAGGACGTCGCTCACGGGATCGGTTGCCGACGTCGCACTGACGTCGTCGAGCAGCTTGGCCAGTCCCGTGATCGCGCCCGTCACCTTGGGCCCGAGACCGAGCTCGCCCGCATTCCGCATGGCGTCGCGGAGGCCGACCTCGTTCGTGTCGGCGTAGCGCTGCAGCGCCGTCTCGGTCGCGGGGCCGATGCCGCGCTTCGGCGTGTTCATGATGCGACGGAGCGCCATCGGATCGGCCGGGTTGGCAACCGAGATGAGGTACGCCATGGCGTCCTTGATCTCGGCGCGCTCATAGAACTTCGTGCCGCCGAGCACCCGGTACGGGATGGCGGATCGGATGAAGATCTCCTCCAGCGCGCGGGTCTGCGAGTTGGTCCGGTAGAAGACCGCGACGTCTTTGAAGGCGGTCCCCTGGTCGTGGAGCGCCTGGATCTCGTCGGCGACGAACTGCGCCTCGTCGTGGCCGGTGTAGCCCGTGAACCCGACGATCTTGTCGCCCGACCCGACCGTCGTGAACAGGTTCTTGGCCTGCCGGTCGAAGTTGTTGGCGATGACCGAGTTCGCCGCGTCGAGGATGTTCTGGGTGGAGCGGTAGTTCTGCTCGAGCAGAATCACCTTCGAGTGCGGGAAATCGTGCTCGAACTCGGTGATGTTGCGGATGTCGGCTCCGCGGAACGCGTAGATCGACTGGTCGGAGTCGCCGACGACGGTGAGCGAGGCGCCGGGGATCCTCCCGCTGCCGTCCTTCAGCGTCGCGACGAACTGGCCGCCGCGCTCCAGTTCGTCGACGTGCTCGGGATCGACGGGTCGGGTCAGTTCGCGGATGAGCGCGTACTGGGCGTGGTTGGTGTCCTGGTACTCGTCGACGAGGATGTGCCTGAATCGGCGCTGGTAGACGGCCGCCACATGCGGGAAGGCGCGGAACAGGTAGACGGTCTGCGCGATCAGGTCATCGAAGTCGAACGCGTTCGCCCGCTGGAGCTCCCGCGTGTACTGGCGGAAGATCTCGAGGAACATGACCTCCTGCGGGTCGCCCATGTTGATCTGCCGCGAGTAGCTCTCGACGTCGCTCAGCTCGTTCTTGAGCTTCGAGATCCTGCCCGAGGCCTGACTGACGGTGAAGCCGAGGCTGTCGGCGTCGAGCTCCTTGATGATCCGCTTGAGCAGCGCGCGCGAGTCGGCGCTGTCGTAGATGGTGAAGCTCTTCGTGAAGCCGAACTGCTCGGCCTCGCGGCGGAGGATGCGGACGCAGGCGGAGTGGAACGTCGAGATCCACATTCCCTCGGACGACTGCCCGATCAACGCCGCGACTCGCTCGCGCATCTCGGCGGCGGCCTTGTTGGTGAATGTGATGGCCAGGATCTGGCTGGGCCAGGCCTCGCGGGAGTCAATCAGTCCCGCGATACGGCGGGTCAGCACGCTGGTCTTGCCGGATCCTGCGCCCGCCACGATCAAGAGCGACTGGCCGCGGTACTCGACCGCCTCGCGCTGCTGCGGGTTCAGCCCTGCGACCAGGCGCTCCGAGAACGAGGCGCGCGGAGCACCGCTGTCGCCGGCCTGGTTCTCGCCGGAGTTGTCGAAGGGCTCGAGCACTATCGTCATGATCCGACAAGCTTAAGCGCCGCCACCGACATCGACCTCAGTCGACGGAGACCTCCGTCCGGAGCGCCTCGCGGGCGAGCTCCGGGAAGTCCGCGAACAGCCCGTCGACGCCGGTCGAGGCGATCTCGGAGAACTCGGTGCGCCAGTCGCCGTGCTCCGCGCGAGCGCCGCCCGACCGGTTCGACTTGGCCAGGAAGGCGTTCTCGGGGCGGAGGGTCCACGTGTAGATCGCTAGCCCTCGAGCGTGAGCGAGGCCCACCAGGGCCGGGTCGGCCTCGCCGGTCGGCCCGAGCAGCATCTTCTTCGGCACTGAGATCCCGTCGAGCCCCGACGCGAGGCCGTCGAGACCGGCGGCGGTCAGCTGAGACGCGTACGTCGAGGCCGCGGAGCCGTCGCGCGAGACCAGGTCGTAGGCGGCTCCCTCGGCGTCGAGCAGGTAGACGTAGCTGCCGCCCGCGCCGCGGGTGCGGAGGTCGTCGAGAACGGTCCGCTCGAAGCTCTCGAACGTGAGGCGGGGGTCGTCCGTCCAGCCCGCGGCAGCCAGCTCGGCCGCGACGAGCTCGCCGAGCGGCAGGCCGATCGAGTCGAAGTACGTCGCGTGCTTCACCTCGGCCACCAGCCCGACCCCGCGGGCGCGGGCCTCATCGCCGTCGAGAAGCGAGAGCAGGTCGCTCAGGCGCAGGATCCCGCCCTCCCCGTCGTGGGCCGCACTGGCGGGGCGCAGTTCCGGCAGCCTCTCGCGCACGCGCAGCGTCGACAGCTCGGCCCAGGTGAAGTCCTCCGTGAACCATCCGGTCTGCACGGCTCCGTCGACCTCCTTCGTGGTCTTCAGGCGCAGGAACTCGGAACGCCGCCCCACATCCGTCGTCCCGGAGATCTCGTTCTCGTGCCGCAGCACCAGCACGCCGTCGCGGGTCGCGACGATGTCGGGCTCGATCGCGTCGGCGCCGAGCTCGACCGCGAGACGGTACGCGTCGAGGCCGTGCTCCGGGCGGTGTCCGCTGGCTCCGCGGTGGGCGATGACGAGGGGTTCGTGGCTCACGCGTCAACGCTAGCCGCACTGTGAGCCGCAACTCTGCACGATGTGCATGTTCGCCTCTCGCGAATCAGCCTCTCATCAGGCATATTCTCAGGGCTCTCGCGACAGGTGCCGATACAGTGAACGCTCAACAAGGCATCAGCGATCACCACGCACCGATCACCACTGCATCACCCACCAGCAACGGATCCCCGGAGGACCCAATGGCTCACTCGAATCCCGGCTTCAGTCAGTCGCCGGCCTTTTCGAACAACGGCAATGACCTGAACAAGTGGCGTCAGGAGCAGAACGCCGGACTGTCGCTCGCGAAGGCCGACATGACGGCCGAGCAGCTCCAGGAGCTCTACAGCAAGCCCAGCGCGTCGCCCGATCAGACCGACCGCATGACCTACGAAGACACCATCGCGAAGACGTTCGGCGCGTTCGTCGTCCTTCTCGCCGGCGCCGCCGTCGGCTGGTGGGTTCCGCAGCTCATGCTCGTCGGCGCCATCGTCGGGTTCGTGCTCGCGATGGTCAACATCTTCAAGAAGAGGCCGTCCGCCGCGCTGGTCCTGGCCTACGCCGGCTTCGAGGGCATCTTCGTCGGCGGCATCTCGGCGATCTTCGAGTCGCGATGGGATGGCATCGTCATCCAGGCGGTCCTCGGCACGCTCGGCGTCTTTGCCGTGACGCTCGCCCTGTTCGCGTCGGGCAAGGTCCGCGCCTCCAAGCGCGCGACGCAGATCTTCCTGGTCGCCATCGTCGGCTACGCCGTCTTCTCGCTGATCAACTTCGTCCTGCAGCTGACCGGCGTCACCTCAGGCCAGTTCGGCCTGCGCTCGATCGAGTTCCTCGGGATTCCGCTCGGCTTCTGGATCGGCATCGTCGTGGTGCTGCTCGCCGCGTACTCGCTGGTGCTCGACTTCACGCAGATCAAGGTCGGCGTCGACAACGGCGCCCCGCGCATCTTCGGCTGGCAGGCCGCCTTCGGCCTCGTCGTCACGATCGTGTGGCTGTACACCGAGATCCTGCGCATGCTCGCGATCCTGCGCGGCAACAACTAGCCGTCGCTGAAGGGCCGCCCTCCTCCGGGAGGGCGGCCCTTTCGTGTGCCCGGGCGCGCGAGGTGGCCGTGCGCGTCGGCCTGCGCCCGGCAGGGCGACGGGCAGAGCCACTTCGCGGCACGCACGCCCCGCCCGAGGCGCGCGGGGACAGCCCCGGCCCGCGCGAGATGGCCGTGCGCGTCGGCGAACCGGGTCCGAGCCGACGGCCACGGCCATCTCGGCGCTCACGCTCTCGCCGATCTCGTGCGCCCCGCGGCGCCGCGATGGCGCGCCGCAAACTCGCGGCGCCCCCGCGACGAAATGGCCACGCCTGTCGTCCGGGTACGCCTCGCCGACGACGAGGGCCATCTCGCGCCGGGCACACCTGCCCCGACGACGAGAGCCATCTCGCGCCGGGCACGCCTGCCCCGACGACAAGGGCCACTTCGCGCCGGGCACGCGAACGCCGGCCCCGAACGCCGCCCCTAGCGCCGCGCGGCTACTCCCACTCGATGGTTCCCGGCGGCTTCGAGGTGACGTCGAGGACGACGCGATTGACCCCGGCCACCTCGTTCGTGATGCGGTTCGAGATGCGCGCGAGGACGTCGTACGGCAGGCGCGTCCAGTCGGCGGTCATGGCGTCTTCGGACGAGACGGGGCGGAGCACGATCGGGTGCCCGTAGGTGCGGCCGTCGCCCTGGACGCCGACGGAGCGGACGTCGGCGAGCAATACGACCGGGCACTGCCAGATCTCGCCGTCGAGACCGGCGGCGGTGAGCTCGGTGCGGGCGATCTTGTCGGCCTTGCGGAGCAGCTCGAGGCGGTCGTGCGTGACCTCGCCGACGATGCGGATGCCGAGGCCGGGGCCGGGGAAGGGCTGGCGGCCGACGATGACCTCGGGCAGGCCGAGCTCGCGGCCGATAGCGCGGACCTCGTCTTTGAAGAGCGTCCGAAGCGGCTCGACGAGCTCGAACTGCAGATCTTCGGGGAGGCCACCGACGTTGTGGTGGCTCTTGATGTTCGCGGTGCCGGTGCCGCCGCCCGACTCGACGACGTCGGGGTAGAGGGTGCCCTGCACCAGGAACTTGACCGGCTCGCCGTTGCCCGAGGCGTCGGACTCGAGGACGAGCGCCGTCGCGGCCTCCTCGAACGACCGGATGAACTCGCGGCCGATGATCTTGCGCTTCTGCTCGGGGTCGGTGACTCCGGCGAGGGCGTCGAGGAACTGGTCGCGGGCGTCGATAGTGACGAGGCGCACGTTGGTCGCGGCGACGTAGTCGTTCTCGACCTGCTCACGTTCGTCGGCACGGAGGAGACCGTGGTCGACGAAGATGCAGGTCAGCTGCTCGCCGACGGCCTTCTGCACGATGGCGGCCGCGACGGCGGAGTCGACGCCTCCCGACAGGCCGCAGATGACGCGCGACGAGCCGACCTGCTCCTGGATGCGGGCGACCTGCTCGGCGATGACGTTGCCGCTGTTCCAGTCGGCGGGGATGCCGGCAGCGCGGTGGAGGAAGTTCTCGAGCACGGCCTGGCCGTAGGTCGAGTGCTTGACCTCGGGGTGCCACTGCACTCCGTAGAGACGACGGGCGTCGGAGGCGAAGGCCGCGACCGGGGTCGAGGCGCTCGATGCGAGGACCTCGAAGCCCTCGGGTGCCTTCGAGACGGAGTCGCCGTGGCTCATCCAGGTGGTCTGCGATCCGGGCTGGCCGTCGAGCAGGGTCGACTCGGTGCCCGTGATGGTCACGTCGGTGGCGCCGTACTCGCGGTCGCCGGTCTGGGCGACCTCGCCGCCGAGGGCGACGGCCATGGCCTGGAATCCGTAGCAGATGCCGAGCACGGGGACGTCGAGATCGAGGATGCCGCCGTCGAGCGCCGGGGCGCCCTCTTCGTAGACGCTGGACGGCCCGCCGCTGAGCACGATGCCGACGGGGCTCTTCGCCGCGACCTCGGCCGCGGTGATGGTGTGCGGCACGATCTCGGAGTACACGCCGGCCTCGCGCACCCGGCGCGCGATCAGCTGGGCGTACTGGGCGCCGAAGTCGACGACGAGGACGGGCTTCTGGACTGTCTCCTCGCTCATGCGGCAGCCGCCTGAACCGAGGCGCGGTCGGCCTGCAGGTTCTCGTACTCGGACAGTGCGATCTGAGCCATGCGGCGCTCCACGAAGAAGGACATCAGGGGGACGACGCCGCCGAGGGCGATCAGGATGAACCGCGAGAACGGCCAGCGCATGATGCTCCAGAGGCGGAAGTCGGTGAACAGGTAGACGACGTACAGCCAGCCGTGGGCGATGAGGATGCCCAGCGAGAGATCGAATGCCCCGCCAGCGATCGTGCCGCGCGGCACGAAGAACCCGCGGGCATCGCCGATGGCCATCTCGGTCGCCAGCGGCGTGTACTTGATGACCATCTCGAAGACCAGCAGCAGCAACATCACGCCCGTCACGTAGGCGGAGATCTTGTACAGGCGCACCGCCCCCGGGATCTTGGGGATGTTGCGCGGGCGGGGCTTCAGGGGCATGGGGGCAAGTCTAATCGAGGTCGGTCCGGCGGCCGTCGGCGGGTGCCCCGGCGTCGAGAGAGGCTGCGGCGGCGGGGTCGGAGGCCGCGAGGAGTTCCTGCGCCTCTTCGATCTCGCGCTCGAATGCGTCGCGCACCAGACGGAACCAGAGGAAGATCGCGAAGCCCGCGAACACGGCCCACTCGACCGCGTAGAACAGGTTGAGCCAGTTGATCGTCGCCTTGTCGATCGGCGGCGGCGAGGAGATCGCGGTCAGGTCGCCGTAGGTCGTCGCCGAGACCACGTAGCCGTTGTAGACGTCGCCTGAGAAGTCGTTCCACTCGTTGATGAGCTCGGGCACCGAGAGCACCGTCGCCTCCCCCTGCTGGAATTTGCCGTCGTCGGCGGCTTCGCTCGGCAGGTACCGGCCGTCGAGAGAGATCGAGGTCGCAGGAACGTCGACCTCCGCCGCCCGGGCTCCCGCCGCGGTCGGGGCCCACCCCACCGCCACCGCCAGGGTCGCGTCGTTCGCCGAGTCGACGAATCGGCCGACCAGCCAGTAGCCCGTCTTGCCGTCGTTGAGGCGGCCGCTCAGCACGCGGAAGTCGCCCTGCTCGAACGCGCCGGTCGCCGATACCTTCTGGCCGGTGAGCCGGTCGAGGAAGTCGGTCTGCGGCTCGGTGATGTCGGAGAGCACCTTGCGGGTCTCGGAGCCGGTGTTGGCCGGCTTGAGGCTCTCGACGCTGCGGTCGAGCTGCCAGTGCCCGAGGAAGGCGAACAGCGCGGCCACCGCGAGCGCGAAGACGAGCGCGCCGATCCAGCGGGGTCGACGAGCGACCTCCCACATCGTGTCGGGAAGGGTCGCCTCTGTCGGGCCTGGCCTCACGTCGGTGTCGTGCATCAGTACTCGGGGTCTCTCTGTCGTACCGGATCGGGCTGCCGTGTCGCGCGCTGGTCGGACTGCTGCCCGGCCTGCTCTGCGGCGGCGTCGAACACGGGCTCGTCATCGGGCAGGAACTCGCCGTAGTCGTCGTAGGGGTCGTTCTGCGCCGCGGCCGTCTCCGGCTCGCGCACCCCGGGCCGAGCGTCGCCGCCCGACTCGATGCCGTCGGCCTCGTCGTCGCTGCCGACTCCGTCGGCGTCGTGCTCGTCGGACACGTCGCCGGCCAGCGCCGCTTCCATCAGGGCGATCCCCTCGGCGCCGCGCGGAGCGATGATGTCTCGGGGTTCGACCTCGCCGTCGCGACCGGCCTTCGCCGGGAGCTTCCGCGAACGCAAGAGTACGCCGCCGATCCTGGTGGAATTCGCCGCGAGCAACGGACCGATGACCGCCATCACCAGCACGTACAGGCCGGCGAAGGGCTGGATGCGGTCATCGAGCCCCGCGCCGAGCGACAGCGTGGCGAGAATCAGCGCGAACTCGCCGCGGTTGTGGAGGATCGCGGACGCGTTGATGCCCGCCTGCGGCCCCAGCTTGTTGATCCACGCCACGAACTGGCCCGCGCCGGCGTTCAGCACGATCGTCATCAGGACGGCTCCCGCGACGGGCCACACCACCTCGGGGAAGGTGCCCGGGTTGAGACTCAGACCGAAGTTCAGGAAGAAGAACGCGGCGAACACGTCGCGCATCGGCAGCGCGAAGGTCTCGATGCGGTTGCGGAACCGCGTGGCACCGCAGACGAGTCCGATGAGGAAGGCGCCGATCGCATCCGTGACGCCGAGGATCTCGCCGATGCCGGCGAACAGGACGGCCAGCCCGAAGAAGAGGACGGTGAAGAGCTCGTCGTCTTTGGTGCGCATGAGCCGTGAGACGTACTTGCCGCCCCACCGCGCGATCGTGAACATCACGATCAGGAACAGGAACGCGACCCCGAGCTTGCCGACGACCGGCAGCGGGTCGGTCTCGCCACTGAGGACGACGGAGACGATCGCGAGATAGATCGCGATGAAGATGTCTTCGACGACGGTGACGCCGAGGATCATCGGCGTCTCGCGGTTCGCCAGCCGGCCGAGCTCGATCAGGAGCTTCGTCACGATCGCGCTCGACGAGGTGGCCGTGATACCGGCGACGATCAGGGCTTCGCGACTGCCCCACCCGAGCCAGAAGCCGAACGCGAGCCCGACGACCATGTTGATGGCGATGTAGCTGCCGCCCGAGAGGACGAGACGGCCGACGTTGCCGAAGAACTCGTCTTGGTCGAACTCGAGCCCCAGGTTGAACAGCAGCAGGATGAGGCCGAAGATCGCGATGAGCTCGATCTTGTCGGAGTGGAAGTCGAGCGGGAACCAGCCGACGTGCGGGCTCGCGAGAAGGCCCACGAGCATGTAGATCGGGATGGTGGGAAGCCCGATGAGCTTGGCCAGCCTGCCGAGGACGTACGCCAGAAGAAGGAGTACGCCCAGTACGACGAGCTCTTCGCCAAGGTGCATCTACTAAGCCCCCGGCGGCGAGTCGATGGAGGCGACGGCCGCGGCGGCCGCTTTGACTCCGCCGCTCCGGTAGAACGAGAACGCCTTGGCGACCTTCTCGGGCGAGCCGGCGACGACGAGGGTGTCGCCCGGGAACACGCGGAAGTCGCCCGACGGGGCGGGGTTCGCGGTCTCGCCGCGGACGACGGCGACGACGGTCAGGCCGACGACGCCCTTCGCTGCCAGGTCGCCGAGCGGCTGGCCGGCGATGTGGTCGTCGTAGTCGACGGTGAACCAGTCGATGGTGAGGCCGGGCAGGGTCTCGAGGGCCGAGAGCGACTCGGTGATGCGCGTGCCGCCCAGCAGCTCGGCGAGCGTGTGGGCCTCGTCTTCGCTGAGGCGCAGCGACACCTTCGTCGCCGCGTCGCCGTCAGCGGCGTCGCTGAAGGTGATCAGGTCGCTGTGACCGGATCGATGGGTGATGACACCGCACTTGCCACCGTCGTCGGTGATGAAGGTGTGAAGGACTCCCACCCCGGGGAGTTTCACACGACGCACGTCAACCATCTGATGGTCTCCTGGAGCTCGGGGGCAGTCGTCTCAGCTTACCGTCGCGGAAATCGACGGAAGCCGGGCTGCGCCACTCCTGTGGATAACTCTCCAGGAGACGAACTACTTCCCTGCCGCGGACCCCGGCCGGAAGCCCACAGCGAACTCGGGCATGGCCCAGGAACTCGCAAGCGCAGCTACTGCTTGTGGTATGGCGCGACGACGACCCTCTGTCATCTCGCGCGCTGGAACTCCCGGCCGCTACTGCTTGTGGTACGGCGCGACAACGACCTCGACGCGCTGGAACTCCTTGAGATCGCTGTAGCCGGTCGTCGCCATCGAGCGACGCAGCGCGCCGATCAGGTTCGCCTGGCCGTCGGCGGTCGGCGCAGGCCCGAAGAGGATGTTCTCGAGGGTTCCGGTCGAGCCGACCTGGACGCGGCGGCCGCGGGGCAGCTCGGGGTGATGCGCCTCGGCGCCCCAGTGGTAGCCGCCGCCGGGCACGTCGGTGGCGCGGGCGAGCGCGGCGCCGAGCATGACGGCATCGGCTCCGACCGCGACGGCCTTGACGATGTCGCCGGACGTGCCGAGTCCGCCGTCGGCGATGACGTGGACGTAGCGCCCGCCCGACTCGTCGAGGTAGTCGCGGCGCGCGCCGGCGACGTCGGCGAGGGCCGTGGCCATGGGCGCGTGGATGCCCAGCGAGGTGCGGGTGGTCGACGCCGCGCCTCCGCCGAATCCGACGAGCACACCCGCCGCGCCGGTGCGCATGAGGTGCAGCGCCGCGGTGTAGGTCGAGGCCCCGCCGACGATGACGGGCACGTCGAGCTCGTAGATGAACTTCTTGAGGTTGAGCGGCTCGCTGCTCTTCGAGACGTGCTCGGCTGACACCGTGGTGCCGCGGATGACGAAGATGTCGACGCCGGCGTCGACGACCGTCTGGT
Source organism: Frondihabitans sp. PhB188 (assembly GCF_003752365.1). GTDB lineage: Bacteria > Actinomycetota > Actinomycetes > Actinomycetales > Microbacteriaceae > Frondihabitans. Next base: position 465,465 of record NZ_RJUO01000004.1, on the reverse strand, counting down.
AGAGGTCCTGGGTGCGCTGCGGGCTGAGCGCCCCGGCGACGGGCACGCCCGCAGCGCGGATCTGGGCGAGGCGCTCCGTCACGAGCTCCGGACGGATCGGAGCGGCGTAGATCTCCTGCATGCGGGCGGTGGCGACCTCGTCGGGCAGCTCGCGGATCTCCCGCAGGACGGCCTCGGGGTCGTCGTAGCGGGTCCACACGCCCTCGAGGTCGAGGACGCCAAGTCCGCCGAGCCGGCCGATGCGGATCGCCGTCTCGGGGCTGACGACGGAGTCCATCGGGGCCGCGATGATGGGCGTCTCGAACTGGAACGCGTCGATCGACCACCCGACGTTGACATCGCGCGGATCGCGCGTCCGCCTCGACGGGACGACCGCGATGTCGTCGAACGCATATGCCCTGCGCGCGCGCTTGGCGACGCCGATCTCTACCTCAGTCACGGCTCAACCCTAGCGGTCGCCCTCTGGCGGGGCCGGACGGCGGCCGCCGGAGTTCCTGCGACGGGCCCTCCGGAACGGCACGACCCCGCCTGCGGACAGGCGGGGTCGAACCGAAACGGCGGGGTCGAGGCGGAAGCGGCTAGCCGCGGTAGTTCGGCGCCTCGACGACCATCTGCAGGTCGTGAGGGTGGCTCTCTTTGAGGCCGGCGGCGGTGATGCGGACGAACTTGCCGCGCGCCTTCAGCTCGGGGACGGTGCGGCCGCCGACGTAGAACATCGACTGGCGCAGGCCGCCGGTGAGCTGGTAGACGACGCCGCCGAGAGCGCCGCGGTAGGGCACCTGGCCCTCGACGCCCTCGGGGATGAGCTTGTCGTCGCTGGGCACGTCGGCCTGGAAGTAGCGGTCTTTCGAGTACGACGTGTTCTTGCCGCGCGTCTGCATGGCGCCGAGCGAGCCCATGCCGCGGTAGTTCTTGAACTGCTTGCCGTTCACGAACACCAGGTCGCCGGGGCTCTCGTCGCAGCCGGCGAGGAGCGAGCCGAGCATGACCGTGTCGGCGCCGGCGACGAGCGCCTTGGCGATGTCGCCCGAGTACTGGAGGCCGCCGTCGGCGATCACCGGCACTCCGGCCTCGCGAGCGGCGCGCGACGCCTCGTAGACCGCCGTGACCTGGGGCACGCCGACGCCGGAGACGACGCGGGTGGTGCAGATCGAGCCGGGGCCCACGCCGACCTTGATGGCGTCGGCGCCCGCGTCGATGAGCGCCTGGGCACCGGAACGGGTCGCGACGTTGCCGCCGATGACGTCGATGTGGGCGAACGACGGATCGGCCTTGATGCGCTTGATCATGTCGAGCTCGCCGTAGCTCTCGCCGTTGGCCGTGTCGACGACGAGCACGTCGACCCCCGCGTCGCGGAGCGCCTGGGCGCGCTGCCAGGCATCGCCGAAGAAGCCGATGGCGGCTCCGACGCGAAGGCGGCCGGCGTCGTCTTTCGTGGCGTTCGGGTACTTCTCGGTCTTGTCGAAGTCCTTCACCGTGATGAGGCCGCGGAGCCTTCCGGCCTCGTCGACGAGGGGCAGCTTCTCGATCTTGTGCTGCGCGAAGATCGCGACGGCGGAGTCGGGGTCGACGCCCTCGGGGGCCGTGATGAGCGGGGCCTTGGTCATGACGTCGCGGACGAACGTCGTCGCCATCTCGAACTTCGAGACGAAGCGCATGTCGCGGTTGGTGATGATGCCGACGAGCGTGCCGTCGGGCTCGACCACGGGGAGGCCGGAGACGCGGAACTGGCCGCACAGGGCGTCGACGTCGGCGACCGTGGCGTCGGGCGTCGTCGTGACGGGGTTGGTGATCATGCCCGACTCGCTGCGCTTGACCTTGTCGACGTGCGCGGCCTGGTCGGCGATCGAGAGGTTTCGGTGGATGATGCCGAGACCGCCCTGACGCGCCATGGCGATGGCCATGCGCGACTCGGTGACGGTGTCCATCGCGGCGGAGAGCAGCGGGACGGCCACGCGGATCCGCTTCGTCAGCTGCGACGAGGTATCGGCCTCGGAGGGGATGACGTCGGTGTGCCCCGGCAGGAGCATGACGTCGTCGTACGTGAGTCCGATGAAACCGAAGGGGTCCGGCTGGTCCATGTGCCACCTTTTGAGTGAATGAAGCTGCGACTGATGGGGCCCGGTTTTCGCCTTCGATGACCGGTGATACATCTTAACCCGGCAGTCGGCGGATCATTCCCGCCCGTCGGGGCCGTCCTGGCGCGTGGCAGCCCTAGGAACCATTTAGACTCCTGTGTCTCGACCGTGTTTTCGCGGAAACACAGCCGACACATAGGGAAAGTACTGTCAACGACGACGGCGAGCCAGACCCTCGGGGAAATGTCCGACTGGGCCGTTCAGGAGGTTCTGTGATTCTCGTACCCACGAACACACCACCGCTTCGGAGCTCGCGCTCCGTGCGTGTCGGACGCCGGCATTCGCTGGTCGTGCTCGCATCGATGCTGATGCTGGGACTGCTGGCGACCATCGTCTCGCTCGCCTTTGCCCCCGGCGCGGCGAGCGCGGCGACGTCGTCCACCTGCACGGTGGACGCCACGACCGGCTGCATCCAGGGCACGCTCTTCACGAGCGACCGCAAGCCGGCCGAGGGCGTGACCATCACGGCGAAGCCCGACTCGGGCGACGCCCTCACCGGCACGTCGAACGCCGCGGGCAAGTGGGCCATCCCCGTCAAGACGGCGGGCACCTACACGGTGTCGCTGGACGAGTCCACGCTGCCGAGCGGCCAGTACCTCGCCAACGCCGCGACGAACGACCGCAAGGTGCAGGTCTCCCTCGGCTCGCAGGCCGGCACGCTGTTCCAGCTGTCGACCACCAAGGGCGCGACGATCGACAACAACAACTCGGGCAACGACTTCTCGTGGCAGCGCTTCGCGCAGCAGCTGATGTCGGGCATCCGCCTCGGCCTGCTGCTCGCCCTGGCCGCGATCGGCCTGTCGTTGGTCTACGGCACCACCGGCCTGCAGAGCTTCGCCCACGGCGAGCAGGTGACCCTCGGCGGCCTCCTGGCCTACACGTTCGCCAACGTGCTCGGGCTCAACCTCATCCTGGCGGCGATCATCACCGTGGTGATCTCGGCGGCCACCGGCTTCGCGCAGGACGCCTTCATCTGGAAGCCGCTCCGCAAGAAGGGCCTCAGCCTCACCCAGCTGATGATCGTCACGATCGGCCTCTCGATCGCGCTGCAGTACGCGTTCCAGTACTTCTACGGCGCCGCGACGGTGCGCATCCAGACGGCGAATCCCAAGGTCGTCACCATCGCCGGCGTGACCCTCACGGTCCAGTCGTACGTGGCGATGGGCATCTCGATCCTGGTCCTCGGCGGCGCGGCGTTCTTCCTGCTGCGCACCCGCACCGGACGCGCCACCCGCGCCGTGTCGGACAACCCCGCCCTCGCGGCCGCGTCGGGCATCGACGTCGACCGCATCATCCGCCTGGTCTGGACGGTGGCCGCGGGTCTCGCCGGCCTCTCGGGCGTGATGCTCGGCCTGGTGCTCAACGGCGTCAACTGGCAGACGGGGCTTCAGATCCTGCTGCTGATCTTCGCGGCGGTCACCCTCGGCGGCCTCGGCACCGCGTTCGGCGCCCTGGTCGGCTCGATGATCGTCGGCATCATCGTCGAGCTGACGAACCTCGTGCTCCCCGGCGACTTCAAGTACGCCACGGCGCTCTTCATCCTCATCATCATCCTGCTGTTCCGCCCGCAAGGCATCTTCGGCCGGCGCGAGCGAATCGGTTAAGGGAGACCACTCATGGATTACCTCGTTCAGCTCTTCCAGTCCCTCACGGTCCAGGCGCTCGCGCCGTCGACCGCGGCCTTCGCCATCGCGGCGATCGGCCTCAACGTGCACTTCGGCTTCGCCGGCCTGCTCAACATCGGCCAGGCGGCGTTCCTCCTGCTCGGCGCCTACGGCTTCGCCATCTCGATCGACCGCGGCCTGCCGCTCTTCGCCGCGGTGCTCGTCGCTCTCCTCTGCGCTCTCCTGTTCGCGTTCATCCTCGGCTTGCCGACGCTGAAGCTGAGAGGCGACTACCTGGCCATCGTGACGATCTCGGCGGCCGAGATCATCCGGATGGTCGGCCGGTCGAGCATCCTGACCGACCTCACCGGCGGCTCGAACGGCATCACCGGCAACACCTACAACGGCCCGTTCCAGGCGCTTTCGCCGCTGCCCGACGGCAGCACGCAGATCCTCTGGTTCGACTACGACAACAACGGCGTCAACGGCTGGTGGATCCGCATCGTCGGCTGGGGTCTCGTCGGCGTCTTCCTGCTGCTGATCTGGGCTCTGGCCCGCAGCCCGTGGGGCCGCCTGCTCAAGGGCATCCGCGAAGACGAGGACGCCGTGCGCAGCCTCGGCAAGAACGTCTACAGCTACAAGCTCCAGGCGCTCGTGCTCGGCGGCCTGATCGGCGCCGTGGCGGGCATCATCTACGTGCTGCCCTCGTCGGTCCAGCCCGACGGACTCGGCCGCTCGACGACGTTCTTCATCTACACGGCCCTCCTGCTGGGAGGTGCCGCCACGGTCTTCGGCCCGGTGCTCGGTGCGATCCTGTTCTTCGTCATGCGCCTGCTCATCCAGTCGCTCGCGCAGAGCTTCATCCCCGACAGCATCATGTCGACCCAGCAGACCGTGCAGTTCTCGTACGTCCTCGTGGGAGTAGCACTGATGTGCCTGATCATCTTCAGACCCCAGGGCATCCTGGGCAACAAGAAGGAGCTGTCGTTCAGTGTCTGAGACCACCGCAACCGGCACCCAGCCCGGATACGACTACGACCGCGTCGAGCTCCGCAAGAAGCTGGCGACCGTCGACAAGGCCCCCGGGTCGTCGAAGCCCGACTCGATCCTCACGGTCGACAACGTCGTCCGCCGCTTCGGCGGCATGACCGCCGTCGACGTGCAGCACGTCGAGGTCCAGCGCGGCGCGATCACCGCTCTCATCGGCCCCAACGGCGCCGGCAAGACGACGTTCTTCAACCTCCTCACCGGCTTCGACAAGCCCAACTCGGCACCGACCCTGACGAACCGGGGTGCAGGAACTGCGCGCTGGGTCTTCAACGGCCGAGCCATGGGCGCCGTCGGCGCCGCGAAGGTGGCCAAGAGCGGCATGGTCCGCACGTTCCAGCTGACGAAGGCGCTCTCGCGTCTGACGGTCATGCAGAACATGCTCCTCGGGGCGCGCGACCAGCCCGGCGAGAACTTCTTCGTCGCGATCGTCAAGCCGCTGTGGAAGGCCCGCGAGGCCGAGATCGAGGCCAAGGCCGCCGACCTGCTCAAGCGCTTCAAGCTGTACGAGAAGAAGGACGACTACGCCGGCAGCCTCTCCGGAGGCCAGCGCAAGCTGCTCGAGATGGCACGCGCGCTCATGAGCGACCCCGCCATGATCATGCTGGACGAGCCCATGGCCGGTGTGAACCCGGCGCTGACCCAGTCGCTGCTCGGTCACATCCAGAGCCTTCGCGACGAGGGAACGACGGTGCTGTTCGTCGAGCACGACATGCACATGGTGCGGCACATCTCGGACTGGGTGATCGTCATGGCCGAGGGCAGGATCGTCGCCGAGGGCCCCGCCGACACCGTCATGGACGACCAGGCCGTCATCGACGCGTACCTGGGCGCGCACCACGACACCGACCTGGGCGACGACTCGCTCCTCACCGATGAGTCGATCGAGGAGCTCGAGGCCGAGGTCAAAGAGGAAGACGCCGCGCGGGTCGAGACCGAGCACAACGAAGAGGGCAAGGCATGAGCATCGTCGACACCACCGTCCACAAGGGCACGGAGAAGTTCGCCGGCCAGGAGCCGATCATGCGCGCCGAGCACCTCGTCGCCGGCTACCTGCCGGGCGTGAATATCTTGAACGACTGCGACCTCGTCTGCTACCCGGGCGAGCTCATCGGCATCATCGGCCCGAACGGCGCCGGCAAGTCGACGCTGCTGAAGGCGCTGTTCGGCCTCGTGAAGATCCACTCCGGCAGCGTCACCCTCGGCGGCGAGGACATCACGAACCTCAAGGCCAACAAGCTCGTCCAGGCCGGGGTGGGCTTCGTGCCGCAGACGAACAACGTCTTCCCGTCGCTGACCATCCAGGAGAACCTCCAGATGGGCATGTTCCTGCGTCCGAAGAAGTTCGAGGAGCGCCTCGACGTCATCTTCGACCTGTTCCCCGTGCTCGCCGACCGCCGCGACCAGCGCGCCGGCTCGCTCTCGGGCGGCGAGCGCCAGAGCGTGGCCATGGCCCGCGCCCTGATGATGGACCCGAAGGTGCTCCTCCTCGACGAGCCCAGCGCCGGCCTCTCGCCGGTCCGCCAGGACGAGACGTTCATCCGCACCCGCCGCATCAACAAGGCCGGCGTCTCCGTCATCATGGTCGAGCAGAATGCCCGCCGCTGCCTCCAGATCTGCGATCGGGGCTACGTGCTCGACCAGGGCCGGAACGCGTACTCCGGCACGGGCCACGAGCTTGCCGACGACCCCAAGGTCATCGAGCTCTACCTCGGCACCCTCGCCAAGGACGTCGACGGCAAGTGACCTCAGGCAGGTCCTGTGTCGTTCTCAAGGCGCAGCGCCACGTTTTCGCCCCGGAGACATGGCTCCGCCGTAGTCTCCGGGGCTTTGCCTTGCCTCTCACGCACCCGAGCCCACTCGCGAGCTAGCGTGACCTGCTGCCATCCGCTTCGCGTCCGGCGGCCCGCGCGGCGAGCACGCCACCCGTGACAGTACCGCCGAGCAGCGCCAGTATGGCGCGAAGCGGAGCTCAGCGGGGGGCGACTGCGGCGGCGAGCGCCTCGGCCCAGACCTCGTGCAGGGTCTTCCACGAGAACAGCCTGTTGACGTACATGTCGCCCAGCCTCCAGGTCGGGAACGGCACGAAGACCATCCCGGGCGTCGACGCGGCGACCTCCTGGCTGACGGCGTTGAGCCGCTCGACCTGCCGGTCGATGATGCGGCGCACGGCCGGGCGGATCGCCCGGAAGTCCGACAGCGGCGGGATGCCCGAGACCACGATCCGGACCGCGCGGAACTGCGACTCCGACCGGATCCGCTCGGCGACCACCCGGAGGTCTGCCGCCCACTTCTCGGAGCGCGTAGCCAGGAGCACGTCGGGGATCCCCAGCATCAGGAACGCGATCTCGACGCCGTCGGCCCCGTAGCGCGTACGCGCGGCGAGCTGTGCCATCGTGAGGTCGGTCTGACTGATCATCGTCAGTTGCGCGCCGCGATCGCTGGCGGCGGCGATGCCGTACGACGCCTGCGCGGCGACGGTCAGTCCGTGGCTGAGCACGCCGTGTCCGGCCACGGCGATGTCGCCGGCGAAGAGCAGACCCTGAGGGTCGACGCCCTCGATCTGAGTCACGGGAGCGTCACGCGGGTAGAGATTGCGCCGGACCTCGACCCGGTACAGGGCGAAGGAGATCGCCAGCAGGGGTCTGGCGAGCAGGAGGAGGGCTTCTGTCGTCGCGCGACGCCGCTGGGTCGGCGCTGGGGGAAGCGCCCCGGGCTGCGGTGTCATCACGTCAATCGTGGCATGACAAGAGGCTCTTCGACCCCAACGACTGTCCCCAATATGGAGGACTTCTCGACGACGTGAAAAGGCCCGGCAGGAGAGTTCCTGCCGGGCCTCTTCGAGGTGGGGACTGACTACTTCACGTCACCCTGGATGCTGCTCTGGTACACCGGCTTGTTGTTCTTGTCGTACTTGTAGATGCCGATGTAGGCGCTCGACGGGTCGTTGTTCGTGTTGAACGGACCGATGCCGGAGGGACCCGTGTACTGGATGTCCTTGCCCGCGTCGAGGAGGGTCTTGCAGTCGGCGTACGACGTGCACTTCGTGCCGCCGTCAGCACCGGAGACCGCTGCCATCTTGGACTGGATCGTCGGAGCATCCGTGCCCTTGCCGGCCTCGGCCGCGAGAGCGGTCAGGGTGATGGCGTCGTAGGACTCGGCGGCGTACGAGTAGTCGGCGAGCGTCTTGCCGTTGTTCGACTTGTACCAGGCGCTCAGGCGCTTCTTGAGGTCGTCGTTGGGCTGAGCACCGGGAATGGTGCCCTGGCCGCCGTTGAGCGTCCCCGCCTCGAAGTCCTTCGAGTAGTCGGCCGTGTTGCCGTCAGACATGTACGTGTCTTTGAGGTCGTAGTTCTGGGCGACGAGCTCGGGGACGATCGACTTGGTCTCGTCGAACGCGAGGATCACGATCGCGTCGGGCTTGGTGGCGAGAGCCGCGGTCACCTCGGTCGAGAACGTGGTCTGGCCGGGAGGGAACTCCTGGCTCTTGCCGGTGCCGCCGTAGACGACCGAGCCGCCGGCAGCCTCGATGGCCTTCTGCGTCGAGTCGCGGAGGCCGGTGCCGTACGAGTCGTTGAAGACCAGGAAGGCGACCTTGGCGTGACCGTCGTTGACGACGAGCTGACCGAGCGCCGAGCCCTGAACGGAGTCCGGCGGAGCGGTGCGGTAGTAGTACGACGAGTAGCCCGAGAGCGACGACGCCGTGTTGGCCGGCGAGATCTCGATGGTGCAGCTCGAGGTGATCTGGTCGATGACGTTCAGCGTGACGCTCGACGACTCGGCGCCGAGGACGACGGAGACCTTGGCGGCCTTCAGCTTCGCCGCGGCCGCGGTGGACACCGTGAGGTCGCTGGAGTCGCCCGAGTCGGTGGCGGTCGAGATCGAGGCGTCCTTGCCGAGGACGCCGCCGGCCTTGTTGATGTCGTCGAGGGCCAGGCCTGCACCCGCGATAGCGGGCGGGCCGAGGTACGCGAGGGATCCCGTGAGCGGCAGCATCGTGCCGATCTTGAGGGCGTCAGTGCTGGGCGTGCCCGGCTTGCAGGCCGCTGCCGGGTCGGCCTTCTTCGTCGACGTCGACGAAGCAGAGGTCGAAGCGGAGGGGGTGCTCGTGGAGGAGCAGCCGACCAGGGCGACAGAGACTGCCCCCATGATCGCTAGCGCCTTCACGGCTGTGGTGGATCTGATCATCCGTGAACCCTTTCTTGACGGTGGTGATGCGGCGGCACGATGGCGTGCAGCCCAACCGTGTGAATGGGTTAGAACCTATGCGGCGATTGTTTCGCGTGTGTGTTGCCGGGGTCACCTTGGGGTTTCGTTAGCAATTCGTGATGTGGTGACTGGGAGTCGTCGAGCCCCCGACACCCGCTCGCGGCGTCCCGACGAGACCGCGTGGATGCTCAGGATCACGAGCGCGACCCAGATGAGGGCGAAGCCGACCCAGCGCGACGTGGTCATCGGCTCGTGGAGCACGACGACGCCGACGACGAGCTGCAGGATCGGCGCGATGTACTGGGTGAGTCCCAGCGTCGACAGCGGGAGACGGCGGGCGGCCGAGGCGAAGAGGAGCAGGGGTACGGCGGTGATCACGCCCGTGCCGACGACGGCCACGACGTGCCCCGTGCCGCTGCTGCCGAACGCGAGACCCGAGGTCGCACCGACGACGACGAGCGCGATGCCGGCGGGGATGGCGACGGCCAGGGTCTCGATGGTCAGGCCGCTGACCGCGTCGACCCGGCCGCCGACGCGCTTCTTGATCAGGCCGTAGAAGCCGAACGAGAACGCCAGCACCAGCGAGATCCACGGGAACGACCCGTAGCCGATCGCGATCACGAGAATCGCGACGACGCTGACGCCCACCGCCACCCACTGCAGCGGCTTGAGCTTCTCGCGCAGCACGAAGACGCCGAGCAGCACTGTCACGAGCGGGTTGATGAAGTACCCGAGGGCGGCCTCGACCACGTGGCCGGTGAGAGTGGCGAAGATGAACGTGGTCCAGTTGACGACGATGAACGCCCCCGCAAGTGCGAGCGTGCCGGTGATCGTCCGGTCGCGTGCCAGGGCCGCGAAGCGGCCGAACGAGCGGGTCACGGCAAGCAGGATCGCGCAGAACACCAGCGACCAGAGGATGCGGAAGGCGACGATCTCGATCGCACCCGAGGGGCGCAGCAGGAGGAAGTAGACCGGGAGGACGCCCCAGAGACCGTAGGCCGCCACGGCGTAGAGGAGGCCGGCGCGAGGGGTGTCTGTCTGGGTCACCTCGAAAGACTATCCGCGGCCGCCGACACCGGGGCGGCTCGTGACCGCCAGCGTGCGCGCACAAACTGCCACGTCGCGTTCCTGGATGACCGTCCACACAGAAGAACCCCGCCTCCGAGGAGGCGGGGTTCTTCGTGAACGTCGTCGTTACTTGACGATGACCGCGAGCACGTCGCGAGCGGAGAGGACCAGCAGGTCTTCGCCCGAGTACTTGACCTCGGTTCCGCCGTACTTCGAGTAGATGACCTTGTCGCCGACGGCGACGTCGAGCGGGACGCGGTTGCCGTTGTCGTCGATGCGGCCGGGGCCCACGGCGACGACCTCGCCCTCCTGGGGCTTCTCCTTGGCGGTGTCCGGGATCACGAGACCGGAGGCAGTGGTCTGCTCGGCCTCGACCTGACGGATGACGATGCGATCTTCGAGCGGCTTGATGTTGACCGACACGGTTGACCTCTTCTTTCTCACGAGCTGCGACGGTGTTGCTAAGAACAGAGATTGTGTTGTTGGCACTTCACGCGGGTGAGTGCCAGTTCAACTGTAGGGCGTGGCTGGCACTCGGTCAATCCGAGTGCTAGCAGTGGCACGATTGGGCCATGGACACTTCCGAGCTCCGCACCCTCCTCACCCCCGACGGGCTGCGGCTGCTCGACTCGCTGCCGCCCTTCGATCAGAAGGCCGATGTGGTGTCGCAGGTGGCGCGGCTGCGCAAGGAGGGGCACTCCCCCGAGCTCGTCGCGGCCGTGCTCAGCCAGGCGAAGCTGCGCGCCAAGGGCCACGCGAAGTTCGGCGACTTCGCCGACAGCATGCTCTTCACCGAGGCGGGCCTCGAGCAGGCGACGCGGCTTGCGGTGGCATCGAGCCACGCCGGGCGCTTCCGCAAGGCCGGTGTCACCCGGGTCGCCGACCTGGGCTGCGGCATCGGCGGCGACGCGCTGGCGTTCGCGGCGCTCGAAATGGGCGTGGTCGCCGTCGACCGCGACGAGGTCACGGCCGCCATAGCGTCGTTCAACCTCGCCCCGTGGAGCGCCGCCTCCGTCGTGCACGCCACGGCCGAGGAGGTCGACCTCGACGGCGTCGACGGCGTCTTCCTCGATCCGGCGCGCCGCACCGCCGGCACCGGCCAGACCTCCCGAATCCAAGATCCCTCGCAGTGGTCGCCCACCCTCGACGTCGCGTTCGGCTTCGCCGAGCGCTTCCCGACCGGCGTCAAGCTCGGTCCCGGCGTCGACCGCGAGCTGCTGCCCTCGGACGCCGAGTGCCAGTGGATCTCGGTCGACCGCTCGGTCGTCGAGGTCGGCGTCTGGTTCGGCCCTCTCGCCCGGCCCGGCATCAGGCGGGCCGCACTGGTGCTCGGCCCCGACGGCCCGGCCGAGATGACAGCGCCCGGCGACTCCGACGACGTCGAGGTCGGCGAACTCGCCGAGTTCGTCTACGAGCCCGACGGATCGGTGATCCGGGCCCGCCTCATCGGCGACCTGGCCCGATCGCTCGGCGCGACGACCATCAGCCGCGACATCGCCTACCTGACGGCGCCGACCTCGGAGCCGACGCCGTTCGCCCAGTGCTTCCGGGTGGTCGAGACGCTTCCGCTCGACGAGAAGCGCCTGCGCCAGGAGCTCAAGACGCGCGGCATCGGCCGGGTCGAGATCAAGAAGCGGGGCGTCGACGTCGACCCGGCGGCGTTCCGCAAGCGGCTGCAGCTCAAGGGGTCGAACGAGGCGACGCTCATCCTGACGCGCGTGGCGGGGCGGCACACGGCGCTGCTCTGCGAGCGCGTCGCCTGACTCCCTCTAGTACGGGTAGCTGCCGCTGGTGCCCTCGGTGAAGCCCTCCGTGCCGGCAAGCGCGAACAGCAGGACGAGGCCGACGATGCTCAGGATCGCGAAGACGATTCCGATGATGCCGAGCACGATTCCGGCGGTTGCAAGACCGCTGCCCTCCTGGTGCGTCTCGCGGATGCGGCGCTTGGCCAGGATTCCGAGGATCAAGGAAGCGATACCCGAGAAGCCGCCGGTGAAGACGATGGCGATGCCGGTGATGAGAGCTGCGATTGCCAGCCCGTTCGTGCCGACCGGCTGGTAGCCCCCGCCGTACGGCTGCGCCCCGTAGGGCTGCTGCGAGTAGCCCGACGTCTGCTGGCCGTACCCGGGCTGCTGTCCGTAGCCGTACTGCTGCTTGCCCGCGTCGGCGGAGCCGTAGGCCGGCGGGGTCGATCCGTACGCCGGTGGCTGCTGGCCGTAGGCGGGCGGGGTCGAGCCGTACGCGGGCGGCTGCTGACCCGTGGGCTCCTGGCCGGGCTGGTTCTGGTCGGTCATGCTGCTGCTCCGGTGTGTGATCGGTGTCGCGGGGCGGGTTGTACGCCCTCGACCCTACCGAAGGGACGCGAAAGGCGGGGCCGACGAGCGACCCCGCCTTCGCGGACGACTACTTGTTCATGTTCGCGACGACCGCCGAAGCCAGGATGATCGAGAGGATGCCGATGACGATGCCGATGGCACCGAGGATGATGCCGGCGAGTGCGAATCCGGCACCGCGCTGGCCGGTGGCCTTGATCTGGCGACGGGAGACGATACCGAGGATCAGGGCCACCAGGCCCGGGATCCCGTAGAACGACAGGACGAACGTGACTCCCACGATTCCGACGACGAGCGAGGCGACCGCGAGGCCGTTCAGCTTGCCGGCAGCTGCTCCGGGCTGGGCGTAGGCGTCATTGCTGGGCGGGGCCGCGGGGGGCGTTGAATCGGACATCGTCGTGCAACTCCTTGTTCGGGTGTGCGGCCGGGGGTTCCGTCCGAGTTCGCGCGGAGACGAACTGGACAGGACGATAGACCACGGCATTCTGAGTGCCCCTCAGGATGTACCCCGGGTGTCGCTTAGACCGCCTGCGCGCTCGTGACCGGCAGGGTCGAGTCGGCCCCGAATCCGAGCGGCGACGGGGTGCGGCCGCGGGCAGCCAGCTCGGCCCCGAGGGCAGCGATCATGGCGCCGTTGTCGGTGCACAGGGACAGCGGAGGGATCCGCAGCTCGATCCCGGCGGCGGAGCACCGCTCGGCGGCCACCTGTCGCACCCTCGCGTTGGCCACGACGCCGCCGCCGAGCAGCAGTCGCGGTACGCCCCGGTCGGCGCACGCGGCGAGCGCCTTCGTCAGCAGCACGTCGACGACGGCCTCTCGGAAGCTCGCGGCCACGTCGGCGACGGGAACCGGCTCACCGGCGTTCTCGAGCTTCTCGACGTGGCGGGCGACCGCGGTCTTGAGCCCCGAGAACGAGAAGTCGTAGCGGTGCTTCGCCAGGTCTTTCGGCAGGGTGAGCCCGCGGGGGAAGCGGATGGCCCTCGGGTCGCCCTCGGCCGCCACGCGGTCGATCTGCGGGCCACCGGGGTAGGGCAGCCCCAGAAGGCGCGCGACCTTGTCGAAGGCCTCCCCCGCAGCGTCGTCGATGGTCTCGCCGAGCAGCTCGACGTCGTCGAGCAGGTCGCGCACGTGCAGCAGCGACGTGTGGCCCCCCGACACGAGCAGCGCGATCGTCGGCAGCTCGATGGCGGTGCCGTCGTCGCGGAGCACGTCGGCGCCGACGTGTCCGACGAGGTGGTTGACGGCGTACAGCGGCTTGCCGGCACCGAGCGCAAGGGCCTTGGCCGCTCCGACGCCGACCATCAGCGCCCCGGCGAGCCCCGGGCCGCTGGTGACGGCGATGGCGTCGAGGTCGTCGAGTGCGACGCCCGCCTCGGCGAGTGCCGCGGTGAGCGCGGGCTGGAGCGCCTCCAGATGGGCACGCGCGGCGATCTCGGGAACCACGCCTCCGTACCGGGCGTGCTCGTCCATCGACGAGGCGATCACGTTGGCCAGCAGGGTGCGGCCCCGGACGATCCCGACGCCGGTCTCGTCGCAGCTGGTCTCGATGCCCAGCACGAGTGGCTGGTTGCTCACGGCAGCTCCTTCTTCATCACGAGCGCGTCCACGCCGTCGGGCATGTAGTAGCGCGGGCGCACGGCGATCCCGACGAAGCCGAGCAGCTCGTAGAGGGCCTGGGCACCGGGGTTGTCGACCCTCACCTCGAGGAAGGTCTCGCGCGCGCCCCGTGAGGACGCCTCGTCGAGCATGAGCCGCAGGAGCTCGCGCGCGATGCCCTGCCGCCGCGCCTCCGCGACCACGGCGATCGTCTGAACGTCCGACTCCGGACCACCGGGCGCCACGACGATGCCCGAGTACGCGACGACCTCGCCGCTCTGCTCGGCCACGAGGTAGAGGCACTGCGGGTTCGCGAGCTCGGCGGCCATCAGCTCGCGGCTCCACGCGTCGTTCGCGAACAGCGACTGCTCGAGGCCCATCAGCACGTCGAGGTCGTCTGCCACGGCGCGGCGGTACTCGACGCTCACGAGACGCGCTTCGGTGCGCCCGGGACCGTCACGTCGGGCGACCGCAGGTAGAGGGGCTCGTCGGCGGCGAACGGGCGCCGGTTCGCGAACAGGGTCTCGCCGAGCATGCCGAGAGCGCCGGCCGACACGGTCGTCGCCGCGGGATCCGTGCGCGTGGCGGCCTCGGCGAAGTCCGCACCGCAGGAACTCGACACCGCCTCGTCGAGCTCCGCCGGCCGGGTCAGCGCGGGCGCCCCGATCCGCACGGGGAGCCCCGCCTCGTCGAGCCCGCCGTAAGCGCTCCAGTACACCTCGCGGCGGCGCGCGTCGGTGACGACGAGCAACGGCGTCGCGGTGCCGGTCGTCGCTGGGGCAGCATCCGCAGAGCCGGTCGCCACGGCCAGGCCGCCGAGCCGCTCGAAGGCGATGGCGTCGTGGCTGACCAGCGGCAGACAGGGCTTGCCCGCGCCGAACGCGAAGGCGCGCGCGGCCGCGATTCCGACGCGCAGACCTGTGAACGGCCCGGGGCCCATGCCCGCGACGACGGCGCTGAGGCCGTGCGGCGCGATGCCCGACTCGTCGAGGCACGCGGCGATCAGCTCGCCGACGACCTCGGCATGACGGCGCGTGTCGAACTCGGTGGCCTCGGCCAGGACGCCGCCGTCGCGGTCGACCACGGCGACCGATGTGCCCGCGGAGGTGTCGATCGCCAGAAGCATGCGTCAATCGTAGTTCGCCGCCGGGGCGCGGCGCCGCGTCGGCGGATCAGAGCGGCAGCGCCACGCCGTCCCAGCGCGGCCCGTGCCCCTCGACGACCACGTGCCGCGGCTCGTCGATCTCCGCCTCGGCCTCGGTCTCCGCCTCGAGAGCGGCTGATCCCGCCCCCGTCGGCCTCTCGATCGTCACCTCGAGCCACGACTCCGTGACGCCGTCGAGCAGCCCCGCGCCCCACTCCGCGACGACGATCGACCGGTCGTAGTCGATGTCGAGGTCGTCGAGCTCGGCCGCGGAGCCCAGCCGGTACGCGTCCACGTGCACCAGCGGCGGCCCGCCGGCGTGCAGCGCGGGGTGCGTGCGTGCCAGCACGAACGTGGGCGACGCCACCTGCCCGCGCACCCCGACGCCGAGGCCGAGTCCGCGCGTCATGGTCGTCTTGCCCGCTCCGAGGGGGCCGGTCAGCACCAGCAGGTCACCCGCGCGCAGGAACCCGCCCACCCGCCGCCCGAACTCCTCCATGGCGCTCGAGTCGTCGATCGTCCCCTCCCACACGACCGTCACAGGTCAGCGCTCTCGGAGAGGCCGGCACCCTCAGACAGGTCGGCGCCCTCAGAGAGATAGGCCCGCGGCACCCGCGAGCCGATCCCCGAGCAGACCTCCTCGCCGATCGTGCCGATGACGTCGGCCCACTCTCCGACCGTCATCTCGCCGCGCGAGCCGGTGCCGAACAGGGTCACCTCGTCGCCGACCTCGACGGGGTCGTCGCCGACGTCGATCAAGAACTGGTCCATCGCGACGCGGCCGACGATGGGGTACCGCTTGCCGCGGAGGGCCACGGAGACGCCGTGCTGGGCGCGTCGCGACACCCCGTCGGCGTAGCCCACGGGGACGAGGGCGACGGTGGTCTCGTGCGGGGCGCGGTAGGTGTAGTCGTACGAGACGCCCGTTCCTGCGGCGATCCTCTTGACCCGGGCCACGCGGGCGCTGAGCGTCATCACCGGGGTGAGTCCGCGGTCGGCGGCCGAGACTCCGTCGGTGACGGGGATGCCGTAGGTGTTCGAGCCCATGCGGACCATGTCGAGGCGGAGCTCGGGGCGCTCCATGCCGGCGCTCGAGGCGGTGAGATGCCGGCGATCGAACCGCGCCCCGAGGGTGTTCGCGCGCTCGACGGCCTCGGTGAGGAGCACGGCCGAGTCGGTGTCGTCGTCGTCGGAGGCCTCGGCGAGGTGCGAGTAGATGCCTCGGAGACGGATGACTCCGGCGCCGACGAGCTCGACGGCGCGAGTGACGAGCGGCTCCCAGTCGGCGGGCAGGACGCCGTCGCGGTGCAGGCCGGTGTCGACGTTGAGGTGCACCAGCGCGGTCAGCGCCGGGTCGACGGCGCCGCCCGAATCGGGGCTCGACGCCTGCGAGACGGCCTCGACGGCGCGGGCGACGGACTCGAGCTGCGCGAGCGACGAGATGCCGAGGTCGATCCGCTCGGACACGGCGCGCTCGAACGTCTCGGTGAACGAGAACTGCCAGGCGAAGAGCGCGACCGCGTCGGGGTCGGCCGTGCCGTCCGGCCCGGCCGGCGGACGGAACCCGGCGGCGCGCAGCTCGTGGGCGTTGCGGAGGTCGAGCGTGCCGAACCAGCGGACCCCGACCTCGAGCGCGGCCGCAGCGAGGTGGGTGGCGCCGTGCCCGTAGCCGTCGGCCTTGACGACGGCCATCAGCTCGGCGGGAGCGACCAGCTCGCGCAGGCGGCCGAGGTTCGAGCGGTACGCGTCGAGGTCGATCGTCGCTCGGCGCAGCCACGGCGCAGCGGACGGCAATGTGCGGGCGCTCATCGGCAGCTCCTCGGCAGCCGCGGCGACAGCGTCGCGACGACCTCGTAGTTGATCGTGCCGGTGGCGTCGGCCCAGTCGGCGGCGGTGGGGTGGCCTGCGGCCTCGTCGCCCCAGAACACGGCCTCGTCGCCGAGGCGCACGGGGTCGGCCGGGTCGTCGGGCCCGATGTCGACCGTGAGGGCGTTCATGGCGACGCGGCCGACGACGGGGCGCATCCTGCCGCCGAGCAGCACCTGGGCGCTGTTGCCGGCGTGCCGGGCGATGCCGTCGGCGTATCCGATCGGCAGCAGCGCCAGCCGGGTGTCGACGCTCGCGCGCCAGGTGTAGCCGTACGAGGTGCCCTCGCCGGCGGGGACCGCCTTGATGCCGATGACCGGAGCCGACAGGGTCATCGCGGGCCTCAGACCGAGGTCGGCGCTGGCGCGGTCGTCGAACGGGCTCAGGCCGTACATCGCCAGCCCGAACCGCACCATCGTGATGCGCGACGCCTGGTACGACAGCGCGGCCGCCGACGCGGCGAGGTGCTGCAGCGGCGGAGTGATGCCGCGCTCGGCGAGCAGTCCGACCGCGCGCACGAACGCCGCCATCTGGTGGCCGTCCTCGTGCGGCGACGTGTTCGAGAGGTGGGTCATCAGCCCTTCGATCTCGACGACGCCCGCGAGCTCGGCCGCCCGGTCGAAGAGGGCTGGCCACTCCGACGAGGTGGCGCCGTTGCGGCTGAGCCCCGTGTCGATAACGAGATGGACCGCAGGAACTCCTGCGGCAGCACACGCCTCGAGCTGCTCCAGGTCCGAGACCGCCGGCGTGATGCGGAACGCCGCCGCCCGCTCGAACGTCTCGCCGGGTGCGTGCAGCCAGCTCAGGATCGACGCGTCGACGCCGCCTTCGCGCAGGGCCACCGCCTCGTCGAGGTCGACCACGCCCAGCCAGTCGACCCCGGCCTCCTCGAACGCCAGCGCCGATTCGACTGCGCCGTGGCCGTAGGCGTTCGCCTTGACGACGGCCATCACGGCGGCGGGGGCGACGGCGCGGCGGAGCACGTCGACGTTGTGCTGCAGCGCCGCGCGGTCGACCGCGACGACGGCCTCGCGGGTCACGAGTCGCTCTCCGCGACGACGAACGCCGTCGCGATGCCGGCGTCGTGGCTGAGCGAGAGGTGCACGCGCGTCACCGACCGGGACACGGCCAGCACCGCGGCACCGCCGCTCAGCAGCAGAGAGGGCGCGCGCTGGTCGTCGGCGCCGACGACCATGTCGTGCCAGGAGATCCCGGTCGACCCGCCGACGGCCTTGATGAACGCCTCCTTGGCGGCGAACCGGGCCGCGAGCGACTCGATCCGGCGCGGCTCGCCCTCGCGGACCAGCTCGGTCGGGGTGAACAGCCGGGCGCGCAACGCCGGGGTCCGCTCGAGCGAGCGCTCGAAACGGCCGACGTCGACGACATCGACCCCGATCCCCACGATGGCCACGAGCTACTCGACCGTGACGCTCTTGGCGAGGTTGCGCGGCTGGTCGACGTCGAGCCCCTTGGCGCTCGCCAGCTCCATGCCGAAGATGTGAAGCGGGACGACCGCGAGGAGCGGCTCGAACAGAGGCGCCGCGAGCGGGATGTGCAACACCTCGTCGGCGAACGGCAGGACCGCCGCGTCGCCCTCCTCGGCGATCGCGATGACGCGTGCGCCGCGAGCGCGGATCTCCTGGATGTTCGAGACGACCTTGGCGTGCAGCGATCGCGGGTCGCGAGGCGACGGCACGATCACGAAGACGATCTGGCCCGGCTCGATCAGAGCGATGGGGCCGTGCTTCAGCTCGCCGGCGGCGAAGCCCTCGGCGTGGATGTACGCGAGCTCCTTGAGCTTGAGAGCGCCCTCGAGCGCGATCGGGTAGCCGACGTGGCGGCCGAGGAAGAGCACGGAGCGGGTGTCGGCCATCCAGCCGGCCAGCGTCTTGATGCGCTCGCCGGTCTCGAGCACTCGCGAGATCTTCTCCGGGATGGCCTTGAGGTCGTCGACCTGCTCGGCGATCTCGTCGGCGGTCAGCGTGCCGCGGATCGTCGCGAGGTGCAGGCCGAGCAGGAAGAGCGCCGTGCCCTGCGCGACGAACGCCTTGGTCGACGCGACAGCGACCTCGGGGCCGGCGTGCGTGTAGATGACGGCGTCGCTCTCGCGCGGGATCGTCGCGCCCTGCGTGTTGCAGATCGACAGCACCTGGGCGCCCTGCTCGCGAGCGAACTTGACGGCCATGAGGGTGTCCATCGTCTCGCCCGACTGGCTGATCGAGACGACGAGCGTGTGCTCGTCGAGCACCGGGTCGCGGTAGCGGAACTCGTGCGCGAGCTCGACCTCGACGGGGAGGCGCGACCACTGCTCGATCGCGTACTTGCCGAGGATCCCGGCGTAGGCAGCTGTGCCGCAGGCGATGATGATGAGCCGGTTGACGGTCAGGAGGCGCTCTCGGAGCGGCTCCAGGTCGTCGAGGTGCACGGCGCCGTCGACGGCGCGGCCCAGCAGCGTGTTGGCGACGGCCTCGGGCTCCTCCGAGATCTCCTTCGCCATGAAGCTCGACCAGCCGCCCTTCTCGGCCGCCTTGGCGTCCCAGGTGACCTCGAACTCGGTGGCCTCGACGGGGTTGCCGTCGAAGTCGACGACGGTGACCTCGTCGGCGGTGATCGTGACGAGCTGGTCCTGGCCGATGGCCATGGCGCGATGCGTGAACTCGATGAACGCGGCGACGTCGGACCCGAGGAAGTTCTCACCGTCGCCGAGGCCGATGACCAGCGGGGAGTTCCTGCGCGCCCCGACCACGACGCCGGGCTGGTCGGCGTGCACCACCAGCAGGGTGAAGGCCCCCTCGAGGCGCTTCACGACCGCGCGAAGGGCCTCGCCGAGGTCGCCGGTCTCGCGGTAGGCGCGGGCCACCAGGTGAGCGGCCACCTCGGAGTCGGTCTCGCTCAGGAACTGCACTCCCTCGAGCAGCAGCTCTTCTTTGAGCTCGGAGAAGTTCTCGATGATGCCGTTGTGGATGAGGGCGAGCCGGCCGCCGTCGGCGAGGTGCGGGTGCGCGTTCTGGTCGGTCGGGCCGCCGTGCGTCGCCCACCGCGTGTGGCCGATTCCGGTGCTGCCGTCGGCCAGCGGCGCCGCGGTCAGGTCGTCGACCAGCATCTGCAGCTTGCCGGCCTTCTTGCGCATGCCGAGCGAGCCGTCGGGCGCGATCACGGCGATTCCGGCCGAGTCGTAGCCCCGGTACTCCAGACGCTTCAAGCCGCCGAGGAGAACCTCGACGCTCTTGTCAGAGCCGACATATCCAACGATTCCACACATGCCAGCCAGCCTATTCGACGCCGCCCGGGGACTCGTCCGCCGCTCGGCGTATAGCCTCTCTACTTATGGCCGATGCGACCGCAGCCGCTCCCCCGACCCACCCCACCCCGTTCGTCGAGATCCATCGCGACGCGTGGGCGGCGTTGGCACCTCGGGCGCAGAATCCCCTGACCGAGACCGAGCTGGTGCAGCTTCGGGGGCTGGGCGACCGGCTCGACCTGCAAGAGGTCAGCGACGTCTACGTGCCGCTCAGCCGCCTCATCAACCTGTACGCTGCCGGCGCCCGGAACCTGCATCGGGCGACCAGCGACTTCCTCGGCGAGCGGGCCCAGCGGACCCCGTTCGTGATCGGCGTCGCCGGGAGCGTCGCCGTCGGCAAGTCGACCGTCGCGCGCCTGCTCCGCGAGCTGCTCTCACGCTGGAGCGACACCCCGCGCGTCGAGCTGATCACCACCGACGGGTTCCTGTACCCGAACGCCGAGCTCGAGCGTCGCGGCATCATGGACCGCAAGGGCTTCCCCGAGTCGTACGACCGACGATCGCTGCTCAAGTTCGTCTCGCTGGTCAAGAGCGGCGCCCCCGAGGTGCGCGCGCCGTTCTACTCGCACCTCGAGTACGACATCGTGCCCGGTGCCGAGGTCGTCGTGCGCCAGCCCGACATCCTCATCGTCGAGGGCCTCAACGTGCTGCAGCCGCCCATCGGCGGTCGCCTCGCCCTGTCCGACCTGTTCGACTTCACCGTCTACGTCGACGCGCGCACCCACGACATCGAGGACTGGTTCGTCGAGCGGTTCCGATCGCTGCGCGAAGGCGCGTTCAACCAGAAGGACTCGTTCTTCCATCGCTTCGCCGAGATCCCCGAAGACGAGGCGCTCGGCTTCGCGCGGCAGGTCTGGCGGAGCGTCAACGAGCCGAACCTGAAGCAGAACGTGCAGCCCACCCGCTCGCGCGCGACGCTCGTGCTGCGGAAGGGCGCCGACCACAAGGTGGCGTCGGTGCTGCTCCGGAAGATCTAGAGGCGCCTCTCGACGGGCCTCAGCTCTCGGGAAAGCGCCGCCGACCCGAGAAGGCGAAGACGCACACGATTGCGGCCGCGACGGCGAATCCGATCCCCGTCTCGGACAGCCCCACGAGCTTCACCGCGACCCCGGCGAGGATCGCGGGGACGGAGATCGCGAGGTACGCGACGATGAAGTAGGCGCTCGTGGCCTCCGTCCTGACGGCATCCGGCGAGGCACCGGTGATGGCGCGCAGGCCGAAGCTGAAGAGGAGTCCCTGACCCGCGCCCGAGACGATCGAGGCCACTACCAGAAGGGCGAGTGACGCGAGGGGCAGGGCCACCGCCAGCAGGGCCATGCCGATGAACAGGAGCACGGCGCCGAGCGCGATGGCTCGCCGCACCGCGAGACCGCCGAAGGCGATCTGCGCCGCGGCCGACGCGATGAACAGCGAGGCCGTCACGACGCCGACGACGAGGGGCGAGTGGATGCCGAGCACGGTCCCGACGAAGTTCGGCGCGACCGATGAGAACAGGCCGCAGACCGCGAAGCCCGCCGTCGCTCCGAAGGCCGCCGCCGCGAACACGGAGCGCGCTTCGACCGGCACACCGGGCCGCTGCAGGCGGAAGCGGGCTCCCGGCTGCTTCTCCACGCTCTCTCGGATCGCGAGGAGGGCGATGCCGGCGATGACGAGAAGGACGGCGTGCATCACGAACGGCGCCCTGGTCGGCCACGGCGTGAGCTGCGCCACGAGTCCTGCGAGGAGCATGCCGAGGCCGAGGCCGCCGATGTTCGCCGCCGTCGCGAGAGGTCCGGCGATGCGGCGCTTCGAGTCGGGTGCCGCCTCCAGGACGGCGACCGTGCCCGTGCTGGTGAGGATGCCCGCAGAGAATCCGGAGATGATGCGGCCGATGAAGAGCAGCGACTCGGCCGTGCCGATCGCGAAGAGCACGGCGCTGAACAGCGAGAGCACGATGCCCGCGAGGAGCAGCGGCTTTCGCCCGACGACTTGACTGAGGCGGCCGACCGTCACGAGAGCCACGATGACACCGCCGGCGTACACCGCGAAGAGCACCGTCGTCGTCGAGCCGCTGAAGCCGAACTCCCGCTGCAGCTCCGGGTAGACGGGCGTCGGCAGCGTGGTGCCGATCATGACCACGGCGAAGACGAAGAGGGTTGCGGCGAAGCCGAGAGTCGAGCGAGGGTTGGACGTCACCGCTCGACGGTACCGCTCCGGAGTCGGCTAGGCGGGCGTGGCGGCCAGCTGCACGCGGACGACGTCGGCGAGACGGTGCGCGATGCGGTCCGCGTCGTCCTGCGACGCCGCCTCGACCATGACGCGGACGAGCTGCTCGGTGCCCGACGGGCGAAGGAGCACCCGCCCCGAGTCGCCCAGCTCGGCCTCGGCCTCGGCGACGGCTGCGGCGACGACCTCGTCGCCGTCGAGGGCCGAGCGGTCGACGTCGCGGACGTTGATCAGGATCTGCGGGAAGACGGTCATGACCGAAGCGAGCTCGGCGAGCGACTTGCCCGTGCGGGCCATCTCGGCCACGAGCGAGAGGCCGGTGAGGATGCCGTCGCCGGTGGTGGCGTGCTGCTGGAAGACGATGTGGCCCGACTGCTCGCCGCCGAGGCTGTAGCCGTGCTCGTTCATGGCCTCGAGCACGTAGCGGTCGCCCACGCCGGTCTCGACGACCGCGATCCCGTTGTCGCGCATCGCGCGCTTGAGGCCGAGGTTCGACATGACGGTGGCGACGAGGGTGTCCTGGGCGAGGTCGCCGCGCTCCTTGAGCGCGATGGCAAGGATCGCCATGATCTGGTCGCCGTCGATGGCGGCGCCCGAGGCGTCGACAGCCAGGCACCGGTCGGCGTCGCCATCGTGGGCGATGCCGACATCGGCGCCGTGCTCGAGCACGGCGGCGGCGAGCTGGTCGAGATGGGTCGAGCCCACGCCGTCGTTGATGTTGATGCCGTCGGGGTCGGCGCCGATGACGGTGACACGAGCACCGAGGTCGTGGAAGACCTCGGGCGAGACGCCGGCGGCCGCGCCGTGGGCGCAGTCGAGCACGACGTGGATGCCGTCGAGGCGGTTGCGCACCGCGCCCATCAGGTGCACGACGTAGCGGTCTTCGGCATCGGCGAACCGCCGGATGCGGCCGACGTCGCCACCCACCGGCATGAGCCGGGGGGCGTCCATCGTGGCCTCGATGCGGTCTTCGACCTCATCGGGCAGCTTCGTGCCGCCGAACGCGAAGAACTTGATGCCGTTGTCAGGAGCCGGGTTGTGCGACGCGCTGATCATCACGCCGAAGTCGGAACCGGAGTTCTCGACGAGGAAGGCGAGAGCCGGCGTCGGAATCACCCCGGCATCGAGCACGTCGACCCCGGAGGACGCGAGACCTGCGGCCACCGCAGCGGCGAGGAACTCCCCCGAGATGCGAGGGTCCCGCGCGAGGACGGCGACAGGACGTCGCCCCTCGGCGCGGCGGGCATCGGCGTGATGCCCCTTCGTGAGCACGACCGCGCTCGCCTGGGCGAGACCCAGGGCGAGCGCGGCCGTCAGCTCACGGTTGGCAAGGCCCCGAACTCCGTCGGTTCCGAAAAGTCGCGTCATCGCGAAGCCTCGCCAGGTGTTAGCGCTTGGAGAACTGAGGAGCCTTACGGGCCTTCTTGAGACCAGCCTTCTTGCGCTCCTTGACGCGAGCGTCGCGGCTGAGGAAGCCCGCCTTCTTCAGCTCGGCGCGGTTGTTCTCTTCATCGATCTCGTTCAGCGTGCGGCTGATGCCGAGGCGGAGGGCGCCGGCCTGACCCGAAGGGCCACCGCCGGAGATCTTCGCGACGACGTCGTACGAGCCGAGCAGGTCGAGGACCTTGAACGGGTCGTTGATCAGCTGCTGGTGCAGCTTGTTCGGGAAGTAGTCCTCGAGGGTGCGGCCGTTGACGACGAAGTTGCCGGTGCCGGGGACGAGGCGCACGCGGGCGATGGCCTGCTTGCGACGGCCGACGGCGCCGCCGCCGACGGTCAGGACGGGGCGGGGAGCTGCAGCAGCGACAGGAGCGGCGCTCTCGGTCGTGAAGCTCTCGGGGGTGGATTCGATGGAATCGGCGATGCTAGCCACTGTAATAAGTCCTTTAGGTCTTCAGCGGTCGCTACTGGGCGACCTGGTCGAGGGTGTACACCGTGGGCTTCTGCGCGGCGTGGGGGTGCTCAGGACCCGCGTACACCTTCAGCTTTGCGATCTGGGCGCGGCCCAGCGAGTTCTTCGGCAGCATGCCTCGGATGGCCTTCTCGACGGCGCGAGTCGGGTGCTTCTCGAGCATCTCGGAGTACGTCTGAGCCGAGAGGCCGCCCGGGTAGCCCGAGTGGCGGTAGGCCAGCTTGGTCTGGAGCTTCGAGCCGGTCAGGGCGATCTTCTCGGCGTTGATGACGATGACGAAGTCGCCCATGTCCATGTGCGGAGCGAAGGTCGGCTTGTGCTTGCCGCGGAGGAGGGCGGCGACGTGGCTGGCGAGACGGCCGAGAACGATGTCGTTCGCGTCGATGATCAGCCACTCCGGCTGGACATCAGCCGGCTTGGGGGAGAAAGTGCGCGTCACAGTAGTGCTGCTTTCTTGTCGAGGTGAGAGGTTCGTGAATCCCGCTCCGTTGCCATTCGATCGCGATGCGGGCGAATGAGTCAGGTGGAGGGCTCAACTTCGGGTGAAGCGCGCAGTTGCGCAGACACCAAGGGGATACGTTACAGGATCACCGGCCGGGCGGCAACAGGCGTCACATCGACTGACGGCGGGCCCGCGTGACGGACGCGCGGGCCCCGAGTTCCTGCGCTTCGGGGTAGCGGACCTCGCGCAGCGTGAGGCCGTGGGCCGCCGCGACCTTGAACTGCCCCTTGCGGGCCCGGGAGTCGCGGATCCGCACGGCGTCGTCGACCGCGAGCAGCCCCTGCCCCACGGCGAGCGTGGCGCCGACCAGCGACCGGACCATGCTGTGACAGAAGGCGTCGGCACGGACACGCGCGACCAGCACGCCGTCGGGGTCGCGACGCCAGTGGAACTCCTGGAGGGTGCGGATCGTCGTGGCGCCTTCGCGCTGTCGGCAGTAGGCGGCCCAGTCGTCCAGGCCGAGGAGCGAGAGCGCGGCGGCATTCATGAGGTCGACGTCGACGGTGACGTCGGTCCACAGCGTGTCGAGACGGCGGATCGGGTGCCGGGGGCCGGTGAGGTCGGAGACGCGGTACTCGTACTCCCGCCACAGCGCCGAGTAGCGGGCGTCGAAGGCGCCGTCGACGATCGTCGCGTCGGTGACGAAGAGGTCGTCCTCGGCGCCGGCCAGGCCGTTGATCCGCCGGGCGAGGCGCTTCGCGGGCGGGAAGGGAGGGTACTTCGTCTTGTTGCGGTGCGCGACCTGGAGAAAGGCGAGCTGCTCGGGGCTGAGGTCGAGGTGGGCGACCTGGCCGGTCGCGTGGACGCCCGTGTCGGTACGCCCCGCGACGACGAGCCTCGGAGCCGGGAGCGTGCGCTGGAACGTGGTCGCCATGGCCGCCTCGATCTCGCCCTGGACGGTGCGCAGGCCCGGTTGCGTGCTCCAGCCGTTGAATCGGGTGCCGTCGTACGAGATGTCGAGCCGGAGTCGCGTGTCTCCGCTCTTCAGCCGAACCTCGGGCTCGGGGGCGTCGCTCATCACGAGAGAAAAGTCTACGCACGCGATCGTCGGCGGGACGCCAGAAGGCCCGCCTCCCGGAGGAGGCGGGCCTTCACGGCTGTGGTGCAGTGGAACGGACTACTTCTTGTCGCCGTCGGCCGGAGCCTCGGCCGCCTCGTCGGCGGGGGCGTCCTCGAATGCGGCCTCGGCGTCAGCCTCGGTCGTGCCCTGCGCCTCGGCCTCGGGGGCCTCGGTGGTCGCCTCGATGATCGTCTCGTCGGAGGCGGTGAGCTCTTCGGCGGGCTCCTCGATGAGGGCCTCGGTCGTCGCGGGGGCGGCGGCCTTCTTCGACGAGGACTTCTTGGCCTTCGGGGTCACCGGCTCGAGCACGAGCTCGATCTGGACCATCGAGGCGTTGTCGCCCTTGCGGAAGCCGAGCTTCGTGATGCGGGTGTAGCCGCCTTCGCGCAGCTCGAGCAGCGGCGCGACCTCCGACATCAGGATGTGCGTGGTCTCCTTGTTGCGGAGGATGCTCATCACGCGACGACGCGAGTGGAGGTCGCCGCGCTTCGCGAACGTGACCAGGCGTTCGGCGACGGGACGGAGGCGCTTGGCCTTCGTCTCGGTCGTCTTGATGCTCTTGTAGGTGAACAGCTGACCGGCCATGTTGGCCAGGAGGAGACGCTCGTGGGCGGGACCGCCGCCGAGGCGGGCACCCTTCGTGGGCTTGGGCATAGTGGATTCCTAAGTGTGTGAGTGAGGAGGGCGGGCGGGCGGAGACCTAGTTGGTCTCCTCCTCGTCGTAGCCGCTGTAGAAGTGGGCGCCGTCGAAACCGGGCACGGTGTCCTTGAGCGAGAGGCCGAGCTCGACGAGCTTGTCCTTCACCTCGTCGACCGACTTCTGACCGAAGTTGCGGATGTTCATCAGCTGCGTCTCGGACAGAGCGACGAGCTCGGAGACCGTGTTGATGCCCTCGCGCTTGAGGCAGTTGTACGAGCGGACCGACAGGTCGAGGTCTTCGATCGGGGTCTGGAGCTCGCTCGAGAGGACGGCGTCGACGGGAGCCGGGCCGATCTCGATGCCCTCGGCCGCGTTGTTGAGCTCGCGAGCGAGTCCGAACAGCTCGGTCAGCGTGCGGCCGGCCGAGGCGATGGCGTCGCGGGGGCTGATCGCGGGCTTGGTCTCGACGTCGACGACCAGGCGGTCGAAGTCCGTGCGCTCACCGGCACGAGTCGCCTCGACGCGGTAAGTGACCTTGAGGACGGGCGAGTAGATCGAGTCGATCGGGATCTGGCCGGCCTCGGAGAACTCCGAGCGGTTCTGCACCGCGGTGACGTAGCCGCGGCCGCGCTCGATGGTGAGCTCCAGCTCGAACTTCGCCTTGTCGTTCAGCGTCGCGATGACGAGTTCGGGGTTGTGCACCTCGACACCGGCCGGGACCGAGATGTCGGCGGCGGTGACCTGACCGGCGCCCTGCTTGCGCAGGTAGGCGGTGATGGGCTCGTCGTGCTCGCTCGAGACGACCAGGCTCTTGATGTTCAGGATGATCTCGGTGACGTCTTCCTTGACACCGGGAACGGTCGTGAACTCGTGCAGGACGCCGTCGATACGGATGCTGGTGACAGCCGCTCCGGGGATCGACGAAAGGAGGGTGCGACGCATCGAGTTGCCGAGCGTGTAGCCGAAGCCGGGCTCGAGGGGCTCGATCACGAAGCGGGAGCGGAACTCCGAGATGTTCTCCTCGGTGAGAGTGGGGCGCTGTGCAATGAGCACTGTGGATTCCTTTCGGCGAAGAGTCCGCTATATGACTCTTGGCGGTACGACTGGGTGGCTGTCAGTCGGTCTTTTGAGTTGTGAGGTGCCCCGAGTGCGCGGACGCGCCCGGGTGACGGTAGAACGAGGCGAGCGCCGCGGCCTCTGACACCCCGGGAAGGGGCTGTCAGAGGCGCGGCGCGACGCTTAACTCAGACGCGACGGCGCTTCGGCGGGCGGCAGCCGTTGTGCGCCTGCGGGGTGACGTCGTTGATCGAGCCCACCTCGAGGCCGGCGGCCTGGAGCGAGCGGATCGCGGTCTCGCGGCCCGAGCCCGGACCCTTCACGAACACGTCGACCTTCTTGACGCCGTGCTCCTGCGCCTGACGCGCAGCCGACTCAGCGGCGAGCTGTGCGGCGAACGGCGTCGACTTGCGCGAGCCCTTGAAGCCGACCGCGCCGGACGAAGCCCAGCTCAAGACGGCACCGGACGGGTCGGTGATCGAAACGATGGTGTTGTTGAACGTCGACTTGATGTGGGCCTGGCCCACGGCGACGTTCTTCTTCTCTTTACGGCGGGGCTTGCGCGCGGCCGACTTAGGTGCTGCCAATTTTTTCTCCTACAACCTTGAAGGCTACGGCGGACGCCGGGCCTAGCGAGCCTTCTTCTTGCCGGCGACGGTGCGCTTCGGGCCCTTGCGGGTGCGAGCGTTCGTCTTGGTGCGCTGTCCGCGGACGGGCAGGCCGCGGCGGTGGCGGATGCCCTCGTAGCTGCCGATCTCGACCTTGCGGCGGATGTCGGCGGCCACCTCACGGCGGAGGTCACCCTCGACCTTGAAGTTGCCTTCGATGTAGTCGCGGAGCGCGACGAGCTGGTCGTCGGTGAGGTCCTTGACGCGGATGTTGCCGTCGATCTCGGTCTCGGCCAGAGCCTTGAGCGAGCGGGTGCGGCCGACTCCGTAGATGTAGGTCAGTGCGACTTCCACGCGCTTGTCGCGCGGGATGTCAACGCCTGCTAGACGTGCCATTGTGGCTTCTCCTTGAGAGATGGTGGAGGTGTGTCGCAGCGCCGGTGCCAGGGCCTCCGCCCGGGGTGTCCCCGTCCTGCGCCTCTCGGCGCCGGACGGCTCTGGTGCTGCAGTGGGGTGATGCTGGTGGAGCTAGGGAACCGCTCAGCCCTGGCGCTGCTTGTGGCGCGGGTTGCTGTTGCAGATCACCATGACGCGACCGTTGCGGCGAATCACCTTGCAGTGCTCGCAGATGCGCTTGACGCTGGGCTTGACCTTCATGTTGCTTCCTTTTGACTCGCTGGCCTCGTGCCCGACGGGTGCGCCGGGCCGTTCCTTTCCAGAACGCGCCGTGTTTCTAGGACTGGCCTACTTGTATCGGTAGACGATCCGGCCGCGGGTCAAGTCGTAGGGGCTGAGCTCCACGATCACACGGTCTTCGGGGAGGATGCGGATGTAGTGCTGCCGCATCTTGCCGGAGATGTGCGCGAGGACCTTGTGTCCGTTGCTCAGCTCAACGCGAAACATCGCGTTGGGCAGCGCTTCGACCACTGCGCCTTCGATTTCGATGACACCGTCTTTTTTGGCCATAGCCTCACTGTCGCTAAAAATTGGTTGTTCTGGTCTTGCGGGGAGTGGCGCCGGAGAATGACCTGTCGCGGCTCAAGCGGATTCACAGGAAGCAGCTTGAAGATTGCACGCGGGCAGGCGCCCACGGCACCAAGGGTCAATCTTATGGGATTGCGCTACTGTTTGCCAACCTGGTGGGTCAACTCGACACGCCGCAGTCGACCCTGAGTCGTTCGGTTCGTCCGCCTACGGCGATCACCGGGCGTGCGCCTCAGAGCAACGAAAGAGAGACCCGTGCCCGAAGAGCGTTCGAGCCGCCGAGCCCCCCGTATCCCCGGCGCCGCCCGCCATGGCCGCCTTGGTCGACCTCACCCGATCCGCTTCGCGGCGATGATCGTCGCGGTCGCGCTGGGCGTCTCCGTCGTCACGGTGGCGGGTGTCGGCGCCTACGCCTTCCACGACGTCGCCAGCTCGGTGAAGAGCGTGTCGATCGGCTCCAAGGAAGACAGGATCGCCCAGCAGACCTCCATCGGAGCCATCGAGGGGGGCGCCAACATCCTCCTCGTCGGCAGCGACACGCGCTCCGGCCAGACCGAGGTGCAGGCCGGCGTCGCCGACGGCAGCCGCAACGACGTCACGATCCTGATCCACCTGTCGGCCGACCACAAGCAGATGACGGCCGTCAGCTTCCCGCGCGACCTGATGGTCGACATCCCCTCCTGCACCGGCACCGACGGGTCGACCTTCCCTGCGCTCTCCTATCAGCAGTTCAACACGACCCTCGGCCAGGGCCTCGGCTGCACGGTCGCGACGGTCGAGTCGATGACCGGCCTCACCATCCCCTACGCAGCCGAGATCACGTTCGACGGCGTCATCTCGATGTCGAATGCGATCGGCGGGGTCACCGTGTGCGTCGCCTCCCCCATCGTCGACAGCGACACCGGCCTCGATCTGACCGCCGGCAAGCACGTCCTCCAGGGCTCGACCGCGCTCGCCTTCCTCCGCACCCGTCACGGCGTCGGCGACGGCAGCGACCTCGCGCGCATCTCGTCGCAGCAGGTCTTCCTCTCGGCGATGATGCGCAAGATCGCGTCCGCCGGAACCCTCGGCAACCCCGTCAAGCTCTACGCGCTGGCGTCGGCGGCTGTGAAGAACATGACGCTCTCGACCAGCCTCAGCAACACCGACACCATGGTCGAGCTCGGCCTGGCTCTCAAGAACATCGACCTGTCGAACGTCCTGTTCGTCCAGTACCCGACGACGGCCGATCCCCAGGACTCCAACCGGGTCGTGGCCAGCGAGGCCGACGCCACCGTCCTGGACACAGCCCTGCAGAACGACACGAAGTTCTCGCTCGGCGACGACAGCACGGGCCGGGCATCGCAGGCGGAGTCGTCGGGCACCTCCGGCAGCGGCGCCTCGTCGGGCACGTCAACCGGCACCTCCTCGGGGTCGTCCGCCTCCAGCGGCACGTCGTCGTCGACAGCCACCGGCAAGGCCACCTCGACGCCGACCTCCTCGTCGACGGCCCTGCCCTCCACCATCACCGGGCAGGCGGCCTCCGAGGCGACCTGCTCCGTCGGCAACGGCTACTAGAAGCACTCGTCAGCGCAGGAACGGCGCCCACCGACTCCGGTGGCCGCCGTTCTGACGCGGTCGCAACGGCACCGTGCTCGACCGGGGTCCGGGGCTACGGGATCGGGACGGGCCTGATGCCGAACGGGGCCAGCCCCGCGGCTCCGCCGTCGGCCGCCGTCAGCACCCAGATGCCGTCCGCGTGCACCGCCACCGAGTGCTCCCAGTGCGCGGCATCGGAGCCGTCGACGGTCGTGACCGTCCAGTCGTCGTCCTGGGTGACGGTGTCGATGCCGCCGGCGGTGATCATCGGCTCGATGGCGACGACGAGACCGGGACGAACTGCAGGGCCGCGGCCGCGGACACGGTAGTTGAAGACCGGGGGCTCCTCGTGCATCGATCGGCCGATGCCGTGCCCGACATAGTCTTCGAGGATCCCGAACTCGCCCTGCTCTTCGACGTAGCCCTCGATGGCGTCGCCGACCTCGTTGAGGTGCTTGGCCGACGCGAGAGCGGCGATGCCGTGCCAGAGCGACTGCTCCGTGACGCGGTTGAGGGTCGTCCGCACGAGGGCGCGATCGTCGTCGGGGTCGCCGTCCAGCACGAAGGAGCGGGCGCTGTCGCCGTTCCAGCCGTCGAGCTGGGCGCCGCTGTCGATCGACACGATGTCGCCGGGCTGCAGCACCCGACCGCCGGGGATCCCATGGACGACGTCTGAGTTCACCGACGAGCACACCGTGTGACGGTAGCCGGGGACCAGCATGAAGTTCGGCTCACCCCCGCCGTCGCGGATGACCCGCTCGGCGATCGCATCCAGCTCACCCGTGGTGAGTCCGGGGCGTATCGCCGCCGCCACCGCGTCGAGCGAGGCACTCGTCAGCAGCCCCGGCGCCACGAGGCGCCGGAGTTCGTCGGGTTTCTTGTAGATGCCCGGCTTGGAGAACGCCACTGCCCGCGTCAGGCCGCGGCGGTGGGGCGGATGCCCCGTGCCGACAGCACTTCGTCGATGCGGTCGGCGACCTCGTCGATCGTGCCGAGACCGTCGACCTCCAGAAGGATCCCGCGGTCGGCGTAGGCCGAGATGAGCGGACCCGTCTCGCGAAGGTAGACGTCCTGGCGATGACGGATCGCGTCTTCGGTGTCGTCGCTGCGCCCCTGGTCGACGGCGCGCTTGCGCAGGCGCTCCACGATCTCGTCGCGATCGGCGACGAGCTGGACGACGGCGGTGAGTTCGAGGCCCGACGACGCGAGGAGGGCGTCGAGGTGCGCGACCTGGTCGGACGTGCGCGGATAGCCGTCGAGGAGGAAGCCCTCGGCCGCGTCGGACTGCGCGAGGCGGTCGTCGATGAGCTCGTTGGTCAGCGAGTCGGGCACGTAGTCGCCAGCGTCCATGATCGCCTTGACCTTGAGGCCGAGGGGCGTCTCGTTCTTGACGTTGGCGCGGAAGATGTCTCCCGTCGAGATAGCCGGGATGCCGTACGACTCGGCGATGCGCACCGCCTGTGTGCCCTTGCCTGCGCCGGGAGGCCCGACGATCAGGAGACGTGCGCCGTCCGCACTCGGACCGTCGGTCATCGAAGGAGCCCCTCGTAGTGACGCTGCTGCAGCTGGGAATCGACCTGCTTCACGGTCTCGAGACCGACACCGACGATGATCAGGATGCTCGCCCCGCCGAAGGGGAAGTTCTGGTTCGCCCCGACGGTGGCCAGCGCTATGAGCGGGATGAGGGCTACCAGGCCCAGGTAGAGCGATCCGGGGAGCGTCACGCGCGTCAGGACGTAGTCGAGGTAGTCGGCGGTGGGTCGACCGGCGCGGATGCCGGGGATGAACCCGCCGTACTTCTTCATGTTGTCGGCGACCTCTTCGGGGTTGAACGTGATCGCCACGTAGAAGTAGGTGAAGCCGATGATGAGCATGAAGTACAGGAGCATGTAGAGCGGCTTGTCGCCCGAGGTGAGGTTCGTCTGCACCCAGGTGACCCAGGCAGCCGGAGCCGAGCCGTCGGAGGGCGTGTTGAACTGGGCCACGAGCGCCGGCAGGTACAGCAGCGACGAGGCGAAGATGACGGGCACCACGCCGGCCATGTTGACCTTGATCGGGATGTACGTGTTGTTGCCGCCGTAGGTTCGGCGACCGACCATCCGCTTGGCGTACTGGACGGGTATCCGCCTCTGCGACTGCTCGACGAAGACGACGAGACCCATGATCACGATGCCGACCACGATGACCATCAGGAAGACCTCGAAGCTCTTGGCCTGCTCGATGGCCCAGAGGGCCGTGGGGAACTTGGCGGCGATCGAGGTGAAGATCAGGAGCGACATGCCGTTGCCGATGCCGCGCTCGGTGATGAGCTCACCCATCCACATGATGAGTCCGGTGCCGGCCGTCATGGTGATGACCATGAGGAGGATGGCATACCAGGCGTTGTTCGTGATCAGCTGGCTGCACTCGGAGACGGTCGACGAGCCGAACAGCGCACCCGAGCGGGCGACGGTGATGAGGGTCGTCGACTGGAGGATGCCCAGCGCGATCGTGAGGTAGCGCGTGTACTGCGTGAGCTTGGCCTGGCCCGACTGACCCTCTTTGTAGAGGTTGTCGAAGTGCGGGATGACCACGCGGAGCAGCTGCACGATGATCGACGACGTGATGTAGGGCATGATGCCCAGCGCGAAGATCGAGAGCTGGAGGAGCGCGCCGCCGGAGAACAGGTTGACGAGCTCGTAGAGACCGGACGTCGACTGGTTGCCGGCCAGGCAGACCTGGACGTTGCTGTAGTCGACGAACGGCGAGGGAATGAAGCTTCCCAGGCGGAAGAGCGCGATGATGCCGAGCGTGAACCCGATCTTTCGGCGTAGGTCGGGTGTGCGGAGAATCCGCGATACAGCTCTGAACACAAGGGCCTCCCGGTGATGAGGATAGACGACTGATGGGGGCGGCCCGTATCCGGGCCACCCCCTCAGGTATTACTTGGTGACGGTTCCGCCTGCGGCGACGATCTTCTCTTCGGCAGAGCCGGAGACCTTGTCGACGGAGACGGTCAGCTTCACGGACAGGTCACCCTGACCGAGAACCTTGACCTTCTCGTTCTTGCGAACGGCCCCCTTGGCGACGAGGTCGCTCACGGTGACGTCTCCGCCGGCCGGGTAGAGGTCGTTCAGCTTGTCGAGGTTGACGACCTGGTACTCGACGCGGAACGGGTTCTTGAAGCCACGGAGCTTCGGGGTGCGCATGTGCAGCGGCATCTGCCCACCCTCGAAGCCGACCTTGACCTGGTAGCGGGCCTTGGTTCCCTTGGTACCACGGCCTGCCGTCTTGCCCTTCGAGCCCTCACCGCGACCCACGCGGGTCCGAGCCTTCTTGGCACCGGGAGCCGGACGAAGGTGGTGGACTTTGAGGATCTGCGGACGGGCCACGTCGGATGTCTCCGACTTCGCCGCGGCGGCCTTGGTCGAAGCCGCCTTGGTGGCGGGCTTCTTGGCAGCTGCCTTGGGGGCAGCGGCCTCGGTGGTTGCTTCCTTTGCTTCAGCCATTAGTCAATCTCCTCGACCTTGACGAGGTGAGCGACCGTGACGACGTAACCGCGGTTCTGCTTGTCGTCCGGGCGAACGACCGTCTGGCCGATTCGCTTGAGACCCAAGCTGCGCAGCGTGTCGCGCTGGTTCTGCTTCTCGCTAATTTTGGACTTGATCTGAGTCACGCGGAGCTGAGCCATCAGGCACCTGCCTTCTCAGTTGCGGCAGCGCGAGCCTCAGCCTCGACACGAAGCAGACGAGCGGGTGCGACGGCGTCGATGTCGAGACCGCGGCGAGCTGCGACGGCGCGCGGCTCTTCCAGCTGCTTCAGTGCCGCGACGGTCGCGTGCACGATGTTGATGGTGTTCGACGAGCCGAGCGACTTGCTCAGGACGTCGTGGATGCCGGCGCACTCGAGCACGGCGCGGACGGGACCACCGGCGATAACACCGGTACCGGCCGCAGCAGGACGCAGCAGGACGACACCGGCTGCAGCCTCACCCTGGACGGGGTGCGGGATCGTGTTGGCGATGCGAGGGACGCGGAAGAAGTTCTTCTTCGCCTCCTCGACGCCCTTCGAGATGGCCGTGGGGACCTCGCGGGCCTTGCCGTAGCCGACACCGACGAGTCCGTTGCCGTCGCCGACGACGACGAGAGCGGTGAAGCTGAAGCGACGACCACCCTTGACGACCTTGGACACGCGGTTGATGGTGACGACGCGCTCCAGGAACTGGCTCTTGTCGCGGTCGTCGCGTCCGCCGCGGCCCTGGTTCCGGTCGCCGCGACCGGCGCCACGACGGTCGGTACGACCGGTGTTGCCGCCTTCGCGGTTGTTCGACTCGGAGCCGGCAGCCGTCTCGACGGGGCGCTCGACGACAGCCGGGGCCTCAGCCTCGGGGGTCTTGTTCGTTGCGTCGCTCACAGGTTCAACCCACCTTCCCGGGCGCCCTCGGCAATTGCCGCGACGCGTCCGGCGTACTTGTTACCACCGCGGTCGAAAACGACCGCTTCGATTCCGGCAGCCTTGGCGCGCTCGGCGACGAGCTCGCCGACCTTCTTGGCCTTGGCGGTCTTGTCACCGTCGAACGTACGCAGGTCGGCCTCGAGGGTCGATGCGCTGGCGACGGTGTGGCCCTTGCTGTCATCGACGACCTGCACGAAGACGTGGCGGGCCGATCGGTTGACGACGAGACGCGGGCGCAGCTCGGTGCCCACGATCTTCTTGCGCAGGCGGGTGTGACGGCGGCTGGTAGCGGCCGACTTGCTCTTGCCTCTAGTTCCGAGACCCATGATTACTTACCTGACTTTCCGGCCTTGCGGCGGACGACCTCGCCGGCGTAGCGGACACCCTTGCCCTTGTAGGGCTCGGGCTTGCGCAGCTTGCGGATGTTGGCGGCGACTTCGCCGACGGCCTGCTTGTCGATGCCGACGACCGTGATCTTGTTGTTGCCTTCGACCGTGAAGCTGATGCCCGCGGGCGGCTCGACGGTGATGGGGTGCGAGTAGCCGAGCGCGAACTCGACGTTCTGACCCTTGGCCTGCACGCGGTAACCGGTGCCGACGATCTCGAGGCCCTTGGTGTAGCCCTCGGTGACGCCGGTGATCTGGTTCGCGATGAGAGTGCGGGTGAGGCCGTGCAGCGAACGCGAGGAGCGCTCGTCGTCAGGACGGGTCACCAGAACGGTGCCCTCTTCCAGCTTCGCCTCGATGGGGCTCGCGATGACGAGCGAGAGCTCGCCCTTCGGGCCCTTGACAGTGACGGCCTGGCCGTCGATCTTCACATCGACCCCGGTGGGGATCGGAATGGGGAGTCGTCCGATTCGTGACATGACGGATTACCACACGTAGGCGAGGACTTCCCCACCCACGCCCTTCTTCTCGGCCTCGCGGTCGGTCAGCAGACCGGAGGAAGTCGACAGGATGGCCACTCCGAGACCGCCGAGAACCTGAGGGATCTCGGTCGACTTCGCGTAGACACGGAGGCCCGGCTTCGACACGCGCTTGATGCCCACGAAGGAGCGCTCGCGAGCGGGTCCGTACTTGAGGTCGATGGTGAGGGTCTGGCCGACGCGAGCGTCTTCGACCTTCCATGAGTCGATGAAGCCCTCTTTCTTGAGGATCTCAGCGATGTGGGACTTGAGCTTGGAGCTCGGCAGCGACACGGAGTCGTGGTGCGCCGAGTTCGCGTTGCGCAGTCTGGTCAGCAGGTCTGCGACCGGATCTGTCATCGTCATGCGGATGATCTCTTTCTCGTGCGGTTTCGACTTCCGGTACACCGGGAGCCGACCTACGCGATCGGGTGGTTCGGAGCGGATCCCCGAACACGGAAGTGCGGCCGGGCACCCGCCAGAAGCGAATGCCCGACCGAACGATCTTAGTTGGCCTGGTCGGCCGTGCGGAACGGGAAGCCGAGAGCCTTGAGCAGAGCCCGGCCCTCGTCGTCGTTCTTGGCCGTGGTCACGACAGTGATGTCGAAGCCACGGACCCGGTCGATGCGGTCCTGGTCGATCTCGTGGAACATGCTCTGCTCGTTGAGACCGAAGGTGTAGTTGCCGTTGCCGTCGAACTGACGGTCGCTGAGGCCGCGGAAGTCGCGGATGCGCGGGAGCGCAAGCGACAGCAGGCGGTCCAGGAACTCCCAGGCACGGTCGCCACGGAGCGTGACGTGAGCACCGATGGGCTGCCCCTCGCGCAGCTTGAACTGCGCGATCGACTTGCGGGCCTTCGTGACCTGCGGCTTCTGTCCGGTGATGGCAGTGAGGTCCTTGACCGCACCATCCATGACCTTCGAGTCGCGCGCGGCCTCGCCGACACCCGTGTTGACGACGATCTTCACGAGACCGGGCACCTGGTGCACGTTCGAGAAGCCGAAGTCGTTCTTGAGCGCCGGCAGGATCTCGGCCTGGTACTTGGCCTTGAGGCGCGGCTGAGCCTTGACTTCAGCGGTAGCGGTGTCGCTCATCAGAGGTCCTCTCCCGACTTCTTGGCATAGCGGACGCGAACGGTCTTGGACACGCCGTCCTTGGTGACCGTCTCTTCGCGGAAGCCGACGCGGGTCGGCTTCTTGGTCTTGGGGTCGACGAGCTGCACGTTCGACACGTGGATCGGGGCCTCGTGGGTCTCGATGCCGCCGGTCTTCGTGCCGCGCTGCGTCTGGCCGACGCGCACGTGCTTGGTGACGAAGTTGACACCTTCCACGACGACGCGGTCGGCGTTCTTCAGCACCTCGATGACCTTGCCCTGCTTGCCGCGGTCTCCGCCGCGGGCCTGCGAGGGCCCGGTGATGACCTGAACCAGGTCACCCTTCTTGATGTTTGCCATGACTTAGATAACCTCCGGCGCCAGCGAGATGATCTTCATGAACTTCTTGTCGCGGAGCTCGCGACCGACCGGTCCGAAGATGCGGGTACCGCGGGGGTCTCCGTCAGCCTTCAGGATCACTGCGGCGTTCTCGTCGAACTTGATGTAGGAGCCGTCGTTGCGACGGGTCTCCTTCTTGGTGCGAACGATGACCGCCTTGACGACGTCACCCTTCTTCACGTTGCCGCCGGGGATGGCGTCCTTCACCGTGGCGACGATGACGTCACCGAGACCGGCGTAGCGACGGCCGGAGCCGCCGAGAACGCGGATGGTAAGGATCTCCTTGGCGCCGGTGTTGTCGGCGACCTTGAGGCGGGATTCCTGCTGAATCACTTCTGTCTCCTATCGAGCAGGCCGAGGCCTACTTCGCCTTCTCGAGGATCTCGACCAGGCGCCAGCGCTTGGAGGCGCTGAGCGGACGGGTCTCGCTGATGACGACCAGGTCGCCGATGCCGGCGGAGTTCGCCTCATCGTGGACCTTGACCTTGGAGGTGCGGCGGATGACCTTGCCGTACAGGGGGTGCTTCACGCGGTCCTCGACCTCGACGACGATGGTCTTCTCCATCTTGTCGCTGGTGACGTAACCACGACGCGTCTTGCGGTAACCGCGGACGAGGGTCTCCGTCGCGGCGGCCTCGGTCGGGGCAGCCGCAGTCTTCTTCTCGGTAGCCATTACTTGGTCTCCTCGGCGGTGTCGGCGGCCTCGGCAGCCGGAGCCTCGTCGGCCGGCTTCTCAGCGGCCTTCTTGGTCGACTTCTTGGCAGCGGCCTTGGGGGCGGCAGCAGCCGGGGCGGGGGTGGCACGGATGCCGAGCTCGCGCTCGCGCAGGACCGTGTAGATGCGAGCGATGTCGCGCTTCACGGCGCGCACGCGGCCGTGGTTCTCGAGCTGACCGGTCGCGGACTGGAAGCGAAGGTTGAAGAGCTCTTCCTTCGACTTCTTCAGTGCGTCGACGAGACGCTCGTCTTCAAGGGTGTCGAGCTCAGCCGAAGCGAACTCCTTGGATCCGATCGCCATTATGCGTCGCCCTCCTCGCGCTTGATGATGCGTGCCTTCAGGGGCAGCTTGTGGATGGCACGAGTGAGCGCCTCCTTGGCGATCTCCTCGCTGACGCCGCTGAGCTCGAAGAGCACGCGACCCGGCTTGACGTTGGCGACCCACCACTCGGGCGAACCCTTACCGGAACCCATGCGGGTCTCGGCAGGCTTCTTGGTCAGCGGGCGGTCGGGGTAGATGTTGATCCACACCTTTCCACCGCGCTTGATGTGACGGGTCATGGCGATACGAGCGGACTCGATCTGACGGTTGGTGACGTAGGCAGGCGTGAGGGCCTGGATACCGTACTCACCGAAGCTCACACGCGTGCCACCAGTGGCCTGGCCGGAACGGCCGGGGTGGTGCTGCTTGCGGTGCTTGACACGACGGGGAATCAACATGGTTATGCCTCAGCTCCTGCGGTGACCGGCGCGTCCTGCTGGGGGGCGCGGCTTCCGCCACGTCCGCCGCGGTCGCCGCGGTCGTTACGGTCGTTACGACGCTCGGGGCGCGACGACTTCTGGTTCGCCTGCTCGCGCGCGAGCTCCTTGTTCGTGATGTCGCCCTTGTAGATCCAGACCTTCACACCGATGCGACCGAACGTGGTCTTGGCCTCGTAGAAGCCGTAGTCGATGTTGGCTCGGAGCGTGTGCAGGGGCACGCGGCCCTCGCGGTAGAACTCCGAGCGGCTCATCTCGGCGCCGCCGAGGCGACCCGAGACCTGGATCCGGACGCCCTTGGCGCCGGCACGCTGAGCACCCTGCAGGCCCTTGCGCATCGCACGGCGGAACGCCACGCGAGCAGCGAGCTGCTCGGCGATGCCCTGCGCGACGAGCTGAGCCTCGGCCTCGGGGTTCTTCACCTCGAGGATGTTGAGCTGGATCTGCTTGCCCGTGAGCTTCTCGAGGTCGGCGCGGATGCGCTCGGCCTCGGCGCCACGACGACCGATCACGATGCCCGGACGGGCGGTGTGAATGTCGACGCGAACGCGGTCGCGGGTGCGCTCGATCTCGATCTTGGCCACGCCGGCGCGGTCAAGCGAG
The DNA here is from genome assembly GCF_003752365.1 of Frondihabitans sp. PhB188. Taxonomy (GTDB): domain Bacteria; phylum Actinomycetota; class Actinomycetes; order Actinomycetales; family Microbacteriaceae; genus Frondihabitans. Next base: position 425,706 of record NZ_RJUO01000004.1, on the reverse strand, counting down.
GTCTTGAGCAGGTTGCGGATCTTGATGTCCTCGGCGACGTAGTCGCTGTACCGCTGCCCGGCCTTCGTGCTGTCGGAGAACCAACGCGACACGTGGTCGGTGGTGATACCGAGACGGAAGCCGTACGGGTTTACTTTCTGGCCCATTACTTGCTCGCCTTCTTCGACGTTGCGGCCGCTTCGGCCTCTTCGGGCGTCGCGAGGACGACCGTGATGTGGCTCGTGCGCTTCAGGATCTGGAACGCACGGCCCTGAGCGCGCGGCTGGAACCGCTTGAGGGTCGCGCCCTCGTCGACGAACGCCTTCGAGATGTAGAGGTCTTCGTCGTTGAGGTAGCTGTTCGAGGCATCTGCCTTGACACGGGCGTTGGCCATGGCCGACGCGACGAGCTTGTAGACGGGCTCCGAAGCACCCTGGGGGGCGAACTTCAGGATCGCCAGGGCCTCGATGGCCTGCTTGCCGCGGATCAGGTTGACGACGCGACGGGCCTTCATGGGGGTGACGCGGATGTGACGCACGCGTGCGATCGACTCCACCATTTCTCTCCTCCTTCTCGCCGCCGCGTTAGCGGCGACGACCCTTCTTGTCGTCCTTCACATGGCCGCGGAAGGTGCGGGTGGGCGCGAACTCGCCGAGCTTGTGTCCGATCATCGACTCGGTCACGAACACGGGGATGTGCTTGCGTCCGTCATGCACGGCGATGGTGTGGCCGAGCATGTTCGGGATGATCATCGAGCGGCGCGACCACGTACGGATCACGTTCTTGGTGCTGGCCTCGTTCTGCACGATCACCTTGCGAAGCAGGTGGTCGTCGACGAAGGGGCCCTTCTTCAGACTGCGTGGCATCTTCTACAACTCCTACTTGCGCTTGTTACCAGCGTTGCGGCGGCGGACGATGAGCTTGTCGCTCTCCTTGTTGGGGTGACGCGTGCGGCCCTCTTTCTGGCCCCACGGCGAGACCGGGTGGCGTCCACCGGAGGTCTTGCCCTCACCACCACCGTGCGGGTGGTCGACGGGGTTCATGGCGACACCACGGACGGTCGGGCGGACGCCCTTCCAGCGCATGCGGCCGGCCTTGCCCCAGTTGATGTTCGACTGCTCGGCGTTGCCGACCTCGCCGATGGTCGCGCGGCAGCGCGCATCGACATTGCGGACCTCGCCCGAGGGGAGACGCAGCTGGGCGTAGGGGCCGTCCTTCGCGACGAGGCGGACAGAGGCGCCGGCGGAGCGGGCCATCTTGGCGCCCCCACCGGGCTTGAGCTCGATGGCGTGGATGACGGTACCGACCGGGATGTTCTTCAGCGGCAGGTTGTTGCCCGGCTTGATGTCGGCCGCGGGACCCGACTCGATGATGTCGCCCTGGTTCAGCTTGTTCGGGGCGATGATGTAGCGCTTGGTGCCGTCCACGAAGTGGAGCAGCGCGATGCGCGCGGTGCGGTTGGGGTCGTACTCGATGTGAGCGACCTTGGCGTTCACGCCGTCCTTGTCGTTACGACGGAAGTCGATGACGCGGTACTGGCGCTTGTGGCCACCACCGATGTGACGGGTCGTGATGCGACCGGCGTTGTTGCGGCCACCGGTCTTCGACAGGGGGCGCAGCAGCGACTTCTCGGGAGTCGAGCGCGTGATCTCGGCGAAGTCGGCGACGGACGAACCGCGGCGACCCGGAGTCGTGGGCTTGTATTTGCGAATAGCCATTTTGTTATCCCTCCGAGCCCTAGCCGACAGCCGTGAAGATGTCGATGGTGCCCGACTTGAGCGTCACGATGGCGCGCTTGGTGCTCTTGCGCTTGCCGATCCCGAACTTGGTGCGACGGGTCTTACCCGGGCGGTTGAGCGTGTTGATGCTGTCGACCTTGACGTCGAAGATCTTCTCGATAGCGAGCTTGATCTCGGTCTTGTTCGAGCGGGGGTCGACCAGGAAGGTGTACTTGCCCTGGTCGATCAGGGAGTAGCTCTTCTCGGAGACGACCGGCGAGATCACGATGTCACGGGGGTCTTTGTGGATGCCGCTCATGCGGTGGCCTCCTTCTGGGTCTTCTTGGCCACGAAGGCCTCGAAAGCGCTCTTGGTGAAGACGATGTCGTCAGAGACGAGGACGTCGTAGGCGTTGAGCTGGTCCCACGTGATGACGTGGACCTCGTCGACGTTGCGGACGCTCTTCTGCGTCAGCGTGTCTTCGCGCTCGATGACGATCAGGACGTGCTTGCTCGTCGAGATGCCGGCGAGCAGCTCGAGAGCGGTCTTGGTCGAGACGACGTCGGCCACGAAGGACTCCACGACGTGGACGCGGGCGCCGCGGGCGCGGTCCGAGAGAGCGCCGAGCAGAGCGGCGGCGATCATCTTCTTGGGGGTGCGCTGCGCGTAGGAGCGGGGCGTCGGTCCGTGGACGATGCCACCGCCGGTCATCTGGGGGGCGCGGATCGAGCCCTGGCGAGCGCGACCGGTTCCCTTCTGCTTGAACGGCTTGCGGCCGGCTCCGGAGACCTCGCCGCGGCTCTTGACCTTGTGCGTGCCCTGGCGTGCGGCAGCGAGCTGCGCGACGACGACCTGGTGGATGAGCGGGACGTTGGCGACGACGTCGAAGATCTCCGAGGGGAGCTCGACGGTGCCGGCCTTGGCGCCCTTGGCGTCGAGGACGTCGACGGTGCTGACGGGTGCAGTGGTGGTAGCCATGCGCTAGTTCCCCTTCACGGCGGTGCGGACGAACACGGTACGGCCACGAGCGCCGGGGACGGCGCCCTTGACGAGCAGCAGACCCTTCTCGGCGTCGACGGCGTGAACCGTGAGGTTGAGGACGGTGACGCGCTCGCCACCCATGCGACCGGCCATGCGCATGCCCTTGAAGACACGGCTTGGGGTCGACGAAGCACCGATCGAGCCGGGCTTGCGGTGGTTGCGGTGCGAACCGTGGGAGGCGGAGACGCCCTTGAAGTTGTGACGCTTCATGACACCGGCGAAGCCCTTGCCCTTGGAAGTGCCGACGACGTCGACCTTCTGGCCGGCTTCGAAGGTCTCGACCGTGAGCTCCTGGCCGAGTGCGTACTCGGCGGCGTCAGCGGTGCGGACCTCGGTGAGGGTGCGGCGCGGCGTCACGCCGGCCTTGTCGAAGTGACCGGTCGAAGGCTTGTTGGCCTTGCGCGGGTCGATGGCGCCGGCAGCGATCTGGACGGCGACGTAGCCGTCGACCTCTTCGGTGCGGATCTGGGTCACGACGTTCGGCGAGATCTCGACGACGGTGACGGGGATGAGCTTGTTGTTCTCGTCCCAGACCTGGGTCATGCCGAGCTTCTTGCCGAGAAGGCCCTTGACGTTCTTGGTGGTGATAGCCATTAGTCAGTCGCCCCCTACAGCTTGATCTCGATGTTGACGTCGGCGGGGAGGTCGAGACGCATGAGCGAGTCGACGGCCTTCGGCGTCGGGTCGATGATGTCGATGAGGCGCTTGTGCGTGCGCTTCTCGAAGTGCTCGCGGCTGTCCTTGTACTTGTGGGGCGAACGGATGACTGCGATCACGTTCTTCTCCGTGGGGAGCGGCACGGGGCCGACCACGGTCGCGCCGGCACGGGTCACCGTGTCGACGATCTTGCGAGCTGACGTGTCGATGACCTCGTGGTCGTACGACTTCAGCCGGATGCGGATCTTCTGTCCCGCCATGTGTGACTCTCTCTCGATGTATACGTCGCGCACCTTCACGGGGCCGCCTGACGCGCCCTCACGACCGGAGTCGTTCAGGCTGGCACTGTTGTCGTGTCAAGACACGGTCGTGTCGAAACACTCGGTGTCGTGCCTCTTCGCGCGCACGCCGCAGAACTTCTGACCGAAGCCGGCGTGGCAATCGAACCCGCTCCGGATGACCGCCCTGGGGAGGTCAGCTCTTCTCCGGATTCGATTGAAGAGGTGTCCTTCTACCCGCGGCCCAGCCTCGTGAGACTGTTCACAACATGGCAGTGATTCACGCCCGTAGGCGGAAATGTTGAACCAGATAATCTTGCCACACCCGGGCATTTGCTGCAACCCGGGCGTGTCGCGCCTCGGAACCCTGAGGAATCAAGGGTTTCGACGCACGGCGGTCACTCGTCGGACGGCTTGAACCACGGCGGGTAGACGGCCACGCGAGGCGCCTTCCCCGAGTACTCGCGGAGCAGGGCCTTGACCTCGTCGCGCGCGCGGTCGTTCGGCACGCCGATGAGCGTCACGCCCGCCAGGTCGAAGGCGTCGGGAATCAGGAACTCGGCCTGCGCGAGCTCGGGGTCGGCCAGCGAGGCGCGCCTCGCCAGCTTCGCCCCCTCCTCGAGGCCCTCCGCGAAGCGGGTCAGCGGCGCGGCCGCATCCCCGTCGGCGAACACGAACCCGTCGCCGACGGACTTCACCGGGGCGACGAGGACGACGAAGTCGGTGGCCCGCGTGGCGCGGGCGGCTGCCGACCACTCCGCGCCTGCGGCGCCGTGCCGCACGGCGTCCCAGCTGGCCGCGTCGGGCGTCAGGGCGAACGGCACGTGCGCGGAGACGGAGGCGCCGGAGGGGACGGTGACCTCGGAGCGGCGGGTGCGCGCCTCGGGCGAGAGCACGTCGAGCTCGGGCTCCGCGACGGCGCGGAGGGCTCCATCGGCGATGATCGCCGGCAGGTTGGTGAGGTGCGTCCAGTGGTGGACGCGCATGGCGGCCAGATCGACGTCGGGCAGGGCGGGGTCGGACGGCGCCTTCACCTTCGGCGTGCGGAGGGTGGACGGCGCGCGGACTGCGCGGGCCGTCGAGACGGGGCTGCGGCGGGCGGGGGCCGGGAGTTCCTGCGCCTCGTCGCGCTTTCTCGGGGTGCAGATGTCGCACAGTTCGATGTCAAGACCGTGGATGCACTCGATCACAGCTGGGGTTTCCTCTCGCGGGGCCCACAGAAACGGGCCCGAGGGTCAACGTTACGGGACTCAGGTGACCTGACGGTAAAGCAGGGCGCGCACTTCGGACTCCGCGGAGGCCAGACGCGATGGATCGATCGTCTCGCCAGACCCGAAAGCGTCGACCAGACGGGGGTCGACGTAGCTCTTGCGGGCGATGGCGGGGGTGTTTCCGAGCACGTCGGAGGCATCGCGCATGGCCTGGGCCAGCGCCCTCCTGCGCTTCGACTCGCTGGCCTGAGGGCCGGCCTTCGCGAGGCTGACCGCAGCGGCGACCGTGCCATGGAGGGTGCGAAAGTCCTTGGCCGTGAAATCGCCCCCAGTGCGCTCATGGACGTACTCGTTGATGTCGACAGCGTGAAGCGGACGCCAGGGAGAGCCCGCCTCGGGCCGGAACGCCAGGAGTCGCGCCCGAGCACCCCGCGACTTCAGCCCGCGGATCACGTGGGCGAGGTCGGCGTCGCGGATGGTGCTCTCCCACTCCTGGCCGCTCTTGCCGGGAAAACGCAGGATGACCGAGTCGTCGTGGACGGTCACGTGCGAGCACAGGAGCGTGGACAGGCCGTGGCTCCCGTGCAGCTCGGCGTACTGCTCCGAGCCCACGCGGAGCGAGCCGGTGTCGAGCATCCTGAACGCCGTCGCCAGCGCGCGCTCGCGGTCGGGAACGTCACGGCGCAGGTCGAGCGTGACCCGGCGACGAGCCACCGGCAGCGCCTCGGCCAGCGAGAGAGCGCGGTCGAACTTGATCCGGTCTTTCTGCTCGCGCCAGGTGGGGTGGTAGATGTACTGCCGTCGACCCACGCCGTCGAGGCCAGTCGCCTGGATGTGGCCGTTCGGGTACGGCGCGATCCACACGTCCGTCCAGGCCGGGGGGATCGCCAGGTGCTCGAGACGTTCGCGGAGCGCAGGATCGGACACCGTCGCTCCCGTCGAGTCGCGATAGGTGAAGCCCCGCCCCGACCGCACCCGCGTGATCCCGGCGTGGGACGAATCGGAGCGGCGCAGGCGGGGCATGCCGACCAGGAAACTCCCCCGCCCTGCGCGCGACGTGACCGGGGTACGACCGAGCCCCCGGGCCGTGCCCGGGGGCTTCGGTGCGAGCCCTACTCGACGGAGTCGGGGCCGATCTTCTTGTCTGCGGCGTCGCGGGCGTTCTCGATCTTGTCGGCGTACTTGCCGCCGGTCACCTTGTTGGCAGCGTTGGCAAGGCCGCCGAGGATGTTGTCGCTCACCTGCTCGGCCTTCTCGCTGGTGCGGACCTCGTCGAACTTCTCCTTGCCGTCCTCGAACGCGGCGGCGGCCTTCTCCTTGCCGTCTTCGAAGAGCCCCTGAGCCTTCTTGGCGATGTTGTCGAACCCAGCCATCTTCTGATCCTCTCGCGGGGAACCGGCCGATCCGGTTCGTGCGCCCATAGTGCCCGCGCCCGCCTGGCAATTCAATGACGCGGGCACGAAAAAGCGGGCCGGACCCGAAGGTCCGACCCGCTCTCCCTGCAGTGCTGATCACCGCGTCAGGAGATCGTCTTACTTGTTGATCTTCGTGACGGTGCCGGCGCCGACGGTGCGGCCACCCTCGCGGATAGCGAAGCGGAGGCCCTCCTCCATGGCGATCGGCTGGATCAGCTCGACGCTGATCTCGGTGGTGTCACCAGGCATGACCATCTCGGTGCCCTCGGGCAGCGTGATGACGCCGGTGACGTCCGTGGTGCGGAAGTAGAACTGCGGACGGTAGTTCGCGTAGAACGGGTTGTGACGGCCACCCTCATCCTTGGAGAGGATGTAGACGTTGGCGTCGAAGCCCGTGTGCGGCGTGACCGAACCCGGCTTGACGATGACCTGGCCGCGCTCGACGTCTTCGCGCTTGGTGCCACGAAGAAGAAGACCGGTGTTGTCGCCGGCCACAGCCTGGTCGAGCAGCTTGCGGAACATCTCGATGCCGGTGACGGTGGTCTTGACGGTCGGGCGGATGCCGACGATCTCGACCTCCTCGTTGACGTTCAGCTGGCCACGCTCGACACGGCCGGTGACGACGGTGCCACGACCGGTGATCGTGAAGACGTCCTCGATCGGCATGAGGAAGGGCTGGTCGAGCGCACGGATCGGGTCGGGGACGTTCTCGTCCACGGCCTCCATGAGGTCGGCAACCGTCTTGGCCCACTTCTCGTCGCCCTCGAGCGCCTGAAGAGCCGAGACCTGAACGACGGGAGCGTTGTCGCCGTCGAAGTCCTGGCTCGAGAGCAGCTCGCGGACCTCGAGCTCGACGAGCTCCAGGATCTCTTCGTCGTCGACCATGTCGGACTTGTTGAGCGCCACGACGATGTAGGGCACGCCGACCTGGCGAGCGAGCAGCACGTGCTCACGCGTCTGGGGCATGGGGCCGTCGGTGGCGGCGACCACGAGGATCGCGCCGTCCATCTGAGCCGCACCGGTGATCATGTTCTTCACGTAGTCGGCGTGGCCGGGAGCGTCGACGTGAGCGTAGTGACGCTTCTCCGTCTGGTACTCGACGTGCGAGATGTTGATCGTGATACCACGAGCCTTCTCTTCGGGCGCGTTGTCGATCTGGTCGAACGCGGACGCCGTGTTGAGGTCGGGGTACTTGTCGTGCAGAACCTTGGTGATCGCCGCGGTAAGCGTCGTCTTGCCGTGGTCAACGTGACCGATGGTTCCGATGTTTACGTGCGGCTTGGTCCGCTCGAACTTGGCCTTCGCCACTGTGGGTCCTCCTCAGGACTCGGGTGCAGTCTCTCCGCCCAGCCGTGCGGCCAGTCGGAACATCTGCGATTTGGTGTGTTCACATGCTACGCGGTCGAGGCTCGACCACGCATTTCGAGCCGGTCGACGTGTGGATAAGTGCTGTGGAAGCCACTCTCTGCAGGCCGACCGACCCGGGGGTGGGCTACTCGCCCTTGTTCTTCGCGATGATCTCCTCGGCAACAGCCTTGGGGACCTCCGCGTACGACTCGAACGTCATCGAGTAGACGGCGCGACCCGAGGTCTTCGACCGCAGGTCGCCGACGTAGCCGAACATCTCGGACAGCGGAACGCTGGCCCGGACGACCTTCACGCCGCTGGCGTCCTCCATCGAGGCGATCTGGCCACGACGGGAGTTCAGGTCGCCGATGACGTCGCCCATGTACTCCTCGGGCGTACGCACCTCGACGGCCATGATCGGCTCGAGAAGCACGGGGGTGGCCTTGCGGGCAGCCTCCTTGTAGGCGATCGATCCTGCGATCTTGAACGCCATCTCGGACGAGTCGACGTCGTGCGCCGCACCGTCGAGAAGCAGTGCACGGACACCCACGGTCGGGTACCCGGCGAGAACGCCGACCTGCATGGCGTCCTGGATACCGGCGTCGACCGACGGGATGTACTCGCGCGGGACGCGGCCGCCGGTGACCTTGTTGACGAACTCGTACGTCGACTCGGCAGTGACCTCGAAGGGCTCGAGAGCGATCTGGACCTTCGCGAACTGGCCCGAACCACCCGTCTGCTTCTTGTGGGTGTAGTCGTAGCGCTCGATGCCCTTCTTGAGCGTCTCGCGGTAGGCGACCTGGGGCTTGCCCACGTTCGCTTCGACGTTGAACTCGCGCTTCATGCGGTCGACGAGGATGTCGAGGTGAAGCTCGCCCATGCCCTTGATGACCGTCTGGCCCGTCTCGGCGTTGAGCTCGACGCGGAACGTCGGGTCTTCCTCGGCGAGCTTCTGGATCGCGATGGAGAGCTTCTCCTGGTCTTGCTTCGTCTTCGGCTCGATGGCGACCTCGATGACGGGCTCCGGGAAGGTCATCGACTCGAGGACGATCTGCTCGTTCGGGTCGCACAGGGTGTCACCCGTGGTCGTGAACTTGAGACCGATCACCGCGTAGATGTGGCCGGCGGTGACGCCGTCGACGGGGTTCTCCTTGTTGGAGTGCATCTGGAAGATCTTGCCGATGCGCTCCTTCTTGTCTTTGGTCGAGTTGATGACCTGCGCGCCGGACTCGATGTGACCCGAGTAGACGCGGACGTAGGTGAGGCGACCGAAAAACGGGTGCACCGCGACCTTGAAGGCGAGAGCCGAGAACGGCTCGGTCGACTCGGGCTTGCGGATGATGATCTTCTCGGCGTCGCGGACGTCGTGGCCCTCCATGGGAGGCACGTCGAGCGGCGAGGGCAGGTAGTCGATGACTGCGTCGAGCATCGGCTGCACGCCGCGGTTCTTGAACGCGGAGCCGCAGAACACCGGGTAGATCTCGGAGTTGACCGTCAGCTTGCGGACGGCGCCCTTGATCTCGGCGACCGTCAGCTCTTCGCCGGCGAAGAACTTCTCGAGAAGCGCGTCGTCGGTCTCGGCGACGACCTCGAGGAGCTTGGCGCGGTACTCGTCGGCCTTCTCCTTGAGGTCGGCCGGGATCTCCTCGATCTCGTACTTGGCGCCCATCTCGACGTCGCCCTTTGCGTCGCCGCGCCAGGTCAGCGCGCGCATCTCGACCAGGTCGACGACGCCCTCGAACGAGGACTCCGCACCGATCGGGAGCTGCATGACCAGCGGCTTGGCGCCGAGGCGGTTGATGATGGTGTCGACCGTGAAGTAGAAGTCGGCGCCCAGTTTGTCCATCTTGTTGACGAAGCAGATGCGCGGGACGTCGTACTTGTCGGCCTGACGCCAGACGGTCTCGGACTGGGGCTCGACGCCCTCCTTGCCGTCGAAGACGGCGACGGCACCGTCGAGCACGCGGAGCGAGCGCTCCACCTCGACCGTGAAGTCGACGTGACCGGGGGTGTCGATGATGTTGATCTGGTTCTTGTTCCAGAAGCAGGTGGTCGCAGCGGACGTGATCGTGATGCCACGCTCCTGCTCCTGGGCCATCCAGTCCATCGTGGCCGCACCGTCGTGGACCTCACCGATCTTGTGGGTGATGCCCGTGTAGAACAGGATGCGCTCGGTGGTCGTCGTCTTGCCGGCATCGATGTGCGCCATGATGCCGATGTTGCGGACCTTGTTCAGGTCGGTGAGCACGTCCTGTGCCACGGGTTCCTCCGATTGGGGGGTTAGAGAGAGTGTTGTCGCCGGGCGGCAGCGGTTGCAGCCGCCCGGCGGTGCCCTTGCGGGCGGTGGTGCTTACCAGCGGTAGTGCGCGAAGGCCTTGTTCGACTCGGCCATCTTGTGCGTGTCTTCACGACGCTTGACAGCGGCGCCGAGACCGTTCGACGCGTCGAGGATCTCGTTCATGAGACGCTCGGTCATCGTCTTCTCGCGACGAGCCTTGGCGTAGCTGGTGAGCCAGCGGAGAGCCAGGGTGTTCGCACGGTGAGGCTTGACCTCGACGGGGACCTGGTAGGTCGAACCGCCGACGCGACGCGATCGGACCTCGAGGGTCGGACGGACGTTGTCGAGAGCCTTCTTCAGCGTGACGACGGCGTCCTGGCCGTTCTTGGCCGAGACACCGGCGAGGGCGCCGTAGACGATGCGCTCGGCGAGACCCTTCTTGCCGTCGAGGAGGATCTTGTTGACGAGCTGGCTGACGATCGGGGCGCCGTAGACGGGGTCTGCGACGACGGGACGCTTAGGAGCGGGACCCTTGCGAGGCATTACTTCTTCTCCATCTTCGCGCCGTAGCGGCTGCGAGCCTGCTTGCGGTTCTTGACAGCCTGGGTGTCGAGAGCGCCGCGAACGATCTTGTAGCGGACACCGGGGAGGTCTTTCACACGACCGCCGCGGACGAGGACCATCGAGTGCTCCTGAAGGTTGTGACCTTCGCCGGGAATGTACGCGGTGACCTCGGTGCCGTTGCTCAGCTTGACGCGAGCGACCTTGCGCAGGGCAGAGTTCGGCTTCTTGGGGGTGGTGGTGTACACACGGGTGCACACGCCACGCTGCTGGGGGTTGGCCTTCAGGGCGGGAGCCTTGGTCTTGACGACCTTCGGCGTGCGACCCTTGCGGACCAGCTGCTGAATAGTTGGCACTGGTTCTCCTTGGATTCGTACTTCTCGGTTCTGGCCGCCCCGGTCGGACGGCTTCCTCATCTCTGGAGCACGACAGCAACACTCGACTTGCTGGAGGTTGTGGTCAGGCGTCATCCCGCGGAGAGTGTCCGCGGCCTGCGCGGGGAACGAGAAGTTCGTCACCCCGAAGAGACGGTTGTTTCGGTCTTCGAACTTCGACCGAAAATCGGGCGCGCCGCTAAGCGCACACCCGAGCAAGAATAGCCGGATGCTAGGGCAAGATCAAACGCGCTCGCCTGTGCCGGGAGCGAACGCCGCTCCGGACTCCCGGGTCACGCGTCTCCGGTGCGGGCCAGGAGCAGAGTTGCGGCGACCACGGCACCTGCCCACAGGGAGGTGAGCAGCACGAAGCCGCTCGCGACGTAGCGCCCGGCGAAGAGGACCAGCCAGAGAGCGTCGTGGCGGCCGAGAGCGTAGAGCCCTCCGCCGACGAGGAGCATCGCGAGGTAGCTGGCGACTGCGGCGGCCAGTGCGGGCGGGGAGTTCCTGCGCCCTGGGGATTCTCCGTCGCGGGCCTCGACCCCGAAGCGCCGCGCGAGAGCGAAGAAGACGCACGCCATCGACGCCAGGACCATGGCCGGGCCCAGCAGGAAGCTCGCGTCGGACTCGCCGATCGGATCGGAGCCGGTGACGTAGAAGAGGACTCCCGCCGTCAGCACCGACAGAGCGAGGTGCGTGACGGTCGCCATGAACGTGAGGAGGCCGTGCGACATTGCCCCACCTTAACGAGAAGTGCCGGCGAGCGCTGGTTGGCGCTCGTCGGCACATCCACTCCTGCCATCCCGGCAGGTCGACTGCCTCTCAGCGGCGACGCTGATCGGCGGATGGAAGCCACGAGTCGGTCGATCGGGACCTTCGACCGACCCGTGGCGGCTTGTGCTCCCCTACTTGCCGGCCGCGGTGTCGGTCGACGAGCCGTCGGTCGCGCTGGACGCGGTGGAGGAGTTGGTGGTGGTCTGCTGCTGCTTCTGGGCCGACTGCGCATCGGTCAGGGCGTAGATGGAGCCGGTGAGCGTCCAGCTCCCGGTCGTTCCGTCAGCAGAGGAGTCGCTTCCGCCCGAGAAGGCCGTCACCAAGAACAGGCGATCACCGGAGTGAACGGCCGATAGGAAGTCGAGAGCCTCGCCGTACGTGCCAGACACCGTGATGGTGAACGGAATCACTGAGAAGTTCGACGCGGTGATGGACGAGTTCGTGACAGCGGCCGGCGCCACGGGAGCGGTTCCCGGAGTCGTCGTGGCGGTCGACGAGGTGCTCGTCGCCACCGGCGCGGTGTAGGCCTGCGCATCGCTCATGGCAAAGCTCGAGATGCCGACGTTGGCCTGGTCGGCGAGCGCGTTCATCTCGTCGATGAACTCGGGCGCGGCCGCATCGGCCGGCACGGACTGCTGCAGATCCGCGAGCTGCGTGGTCAGGCTCTTCATCTTCGAGAACTTCGACTCAAGGGTCGTGATCCCGGCGCGGAGGCCCTGGTTCTGCGCGACGACCGCCGAGTTCTGCGCTTTGGCGTCGGCAGCGGCTGAGAGCTGGGGGCGGACGCCGGCAATGAATCCGAGTGCGATGACGACGACAGCGGCGAAGACGGCGCCGATCGTCAGGAGGCGATTGCGGTCCATGTCACTTGCCCTTCTTGGTGTACAGACCCGAGTAGGCGTCCTGGTTGATGTGCATCACGATGTTGGCCGTGTAGACGCCGTCGGAGGCGTTGACCGTTCCCGGCGTCGCGTCCACGTAGCCCGGGAGGGTGACGAGGCCGTTGAGCAGCTTCGGCACCGACGGGAGGGTCGGGCTCTCGACGGTGACAGTGACGGTGCCGATGCGGACACCCTGCAGCGCCGCGCTCGACTGCGTGTAGGCCGTGGTGGCGGACGCAGAGTCCACGCTCACGCTCTTGATCGTCGTGTCGGCGGGGAGTGTGGCTTGGAGCTTCTGGAGGTAGGCGTTCCAGTCGATGTCCGTGCCACCGCCGACCTGGCGGGCGGCGTCGATGAGGGTCGTCTGATTTTCGACGACCTTGACCTTGGCGTACTTGGCTTGCTCCGCCGAGAGCGACGAGGTCTCGCCCTGGCTCGTGGCGAGGTCCTCCTGCGCGTGCATGGAGACGAGAGTGGCGCCTCCGGTGGCAATCACGGCGATCACAGCGACCCCGACGACGCCGAGCCACGCACGACGGACGTTCTGCCTTGCACGACGTTCGGCCCGCACCTCGAGGGGCAGCAGGTCGACGTGGGGGACTCCGCCGATGGCGACTGCGTTCTTCGGGACCTTCGCGGGCTTCGGCGGAGCTACCGAGGCGGGCTTGGCCGCGTTGCCCCTCGTCATCGGCGCCTGCGCGGTTGGGCCGGACGGTGCCGCGGGGGCGGCGACACTCGCCTGAGCGCCAGCCATCATGGGACCGGCCGACACGACGGGTGACGCCGGCGCCTGCTTGGGGGCCTTCTCGGCAGGAGCGGACTTGGCCGCTCTCGCGGACTTCGATGCGGGCTCCCTGCCCTGCGCGGCGCGCTGCTGGGCCTTGGTCAGGTAGAACTTCATGCTGCGCTCCCGAGGGCCAGACCGAGCGCCACCGTGTACGACGACACGTTGGCACGGGCCTTCAGATCGGCGGACGATTTCGACGGTGAGAAACCACGAAGGGGATCGGCGCTGACGACATCGAGGCGGGTGACCTCCTGGAGCGCATCCTTCAGACCGATGAGCTGGGCGCCACCGCCGGTCAGGATGATGTGGCTCACCGTCTCGGTCGGGCGCGTGTTCGCGTAATAGCTGATCGTGTTGCGGAGGCTGCCGAGGAGCTCGTTGACCGTCTCGAAGATGACGGCCGAGGCCGTCTTGTCTTCTTTGGTGTCGGTGCTTGGAGTCAGGCCGAGCGTGCGCTTAGCGCCCTCGGCGAGCTCACGCGGAATCTCAAGGCGCGAGGCCAGATCGCCGGTGACGTCGTCGCCGCCGCTCGGGATGATGCGCACGAATTGAGGGACGCCGTTCGAGAGGAGCACGACCGACGTGGTGGTGGCGCCGATCTCCACCAGGGCCACGGTCCCAGAAGTCCCCGCTCCCGTCACGAGCAGACGCGACACCGCGAACGGGATCAAATCGACGCCGACGGTGTTCAGGCCGGCGAGCTTGGATGCGCGCACGTTGCCGAGCACGGCGTCTTTGACAGCGGCGATGAGGAGGCCGTTGATGACCGGCCCGTGCTCGCCGATGCCCTCGGACACCGGGTAGAAGTCGAGGAGGGCATCCGCGACGGGCACGGGGAGCATGTCCTGCACCTGGAAGGGCAGGGACTCCTTGATACGGGCCTTGGACGCCTTGGCGACCGTGAGATCACGGGCGAGCACGCGCTGATTGCCCATGCCGAGCACGACCTGCTTGCTCTTGAAGCCGGACTGCGACCAGAGGGTCTTGAGGGCCTGCGCGACGGTCTGCGGCTCGAGGACTTCTCCTCGGCTCACCGCCCCGTCGGGCAACGGCACTTCGCCGTAGCGGACGAGAGTCGGCTTCGCCGAAGCGGCGCCCGAGATCTCGACAGCACGGAGGCTGCTGGTGCCGATGTCGACACCCACGATGTTCTTGCTCATTGGAACGAACTCGCTTCCTGGAACTGTTCTGTTCTCGCCGGGCCGCTAGGCCACGCCGAGGAGGGAGAGGTAGCCGTGCCAGACGGCCGGGCCGACGAACACGCCGACCCACGCACCCACGAGCATCCAGGGACCGAAGGGGATCCCGCCCTTCCTCCCGATTCGCTTGAGGGCGATCAACGCGATGGAGAAGACCCCACCGAAGAGGAAGGCAGAGAATGCGCCGACCGCGAGCGGTCCCCATCCGAGCCAACCGAGGAAGAGACCGAGGACTCCGGCGAGTGTTACATCGCCGAAGCCCATACCGGCCGGGTAGAAGAACCAGGCGAGAGCGTAGAACAGCCCGAGGGAGCCCATGCCGATGGCTGCGCGGAGCAGCGCTGTCCAATCGCCGGTGAGAGCGGACGATGCACCGAGCAGCACCGCGCCGACAGCGTAGGCGGGAAGCACGATGGCCCGCGGGAGGCGGTGCACGTCGAGGTCGATGAGACCTAGCGCGACGCTGATGGCTGCGAGGTAGAGGAAGGCGACGAGAGCGAGAAGACTCGCGCCGAAGTTCGCCGGCGCCTCGCTGAGGAGGCCGTGAGGGAGGAAGCGGATGGCGACGACGACGAAGAACACGCCCGTCGTGGCCTCGACCAGCGGGTAGCGGGCCGAGATCGGCTCGTGGCACGAACGGCACTTGCCGCGCAGGGCAAGCCACGAGAGCACGGGCACGTTGTCGTACGCCTTGATCTCGGAGTGGCAGCCGGGGCACGCGCTCGGTGGCGAGACCACCGACATGCCATTCGGTACCCGGTAGACGACGACGTTGAGGAAGGAGCCGATCAGGAGCCCGAATCCTCCACCCAAGACGGCGACGGCGAGAGCCCACGGCATCGTGGCGGCGATCACTGGGGCGTTCCGTCTGCCGCGTACGCGGTCTTCGCCTCGGTCAGCGTCGTCACGCCGTAAGACGTCGTGACCGGGCTGAGGAACTTCGGCGGCGCCAGGTAGCGGAGCCGGGCGTCGTAGCCGTAGTTCTTGATGTAGCCGTTGGCGCCGTTGCTCGCGATGCCTCGAAAGTTCTGCGCGATGGAGCCCTTGACAGTCAGGGTGCCACGACTGCCACCGCGGTCGAAGTTCTGGACGACGAACGAGTGGGAGCTCGACAGGATCGCGGCGTCGATCTCGCGGCCGGAGTCACCGAGCAGCGACACGTAGCTGCCGTTCTGCAATTTGACCGGGTTGTAGACGAACACGTTGTTCGTGCCGATCAGGCCGAGGATGTCAGAGTTGGAGTCCACGTATGTCAGGTCGTTTGTCACGTAGACGTAGTTGTCGGTGGCGATGGTGAGCTGCCCGTGGAAGCTGCCCTTCACGAACGCGTCGCCATTGCGCGCGCCGTAGGCGCACGGGCTCGCCGAGCCGTAGCCGCCGGTCGTGGTCGGGACGACCTCGCTCAGCTGCGCGTTCGACGAGTTCACGATGGGATACCCGACGTGGTTGTTCGAGCAGCTCGTCGTCGACATGCCGCTCGCTGTCGTCGAGGTGTAGTTGACGTCGGAAGAGGTGGTGGGCACGTTCTGCACATACACGAGGTTGTTCGCCGGCACGGTGAAGGTGGCACCGGCGGTGGAGCCGAGCTGGCCGGTCCCCGTCCCGGGAATACCACAGTCTGCGAGGGCCGAGCCGCTGGTGCCGGCGGCGTTCGTGCGCGTCTTCTTCGTGTAGGGCGACTTGACCGTCATGGTGCCGTCGGCATTGAAGACGATGTCGGTCGGGCCTGTGTAGAGGCAGCCCGGGCGGGGCACGTCGGTCGGAAGGTCGTTCTCCGTCTCGCGCTTCGGCAACGCGAGCGTGGTCGGCATGTCGATGCTCGACTCGAGGCCAGGCTGAGTGGTCGATCCCGGGAACTTCTGCCCGGTGCAGGTAGCGCCGTTCGAGTCCTTGGCGGTATAACGGAGCCCGGTCGTGGCCGGATTCGACGACGTCACCTTCGTCGTGAAGGAGGCCTGGCAGATGCGCATCGTGTCGTTCGAGTGCGCCGGCCCGGCGATGACGTCGCCACCACCGAATGCGATCTCACCGCAGCCCGAGGGCCGGCCCTGGTAGGCGTACTTGAGGCAGCTGCTCGAGCCGGTCGTCGGCTTGCCAGTCTGCTGAGGGTCCTGGAACTCGTAGTTCGTGAAGTAGAGGTAGTCGATGAATCCGTCCTGGCGGAGATCGGCGACGACTGAGCGCGTGGTGGTGCCGACACGGCCGGTGGAGCGAAGGCGCAGGGTGCCGAAGTTCGTGTACTGGGAGTTGTCGACCTCGTAGCGGAAGGTTGCGGTCGAGATGGCACTGCCAGTGCTGCCGGCCACGGTCGCCCAGGTGCCGGACTTGCCCACGCCGAAGGCGGGGTTCGTCTGCGTTCCGGTGGGAAGGGTCAGCGAGCCGGCGCTCGTGGCGCTGAAGGCGGCCGCGGGGTTGCCGTACTGCTGGTACGTGTTGTCATTCGACAGCCGCGACTGGTACTCCTGCACGCCGGCGTATGCGGCGGCGAGAGCGCCGTTCCAGTCCTGATCGGTGTCGGCCTTCTTGAGACCGCTCGAAGCGACAGACAGGGCGGTGGCCGCCATGATCATGATGATCATGCCGAAAATGAGGGCGATGGCCAGAGCCATGCCCTCTTCGTCGGGCTTGCGCTCCAGGTTCAGGATGCGGCGGATGCGCTTCATGAGACGGCTCCAGTCGGAGTGAGGTTCGGAGTGCCGACCGAGTTGACCAGCGTGACCCCGGTGTCACCGGCCCTGGTGCTCTTGATCGTGAGCGTGACGGTGACGGTCGAGATGTTGCCCATCTGAGTCCCCGTCAGGGCGCCCTGGGCGTTCGGAGTGAGCTGAGTGCCCGTCGAGTCGAAGTACTGGAACAGCACCGGCACGGACGCGGACGAGGCGGACACCGGACCCGTGAGGGTGCGCTTGGAGACGGCGCCCGTGAACTGCCAGTAGGAGGTCTGGTACGCGACGGCGGCGGTCTTGGTCTCGACGAGGCTGCGGTTTGCGGCAAGCGCGAAGGTGACCAGCTGCGGCTGGGCGGTCGAGCCCGACTGGTTGACTGCGGTCGAGAACGTCATCGACTCGGTGGTTGCGACGCTAAAGGACGCCGCGTCGGCGACGTTCGGAACCGGGTTGTTGACGGCTCCGCGGATCTCCCGGGCGAGCTCGTTCATGCCGTTCGACACCTGGCGGACGTTCTGGTCTGTGGCGTTGGCCTGAGTCGTGACGCGCGTGAGGGAGACGAACATCCCCGTCACGACCGTGAGGACGATGCCGAAGATCATGATCGTCACGAGCAACTCCGCAAGGCTGACGCCGCGGTCGTCGAGACGGCGCGCGGGGAGCCGCCGGACGACACCCATCAGTTGACTCTTGGGTCGAGGGTCACGACATTCGTCGAGCTGGAACCCGGGGCGAGGATGCCCAGGATGCTGCCGACGAGGGAGCCGATGGTCACCTTCGACAGCGCCGACGTGCTCGATCCGCTAGTGATCGCCCAGGTGCCGTAGGGCAGCGCGATCGTTGCCGAGGTGCCGTTGCCTGACTTGGTGAAGTTGTAGGTCTGTGTCGCTGCGCAACCGGGGTCGCCGTTCGCGGCGGTCGTGGTCTTGGCCTGAATCACCTTGTCAGTGCTCTTCACAGCGATCGTCGTCACGCCCATCGGAACCTGGACGGATGCCGCTTTCAGGGTAGGGTCGGCCGCGACCGGCGCGGGGCGCTGACCGACCTTGTTCGTCGATGACTTCGGCCAGGACTCCGGGTCGGGAGAGAGGCACGAGGTCGCCGAGCCGCCCGCGGGCACGTAGGTGCCGGCCAGGAAGGTGTAGCCGGCGCTGGTCGGGTAGAGAAGCTGGTCGGAAGCAGGCGTCGGCGCCGTGTAGGTGCGACCGGTCGTGAGGATGGTCGTGTCGAGATCAGTAGGGACGAGCGCCGTGCCGGAGTAATTCGCCGCGTAGTTGGCATAGGTCATCGAGTAGTCGTCGGCTGCGTCGTAGCTGAAGGACACGCCGATCGAGTCGCCGGCCGCGACCGTCACGGTCTTCTGGGGCGTCGGGTTCTGATCGGGGTCGACGTCATTCTGGCCGGAGGCGGTTGCGAGCGTGACGTCGTAGGTGCCGGGGACGACCTTGATCGCCACCGCGCAACCATCGCTGTTGGTGAGGCTGGGCTGCGAGCTGGTGTCGAGGGCGCTGCCGGTGTTATTGGCCGTGTCGGTGTCGACCGTCACGTTCGCAGTGACTCCGGAGACGCCGACGCCGGTGCTGCCGGTGACCGAGATGAGTATCGTCCCCGTGGACGGGTCGTTGATCTTGCTCGTGGGAGCGATGATCGTGTCGGCGCGGACGGCGCTGGTGGTCGACTTCTGCGACGACCACGAGACGGTTACATTGACGTGCTTGTAGAACAGGGCGCCGTTGCCCTTGTTGGCAGCGGTCGTGCAGAGGGAGTCGACGCCGGCAGTCGTGACCCAGGCGACCGCCTGCGTGACGGTGTACGTGGTGCCGCTGAGTGTGAACTTCTGCTTGCTGCTCGCCAGGGCGAAGATGTCGGTGGTGTTGCGAGCCGAGTCGATGGTCTGCGAGGCGAGGTTGGCGGCGACCTCGCGGCTGCGGTTGTCGCGGGTCATTATCAGCGCGGTGCCGATGGCTGTGATGGCACCGACAGTGATGACGGCGAAGATCGTGAGGGCGATGATGACCTCGATCAGCGTCATTCCTGCGTCACCAGCGATGCGAGTGCGGCGAAGCCGGGCGATCAGAGCGATCATGGGGTCACCTCCCTACGGTGTCGTGCTGAAGTCGTGTCGGGCGTTGCAGTGGTGGAGCGGGGTGTCTCGCCGAGATGGGGCGGCACGGTCCACACCGTGCCGCCCCGGCTCAGATGATGCTTACTTGCAGATGTCAGCGAGTGCGACGGACGAAGAGCTGACGCCGTTCGTGTCCGTTACGAAGAAGTACTTGCTCGAGTCGCTCAGGGCCTTCTCGTAGAGGCAGAACGAGGTGGAGGTGGACGACAGGGCCGTGTTGGAGAGAATCGAACCAGACCCGGTGGTGAAGCCGTAGTCCTTGCCGCCGAACGTGGTCGCCTTGGTCAGGGTGCCGCCGGCGGTCGTGGTCGGGAACGAACCGGAGTCCGTCTGGTAGGCGATGAGAGCGGTCTTGGCGTTGGTGAGGTCCGACTTCACGCCGGCGTCCTTCGACGAGTTCTGCACACCCAGGTAGACCGGGATGGCGATCGCGGCGAGGATGCCGATGATGATGACGACCACGAGGAGCTCGATGAGCGTGAAGCCCTTGTCGGTGTCCTGCGTGAGGTTCTTGCGGCGGGCGTTGAGCTTGCCCATGAGCACTGCGTACATGAGTTCTTCCGTTTCGGGATGGTGGTGGATTGAGAGGTGTGGCGGAGGCAAGCTCTGCCTGCCAAGAGAGACGTTATGCGGCAGGCGAGGGGGTACAGAATCCCTTGTCCGGGGGGTTTTCCCAGATTTCGTGTCCCCAGTACGGGGCGGTGGCGGCGTGTCGTATCCCCTGGTCAGGGGTGTTTTTCACAGGAACACAACACCACCCCCGACCGGGGTACACGAACGCCCACCGCCGTGATGGCGATGGGCGACACGCGTTGCCTTGAGGTCAGTGCCCCTGCACGAGACGCAGTTCGGCCGTCATGCCGTTGAGGCGGCGCCGGCGGAGGACGAGGCTCACGGCTACTTGATCAGCGACGTGATCTGGAAGATCGGCAGGTACAGGGCCACGATCATTCCGCCGACCACGACGCCCAGGAAGGCGATGAGGAGCGGCTCGATGAGCGAGGTGAGCGCTTCGGTGGTCGCCTGGACCTCGTCGTCGTAGAACGTCGCGATCTTCTCGAGCATCGTCTCGAGCGATCCGGCGTCCTCGCCGACGGAGATCATCTGCGTGACCATCGCGGGGAACACGCCGGCCTCAGTCAGCGGCACGGCGATCGACTCGCCCTGACGCACCGACTCGGCCACATCGACGAGCGCCTTCTGCAGCACGTAGTTGCCGGAGACCTCGCCGACGATGCGGAGTGCGGTCAGGATCGGCACGCCGGCGGCGATCATGTTGGAGAAGTTGCGGCTGAAGCGGGAGATGGCGATCTTCTGGATCAGCGGGCCGAACACGGGCAGCTTGAGCTTGAGCGGATCGACGACCGACCGGACACGGTCCGTGTTCTTGTTCACACGCCACCACGCCGAGAAGGCGATGATGACGACGATCGCGATCGGAATCACGTAGACCATCGCATGCGACGCGTAGACGAGCAGCTGCGTCGGCAGCGGGAGCTTCCCGCCCAGCGACGAGAACATCTTCGCAAAGATCGGCACGATGAACGTCAGCATGATGACGACGGCGACCAGCGACATGCAGAGGACGACGACGGGATAGGTCATGGCCGACTTGATGGTGTTCGTCAGCTTGACCTCCTTCTCGAAGTTCTCGGCGAGAGAGTCCAGGGCGCCGTCGAGGAAGCCGCCGGTCTCACCCGCGCGCACCATGTTGATCATGATCGGAGGAAGCCACTGCGAGTGCTTGCCGATCGCGTCCGAGAACGACACACCGGTCTCGACGTCCTCACGCACCTCGGTCAGGATCTTGGCGAGCTTCTCGTTCTCGGTCTGCTCGGCGAGGATCGACAGCGCCTTGAGCAGCGACAGGCCCGACGAGATCATCGTCGACATCTGGCGCGCCATGATGGCGAGGTCCTTGAGCTTGACGCCCTTCGAGAAGCCCGGAATCGAGATCTCGCGCTGGAGACCCGTCGCGCTCGACTCCGAGATGGCGATGGGCGAGACGCCCATCGTGCGGAGGCGGGTGACGACGGCGCCCTCGCTGGAGGCCTCGACCTTTCCCTTGACGACCTTGCCTGCGGCGTCGCGGCCGCGGTAGGCGAAGGTGAGTGCGGCGGCCATCAGTGCTCGTTCCTCGAGAAGGAGTCGCCGAAGTCGATGCCGCCGGCGTTCATGCCCGCAGCGGCCCCGGTGTCGGTGCGCGTGACGAGGCGGTGGAAGCCCTCCTCGTCGTGCACCTTCTCCATGGCGGCCTTCAGGGTGATCTTGCCGGAGTTGACCAGGTCGGCGAGGTCCTGGTCCATCGTGTGCATACCCAGATCGCGACCCGCCTGCATCGACGAGGAGATCTGGTAGGTCTTGCCCTCGCGGATCAGGTTGCCGACGGCAGGCGTCATCATCATGATCTCCGTGGCGACGATGCGACCGCGGCCGGTGGCGCGGGGCACGAGGGTCTGGCAGACGACGCCCTGGAGCGTCGAGGCGAGCTGCGTGCGCACCTGGTCCTGCTGGTGCGGCGGGAACACGTCGATGACGCGGTCGATCGTCTGGGCGGCGTCCTGCGTGTGCAGGGTCGCGAAGACGAGGTGGCCGGTCTCGGCGGCGGTCAGCGCGACGGAGATGGTCTCGAGGTCGCGGAGCTCGCCGATCAGGATGACGTCGGGGTCCTGGCGCAGCACGTGCTTGAGCGCGTTGGCGAAGCTGTGGGTGTCGGCCCCGACCTCGCGCTGATTGACCAGCGCCTTCTTGTGCTTGTGCATGAACTCGATCGGGTCCTCGACCGTCACGATGTGGTCGGCCCGAGTCTCGTTGACGAGGTCGATGAGGGCGGCGAGAGTCGTCGACTTGCCCGAACCGGTCGGCCCGGTCACCAGGACGAGACCGCGGGGCAGGCCCGCGAACTTGCCGATGACCGGGTCCATGCCGAGCTGGTCGAGCGTCTTGATCTCGGTGGGGATGAGACGGAAGACAGCGCCTAGGACACCCCGCTGCTGGTAGAAGTTCACGCGGAAGCGGGACTCGGGTGAGAGCGCGTAGGCGAAGTCGAGCTCGAGCTCGGTGTCGAACTGGTCCTGGCGGTCGGCGGTGAGCAGGCTCGCCAGTGCCGTCTGGACCTTGGTGCGGTCCCACGGGGTGGGCGAGATCGCAGGCTGGAGGTGGCCGTCGACGCGGATCGTCGGAGCGGCGTCGACCGTGATGTGGAGGTCGGACGCCCCCTGGAAGACGACCTGGCAGAGAGCCTCGATGAGGTCCTTATCGGCGTCGTGCCGCGCGTGGTGGCTCAGGTTCGTCTGGGCGGCGGCGCCGGCGGGGTCGAAGCTCGACTCCGCGGGCGCGGGCAGGGCGGAGGGGGTACCGACCCAGGCGGGGGCATCGGAGGGTGCAGGGGCGGCGAACGCGGGGGCGGCGCTCTCGGGCGCGGGGGCAGGGGCCGACGGGAACGACGACGCGGGCCACGCCGGCGCCGCGGACGGCGCGGGCAGGTCGAAGACACGGGGGCTCTCGGGGGCGCGGCCGAGTTCCTGCGTCTCCAATGCGGCTGCCGACTCGGGCACTATCACCTCGTGGAACGCGGCGACACCTGGGGTGAGCGGAGATGTCGGCTCCTGCTCGCGGTACCAGCGTCGGCTGCCCACGGGCGCCGGGGTCCAGCCGCCGGCCGGCTCGGCATCGGAGGCGTCGTCGAGCGAGTAGACGGGGCGCGGTGTGCCGTCGTCGTAGGTCGGCTGATCGTAGAGCGGTTCACTCATCGGTCTTGTCCTTTGCGGGGGTGTGTGATCGTTGGGGAGTGGCGGGGCCTAGGCCACGACACGGAGGATCTCTTCGACGCTGGTGAGGCCCTGCTTAGCCTTCTCCCAGCCGTCCTGACGGAGCGTGAGCATGCCCTGCTCCTGGGCGAGGCGTCCGATCTCGGCGCTGGAGGCGCGCTTGACGGCGAGGCGTTCGATCTCTTCGGAGACGCTCATGACCTCGTGCAGCGCCACGCGGCCGCGGTAGCCCGTGTTGGAGCACGACTGGCAGCCGGCCGGCTCGAAGATCTGCGGCGGAGCCTGGTCGGGGTCGATGTGGAACTTGAGCGCGTTCAGGTGCATGGGCGTGTACTCGGCGGGGCGCTTGCAGCGGTCGCAGAGGCGGCGGGCGAGCCGCTGGGCGACCACGCAGTCGAGCGCCGAGCCGACGAGGAACGGCTCGATGTCCATCTCGGTGAGGCGGACGATCGCCGACGGCGCGTCGTTGGTGTGCAGCGTCGAGAGCACGAGGTGGCCGGTGAGCGACGCCTCGATGGCGATCTGCGCGGTCTCGTGGTCGCGGATCTCACCCAGGAGCACGACGTCGGGGTCGGAGCGCAGGATGCTGCGGAGGGCGCTGGCGAACGTGAGGCCCGCCTTCGGGTTCACCTGCACCTGGTTGATGCCCTGCATGCGGTACTCGACCGGATCTTCGACCGTGATGACGTTGATCTCGGGGCGGGCGACGGCGTTGAGCGTCGTGTAGAGCGTCGTGGACTTTCCTGAACCGGTCGGGCCGGTGACCAGGATCATGCCGTAGGGCTTCGAGTACGACTCGGCGTACACGTCGAAGTTGCGCTCGAGGAGGTTCAGATCGCGGAGCGAGAGCGACGTGTTCGAGTTGTCGAGGATTCGCATGACGACCTTCTCGCCCCACACCGTGGGGAGGGTCGCGACGCGGAGGTCGATCTGCCGGTTGCCGTGGCGCACCGACATGCGGCCGTCCTGGGGGCGGCGGCGCTCGGCGATGTCGATCTCGGACATGATCTTGAGGCGCGAGATCACGCCGTTCTGGATGCTCTTGGGGGCCGGCTGCATCTCGTGCAGGACGCCGTCGATGCGGTAGCGGACCCGCACCTCGTTCTCGCCAGGCTCGATGTGGATGTCGGAGGCCTTGTCGGTGATGGCCTGCGAGACCAGCAGGTTCACGAAGCGGACGATCGGGACGTCGTCGTCGGGACCCGACGCGATGTCCATCGAAGCGGCGTCCTGCTTGTTCTCCTCCTCGAGGGTGGAGGTCAGGTCGTTGAGCTCGTCGTCGGCGCGGATGTACCGGTCGATGGCGCTCCGGAGGTCGCCCTTCTCGGCCATGACCCACTCGATCGGCATGCGGCTGGCGGCACGGACGTCGTCCAGGGCGAAGACGTTGCCGGCGTCCGAGACGGCGACCAGGAGCAGGCCGTCCTTGATGGCGATGGGGAGGGCGCTGTGCCGGCGGCAGACGGCCGACGAGACCATGGTGACGGCGTTGCGGTCGACGGGGTAGTCGACGAGCTCGACGAACGACATGTTCGCGGCCTGCGCTCGCGCCTTCGCGATCTGCAGCTCCGACACGACGCCGCGCGCGAGCAGGTCGCGGACACTGGCCTCCTCGTCAGACGGGTTGGCCATCAGGTCGAGCTGCTCGATCGGCAGGAGACCGTGCAGAATCAGGATCTCGGTCATCGACGCCATGGGGACCTCCTTGGACAGGTGTGCCGAGCGCTGTCCCGAGCGACACGGCGATGCCTGCTCGTGGAGCGGGCTTCGTAAGTGTCACCCGGTAGCGACACGGGGTACACGTCCCAAAGGGAGTGGCACCAGTGCGGGGGTGGGCCTTTCGGCGGACCTTGTGTCGGTCGACCCCCTGGCCGGCCACGACTATCTCAGGTTCGTATCAGCGACCGTCATCGCTCGCGACCGCGGCGAAGACGGAAGCGGTATCGGGGTCGGTGCACAGACGGCGTTCACCCTGAGGCTTTCGGCGCAGCGGCGCTGGCGCTTGACCGAATCGGGCGATCCGACTCTCGACCCCTGCTCGTGTTCGCGGGCCAATATTCCAGCCGTCGTCTCGATGACCGTTCGGTGAGGCATGAGGTGGCGGTCAACTACGTCGGCCTCGATCTCTAGGGGCCCGCGCTCGGTGCCACTGACATGCATGACCGCGTGGCCCTAGGCCGGATGCGCGAAGACCGTCAGGAGGTTGAGGGTGCGGGCGCCCGATGCCGGATTGGCGAGATATGGCACGGACAGACCTGTCAATGTGACATTCCAGGTGAGATAGACAAGTATGTGGGAATGGGTCGATGTCGACCCATCCCCTGGCGGTGCGTTACAGCACACCGCGAGCCGGTCACGGAAATGCCGTGTCCTATCACTGTTGGAGCAATGATGATTAATTGTAGATCTTCTCGATCGCGGAACACCTGGGTCGTAGTCACGGCATTGATCGCGCCAGCACTCTTGGGAATTGCTGCGCCGACGGTCGCGTCGGCTGCCACGCCCACGATCACGTCAAGTGTGACCTCGACCAGAACGGCCGCTCCGATCTCTGTAGCGTCGGCGGCCGCAACAACAGAGGGCATTGTCCCGGCCGGGGGAATCGCTCCCGCCGGTGCGCAAACAATGGAACCACGGGGCGCCATCGGCACATTGCTGAAGCTTTTCGCGACGGGAGTCAAGAAGGTTCCGGGACTCTGGAGCACTTTCGCGTCCGGAGTGAAGAAGGCCTACTCGTGGTTCGCCAACCACACATGGAAGGCCGTCAAGGCCGTTGCAGCCGCCGTCTCGTTTTTGCTGAACGCCTATGACATCTGGAAGGGCTTCCACTAGCAGCAATGGAGCGGCGGGCCACCGCCCGCCGCTCCTCCTCCCCCCTTCCCCTCCCCTGAGACACGAACGGAGCACCATGACCCACCCCTCAGACCGGGCCGCCCGCTGGATCCCTCAGGAGTCGTGGGCATGCCCCGTCCTGGCGGCGGCCAGCCTCATCCTGGTCGTCTTCGACACTCGGCTGTCGCTCATCCCCCTGGCTCTGGCGTTCGCCCTGTTCGCCCACCTGGGCCGACGCGCCGGCGAACGCACCGAGCCTCGCCACGCGCTGATGGCATCGCTGCCGTTCATCATCGCGATAATCGTCATCCACGTGGTGAGGTGGACGACCGCGTGAGTGCCGACGACACCACTGCCGACACGGTCGTCGTCGGTCTCACCGTCGCCGGCCTCCAGAAGGCCTACAGCGGCGCCCCGGCCGTGAACGGCGTCAGCTTTGACTGCGCCCCGTCGAGCGTCACCGCCTTCCTCGGCCCGAACGGATCGGGCAAGTCCACGACGCTGCGGATGATCACGGGGCTATCGCGCCCCGACAGGGGTTCGAGCACCTTCGATGGATCGACGATCGCTGAGCTGGAGAACGCCGGTTCGACGGTCGGGGTGCTCCTCGACGCGAGCGCGCACCACGGCGGGCGGTCCGTCAAGGAGACCGTCGCCCTCGCGTGCATCGTCATGGGCGCCCCGCGATCGCGCGCGGAGGAATGCATCGAGTTCGTCGGGCTCACCACCGCCTCGAAGCGCCGAGTCGGGGCGTTGTCGCTGGGAATGCGCCAGCGTCTGGGACTGGCGATCGCCCTGATCGGCGATCCCCGCTACCTGATCCTCGACGAACCCGCCAACGGGCTCGACCCGGAGGGGATCCACTGGATGAATCAGTTCCTCCGCGAATTCGCCGACCGGGGCGGGACGGTCCTGCTCTCCAGTCATCATCTGAACGACATCGAGGCCGTGGCCGACCATTTCGTCATCATCGACAAGGGTCGCGTGACAGCCGACTATTTGACCGGAACCCTCCCGTCCAGGCCACGGACCAGCTTCGTGCCGAGCGACGCGAACTCCTTCCTCCGGGCTCTCGACGACAGGGGAATCGCGTGGACAGCCACGCCCGGTCACCGAGAGATCCTGGCCGAAGTCGATTCGATGGCGATCTGGCATCTCTCGGCCGAACTCGCCCAGCCGCTGGAGTCGCTGACCCCCTTGAACGATCAGTCCCTCCACTCGCTCTTCCTCTCATCTACGACCGGCGAGTTCATCGGCGGAACCCTTTCGAATCGAGATCCGCAGTGATGCAGGCACGACGACTCCTCGAGGCCGAACTGCGCAAGTGCGTCGACACCATCGCGTCCCGGTGGGTGATCGCGGCCATGATCGTTCTCAGCTGCGCGGCCCTCACGATCAACAAGATCGCCGACGTCGATGACTTCGGCACGTTTGTCCGGGGCGCGACGCTGCCTCTTCCTGCGCTCCTGCCGATCCTCGCCGTCCTGGCGACGACTGGTGATTGGACTCAGCGGTCGGCGATGACGACCTTCGTGCTCGTCCCACAGCGCTCGCTCGTCCTCGGCACTCGCCTCGTCGCGGCGGTCATCATGGTCCTGGGAGTGACTGCCGCCATCTCGGTGATCTCGCTCGCCACGTTCCTCGTCCTCTTCCCGGGCGGGGCGTCGAGCGTGTTGACCGTGCAGACGGCCTCGAGCCTCCTGTCGATGACGGGACTCTCGACGGCTGCCGCTCTGACCGGCACGGCGGCGGGCTTCCTCCTGCTGAGCACGCCGCTCGCGATCACCACCACGTTGCTGCTGCCATTCGTTTACGACGTGGGTATCGGCCTTGCACTCCCTCACGTGGCGCCGTGGGTCTCGATCCTTGCGTTCAGCGCCTGGATGACGCAGCCGGAGTGGGCCTGGACGACGACGCACGGCACGGAGGTCGGCATCGGCCCCGCGCTCACCTCGTTCCTCCTGTTCGTGATCGCGCCGATCGTACTGGGGTGGTGGAGGCAGCTTCGTCGCGAGGTGAAGTGATCCGACGTGCAGTGACACGTCGTGCAGTGACACGTCGCGCAGTGACGCGACGGAACTCGGGGCCACCTGACGCGCACCACGAGCCGCCATGGGGAGAGTCGCGTCAGTACTCGCGCACCAGGCTGACGGACGAGCCGATCGGCATGAAGCCCAGCCCCTCGTAGAGGCCGGTCGCGCCCGTGGGGCTCTCGGAGTCGACGTCGAGCACCGAGTGGGCGAGCCCCGCCGCAGCGTGAGCGCGCATCGTGCGAGTCAGCAGCGCCTGCGCCACGCGGCTGCCTCGCCACTCGCGCTTCACGCCGACGTACTCGATATAGCCGAACGGGTGGCCGGCCTCGACCCACTCCGCCTCGTTGACGCTCGTGAGCACGAACGCCACGACGTCGTCCGTCGCTGGATCGACTGCGACGAACGACAGGTCGGGGCGTGCGATCGGCAGGGCGGCCGTCGCCTCCCAGTCAGCCTGCGTCGTCGGCTGCGAACCCCAGTGGTCGCGGAACACCTCGTTGCGCGCCTGGCGGGTCCGCTCCGACCAGTCCGGGCCGTATGCCTGAATCCTGAGCGCAGGAACGAGGGGCACCTCTTCGACGCCACCCGCGAGATCCCGGGTCAGCTCGAGCCACCACCGTCGCTTCCCGAACCCGTGACGCTCGAACAGGTCCAGGATCCACGTGGCACGCGCATCCGCGTGGGTGAGGGTCCAGCCGGGCAGGGCACGCTCGCTCGTTGCGAACTGCTCCTCGGCGCGCGCCACCTGCCACCGCAGGAGCGCCGTGCCGATGCCTTCGCCGCGGCGGTCCGGGTGAACGGCTCCAGGGATGCTGGACCGCACCAGGGTCTCCTGGCTTGGCAGCAGGACGGCGAACCCGTACGCGACCATCCGCCCGTCGGCGTCCTCGGCCACGACGGTGTCGCGCTCCGGGTCGAGCTCCTCGCGCGCCAGGTCGTGCACGAACTCCTCGAGCGTGAACACGAAGTCGGGGTGGTCGACGAGCCCGGCGGCGTTCGCGACGGCGAGGACCCCGGCGGCGTCGGTCGCGCGCATGCGGCGCCAGGTGACCGGAGGGAGTTCCTGCGATTCGCGGCCCTGCGCCCTCGGCGCCTCTTCGGGGAGGCCCACAGGCTCGGCAGGGGCGATCACGCGGTCGCGGAGGGGCGTCGTCGTCTGGTCCACTCCCCCAGTGTGACGGATCCGCTCGGCAGACGCAGGAAGGCCCCGCCACGCAGTGCGTGACGGGGCCTTCCCTGTGGAGCGGTGGTGCTGACTAGCTGTAGCTGCCCGGCGTGAAGTCGTCAGACGAGAACGAGTCGAAGTCGACGAAGCTGAGGTCAGCCTCGTTGAACGACGCGTCGTCGGTGAAGACACGGTTCGGGTAGCGCTCGGCCTTCGCCTCTTCGGTGGCCTCGACGGCCACGTCGCGGTAGCGGCTGAGGCCGGTACCGGCCGGGATCAGCTTTCCGATGATGACGTTCTCCTTGAGGCCCATCAGCGGGTCGCTCTTGCCCTCCATGGCGGCCTGCGTGAGAACACGCGTGGTCTCCTGGAACGAAGCGGCCGACAGCCACGACTCGGTCGCGAGCGAGGCCTTCGTGATGCCGAGGACCTCCTGGCGAGCCGAAGCCGTCTTCTTGCCCTCGGTGAGAGCGGCGCGGTTGATCTCGTTGTACCGCATGCGGTCGACGAGCTCACCCGGCAGCAGGTCGGTGTCGGCGTGGTCGACGACGGTGACCTTGCGGAGCATCTGACGGACGATGACCTCGATGTGCTTGTCGTGGATCGGCACGCCCTGCGAACGGTAGACGTCCTGGACGCCGCCGACGAGGTGCTGCTGAACCGCACGGACGCCCTTGACTCGCAGGACCTCCTTGGGGTCGACCGCACCGGCGATGATCTGCTGGCCGAGCTCGACGTGCTGGCCGTCCTCGATGAGGAGGGTCGAGCGCTTGAGCACCGGGTAGATCACCGGCTCGTCGCCGTTGTCGGGCGTGAGGATGACGCGACGCGAACGGTCGGTGTCTTCGATCACGACACGGCCGGCGCTGTCGGCGATGGGCGACGCACCCTTGGGGGTACGAGCCTCGAAGAGCTCCGTCACGCGGGGAAGACCCTGCGTGATGTCGTCCGCCGAAGCCGAACCACCGGTGTGGAAGGTGCGCATGGTCAGCTGCGTGCCGGGCTCGCCGATCGACTGGGCCGCGATGATGCCGACGGCCTCTCCGATGTCGACGAGGTTGCCGGTCGCGAGCGAACGGCCGTAGCACTTCGCGCAGACGCCGACTGCCGACTCGCAGGTCAGGACGGAGCGGACCTTGATGGTCTCGACACCGGCCGCGACGAGCTCGTCGATCAGGACGTCTCCGACGTCAGCGCCCGCCTCGGCCACGACAGTGCCCTTGGGGTCGACAGCATCGGCAGCGAGGGTACGGGCGTAAACCGTGTTCTCGACCGTCGCGTCACGGACCAGGACGCCGTCGGCGCCCGGAGCCGCGATCGGCATCTCGAGACCGCGCGTGGTGCCGCAGTCGTCTTCGCGGATGATGACGTCCTGCGACACGTCGACCAGACGACGCGTGAGGTAGCCCGAGTCGGCCGTACGGAGAGCGGTGTCGGCCAGGCCCTTGCGTGCACCGTGCGTGGCGATGAAGTACTCGGCGACCGACAGACCCTCGCGGTACGAGGAGATGATCGGACGAGGGATGATGTCACCCTTCGGGTTGTTCACCAGACCACGCATACCCGCGATGTTGCGGACCTGCAGCCAGTTACCACGAGCACCCGACGTCACCATGCGGTTGATGGTGTTGTCCTTCGGGAAGTTCTCGCGCATCGCGGCGGCGACCTCGTTGGTCGCCTCCGTCCAGATCTTGATCAGGTCGGCGCGACGCTCGGCGTCCGAGATCAGGCCCTTGTCGAACTCGCCCTGGACCGCTGCGGCCTGCTTCTCGTAGCCCGCCACGATCTCCGGCTTGCGCGGAGGCGTGAGGATGTCCGAGAGCGCCACGGTCACACCGGAACGCGAGGCCCAGTAGAAGCCGGCGTCCTTGATGTTGTCGAGGGCAGCGGCGACAGCGACCTTCGGATACCGCTCGGCGAGGTCGTTGACGATCGTCGAGAGGACGCCCTTGTCGGTGACCTCCTGGACGAACGGGTAGTCCTCGGGGAGGGCCTCGTTGAAGATGGCACGGCCCAGCGTGGTCTCGACGAGGGTGGTGTCACCCTCGACGTAGCCCGCGGGAGCCTCGCCTGCGGCGAACGTCAGACCCGGGATGCGGATCTTGACGACGGCGTTGAGGTCGAGCGAGCCTTGGTCCTTGGCGAGGATCGCCTCGGACACGGACGAGAACGCACGGCCTTCACCGGTCGCACCCTCGGTGACGGTCGTCAGGTGGTGCAGGCCGATGATCATGTCCTGTGCGGGCAGGGTCACCGGACGGCCGTCTGACGGCTTGAGGATGTTGTTCGACGCCAGCATCAGGATGCGGGCCTCGGCCTGCGCCTCGACGCTCAGCGGGAGGTGCACGGCCATCTGGTCGCCGTCGAAGTCCGCGTTGAAGGCGGCGCAGACGAGCGGGTGGAGCTGGATGGCCTTGCCCTCGACGAGGAGCGGCTCGAACGCCTGGATGCCCAGACGGTGCAGCGTCGGCGCGCGGTTCAGCAGCACGGGGCGCTCGCGGATGATCTCCTCGAGGACGTCCCACACCTGCGGGCGCGAACGCTCGACCATGCGCTTGGCGCTCTTGATGTTCTGAGCGTGCGACAGGTCGATCAGGCGCTTGATGACGAACGGCTTGAAGAGCTCGAGAGCCATCTGCTTGGGCAGACCGCACTGGTGCAGCTTCAGGGTCGGCCCCACGATGATGACCGATCGGCCCGAGTAGTCGACGCGCTTTCCGAGCAGGTTCTGGCGGAAACGACCCTGCTTTCCCTTGAGCATGTCGCTCAGGGACTTCAGGGCGCGGTTGCCGGTACCCGTGACGGGGCGGCCGCGGCGGCCGTTGTCGAACAGCGCGTCGACGGCCTCCTGCAGCATGCGCTTCTCGTTGTTGACGATGATCTCGGGGGCGCCGAGGTCGAGCAGACGACGAAGACGGTTGTTGCGGTTGATCACACGACGGTAGAGGTCGTTGAGGTCGGAGGTCGCGAAGCGGCCACCGTCGAGCTGCACCATCGGGCGCAGCTCCGGCGGGATGACCGGAACGACCTCGAGCACCATGGCGGCCGGCGAGTTGCCGGTCGACAGGAAGGAGCTCACCACGCGCAGGCGCTTGATGGCGCGGATCTTCTTCTGACCCTTGCCGTTCGCGATCTGGTCGTGGAGGATCTCGGCCTCGGCCTCGAGGTCGAACGACTGGAGGCGCTTCTGGATCGCCTCGGCGCCCATGTGGGCCTCGAAGTAGATGCCGAAGCGGTCCTGCAGCTCGTGGAAGACGGCGTCTTCGGGCTTGAGGTCGCCGACCTTGAGCGTGCGGAAGTCCTCCCACACGCGCTCGAGACGGTTGATGTCCTCGTCGAACGCCTTGCGCGTCTGCGACATCTCCTTCTCGGCGCCGTCCTTGGCACGACGCTTCTGGTCGCTCTTGGCGCCCTCGGCCTCGAGAGCCCCGAGGTCGTCCTCGAGCTTCTTCAGGCGGTCGGCGATGCGGCTGTCGCGCTGCGACTCGAGCTGCTTGATCTCGAGGCGGAGCTCGTTCTCAAGGCCCGGCATGTCGGCGTGACGACCCTCGTCGTCGATCGAGATGACCATGTAGGCGGCGAAGTAGATGACCTTCTCGAGGTCCTTCGGCGCCATGTCGAGCAGGTAGCCCAGACGCGACGGAACACCCTTGAAGTACCAGATGTGCGTGACGGGGGCGGCGAGCTCGATGTGGCCCATGCGCTCACGACGGACGGAGGACTTGGTGACCTCCACGCCGCAGCGCTCGCAGACGATGCCTTTGAATCGGACTCGCTTGTACTTGCCGCAGGCGCACTCCCAGTCGCGGCTGGGTCCGAAGATCTGCTCTCCGAAGAGGCCGTCCTTCTCGGGCTTCAGCGTGCGGTAGTTGATGGTCTCCGGCTTCTTGACCTCACCGTGCGACCAGGCGCGGATGTTCTCGGCAGTGGCGAGACCGATCCGCAGCTCATCGAAAGTTGTTGCTTCGAGCAATGTGTATCCCTTTTTAGAAAAGTGTCGACGTTGTCGGGGGTGGGCTTAGATCTCGTCGATGTTCGACGACTCGAAGCGGGAGGAGATGTTGATGCCGAGCTCTTCCGCAGCGCGGAACACCTCGTCGTCGTTGTCGCGCAGGCTGACCGTCTGGCCGTCGGCAGACAGCACCTCGACGTTCAGGCAGAGCGACTGCATCTCCTTGATGAGCACCTTGAAGCTCTCGGGGATACCGGGCTCCTGGATGTTCTCACCCTTGACGATCGCCTCGTAGACCTTCACGCGGCCGAGGATGTCGTCGGACTTGATGGTCAGGAGCTCCTGGAGCGCGTACGCGGCTCCGTAGGCCTCGAGGGCCCAGACCTCCATCTCACCGAAGCGCTGGCCACCGAACTGCGCCTTACCACCCAGCGGCTGCTGCGTGATCATCGAGTACGGACCGGTCGAACGGGCGTGGATCTTGTCGTCGACCAGGTGGTGCAGCTTCAGGATGTACATGTAGCCGACCGAGACGGGCTCCGGGAACGGCTCTCCCGAACGACCGTCGAACAGGCGCGCCTTGCCGGACGAGCCGATGAGGCGCTCGCCGTCGCGGTTGACCAGGGTCGAGTCGAGCAGGCCGGCGATCTCGTCCTCCGACGCACCGTCGAAGACCGGGGTCGCGACCTTCGTGCCGGGCTCGGCCTGACGGGCGTGATCGGGCAGGTTGTTCGCCCACTCCTGGATTCCGTCGACGTTCCAGCCCTGCTTGGCGATCCACCCGAGGTGGATCTCGAGCACCTGGCCGAAGTTCATTCGACCGGGCACGCCCAGCGGGTTGAGGACGATGTCGACGGGGGTTCCGTCGGCGAGGAACGGCATGTCCTCGACCGGGAGGATGGTCGAGATGACGCCCTTGTTGCCGTGACGACCGGCGAGCTTGTCGCCCGCGGTGATCTTGCGCTTCTGGGCGATGAACACGACCACGCGCTGGTTGACGCCCGAGCCGAGCTCGTCGTCGCCGTCCTGCGAGTCGAACACCTTGACGCCGATGATCGTGCCCTGCTCGCCGTGAGGCACCTTCAGGGACGTGTCGCGGACCTCGCGGCTCTTCTCGTTGAAGATTGCGCGGAGCAGGCGCTCCTCGGCACTGAGCTCGGTCTCGCCCTTCGGCGTGACCTTGCCCACGAGGATGTCGCCGGGGCGGACCTCGGCGCCGATGCGGATGATGCCGCGCTCGTCGAGGTCGGCCAGCAGGTCCGGGCTGACGTTGGGGAGGTCACGGGTGATCTCCTCCTTGCCGAGCTTCGTGTCGCGGGCATCGACCTCGTACTCCTCGATGTGGATCGACGAGAGGGTGTCGTCCTTCACCAGGTTCTGGCTCAGGATCATGGCGTCTTCGTAGTTGTAGCCCTCCCACGGCATGAACGCCACGAGGAGGTTCTTGCCGAGCGCGAGCTCGCCGTTCTCGGTCGCAGGACCGTCGGCCAGGACCTCGCCGGCCTCGACGCGCTGACCGGCGTCGACGATCACGCGGTGGTTGTACGACGCACCCTGGTTCGAGCGGTCGAACTTGCGCAGGTAGTAGTCCTGCGTGCCGCCCTCGTCGAGCTGCACGGTGACGACGTCGGCGGAGACCTCGAGGACCACGCCGGCCTTGTCGGCGGTGACCACGTCACCGGCGTCGATGGCCGTGTAGCCCTCCATGCCGGTTCCGACGAGCGGCGACTCGCTGCGGACCAGCGGGACGGCCTGGCGCTGCATGTTCGCACCCATGAGGGCGCGGTTCGCGTCGTCGTGCTCGAGGAACGGGATGAGCGACGTCGCGACGGAGACCATCTGGCGCGGCGAGACGTCCATGTAGTCGACCTCGGCCTTCGCGACGAGCTCGACCTCTCCGCCCTTGCGGCGGACCAGGACCTTGTCGTCGGCGAAGTGGAAGTCGCCGGTGAGGGGCGCGTTGGCCTGGGCGACGATGAAGTCGTCCTCCTCGGACGCGGTCAGGTAGTCGATGTTCGCCGTGACCACGCCGTCGACGACGCGACGGTACGGGGTCTCGATGAAGCCGAACGAGTTGATGCGGGCGAACGACGCCAGCGAGCCGATCAGACCGATGTTCGGGCCTTCAGGGGTCTCGATGGGGCACATGCGGCCGTAGTGCGACGGGTGGACGTCGCGGACCTCGACGCCGGCGCGCTCGCGGCTCAGACCACCGGGGCCGAGGGCCGAGAGGCGGCGCTTGTGGGTCAGACCCGAGAGCGGGTTGTTCTGGTCCATGAACTGCGACAGCTGGCTCGTTCCGAAGAACTCCTTGATCGCGGCGACGACGGGGCGCACGTTGATCAGGGTCTGCGGCGTGATCGCCTCGATGTCCTGCGTGGTCATGCGCTCGCGGACGACGCGCTCCATGCGGGAGAGACCGGTGCGGACCTGGTTCTGGATCAGCTCGCCGACCGCGCGGATGCGACGGTTGCCGAAGTGGTCGATGTCGTCGATGTCGAGGCGCAGCTCGACGGGCTTGCCGTCGCGGGTGCCGGCGATCGTCTTCTGCTCGGCGTGCAGCGACACGAGGTACTTGATCGTGGCGACGATGTCGTCGACGGTCAGGACCGAGTCGGTCAGCGGCGCGTCCATGCCGAGCTTGCGGTTGATCTTGTAGCGACCCACCTTGGCGAGGTCGTAGCGCTTCGGGTTGAAGTAGAAGTTGTCGAGGAGCGCACGCGCAGCCTCGGCAGCGACCTGCTCGCCGGGACGCAGCTTGCGGTAGATGTCCTTGAGGGCCTCTTCCTTCGTGAGGATGGTGTCCTTCTCGAGGGTGGCCTCGATGGACGCGAAGCCCTTGAACTGCTCGGCGATGTCTTCGGAGGTGAGGCCGAGGGCCTTCAGGAAGACGGTGACGCTCTGCTTGCGCTTGCGGTCGATGCGGACGCCGACCTGGTCGCGCTTGTCGATCTCGAACTCGAGCCAGGCACCGCGGCTCGGGATGATGCGCGAGGAGTAGACGTCTTTGTCGGAGGTCTTCTCGGGCGTGCGGTCGAAGTAGACGCCGGGCGAGCGCACGAGCTGCGACACGACGACGCGCTCGGTGCCGTTGATGATGAACGTTCCGCGCTCGGTCATGAGCGGGAAGTCGCCCATGAACACCGTCTGGGTCTTGATCTCGCCCGTGAGGTGGTTCATGAACTCGGCGTTCACGTAGAGGGGAGCCGCGTAGGTCTTGCCGCGCTCCTTGCACTCGTCGATGGAGTACTTGGGCTCTTCGAGCTCAGGCGCGGTGAACGAGAGCTGCATGGTCTCGCCGAGGTCCTCGATCGGGGAGATCTCCTCGAAGATCTCCTCCAGGCCCGAGTTCACGGCGAGGTCGGTGCGGCCGGCAGCTTGGCCATCGGCGAGACGCGCCTTCCACACGTCGTTGCCGACCAGCCAGTCGAAGCTCTCCGTCTGAAGCGCCAGCAGGTCGGGGACCGTCAGCGTGTCGGTGATCTTCGCGAACGACAGGCGCGATGCGGCGCGGCCGTTCTTGGGTGAGTTGGTTTGTGCGTTGGGCGCAGCAGCCAAGGAAACTACCTCCATGGACACGAGGTCCTATGTCGTCTGTTCGGACAGTACGTTGTGTGTATCGTCGAACCCACCAGGTGCCAGGAGGCCGAGACCTCGGACAAGACACCACCTCATCGCGGGCCCTTCTCAGGGCCGCCTCGAGGAGCCTCAGACGACCGCAATATGACGGCTGAAGGCATGGGGAGCGCAAAGGTCAACTATATGCGGCTCCGACGCGCCCTGTCCAGTGGCATCGTTGACCTTTTTCGCGATCCCCGGTATAAGCCTCGCTGCGTAGCGTGCGTTCCGCCCCTCGCCCCCCTCTCCCGAAATTCAAGGAGATCTTCCCTGGGGGAAGGCGTTGACCCGGATCGGCAGGCCATAGCGCGCAGTTTCTCCTTGAAATTGCTGGGCGGGGACTGTCCACAGCTTCTGAGCGGCGCCCAGTTGTCCACAGGGACGTCGTTCCGGGGCTGAACGACTTGCAGATCCGGGCACAGTCACTCCATGGATCCAGGACTCGACATCGCCCTCCGCAGCCTGAACGGCCTCGCACGACGAGCAGAGCTGTTGAGGGCAGGCGCACCAGCCGACAGTTTCGGGCCCGCATGGGCCGCCGGCGAGATCCTGCGAGTACGTCACGGCGTGTACGCGCGTCCGGGACTCCCCGAGCCGATCCTTCGCGCCGCCCGGATCGGCGGCGTCTTGGCGGCCGCGTCGGCCGCGCCGTTCCTGGGGCTGTGGAAGCCGCCGCACGAAAGGCTGTTTGCGAGCGTCCGCCCGGGCGCCATGGGGCTCCGCGATCCTGACGATGCGACTCGCGCCCTCGACCGGATGCGAGACGACGTCGTCGTCCTTCACGATGGCGGACGACTCCGACCCGGCGCCCGACTCCACGTCGATGTGCGGACCTGCGTGCGGCAGACCGTGCAGCTGGAGTCTCCTGCGTTCGCCCTGGCTATCCTCAACTCGGCGCTTCGGGCAGGGCGACTCGACGCCGACGACCTCGCGTGGCTGACTACGTCGGCGCCCGTTCGCTGCCACCCGGTGCTCGCCGCTGCGGACCGCCGGGCCGAGTCCGGCACCGAATCGGTCATGATGTGGAATTTGCGCTGCGCGGGCATCGCATTCGAGCCCCAGGTCGTAGTCGACGGTGGTGAGCGCGTCGACTTCGTGGTCGGCCGACGAGTCGCAGTCGAGTGCGTCAGCGTCGAGCACCATGCGGGGACGGCCAACTACTCGAAGGATCGCCGACGTATCGCGTCGATCGTCCGACAGGGCTATGTCGTCCTGGAATTCACGTACGACCAGGTTCTCTACGACTGGCCAATGGTCATCGCGACAATTCGAGCGGCCATCGAGCGGGAGTACCTGGCCAACGCCCTCTAAGCCTCCGGCTCCCCAGAAATTTCAAGGAGATTATTCACCGCCCCGGCCGGTCTCAGAGGCGGTCCGGGCGCCCTGGCAATAATCTCCTTGAATTTCGGGGGCCGGGGCGAGGGCGGAGGCGAGACGAGGGCGGGGCGAGGAGGGGAGGGCTCAGAGACCGAAGGCCAGCCGCAGGCCGAGCCCGACCATCACGCACGCGATGACGGCGTCGAGCACCCGCCAGGCCCCCGGCCGCGCGAAGACGGGGCGGAGAAGGCGCGCACCGAACCCGAGGCCGGCGAACCAGAGGCACGACGCCGCGAGCGCGCCCCCGGCCCACCACCACCGCTCGTCGGGGCCCTGCTGGTTGGCGACCGAGCCGAGGAAGAGGATCGTGTCGAGGTACACGTGGGGGTTGAGCCAGGTGAGGGCGACAGCGGTGGCGACGGCGGCTCGGAAGGGGCGGTCGCGAGTTCCTGCGCCCGGGGCCAGAGCGGCGGGTCGGATGGCGCGGCGTGCGGCCAGGAGGCCGTACCCGATGAGGAAGGCCGAGCCGATGACGCGGATCGCGACGAGCGCGACGGGGGCGGCCTGCACGAGGGCTCCGATGCCGAGCACGCCGGCGAGGATCAGCACGGCGTCCGACAGCGCGCAGACCAGCACGACGGCTGCCACGATCCGGAGCCGGCCCTCGATGCCGATGCGCAGCACGTAGGCGTTCTGCGCTCCGATGGCGATGATGAGCGAGAGGCCGGTGGCGAGGCCGAGGAGCGCGGGCAGGAGCGTTGTGGTCACGAGGCGACGCTAGGGGGCGTCAGCGATTCAGTACAGCTAAAGATTCTCACTCTGCATAAGCTGAGCTAATGCACCGCGACCAGCTCGAGACGCTCGCCGCCCTGATCGACGAGGGCACCTTCGACGCGGCCGCCCGGCGCCTGCACGTGACGCCGTCGGCGGTCTCGCAGCGGGTGAAGGCCATGGAGCAGGCGGCCGGCCAGGTGCTCGTGCGCCGCACGTCGCCGGTCGAGGTCACCGAGGCGGGGGCCGTCGTGCTCCGCCATGCGCGCCAGGTCGCTCTGCTCGAGGCCGACACGCTCCGAACCCTGGGCGCAGGAACTGGCGCCACCGCCGTCGCCCTCGCCGTCAACGCCGACAGCCTGGCCACGTGGTTCCTCCCCTGCCTGGCGGGGCTCGGCGGCCGCGTCACGCTCGACCTCCGCCGCGAGGACCAGGAGCACACGGTGGGCCTGCTGCGGTCGGGCACGGTCATGGCCGCCGTGACATCGACGCGCGAGGCCGTGCAGGGGTGCTCGATCGAGCCGCTCGGCGTGATGCGCTACCGCGCGGTGTGCGCCCCGCGCTTCGGCGCGGCGCACGGGCTGCCGGGCACCCTCGAGTCGGCGCCGGTCGTCTACTTCGACCGGGACGACGACCTGCAGGAGGCGTTCCTGAGGCGGCGCGGACTGCTGGTCGGAGCGGCGCCGCGGCACTACATCCCGACGTCGGACGACTTCGCGCGGGCGATCGCGCTGGGGTTCGGCTGGGGCCTGCTCCCCGAGCAGCAATGCCTCTCGCCGCTCGAGGACGGCTCGCTGATCGAGCTCGCCCCCGACGAGCCGCTCGACGTGGAGCTCTTCTGGCAGCGCTGGAACCTGCGGTCGGAGACCCTGGACGCCGTGTCGGACACCGTGCGGGCCGGTGCCGCGGCGGCGCTCCGGCCACCAGCGGGGATCAGCGCGGGCTGACCACCTTCTGCGCCGCCCAGAGCGCGACCTTCTTCGGCAGCAGCCGCACGCCGACACGGGCGAGCACCGCGTTCGAGACGCCGTCGACGACGCTCGGCTGGTCGCGCGCCAGGGCGCGCTTCGTCGTGTCGATGAGCTGCGCGGTCGTGCGCTTGGACCTCGCGAAGTCCTCGCCGGCCACGTCGAAGAACGGCGTCTCGGTGGGGCCGGGGCAGAGGGCGAGCACTCGCACGCCGGTGCCCCGGGTCTCGTGCCAGAGCGCCTCGGTGAAGGACAGCACGTAGGCCTTGGTCGCTCCGTAGACGGCCATCAGCGGCAGCGGCTGGAAGGCGGCGTTGCTGGCCACGTTGATGATCGTGCCGCTGCGGCGCTCGATCATCGAGGGCAGGCAGCGCTGCGACAGCTCGGTGAGCACCTCGCAGTTGAGGCGGATCTGGTCGGCGAGACGGTCGGGGTCGGCCTCGGCGACGGGGCCGTGCGTGCCGAAGCCGGCGTTGTTCAGGAGGAAGTCGACGTGCAGGCCCGCGGCGGCGACGTCGGCCGTCAGCTCGGCGGCCGCGTTCGGCGCGCCCAGGTCGCGCGCCATCACGGTCACCGCGACCCCGGACGCGGCGCGGATCTCGCCGGCGAGCGTCTCGAGCTTGTCGGCGGAGCGGGCGACGAGCACGAGGTCGAGGCCGTCGGCGCCGAGGCGGCGGGCGAACTCGGCGCCGATGCCGGTGGAGGCCCCGGTGATGAGGGCGGTGCGAGAGGTCATGGTGGCCGATGCTACCGGCGCGGTCAGACCCGCACCGCCATCGCCCGATCGGCGGGCTCCGACTCGCTGGCCCAGCGCAGGGTGACGACGGTCCCGTGTCCGGGCGCGCTCGTGATCGCGGCGACGCCGCCGATTCCGTTGACACGCTCGAGGATCGACACGCGGACCCCGAGGCGCTCCGACTTCACCGACGTGTCGTAGCCCGCGCCGTCGTCGGCGACGACGATCTCGGCGACGCCCCCGACAGCGCGCACCTGGATGTAGCGCGACGCTCCGTCGCCCGCGTGCTGGCAGCTGTTGACGACGGCCTGGATCGTCGCGTCTCCGAGGGCTTCGGCGATGTCGGCGGGCAGGAGCATGGCGGGGACGAGGCGGGCGTCGCTGATCTCGGCCTCCGTGTCGAGCTGGGCCATCGCCTCGCGGATCCGCTCGTGCACGTCGATGAGCGGGACGGGCAGATCGGCCGCGCCGTGCCCGGCCATGGCCTCGCCGAGACGGTCCATGCTGGTCTTGGCCATGGCGGCGGCGAGAGACCGGGCCCTCGGCGTGTCGGCCTTGCCGGCGGAGATGAAGGCCGTGAGGACGCCGTCGTGCACGATCGAGTCGACCTGCACCCGCTCCAGCTCGGTGGCGTGCTGGCGCACGGCCTCGCTGTAGCGGCTCACGGCAGCGCTCTGGGCGATGTCGACGCTCTGCGCGGCCCTCCGCAGGAGGCTGACGAGGATCAGCACGGCGGCGCCGAGCACGATGGCGTAGCTGGCGTCGAGTGCGGCCTGACCGGGTGCGACCCCGCCGCCGGCAGGCGTCTGCCTCACGTAGAAGAAGAGGCCGGGGATGATGAAGAGGTAGGCGGTCGCCACCCACGTGCTGAAGGCGAAGACCGCAGCGGCCAGCACCATGTTGCAGACGTACCAGAGCCACGGGCCGCTGGGCTGGACCTGCGTCAGATCGGGGAACGCGAACGGCCAGGTGGCGAGAGCGACGACGAAGACGACGCAGGTGATGGAGGCGACGTACGGGACGAAGCGTCCGACGAAACCGGCGACCACCAGCACCAGGAACGACCCGAACACCAGCACCAGCATGAGCAGCGCCCAGCTCGGCCGCAGCGACGGCGACTGGGCCATGGCGATGGGCACGGCCTGCGCCCCGAAGACCAGCGACATGATCGAGAGGCTCCGCTCCAGCACGCGCTCGACGGCCAGGCCCGTGACGGGCTTGGAGGGTCCGCGCCGCTGCGGGGTGGGGGCGTCGTTCGACTCCGGGAGGGACATGACGTGTTCTCGATCAGGGCGGGTCAGAAGCGACGTCGAGGCGAGACGTCGAGGGAAGACTAACCGGCAGGCGTGGCCCGGTGGAGGGCCGGGCGCGAGAACACACGCTAATTGGGGGTACGGGTTCCGGGCCGCGGGGGACGGCCCGGAACCGAGGTGCTACTCCTCGTCGAGACGGCCGGCCGCGGAGCGGCGACGACGCGCGATGACGGAGAGCAGGAGGCCGAGGCCGAGCAGCACGAGGACGCCGGTCAGCGGGGTGCGGACGTCGGTTCCGGTGTAAGCCAGGGCACCGGTCGCGACCGGCGTCGCAGAGCCGCCGAGGGTGGGCGTCAGGCCGGCCGCGGCCGGGGTGACCGGGACGACGACGACGGGTGTCGTGGGCGTGCCGGGGGTGACGGGCGCGGTACCGCCGCCGGCCGGAGGCGTCGTGCCGTTGCCGCCGTTCGGGCCGGTGGGCGTGACGGCGTTGACTCGGGCGAAGTACGCGTTCGAGCTCGTGACCGCGGTGCCCGACGTGACGCCCGTGCCGGTCACGGTGCCGACGTCCTGGTGGTTGATGTCGCCCGATCGCACGCCGCTCAGGTCTGCGGTGCAGGTGAACGAGGCGCCCGGCGCGAAGCGGCCGGCCCAGGTGGTGCCGGTGGCGGGCCCGCCGAGCGGCGAGAAGTCGCAGCTCAGGCCGGTCACCGTGCCGTTGGCCACGACGTCGTCGACGACCGAGACGTCGCGCAGCGGGTCGGTTCCGGTGTTCGTGACCTTGTAGACCAGCGAGGCGGTCCCGTTGGTGGCGAGGGTGACCACGTCGGCGGCCGTGTCGGCCGCGTTGCCCAGGCTGTCGCCCTTGACGATCGAGACGGAAGCCGTCGGGTTCGTGCCGGCGCCCACGCCGCCCGCGGCGGCCTGCGAGATGCTGGCGAAGCCGCGCTGGGTGCGGGTCGCTCCGGCGACCGTCGTCGCCACGGTGCCGACGTTGCTGAACGTCTGGGCCGCGGTCTCGGAGCCCGTCGCCTCGCGGAGCGAGACGCGGATGCTCACGCGGTAGGCGTGGTCGGCCGCGGCGGCGGGCCAGGTCGCGGTGTAGCCGGCCTCGGTGCACGACTGCGAGGCAGGCACTGTGGTGGTGATCGAGGCGATGGTAGTGGTGCCGGGGGTGAAGGCGACGTCCTGGTAGCGGATGGTCGAGCAGTCGTAGAACCAGTTCTGGCCGGTCGGCACGGTATCGCTCGAGACGGCGCTGTCGAACGGTCCGACCGGGGTGTCGAGCCACCACGCCAGGAAGTCGACGGGGTTGGTGTGGCCCTGATCGGCCGAGGTGAAGGCGCGCGACTTGATCGGCACCGAGCGCGTCGACACCGAGCCGGGGCGCGTGATGACGGTGGTGAACGAGACGCCGTCGCCGGTCACGGAGGTGATCGGGGTCGAGGCCCCCGGCGGCACCTGCACGCTCGAGTAGTCGGAGGTGACGAAGGCGGTGCCGTGCGTGTCGAGGTGCGTCGACGCGTAGTCGGTCAGCGTGAACGTGATGACGACCGGCGAGGTCGACGAGAGCGCCGCGGTGGCGACGACGGCGCCGCCGTCGGGGTCACGGAGCGCGAAGTCCGAGGGGAGGTTGCGGAGCACCGAGCTCAGCGTCAGCGTGAACGTGTCGCCGGCCTGGGCGTTGTCGGGCACCTGCCAGTCGATGCTCGTGGTCAGCTGCTGGCCGGGAGCCGGCGTGGTGGGCGTGACGGCCACGTTCGTGATCGCGCCGCTGATGACGGCGGCGCTCGCCGGGGTCGCGCCGAGGGCGATGCCGGCCGCCGCCAGCAGCGGCACGGCCGCCAGGGCGACGACTCGGCGCCATCGAGCCAGTCGGGTGACAGGG
This sequence comes from Frondihabitans sp. PhB188, assembly GCF_003752365.1. Classification (GTDB taxonomy): domain Bacteria; phylum Actinomycetota; class Actinomycetes; order Actinomycetales; family Microbacteriaceae; genus Frondihabitans. Next base: position 382,112 of record NZ_RJUO01000004.1, on the reverse strand, counting down.
CGTGCGGGCACAGGGAGGCGCAGAGAAGACATGCAGGACCTTCGGGATCGGGTGTCGACGCGAACCTGCCCCCGGGCGTCACGCAGCGCCGTCTCCCAGCGGTTGGGGCCGCAGAGATTTGGCCTGGGTGTGCGTGACCGACGTGATCAAGGGGCGTCTTCGCGCCGTCGGATAAAGCCAACCTAACCCCCGAACGGGGTACACCACCAGCCTCTTCCGGAATGCGCAGACCTCACGAGAGCGCCATCGCCATCGCCTGCGCGCGGGTGGTCACGCCGAGCTTCGAGAAGATCGCGTTGACGTGCGCCTTGACGGTGGCGACGCTGACGAACAGGCGGGCCGCGATCTCGGGGTTGGCGAGGCCGTCGGCGATCAGCGAGAGCACCTCGGCCTCGCGGGGGCTGAGCACGGCGAAGCGCGAGCGGAGGGACTCGGGGGTGCTCGGCGGCGGGGCTTCCGTTCCTGCGCCCGTGAGACTGGCGACGAGACGCGCGCCGACCGATGCCGCGAACGTCGCCTGGCCGGCTGCGGTGGCGCGGATGGCGCTGGCGAGCTCGGCGCGCCCCGCGTCTTTGGTGAGGTAGCCGCGGGCTCCGGCGCGGAGGGCGCCGACGATCGACTCGTCGTCGGCGTAGGTGGTGAGCACGAGCACGGCGACGCCGGGGTGCTCGGCGATGATCCGGCGGGTGGCGTCGGCTCCCGAGAGCTCGGGCATGCGGAGGTCCATCAGGATCACATCGGGCAGGAGCTCGGCCGCCAGACGCACGGCCTCGACTCCGTCGCCGGCCTCCCCCACCACCTCGAAGCCGTCGACCAGCCGCAGCACGGTGACCAGGCCATCGCGCACGATCGCCTGGTCGTCGGCCACGAGGATCCGGATCGTGTCGGTCATCGCGCGCCTGCCTCGGGGCAGTCGAGCTCGAGCACGACCGAGAACTTGTCGCCGTCGCGCCTCGCGGTCAGCGTCGACCGGTCGTCGAGCTCGGCCACGCGCGAGCGCATGCCGGGCAGTCCGCTGCCGTCGCCGAGCGGCCCATCCTGCCCGGCGGGGTTCGAGATGACCGCGCGCAGGAACTCCCCGCCCACCTCCCGAGACAGGCTCACCCTCACCGGCGCGCCCGGCGCGTGCCGGCGCGCGTTGCTGAGCGCCTCGCGCAGCACCCCCGCGAGCACCCTGCGGTGGCCGGCGTCGAGGGAGGACGCGCCCTCGACCCCGGACGCCTCGACACTGCCGCCGAGACCGCGGTGCGCCGCCAGCAGGTGCGCCACGGCGTCGTCGGCGTCGAGCGAGCTCGGGGCCGGGTCGGCGGCGGGGTCGCGGAGGGCGGTCACGGCGCGGCGCGCCTCGCCGAGCCCGTCGGCGGCGAGGATGCGGGCGGCGGCGACGCGGGACGCGGCCTCCTCGGTGCGGCCCGCCTCGAGCAGCGCCTCCACGGCGTCGAGCTGGATGACGAGGCCGCCGAGGCTGTGCGCGAGCACGTCGTGGATGTCTCGGGCCACGGTCGCACGGTCGGCGAGCAGCGACGCGCGCTGATGCTCGCGCTCGAGGTCGAGCTCGCGGGCCAGGAGCGCGCGCTCCCGCTCGGCTGCGGCGACGGTCTGCCGCCGGTTCAGGCCGACGACGATACCGAGCGCGTAGCCGCCGAGGACGCCGAAGAAGAACGACGCCGGCCTCACCTCGGCCAGGCCGCCGATGACGGTGATCACTGCGCCGAGGGCCGCGAGCAGCGGACCGGCGTAGCGCGAATGCCGTGTCTCGGCCGTGACCGCGGTCACGGCGATGATGGCCGGCGTGACCAGGAGGCCGTCGGTCGGGCCGACCATGGCCGCGCCGCCGACGACCATGACCAGCGCGGCCAGGTCGCGGAGCAGGTCGACGCGGACGAAGGCCCGCACCGCCCAGATCAGGAGGACGACGAGGCTGCAGCCGATGACGAGCGGCTCGCGGTCGTCCGGGCCGCCGGTGCCGGCGATCACCCAGAACGCGACGACGACGGCCCCGACGCCGTTCAGCGCGGGGCCGAAGCCCGTGCGGGACCGAGTCGGGGCGGGAGTCGTCACGTTAGCCATCATGCCGTGGCCGTGACCGCCCGCGGCATCCGGGAGTCGAGCACGAGCGCCGAGGCGGCGCGGTTCGCGGCGATGGTGAGCAGGATCACGCCCGTCGCCGTCAGCAGGTGGGCGCCGAGGGCGGAGCCGGCCACGTCGATCCCGATCCGCACCGCGATCAGCGCGATCCACAGCGTCATGCCGAGGCCGCCGCTGCGCGACTCGAGGACGTTGCCCTTGTCGTCGGGTGCCGCCGCGCGGCGAAACACCGTGATGCGGCCCATGATCAGGCCGAGGACGACCGCGAACGCGAGCTCGACGGCGATGAGCGTCACGTCGATCGGGCCGACTCTGAGACCCTTGGCCGACGTCGACAGGCTGATGAGGCCGACGATTGCGAGGATCGCGGGCATGCGCCAGACGCGGGCCCGGTCGAAGGGGCGCCAGCGGAGCTGACGGGCGCCGATGTAGACGACGAGTGCGACGCCGACGGCGATGTTGATGAGGAGCTGGACGGTCATGTGCGGGCCTTTCTCTGGGGTGGTTCCAGCTTCGCCGCGCGAGTTCCTGCGCCCCACCACCCCAGGGTGGAGAGGCGTCGCGGCAGGGTGGAAACCGGGCGGGCATGGGAGGCTTGGGCAATGGCCACCCCACCCGAGAACCTCGAGATCACCATCGGCGCAGGCCAGGCCCGGATCGAGCCCGACAAGTACTCCCCCGGCTCGTACACGCTGGTCGTCGACGGCACGCCGCAGTCGCACGTCGACCTCGACGACCCCACCCACCTCGTCTTCGAGTACGTGCGCCGGATCGGCCACGCCATCGACCTGCTGCCCGCCGGCCCGGTCACGGCGCTGCACCTCGGGGCCGGAGCCCTCACCCTGCCCCGCTACGTCGAGGCGACGCGGCCCGGCTCGCGCCAGCAGGTCGTCGAGCTGGAGCAGTCGCTCGTCGAGCTGGTGCGGGCGCAGCTGCCGTTTCCGCGCGGGGCGTCGATCCGGATGCGGTACGGCGACGCCCGCGAGGTGATGGAGAAGCTGCCGGGCGGCCTCCGCGGCACCGTCGACCTCCTCGTCGTCGACGTCTTCGGCGGGTCGCGCATCCCGGCCCACGTCACGTCGCTCGAGTTCTACGAGTCCGCGGCGGCGTTCCTCTCGCCGACCGGGATGCTGGTCGTGAACTCCGCCGACGGAGCCGGGCTCGCCTTCGCCCGCGGCCAGGCGTCGACCCTCGCGACGGTCTTCGAGCACGTCGCCGCCGTCGCCGACCCCGGCACGCTCAAGGGCCGCCGTTTCGGCAACGTCGTGCTGATCGGCTCGCGGTCGCCGCTGCCCGTCGACCAGATGCCGCGCGTGTACTCGGCCGACCCGCTGCCGGCGAAGGTCGTGGCCGGGCGCGAGCTGCGCGACTTCATCGCCGGGGCGCCGGTCGTCACCGACGCGACCGCCGTGCCGTCGCCGGAGCCCTCGCGGTCGGTGTTCGGCGGGCGCTGACGTGCGCCCCGCCCGACGCGCGGCCGCCGCTTCAGATATTCAAGGAGATTTTTGCGCCGACGGGCTGGGATCCGCATGGGCACGTCGGCTGAGCGCCGAATCTCCTTGAAATTCTGGCGGGGCCGGTAAGGGCGGGGCCGGGCAGGCTCGGCAGAGTGAGGCGCTGACTACTTCGCGTCGGGGGCGGCCTCGTCGGGCTTGGCGAGCAGGTCGCGCAGCGTCGCCTCGGCCTCGGCGGGCGCGGCGGCGGCTTCGGCGTTGGCCTCGGTCACGGCCCGCACGACCTCCTCGCGCTGCACCTTGATGCCGCGCGGAGCGTCGATGCCGACGCGAATGCCGTCACCGCGGGAGTCGAGGATGGTGAGGACGATGTCGTCACCGATGAGGATCCTCTCCCCCACCTTGCGCGTAAGCACCAGCATCCCGCCAGACTACCGGGCCGCGCGCGCCTGACACGTCGAAACGGCGAAAACACCCCGCCGCGGCGCAGTGCCGGCACCGATCCGGCGGGGCTGCGCCGATTCGGCGGGCCCGGGCCGATTCCGAGGGCATGTGCCGATCTCTAGGGCCTACGCGTCGACCCAGCCCAGCGGCAGGCCGAGCTGCCGCACGGTGTCGGGCGTCGACGTCGTCGCGAGGCCCGAGGCGGCGATGCCGTCGGCGTCGATGACGGCGGAGGCCTGCGCGATCCACCGCTCGGTGTCGGCGGGCTTGCGCCCGGCGTCCACGACGAACCAGATCTGGTCGGGGGCGAGGTCCTCGACGACGCCAGCGGCCGTGGAGTCCCAGCCGACGGCGACGATGGTCGCGCGGTCCATCTCGACGCCCGAGGCGCGGGCCTCGAGGGCGCCGCGACGGTCGGTGATGGCGACGAAGCGGCCGTCGGCGCACGAGCCCGCGACCCGGATCGCGGCACGCGTGCGGGTCGAGCCGTCGGCCATGGCCTGGGCGACGGCGACGGTGTCGGGCCGCTCGCCGACGATGACGACGAGGTCGCCCGGGCCCTCGAGAAGGGCCGGCGCGATCGGACGGGGCGCGCTGGCTGCGGCGGCGGCCGCGGCGCGACGGGCCGCACGGGTCGGGAACGCCTGCTGCTGAGCGGCTCCGGGCACCGAGGCACCGGGCGCAGGAACTGGCACGGCCACTTCGGGAGCCACCCCGTTGAAGGCCAGGTCGTCCATCAGCTCCGCGAACGCGTTCGAGCGGGTGGACACCGCCGGCTCGGGCTCCGCCGCCTCGGCTGCGAACATCTCGTCGCCGCCCTCGGCATCGGCCAGCAGGGCGGCGAGTCCGACGCGCTGGGCGGGGGTCGGCGCGAAGGCGCGCTCGGCGGCGGGGCCGGCGGGGGCGGGCATTTCCTGCGCCCCGGGCTTCGCGGCGGATCGACGGCCCTTCTCGGGCAGCTCGACCGTCGCCTCGACGTAGCGCTTGGAGAACAGGCCGGCGATGCCCAGGCCGCCCGACGTCACGCGCTCGGCGGCGACGATGCGGGCTCTCGGGCCGTGCTCCTCGCGGACGCGCGCGGCGATGTCGTCGAGGCTCTTGCCCTTCAGGACGATCCGCTGTGCCATGCGGCTAGTTTCGCACTAGGCCGCGAGGGTGTCGACGCCGCGGACGACCCCGACGGTCTCGATGGTCGAGTTGCCGGCGGTGGCCTCCTGGTAGTTCAGGACGGGCAGCCCGCCGGTCTGGGCGGACACGAGGCGGCGGATAGCCGGGCGGAGGGCGGGGGCGCAGACGAGGACGGCCGAGAGGCCCGATGCCTCGACGTTCTGCAGCGACGCCTTCAGCGACGACAGGATCATCTCGATGCGGTTGGCGTCGATGAGGATCTGCGAGCCGTTCTCGGACGGGCGCAGGCCCTCGAGGAGCGACTGCTCCAGGCCGGGCTCGATCATGATGACGCGGAGCACGTTGCCGTCGAGGTACTGGGCGGCGAGCGCGGGGCCGAGCGCGGCGCGGGCCGACTCGATGAGGCCCTCGGGGTCGGTCGACACCTTGGCGCGGAGCGTGAGCGCCTCGCAGATGCGGCCGAGGTCGTTGATCGGGATCTGCTCCTGGAGCAGGCCCTGGAGCACGCGCTGCAGCTCGGCCATGCTGAGCATGCCGGGGATGAGCTCGTCGACGGCCGGGGCGTTGACCGTCTTGACGCCCTCGACGAGCACGCGGACGTCTTCGCGGGTGAGGAGGCGAGCCGCGTTGTCGGCGATGATCGACGACAGGTGGGTGACCAGGACCGACACGCGGTCGATGACGGTCGCGCCGGTCATCTCGGCCGAGTGGCGCATCTCGGAGGGGATCCACTTGCCGGCGAGGCCGAACACGGGCTCGATCGTCGAGACTCCGGGCAGAGCGTCGAGGTAGTCGCCGAGGGCGAGCACCTTGCCGGCGGGCGCGGTGCCGCGGCCGGCCTCGACGCCGGCGATCCGGATCGCGTAGGTCGACGGCGGCAGCTCGACCGAGTCGCGAGTGCGGACCGGGGGCACGACGACGCCGAGCTCCATGGCGACCTTGCGGCGCAGGGCGCGGACGCGGCCGAGGAGGTCGTCGGAGGCGCCGGAGACCATGTCGACCAGGTCGGGTGCGAGCTGGATCTCGAGGGCGTGGACGCGCATCTGCTCGAGCAGGTCGTCGGTGGTCTCGGTGGTGGGGGCGGCCGGAGCGATGGCGGCGAGCTCGGCGGCCGCGGCCTCCTTGGCGTTCCGGGTCTTGATGCGCTGGCCGATGATCAGGAGGGTGACGCCGACGACGAGGAAGGGCACGATCGGCATGCCGGGGATGAAGCCCATGCCGATCGCGGCGACGCCGGCGATCATGATCGCGGTGCGCGACTGGGTGAGCTGCGTGGACGCCGTCGAGCCCAGGTCGGACTCCGCGTTGGAGCGGGTGACGATCATGCCGGTGGAGACGGCCATCAGCAGCGCGGGGATCTGGGTGACGAGGCCGTCGCCGATGGTGAGGATGCCGTACTTCGAGAGCGCGTCGCCGATGGCGAGGCCGCCGGAGACCATCCCGGTGGCGATGCCGCCGATCAGGTTGATGATGATGATCAGGATGCCGGCGATCGCGTCGCCCTTGACGAACTTCGACGCACCGTCCATGGCGCCGTAGAAGTCGGCCTCGCCGGCCACCTCGGCGCGGCGCTTCTTGGCGATCTCGTCGGTGATGAGTCCGGCGTTCAGGTCGGCGTCGATCGCCATCTGCTTGCCGGGCATGGCGTCGAGGGTGAAGCGCGCGCCGACCTCGGCCACGCGCTCGGCGCCCTTGGTGACGACGACGAACTGGATGACGACGAGGATCAGGAAGATCACGGCGCCGATGATGACCGAGCCGCCGACGGCGACGTGGCCGAAGGCCTGGATGACGTCGCCGGCGAAGCCCTGGCTGAGCACGAGGCGGGTCGACGCCACGTTCAGGCCGAGGCGGAAGAGCGTCGCGATGAGGAGCAGCGACGGGAAGACCGAGAAGTCCATCGGCTTCTTGACGAACATCGTCGTCAGCAGGATGACCAGCGCGAGCAGGATGTTGCAGATGATCAGGGTGTCGAGCAGGAACGACGGCACCGGGACGACCAGGAGCAGCACGATGCCGACTACCCCGACGGGGACGGCGAGCTTGGGGAGGCCGGCCATTTTTGAGGGTGCGGTCATGCGGGGGCTCCAACGAGGTCGGGGGCGGTCGGTTCTGAGTCGGTGGGGGCGGGGGCCGTGTAGCCGGCCCCGCCGGGCATCGTGTGCACGCCCTCGGCGGCGCGCGAGCCGCGCGCCGTGAGGGCCATCACGAAGGTGAGGACGCGAGCGACGGGCGAGTAGAGCTCGACGGGGATCTCGTCGCCCAGCTCGCACGCGGCGTGGAGCGCGCGGGCCAGCGGGATGTCCTTGACCATGGGCACGCCCTCGGCCTCGGCCTTCTCGCGGATGCCGCGGGCGACCTCGCCGGCGCCCTTCGCGACGACGCGGGGCGCCGAGCGGCCGGGCTCGTACTTGAGCGCGACGGCGACGTGCGTGGGGTTGACCATGACGACGTCGGCGTCGGCGATCGCGCTCATCATGCGACCGCGGCTCATCGCCATGGCGCGGGCGCGACGCTGCTGCTTGATCAGCGGGTCGCCGTCGGACGACTTGCTCTCGTCCTTGATCTCCTTCTTCGACATCCGCGTCTTCTTGCGGTTGCGGCGCATGACGACCAGGACGTCGAGGCCGCCCAGCACGAGGCCGGCGGCGACGGCCGCGACGACGAGCGACGAGACGCCGCTTCCGGCGGCGGCCATGAGCGAGGAGAGCGGGAGGTCGGCGTTCATCAGCACCGGCAGGAGGCCCTGGATGACAGTCCACAGCACGAGCGCGACGACGCCGGTCTTGAGCAGCACCTTCGCGCCCTGCCAGAGCGCTTGCATGCCGAACATGTTCTTGATGCCGGCGAGCAGGTTGAAGTGCTCGAACTTCATGATCGACTTCTTGAAGTGGACGCCGCCCTGGACGACCGCGGTGACCAGCACGGCGATGCCGACGATCGCGAGCATCGGGCCCATGACGCCGCCGATCGACGAGAAGGCGTCGAACATGGCCGCGGTGGCGCGCGCCTGCGTCGGGTCCTTTATGACGTCCTGGACGGTGAGGACCTGGTGGAGGCCGGCGGTCGTCGCGCGGTCGATGGCACCGGGGATGGCGATGACGGCGGCGGCGACGCCGACCCACGCGCTGAGGTCGGTGGACTTGGAGAGCTGGCCCTTGCCGTGGACCTCCTTCATCCTCTTCTCGGTGGCGTCCTCTGTCTTCTCGCCGGTCTCGTCGGCCATCAGCTCACCGCCCCGAGCATGATGTCGACGGCCTCGCGCGAGAGCGACGAGACGACCTGCGGCAGCGCGACGAAGACCATGCCGGCGAGGCCGAGCGTGATCATGATCTTGAGCGGATAGCCGAGCTGGAACGCGTTGAGCGCCGGCGCGACGCGCGTCAGCAGGCCGAGGCCCGCGTCGGCGAGGAAGAGGATGACGATCAGGGGCCCGGCGATCTGCAGCGTCGACAGGAACATCGACGACGTCGTCGACACCAGCAGCTGCGCGGGGTGAGCCAGGTCGAGGCCGCCCGAGACCGGGATGGCGTCGAACGTGCGGAGCAGGCCGCCGATGACCAGGAGGTAGCCGCCCGACGTGAACAGGAGCACCAGCGAGGTCATCTGGAAGATGCGCGTGAACTGCGCGCCGTTGACCTGCGAGCCGGGGTCGTAGCCCATGGCGAGCTGGAAGCCGCCGAAGAGGTCGATCGCGCTGCCGGCCGACTGGACGGCGGCGAAGGCGAGCCACACCAGGAAGCCGAGGACGGCGCCGGTGACCAGCGACAGGATCAGCGACACGAAGAAGGCGCCGGTCGCCTGCTCGACGTAGCCCGGCACGACGACCGGGGCGACCGCGAGGGCGAGGCCGACACTGAGCATGGCCTTGACGCGGGCGGGGATGGCCGAGTGGTTGAACGGCGGCGCGATCATCAGGAAGGCGACGATGCGGACGCTGGCGAGCATGACGGCCTCGACCGCGCCCATCGAGAAGGAGAGGCCCATCAGGCACCGCCGAGCAGCGACGGGATGCGGTCGAACAGGGTGGTCGTGAAGGTGACCATGGTCGAGATCATCCAGTTGCCGCAGACGACCAGCGCGATGGCGCAGGCGATCGCCTTGGGCACGAACGCGAGCGTGGGCTCCTGGATCTGGGTGATCGACTGCAGCAGCGAGATGGCGAAGCCGACGACGAGGGCCGTGATGAGCACCGGGGCGGCGAGCTTCGCGGCCACCACGAGGGCCTGGACGCCGAGGTCGAGAACGGCTGTGCTGTCCATCAGTTGTAGCTCTCGATCAGGCTCTTGATGATCAGGCCCCAGCCGTCGACGAGGACGAAGAGGAGGATCTTGAAGGGCAGCGAGATCATGACCGGCGGCAGCATCATCATGCCCATCGACATCAGGGCGGCGGAGACGACGAGGTCGATGACCAGGAACGGCAGGAAGATGACGAAGCCGATGATGAACGCCGAGCGGAGCTCCGAGATCATGAACGACGGGATGAGGGTGAGCATCGGCACCGACTCGATGTTCGCCGGGTTGGCCTTCTTGGCCGCGCGGGTCATCAGGGCGATGTCCTCCTCGCGGGTGTGCGCCGTCATGAAGGTGCGGAGGGGCTGCTCGGCGAGCGTGATCGCGTGGGTGAAGTCGATCTTCCCGGCGAGGTAGGGCTGCAGGGCGGCGTCGTTGATGTGGATCAGGACCGGGCCCATGATGAACAGGCTCAGGAAGAGCGCGAGGCCCGCGATGACCTGGTTCGGCGGGATCGACTGGAGGCTGAGCGCGTTCCGCGTCATGGCCAGGACCACGAAGATCTTGGTGAAGCTGGTCATCATCAGCAGCAGGGCCGGCGCGACGCTGAGGAGCGTGAGTCCGAGCAGCGTGACCACGGCCGACGAGGGGGTTCCGTCGGGGCCGTTGATGTTGACCGAGACGCCGCCGGTGCCCGAGGTGGCAGGTGCCGTGGGGCCGGTCGGGGTGACCGGCGCCGTCGGCTCGACGGGAGCGGCGTGGCCGGCGTTCGCCGTCACGAGCACGAAGCCGACGATGAAGACGAGCACGGCGGTGACGACGAGAGCGATGCGGAGCAGGCGCGCGAGGCGGATGCGGCGCAGGGCCTGGCGCTCGGCCGCCGACAGGAGGACCGGGGCGGGGCCGAGCCCGAGGAGCTTGGCGGCCAGGCTGTGCTCGGCGCCCTGGCGGAGTGCCTCGACGAGGGCGGGGCGCGAGTTCCTGCGCTCGCCTCCGAACAGGCGGCCGGATGCCGGACGTGACGCCGGACGACCGGAGCCTGTCGAAGGGCCGGTGCCGCGGGAGGTATCCGGCCCGAAGAGGAAAATGGGCGCACTGGTGGGAGCCGCGGCCCACGTGAAGCGGCGGAGGGGCGTGGTCGTCATGCTCGCTTCTGTGCTCTCATGGCGGCGGCGGCCTGCTTCCAGGTGCTCGCGGAGAGGATGGAACCCGCGATCGGCGAAGCCGGGACCGGAGCCGCGGCGGCAGCGCGGGCCGCGCGGCGGGGGCTGAGCACGACGGTCTCGACGGCGGGGGCCGGGGTCTGGTCGAGCACGTCCGCGAACGCGGACGCAGTCGTGGCGGCGACGGCCGGCGCGATGGCCGTGACCTTGGCGTCGGCGGGCGCCTGGCCCGATCCGAGGACGCTCACCTGGGTCTCGGTGACCCCGAGCACGTACCGGATGCCCTCGACGTCGACGACTGCGACGGAGGCCTTCCCCGAGAGGCCCTGGCGGGCCACCACGGTGACGTGCTTGGCCTGCTTGGCGCCGCGCCCTGTCTTCGCGGCGACCTTCTTCTGGATGAACCAGAGGAGGCCCAGCACCGCGGCGAGGGAGACGACGACCCGAAGGCCCAGGAAGAGGGTGTCCACGGTCAGATCTGTCCGTCCGCGAGGTCGAGGATCTGCGTGATGCGGACGGCGTAGTCCTGGTCGACGACGACGACCTCGCCGTGGGCGATGAGGCGCCCGTTGAGGAGGACGTCGGCGGGGGCGCCGGCTGAGCGGTCGAGCTCGATGACGGCGCCGGGCTCGAGGCCGAGCACGTCGCGGACCGACATGCGCGTGCGGCCGATCTCGACCGTGAGCGCCATCTCGACGTTGTTGATGCGGCCGAGCTTGTCGGCGACCGAGCCGACGAACGCGGGTGCGGTGCCGGCGACGGCACCGAACTCGCGGATGCGGACGACGAACCAGCCGACCGGGCGACCCGCGTCGACGAGCTCGAAGACGACGCTCTCGGAGTCGGCGGCGAGCGCCTGCGCGTCGGAGGCGACGACCTCGCCGAGCACGCCGGCGCCGAGTGCGTTCGCGGCGGCCTCGAGGGCCGGGCGGAGCAGGTCGGCGGCGGGCAGGCCGGCGGCGGCGCTGCCCGAGAGCTCGGTGACGAGCGCGAAGTCGGCCGACACGTCGCCGACGAACGTCGAGACGACGGCGTCGGCGAGGACGCCGACCGGGGCCGCCGCCGTGGGCTGCACCGACAGCGGGGTGCTCGACGGCAGGAGGTCGGCGAGCGCGTACGCGGCGGCCGAGTGCAGAGCGGTGGCGGTGGTCATGCGAGTCTCTCTTCGGTGGTGACGATGATGCCGGCGAGGCGGGAGCCGTTGGCTCCGACGGCGGCGCGACCGACGGGGATGCCGCCGACGGTGACGTCGAGCGGGCGGTGCGCGGGGTGCGGGAGGGCCAGGAGGTCGCCGACCGCGAGGTCGAGCACGGCCGAGGGCAGAACCCGAGCGGGCAGGAACTGCAGCCCGACGTCGACCGGCACCTGAGCGAGCTGCGCGTCGACGAGCTCGCGGGCGTTCGCCGTCGTGGCCATCGGGTTGGTCTCGCCGAGCTGCGGCAGCAGGATCTCGGCGGGAAGCGCGAGCGTGGCGGGCGCGGAGGCCTCGCCGACGCGGATCTCGAACGAGGCGACGATCATGAGGTCGCTCTTCGCAGCCGCCTGCGCGAACTGCGAGTTGTACTGGAAGCCGCCGACCGAGATCGGGGTGACCAGGAGCGAGCCGAGCGAGTAGCGGAGGTCTTCGAGCGCGTCGTCCATGAGGCGACGCACGAGAGCCTGCTCGATCGGGGTGAACTTGCGCTCGGGGAGCACGGTCGCGGCGGTGGTGGTGCCGCCGAGCATGTGGGTGACCCAGCCGAGGGCCGCCGCCGACGGGAACTGGATGACGGCCTTCGCCGTCACGCCGTCGAGCGGGCAGAGAACCATGGCGGTCGTGGCGGGGAGCGACGCGGCGAAGTCGTCGTAGGTGGTCATCTCGACCTGCTCGCAGGTCACCTGCGAGATGACGCGGACCTTGGCGGTCAGCTGCGTCCCCCACTGGCGCGCGAAGGTCTCGAAGCCCAGCTCCAGCACGCGCGAGTGCTCACGAGCGAGCGTCGTGGGGCGGCGGAAGTCGTAGACCTCGACCGAGCGCGCAGGTCGCTGCGTGCTCGGAGCTGTCTGGTCGAGGAGGGTCACGTGAATAGTTATCGGCCGACCCCGACCAGGCGTTAGAGATTTATCTCGATTGGTTTACTACTTGGCGCCGTCTACTTCATCGCGGCGGCCTCCGCGGCGGCGATCTTGGGGATGAGCGCGTTGACGTCGTCCTTCTGGTTCGAGAGCACGACGATGTCGACGCGGCGGTTCTTCGCCATGTCGGCGTCGGTCGACCCCTTCGACAGCGGTCTCGACGAGCCGTAGCCGACGGACTGGATCCGGTCGGCCGGCATGCCGCCCCGCTCGACGAGGTCGCGGAGCACCGCGGTGGCCCGCGCCGCCGACAGCTCCCAGTTGGTCGCATACGGAGCGGTCGACGCTCGGGAGTCGGCGTGACCCTCCACCGAGACGTTGTGGCCCGCTGTCTTCAGCACGGGGGAGATAGCGTTCATGACCTGGTCGGCGATGGCCGACAGGTCGGCCGAGTTCGATCCGAAGAACGTCTCGGAGCCGACGAGCCGCACGGTCAGGCCGCGCGAGTCGAGGGTGAACTGCACGTCGTTCGTCAGGCCCTCCTGGGCGAGACGTGCGGCGATGGCCTTCTTGATCGAGGTGAGGTCGTCGACCTCGGCGGCGGCCGCCTTGGTGTTCGCCTTCTGCTGGGCGGGGGTGGCCTTGGCGGCGGCGGCAGCGGCCTGCTGCTTCGCGGTGGCGGCGGCCTTCGCAGTTCCGGCGCCCGATGCATCGCTGTTGGTCGCGGCGACGCCGTTCGCCGCGGCGGCGGTCTTGGCGTCGGTGTCGGACTTCGAGTAGCCGGCGCCCTCTTTCGTGGCGTCCTTCTTGTCGACGACGGTGCCCGACGCGGTGTCGACGTGCGACGACTTGGTCTGGCCGAAGCCGGTCGCCAGGGACTCCTTGAGGGCGGCGAACTTCTGGGCGTCGACGCTCGACATCGCGAACAGCACGAGGAAGAGGCACATGAGCACGGTGATCATGTCCATGTACGACGCCATCCAGCGCTCGTCGGGGTGCTCGTCGTGCTCCTCGACGTGCTTCTTGCGCTTGCTCACGCCGCGACGTCCTCTTTGTCGCTCACCTTGGTCGACTTGACCGTCTTGCCCTCGGCGGGCATGTCGACTTTCGGCACCATCGCGCGGAGGCGGGCTCCGAGCAGGCGCGGCTGCGTGCCCTCCTGGATGGCGAGGACGCCTTCCATGAGCAGCGTCATCCGGGTGACCTCGAGCTCCATCATGCGCTTGATGCGGCCGGCGATCGGCAGCCAGATCAGGTTCGAGCTGATGAGACCCCACAGGGTCGCGATGAACGCCGACGCGATGAGGGGGCCGAGGGTGTCGGGCGACGAGAGGTTCTCGAGCACGTGGGTCAGCGAGACGACGGTGCCGATGATGCCGACGGTGGGGGCGAACCCGCCCAGCGTCATGAAGAAGCGGGCGGCCTGGCGCCACTGCGCGGTGCGGCCCTGGATCTCGTCTTCGAGCAGCTCGCGGAGCTCGTCGCCGTCGGTGCCGTCGGCGACGCTCTGCAGCGCCCCCTTCAGGAACGGGTCGTCGACGCCCTCGGCCTCCTGCTCGAGGGCGAGCAGGCCGTTGGCGCGCGCCTTCTCCGAGATGGCGACCAGGTCGTCGATGGCCTTCGTGGGGTTGGCCTTCTTCGCCAGGATCGACGGGAGGATCGACTTGAACGAGTTGATCGTGTCTTTCAGGGCACCCGAGGCGATGCCGACGCCGAGCGTCGTGCCGAAGACCAGCACCAGCGGCCCCGGAAGGAAGATGGACATGATCGAGACGTGCTCGATCGTCATCATGCCGACCAGTGCGCCGAAGGCGAGCACCAGGCCGATGAGCATTGCGGGATCCATCAGCGCTCGCCCCTCTTCTCGAAGGAGCCGGTCGTCACGAGGCCCAGCGTGCGCTGAGGCGGCGAAGCCGGCTTCTCGTCGTACGCGAGCGACACGATGCGAGAGCGGTAGCGCGCTACCAGCTCGATCACCTCGGCCATCGTCTCGGTGACGATGAACTTCGCTCCGTCCACCATCACGAGGGTGGTGTCGGGGTTCTCGTGGATTCGCTCGATCAAGTCGGGGTTGATCGCGAACTGACTGTCATTGAGTCGTGTGACGACGATCATGGGCCCGTCCTAGGTCTGATTCTCGCGGTCCATCCGTGTCCCGCGAAGAGCGCTTCCTGCGCTGCTACTACTCACTATCGGCCGGAGGTGAGGGGGCGTTAGGTTCGTGCGCCTCTTTTTCCGGTGGTTTAACGGCGCAGGAACCGCAGATGGCCGGCTTCGTGACGAAGCCGGCCATCTGCAGTTCCTGCGCTATCCCGTCTAGCGCTTGAGGTTCGTGAGCTCCTGCAGCACCTCGTCGGAGGTCGTGATGATGCGGGCGTTGGCCTGGAAGCCGCGCTGGGCGACGATCAGGTTCGTGAACTCCTGCGAGAGGTCGACGTTCGACATCTCGAGCGTGCCGCCGGCGAGGGCGCCGCGGCCGGGCTGGCCGGGGGCGCCGAGGGCCATCGCGCCCGAGTTCGACGACACGACGTAGCCGGAGTTGCCGACCTTCTCGAGGCCGGCCGGGTTCGTGAAGGTGGCGAGCGCGATCTGGCCGAGCTTCGAGGTGGTGCCGTTCGAGAAGGAGCCGACGAGGGTTCCGTCGGCCGAGATCGTGTAGCCGTTGAGCGTGCCGGCCTGGCGGCCGTTGACGTCCGAGACGGCGACGGTCGAGAGGGTGGCGAAGCCGGTGAGCGACGACATGTCGGTGGTGACGTCGCCGACGGTCAGCGAGCCGGAGGTGGTCTGCTTGCCGTTGGCGAAGGCCAGCGAGGTGGTGCCCTTGTTGCCCTGGCCGTCGTCGCCGGCGACGTCCCAGCCGGCGGCGGTCTTCGTGAAGTCGAGGGTCAGCGTGTGCTTGGTGCCCTGCTTGTCGTAGGCGTCGACGTCGCGCGTGATGACGGTGCCGGTGGCGGCGTCGCCCGGGAGGTTGCCGCCGACCTTCGCGGAGGTGGTCTCCTGGGCGGCCGAGGTGGCGCCGACGGGCAGCATGATGTCGGCCAGGCCGCCGTTGGTGTTGACGACGCCGTCGGTCGCGGGGTAGCCCTGGACGATCTTGCCGTCGGTGGTGGTGAGGCGGCCCTGGCTGTCGAAGTCGAACGAGCCGGCGCGGGTGTAGACGCTCTCGTTGCCGTTGCGGGTGACGAAGAAGCCGTCGCCCGAGATCATCAGGTCGGTCGCCTTGCCGGTCGCCTGGGCCGAGCCCTGCGAGAAGTTGGTGGTGATGCCGGCGACCTGCACGCCGAGGCCGACCTGGGCGGGGTTCGTGCCGCCGAGACCCTCCTGGGCGCCGCCGGCGCCGTGGGTGATCTGCGACAGGGTGTCCTGGAACACCGTCGACGACGACTTGAAGCCGACCGTGTTGACGTTGGCGATGTTGTTGCCGGTGACGTCGAGCATGGTCTGGTGGGCGCGGAGGCCGGCGATGCCGGAGTAGAGCGAGCGGAGCATGGGAGGGCCTTTCGAAAGGAAGGAAGTGTGTGTGAAGCGGCCTTCCGTGGCCGTGATGCCGGTCGCCGTCCGTGGCAGCCGAGGTGGAGCGGGGTCTGTGGTGGTGCTGTGCGTCAGGGGGTCGTGCTGGTCGCCGCCGACTTGTCGACAATTCCCGAGATGGAGTCGAGGGGGACGTCCTTGCCGCCGACGCTCACCGTCGGCACGCTGCCGGCGAACGACACCGACGCGGCCGTGCCGGTCACCGAGGTGCCCGACGCGTCGTCGTACGTGACCTGCTTGCCGACGAGGTTCGCGGCCGAGATCCGCATCTGGAGCGAGAAGTTCTCGTTGCCGGTCGTCGTGTTGTTGGTGACCTGCTCCATCATCGCCAGCTGCGTGGTCTGGCTGATCATGGCGTTGGTGTCCATCGGCGACGACGGGTCCTGGTTCTGCAGCTGCGAGACGAGCAGCTGCAGGAACATCTCGCTGTCCATCGACTGCTTCGGCGTGCGGGCCGTCGAAGTGGTGCTGGTGGCGGGAACGGACGTGGAGACCGTTCCGGTGATGCCGTCGAGTGCCATTCGGTAGTCCTTTCAGGCCATCACGTCGATGGAGGAGGAGGTGGGGTGCAGTGCGCGGGGCGCGGCGACAGAGGTGTCTTCGCTCTGACTATCGGCAGTCGTGCGCGATTCGGTAGCTTCTCCGGAGCGATCCGACTGGCCGGCGCCCTGGCCGAACGCGCCCGCGGCCTGCTGCTGCGGCTGGTTCTGGCTCGAGAGGTCGACGCTCGACTGGAGGCCGGCCGACTGCAGGTCGCGACGGAGATCCGGCAGGATCCCGCGCACCGCATCGCGGCCGGCCTCCGACTGCGCGAACAGCTCGACGTGCATCCCCTGCGCACTGACGTGCGCGCGGACCGTCATCGGGCCCAGGGCATCCGGCGAGAGCTGCACGGTCACGACGTGGTCGCCGCTTCCGGCGGCAGCGAGCGTGAACACCGGGCGGGCGAGCTGCGTGTGGAGGGGCATCGGGGCGGCAGGGGCTCCCGAAGGGGCGGCGGCCGACGGCGCTGCGGGGGCGGCCTGCTGGACCTGTGCGAACGCGGCGGCGGAGTCGACGGCGACGGCCGCCGTGCCCTGCGCGGCCTGGGCCGCCGGCGCGACGGCGGTCGGCAGGCCGGAGCCGGGCTGGCCCTGGCCGGCCTGGCCCGAGCCGGGCTGGCCCTGGGGGGAGGCGGCGGAGGCGGCGGGCTGGACGGCAGCGGAGGCCGCGTCGGCGGTGCGGACGACAGGGCCGTCGGCCGGGGGTGCCGTGGTCGGGGCGGCGGCGAGGGCAGCGGCCGTCGAGGCCGGGCCGGCGGCGGCGGCCGAGCCGGTCGCGGGCGTAGCGGTGGCGGCTGCGCTCGTCGCAGTGGCGGCTGCGGTCGTCGCGGTGGCGGCAGTCGGGGCTGCGGCGGTCGGGGCCGGAGCAGCCGGCGCGGCGGCCGTCGAAGCGGCGGCGGTCGAAGCGGCACCGATCGACGCTGCGCTGGTCGACGCGGTGGCGCTCGGCTCTGCGGCCGTCGAGAACTCAGGGGCGGTGCTAGCGATGGGTGCGCCGACCGGGCTCGTGACGGCGGCGACCGTGCTTCGACCCTGAGTTGTCGACGGGGCGGCGGCGGCGAGAGCGGCCGGCGCGGCGGCAAGGGCGGCGGCCGGCGCGGCGGAGGCCGTCGGCGCGACAACCGACGACGCGGTGCCGGTCGACAACGCGGTGCCGGTCGACGACTCAGGGGCGATGCCGGCGGCGGACTGCGGGGCGGCGACGGCGAGCTGCGCGCCTCGAGCCTGAATCGCCGCGAGGCCTGCGGAGGCAGGGGCGGCCGCGAGCGGAACGGGGCCGCCGGACGGCGCGGCGCTGGTCGGCGCCGCCGCCGTCGACAACTCAGGGGCAGTGCTCGCTGCAGCCGACGCCAGGGCGGCGAGCACGACGGGTGCGACGCTCGAACCCTGAATCGCCAGCGCGGCAGGGACGGCGATCGGGGCCGCGTCGTCTTTCGCGTCCGCGCTCCCGTCGTCGCTCGTGGACGCGTCCCGCGGCGCGTGGTCGCGCGGCGCGACGGCCTTCGCGGCCTCGCCCGAAGCGGCGCGGCCGGAAGCCGAAGCGGAAGGGCTAGCGGCGGGACCGGCAGCAGCCGAACCAGCAGCGCCGGAACCAGCCCCGGGCGAGCCTGCGGCAGCCTGACCGCCCTTGCCCGCGGCATCGCGCGCCGGAGCCGCTGCACCCTGCATCGCGTCGCCGAACGAGGCAGCCGACGCCGGCGAGTCGACGGACGACGACGAGCCAGGACGCGCGGGCGCCGTGGTGAGCGCGTCGGCGACCGACGGCATCGCCGGGCTCACGCGGCGCTCCCCGAGGAGGCCATGAGCTGCTGGAGCGCGGCGTTGACGAGATCGGACTTCGACGAGCTGCCGGAGACGGGCTGCGTCGTGGCGGCGGTCGAGGGGACGATGCGGCGGATCTCTCCGATGTCGGCGTCCGTGAGGTAGTTGTCGATGATCCTGACGTCCTTTCCGGGGCGCGGCGCGTGGAGGATCTTGCCGTCGCCGAGGTAGATCACGATGTGACCCTCGTCCTTGGTGGTGATGATGTCGCCGGCCTTCGCGTGGGCGAGGTCGGGCACCTTGACGCCCATGTTCGCCTGGTCGGGCACGACGCGCGGCATGGTGATGCCGAGGTCTTTGAAGACGGTCTGGACGAGGCCGGAGCAGTCCATCCCGCTGGTCGTGGTGCCGCCGAACACGTAGGGCACGCCGAGGTACTTCTTGGCGTCGGCCACCACGTCGGCGCCGGTGACGCCGTTGGCGACGAGGCCCCCGGTCGGGCTCGCCGGCGTGGCCGCCGTACCCGCGGTCGAGTCGAGCGCGTCGGTGCTGGTCGCGGTCGTCGCGGTCGCGTCGGTCGTGGCTCCGGCCGCGGCGAGCGCGGACGCGAACGTCGAGGCGCCGTCGGTCGAGGCGGTCGACGAGGTGGACGACGGCAGGCCGGACTGGATCTCGGCGATGGTGCTCTGGATCTGGGAGATCCGAGAGAGGACGTCGGTGACGCTCATGACAGCTCCTCCGGGTCGGCGGGTCGGAAACGGTTGGTGGCGATCTCGTCGAGAGCGAGCTGCTCGTCGCGGAGGTCCTTCTCGCGCTCGGCGAGCAGGTGGCGCTCCTCGAGCTTCTCGAGGGCGACGGAGCGGGCGCGGGCGGCGTTGAACTCGACCTGCGCCTCCGCGGCGGCGACACGGTGGGCATCGGCGACGGCGTCGAGCTCGGCGATCATGCCGCGGGTCGAGGCCCGGGCCGCCGCGACAGCGGTGAGGGTGGCGGCGTCGGTGATGATCGCGTTCCTGCCGGCGGCGTCCTCGAGGGTGCGCTCGGCGCGGGCGCGGCGCTCGGCCACGTCGCGGATGCGGTGGTTGGCCTGAGAGAGCTCGGCCAGCGCCTTCTGCTGCTGGGCGTGCCGGACTCGGAGGAGGCCGGCGAGCGAGAACGTCTTCACAGGGCGGCCCCCAGCGTGCGGGCGAGCGCGATGAGCTGCGCCCAGGCGGCGTCGGACGGCGTCTGGTCGTCCATCGTCTGCTGCAGGAAGCGGTCGATCTCGCCCTGGTGCGCGACGGCCGCGTCGACCAGCGGGTTCGATCCCGACTGGTAGGCGCCCACGTCGATGAGGTCCTGGGCGGCGCGACGAGCGGCCATGACCGTGCGGAGGTGCTTCGCGGCGGCCGACTGCTCCCTCGTGATGACCTTCGAGGCCACGCGCGAGATCGAGCCGAGCACGTCGATCGACGGGAAGTGGCCGGTGACCGCGAGCTTCCGGTCGAGGACGACGTGGCCGTCGAGGATGCTGCGGGCGGCGTCGGCGATCGGCTCGTTGTGGTCGTCGCCGTCCACTAGCACGGTATAGAGGCCGGTGACCGAGCCCTGCACGTCGGTGCCGGCGCGCTCGAGCAGGTTGGCGAGCGTCGAGAACGTCGACGGCGGGTAGCCCCGGGTCGCCGGCGGCTCGCCGACCGAGAGGCCGATCTCGCGCTGGGCCATGGCCACGCGGGTGAGCGAGTCCATCATCAGCACGACGTCCGAGCCGGTGTCGCGGAACGACTCCGCGATGCGGGTCGCCACGAAGGCGGCACGCAGGCGCATCAGCGCGGGCTCGTCGGAGGTCGAGACGACGACGACCGAGCGCGCGAGGCCCTCCGGGCCGAGATCGTCTTCCAGGAACTCGCGCACCTCTCGTCCGCGCTCGCCGATCAGGGCGATCACGCTGACCTCGGCATCCGTGCCTCGGGCGATCATCGACAGCAGCGACGACTTCCCGACGCCGGAGCCCGCGAACAGGCCCATGCGCTGGCCGCGGCCGGCGGTGGTGAGCGTGTCGAGGGCGCGGACGCCGAGCTGAAGGGGCGTGTCGATGCGGGCGCGCTGCATCGAGTTGGGCGTCGCGTGGTCGACGGGCACGAGCTCGTCGAACTGCAGCGGGCCCTTGCCGTCGATCGGGCGGCCGAGTCCGTCGAGCACGCGCCCGAACAGGCCGCGGCCGGTCGGCACGAGGATGGGGCGGCCGGTGGGGCGGACCGCCATTCCCGAGCGGACGCCGGTCATCGGCGCGAGGGGCATGATGCGGACGCCGTCGCGGGTGGCAGCGACGACCTCGGCGATGCGCTCCTCCGGCAGGCCGGCGGGTCCGACGATCGGGTCGCCGACCGAGACGAGGTCGCCGATGGCGACGTCGAGTCCGGACACGCCGATGCCGAGGCCGACGACGCTCGACACCACGCCGATGCGCAGGGGTCGCGCAGCGCGCGACGCCTCCGCCAGACGGGGTGCGATGTCGAGGGTGGCGATGCTCACGCGACTCCCCCGGTGGCCGGCTGCGCGCCCGTCAGCGCCTGCTCGGCGCGGGCGAGCGCGGTCGAGAGCGCGGCGTCGATGAAGCCGGCGCGCAGGTCGGCCTGGGCGTCGCCGCGGCCGAGCGACGGGTCGGCGACGAGCTTCACGCCGAGCGAGTCGGCCTGGCCGTCGAGGAGGGAGAGGTCGGACGGGTTCAGGCGCACGACGACCACGTCGGCGGGGTCGACGTCCGACAGGGCCCGCGTGAGCGCGGCGATGACGGTCGACGACGGATTGGTCTCGACCTCGTAGCCGAGGATCGCCGCCGCCAGCTGGAGCGAGGTGACCAGCAGGGTCTCCTGCGCTTCGGTGCGGAGCGCCGTCTGGCGGTCGTCGATGGCTCGCGCCGACGCCACCATGATGGCGGCGGCCGCGGCGGAGCGCGCGTCGGCCTGCGCCACGGCGGCGTCGCGCTCGGCGACGAGCTGCGCGCGGAGGGCGGCCGTCTCGGCGGCGGCGGCGCGGAGGCCGGCCGCGTAGCCCGCGGCGTGACCGCGCTCGGACGCCTCGTTCTCGCGTGCGGCGGTGATCGGGTTGCGGAGGACGGGGAACGCCGCCTGGACGAAGCTACTCAACGAGGGCCTCCTCGTCGCCGCGCTGCACGGTGATCGCGCCCTGGGCCTCGAGCTCGCGGATCGCGGTGACGACCGAGGCGCGGGCCTCTTCGACCTGCGACATGCGGACCGGGCCGGCGGCGCGGATCTCGTCGTCCAGGAGCTCGCGGTTGCGCTCCGACACGTTCGCGCGGATGACCTCGGTGACGGCCTCGGGAGCGCCCTTCATGGCGATCGCGAGCACGGCCGCGTCGATGCCGCGCAGCACCTGCTGCACGTCGCGGGCGTCGAGCTTGACGATGTCGACGAAGGTGAGCATGCGCGAGCGAACCTCTTCGGCGAGCGCCGGGTCGCGCGCCTCGAGGCCCTCCAGGAGGATGCGCTCGGTGGCCGCGTCGGAGCGGTTGATGATGTCGACGAGCGGCTGGATGCCTCCGACGGCCTCGACCTGCTCGCGCGGGGCGACGACGGCGCCGGCGCGGACCTTGAGGGTCTGCGCGACGATCCCGACGGCCTCGGGGGTGGCGGTGCCCATCGTGGCGATGGCCTGCGCGACGTCGGTGCGGAGCGACACGTCGAGGCCGACGAGCACGGCCGACGCCTGGTCGGCGGCGAGGTGCGCGAGCACGAGGGCGATGGTCTGGGGCAGCTCGCCGTCGAGGAGGGTGAGCAGCTGGCCGGAGTCGGCGGCCTCGAGGAACTCGAACGAGCGGCCGGCCATGGACGACGCGAGGCGCTCCATGACGCCGGCGGCCTTCTCGGAGCCGAACGACGCCTCGAGCAGCCCGACGGCGAAGTCGCGGCCGCCGCGGCGGGTCAGGCGACCCTGCGTGGTGAGGTCGTGGAACTCGCCCACGGCCTCGTCGGCGACGGACGACTCGACGCGGCGCATCTTGACCAGCTCGGCCGTGATCTCGTCGGCCTCGGCCTCGCTGAACTTCTGCATGACGGCGGCCGCGCGGACCTGGTCCATCTGCATGAGGATGACGGCGACCTTCTGGGCGCCGGTCAGCTCGGCCGCCTTGGTGACGGGGCTCATACCGGCTGCCTGTCATCGAGGAGCCCGCGGAGCAGCTCGGCGGTGCGGTCGGGGTCGGAGGCGGCCAGGGCGTCGATCTCGGCGCGCTTGCGCTCCATCGAGGCGCCCTCGGGGTCGAGCGACGGGATCTGCGCGGTCACAGCCGTGCGGGGCTGCGAGGCCTCGAGGAGGCGGCGCTGCTCGGCGGCGTCGAGAGCCATTTGCTTGGTCTCGGCGTCGCCGGGCCAGGTGGTCGCGACCGACGAGATCTCGCCGAGGTCGATGTCCTCGCGCTCCTGCTTGCGACCGCGGCGGGTCAGCAGGAAGAGGGCGATGAGCAGCGGGATCGCGATTCCGCCGATGGTGGCGGCCGTCTTGATCAGCGAGTTCTTGCTGTCGGCGGCGGCCTGGGCGTTCGCCGACTTGAGAGCGGCGGCGGCGGCCTTGGCACCGGTGGTGCTGAAGCTCACGGACTGGACGCTGACGGAGTCGCCGCGGGTCTTGTCGACGCCGGCCGCCTTCGAGACGAGGTCCGAGATCGCGGTGAGGCTGGTGCCGCCGGCGACCGAGCTGTTGATGGCGACCGAGATGGTCTGCTTCGTCAGCTGGCCCGCGGGGATCGACGTGGTCTCGGTGGTCTTGTCGACGGCGTTGTTCTTGGTCGCCGACTCGTTGACGTAGCCGCCGTCGGTGGCCGACGCGGAGGGGTCGGATGCGGAGCCGGAGGGGACGGCGATGTTGTCGGGGCCCAGGACGCCGGTCGTGCCGGTGCTGCCGGATCCTGCGCCGCTGCCGTAGGACTCCTTGGTGCTGGACTCGCTGAGCGGAGCCGCGCCGCCGGTGGGAGCCGTGTACGACTCGGTGACCTTGGTGCCCGACGACTGGTTCATGTCGGCGGCGACGACGACGGTCGAGTTGCCGGCGCCGAGCACCTTGTCGAGCATCGCCTGGACGTTGGACTGCACGCGGCTCTCGTAGTCGCTGGACTGCTTGGACGACGAGCCGGTGGTGCCGGTGCCGACGGCTGAGAGCACGTTGCCGGAGGCGTCGACGACGGAGACGTCGGTCGGCTTCATGCCCTCGATCGAGGCGGAGGTGAGGTGGACGATCGCGTCGACCTGGTCGGTCGACAGCGTGACGCCCGACTTCGGCTGCACGAACACCGACGCCGTGGGGTCGGTCTTCTCGTCGGCGAAGACGGTCTCGGCGGGGATTGCGAGCTGGACGCTGGCGGCCTGGATGCCGTCCATGGCCATGATCGTCTTGGCGAGCTCGCCCTCGATCGCGCGCTTGTAGGTGACGTTCTGCTGGAACTCCGACGAGGTGACGCCCATCGTGTCGAGCAGCGAGTAGCCGCCCGAGTTGTCGGCGGGGAGGCCGGCCGAGGCGGCCTTGAGGCGCTCGGCGTACACCTGCGACTGCGGCACGAGGATCGTGGAGCCGCCGTCGGTGAGCTGGTAGGGGACGCCGTCGGTGGTGAGCTGGTCGACGACCGACGACGCGTCGGTGGCGGCGAGGCCGGTGAAGAGCGGCGTGTACGAGGGCTTGGTGAGCCACGAGGTGAGGGCGATGCCGCCGAGCACGAGCACTGCGACGCCGATGACGGCGAGGGTGCGCTGGGCGACGGTGAAGGCCTGGATCTTGCTCTGCAGGCCGGTCAGCATGGAGCGGAGTGCGGGGGGCATCAGGCCTGCATCCTCATGATCTCGTTGAACGCGTCGACGCCCTTGTTGCGGACGGCGGAGACGAGCTCGAGGGTGACCTGCGCGCGGGTCGCCGCGATGGTGGCGGTGTGGACGTCGTCGAGGTCGCCGGTGACGGCCTTGACCGCCAGGTCTTGCGACTGGCCCTGCAGCGACTGCAGGCCGTCGATGACGTTGCCGAAGCTGCCGGCGCCGGTGGTCGGCGTCGCGTCCATGCCGTTGATCTGCGAGGCGTCCTGAGTCGCGCCCACGTTCGAGACGCCGGAGTTGAGGGCGGTCGAACCGACGGGGAAGGTCCCGTTGACGGGGTAAAT
This sequence comes from Frondihabitans sp. PhB188, assembly GCF_003752365.1. GTDB lineage: Bacteria > Actinomycetota > Actinomycetes > Actinomycetales > Microbacteriaceae > Frondihabitans. The sequence continues at coordinate 357,569 of NZ_RJUO01000004.1, read as the reverse complement.
GGGCATCAGTTGCGTCCGATCTCAAGTGCTGCTTCGTAGCTTGTCTTCGCGCGGTCGACGACCGCCGCGTTCGCCTGGTAGCCGCGCTGGGCCATGATCAGGTCGGCCATCTGGGTGCCGAGGTCGACGTCGGGCATCCGGACGTAGCCGTTCTCGTCGGCCTGGGGGTCGTCGGGCGAGTACGTGACCCGGCCGGCGGCACTGCCGAACGCAGCTCCCTTGACGTAGACGCCGGAGACGCCGTCGCCCTCCTGCACCTCGACGTAGCGCGCCTGGAAGGCGGCCTCCGACATCGGCTTGACGGTGTTGACGTTGGCGATGTTGTCCGAGATGGCGTCCATCCACTTGCGGTGGACGGTGAGGCCCGTGCTCGCGATCCCGATCGCGTCGAACATGCCCATCAGCTGCTCCTCAGAACGGAGCGGACGCTGGTGAGCACGTTGTTCTCGGCCTGGGTGGCGAACTGGTACTGGAGCACCGTCGTCGTGTTGCTGAGCGTCTCGGTGTCGAGGTTGACGTTGTTGCCGTCCTCGTTGGTGGGCTCGAGCGAGCGGGCCATGGTGGCGGTGGTCGAACCGCTGCCCGCCTTGACGGACGCCGCGAGGGCGTCTTCGAACGAGACCCGCTCGGCGGTGTAGCCGGGGGTGTTGATGTTCGCGATGTTGTTCGCGATCGCCTTCTGGCGCAGGGAGAGCCCGTCGAGGGCGCTCTCCAGAGCTCGGGAGGTCACGGATTCCAGCACGTCGGCTCGCTTCGCGGTTGCAAGTGGCGGGGCGGCCGATCCGTGGCCTGATGAGGTGAGCGATCCGTGCTCACTGTGCTCTATCGGCCGGGTGAGGCGATGGCGTTAGGGGTGGTTCGCTCCCGACCGCCCCCGTCTTCGGGGGGCATCATTGACGGATGTCCGTTCCCCGTACCGCCGCACGCCTCCTGCTCGGCGGCATCCTCGTCTTCGCCGGCGCCTCGCACCTCACCTTCGCGCGCGAGCCCTTTCAGGCGCAGGTGCCGAAGTCGATCACCGACAACACCCCGCTGACCATCGACCAGGTCGTGCTCGCCTCGGGAGTCGTCGAGATGGCGCTCGGCGCGGCGATCGCCTCGGGCATCCAGCGGCGCGCGGTCGGCAGCCTGGCGGCGACCTTCTTCACCGCGATCTTCCCCGGCAACCTGTCGCAGCTGCTCAAGCGCGAAGACGCATTCGGGCTCGACACCGACAAGAAGCGCGCGCTGCGCCTGCTCGGGCAGCCGCTGCTCGTCGCGTGGGCGCTCTGGTCGACCCGCAAGTAGCGAGCCCTGGGCGCAGGAACTCGGGGTGGCCGGGTTCCCCAGAGACCTCGCCGCGCCGCGGCAAGAAGGGCGCCGCGGCGTGGGCCGTGACGCCGGACGACCGAGGCTTGTCCGAGGTCCGGTGCCGCGACACGCGTCGCGGCAAGAAGATTCAGCCGGTGGCGTCGAGATAGACCGCGCGGTCGGAATCCCGCGCCGCAGGAACCGACTTCAGTGCGGCCAGGTGCTTGACCACCGTACGGCGGGCCTCCAGCACGCGCTGGATCGCGGACTTCTGGGCGTCCTGCACCTCGCGGGCGCGCTCGACGAGGTCGGCGGGCAGCGGGCCGAGGTCGGCCTGGGGGGTCCACGCCGAGGGGGCGTAGGCGCTGTCGCCCGAGGCGCCGGCGACGGCCTCCATCTCGGCGAGCGCGTCGAGCCAGGCCTGACGGGTCTCTTCCGACCTAGGCAACGCCGAGGCTCCCGCCCAGGTAGGTGGGGGTGTCGATCGTGGCGGCACCCGCGGCCGGGATCGAGGCGGCGGCCTCGTGCCACGCCTGGCGGAGCGGCTCGAGGAGGCCGATGGCCTCGCGGGTCAGCTCGACGTTGCGGCGCACGTTGGCGTTGACGAGGGCGACCGACACGTAGGTGTACAGGGCCTGGAGCTCGACGCCGCCCTCCCAGAGCTCGACGCGGAGCGACGTGGTGAGCTCGGAGACGATGGCCTGGGCGTGGAGGAGGTTCTCGGAGGCGGTGGCCCAGGATCCTGCGCCCTGTGCCGCTTCTGCCCGGCCGAGGTCGAGGAGGAGGCGGTCGTACAGCATGGTGAGGAGCCGGGTCGGCGTCGCCGAGAGGATGGCCTCGCGCTCGTAGGCGCTGCGCTGGGCGGTGTGTCCGAAGGTGAGGGTCATGGCGGTTCTCAGCTGTAGGTCGGCAGGTTCGCGAGCGACGACGTCAGCGACGTAGCCTGCGACTGGAGGTTGGAGAGCTGCACCTCGAGAGCGGAGTAGAGCTTCTCGAGCGAGGCGCGGCGGTCGGTGAGGCGGAGGTCCCACTCGTCGACCTGCTTGCTCATGGACGTGACGAGCGACTGCTGGCCGGTGATGACGCCGGTGATCTGGCCGTCGTACTTGTCGGATGCCTGGTTCGCGGCGTCGGCCACGCGCGACGTCAGGGTCGAGAACATCGCCTGCGTGCCCTCGGGGTCGGCGGCCATCGCGGCGGCGAACTTGTCGGCGTCGAACGAGAGGATCCCGTCACGGGTGATGCTGATGCCGATCTCGGACGGCGACTTGCCGTTGACCGGCAGCGAGGCCGCGTCGACGAGGGACTGGTTGACGCCGCGCACCGTGCTGTCGCCGGTGAAGGGGCCACCGGAGACGACGGCCTTGCCCGACGAGTCGGTGCTGTTGACGATTGCGCTCTTGGTCGAGATGAGGCCGAAGACGCCGTTGAGGCTGTCGACGAGGCCGGAGGCGACCTTGCTGGCAGCGGTCTGGTCTTGGGCGACGGTGACCGTGACCGGGTCGGTCGACGCCTTGGTGACGGTGACCGAGACGCCGGGGAGCAGGTCGGCGAACGTGTTGGTGTTCGACGTGATGGTCTGCTCGGCGCTCGTGCCGGCCCAGAGCGTGACGGTGGCGTCCTGCGCGGTCTTGGTGACGGCGGCACCGGGAGCGGCGAGAAGGTCGGACCCGCCCTGGAGGACGGTGAAATCGCCCTTCGTGCCGGTCGACTGCGCCGTGAACTGGAGGCGGTACCGAGTCGAGCCGTCGGCGGCGGTGCCCGAGGCGACCTTGACCGCCTTGACGCCCGAGCCGGATGCGTTGACCGCGGTGACCACGTCGTCGAGCGAAGTCGACTTCGCGGTGATGTCGAACGACTTTCCGGTCGAGTCGACGATGCTGAGGGTGGCCGGGTCGGAGGGCCAGGCGGACATCGCGGCGGTGACGCCGGTCTTGGCCTGGGCGACGGATCCGACGGTGAAATCGATGGAGCCGGCGGACGCCGCTGTGGAGGCGGTCGCTGTGACGGTGGTCGACGAGGTCGAGGCCGTGAACAGCGACAGCGAGGTGGCCGACTTGGCCGTGGTGGCGGCCGTGGCGAGCGCGGCTACCTGCGTGTTCAGGCCCTGGAGGGCCGTGATCGCGGACTGGGTCGAGGTGACCTTGGCCTTGAGGAGGGTCTGGGGCTGCGATTCGACGGTCATCAGGGAGTTGATGAGCGACGTCGTGTCGAGACCGGAGACGAGGCCGTCGACGGCGAGTCCTGCCATGAGCGGCTCCTTTCAGCCTTTTCGAGAACGACTTTGGTCCGCGGAGGGGGTGAGGAGGGGACCCGAACTTCCACTCCTCACCCTCCATCCGCGGATGGGTGGTGCTGGTACTGCTGCCCGCTCGCTAAGGACTAGCGGAGGAGGCTCAGCACACCCTGCGTGCTCTGGTTCGCCTGAGCGAGCATCGCGGTGCCGGCCTGGCTGAGGATGTTCGATCGCGTGTACTTGACCATCTCCTCCGCCATGTCGGTGTCGGTGATGCGCGACGAGGCGGCCGTGAGGTTCTCCTTGGCGACGTTGGTGTTGTTGATGGCGTGCTCGAAGCGGTTCTGAACCGCACCGAGGCCAGCACGAGCCGTGGAGATCTTCGTGATCTCGTCGTCGATCGTCTTGATCGCAGCGGCCGACTTGGTGGCGTCGGTCAGGTCGATGGCGCCGACGGCGGTGGCCGTCTTCGACACGTCAGCGGTCGAGAGGTCGACGACGATGGTGTTCGAGGCGGTGTCCGAACCGGCACCGACCTGGAAGCTCAGCTTGCCGTCAGCGCCCGTGCCACCCTTGCCGTCCAGCAGCGAGATGCCGTTGAAGTTGGTGGAGGCGGAGATGCGAGTGAGCTCCGTGGTGAGGGCGTCGGTCTCGGTCTTGATCGCAGCACGCGAGGTGTCGTTGTTCGAGTCGTTGCCGGCCTGAACAGCGAGGTCGCGCATGCGCTGGAGGATCGACTGCGTTTCGGTCAGTCCACCTTCAGCGGTCTGGACGACGGAGATGCCGTCCTGCGAGTTGCGAGCGGCCACCGTGAGGCCGCCGACCTGCGACTTGAGGCCCTCGGAGATGGCGAGGCCCGCAGCGTCGTCAGCGGCACGGTTGATGCGGAGACCCGACGAGAGCTTCTCGAGGGACTTCGACAGCTCACCCTGCGTGCTGTTGAGGTTGCGGTAGGTGTTGTTCGCCGCGAGGTTGTTGTTGATCTGGAAACCCATGATGTTCTTCTCTTCCGTGATTGTTGGGGGTGGTTCTGCCGCCCATCCGTGGGCTGACATTGATAGCTATCGGCGGCGCGTGCCGGTCCGTTAGCGAATTCTCGAAAAGTTTTTCAGGAGGCGACGGCGACGCGCGGAGCCTCGGCGTCGTGCAGGGCGATGCCGATGCCGGCGACGGCGTTCCCGGCGACACGGGCGAGGTAGGCGGCGCGGCGAGCAGGCGCGGTGCGCGACTCGTGGACGACCTCGGCGTTGTCGTCGGACGCATAGTGGGTGTTGAGGCCGTCGCGGAGGAGGCGGATCGCCTCGGTGCGCTGCTGCGAGACGGCGGAGTGCGTGATGCCGAGCTCCTCGGCGACCTCGGTGACGCTGCGGTCGCCGAAGTAGACGTTCTCGATGATGAAGCGCATCTTCTCGGGGAGGGCGTCGACAGCGGCGCGGAGGTAGCGGGTGCGCTCCTGCTCGAGCAGCGTCTCCTCGGGGAGGATGATGTCGGCGGCCAGCTGGTCGGCGACGGTCTCGTCGATGGCCGACACGGTGCGCGAGGCGTCGGTGAGGGCATCGGCGGCGGTCTGGCGGTCGACGCCGAGCGACGAGGCGATCTCGTCGACGTTCGGGGTGCGTCCGAGGGCGGCGGTCAGGGTCTCCTGCGTCGCGAGGGTCTCCTTGATGCGCTTGCGGGTGGCGCGGCTGGCCCAGTCGCTCGAGCGCATGTCGTCGGCGAAGGCCCCCATGATGCGGGTGCGGGCGTAGGCGCCGAACGGCACGCCCTGCGTGGGGTCGAAGGCGTCGGCGGCCTGGACGAGGGCGAGGGCGCCGGCCGAGGCCAGGTCGTCACGGCTGAGGTGCGTCGCCTTGGCGCACACCTCGGAGACGAGGTAGCCCACGAGCGGGAGGTTCTGAACCACCATCGTGTTGCGTTCCGTCTTGTTCATCGTGACCCCTGAGTAGGCATGACGAATAACCCCGGCGGCAGAGCGCGCCGAAGCGATTCGAGTGGAAGGTGCCGCGGTCGCGGCGGGAGAGTTCGTGGAGTCCGGCTCGTCCCTAGCGGTCCGCCGGCGGTGTCGGAGTGATCTTTCCGACACCCATAACGCTAGAGGGGCGCAACCCCCGAAAACTAGGCCGAAATGGCCCCACTCCGGGGGTTTGGGGTGTCGTCATTTAGGGGGACAGACAGCAATTTTCCCGCATATTCACCCCCGTAAGGGGAGTTGTGACGGGGCGGTCGGGAGCCGGGGTGCCAGGCCCGTGTCGACCATTCGGGGGGCACGGATATCGCACGAAGTCTCGATCGCCTCTAACGCCCTGTGCCGCCCTGCCGATAGTGGTCGTTGTGAGCCGGACGGCCACCTGCGGCACAGATCGCAGCCAAGACGTGGAGGGACCGTGGGCGTGAACGAATTGTCCGCCGTGCTCTGGCGTGAGAGGGAGCTCCTGGAGCTCCTCACGTTCAAGCTGGAAGAGGAGCAGCTGCTCCTCACCGCCGGGAAGTCCCGGTGGATCGAGCACGCGACCCGCGAGGTCGAGCAGGTGCTCGACCGCCTGCGCTCCGCGGGCCTCGAGCGGACCGTCGAAGTCGCCGTCGTCGCCGAGGAGTGGGGGACCGACTCCGAGATGCCTCTGCGCGAGCTCGTCGAGCACGCGCCCGACGGGCCCTGGGCCGACATCTTCTCCTCCCACCTCCGGGCGATGACGGAATTGACTCGGCAGATCAAGCAGCTGCGCGACGAGAACGAGCAGTTCCTGCGCGCCGCCGCCCGCTCCACCCAGGAGACGCTCGCGACCGTGTCGGCCGACTCCTCCCTCTACGACTCCCACGGCGCCGGGCGCGCCGCGACGGCGTCGTCGAGCCACCTCTTCGACGGACGGCTGTAGACGTGAGCACCTTCTCCGGGCTGAACACCGCATACCGCGGCCTCTCGGCCGCACGCGCCGGCCTCGACGTCGTCGGCCAGAACATCGCGAACGCGTCGACCGAGGGCTACACGCGTCAGCGCGTCACCACCTCCTCGATCTCGGCCGTGCAGCCCGGCGTCTTCTCGACCGGCACGAACATCGGCCAGGGCGTCTCGATCGACGGGTACGCCCGCATCGGCGACGCCGCCCTCGACACCCAGGTGCGCACCACGGCGTCATCGGCCGGCTACGGCACGGTCCGATCGAGCGTCCTCTCGACCCTCGAGGGCTCTCTCAACGAGCCCGGCTCGACCGGCCTCTCGTCGCAGCTCTCGAAGATGTGGTCGGCGTGGGGCGACATGTCGAACTCCCCCGACAGCGCCGCCGCCGCCTCCACCCTCATCGGGCAGGCGCAGTCGATCTCGGACACGATCAAGACCGGCTACCAGTCGGTGAGCAGCCAGTGGAGCGCCGCCCGCTCGTCCGTCCAGACGATGGCCGACACCCTGAACGCCACCGCGACCCAGATCGCCAGTCTCAACGGCCAGATCCAGCAGGGCATGGCCACCGGCGGCTCGGTCAACGAGCTGGTCGACCAGCGCAACCTCCTCACCGAGAAGGTCGCGGGCCTCGCCGGCGGCACCGTCCACGCGAACACCGACGGCACGGTCGACGTCCTGATCGGCGGCAACGCCATCGTGTCGGGAACGAGCTCTCGCACGGTCCAGGTCTCCGGCTCCTCCACGATGGAGGGCGCAGCGGCCTCCCCCGTCACCCTCGAGTGGTCTCACCGCCCGGGCGCCTCCGTCGGGCTCGACGGCGGTCAGATCGCAGGAACTCTCTCAGTCCTCGCCCCGGCCGACGGCTCCGGCACCGGCGGGGTCCTCGCCGAGGCCGGCGCGACGTACAACTCGTTCGCGACCACCCTCGCCTCCGCCGTCAACGCGGTGTACTCGACCGGTGCGACCGCGTCGGGCACCACCGGCGCGAACTTCTTCGCCGTCTCGACGACCGGCCCCGCCGCCCTCGGCCTCTCGGTGGTGCCCACGTCGGCCGCCGCGATCCAGAGCGGCGCCGTCGGCGCCGGAGCCCGCGACGGCTCGATCGCCGACAAGCTCTCCACGCTCGGCACTGGCAGCGCCGCTCCCGACCGCGTCTGGGCCGGGTTCGTCACGACGACCGGCTCGCTGGCCAAGAGCGAGATCGCGTCGTCGGACCGCGCCACCGTCGCCGCCACCGCGGCCAAGACGCAGCAGACCTCGACGGCGGGCGTCGACCTCGACGAGGAGAACGTCAACATGCTCACGTTCCAGCACGCCTACCAGGGCGCGGCCCGCGTCATGACGGCGGTCGACGAGATGCTCGACACCCTGATCAACCGCACCGGACGGGTGGGCCTCTGATGCTCGGACGCGTCACCAACCAGACCGCCGCCATGGCCTCCTCGCGCATGCTCCAGGCGAACCAGGCTCGGCTCGCGCAGCTCAACAGCCAGGCGTCGTCGCTCAAGGCGATCACCGTGCCTTCGGACGACCCGACCGCCACCGGGCAGTCCCTCCTGGTCCGATCGCAGCAGAGCGCGAACTCCCAGTACGCGCGCAACGCGACCGACGGCGTCGGCTGGCTCTCGACGACGGACGCCGCCATGAGCGACACGTCCAAGATCCTGAACCGCATCCGCGACCTCACCGTCCAGGGCGCGAACGACGGGTCGATGTCGGCCACGGCCAAGGAGGCGATCGCCACGGAGCTCGTCGGGCTCAAGAGCGACCTGCTCGCGACCGCGAACACGTCCTTCAAGGGCCGCTCGGTCTTCGCCGGGTCGTCCGACGCCGGCGTCGCCTTCACTCCCGGCACCTCGACCACCGACCCGGCGACCGGAGTCGTCACGACGACGCAGCCGGCGTTCACCGGAACGGCCGGCAGCAGCGTCCAGCGCCGCATCGCCGACGGCACGACCGTCACGGTCGACACCGACGGCGCCGCCGTCTTCGGGACCGGCAGCGACTCCGTGTTCTCGATGGTCGACGACATCGTCAGCGATCTCCGATCGGGCGTCAACGTCAGCAGCCACCTCGCCGACATCGACACGCACCTGACCGCTGTCCGCGGCGCCTGGGGCGACGTCGGCGTCCGCCAGAGCCAGCTCGAGCGCGCCCAGGACAGCCTGGCGTCAAACGGCGTCTCGCTCGAGAACCAGCGCTCCGGTATCGAGGACCTCGACCTCGCCAAGGTCATCCTCGACCTCCAGACCCAGTCAGTCACCTACCAATCCGCCCTTGCGACCACCGCCAAGGTGATCCAGCCGACCCTGATGGACTTCCTCCGATGAGCGCTTCTCTCTCCTTCGTCACGCCCCCTCCCGGCCTCGACCCCCTCGTCGACTTCACCCTCGACGAGATCAGCGGCGCCGCCGGCCTGTACTCGCTGCACGCGAGCGACGAGCCGGCAAAGCGCCTGTTCGTGGTGGACGCGTCGGTGCACCTCGGGCACTACTCGCCCGAGATCTCGACCGAGCAGGCCGACCTCCTCGGCCTCACCACCCCGGCCGACGCGCTCCTGCTGGTCGTCGCCAACCCCGCCCCGGAGGGCACGACCGTGAACCTGATGGCTCCGATCGTCGTCAACGTGACCACCGGCGCCGCGGCCCAGCTGATCCTCGACGAGCAGGAGTGGCCGCTCCGCGCGCCGCTGGCCCCTGCCCGTGCGGCGGCTCCCGCCGCCCGACCGGCGGCGACGCCGGCGTCCGTGGCGTCACGGGCGAAGGCTCCCGTCCTCGCCTGACCTCCCCGGAGATCGACCACCGGGGGCGGTGAAACGGGCCCGGCCGCGCCGCCGAGCGCGCCGCACAGCCCAAACGCCCCGTCAACGACTACCCTCGAATCGATGACCGAGCACGACCACTCCGACAACGACGCGCACGGTGGCCCCACCCGCCGCCCCGTGCCCGCGAGCCTGACCGCACCCATCGTGCCGACGGGCCCCACGGGCCTGTCCGCTGCCTCGGGTGCGGCCCACTTCGACCCCGTCTCGCTGCGGCCCGCCGTCGACGTCACGGCCCTCGAGCACCGGCTGTCTGAGCTCGGCGCCAGCCGCAGCACGGCCGCCCTGGGCGAGCGCGCCGATCTGCTGCGCATGCTCGGCCGCCTCGACGAGGCTCTCGCCATCAGCGAAGAGGCGTTCCGCCTCGCCCACTTCACCGGCGACCGCGCCGACTCCGCCGCCGCGCGCATCCGCCGCGCGTACGTGTTCAAGGAGCAGGGCCGCCTCGAGCGCGCCTACAGCGACCTCCACACCAGCCGTCTGAGCGCCGCCACCGAGGAGTGGCACGCTCTCGAGGCCGCCGCCGCCGAGCTCGAGGGCTACACGCTCTACGACCTCGGCCGCTTCGAGGAGGCCCGCGAGGCGCTCGGCGCCGCCCTGGCCGCCTACGAGAAGGCCGGCGCCCCGGCCGAGCGCACGAACGGCCTCCGCGTCGCGATCGAGGGCGTCATGCGGGCGATCCTGCAGGGGTCGGCCGTCCCGCTCGTCGAGCCGATCGAGGAGCCCGCCGACGAGGTCGTCGAGCCCGAGGTCGAGCCGATGGTCACGCCCATCGTCGTCCAGCCGTCGCCGTTCGTCGTCCGCGACGAGCCCGTCGACGCCGAACAGGACGACGCCGACGCGATCGAGGGCGACACCGCTCCCCCGCCGCTGTTCCGCACCACGGGTTCGCCGGCGTTCCTGACGCCGTCCGACACCGCGACCGAGGCTCCGGCACGCCTCGACCCGGCCGCCGCGCGGCTCGATCCCGACGCGCCCGTCGATGAGCCCGTCCCCGACGCCGCGTCGATCGGCGTCGAGACGCAGGCCATCGCCGTCCCCCACGCGACGGCGCCTGGCACCGTCCGACTCGACGTCGACGACGAAGACCGGAACGAAGACGACGAGCCGGCCGCGACCGGCTTCGACGCCGAGGTGACCCGCGCCCGAAAGGCCGCGCGCAGCATCTGGGGCGCGTTCGACGCATCCCAGGCGGACCGCCCGAGCGACCGCTCCTAGCCGACGTGGCCGATCTGGCCCGCGTTCGGCACTGGGCTGCGGCCCTGATCGCGCTCCACCTCGACCCGTCGTGGACGTTCGGCTTCGACAACGCCAAGACCCGCGCGGGCCTCTGCAACTACGCCTCCAAGCGGATCACGGTCTCGCGCCACCTCGCCGGGCGGTACGACGACGACGAGATCCACCAGGTGCTCCTGCACGAGGTCGCGCACGCCATCGCCGGGTCCCGCGCCGGTCACGGCCCGAAGTGGGCCACGACCGCAGCCGACCTCGGCTACATCGGCGGCCGGCTCCACGACGGCGCGATCGCATCGGAGCTCGCGCCCTGGGTGGGCCGCTGCCCGGCCGGCCACGAGCACTACCGGTACCGCGCGCCGTCGCGACCGCTGGCGTGCGGGCGCTGCGCGCGGCGCTTCGACGACGCCAACCTCATCACGTGGGTGAAGCGCGCGGTCTAGACCCCGTGCTCCGGCACCCGCGCAACCCCGCGGCCCAGGTCCGGTGCCGCTCCGTGGGGTGAACCGTGCGAGACCAGACCGGCTACGGTGGTTACATGCCCGAGACGACCTGGTTCCGCTCCGACACCGGCGTCCGCTGGGCCTTCGAGTCGGGCGCGACGTGCCTCGACTTCGCGTACCTCGGCGGCTTCGCCCCCGACGCGTTCGGCCCCGCCTCCGGTCTCCCCGGTGCGACGACCGACTCCGCGTGGGACGGCCTCCTCGTCGCCGCCGACCTCGGCGACTGGCTCGCCGAGCGCTTCGGGCCGCTCGGCGCCGCGCCCTCCGACCGCGAGCTCACCGACGCCCGAGCCCTCCGCGATGCGATCGCCCGCCTGGCGCTCAGCGCCGCCGACGGCCACGCCCCGCAGTCGCGCGACATCGACGCGGTCAACCTCTACGCTGCGGTGCCCGACGTGCCGCCGTCGCTTCCGGGCGGCGGCCGCCAGGCCGGGGCCGTGCGCCTGCGGGTGAGCCAGGCTATGGCGTCCGTCGCGCGCGACGCCGTGCACATGCTCGCCGGCGTCGGGTTCGTCGGCGACCCGGCGCGGCGCCTGCGACGGTGCGCGGCCGACGACTGCGGGCTGGTCTTCCACGACGACTCGCGCGCCGGAACACGCCGGTGGTGCTCGATGACGAAGTGCGGCAACCGGGCGAAGGTGCGGGCGCATCGGGCGCGGGCCGCAGTTCCTGCGAGCAAGCCTCAGGCCTGAGCAGAAGGCGACGCAGCCCCGGGGTTAACGACGTCGACCCCGCACTCGGCGGGGTCGAACGATCAGGCGAGGCGTCTACTCGACGACCTGCACCTCTTTCCAGAAGGCGACGTAGTTCGAGAAGTCCTTGCCGACGCGGTCGAACGCGGTCGGGTACGGGGTGGGGTAGCTGAAGGCGCGGTCCTGGAGGCCGTTCACCGAGAAGTACTGGCACTCGCCCTTCCAGGGGCAGGTGTAGGGGGTGTCGGTCTTCTCGAGGAGCGCGTCGTTGACGCTCGCCGGCGGGAAGTACCAGTTGCCCTCGATCTTGATGAGGTCGGCTTCGGGGGCCTCTGCCACCACGGTTCCGTCGAGTACTGCCTTCATTTCGTCCTCCAAGGGTTGTTGACGGGGTGAACGCTACCCGCGCGAGGTGAATTCCCGCAGGGTGGCGACGGCGGCCGCGTGCTCTCGCCGCTGGTCGCGGGCGTCGGCGAGTTCCTGCCCCGATGTCGAGGCCGTGAGCAGATGCGCCGTCGCGCGACGGAGCCCCTGCCAGGCGGCGCACGCGGCTGCGGCCTCGGGCGACGAGAAGTCGATGCCGACCGCGGCGAGGGCGTCGACGACTGCTCCGGCTGCGAGGTGGTCTTCGACGGCCGTGCGGAATCCGTCGTCGTCGATCGAACCGGCGCCCACGACGGCCACGACGGCGCGGTCGCCGAGCTGCTCCTGAAGCGCGAGCACGTGCGCGGCGGCGTCCTGAGCCGACGTCTCGGTGGCGCAGAGCACGGCGACGTTCGGCGGGCAGGCGTCGGTCACCGCGGCGGCGAGCAGGGCGGCCGACGCCGACCCGTGTCCGTCCAGCTCGTCGGCCACGACGACGACGTGGGCGCCCTCCGCGATGCGCCGGGCTCCGGCCTCGCCCCACTCGAACCGGACCTGGTAGCGCTCCTGATGCATGGCTCCAGGCTAGCCAGATTGATCGAGCCAGCCAGGATGCCTGGCCAGTCAGGTCGTCCGGGCCGGGCGGGTGCAGACTGGCCCCATGCACGTGCAGCTCAAGCTCACCCTCGCCTGCTCTCCGGCCGCCGCGATCGACGCGCTCGCGAACCCCGAGGTCATGGTCGCCGTCACCCGCCCGCTCGTGAAGTACCGATCGCTCTCGCGCTTCCCTCGCCGCTGGAGTTCCGAGCCGCACCTCGTGAGCGCCAGCATCCTCGGCGTCTTCCCGCTCGGTCGCACGCACGTCGACCTGAGCTGGCGCACGGTGCAGGGGGCGCGCATCCAAGAAGACACCGGCACCGGGGTCGCAGGAACGTTCCGCACCCTGTCCATCCGCCACCGAATGGCGGTGTCGCCCGCTCCGCTCCCCTCCGGCCTGCCGCGCGGGACCCTCCTCCGCGACCGCCTCGAGTTCGACGCGGGCCTCCTCGGCCCGCTGCTGTGGCCGGGGCTGTGGCTCGTGTGGCAGTGGCGCGGGTACCGCATGCGTCGGCTCGCGCCGACGTGGACGACCCCGGCGCGCGCGTAGCCGTCGGTGGCCGCGTCGGCGGGTGCTCGTCGGGTTCGGCGCGTCTCCGGGGGTACGCCCGAGCCGACCGCCACCCGCCCATCCACCCACGGCGAGTAGCGTCGGAAGGGTGAATCAGCCCGCGCAGTACGCCCTCGACATCGCCTCGTGGCGCCGCACCATCCACGACACCTACCGCTCCGTGCGCGAGGCCGCCGACCTCGAGGCGGCCCACGACCTCTGGCGCCGAACCCGCGACGACCTCTTCGCCACGCACCCCTCGACTCCCCTCCTGCCCGAGGACCGCCCGGTCTTCACCGGCCTCCCCACCAAGCCCTATGACAGGAACTGGCGGTTCGAGGTCGAGGTCACCCCGGCACCCGCCCACCGCATGGTCGTCCCCACCGGCACCGACGGCGACGTGCCCTTCGACCGCGTCGGGCTCGTCGACGTGCCCGGCGTCGGCTCCCTCGACGTCTGGCGCCTCGGCTCGTACGGCGGCGGCATCTTCGTGCCCGTGAAGGACGCCCTCGCCGGCAAGCCCGGAGGCACCTACGGCGGCGGCCGCTATCTCATCGACACGGTCAAGGGCGCCGACCTGGGCCCCGGGGCGGCGCCGGGCAGCCTCGTGCTCGACTTCAACTTCGCCTACAACCCCAGCTGCGCCTACGACCCGGCATGGGCCTGCCCACTCGCGCAGCCGGGAAACACGGTGGCCGTGGAGATCCCCGTCGGCGAGCGGTACTCGGGCACGCACTGAGCCGCTTCGCGTTCGCTCTCCGAGTCGATCCGGGCAGAGACGCGGTTGCGGCTCCGTATCTGCCCGATCCGACTAGCTGACGAGACAGGCCGCCACCTCGAGCGCGAACCACAGCAGGTGCCCCGCCGCGACCAGCATGACCACTCGCCGCACGGCCGCACGCACCGTCATCTGCGCCATCGATTCTCCATCGCCCAGAACGAGCGCCTCGGCCATGGCCACCACCGGCAGGAACGCCGCGCCCACGGTCGTCCACGCCTGAGGCAGGAACTCGCCCGCGAACCCGCTGCCGTCGTCGGGCGCGAACGTGGTCCCGAGTCCGAGAACCACCAGCGGGACTCCGAGCAGCGCCAGGATCACCACCGTTCCGATCATCGCCCCGGCGATCGCGCCCGGCCACGGCCAGCGCGGCGTCGGCCGCCGCAGCACGACGACCGTCGCGGCCGACAGCGCCACGACCGCGAGGGCGGCCACGACGGCCGCCGGGATCCAGTGCCCGTCGGCCCGGGCGAGAAACCAGAGCGCGATGTCGGCTGCTCCCAGAGCGGCCCACGCCCCGAGCACCGCGAGCGTCACGCCGACGTCCGTGACGGCACGGGTCGCGGTCGAGGTCATGCCTCCAGCGTCGCTCGCCCGCGCCGCTCCCGCGTCGCCCGCGGGTTCGACACGCGTCGTCCGCAGGTCGCTATGCGACCAGGACGTCCTGCGAACTCGGGCGGGGCGCCAGGCTGAGACTCTCACCCGCTTGCACGACCCGACCAGTCGGCGTCGCTAACGCGGCGGCGGCGGCGGGCAGTTGTCGCCGCAGCCCTCCCAGCCAGCCCATTCGACTGCTGAGTCGTCGGTGAACGCTCCCATCGGGTCGTCGGGATCGGGCCGGATGCCGGGTGGCCACTCGGTGGGGCTGGGCACCGCGGCCGGCCCCGTCGGGAACTCCGATTCGTGGACCGAGGACCAGGATTCAACACCGAAAGACCTCTCGAAAGCGGCCGCTAGCGCTGAAACGCCGATGCTGTAGGCTTGGATCACTTGCGAGCCGACCCGATCGGCTCTCTGCGTCGTAGTACGCCCCTCTGATCCCGGCCTCGCACCTACCAGCGAGTCACGGAATCGCGAAGCTCACTCTGCGGCGAAACGATCGAGTGAAACCGCTCCGTCGCCACATTCGAGTCCAGCTGCGCCGTTGACAGACGCACGCCCAGGAGGCTCGAAAACCTGTGCCTGAAAGGCAACCATTGACTGACACCCTCACCCCCGCCGTCGAGCAGGACGAGAACACCACGACCTTCGCGTCGCTCGGCGTCCCCGCCCCGATCGTCAAGGCCCTGAGCGCCGACGGCAAGACCACCGCGTTCCCGATCCAGGTCGACACGCTCCCCGACACGCTGTCGGGCCGCGACGTCCTCGGCCGCGGAAAGACCGGCTCCGGCAAGACCCTCGCCTTCTCCATCCCGATGGCCGCCCGCCTCGGCGGCTCGCTCGCCGGCGGCAAGCGCCGCCCGGGTCGTCCGCTGGGCCTCGTGCTCGCTCCGACCCGCGAGCTCGCCACCCAGATCGACGCGGTCCTCGCGCCGATGGCTGCCGCCTACGGCATGAACACCACCACGATCTTCGGCGGCGTCTCGCAGAACCGCCAGGTCCAGGCGCTCAAGCAGGGCGTCGACATCATCGTGGCGTGCCCCGGACGCCTCGAAGACCTCATGAAGCAGGGCTTCGTGAAGCTCGACGCCATCGAGATGACCGTCCTCGACGAGGCCGACCACATGGCCGACCTGGGCTTCCTGCCCGGTGTGACCCGCATCCTGAAGGCCACGCCCGAGAACGGACAGCGCCTCCTGTTCAGCGCGACGCTGGACAACGGCGTCGACAAGCTCGTCAAGCAGTTCCTGCACAACGAGGTCCTGCACTCGGTCGACGAGGCGAACTCGCCCGTCGCCAAGATGACCCACCACGTGTTCGAGACCGAGTCGGTCGAGACCAAGAAGGCCCTGATCAACACGCTCGCCTCGGGCCAGGGCCGCCGCATCCTCTTCATGCGCACGAAGCACCACGCCAAGAAGCTCGCCAAGCAGCTGACCGAGTCGGGCATCCCGGCCGTCGACCTGCACGGCAACCTCTCGCAGCCGCAGCGCGACCGCAACCTGGCTGCGTTCCAGGACGGAACGGCCCGCGTCCTCGTCGCCACCGACGTCGCCGCCCGCGGTGTGCACGTCGACGACATCGAGCTCGTGATCCACGTCGACCCGCCGACCGAGCACAAGGCGTACCTGCACCGCTCGGGCCGCACGGCTCGTGCCGGGGCCGAGGGCGACGTGGTCACCCTCATCATCCCGAGCCAGCGTCGCGACGTCGCGCAGATGATGAAGAAGGCCGACATCCACGCGACCCCCGTCGCCGTGAAGCCCGACTCCAAAGAGGTCAAGGCCCTTGTCGGCGAGGTCGCCGCGTACGTGAAGCCCGCCCCCAAGTCGGAGCGCGCCGAGCAGCACCAGGGCGGCGGCCGCTCGACCGGCGCGAACGCCCAGCGCAAGCGCGCCGCTCGCCAGACGTCCGACGGCTCGCCGATCGCCCGAAAGGACCGCTCGGGTCGCCCCGCGCAGTCTGGTGGAGCATCGACCGAAGGAACTCGGGGCGCTCGCCAGCAGGGCGGCGCCGGTCGCGGTAGCGGCCAGGCCGCCGGCGGTCGTGGCGGCCAGGGCGGGCGCAGCCAGGCCCCCCGCACCGGCAGCTCCACCTTCTACTCGACGGAGTCCGGCGCCGGGTCGTCGACCCCGGTCCGCGACGAGCGTCCGGCGCGCGACGAGCGCCAGCCGCGCCGCGCCCAGAGCGACGGCGGCTCGAGCCGCACGAACTCGACCCGGAACGACCAGGCGGCGTTCGCCGCGGAGCAGTCCGGCCAGCCCGGCGCGCGTCGCGACGGCAACGGCGGCGGCTCGCGCCGGGCGTCGTCGGCCGGCGGTCGCCCGGCGTCGCTCAAGGTGGGGGCGCTCGTGCGCGGCAGCGCGCCCCGCAACGGCGGCGGTCGCGGCCGCTAGGCGGAGTTCCTGCGCCCTCGCTGTCTTTCGAGATGGCGGGGGCGTTCTCCGTTTAACGAGGGCCGAGCGCAACCCCCGCCGCGAATCTGGGCGACCCCGGCGCAGACGTGGTGGCCTGGAGGGGACGACGAAAGGGGCCCCATGGCCGATCGACAGTATGTTCTCCGTTCTGGACGCCGAGTGGGCACCTCAGCGGCCGGCGATCCGATCGCTCGCCGGCTGGTGCTGCTGTGCCACCCGACGCCGGGTGCGGGCGGATTCGACCCCGATCCGCGGATCACGGGTCCGTGGGGCGTGCACCTCCTGACCCTCGACCGCCCGGGGTACGGCGTCTCGGAGCCCGTGACCGATCCGGCCGACGCGTCGATCGCGCGGTGGGCCGACGATCTCGACGAGTACGTCTCGTCGGCGGAGCAGATGGCCGAAGAGACGCAGCGGGTCGACTTCGGCGCCGTGGGCCTGGTCGGCTGGGGCTCGGGTGGCGCCACCGCGCTCGCCTTCGCCGCCCGGCACCCCGATCGCGTGGACCGGGTGACGATCGTCGGCACGGCCGCTCCGAAGCGTCGGTCGCCGGTCGACAAATCGGCCGAGATCGCCGAATTCGCCCGGGTCAAGACCAACGCCAGCGTCGCCGAGGTGGCGGCCGGCCTCGAGCAGACCCCGTTCGCCACGTTCGCGGCGCTGGGCATCGCCGACGACGATCCGACGATGGCGCGGCTTCCCGAGCTCGACGCGATGGGCCTGAGATCGCGGCTCGGTCGCATGCTCGACGAGTCCGCCGTTCAGGGCGCGACCGGGTACGCGACCGATCTGCTGAGCCTCGCCGACGGCTCGTGGGCCGACGACCTGGGGTCGATCACGGCGTCGGTCCAGCTCGTCTACGGCGACTCCGACCCCGCCGCTGACGTCTCGGACGGGCACTGGTTCGCCGACCGGATCCCCGACGCGACGGTCGTCTCGGTGCAGGGCGCCGGGCGACTGGCGATCGTGGACGAGTGGGCGCGAATCCTGAAGCACGTCGCTCCGCAGCACGGGGCGATCGGCGAGGACGTAGCCGAGGGGCGCTGACGCGCGATGGTCAGCGCGCCAGGAGCGCCTGACCCAGCTCGCTGCGGAGGTAGAGCACGCTGCGGCCGTACCGCGTCGCCGTGACCAGGCCGCCGGCGTGGAGCGCGCGCAGGTGCTGGTTGACGGCCGACGTCGTGACGTCGAACCGCACGCCGAGCTCCGTCGACGACGCGGGCGACTCGAGAGCGACGAGCAGGGCCGCGCGCGTCTCGCCGAGCAGGGCGGCGACGGCTTCGACGGTGGCGGGCTTCTCGGTCTCCCAGAGGGCTCCGCGGCCACGGGCGGCGTAGAGCAGCAGGGGTGGCTCGTCGTCGTCGACCGCCGACGAGACCCGCCGCGAGAACATGGTCGGCACGAGGGTGAAGCCCCGGCCTGCGACGTCGATGGAGCGGTCGCGCGGATCGGTCGGCCTGACCGTCAGGACGTTGTCGGCGAACGACACGTTCTCGGCGATCTCGCCGAGCATCGCGGCGAGACCCGACTCGGCGATGCGACGGCCGCGGTGAACGATGTCAGCCTGCAGGATGCTCCGCATGCGCGGCCACCACGGCGCGAAGGTGGCGTTCCAGTAGGCCGAGAGCGCGGCGACGGTGCGGGCGAGGGCGCGACGCGGGGTCTGCCCGAAAGGAGCGGGCAGGGCGCCGTGTACCGCCTCGATCTGGGCGACGAAGAGGCTCGGCGACATCGCGGCGAGGGTCTGCAGCTCATCGTCGATCACCGTCAGGGGCGAGTCGGGGCGCGGGTTCAGGAAGTCGGGGGTCCACAGCCGCTCGTCGACCAGCGCGAGCAGCACCTCGAGGTCCAGCGAGGCACGGGCCTCCTGAGTGCGCAGCAGCCACGGCAGCTGCAGCGGGTACCGGGCCGGCTCGCGAAGGGTGCGCAGCGACAGCCCCATCTCGCACAGCGGCGACACCCCGAACCGGATGTCGCCGAGATCGGTGTCGGTGAAGCGGTAGCGCAGCATGAAGCATCACGCTACATCCATCGCGCAGGAACTCGGGGTGGTGGCAGAAAGGTCAGGTGCCCCGCATCGCCACCCGACTCCGCCGACCGTTCGCCGACCCGGTGGTCCGCGTGCTCGCCACCGCCACGCTCGTCTCCACCCTCGGTCGCGGAGCCTTCTTCACGCTGACGGCGCTGTACTTCACCCTGATCGTCGGGCTCTCGGCGACGCAGGTCGCGCTCATCCTGACGGTGGCGAGCGCCGTCGGCGTCGGCACGTCGCTGCTCGGCGGCCACCTGTCAGACCGCCTGAGCGCACGGCGCCTGCTGTTCGCGCTCGTCGTCGCGCAAGGACTCGCGCTGCTCTCGTACGCCTTCGTGACGTCGTTCGGGGCGGTGCTGGTCGTCGCCTGCATCGTCAACGGGGTGCAGGCCGCCGCGAATGCCACGCGGTCCGCGGTCATCGCCCGGGCGTTCACCGGCCGCGCACGCGTGACGACGCGGGCCCTGCTGCGCACCGTCACCAACATCGGCATCGCCGTCGGATCGGCGGCCGCCGGAGTACCCCTGCTCATCGGCACGGGCACGGCCTTCCGCACGGCCATCGTGCTCGCCGCCTGCGCGACGCTCGCCAGCTCGCTCCCACTCCTGCGACTCCCGGTGCGCGTGAATGCCTCCCCTGCCATCGCGACAGCAGACTCGGCCGGCGGCCGCTCCCCCTTCCGCGACCCCGCCTACCTCGCGATCACCGCGCTCTCCGGCCTGTTCGGCATCCAGTTCGCTCTCGCCGAGGTCGGCCTGCCGCTGTGGATCGTGCACGACACCGAGGCGCCGGTCATTCTCGTATCGGTAATCCTGATCGTGAACACGGTGCTCGTCATCGCGCTGCAGATCCCGCTGGCGCGACGGACGGACACGATCGCCCGCTCGGGCCGCGCCGTCGGCATCGCCGGAGCCCTGATGCTCGGCGCCTGCGTGGCCTACGGCACCTCGGGCCGGACTGGCGCGATCGTCGCCGGAGGGCTTCTCGTCGTGGGCATGCTGTTCCACACGTTCGCCGAGATCCTCTCGTCGGCCGGCGCCTGGAACCTCGGCTTCGAGCTCGCCGACCCGACGCGCGCCGGCGCCTACCAGGGCGTGTTCTCGATGGGCTTCTCGCTCGGCTCGCTGTTCGGGCCCCTCATCGTCGCGGCCACGGCACTGGCGCACGGGTTCGCCGGGTGGATGGTGCTCGCCGCGGTGTTCGTCGTGGCGGCCGGCGGGGTGGTGGCTGTGGTGCGCACGCGGGTTCGCGCTGCGGTTCCGGCGGCCTGACACATTTTGCTCGTGCCAACCCCAGACCTGATAGAACGGCATCATGCGAATCCTGTTCATTGGCGGCACCGGAATCATCAGCTCGGCCGCGGCCGTCCGAGCCCAGTCCCTCGGCCACGAGGTCACCCTCCTGAATCGCGGAAGCTCGTCGATCAGACCCGTCCCGAGCGGAGTCGAGGTCGTCACGGGCGACGTCCGCGACCCGGCCTCCGTGCGGAACGCCATCGGCGACCGGATGTTCGACGTCGTCGTCGACTTCGTCGCATTCACGCCGGAGCAGGTGCAGGGCGACATCGACCTGTTCTCGGGGCGCACCGGCCAGTACGTCTTCATCAGCTCCGCCTCGGCGTACGCCAAGCCCGTGCCATCGCTCCCGATCCGCGAGTCGTCGCCGCTGCGCAACCCGTTCTGGCAGTACTCGCGCGACAAGATCGCCTGCGAAGACCTGCTGATGAAGGCCTACCGCGACACCGGCTTCCCGATCACGATCATCCGCCCCTCGCACACCTACGACCGCACCGGCCTCCCGGTCACCGGCGGTTGGACCGTCATCGACCGCATGCGCCGCGGCCTCGACGTGATCGTGCCGGGCGACGGCACCTCGCTGTGGACGCTCACCCACACCGACGACTTCGCCAAGGCCTTCGTCGGCCTGCTCGGGCTGCCGTCGGCGGTCGGCGAGACGTTCCAGATCACCTCCGACGAGGCCATGCCCTGGAACGAGATCTACACGACGCTCGCGCGAGCCGCCGGCGTCGACGACCCGTCGCTCGTGCACGTCGCGAGCGAGACCATCGCGCTGGCCGAGCCCGAGTGGGGCCCGGGAATCCTGGGCGACAAGGCGCACTCGGTCGTGTTCGACAACAGCAAGGTCAAGGCGTTCGTGCCGGACTACGTCGCGACGATCCCGTGGGTCGCCGGGGCTGCCGAGATCCTGCGCTGGTTCGATGAAGACGAGTCGCGGCGCGTGGTGGACGCGCGCACCAACGAGGTGTTCGACCGACTCGTGCGGGCGGCGCGGCTGGACTAGCCTGCCCTAGACCTCGGCCGTCGCACCCACGAGCGCCGGCGCGATCGCCTGCGCCCACATCCGGTGCATGGCGCGGAACGAGAACGCGTCCTCGATGTACATCTCGGTGATCCGCCAGTCCGGGAAGGGCACGAAATCCGCGCCCATCTCGTCGGCGACCGCCGCGCTCACGGCGTTCAGCCGGGCCACCTGCGCCGAGATGAGAGCCCGCCCCGAGGGCTGGATCGGGCGGAAGTCCTGCATCGGGGGGACGCCGGCGATGGCGACGCGGGTCGACGTTCCGGCGGCCTGCCTCGCGGAGCCGACGATCGCCCGCAGGGACCTCCGCCACCGCTCGTCGTCGGTGCCGAGCAGCACGTCGGGGATCCCGAGGAGCACCACCACGACATCGGTCCCGGGCGTGACGACAGCGTGCTGCGCCGCCTCGGAGATGGTGAGGCTGGGGTCGGTGACGACGTCCCACGCGACTCCGCGTCCGGTGCGGGCACCCACGCAGCCCGCCACCTGAGCCGGCACCGCCATGCTCTCGTCGAGCACTCCGTAGCCGCTGACGGCGATGTCGCCGACGAACAGCATCCGAATCGGATCCTCCCCGTCGACGACCCGCTCGGCGGCGACCGTCGGAAAGATCCCGGCGGCGATGGTTCGGCGGTAGATGGCGAAGTGGGCGAGCAGAACGGGTCGGACGAGCCGGCGCAGCAGTGATCGGCTGAAGGGCATGGGAGGCGGGTGTCTCTCGTTGTCGCCGAGGATGTGCGGCGCGGGGCGGGTGGTGCGGGTGTGACTCCACACTGGCAGAAAGGAGGACACACTTCTGTCCCCCGATGGGGGCGATATCTCCCGTCACGAGGCGCGCGGGAGGTCCGCCTAGAGTGAGAGCGTGACGAAGGCGGGCATGTGGGGGCGGTTCGCGATCCTGCTGATCGCTTCTGCCGTGGCTCTGGTGCCGGTGGCGGTGGTGGTCTGGCGCGCGTTCGAGTTCGGGCCGGGCGGCGTCGCCGCGATCCCGCGCGGGCCTGCCCTGGCCTGGTTCGGCAACAGCCTCGCCGTCACGGGAGCGACCGTCGTCGTGAGCCTCGTGGTGGCGGCGCCGGCCGCGTACGTGCTCTCGCGCGGGCGGTCGCGGCTGGTCGACGGATACTCGCTGGTGGTGTTCGCGCTGCAGTCGTTCCCGGTCTTCCTGGCCGTGGTGCCGCTGTTCGTGCTGTTCGCGCGAGCCGGGCTGGTCGACTCGCTGCCCGGCCTGACGCTCGTCTACATCGGCACGACGGTCGCCACCGTCGTCTTCATGCTGACCACTGCGATCGACGCGATCCCGCGGAGCCTCGAGGAGGCAGCGTGGATGGACGGCTGCAGCGTCGCCGGGGCCTTCGTGCGCATCGTGCTCAGGAACTGCCTGCCGGGCCTGGCCTCCGCCGGAGTCTTCGCCTTCCTCCTGGCCTGGAACGAGTACCTCGTCGCCCTGATCTTCCTGCGCTCGACGTCGAACTACACGCTCGGCATCGGCCTGAGCGCGGCGGGCGGGTCGCCGGCCCTCGCGGTGCTGATGATGCTGCCGCCGATCGCGGTCTTCCTGATCTTCCGGCGCCACTTCAGCGTCGGCGGCGTCGCGGGTGCCCTCGCCGGCACCTGACGCCGCCCGCCCGTCTGCCGGCTCGTACGCAGGATTGATATTCTGTTATGTTGAATCCGAACCGCGCTGGTGGTTCAGGGAGGATTTTTCAATGCAGATTCGAAATACGTTGACGTCTGCGGCTGTCACCGGAACACTCATTGCTACCGCTCTCGCCTTTGCTCCGGGTGCAAGTGCAGTCGAGTCCACTACGAACTCCACTGGCGTGGGCCCAACCCGAGCAGCATTGGCTCTCATGGAGACCTCACCCACTGAAGCCAGTAGAGAGTCGACGGATCCGCACGACGGAGAATCGGATCGCTCGGCGGTCGTTCCGTCCTCGTCCTGGGTCGCGCTCGACGAGGCAGTCGACCGGGAGAACCGCCTCTTCGACGGTGACCTTGCTCGTCGCGCAGGCGTGACGGAGACCGTGATCACCGACTTCGCCACGGGCTGGGTCGCTGCGGGCAACCGCGCGGAGAACTCGACTCTCGATGCGAAAGAGCTGATGGCGCTGCAAGGCAGTGAGTTGACCGTGCTAGCGTGCGCGGGCAAAAACCGCGTCGATCACACCGGCTTGCAGTACAACTACTACCTCAACTCGTGCAACACATCGAAGCTGGTTAGCGCGATAGCGGTGGGAGCGGGCGCCGCAGCCATCGCCGCCGTAATCATGGCGGCGACCGGCGTTGGTGCCGTGGCCGCTGGAATCGTGGCCGGTGCCCTCACGATCGCCGGAGGTGTCATCGGAATGTGCTCCTCCAAGGGTAGAGGAATCGTGGCCCATATCATCCAGTACACCAACGTCGTGTGGTGCAACAACCAGTAGGCCGTCGGCGGCCCGCCGAGATCACGGAAGGAATGCGAATGTACTCGACACCCAGAGGGTCGGCAATCACTTACATCCTGTGCGGGGCAAGCAGCAGCGCCGCGCTGACGCTGGGGCTCGTGAGCCTGATCTGTTTCCCGGCGGGCAGCTCGACTCCTCCGCAACTCGCAATGATCGCCGTACTCCTCGTGGCGGCAGCCCTGTGTGGATTGACGGCCGCTCGAATACGGCAGGCAAGACGCATCCTCAAATCCGACCGCGTCTAGCGCCGTTGCGGGGCCGACGCTGGAGTCTCGTGACTCCCGGGGCCCGACCTAGGCCTGACGGGAGCGCTTGCGCCGACGCGCGACCACCACGAGTCCGGCACCGACACCTACGAACCCGAGCGACAGCAGGAACTTGGCCGCGGCGTTCGAACCGGTGAAGGCCAGCTCGGCCGTCCCCACCGCCGGGTCCGACCCCGCGCCCACGACGCCGCCGCCCGACACCGCAGTCCCGCCGTCGCCGCCGTCACCCGCATCGAAGATCTGGTCGGCGCCGACGACCGTCGCCCGGGGCGCGGCGGGGTCGCTGAGGTCGTAGGCGAACGCGCCGACGGCGAAGGAGCCCGCGGGCACGGAGACCGTGGCCGACCAATGGCCGTCGGCGCCGACGACGATCCTGCCGTCGTACGCGGGGACCGCCTCGGACGGCGCCGCCGTCGACTCGTCGAACCATCCCGGGTAGAGGCCGGAGACGAAGTGGTCGTACGACGAGAGATCGGCGGCGAACAGCTGCACCCCGTCGCCGGCGGTGCCCGTGCCGGTGACTGTGGCGAGGTATCGCTCGTCGCCGACGGCGCCGCCTCCCGTACCGCCGGTGGGGTCGTCCGTCGGCTCGACGGCCGCCGGACCGACCGGCTGGCTGCCGACCTGCCCCGGGTCGTCCGCGGCGCCGGTTCCGCCGGCCGACGCGACGGTGAACGTCGGCTCGGCACCGGTTCCGTCGTCGACGGCGACTGCGATGTCGGGATCGACGTCGGCCGGCAGGATGTAGTCGGCCGGAAGCACGACGGTAGCCGGCCCGACTCGATCGCCGTCGGTGTAGCCGCTCAGAGGTCCGAGCTCGTCGTCGATCGTCTGAGCGACGGGAGTGAAGGAGTAGTCGCCGAGGCCGACGGGAACGTCGACCGTGAAGTGGCCTGTCGAGTCGGCGTCGGCGAAGTCGCCGTCCCAGGAGCCGTCGGCCGGGTCGACCGGCTGGGCGAGCACGAAGATGTGGTCGCCGGGCTTCGCCGTGCCGCTGACTGGAACGGAGAAGCGCCCGCTCCCGAACGGGAGGGACGTGCCGGGCACCTCGTCGCCCGGAAGAGGGGAGGTGATGACCGGGACCTGGGTCGCCGGTGCGTCGAACTGCACCTCCACCAGCTGCTCCGCGAGCGCGCGGCCGTCCGCTGTCCCGTCGATGAGGATGATCTGGTCCCAGCTGCCGTCGTGCGAGAACGAGAGGTCGACCGACCACGCGCCCGCCGAGTCGGCCACCGTCGACTCGCTGACGTCGCCGTGGTCGTTCGTCACCGTGATCGCAGCTCCTGCGGGTGCGCGGCCCGCGATGGTGACGTCCCAGTCGCCGTGCACGAAGTAGACGGTGTCGGGATCAGCCGGGGTGGTGATGACGATGCCCCTCGTCGGGCCGGTCGGAGCCTTCACGCCCGGAGCGACGTCGGCCGTCGACTGGGACGACGGCGCGGCGACCCGCGAGCGAGTCGCGGGGGCGGTGCCCGACCCGGCCTTCCGGACGAGCGACAGAGCCGCGGCATCGGCCGTCGACGGGTCGTGGCCGACGAGCGTCGACATCCGGGTCGACGACACCGGCGGCGTCGGGTCGGTCGCGGACGTGCTCGACGCGGCCACCGCGGGCAGCGATCCGAGCAGGCCGAGCGCGAGGGCTGCTATGGCAGCCACGGTCATCGGGACGATCTTGTTCACGTGAGACGCGCTTTCGGCGTGGGCACAGGGTGCACCCGCAGCCCTGCCCACCCCCGTGGCCGCGGTTCGCACCCGGCGATCACGGGTGGTGCGACGACGGTAGCAGTTCCTGCGCCCCCTCCCCCCACCCAGAACGGGTGGGGATCGAAGTGCCCCGGCCCAGTCAATTCGCACGCTCGCGGGCATAGATTCAGGCCATGACTCTCGATGACATCGGCCTGACGACCCTCCGCGGGCAGGCCACCACGTTCGGCGCGTACTCCGACAAGGTCGTGCTCGTCGTCAACGTCGCATCGCGCTGCGGCCTCGCTCCCCAGTACGAGAAGCTCGAAGCGCTGCAGAAGCAGTACGGCGAGCGCGGCTTCACGGTGCTCGGCTTCCCGAGCAACCAGTTTCTGCAGGAGCTCGGCACCTCCGACAAGATCGAGGAGTACTGCTCGGCCACCTGGGGTGTGACGTTCCCGATGATGGAGAAGGTCAAGGTCAACGGCCGGTCGGCCCACCCGCTCTACTCCGAGCTCACGAAGACGCCCGACGCGTCGGGCAAGGCCGGGCGCGTCACGTGGAACTTCGAGAAGTTCCTGGTGCTGCCGGGCGGCGAGGTGCTGCGGTTCCGGCCCAAGACCGAGCCCGATGCTCCCGAGATCGTGTCGGCGATCGAGAAGGCGCTCGTCGCGGCCTAGCTCGGCCTGCCGGGCCCGTTCGCCGAGAGGACGATCTTCGTCGATCTCGGCCTGCCGGGCGACAACGATCTCACTGTCGGCGCCTGAGGGCGGGTCAGACGGCGATGTCCCACACCGGCGCGGTGTAGGCGCGCGACCAGCCGGTCCGCAGGCGCGTGACGGCCCGGTCGTACGAGTCGAGGAGGTCCATGCGCGGGCGCACCATCCACTGGATCGTGAGCCCCTCGTAGAGGGCGACGAGCTGCTCGGCGCCGCGCGCCGGATCCATCGTGGCGGGCTCGCGGCCGAGCTCCACGTCGCGGGCGAGGTGGTGCTGCACGAGCTGGTGGAACTGCTTCCAGTCGTCGCGCAGCATCTGGCCCATCGGGTGATCGGGCAGCGCGGCGACGTTGAGGAGCGCCATGATGAGGCGCATGAGGGCCGGGTCGGCGAGGTTCGCTTCGACGATGCCGCGCAGGAAGACGACCGTGCCGTAGCGCTCCGCGATCGGCCGGAGCGGCTTCATCCGCTTGGCGTTCCAGCGGTCGACGGTGGCGAGCACGAGACCGTCGAACGTTCCGAACTGGCGCGTGATCATCTCGGTCGAGACTCCGGCCTCCTTAGCCACGTGCGCGAAGGTCACCTCGTGGAACGGGTGCTTGCTGAACATCGCGATCGCGCCGTCGACGATGGCCTTGCGAATCTCAGCGTCGGCCGAGAACGAGTCGGTCGTCGCGAATTCAGGGGAGGAGGGGTTTGCTGCCAGGTCGGTCACACCAGCAACAGTGGCAGGAACTGCATGCCCCTCGCGACCACCCGTTCTGGGCACTGACAGGCGTCGCCCGGTCGTGCAGTGGTCGTACGGCTCAGTGCTGTCGAACGACTCAGTGCTGTCGAACTACTTAGGGCTGTCGAACAGCTCAGGGCTGTCGAACGACTCAGTGCGCGAAGCCCTCGAACTGCGACTTCGTCATGACGACGTCGAAGCCGCCCTCGGCGTCGGCGTCGTCGTCCGACCCGCCGCCGCCGAGCAGAGACCTCGTGAGCGCCTCGCGGTCGGAGAGGAGAGCGTCGACGGCGGCCATGAGGTGCGTGTCTGCCACGGGCTCGCCCGCGACCGCGGCGGAGAGCACCGCCCGCCGCATGAGCTCCTTGGCGAACGATCCGGTCGTCCCGTCGGCGCGCTTGGCCGCGGAGGCGATCGCCTCGTCGCTGAACGGGAGCGCCCCGGCGTATCGACGGAACAGCTGCGTTCGCGCCGCCAGATCGGGCAACGGGATCTCGACGGCGAGGTCGACGCGGCCGGGCCGCTCCGAGAGGGCGCTCTCCAGCATCTCGACGCGGTTCGTCGTCATCAGGAAGGTCACGTCGGCGTCGCCGGCGAGGCCGTCGAGTGCGTCGAGCACCTGGAAGAGGAGCGGCTGAGGGCCGGCGCTGAAGTCGCGGTCGCTGGCCACGAGGTCGATGTCCTCCAGGACGACGATGGCCGGCTGGAAGGTACGGGCGACCTCGGCGGCCATCGTGATGTAGCCGATGCTCGAGCCGGTCAGAAGGATCGCGGTGGTGCCCTCGGTCGCGCTGATCAGGTGCCGGACCGTCATCGTCTTGCCGGTGCCGGGGGGTCCGTAGAGCAGCACGCCCCGCTTGAGGTGCTGCCCCGCGGCGAGAAGCGCGTCGCGGTGCCGGCCGATGCCGATGACGTGCTGCCGCACCTGGTCGATCACACCGGGCGCGAGAACGATCTCGTCGGCCTGGACGACGGGGCGCGCGACGAACGTCGCACCGGCCTCCATGCCGTACTCCGTCGACTCGAACGAGAGGACCTGGCCGCGGAGGACGCTCCGCTCGATCATCAGGCCCCGGAGGAGTTCCAGCGCCCTCTTCGATGTCTCGGCGTCGAGAGCGATCAGCTCGAGCGACACCGTCGACCTGCCGAACTGCGGAGCGGCGTCGCGCTGCAGCACGGCGACGGGCTTGCCGTCGACACGCAGCTTCCAGATGCCGAACGCGACGACCTGCCGCGTCGACGCGGGCCCGGTGGCTCGTTCGGCGAAGTCGACCGGCCCCACGGTGAAACGGCCGTACGCGTTCGAGAGGATCTCCTGGAGATCGGAGTGGTGCCTCTGCTGACCGCCGCCCACGCCGATCACCGAGTCGGGTCCGACTCCGCCGGCGAGCTCCGCCAGAGCGATGTCGGCGTCGGCCAGCCGGTGGGGCGCGATGGCCTCCGTGACGACCGAGAGCCGGGTCACATCGGCACCGAAATACGCCGTCAGGTGGTCCTGGACGCTCGGCTCCCCGGTGTCGGCGTTCTGCTCGTGCTCGCGCACCACCCGCTCGATGAAGGTCGCGAAGGTTCGCAGGAACTTCGCCTCGTCGTCGTCGCGCTCGTTCGCCATCCTGGTCCCCCCGCCTCGTAGCCTGCCCCCACGCTAGCGCGCGTTCCGATGCCTAGTCGGGCTGCACGACCGGCACCGGCGCCGTCGCCGTGTGCGGCGCCCGCACGCGCGGCATGGCCACCGCGGCCGCGACGGCCAGGAGCACGACCACGACCACCGCGACGAACACCGCGCTCGACGCGTCGACGACGGCGCTCGGCACGGTGTCGCCGTCGGGCGTCCGGGCGTAGATCGCGTTGGCGACGGCGCCGAAGATCGCGACGCCGATGGCGCTTCCGATCGACCGGGCGAACAGGTTGGTGCCGGTGACGACGCCGCGCTCGTTCCACTCGACGCTCGACTGCGCCGAGATCAGGCTGGGCGTGGCGACGAATCCCATGCCGAGGCCGACCACGAAGCACGCCGCCGCCACGACGACGAGGTTCGGGTGGTGCGCCGTCGCGGCGAGAACCCCTGCGCCGAGAAGGGCGACTCCGATGCCGATGAAGACCGTGCCGCGGAAGCCGATCCGCAGGTAGACCTTGCCGGCCTGCGAGGCGCTGACCGGCCAGCCGAGCGTCAGTGCCGCGAGCGCCAGGCCGGCGAGAATCGGCGACACGTGGATCGACCCCTCGAGGTAGGTCGGCACGTACGACGTGAGGCCGAGCACGATGGCGCCGACGCCGAACGAGATGAGCGACGTCGTCAGGAGCAGGCGGCGCGTGAACACCCACGGCGGCAGCACCGGCTCGGCCGCGCGGCGCTCGACCACGATGAAGATCGCGAGCAGGATCCCCCCGACCGCGAACGCGCCGATGCTCTGCGGGGAGTTCCACGCCCACGCCTGCCCGCCCTCGAGCAGCGCCAGGATCAGGAGGCTGAGCGACGCCGTCAGGAGCGCCGCACCGAGGTAGTCGACGCTGTGGCGCGTGCGCTCGATCTTCTCGTGGAAGGCGCGCAGGATCATCCAGGCTGCCAGGAGGCACAGCGGCACGTTGACGAAGAAGATGCCCCGCCAGATGCCGAGCTCCGAGAACACGCCGCCGAGGGTGGGCCCGACGACCGAGGCGATCGCCCAGACGCTCGCCAGATAGCCCTGCGCCTTGGCGCGCTCCTTGACGGTGTAGATGTCGCCTGCGATGGTGATCGCCATGGGCTGCACGGCACCGGCGCCGAGGCCCTGGACGACGCGGAACAGGATCAGCGCCGGCATGCTCCACGCGAACCCGCAGAGGATGCTGCCGACCAGGAAGAGCCCGATGCCGAACAGCATGAGCGGCTTGCGGCCGACCATGTCGGACAGCTTCGCGTAGATCGGCACGGAGACGGCCTGGGCCAGGAGGTAGATCGAGAACACCCACGGGAACGACGAGAAGCCGCCGATGTCGTGGACGATCGAGGGGACGGCGGTGGCGACGATTGTCGAGTCGATGGCGACGAGGCCCGTCGACAGCATCAGGGCGATGAGGATCGGGCCGCGGTCGGAGCGGAAGCCGACGCCGGCGGACGTGGTGGTCATTGGCCCCACGCTAGGCCGTTCGCGCGCTAGTCGGCGAGCGACCAGTCGTCGAAGGTGAACCCGGGCGAGACCAGGCACGAGACGAGTGCCTCGCCGGCCGAGGGGAGGGTGCGCTGCCAGGTGCCTGCGGGCACGAGCTCTTGGGCGACGGACTCGGAGCCGGCCGTTCCTGCGCCCGGGCCCAGGACGTGGCGCTCGGCGGCGACCGGC
Source organism: Frondihabitans sp. PhB188 (assembly GCF_003752365.1). GTDB lineage: Bacteria > Actinomycetota > Actinomycetes > Actinomycetales > Microbacteriaceae > Frondihabitans. The sequence continues at coordinate 327,083 of NZ_RJUO01000004.1, read as the reverse complement.
GTTGCACTCGTTCCTCCGAGCTCGAGCACGACCTCGTCGGGGCCGTGCCAGAGCCAGATCTCGTCGGACTCGACCTTGTGCCACGCCGACGCCTCGCCGGGCGGGAGCAGGAAGTGGATCAGCGTCGCCGCGGGCCGGTCGCCGGTGGCGTTCAGGGCCGGCGACGTCCAGGTGCGGCGGTACCAGCCGCCCTCGGGGTGCGGCTCGAGGTCGAGGGCCGCGGCGCGCGCGGGCACGTCGAGCCACTCGATGACATCGCCGTCGACGGTTCGGCGGGCTACCTGGTCAGTCATGGGCTTCTTTCGTGAGGAGGGCGCCATCCTGGGCGCGGATCTCGCCGCGGATGACGGTGGCGCTGGCGCGCCCGGCGCCGTCCTCGACGAGGGCGGCGAAGGCGTCGGGGACGGTGCGGGCGTCGACGTCGAACACGATGAGGTCAGCGCGGGCTCCGACGGCGAGGTGGCCGATGCGGTCGGGTCCGGTGGCCAGGCCGATGGCATTCGCGCCGCCGAGAGTGACCGCGGCGAGCAGCCGCTCGTGCAGGTCGAGGGCGCCGTAGCCCTGGGCACGGGCGATGCGGTGCAGGGCCGTGACGTCGGCCATCAGGTCGAGCGAGGGCGACGACGACAGCGAGTCCGTGCCGATCGCGATCGGGCTGCCCTCGCGGAGGTAGTCGGCGACCGGCGGCGGGTCGAGGCCGATCACGGCGTTCGAGCGCGGGCAGAGCGCGACGGCCGTGCCGCGGGCCCGCAGCAGGGCGCGGTCGGCGGCGGTCATGTAGACGCCGTGCGCGATGTGGCAGTCGGGGCCGAGCACCCCGAGGCGGTCGACGAAGCTGGTGGCGCTGGCGCCGAAGCCCAGCTCGCGCAGCGCGCGAAAGGAGGGGACGCCGGCGAAGTGCCAGTCCTCGTGCCGCTCGCCGTGGTCGGTCGGGATGCGCTCGCCCTCGAACGCCGACTCCCCGAGGTGAAGGTGCAGGCGGAGGCCGCGCTGGCGGACGATGTCGGGCAGCTCGAGCAGCGGCGAGACGTCGAGCGAGTAGGGCGCGTGCGGAGACAGGCCGACCCCGGGGACGGCCGGGATGCGCTCCAGCTCGGCCACGACCTGGTCGCGGCCGCGCGCCTCCCAGGCCGCGTTCTCCCAGTTCATGACCTCCCAGAACGCGACGCCGCCGAGCCCGGCGTCGCCGAGCACCGATGCCGCCTCCATGTCGGTGACGATGTCGGCGATGCTGGTCACCCCGGCGACGATCGACGCCGCGGCCCCGGCTGCCGCCTCGGCCCTCCAGTCGTGCGGCTTCTCGTACTCGACGTCGAACGCCTTCGCCCAGTCGTCGAATCCGTCGTACTGCCCCTGACCGACGGCTGCCATGCCGGTGTACTGCAGGTGCGAGTGCGCGTTGACGAGGCCCGGCAGCAGGGCGCCGCGCCAGTGGTGCTCGGTGAACGCCAGGCCGCGGGCGGCGAGCTGGTCGACGACCCAGGCGTGCTCGCCGACGTGCAGGATGCGGCCGTCCTGCACCGCGACGGCGCCGTCGAGGATGGGCGGGGCGGTCATCGGCACGACGATGCGGGCCGAGTGGACCGAGACGGGGCGGCCGGGGCCACCGGGGCCGCCGGCTTCGGCTCCGGTCATGCGCGCGGCCCGAAGCGCGTGGTGGCGACGTCGAAAGGAGCGTCGCCCGGGCTCGCGGCGAACGGCGGCGTCGTCACACCGAGCCGCCGGAGCGCCAGCGTCGCGATGCGGTGATCGGCGCCCGGGTCGACCGGGTGCAGGCCCGGCGCCAGCGAGCCGCGACCGGCGAGCAGCGTGCGCACCGCCTCGAGCTGCACCGCGAACGAGAGGTCCATGATCTCGATCGGGTTGCCCTCGCCGGCCGCGATGTTGACGCAGGAGCCTCCCGCCAGCAGAAGCACGCCGCCGCCGCCCGGCAGCGTCAGCGACTCGACGTGCTCTGTCAGGGTGAGGCGGGAGGTTCCTGCGCCCTGAGCTTCGGCGAGCGCCACCTCGTTGTCGACTCCGCCGGCGACGGCGATGACGCACCCGGGCGCGCAGGAACTCAGGGCGGCGAACGTCACGGTGTCGCGCACCCCCGTCGCCGAGACGACGAGGTCGGCGGTGGCCACGGCGGTCTCGAGCGGCGCCACCGCGTACCCGGCGTACGCCGCCTGGAGCGCGCGCACAGGGTCGATCTCGGCCACCGTGACACTCAGCCCCAGCGCCGTCAGCATCTGCGCGCAGCCCTCGCCCACGGGGCCGAAGCCGGCGACGACCGCTCTGCCGCCGGGCGCGACCCGGTGCCCCTCGACGCCGTCGAGCGCGTCGACGATCGCGAAGACGCACGACTGGCCGGTGCCGTAGCGGTTGTCGAACCAGGTCTTGGTGCGGGCGTCGTTCACGGCGATGACGGGCACGCGGAGGTCGCCGCGCTCGGCCATCACGCGGAGCGGCCGCAGCCCCGACGTGGTCTCCTCGGCGGCTCCGATCATGCCGTCGAGGAGCTCGGGGGCGGCGTCGCGGGGCGTCGTCTCTTCGCGGGCCGGCGTCTCTTCCTGAGGCGGCGTCTCTTCGTGGGCCAGCGTCTCCTCCTGAGGCAGCGTCTCTTCGTGGGCCAGCCTGATCAGGTGCGATCCGTCGTCGAGCAGGATGTCGGGTCGCGTGCGCAGGAACTCGAGCGCCAGCCCCCGCTGCTCCCGGAGCGTCGCGGCGCTGTCGGCGTAGACGCTGAACCCGCGCGTGCGGAGCGCGTCGGCCACGGCGTCGTCGGTCTCGTCGGCGTGGGCGTACACGGCCACCTCCGCGCCGGCGTCACGCAGCAGCAGCGACAGCACGGCCGTCTTCGGCTCTAGCACCATGCTCACGCCGACCCGCAGGCCCGCCAGGTCGAGGCCCCTGACGGTCTCGGTCGAGATCGGCATGCGCTGCGCCGCCCACTCGATGCGGCTGTCGGCGTCGTCCTGGCGGAGCGGGGCCGCGTCGTCGCTCGTGTCGATGACGAGGGCGCCCTCGTCGGGCCCGCGATCCGCCGTGTCGACCAGCCACAGGTGATCGACGGGGCCGGCCGGCAGGTCTCGCCCGCCGAGGGCCTGGAGCAAGCTCCGGAGCGCATCGGCACGGGCTCCCCCGCCCTCGATACGGAACCGTCGCCCGGCGATCAGGAGGTTCGTCTCACGCGCGAAACGGCGGACCGCGGCCGACGCCCACGCTTGCTCGTGCATGCCCTCAGTATGGCAAGGCCCGCCCTGCGAGTCGTTGCGTGACGCCGACCGCGCGAGTGTCGGTGGTTGCGCTGTAATATCCAGTACTTCCCCACTCCTCGAACGAAGGCTCCCTGAGATGCGTCTCCGCTCCCGCACTGCTGTCGTCGCCGCCACCGTCCTCGCCGCGACGCTCGCTCTCGCCGGCTGCTCCGCCGGCTCGTCGAGCAGCGCCTCCGGCACCGTGACCGACGGCAAGCTCACCATCGCGACCGGGCAGCCCGCCTACTCGCCGTGGGTCGAGGACAACAAGCCGCAGTCGGGCGAGGGCTTCGAGTCGGCCGTGGCCTACGCCGTCGCCAAGGAGATGGGCTACTCGAAGTCCGACGTCGTCTGGACGAGATCCACCTTCGACAGCGCCATCGCGCCCGGCGCGAAAGACTGGGACCTCAACATCCAGCAGTTCAGCGTCACCACCGCCCGCAAGAAGGCCGTCGACTTCTCGACGCCGTACTACACGACCACCCAGGCCGTCGTCACGACGAGCAAGTCGAAGGCCGCGGACGCCACCAGCGTCGCCGATCTCAAGGGCGACAGCATCGGCGTCGCGACCGGCACGACCAGCCTCGCGACCGTCCAGAAAGACGTCGGAGTCACGCCGCAGGTGTTCAACTCGAACGACGACGCGATCCTGGCCCTCAAATCGGGCCAGATCGATGCGGTCGTCACCGACCTCCCCACGGCGTTCTACATCGCCTCGGCCGAGCTCGACGACGGCAAGGTCATCGGCCAGTTCCCGTCGACGGGAGACGGCGACCAGTTCGCCTTCGTGCTCCCGAAGGGCTCGAAGGTCACCTCGAAGGTCGACACCGCCCTGGCCGCTCTCGAGAAAGACGGCACCCTGGCCGAGCTGACGAAGACCTGGCTGTCCGACAAGGTCGACGCCCCCATCCTCAAGTGACCGCCGCCGTCGGCGCGCCGTCCGAGCTGGAGGTCGAGCGGCGCCTCTACCGCCGCCAGCGCGGCCGCCGCTCGCTGATCGCGAGCATCGCGTCGACCGTCGTGGTCGTCGCCATCGTCTACTTCGGCGTCGTCAACACCCCCGGCTGGGCCTCCGTCCAGCAGTCGTTCTTCGACCCGAAGACGGCGGCCGACTCGTTCCCGTCGATCCTGCTCGGCCTGTGGCTGAACGTGCGGATCCTGTTCTTCGCGGCCATCGGCGTGGCCGTATTCGGCACGCTGCTCGCGGTGGTCCGCGGGCTGCAGAACCCGGTGTTCTTCCCGCTGCGAATGCTCGCGACCGGTTACACCGACCTGTTCCGCGGCCTGCCGCTCATCATCGTGCTGTACCTCGTCGGGTTCGGGATCCCCGGGCTCGGCGTCTTCCCGCGGCTGCCCTACGCCGTGCTCGGCACGGTCGCGATCATCCTCACCTACTCGTCGTACATCGCCGAGGTGCTCCGCGCCGGCATGGAGGCCGTGCACCCGTCGCAGCGCCTCGCCGCGCGGTCGCTCGGCCTGACGCACGCCAAGACTCTCCGCCTCGTCGTGCTGCCGCAGGCGCTCCGCAAGGTCACCCCGGCGCTCATGAACGACTTCGTCTCCATGCAGAAGGACGTCGGGCTCGTCTCGATCCTCGGCGCGATCGATGCCGTGCGCAGCGCTCAGATCGCGTCGCAGGAGACCTACAACTTCACGCCGTACGTCGTCGCCGGCCTGCTGTTCGTGGTCATCAGCCTGCCGCTCATCCGTGTGACCGACGCCATCGCCCGACGCCAGCAGCGGCGCGAGCAGATCGGGGGTGCGGTGTGAGCGCCCCGGCTTTCCGCGACGACCAGCCCACGTCCGAATCCGCGCCGACCCCCGATGCAGTGCTTGAGCTGCGCGGCCTCCGCAAGTCCTTCGGCGATCAGGAGGTGCTGCGGGGCATCGACCTGACCGTGCACACGCACGAGGTCATCGCCGTGATCGGCGCCTCCGGATCAGGCAAGTCGACGCTGCTCAAGACGGTCAACCTGCTCGAGGGGATCGACGACGGCCAGATCCTGCTGCGCGGCAGCGACATCTCCGATCCGCGGGTCGACGTCGACGCCACCCGCGCGCGCATCGGCGTCGTCTTCCAGCAGTTCAACCTCTTCCCGCACATGACCGTGCTGAACAACGTGACCCTCGCGTCGCGCCGGGTGCACGGCATCGACCGCGCCGCGGCCGAGGCGACAGCGCAGACCCTGCTCGACCGCATCGGGCTGGGCACGTTCGCTGGCGCCTACCCCGACCGGCTCTCGGGCGGGCAGCAGCAGCGCGTCGCCATCGCTCGAGCGATCGCGTCCGACCCCGAACTGCTGCTGCTCGACGAGGTGACGAGCGCGCTCGACCCGCAGCTCGTCGGCGAGGTGCTCGACCTCGTGACCGAGCTCAAGGAGGGCGGCTCGACGATCCTCATGACGACGCACGAGATGCACTTCGCGCGGAACGTGGCCGACCGCATCGTCTTCCTGCACAAGGGCGAGGTCGTCGAGCAGGGCGCGCCGGCCGAGGTGCTCGACGCGCCGCAGCACCCGGCGCTTATCGAGTTCCTCTCGCGCGCGGCCCACTAGCCTCGACGCTCCGACGCGAAGACCGAAAGACGAGCAAAGATGTCCTTATTGCGGCCTAACTCATTAACCCGCAATATGAAAGAATCGACACATGGCTCGCTTCACGCACGTACGGCATCGCGGAGATCCAGGCGCGGCCACGCGAAGCGAGCGAACCGGCTACTCCTATCTGCGCTACGAACCTGACCCGCTCCGCGACCGGCTCCTCGAACTCGACTCCGACACCTGGCGATCGGTGGCGGAGGCAGGCGCCGCCCTCGCTGAGTCCGAGTCCCGACTCTTCCACCTCGGCGGAACAGAGGCTCTCGGGCGAATACTGCTTCGGGCTGAGGCCGTGGCGTCGTCTCGGATCGAGGGGCTCGAGGTGTCGCCACGGCGCCTCCTCGAAGAGGAGCACCTCGCCCGAACCGAGGCCGGACATCGACACACGACCGCGGGCGAAGTGATCGGCAACATCGATGCCATGCGCCTCGTGATCGAGCGAATCCAGTCGGGCCACGAGATCGTTCTCGACGACATTCTCTCCACCCATCGCGAGCTCATGCGGAAATCCGCTACGCCCGAGATCGGAGGGCGGCTGCGGCAGGGGCAGAACTGGATCGGCGGCGCCACACCCGCGCTTGCCGAATTCGTGCCTCCGCACCCCGATGCTGTCGAGGGACTTCTCCTCGATCTGCTCGAGTTCGTCGACAGGAGCAACCTGCCATCCATCGCTATCGCTGCGATCGCCCACGCGCAGTTCGAGACCATCCATCCCTTCGCCGACGGCAACGGCCGGACAGGCCGAGCTCTGATCCACATGGTCCTTCGATCCCGCGGCGCAACGAGCGCGGCCGCTCCGCCGATCTCGCTCAGCTTCGCCACGCATTCGCGCGACTATGTCGAGGCATTGACGCTCTTCCGCTACCAGGGCGACGGGTCCTCGCCCCTGGCCGCATCGCGCGCAGCACACTTCGTGCGGTTCTTCAGCACAGCAGTGTCCGAAGTGGTGGACCAGATGGAGCGCTTCGAGTCCGAGATACGCGGATTGCAGGCGACCTGGAGGTCCGCCCTCGTCGGAGTCCGCTCTGACTCGGCGGTCTGGGAACTCCTTGACCTCTTCCCCGGAATGCCCGTGCTCACGGCACGATCGGTCCAGAGCGCCACGAACCGCAGCTTCACGACCATTAACGACGGGCTGGCCGCGCTCGAAGCCAAGGGCATCATCGTTCAACGCAGCGTCGGCACACGCAATCGAGTGTTCGAAGTGCAATCGATCATCACGGCGATGGCCTTGTTCGAACGACGGCTCGCGTCGCCCGTGCTCGACACAGCCTCCGTCCAGCCGAATCGGCCGGTGCCGGCTCGCCCTCAGCACTAGCCTGGCGCGATGACCAAGCGCGACACCCGCACCCTCCCCAAAGCCGAGCTGCACGTCCACGCCGAGGGAACCCTCGAGCCCGAGATGGTCTTCGCCCTCGCCGCGAAGAACGGCGTCGCGCTCCCCTACGCCGACATCGACGACCTGCGCTCGCGCTACAGCTTCTCGAACCTGCAGGAGTTCCTCGACCTCTACTACGCGTGCACTGCCGTGCTCGTGACCCGCGACGACTTCCGCGACCTGGCCGCCGCCTACCTGGAGCGCGCCGCGCACGACGGAGTCCGCCACGTCGAGCTGTTCTTCGACCCCCAGGCCCACACGGCCCGCGGCGTCGCGATCGACGACGTCCTCGACGGCCTGCTCGACGCGTTCCGCCAGGCCGAGGCCGACCACGGGATCACCGGCGGCCTGATCCTCTGCGTCATGCGCCACCTCCCCGCCGACGACGCGATGGCCACCCTCGAGTCGGTGGCCCACCGCGCCGGCGACCTGCTGGCGATCGGCATGGACTCGTCCGAGGTCGGCTTCCCCGCCGCCCCCTTCGGCGCCGTCTATGCGCGGGCGCAGGAACTCGGCCTCCACGCCGTCGCACACGCCGGCGAGGAGGGCGACCCCTCGTACGTCTGGTCCGCCCTCGACGACCTCCGGGTGCAGCGCGTCGACCACGGCATCCGCAGCCTCGAAGACCCGGCCCTCGTCGAGCGCCTCGTCGCCGACGGCATCACGCTGACCGTCTGCCCGCTCTCGAACGTGCGGCTCGCCGTGACACCCGACCTCGCCGACCACCCCCTGCCGCGGATGCTCGAGCTCGGCGTCCTCGCCACCGTGAACTCCGACGACCCGGCGTACTTCGGGGGCTACATCGACGACAACTTCCGCGCGGTCCGCACCAGCCTGGGGCTCGACGATGCCGCGCTCGCGTCGCTGGCGCGCAACTCGATCACGGGAGCGTTCGCGTCCGCCGACCGCAAGGCCGAGCTGCTCGCCGGGGTCGACGCCTGGCTCGACGCGCCGCAGTAGTCGCGGAGCCCGTGCCCGGCACGCCGGGCGGCGCCCCCACTCGCGAAATGGCCCCGCCCGTCGGGCCCCCGCCTCGGGGCCGACGGCGAGGGCCACTTCGTAGGCAGGCCACCTCGCAAGCAGGCCCCGCGGCGCCTACGCCGCCAGGAACTTCTCGGCGCTGCGGAGCCCCAGTGCCATGATCGCCAGCGCCGGGTTCGCGACCACGGCGCTCGGGAAGACCGAGTTGTCGGCGATCCACAGGTTGGGCACGTCGAAGCTCCGTCCGTCCGCGTCGACGACGGCCGAGTCGGCCGAATCGCCCATGCGGGCGGTTCCGATGGTGTGAGCCGTCCGCGCGAGCACACGGGTCGACGTGGCTCCGGCCGCTTCGACGATCGCGGTCATGGTGCGGATCGCGTGTCGGTCCATGGCCTCCTCGTTCTCGCCCGAGCTGAAGGCGACGCGGGCCTTCGGGATGCCGTAGGCGTCCTTCTCGTCCGAGAGCGTGAGCACGTTGTCGTCGCTGGGCAGGCACTCGCCGTTCATGCCGACCCCGGCAAGATACCGGTAGCCGTCCATGGCGCCGACGAGCTCCCGACCCCAGAGGCCGCCGCCCCGCACCATGGTCGTGGCGAGGGTGAGCGGCACGACGCCGAGGCTCTGGAGCAGGTAGCCGCCGGCGAAGTCGGCGTCGTCGGGGCGGAGCGTGTCCTCGGTGATGATCGACGACGGGTAGCCGCGGTGGCTGCGCATCTCGGTCTCGAACGTGCCCCACACCTGCGTGGCGCCGTGGGCCATGTAGTTCCTGCCGACCTGGCCGCTCGAATTGGCCAGCCCCGTGTGGAGGAGCAGGCGCGGAGTCTCGACGCCGCCGGCGCAGAGGAAGAGCGCGGCGCACCGCTGGCGGTGCTCGACGCCGTCACGGAGGTAGACGACCGCGCTGACGCGGCCCTGGCCGTCGAGCTCGATGCCGGTCACCATCGAGTCAGGACGGATCTCGGCGCCGTGCGCGACCGCGAGCGGGAGGTAGGTGGTGTCCATGCTGACCTTGGCACCGCTGCGGCAGCCCTGGTGGCAGCTTCCGCAGGACGAGCAGGCGGGGCGGAGTCCGGCGTGCTCCTGGTGGCGGTCGACGGTGGTGAGAGCCGCCGGGGCGTCGGTGGCTCGGATGCCGAGGGCCTCGCAGCCGCGCATCATCATGTCGGACGACGCGTTCCTCGCCGGCGGCGGCATGAGGTACTTGCGCGACGGATCCCACGGGTAGGACTCGGGGCCGGCGATGCCGACGAAGTGCTCGACGCGCTCGATGTAGGGGATCAGCTCGGCGTGCTCGATGGGCCAGTCGACGCCCTTGCCGGAGTCGGAGTGCAGCTTCAGGTCGCGGGGGTCGGGGCGCGGCGTGAAGGCGCCCCAGTGCAGCGTCGAACCGCCGACGCCGCGGCCGGAGTTGTTGGCGCCGAAGGCCGTCGGGTTCGCCCCGTCGGTCAGCCGCTCCTCCATCCAGTTGATGTCGACGGCCTGGTTCTCGTCGGGCGTGAACTCGTGCGGGTCGAAGTTCGGGCCCGCCTCGAGCGCGACCACGCGCAGACCGCGCTCGGCGAGGGTCGCGAGCACGGGCGCTCCGCCGGCGCCGGTGCCGATGACGACCGCGTCGACGATCTCGTCGTCCGAGTAGGTGCGCATTCCGTCGAGCCTCATCGGGCTGCCTCCTGGGTGTCGTGGTCGTGAGTCGGGTGCGGGAGCGGCTCCCAGCCCTCGCGGGTGTCCGCGGCGAGCAGGTGGAAGCCCTGGATCCGCTGCACGTCGCCGCCGTTGGCGAAGCCGTCGAAGCCGACGCGGGCCATGGTCGCCGGGTGGGCGAGCCAGGTGCGCGAGAGGTCGACGCGGCAGTCCTCGAACCACAGGGTCATCTGGTCGGCGGTGAGGGTGCCGGCCGGCGGCGTCCAGCTGCCGTCGACGATGGCGGTGAGCGTCTCGTCGCGGGCGTGCTCGGACAGGTCGCCGAATCCGGCGAGCGCCGTCAACGCGAGTCGGTACGCCTCGGGATCGGGCGGCAGAGCGACATTCCGCCAGCCGTCGCTGTGTCCGCGGTGCAGCTGCGAGTCGACCCGCGCGGCGAGGTCGATGGGCTCGCCCGTCTGCGGGACGACGCGCGCCGCGACCGCCCGGAGGGTCTCGAGCTGCGCGGGGGTGAGAGCCCGGGGCTCGTACGACGGGCGGTCGGCGAGGGCCCGGCGCGCGAGGATCCGGCGGGTGCGGGTGTTCGTACGGCCCGACGCGATCACGCGGCCGACGTCGACGGGCACCTCGGGTCCACGGCCGGCGTGCTCCCGCCAGAGGGTCCGCACGGCGGCGGCGACCTCGTCGGGTCGCTCGAGAGGCAGGAGGTGGCCGGCTCCCTCGAGCACGACGACGTCGGCCCGGCCGTAGACCGGCAGGTTGAGGCGACGCTGGCCGTCTTCGCCGAGGGGTCCGTCCGCGCCGCCGGCCAGGATGACGGCGGGGACGTCGAGCGTCCCGACCTCGTCAGACCGGTCTTCGCGGCTGCCGCGCTCGAACCAGGCGGTCCAGGCTTCGGCCCGAGACCGCTGGACGTCGGCCAGGGCGCGCTCGTCGGCCGCAGCCCCGAGCGGCGCGCCGACGTTGTCGTCGACGAACGTCCGGGCGGCGTCGTGGTCGATTCGGCCGGTCGCGGCCCAGCCGAGCATCTGCGCGCGACTCTCGTCGCTCATGGGCTCGGGGGACGGCGGCGACGCGGCGAGGAGCACGACGCCGGTGAGGCCGAACAGGCCGGCCGACCCGTCGAGGATCCGCGCGGCGACGAGGGTGGCGACCTTGCCGCCCATGCTGTGGCCGGCCAGAAGGAAGCGGGTGGAGCCGTGGCGCCGGATCTTGCGGATGACGCCGTCGACCATCTCGTCGACGCTCAGCCCCTCGGCGCGGTTGGCCTCGCCGAAGCCGGGCAGATCGAAGGCGACCACCTCGAAGTCGTCGCCGAGGCGCTCAGCCAGCGGCTCGAATTCCAGACGGCTGGAGCCCAGCGCGTGAAGGCAGAAGATCGTAGGAGTCGACACCGGCTCGACAGTACGCGCCGGCCTCCGACCGACCTCAGCGGTCGGGGGACACGCCGGCCGCTTCCCGAGGCGACAGGAGCTAGCTCAGCGCGCCCACCGAGGCGAGGGCCGTGCGGAGCAGGGCACCGCGGCCGCCCTCCATCTCGCTGGCGACCTCCGGGCTGGCGGCGACGAGCGGGCTCATCCAGGTGATCTCGAGGGCGTCCTGGCGCGGCTCGCAGGTGCCGGTGACGGGCACGACGTAGGCCAGCGAGACCGCGTGCTGTCGCTCGTCGGTGTAGACCGAGGCACCCGGGAAGGGGAAGTACTCGGCGACCGAGAACGGCACCGGCGACGGCGGGAGCTGCGGGAAGGCCATCGGCCCGAGGTCCTTCTCGAGGTGCCGGAAGAGCGCGGTGCGCAGCGACTCCCCGTACATCACGCGACCCGAGACGAGCATGCGCGTCATAGTGCCCTCGCTGTCGGCGCGCAGAAGCACCCCGACCTCCGTCACGAGGCCCTGGCCGTCGGTGCGGACGGGCACCGCCTCCACGTACAGGATCGGGAGGCGCTGCCGGATCTGGAACAGCTCCTCCTCGGAGAGCCAGCCGGAGTTGGGGTCGGGAGTCTGAACGGAAGCCATGGGCCATTCTTACCTGGTCTCATGACGAACACGTTTCGACGCGGCCGCTCGCTACGCTTGCGACATGGTCTCGATCGATCCGTCTGCCGTCCAGTGGTCCCTCCCCGAGGCCGAGAGGGCGGGCAAGCCGCTCGTGCTCCTGCTGCACGGCGTCGGCTCGCACGAGGGCGACCTCATCGGCCTGGTGCCCCATCTCTCGACGGAGTTCGCCTACGCGTCCCTTCGAGCACCCCTCTCCTACGGCGGCGGCTTCTCGTGGTACCCGCTGTCGCAGCCGGGCGCTCCGGAGTACGCCCCCGTCGACGAGGCCGCCGACGCGGTGCTCGACTTCGTCGCTTCGCTCGGCGACGCCCACCCCGCCGTCGGCCTGCTCGGCTTCTCTCAGGGCGGCTCTCTCTCGCTCCAGCTGCTGCGCCGTCGCCCCGGCTTCTTCGACTTCGCCGTGGTGCTCGCCGGCTTCGTCGTCCCCGGAGGCACCGACGAGGTCGACGACGCCGTCACGGCCTCCGAGCCGGCGGTCTTCTACGGCCGCGGCGACGCCGACGCCGTGATCCCGCCGGCCGCGGTGGAGCGCACCGAGGCCTGGCTGACCGCGCACGCGCCGGGCGCCGAGCTCACCGTCTACCCGGGTCTCACCCACGGCATCGCCCAGGAGGAGCTCGACGACGTCAACGCGTTCCTCGCCCGAGTCCACCCCGCCTGAGCGACCCCTGTCGCGCAGGCCCGGCGCGCGGCATGATGACGACATGACCACATTCGTCGTATCCGGGCACGCCTCCGCGCTGCACCCCGCCGAGCGGGCGACCATCACCGTCACCGTCTCGTTCACCGGACCCGACCGGAAGGCCGTGCGCACTCAGGCGCTGGCCGCGCACGCCGCGGTGGTGGCCGACGCGAAGTCGCACGACGCGTCGAAGGCCGCGACCGAGTGGTACGCCGACTCGGTGGCCGTCGACGCCTACAACGAGTGGGTGAAAGACAGCGACACGACCGTCCTCCGGTACCGCGCCCAGTCGCAGGTGCGGGTCACCTTCACCGACTTCGACGCCCTCGTCGACTGGGTCAGCGACCTGGCCGAGCGGAGCGGCATCGAGTTCCACGGCATCGACTGGAAGCTCACCGAGCCGACGCGCCTCCGGGTGCAGCGCGAGGTGCGCGTCGCCAGCGTGCAGGACGCCATCACGAAGGCGCACGACTACGCCGCCGGGCTGGGCCTCGGAAGCCCGCAGCTCGAGAAGGTCTATGAAGAAGGGCTGCGGCCCGGCGTCGGCGGCGGCCCGGGCATCGGATTCTCGAAGTCGATGGTGCCTCTGGGGTTGTCCGACGCCTCGGGCGGCGCCGTCTTCGAGCTCAAGCCGGAGGACGTCCAGGTCGACGCGTCGATCACCGCCGACTTCACGATGTAGACACGGCGTCTCGCCACTCCCCCCAGGCCGCGGCAGTGCGCGGATGCCGCTTCGCGGGGTCGACTGCGCAGGAACTGCGACGCCCCGCCCGACTCAGACCAGCAGCGCGACCTTGCCCCCGGCGTGCCCCGACCCCACGAGCTCGAGCGCGGCCTTCGCATCGTCGAACGCGAACGTCGTCGCGATCGGCACGACGAGCTGGCCCGCTCCGGCGAGCTCCAGCAGGTGGGCCCGCACGCTGTCGCGGAACGCCGCGCTCTCGGGCATCGCACCACCCACGACCCGGTAGCCGTCGCGCTCGGCCCGGCCGAACGCGGCGATGCTGACGATCCGGCCGCGGTCGGCGACGAGGGCGAGCGAGACGTCGACGGCCTCGTCGGTGCCGACGCAGTCGAGGGCGGCGTCGATCCCGTGAGGCGTGAGGCTGCGGACGCGCTCCTCGAGTCCGTCGCCGTAGACCACGCCGGTGGCGCCGAAGCCCTCGACGACGCCGAAGGTGCGCTCGGAAGCCGTCCCGATCACGGTGGCCCCGAGCAGGCGGGCCTGCTGGATGACGCTGACCCCGACGGCTCCGGAGGCGCCGTGCACGAGGATCGTCTGGCCGCTCTCGACACCGGCCACGTGCAGCATCTCGGCGGCCGTGGTGCCCGCGAGCAGCAGGTTGGCGGCCTCGGGCCAGCCGAGGGCGGGCGGCTTGGGGAAGACATCCGTCGACGGCACGGTGATCGACGTCGTGTACCCGCCCGACACGCGGAACGCGACGACCTCGTCGCCCGGCGCCAGGCCGACGTCGTCGCCCACGGCGGCCACGCGCCCGGCGACCTCGTAGCCGATCGCGAGCGGCAGCTTCGACGCGTCGGAGCCCAGCAGCACGGCCTTAGCGTCAGCGGGGTTCATGCCGACGGCCACGACGTCGACCGTGACCTCGCCGGGCCCGGGCGGCGGCACGTCGGCGCCCTGCTTCTCGAGCCCGTCGAGGGAACCGTAGGAGGTCGCGACCCAGTGCTGCGTGACGCCGTTTTCAGTCATGGGCCTATCTAACGCCGACGCGGGCTGGTTCCTGCGCCCGATCTACAGCTTCCGGGCGACGAGGCCCAGGCGCTCCTCGACCTCGGCCACCTCGGCGGCCGGCGACGAGCTCGCGTCGACGACGATGTGCTGCTCGTCGGCCTCCAGCGGCTCGAAGGTCGCCAGCTGCGAGTCGAGGAGCGACGTCGGCATGAAGTGCCCCGAGCGCTGCGACATCCGCTCGCCGATCAGCGCCGTCGACCCCTGCACGTGCACGAAGACGACGCTCGGGCCGCGGAGCACGTCGCGGTACGACTTCTTGAGCGCGGAGCAGGTGATGATCCCGGGCTGCCCTGCGGTGGCGCGCTCCTGGATCCACGCGGCGATGCGGTCGAGCCACGGCCACCGGTCGTCGTCGTCGAGGGGCGTGCCCGCCGCCATCTTCGCCACGTTCGACTCGGGGTGCATGGCGTCGCCCTCGGCGAAGTCCCAGCCGAGGTCGTCGGCGAGCATCCCGGCGACAGTCGACTTGCCGGAGCCCGACACCCCCATGACCACCAGGATCGGCTCGTTCACGTGCGGTTCGACGGTCATGTCAGATCACCAGTCCCAGGAGGAGTGCGCCACCGAGGCCCACGACGGAGATGATGCACTCCACCACGGACCACGTCTTGAATGTCTGCCCCACGGTAGTGCCGAGGTACTCCTTGATGAGCCAGAACCCGGCGTCGTTCACGTGCGACAGGAACAGCGAGCCCGCGCCGACAGCGAGCACGACGAGCGAGACCTCGGGGCCGGCGAGGTGGGCGGTCACCGGGGCGAGGATGCCCGCCGCCGTCACGATCGCGACGGTCGCCGAGCCGGTGGCGACCCGGACCAGCGCCGCGACGAACCAGGCGACCAGGATCACCGAGATCCCGCTGTCGGTCACGGCGTGGGCGATGAGCGTGCCGATTCCCGTGTCGATGAGCACCTGCTTGAAGCCGCCGCCGGCGCCGACGATGAGCAGGATCCCCGCGATCGCCGGCAGGCCCGAGCCGAGCGAGGTCTGCACCTGATCGCGGCTCATCCCGGCACTGCGCGCGAAGAACACCATGCCGAAGAGCACCGCGATGCCGAGCGCGATCATGGGGGTTCCCAAAAACTCGAACAGCGCCTTGACGGGCCCGCCGCCGTTCTCGTCGAACGCATCCCACAGCGCCTTGAGCAGCATGAGCACGACCGGCAGGAGGATCCCGGCGACGGCGATGCCGAACGAGGGGCGCTTCCGGTCGCTCGCCTCGGCCTTCTCGTCGTCGCTCTCGAACAGGGCCGGAGCCGAGATCGGCACCCAGCGGGCGGCGAACACCGAGAACAGCGGGCCGGCGATGATCACCGTCGGGATGGCGACGGCGATGCCCAGCGCGATGGTCAAGCCGAGGTTCGCGCCCAGCGTCGTGACCGCGACCAGCGGGCCGGGGTGCGGCGGCACGAGGCCGTGCATCACGCTGAGGCCCGCGATCGCCGGGATCGCCACCCGCATGAGCGGCATCTTGGCGCGGCGCGAGACGAGCACGATCACCGGCATCAGCAGCACGACGCCGACCTCGAAGAACATCGGCAGGCCGATGAGCGCACCGATCAGGGCCATGGTCCACGGCAGGGTGCGCGGCGACGAGCGCTTCACGAGCGTGTCGACGATGCGATCGGCCCCGCCCGAGTCGACGAGGATCTTGCCGAACATCGCGCCGAAGCCGACGAGGATTCCGACGCTCGTCATCGTGGCGCCGAAGCCGTTGCCGAAGCTCACGACCGTGTCTGCCGGGGCGAGCCCCGCGCCGATGCCCACGCCGATGGACGCGATGGCCAGAGCCAGGAACGGATGGACCTTGAGCCACGTGATCATGAGGATGATCGCCGCGACTCCGGCGAGCGCCGCGATGATCAGCTGCGCGTCGGAGCCGGAGGGCTTCACCAGCTCGGTGCTCGCCAGCGCGAGGGGGGAGAAGTGCACGTCGTCGTCCTCTTCCGGGGGCGCTTCTGCGCGACCCCATTGTCAGGGTGACCTCGTCGGCGGCCGGGGTGCGCCAGACTGGGTCGGTAAGTTCGTCTGATTAATCAGATTAATAAGACTTATGTACTCTGCCACCACTGCCAAGGAGCGTCAAATGGCGAAGAGTCCCCTCGGCGACCGAGGCCTGCACTCGCGCGTGGTGGGCACGCTCGGGCAGCGCATCGTCGACGGCGAGCTGCCCGCGGGCGCGATCCTCAGCGTCGACCGGCTCGGCGAGGAGTTCGCCGTGTCCCGCTCGGTGCTCCGCGAGGCACTGCGGGTGCTCCAGTCGCTCGGCATGGTCGAACCGCGCCAGCGCGTCGGCACGCAGGTGCTCCCCCGGGCAGACTGGGACGTCTCGAGCCCGCAGGTGGTGGAGTGGCGCGGCCGCGGCGCCGACTACTTCGTGCAGATGCGCGAGCTCTTGGAGATGCGGCTCGGGATCGAGCCCGTCGCTGCACGCCTCGCGGCTACCGCCATGACGCCGGGCGAGGCCCACCGCGTGCAGGAGTGCGCCGCCGCCATGGTCGACGCCAGCGCCGCCGGCGACGACCGCCGGTACCTCGAGGCCGACGTCGCCTTCCACACGACGATCCTCGCTGCCTCGGGCAACCTCGTCATCGCGCACTTCGCATCGACGGTGGAGGCCCTGCTGCGGACCCGGACGGAGGAGCGCCGCCACACCATCACCGAGTACACGCCGTCGTCGGCCCACCGTCACAACGAGCTCGCCCGCACTCTGGTCGACCGAGACCCGGCCGCCGCGGAGCGCTGGGCGCGCGAGCTCCTCGGCGAGACCCTCGCGGAGTTCATCGCCGAGGGAGCCCAGCGCACCCGGTAGCACTAGTGGATCGGCGTCCCGCCGGTCAGCGCTAGTGAATCGGCGTTCCGCCGGTCAGCGCTAGTGAATCGGCGTCCCGCCGGTCAGCGCTAGTGAATCGGCGTCCCGCCGGTCACCGCGATCGTCTCGCCGCTGATGTAGCTCGACTCCTGCGAGGCCAGGAAGACGAACGGCGGTGCCAGCTCGGCCGGCTGACCCGGACGGCCGAAGACGGCCTCCTCGCCGAACGACTCGATCTTCTCGTTCGGGACGAACGCCGGCTGCAGCGGCGTCCACACCGGTCCGGGAGCCACGCCGTTGACGCGGATCCCCTTCTCGGCGAGCTGGCCCGCCATCGCGCGGGTCCAGTTCGCGATGCCCGCCTTCGAGACGGCGTACTCCGCGAGCGACGGCGACGGCTGGAAGCCCTGGATCGACGATGTCGTGATGATCGACGCGCCCGGCTTCAGGTGCGGCAGGGCGGCCTTGGTCGTCCAGAACAGCGTGTAGATGTTGGCCTTGAGCACATGGTCGAGGGTCTCGGTCTCGAAGTCCTCGATGGAGTCGACGGTCGGCATGACGCCCGCGACGAGGGCCAGGATGTCGACGCCGCCGAGTTCCTGCACCGTCTTCTCGATCATGGTCGTGTTGTACGACTCGTCTTGCAGGTCGCCCGGAATCAGGACGGCCTTCTGGCCGGCGGCCTCGACGAGGGCGGCCACCTCGTCGGCCTGCTGCTGCTCTTCGGGCAGGTAGGCGAGCGCCACATCGGCGCCCTCGCGCGCGTAGGCGATGGCGACGGCGCGGCCGATGCCGGAGTCGGCGCCCGTGACGAGTGCCTTGCGGCCCGCAAGGCGCTTGCCGCTGACGTAGCTCTCCTCGCCGTGGTCGGGCCGGGGCTTCATGTCGTGGATGTCGCCGGGGCCGGTCTGCTGCTGCTTCTCGAACGGCGGGCCGGGGTACTGGGTGAGCGGGTTCTGCGGGGTGTAGATCGTGTCTGCCATGCCGCCCGGTCTACGCGGACGGCGCGGGATGGCGGCACAGCTTTGTCCCCCTGCCGCCCGTGGCTCTCGCCGAGAGCGGCCGAGTCGGACCCCCGACCGGCCTCAGAGCCCAGGCGCGCCGCTCTCGACGGGGGAGGCCCGGCGCCGCCGCACCCCCGCCACGAGCACGACCAGGAACGGGATCACGGCCAGCACCCCGACGAGCGTGAACCCGGCGTCGGGCGCGACCCGCTCGCCGACGACCCCGCCGAGAGACGAGCCCAGCGCCATCGCGCCCACGACGAACGCCGACACCCAGGCCAGGGCCTCCGTGAACACCTCGGGGCGCACGGCCTCGTGCACGACGCGATTGGTCGAGATCGTGAACGGGGTGATCGTCATGCCCGCGAACACCCCGATCGGAAAGAGCCAGAACGGGTTGGGAGCCTGCGACAGCGCGAACCAGAAGATCGCGAACAGCAGCGTCGACGCGACCAGGAGCCGGTAGGCGGGAAGCCGGCCGGGCACGAGCCCCATCAGGAACCCGCCCGACACGCTGCCGATCGAGTAGGCAGTGAGCACGAGACCGGCGATCTGCGGAACCCCGATGCTGGCGGTCCAGGCCACGACGCTGACGTCGTTGATGCCGAACATGAGGCCGACGACGGCGTTGGCGATCAGCAGGCCCATGAGCCGCCGCGACCGCCAGGGCCGGAACGCCGCCCGGGGTCCGCTGCCGGCCACCGGGATCGGGCGCGTCGGTGCCCCGCGCAGCAGCAGGAGCGCCCCGGCCGTGCCGATCACCGCCGAGATCACCAGGCCGGCGGCGGGGCTGATGGTCCCGGCGACGAGAGCGGCGAGCGCCGGCCCGAACACCCAGACGAGCTCATCGGCGATCGCCTCCAGCGAGAACGCGACCTGCAGGATCGGGGTGTCGCCGAGCCGCTGCGACCAGCGGGCCCGCATGTACGACCCGACCGGCGCGATCGAGGCGCCCACCAGCACCGATGCCGCGGCCACGACGGGCAGGGGCGCGCCGAGCGAGCCGACCGCGATCATCAGCGCGACGGCTAGCGGGTGGGCGATCGCCGCCGCGAGGAGCGCGCCGCGCTGGCCGGCGCGGTCGGCGATGCGGCCGAAGACGGGGCTCACCGCGGCCATCGACGCGATGGCCAGGCCCGAGGCGAATCCGGCCGTCGCGAACGACCCGGTCGTCGCCTGGACGAAGAACAGCACGCTGTAGCCGACGATCGCCAGCGGGACGCGGGCAAGGACTCCGACCGCGAAGAGCGCGCGCCGATCGGCCGGACCGAGCAGCTCGCGGTACCCGCCGACGCCGCCCGCGCTCACAAGCGCGAGCCGGGAGCTTGAACGGAGAGCATCTATCGAGGCTACTGAAGATCGGACTCGGTCATCCGAAGAAACTCGGCGCGAGGGGCCGGGAGAGAAGCGATCGCCCCTGTCGCCACATCTCCTCCGTCAGGTCGAAGGCGACGCTGCAGCTGATTTCGCGATTCGCGACGAGTTCTTCGAGCATGTGGACGGTGTCGCGCGTGATTAACCCGCGCCGCTGGCCGAGGCGGTTCGCCTGCTTGTCATCGGTGATCCAGATCGAGTCCGAGAACTCGGGCCTGGCACCCAGCACATAGAGGGTCTGACTCTCCCCCAGATGTTCGAGCGGCCGCGACGGCATGCCGCCGAAGACGGCCGTGCGGCTGACCTCGATCGCGTGGCGGGCGGGGTCGTTGTCGAGTTCGATCGGTGCACCGAATACCGAGTCGACATCGAGGGCAGCAAGCGCTCGGAGAATCGTCGCTGACCGAGAGATCTCATAGGCGACTGCTTCGACGATGCGGCCGCGACCGTTGAGGTAGTCGACGAACAGGTCCAGCCGGTCTACGGCGGCGAAGTTGCAAACGACTGTTGTGTCGGGAAAGAACGTGACTGCCATGTGCCCGAGCTAGCCCTGGTTCTCGGGGTCGGCCCAGATGCCCTCTGCACCATCGCTGTCGAAGAACGCCTCGACCTCCTCGATGGGTCGCTTGAGAAGGGCGGCAAGAGGACGGGCAGTAGCGACACCCTGCTCGTAAGCAGTGACGAAGGCGTCGACCAGCGGCTGCGCCGGCCGGAACGTGTCGGAGAGGCTGCACCGGGATGCGTGTTCAGTCGATACGCGCAGTTGCCGCGCTACCGAGTGAGATGACAGGCCGCTCAAGCCCTCGCGTTCGGCGTCGTCGATGATCAGCAGATTGAACAGTCGCCAAGCCATGGAGTCGGGGGAGACACCGAACTGCCAGACGAGATCGGGGAACGCTTCGACGCCGGTGCGTTCGGACAGAGCCTCTCGAATCTCACGTTCAGGCATCAGGAACGATGCGGCGAAGACGTTCGCGCGCTTCTCCTGATGGGGGTCTCGCCTATCTCGCGGAGGCAGAAGATGCTCTGCGATGATCTCCTCGCTGGCGTCACCCCAGAGAAGATGCCCCACTTCGTGAGCGAGGGTGTATCGCTGGCGAACAGCCCGTGGGGTCTTCGCCAGCACGATGGCTCGGAAGTCGTCGTCCTGGTAGCTGAGACCGTCGTAGCCGTCGGGGAGAGTGTCGATGACCACGCAGACGCCGAACGCCTCTTCGATCGCACCGATGAGCGACACGTTGTCAGTGGCGCCGAGCGGTGTGGAGAGCCGGGAGACGGCCTGCGCGGCGAGGGCGTTCGCTTGCGCGACGTACCCCCTCTCGGATCCGCCGACGGGAAGAGCCGGAGCAGGCGCGATGAGCCCGAGCTCATGCGCAGCGTCGTGCCACTGGCCCAGGTCGGCCAGGATCTCCTGCCCTCGCGCGCTCGATTCGGACGTGGCTCTCAGTGCTCGAGCGGCGAACTCGAGCGATCGTGAAGGAGCTCCCGTGAGGAGCCAATCCACAGTCGTGCCGCCGATATCGGCAATGCGGGCGAGTTCGAGAGACGTGAAGCGCCGGGAACCATGAAGCGACTTCGAGAGCTTCGAACCGTTCATCCCGATCGCCGTCGCGAGTTCGGCCTGCGATACGCCGAGCCGGGCCTGAATCTGCTTTACGCGAGGAGCGACTTCATCTGTCATATACCTAAGATGTCAGAATATTGCGATAATCGCAATCCTCACCAGCGCGAATGCACGACTGGGCGGAAGTACCGGTCGTAGAGGCGCTCGGTGCGGTCGTGGAACTCCTCGCCGAGTGCCGGGACGTCGCCCGCCTCCGCGTTGGCACGGGCCTGCTCGGGGTTGCGGGCGCCGGGGATCACCGTGGTCAGGCCCGGCTGCTCGACGATCCACTTGAGCGCCGCCTGCGCGGTCGAGACTCCCTCGGGGGTGTACTCCGAGAAGGCGACGGCCGCCTCGACGCCGGTCTCGAAGTCGACGCCCGAGAACGTCTCGCCCTGGTCGAAGGCCTCGCCGTGGCGGTTGAACGAGCGGTGGTCGTTCGGGGCGAACTGCGTCTCGGCCGTGTACTTGCCGCTCAGCAGACCGCTCGCCAGCGGCACGCGGGCGATGATGCCGACGCCCGACTCCACCGCCGCGGGGAGCACCTCGTCGAGAGGCTTCATACGGAACGCATTGAGGATGATCTGGACCGTCGCAAGATTCGGCCGCTCCATCGCGGTCAGCGCCTGCCCGGCCTCCTCGACGCTCACGCCGTACGCCGCGATCATCTGCCGCTCGACCATCTCGTCGAGGGCGTCGTACACGTCGCCGCTGCGGAACACCGAGGTCGGCGGGCAGTGCAGCTGCACGAGGTCGAGAGTGTCCATCTGCAGGTTGCGGCGCGACCGGTCGATCCACTCGATGAAGTTCGCGCGGGTGTAGTTCTTGAGCTCCTGCGGCTCGCGGCGGCCCATCTTCGTCGCGATCGTGAGCGGGGCGTCCGCGTTGCTGCGCCGCCACTTGCCGATCAGCTGCTCGCTGCGCCCGTCGCCGTAGACGTCGGCGGTGTCGAAGAACGTGACGCCGCCCTGCACCGAGGCGTCGAGCACGGCGAAGGCGTCGCGCTCGGGCACGTCGCCCCAGTCGCCGCCGAGCTGCCACGTGCCGAGGCCGATGACCGAGACTTCGCGAGAGGTGCGTCCGAGACGTCGTTGTTCCATGCCTTCACCCTAGAGGCCGCCACCGACTCTCGCGGGCGCAGGAACTCGGCCTACGCCAGGCGGGCCGCCGCCGCCGCCGCTGCCTCGTGCGCGCCGTCGAGCTCCGCGTGCTGCTTCGCCACCTCGTCGGCGGGCCCCCCGAACCGCTCCGTCAGGGTCCGCGTCGCGACGATGGTCTCGACGCGCATGCCGAGGGCGGTGCCGAGGATGAGCTGAAGCGCCGGAAGCGCGTGGTCGTCGAAGGCCGTCGGAGTTCCTGCGTCGTAGACACCACCGCGGGTGGACACCAGGACGGCCGGGCGGCCCGCCATGGGCTGCGTCGTGTCCGCGCCGAACGGGGCCGTGACGGACGGCACGTGGATGTAGTCGATCCAGGCCTTGAGCGTCGACGGCATCGAGTAGTTGTAGAGCGGCACGCCGATCAGCAGCACGTCGGCGGCGAGGAGCTGAGCGATGATCTCGGCCTGCAGCGCCTCCTGCTCGGGGCTCGGCGCGGCACCGGCCGGGCGCAGGTGGGGCGGGAAGTGCAACGACGCGTCGCTCAGGTGCGGGAGCGCGTCGACGTGGAGGTCGCGGTAGACGACGACGTGGTCGTCGCCCTGGGCGGCCCAGGCGTCGGCGAAGGTCTTCGTGACGGCGCGGGAGCGGGAGCCGTCGATGTCGGCGGAGGAGTCGAGGTGCAGCAGAGTGGGCATGGCTCCACGCTATCCGGAGGACCGCGGCGGCGATCGGCCCGGTCGAATGCCGTCCCGGTCGAATGTCAGTGGCTGCGGGCAGGATGGCCTGACGATGACCGACGTTCTCGACCGCTTCTCCCCTGCGACCGCAGAGTGGTTCCGCGGCGCCTTCGCGCGGCCCACGCACGCGCAGGAGGGGGCGTGGGAGGCCATCTCGGGCGGCCGCAACGCGCTCGTGATCGCGCCGACGGGCTCGGGCAAGACGCTGGCCTCCTTCCTCTGGTCGATCGACCGGCTGGCGTCGGCGCCTCCTCCCGAGGCCAAGGAGCACCGAACTCGGGTGCTCTACATCTCGCCGCTCAAGGCGCTGGGCGTCGACGTCGAGCGCAACCTCCGGTCGCCTCTGGTCGGAATCACCCAGACGGCCCGGCGGCTGGGCTCCACCCCGCCCGACATCAGCGTCGGCGTGCGATCGGGCGACACCTCGTCATCCGACCGCAGGCTCCTGCAGCGCACGCCGCCCGACATCCTGATCACGACGCCCGAGTCGCTCTACCTGATGCTGACGTCCGCCGCGCGCGAGAACCTGCGCGGCGTCGAGACAGTCATCATCGACGAGGTCCACGCCGTCGCCGCGTCGAAGCGCGGCGCCCACCTCGCGCTGTCGCTCGAGCGCCTCGACGACCTGCTCGAGAAGCCCGCCCAGCGCATCGGGCTGTCGGCGACCGTCCGCCCGCCGGAGGAGGTCGCGCGGTTCCTCGGCGGCACGGCGCCGGTGACGATCGTGGCGCCCGCGTCCGAGAAGAAGTTCGACCTGCGGGTCGTGGTGCCGGTCGACGACATGACCGAGCTCGGCACGGCGGCTCCCCTCGAGGGCTCGGCCGCCGGCGCGGCCCCGCAGGGGTCGATCTGGCCGCACGTCGAAGAGGGGATCGTCGACCTGATCCTCGAGCACCGGTCGACCATCGTGTTCGCCAACTCGCGGCGCCTGGCCGAGCGGCTGACCGCTCGGCTCAACGACATCTACCTGGAGCGGCAGCTCGTCCCGGCGGAGGAGGCGCTGGTCGGCGCCGCGGCCGACGGCTCAGCCACCGGCGCGATCGGCTCGCCGCCGGCTCAGGCGGTGCCCGCTCAGCTCATGGGCGGCTCGGGCCAGACCCAGGGCTCCGAGCCTCTGCTGGCCCGCGCCCACCACGGCTCCGTGAGCAAAGACCAGCGCGCGATCATCGAAGACGACCTGAAGAGCGGCCGCCTGCGCTGCGTCGTCGCGACGAGCTCGCTCGAGCTCGGCATCGACATGGGCGCGGTCGACCTCGTCGTGCAGGTCGAGTCGCCGCCGTCGGTCGCCAGCGGCCTGCAGCGGGTCGGCCGCGCGGGCCACCAGGTCGGCGAGGTGTCGCGGGGCGTGCTCTTCCCGAAGCACCGGGCCGACCTGATCCATTCGGCGGTCGCAGCCGAGCGCATGGTCGCCGGCCTGATCGAGCAGCTGCAGGTGCCGGCCAACCCGCTCGACGTGCTCGCGCAGCAGACCGTCGCGGCCGTCGCGCTCGATGAGATCAATGTCGACGAGTGGTACGACCTGGTGCGCCGCAGCGCCCCGTTCGCGACCCTGCCGCGGAGCGCCTACGACGCCACGCTCGACCTGCTGAGCGGCAAGTACCCGTCGGACGAGTTCGCCGAGCTGCGGCCGCGAATCGTGTGGGACCGCGTGCACGGTACCCTCGCTGGCCGTCCCGGCGCCCAGCGCCTGGCCGTCACGAGCGGCGGCACCATCCCCGACCGCGGCCTCTTCGGCGTGTTCATGGTCGGCGAGAAGGCGGCTCGCGTCGGCGAGCTCGACGAGGAGATGGTCTACGAGTCCCGCGTCGGCGACGTCTTCGCCCTCGGCGCGACGAGCTGGCGCATCGAAGACATCACCCACGACCGCGTGCTGGTCTCGCCCGCCTACGGGCAGCCCGGACGCGTGCCGTTCTGGAAGGGCGACGGCATCGGCCGCCCCGCCGAGCTCGGCCGCGCCATCGGCGCCTACACGCGCGAGCTCGCCACGTCGAGCGAGGCCGAGGCCGTCGCCCGAGTGGCCGCGGGCGGCCTCGACGAGCGGGCCGCCCGCAACCTCCTCGCCTTCATCGCCGAGCAGCGGGAGGTCGCCGGCCACGTGCCGACCGACCAGACGCTCGTCGTCGAGCGGTTCCGCGACGAGCTCGGCGACTGGCGTTTGATCCTCCACTCGCCCTACGGCATGCGCGTGCACGCTCCCTGGGCGCTGGCCGTCTCCGGGCGCATCCGCGACCGGCTCGGCATCGACGGCTCGGCGATGGCCGCCGACGACGGCATCGTCGTCCGCATCCCCGACACCGACGCCGAGCCGCCCGGCGCCGACCTGTTCACGTTCGAGCGCGACGAGCTCGACGCCATCGTGACCGAGGAGGTCGGCGGCTCGGCGCTGTTCTCGTCGCGTTTCCGCGAGTGCGCGGCGCGGGCCCTGCTCCTGCCCCGCTACAACCCGGGCAAGCGGTCGCCGCTCTGGCAGCAGCGACAGCGAGCGTCCCAGCTGCTCGACGTCGCGCGCAAGTACCCGCAGTTCCCGATCGTGCTCGAGGCGGTCCGCGAGGTGCTCCAAGACGTCTACGACCTGCCGGCCCTGATGGAGCTGACCGACGCTCTAGCCCGCCGCGAGGTGCGAGTCGTCGAGACCGAGACGGCCCAGCCCTCGCCGTTCGCGCGGTCGCTCCTGTTCGGCTACGTCGCGGCCTTCCTCTACGAGGGCGACTCCCCGCTCGCCGAGCGCCGGGCCGCCGCGCTGTCGCTCGACTCGTCGCTGCTCGCCGAGCTGCTCGGCCGTGCCGAGCTGCGCGAGCTCCTCGACGCCGACGTCATCGACCTGCACGAGCGCGAGCTGCAGAAGCTCACGCCCGAGCGGCGCGCCCGCGACATCGAGGGAGTCGTCGACCTGCTCCGCCTCCTGGGCCCGCTGACGACGTCCGAGATCGTCGAGCGCAGCTGGCTGGCCGGCACCGACGACGCCGCCACCCGGCTCGAGGGTGCCCTCGACGAGCTGGTCCGGGCGGCGCGCGTCCTTCGCTTCACCCATTCCGGCACGGAGCGCTGGGCCGGCATCGAAGACGCCTCCCGCCTCCGCGATGCGCTCGGAGTGAACCTGCCCATCGGCGTCCCGTCGGCGTTCATCGAGCCCGTCGACGATCCGCTCGGCGACCTCGTCGGCCGCTACGCCCGCACGCACGGTCCGTTCGCCCCCGCCGAGGTCGCCCAGCGCCTCGGCCTGGGCACGGCGGTGGTGCACGACACGCTGCGGCGCCTCGCTACCGATCGCCGCGTGGTGGAGGGCGAGTTCCGGCCCGATCGCCAGGGGTCGGAGTGGTGCGACGCCGAGGTCCTGCGGCGACTGCGCAGCCGCTCGCTGGCGGCACTCCGCCACGAGGTCGAGCCGGTCTCGCACGAGACGCTCGGCCGGTTCCTGCCCGCGTGGCAGCACGTCGCGACCGGCGCCAAGGGCTCGGGTCTGCGGGGCATCGACGGCGTCGTGCAGGTGATCGACCAGCTCAGCGGCGTGGCCCTGCCCGCGAGTGCGTGGGAGACCCTGATCCTCCCCGCCCGCGTCACCGACTACTCTCCCGCCATGCTCGACGAGCTGACCGCGACCGGCGAGGTCATCTGGTCGGGCGCGGGCACCCTGCAGGGCAACGACGGCTGGGTGAGCCTGCATCTGGCCGATGGAGCCGGCGTCACGCTCTCCGAGCCGTCGGGCGATGAGACGACCGAGCTGCAGCGCGAGGTGCTGGCCGCCCTGGCCGGCGGCGGCGCGTACTTCTTCCGGCAGCTCTCCGACGCGGTCGGCTCGAAAGACGACGAGTCGCTGGCCACCGCGATCTGGGACCTCGTCTGGCAGGGCCAGATCACCAACGACACCTTCGCCCCGTTGCGCACCCAGGTCGGAGGCAAGCCGCCTCGCCCCCGGGCTCCGACGCGCATGCGCTCGTCGTACCGCGGCCGCGTCCCCCGCGCCGACCGGGTGCGCCAGGCCGGTCCGCCGACCGTCGGCGGCCGCTGGTCGCTGCTGCCGCTCGCCGAGGGCGACTCGACGGTCCGCGCCGCCGCGCAGGCCGAGATGCTGCTCGAGCGGCACGGCATCGTGACGCGCGGCGCCGTCGCCAACGAGGGCGTCCGCGGCGGCTTCTCGACCGTCTACAAGGTGCTCTCGGGCTTCGAAGAGACCGGACGCGCCCGCCGCGGCTACTTCGTGGAAGGGCTCGGCGCCGCCCAGTTCGCCACGGGGCCGACCGTCGACAGGCTCCGCTCGTTCCTGCGCGACGACGGAGACACCTCGCCCGTGCCCGTCGTCACCCTGGCGGCGACCGACCCTGCCAATCCCTACGGCGCCGCCCTGCCGTGGCCGGCGCTGCCCGAGCCCGCCGACGGCTCTGCCGCGCCACGCGGACACCGCCCCGGGCGCAAGGCGGGCTCGCTCGTCGTGCTCGTCGACGGCCGACTGGTCGTCTACGTCGAGCGGGGCGGCAAGACGCTGCTGACGTTCGGCGCCCCCGGCCCGGACGACCTCGTCGCAGCCGCGACCTCCCTCGCTGCCGTGGTGCGCACGCGGCTCGGCCGCCTCTCGGTCGAGCGCGTCGACGGCGAGTTCGTGCTGAGCACGACCCTGGGCGAGGCGCTCCGCGACGCCGGCTTCGCGACGACGCCCAGCGGTCTGCGGCTGCGCGGGTGAGGCCGGACCATGCCTGAGGGCGATACCGTCTACCGCGCCGCCAAGAACCTCGACGCGGTGCTCCACGGTGCGGTGCTGACGAAGAGCGACTTCCGCGTGCCCGAGTTCGCCACCGTTGATCTGGCGGGCACCGTCATCGACGACGTCGTCAGCCGCGGCAAGCACCTGCTCCATCACCTCGGCGACGTGACGCTGCACACGCATCTCAAGATGGAGGGGTCGTGGCACCTCTACCGCCACGGCACGAAGTGGAAGCGGCCCGCCTACCAGGCGCGCGTCGTGCTCGAGACGGCCGACTGGGTCGCCGTCGGCTTCGACCTCGGAATAGTCGAGCTGGTCCCGCGCGACGACGACGACTCGGTCGTGGGCCACCTCGGCCCCGACCTGCTCGGCCCGGACTGGAACCCCGACGTCGCTCTCGCCAACCTCGAGCGCGACCCCGAGCGGCCGATCGGCCTCGCGCTGCTCGACCAGCGCGTGCTCGCCGGAGTCGGCAACGTCTACCGCAACGAGCTCTGCTTCCTGCGCGGCGTCCTCCCCACGCGGCCCGTCGGCGAGGTGCCTCAGCGCGCGAAGGTCATCGAGCTGGCGCACCGCCTCATCGACGCCAACAAAGACCGGGTCGACCGCACCACGACCGGGCGCCTCCGCGGCGACACCGACTGGGTGTACGGCCGTGCCGGGCGGCCCTGCCTGCGCTGCGGCACGAAGATCGAGCGCGGCATGCTGGGCGAGTCCGAGCTGGAGCTCCGCGACACCTACTGGTGCCCGCGCTGCCAGAGCTGACCCCGCTGGCGCGGGCCGCCGTCGACAACGACGGAGATCTGCCGCAGCGGCGAGAAATGAGGCGGCGAAACGGGCCGGGTCGCGAGAATCCCCGTCATTGGCCCCGGTACCAGGCCGGGCTGTGACCGCGTGTTACGCAGCCCAGCCCCGGCGACGCCCGGACGCATACCCTGAGCCAACCATCCCGACCCCCACCCGAGGAGCAGCATGCCCAGCGACACCCGACCCGCCGAGACCACGACCATCGCCGATCAGGTAGCCACCTTCAACGAGGGCTTCACCGCCCAGATCGGCCCGCGCCTCACGGCGGTCTTCGACGACGAGCAGGCGGTGTTGACCGCGTCGGGCACGCCCGACGGGGCGGTCGAGGCGGGCGACGCGCTGCCGGACGCCGAGCTCGTCAGCACCACCGGCGAACCCGTGCGGCTGGCCGACGCGCTTGGCGCCGACGGCACGGTCGTCGTCTTCTACCGGGGCTCGTGGTGCCCCTACTGCAACCTCACGCTCAAGCACTACCAGGAGGCGCTCCTCCCCCAGCTGCGCGAGCGCGGCATCGAGCTCCTGGCGATCAGCCCCCAGACCCCGGAGGCCTCCGAGCTCGCCATCACGAACGGGTCGCTCGAGTTCACCGTGCTCTCCGACCCGGGCAACACGCTGGTCCGCTCCCTCGGCATCCTGACCGAGCCGACGTCCGACGCCCGCGCCGCCCACACCGACCTGGGCTTCGACGTCGCCGACAGCAACGCCGACGCGACGGGCGACATCCCGTTCCCGACGGTGCTCGTGGTCGCGGGCGACGGCACTGTCGTCTTCGCCGACGTCCACGTCGACTACACGACCCGCACCGAGGTCCCGACGATCGTCGAGGCGCTGGCGCTGCTTCCGAGGTAGCCGCCGCCTGCCTGCGCCGCCGCAATTTCAAGGAGATTTCCGCGCCAGCACGAAAGTGAGGCGGATCGGGCCACGGTCGGCCCGAAAATCTCCTTGAAATTCGGGGCACGGCCCGGGCGCAGGAACTCCCGGCCGCCGCCGACCCCGCCGACCCGACGGGGGCCGGCCGCCGCCGGGCCCCCGCGGGAGCGCGACGCCGGCCCCGCCTGCAGCGGGCCCTACTTCGTCTGCTGCGCCATGATGAACGCGAGCATGTAGGTGCGCGAGTTGCCGTTGTCGATGGAGGCGCTCGGGAACTTCTTCGCCGCCGCCAGCGCCGCGTCAGCCGACGAGGTGCCGGCAAGCGACTCGTACATGAGCACGTAGTCGGCGAGCGTGACGTTGGTCCCCGCCGAGAGCGCCGTGTCGACGAGCGAGATGATGTGCTTCGAACCGCCGCCCGCCTCGGTGCCGAGATAGGTCGACACGGGGCTCATCGGGATCAACTGGATGCCGATGATCGCGCTCGGCGCCGCCGAGAACCAGGTGGCGTAGTCGCGCTTGCCGCCCCAGTTGAGCGAGACGAGCTCGTGCGAGAAGCCGTCGAACTCCGAGCCCGTGAGGTCGGGGTTGACGTAGTAGGCCAGCGCCGACGCGGTCTCGCCGCTGAGCATCCAGTTCGCCTCGGCCTCGAGCCCCGAGTCGCCGGAGGCCTTGGCCCAGAGGGCGAGTCCGTTCCAGGCGTTCACGGCCTCGGACGACGACTCCTGGTTGTTGCCGTCGTTGAACTCCGAGTAGCCCGAGGCCCAGGCGTGCGAGAAGTACGGGTCGTACGCGCGCGTGTCGGGGAAGTACGTGCCCGACTGGTCGCCCGTGTTGGTCGCGATGTCGGCGGCCAGCAGGTTCATCACCGGCGCCCACCTCTTCGCCAGCGCGGGGTCGTTCTGCGCGACGACGCCCGCCGCATAGAGGAAGTACCCGTAGTGGAAGTGGTGGTCGTTGGCGAGCTCGGAGCCGAACGAGTTCACGAGGCCGACGATCGTCTTGAGCTTCGGGTCGTAGACGAAGCACTCCTGGCCGCGTGTGGTGCAGCCGTCGGGCTCCATCCACAGGGAGATCTCTGTGGTGAGCTTCGTCGTGAGCGTCTTCGCGGATGCCGAGTCGCCGAGCTGCCGCGCGATCTGCAGGAGCATCGCGGCGCGGTACAGCGACTTGCCGCCGTAGTAGGTGTCGGTGTTGAAGGTCGGGAGCGACGACACGTCGACTTCGAGCTGCGACTTCAGGGTGGCCTTCTGCGACGACGAGAGCTTCGACAGGTCGAGCTCGCCGGTGGCCTCGACCGCGGCGGTCGTGAAGGTCAGCCCCGACGAGATGCAGACCGGCACCGTGCCGTAGATGGTCGTGTAGGTCAGGCCGGTGCAGCCCGTGCTGGCGGCGTCGGAGCCCTGGTGCGGTAGGGGGACGACGATCGTTGACTGCGCCTTCGAACCGGACGCGGTCGTGTACCCGAGCGACGTCTGCTCGCCCTTCGAGACCGACTTGTAGGCCGTCGTGACACCGGTCAGCGGAGCCTCGGCGGCGGTCATGAGCTTCGTCAGCTGGGATGAGGAGGCGCCCGACGGCACGGGGAACAGCACGACGCTGCCGCCCTTGTCGAGCTTCACGGAGGCGCCGTCGATCGACCCCCCGGTCGTGACGACAGCCCACTCCTGGCCCGAGACGGTGAGGGTCCCGCGGCCGGCGACGGTCGACGCGACCTGGCCGTCGAGAGTGGTCGTCTGCGAGCTCGCGGCGACGTACGAGACGAGGGGCGAGCCCTCGGCGATGGTGGTGTGGCCGATCACGGTCGAGCCCTTGCGGTGCTCGACGGTCACAGAGACGTCGTCGTAGCGGCTGACGACCGCAGTCGAGGCGCCCACGTCGAGGGTGACCTGCGGAACGTTCTCACCGAACAGCGTGTTCTCGGTCGCCGTGACGGGCGGGAGCCCTGCCGAGAAGCCGGTCGCGGTCTCCTGGAACGAGATCGGGAAGGGGAACACCGCGAACGACTCGGCGCCGAAGGCCAGCCCGGAGTACCACTTGTTGGTCGGCGGGATGAGGCCCTTCGCCAGCTTCGTCGTCGTCGCCGGAGCGATGGACTTCTGCGGCAGTGCCTTGACGAGCGGAGCGACCGTCGAGTCGCCGAGCACGGTCGAGGCGGTGCTCGGCCGCGATGGAGTCTGGGTCGTCTGGCTTCCCTCCGAGGTGCAGGCGCTCAAGAGGAGCGCCGAGGCCGCCACGAGGGCGGCGGCGGCCAGGCGGCCGCGGCGTACGACACCGATGACTACAGGCCGATCTTCTGGACGAAGGCGAGCATGGCGTCCTGGACGCCGGCGAACATGCCGTCCTGACGCAGGTGCAGCGTAGCCGTCACCGGGGTGCCCGGCGCGACGAGCCCGGAGGCCGAGCCCTGCACCAGGTACTTGCTGGAGACCTGGACGGACGTCTGGGCGTTGCCGTCGGTCGTCTGCACGGAGACCTTCTTGACGGTGCCGTTGAGCACGGTCTGGTTCGGCAGGGTCAGGTCGACGGTGCCGCCGGACTGGATGCGCTCGTAGTCGCGCGGCGTCAGGTTGTAGTCGCCCATCACGAAGAGGCTGTCGGCCGCATCGATGGTGGCGAGGTCGGCGCCGGCCTGGACGAAGCCGCCCTCCTTGGTCGCGATGTCGGTGACCGTGCCGGTGACCGTGGCCTTGAAGGTCATGGTCCCGTCGGCCGTGACCGAGTACGCGGCGCTGTTGTAGCTGAGGAGGTTCGACGAGACGTCCTGCAGCACCGACAGGCTCTTGATCGTGAAGAGCGGGTCGCCCTTCGTGACCGTGTCGCCGTCGACGACGTACTGCTTGGTGATCGAGCCCGAGTAGTCGGTGCCGATCTTGTACTCCTCGGCCTGGATGCTGGCGCTGGTCGAGATGACCTGCGACTGCCTCTTGGTGAAGATCACGGTGAATGCGGCGACGAGGATGATCACGACGACGATGCCCGCGAAGAGCTTGAAACGGCTGGCCCAGGTCATGAAGCAACCCTCTGGTCGGTGGCGGAAGAAGGACTGGTGGTGAGCGATGCGGGCGGGGTGACGACCGGCGGCTGGATTCGGCGCGAACGAGGCAGGGTGTCCTCGATCGACGTCTCGAGGAGAGCGATCTCCTCGGGGCTGCGAGGCGCGGGTCGGGAGATCCGCGTGCGGGTGGCCTTGGCGGCGGCAGCGACCGGCTCGTAGACGTCGGTCACGACCTCGCCGCGCAGGGTGGCCTTGTTGGCCTTGCGGATCTGCTTGGCCTCGCGGAAGGCGACGATGATGAACGACAGCAGGATGAAGGTGTTCAGCAGGTTCCAGAAGGTGGCGAGCGTCGCGACGCCGTTCTGCATGTCGCGGTAGATCGCCACGCAGCTGGTCAGCGCCAGGAAGACGAAGAACAGCACCTGCGGGATGATGAAGTTGAACGGCGACTTCTGCAGGTTCTTCGCTCCGGTGACGTGCCAGCCCTCGTCCTTGCCGGTGATGACGTTCCAGAGCGCCTTGACGTAGATCGGGAACGACACGGTCGCCAGCATCAGCACCTCGTACCGGAACGACCCCAGCGTGTAGAACGCCAGCAGGATCTGCATCAGGTAGAAGCTGCAGTAGTAGAGGATCCACTGCCAGAGCGAGATGGTCAGGTTCATGGGGCGCAGGTCGAAGAAGATCTCGAGCGGCGGCACCAGGAGCAGGAGGAGCGGCGCGATGCCGGTCAGGTAGTTGGTCGCGGTGACCATGTACTGCAGCTTCTGGTCCATCGTCAGCGTGCGCTTCGGCGACATCGGGTTGTGCTGCATCAGGATCTCGAATCCGCCCGAGGCCCAGCGGAGCTGCTGCTTCGAGTACGCCTCGATGGTCTCGGGGGCGTCGCCGACGGCGAGCGTCAGCGGGATGTAGATCGAGCGCCAGCCGGCCTCGTGGAGGTGCAGCGAGGTCCAGACGTCCTCCGACTTCGACGCGGTGTCCATTCCGCCGATCGAGTCGATCGCGGCGCGACGGAAGATCACGTTCGTGCCGACGCAGAACGCTGCGTTGAAGCGGTTGCGGCCCGGCTGGATGAACTTGTAGAAGACGGCCTGCATGTAGCCGGCGCCACGCGATACGAGCGACGACAGGTTGCCGTACGCCTGCGGGGTCTGCACGAAAGCGACCTTGTCGTCGACGAAGAACGGCACGGTCTCGAAGAGGAACTCGGGCTTCGGCACGAAGTCGGCGTCGAAGATGGCGTAGTACTCGCCCTTGGCGAGCGAGAGCGCATGGTTGACGTTGCCGGCCTTGGCGCCGTGGTTCGTCAGTCGACGCACATAGCGGGCGGCATGGCGCGCGGCCAGGTCGCGGACCTCGTCGCTCTTGCCGTCGTCGAGGATCCAGGTGCGGTGCTCGCCCTGCAGGGCGAGGGCAGCGACGAGCGTGGCCTCGATCTTCGCGACGTCCTCGCCGTAGACCGTGATGAACACGTCGATCAGCTGACGCTTGCCGTTGATGTACATGGGCCACAGGTGCGGCTGGTCGGCGAGGCCGAGACGCTCGATCTCGTCCTCGTCGTACAGCGTCTCCTGCGTCTGGTGGAAGTCGAAGTCGCGGGGGTCGGCGCCGCCCGAGAGGATCGTCCACATCGACAGCAGCGCCTGGACGACGACCACGGCCTCCGCCACGATCACCATGCAGTACGGCAGCAGGTCGCCACGGTTCGCAGGGTTCAGCAGGAACTGGCCGTACAGCAGGATGCCGAGGGTCGCGACGAGCACGAGCAGCACCATCACCGGCGAGTGCGTGCGCCCCTCGGGACGACCGCCCGCCGTGATGTGCGCGGTCGTGTGGACCTTCGGAGCTCGGACGGCCTTCTTGGCGGCGGCGGCCTCCTCGAGGCGCATCCGCTCGGCTTCGAGCCGCGTCTCAGCGCGGCTCACGTGGGTGGATCTGCGAGCGGACGTGCGCTCGCCGGGCATGGTTCGGGACATGCGGGACAGGTCTCCTGGATTCGGGTCAGGGGAGATGCCGACAGAAGGGCGCAGCTGGGTGGGCGAGCCCTCGCGAAGGCGGGGTGTCGGCTACGGCGACGACGAATGGACTGGGATGAACGGAGTTGCCATCGTGCTCTGCAGACGGTTGGGCGGCCGTCCGAGTTGGTCTGGTCAGATTATCCTGAGGTCCCTCTTTTGACCGACCCCCGTTTGGGGTGCAAAAGGGGGGCACTTGTGCCTTTGTCCCCCGCATAACCGGCCTCTCACCCGCACAGACCACCCGATGACAACGCTTACCCACCCGGCGGGTGCCGTGTCGATGACGCCATAGCTGCCAGGGGTTTCTCAGGCGCGCGACGCCGTCAGGCCACCTGCTCCAGCCACGAGCGCAGGAACTCGGCCCCCGCCTCGTCGTGGATGGCCCCGCTGGCGCTCACCCGGATCGGATACCCCTTCTCGGGCACCCCGTCGGACGGCCGCACGTCGACGTGCTCGACCTCGTAGCCTTCGGCGTCCAGCCAGTCGGCCATGGCGTAGTCGCTCCGCGAGTCGCCGACCGTGCGCCACGAGAGGGGCAGAGCGCCGTCGAGGGCGAGCAGCTCGAGAGCCCGCTTCGCACCCAGGTCTTTGCCGAGGACGACCGACTCGATGTCGGTCGAGATGATGGTCGGGTCGATGCGCCACTGCACAGCGCCGTCGGCGTCGGGGCGCTCGTCGTCCACCCGCCGCACGCCGAAGCCGCGCCGCTGGAGCGAGGCCATGGCCAGGTCGTCGAAGACGGGCTGGATCGCCAGGTAGGCCTCGGTATCGATCGACGTGAGCTGCTCGACCGACACCATCGCGCGCTTGGTGTGGTCGAAGAAGACGCTGTCGGCGAAGCGCGCCTGCACGAGCTCATCCATCTCGGCGGCGAAGTCGATCGGCATCGCGAGGGACTCGTCGACGTGGATCTCGCTCGTGCCGGCAGGGCCGTACTGCGGGCCGATCGAGAACCAGACGGCGCCCTTCTCGCAGATGCCGTGCACGCGGCTGTCAGCGCGGAGCCCCGCGGCGAGCAGCGGCCTCACGACCTCCTCGCGGATGAACGCGTCGGATCGGCCGGTGTTGAAGACGAGCGGGACGCCCGCGTGCGCGAGGGCGACGAGGTCGCGGGTGATCTCGGGCAGGTTGATGCTGCGGGTGATCGGGCTGGCGATGGGGCCGTCCACGTCGAGGAGGAGGCCGAGGGCGGGAGGCGTCGAGGTCACGCCTCAATCCTCCCAGCAGGCTCAGGCGTCGGCGAACACCTCGGCCGGGGGCGCCACCGTCTGCGAGAAGATGAGCTCCTGGAAGGCGACCTCCTCGGCCTGCTTCTTCGCCTTGCGGAGCCGGAGGTCGCGGAGTCGACCAGGCTCGCGGGTCGGGGCATCGCCGGCGAACACCGGCACGAGCTCGTCGACGCGACGGGCGACGCGCGATCCGAGCTCGGCGAAGAAGTCGTCACGGTGCTGCATCTGCGCGAAGCGCCGCTCGTCGGCGGCCCTCCACAGGTCCTGTGCCAGTTCTCCGTACGCGTTCACGTCAGCTCCCGCCCCCACCCTTGGTCCGTGGGTTCCACTCCACAGCACGGACGCCTGCAGTGCATCCACCCCGAGACTGATCCTCAGCCCTTGGAATCAGGACGCAGGTGCCATTGCGGTCACTATGAGTGCCACCACAGCGGGCACGAACTGGATGAGCGCCGGCCGGAAGTAGGCACGACCCGTGGTGGAGAGCACGATGCCGGCGACGGCCATGCAGGCCGTGCCGAAGATCACCAGCGTCTTGCCCGCGACGAACGCGCCGTCGGCGCCTCCCAGCAGGACGATGCCGACGATGACGCCGATGGCGAGGGCGAGGTTGTAGAACCCCTGGTTGTACGCCATCGGCCGGATGGTGTCGGCCTCCGCCTGCGTGGCGATGCCGAACCGGCCGAACACGGTGGGCCGCCTCCAGAGCACGCTCTCGAGCACGAAGAACACGATGTGGAGGAGGGCGGCGAGCCCCGCGACCACCAGTGCGGCGATGAGCA
The DNA here is from genome assembly GCF_003752365.1 of Frondihabitans sp. PhB188. Classification (GTDB taxonomy): domain Bacteria; phylum Actinomycetota; class Actinomycetes; order Actinomycetales; family Microbacteriaceae; genus Frondihabitans. Next base: position 290,720 of record NZ_RJUO01000004.1, on the reverse strand, counting down.
TGCGCGGACCCCTGTCAGTGCGACGACGGGCCGGTTGCGCCCTGCTCTCAGCATGGTCCAGCGACGGACCGGAACCGCGGAGGCGAAGGCGTGTCGCGCCGCCCGCGGCTCTGGTCGCGGACTCAGGCCGCGCGGCCGCCAGCGCCATGCGAGTGCTCGACCACTGCGCGGGCCGCGAGGCGGAGCACGACGTGCACGTCGAGGTCTCGCTGCTCGGCGAGCGCGCTGCTGATGCCTGCGGTGATGGCCGCGCTGGCCGACCCGATCATCTCGACGACTTCGGCCTGGCGGTCGGTGAGGGGCACGTCGGAGAGGCCGTCGACGAGCTCGACGAGTCCGTGGTCGCTGGCGCGCATGGCGTCTTCCCCGCCGTCGACGGAGGCCGTTGCCACCGCGACGAGGGCGAGCGCCAGAGACGCCGCCTCGCTTTCGGTCAACCCGTCCATGGCCTGCACGGTACGCCGCCGCGACCCGGGTTGCGGAGGCAACGCCCAGGGCGCGGTGCGAGAGAGCGGACTAGTTGATCGACCCCATCACGCCCGAGATGATCCCTACGAACGCGGTGATGCCGAGGACGAGTCCGATCACGGCGATCGCGATGGACACCCAGAGGGGCAGGAGACCACGACCCGACCGGCGGTGCACGACGACGCTGCGGCCGATGATGTAGACGAGCGGCGTGATCAGAGCGAAGAACGCGAAGGCCCAGTGGAAGGGGCGCACGACCCCGGCGGCCTTGAGCGCCTTCCAGTCGAAGTAGGCGAGGACGATGGTGGCCGCCGCGATCAGGATGCCCACCACGTTGCCGACGATCTCGAGCGGTGTGGTTGGCGTCGTGGGCACGGTCGACCCCGTCGGATCGGTCTGCGCCGACTTGATGACGTCTTCGACGACCCCTTGGAGGCTGGCGATCGAGGCCAGGCTGAAGATCAGCGAGATGATCGGCAGGAGCACGATCAGCCAGATGAAGATGTTCGTGACCTTGGCACCCTCGGGCGCCTTCGGGATCGGCTGGCCGTAGCCGTACTGCTGGCCGCCGTAGCCGCCGTAGGGCTGCTGCTGAGCGCCGTAGGGCTGCGTCCCGACCGGCTGCTGCTGGCCGTAGCCCTGCTGCGTGCCGTAAGGCGACTGCTGGCCGTGCGGCTGCTGCTGCCCGTAGCCGCTCTGCTGCCCGTAGCCGGTCTGCTGCTGGCCGTAGCCGGTCTGCTGGCCGTAGCCGCTCTGCTGGCGGTACGGCTGGGCCGGCTGCTGCTGCTCGGGCCGGGCCGAGCCCGGCGTCTGGTAGCCCGGGATCCGCTCGCCGTACGCGGGCTTGTCGTCATCGCGCTTGCCGAGGTCGAGCGCGGGTGCGGCCGCCTCGGGCTCGACGGCCGACGAGGGCGCAGGAACTCCCACGGCCGCCGCCGGGGCCGCCGGAGCGGGGGCGGCGGGCGCCGCATCGTGCTGGTGCAGCGGAGCCTGCGGCTCCGGTGCGCGCACGTGCTCCGTCCAGGCTCGGCCGTCCCACCAGCGGTAGCCGGGGTCTCCGGACGGGTTGGGGTACCAGCCGGGCTGCGGCGATGCGCCGGTCGAGTCGCTCACGGAGTTCCATTCGTTCTAGACGCCGGGCGCAGTTCCTGCGCCCGCGGACGTTCTCGGGTTCGTGCAGGCCCAGCCTAGGTCCGGCTTCCTTGCAGAGACCAGGGAACGTCGCGAGATGGCCCTTGACGTCATCCACCCCGCCCCGGGGCGACCGAGAGGGCCATCTCACGCGGAGAGCCTCACTCGGCGAAGGTCTGCCGCCCCACCACGCCGAGCAGGTCGAGCTTCGCCGCCGACTCGCTGCCGGGCTCGGCCGTGAACACGAGCAGGCGCTGAGACGCGTCGCTGACGGTGAGGATCTCGCACCGCACCTCGATGACGCCGAGCTCTGCGTGCCGGATCCGCTTCTCGTTGCTGACCCGCGAGGCGACCTCGTGCCTCTTCCAGAGCTCGACGAACTCGGCGCTGCCGGCCAGGAGGCTGGCGAGGATCGGCGCGACCCGGGGATCGTTCGCGCCGTAGCGGCCGACGGCGGCCCGGAGCTCGGCGACCTGGAAGCGCGACTGGAAGGCGTGGTCCTGCTCCGGGTAGACGTCGCGCCCGTCGGGCCGCGTGAACCAGCGGTGCACGAGGCTGCGGTCGAGTCCGTTGAACCGTTCGTCGTCTCCCATGAGCGCGACGGCGAGGGGGTTCTGCACGAGCGTGCGCCCGAGGTCGTCGACGACCTGCGCCGGGGTGTCGTGCAGGCGGTCGAGGATCCGCAGGATCGTCGCGTTCACGTGGTCGCCCGACCCGAGCCGCTGCGGCGGGTTGTGGCCGGCGAGGCGGAAGAGGTGGTCTCGCTCGTCGAGCGTCAGGCGCAGGGCCCGCGTGATGGCGCCGAGCATCTGCTCGGACGGCTGCGTGGCGCGCTGCTGCTCGAGACGGCCGACGTAGTCGACGCTCATGCCGGCGAGCAGGGCGACCTCCTCGCGGCGCAGGCCCGGGGTGCGACGGCGGCTGCCGGCGGCGAGTCCGACGTCGGCCGGGGTCAGCGCCTCGCGGCGGCGCCGCAGGAAGTCGGCGAGCTGGGCGCGGTCCATGTCCATGCGTCCATCCTCCGCCCGGCGCCGCCGGCGAGCCAGGGACCGCCGCTCCCCGCCCGCCCCGCCCAGCATTTTCGAGGAGATTCGTGGCGACAGTCGCGGCTGTCCGGCAGGGGCGGTCATCGACGCGCGAGTGCCGCCGTCCGGATCTGAGGATCAATCAGTCCCGTGCCGTTCCAGCGCTGCCGCAGGTAGCGGCCCGGCCCCTTGGCGACCGACACCAGCTCGGTCCAGCCGACCTTCGACACGGCCTTGGCCCAGTCGGTGCCGCCCTCGGCCGGAGCCGCGGTGACGCCGAGGCGCGCGGCGTCGTCCGAGACCGGCTCGCCGCTCTCGAGGGTTCCGCCGCCCTTGGCCGCGAGACGGCGCAGGGCCGACGGGGCGCGACGGACGGCGACCTTCATCATGGTCGGGTCGAGCGCGACCTTGGTCAGCCAGGCGCCGAGCCCGGTGCCGTAGCCCACCGCCTGAGACCGGAGCGCGCCGAGGTCGGCGCGGTGGCGGTGCCAGACGAGGGCCGAGGGCTCGACCACGAGCGCCGATCCTGCGAACAGGACGCGGGTGAAGATGTCGAGGTCCTCGCCGCCGCCGGTGCGGGTGCCGACTCCGAACGCGGTGTCGAAGCCGCCGAGCTCGATGGCGCGGGTGCGGCGCAGCGCGAAGTTGGCGCCGGTGCCGAACTCGCCGACCGAGAACGGGAACATGGGCAGGTCGGCCGGAGGCGCCGAGAGCCGGAACTCGCGAGGCACCAGGTTGCCCGACCAGCTCACGCGGTCGTCGAAGAAGCGCTGCACGGGGGTGCGCAGCTCGCCGCTCGGCACGAGGCCGGTGACGCAGTCGACGTCGGCGCCGCGGGCGAAGCCGGCGACGAGGGCGCGCAGCCAGTGGCTGTCGACCACGACGTCGTCGTCTGTGAAGGCGACGAACTCGCCTGTCGAGGCGATGAGACCGGTGTTGCGGGCTCGCGAGAGGCCGGCGACGGGCTCGCGGATGAGGCGGACGCGCGGGTCGGCGAACTCGGTCTCGACGAGCACGCGCGTGGCGTCGGTCGCCGGAGCGTTGTCGACCACGATGACGTCGAAGGCCGGGTAGTCGAGCGCCAGAACCGAGGTGAGCGCGCCGCGGAGCTGGTCGGCGCGGTCGCGCGTGGAGACGATGACCGTGACCGTCGGGAGGTGGATCGGATCGATCGAGCCCGCGACGGGGCCGAGCTTCGCGATCTTCGACACGAGGTCGTCGAACGAGACGCTTCCGCCGATCTGCGGGAGGTCGACCACGGGGAGCTCGACGAAGCCCAGCACGGCGCGTCCGCGGCGGATCAGGAGCCGCGCCCGCCTGTAGCCGGTGCTGTCGCCGAGCACGACAGTGTCGCCGTGCACGCCCTCGAGAGAGGCGACGTCGACTGCGCCGATCCAGATCGCCCCCGACCAGTCGGGGGCGATCGGGCTGTCCATCGGGCGCTCCAAGCGCAGCGCGATCATCGTGCGACGACCGCGTGCCGCCGGATCTGCTTCGAGAGGGAGGGGGAGTCCGCTGCCGTGGCACCCGAGACCACGCCGACGGCGTAGCCGGCGATCGTCGCCGAGACGGTCAGCGCGATGGCCGCGGCGCGCCGGATGCCCCCGTCGCGGAACTCGCCGAGCTCTCGGAAGAACGCCTTGGGCAGCACGCGCGTCAGGTACGCCGACTCGCTCGAGAGGGAATCGGTCCGTCCGAGCGACCGGCTGAGCACGGCCTTCGAGACTCCCTCGTAGAACGAGCGGCGACGCAGATAGCGCCAGGTGCCCCGGTCGGCCGACACGCGGTGGTGCACGAGCGACATGGGTTCGTAGACGACCCGGGCAGCAGGATCCGCCTGGCGGATCCTGATGCACAGCTCGGTCTCCTCGCCGCCGAGCGGGACGTTGCCGACCCGGCCGACGGCCGACGAGAAGCCGCCGGCGGTGAGGATCGCCGCACGGCGGAACGCCATGGAGCAGCCGATCACGTTGCGGACGTCGGCCGTCTCGGTGGGGAGGCCGGTGTAGCTGCAGCCGACGATCCAGAGAAGCTCGTCCGGGTAGAGCCTCGGACCGCGCTCGTCGGGCCACACGGGCTGCGCGTGGCCGCCGACGCCGACGACGTGAACGTCGTCGAAGGCGTCCATCAGCCAGGTGAGCCAGTCGGCGTCGGCGATGGCATCGTCGTCGAGGAACGCGACGACCTCGCCGGTCGCGGCACGGACGCCGGTGTTGCGAGCGCCCGAGAGACCCCGGGCCTCGGTGTTCTCGAGGACGGTCAGGGTCGGCCAGCGGTCCTGCGCCATGCGGAGCAGCTCGGGCTCGTGGTCGATGACGACGACGACCTCGGTCGTGCCGCTCTGCAGGCGGGCCGACTCGACGGAGTCCTGGAGATCGTGCCAGCGGCGCTGAGTGTAGGCGCAGACGACGACGGTGACGGTGAGGGGGGCGCTCACGCGAGTTCGCGGTCGGACTGGATGCGGATCGGAGCGGTGACGGCGCCGATGAGCTCGCGCTCGGGGGCGGAGGCCGACGCGGTCGCGGCGGCGTAGGCGGAGTTGTCGCGGCGCTTCTCGTCGAAGATGGTCTTGAGCACGCGGATGCCGTCGCTGATGGCGTTGAGGTTCGACTCGCCGTGGATGCGGTTCTTCTCGAACGAGGGCACCTCGACGACGCGGAGCTCCGCCTGGGCGAAGCGGCAGGTCAGGATGGTCTCGATCTCGAAGCCGTCGCCCCACAGCATGCCGCCGCCCACGGGCGCCGGCAGCGACGAGTCGAGCAGGTCGATCGCGGGGAGCACGTCGCGCCAGAACGCGTTGTAGCCGTAGCAGAGGTCGGAGTACTTGGTTCCGAGCAGGATGTTGCAGATCAGGTTGAGGCCGAGGTTTCCGCCGGAGCGGAAGAGCGTCAGGTCTTCCGAGCCGCCGCCCCTGCGGAAGCGCGAGCCCTTGGCGACGTCGGCGCCCCTGACCAGGGTCTCGACGAACGCGGGGATCTCGGCCGGGTCGGCGGAGCCGTCGGCGTCGAACATGACGATGATGTCGCCGGTGGCCGCCTCGAAGCCGCAGGCCAGGGCGTTGCCCTTGCCCGTGCGGGTCTGCTGGACGATCTTGATGCCGGGCAGCACGCGCCGGGCCGCCTCCACGGTGCCGTCGACCGAGTTGCCGTCGACCAGGATGACCTCGTGCACGTCGGGGAGCTGGGGGAGGATGACCTCGAGGTTCTTCGCCTCGTTGCGAGTCGGAACGATGATCGAGATGGTCGGGTTTGCGGGGCGCAGGGGCGTGCGGACGATCATGGGGAACTGCCATTCGGGTAGGCGGATCAGGGGGGTGACTCATCCGCCGGTGAGGAGTCTGGGTGATTCGACCGGCAGATGTCGGGGCGGCCTTTCGGGTCGACCGCCCCTGTGACGGGCGAAGCCTTTCGGGAGGCTCCGTTCGTCTTCGGGTGTTGCCAAACTAGCCTCGTCCGGATCGAAGCGAGAACCCCCGCGTACGGGGGGTCCTTCACAGGGTTCTCGCCATCTGCGGGCCGTTTCGGTCCCCCGTTTGTCACCCGGTTCGTGGGCAACAGGGAGGACACCGGTGGTCCCCATGGAGGACACAGCTGTACCCCGGGCACATCTCGGCCGCCCGTGGTGCCGAACGCGGTTTTCCGGCACACTCGACGAGCGAGGAGATCACCGTGCCCCGCCCGCCCTCATCATCGAAATCAGGATCAATGCCGACCGCCGACTCGAGCCACCCGCCCGTCTGCCTGTGCGGGCACGTCGGAGAAGCCCACGAGCACTATCGGCGAGGCTCCGACTGCAGCCTGTGCGACTGCAAGCGCTACCGGCCGGCGCGGTAGGCGCGGTCTCCCGCAGTGCGGACACGGTCCCCCGTCGTGTCCTCCTTTCTGCCGACTGAAACGCGCTGTGTACCCCTGGCCCTGTGGATAGCCGAAGCGCAGGAACTGCGGGCGGCGTCCGTCGATCCACGGCGTCTGACCCCGAATCGGGGGCGGCCGCCCCGAGTTCCTGCGCCCCCTCTCGCCCCCCTCGGTCACCCGAACTGGGGGTAGTGGCAGGCGGCTCAGAGGCTCTGGACGCTCTGGGGGCGGCTCGCGAGGTAGTGCCAGTACCCTCGTCGCATGAACCATCGCTCGCGTTCCAGGGTCGTGCTCGCCGGGGTGGCGGCAGTGGCCCTGCTCCTGACGGCGGGCTGCTCGAGCAGCTCGGCCGACTCGCACGCCGCCAGCATCCCGGCCGGCCTGGCCGTCGAGGGCTACGGCACGGCGAGCGCGGCGACGTTGAAGGCGCTCGCGCGCGACACGGCCGCGATCGACACCGTGGGCATCTCGGGCGTCAGCCTCACCGCGGAGGGGGGCGGGGTCGCCGCGTCGTCCGAGGAGGCGCTGGCGATCCTGAAGAAGGCGCACGCCGACGGCAAGAAGGCCGAGCTGCTGATGAACAACATCGACCAGGCCAAGGGCGACTTCAGCGCCGAGATCGCGACGAAGATGCTGTCGAGCGAGGCGAACCGCGAGTTCGTCATCTCGGGCCTCGCAGGCGAGGTCGAGCACGGCGGCTACGACGGCGTCCAGCTCGACCTCGAGTACCTGTCGGCGGCGAACTCGGACGACCTGGTGTCGTTCGTGTCCGAGCTGCGCGCCGCCCTGCCGGCGAAGGCGACCATCTCGATGGCGCTCATGGCGTCCACGTCGCCGGACGCCTATGCAGCGGCGGGTTACGACCTGCCGTCGCTCACGGCCGACGTCGACCGCTTCGTGCTGTTGGCCTACGACGAGCACGGCTCGGGTTTCAGCGAGGCCGGCCCCGTCGGCGGGCTCCCCTGGATGAAGGAGGCGGTCGCCGCGCTCACGAGCCTGGTGCCGGCGAAGAAGGTCGACCTCGGCGTCGCCGGCTGCGGCTACACCTGGAAGACGAGCGGATCGGGCGGAGTCGTCACGCCGGCGCAGGCGCGATCAAAGGCCGGCACCCGCGCCAGCTGGGTGGCGGCGCAGGGCGAGTGGACCGCCAAGCTCGCCGACGGGACCGTGCTGTGGTGGTCGGACGGACGGTCGCTCACGACACGGGCCAACTACGCGAAGTCGATCGGCCTGCACGGGGTCGCCCTCTGGCAGATCTCGACCGGCGACCGGATCACGCGGGCCTCCTGACGCCGTCTCGAAACCCGTTTGGCGCGTCGCACCAATTCGACGTACGCTCTCCTCCTATCGAACATACGTTCGATTTTCTCGACGAGAGGAGCAGGGTGGACGTCATGACGCGGGTCGACGAACCGGTGACGGTGTGGGTCTCTGACACCGGCCTTCCCGAGCGGATCGTGTGGCGAGCGCGCCGATTCCGCGTGAGCGACACCCCCACTCGGCTGGCCCCGACGCAGCCCGGCTGGCACGGCGAGGCCGGCTGGCAGAACGAGGCCGCATTCGACCCCGCGATCACGCACCCGCCCGAGCCCCGCGAGTCGTGGCGATTCCAGGCCACGGCCGAGACCGGCGAGAGCCTCGTGTTCGACGTGGCCCTGGATCGCTATGCCGCGCGCTGGCGCCTGCTCCGCACCTACCTCTGAACCGCATTTCAGCGTCCGGTTCCGGCCGCCTCGGCTGGCCGGCGGCGACCTCGGGCGGAGAGTCAGCGGGGCGAGCGGGCGGCGGCCAAGCGCTGGATCAGCGACTGCCGGACGGTGGGCCACTCGCCGTCGATGATCGAGAAGACGACCGTGTCGCGGATCGTGCCGTCGGGCCAGACCTTGTGGTTGCGGAGGACGCCGTCCTGCTTGGCGCCGAGGCGGGCGACCGCGGCCCGCGACTGCTGGTTGTGCCAGTGCACCCGAAATTCAACGGCGATGCAGCCGAGCGATTCGAACGCGTGCCGCAGCAGCAGCAGCTTCGCCTCCGTGTTGATCCCGGTGCGCTGGAACTCGCGCCCGATCCAGGTGGAGCCGATCTCGAGGCGGCGATTGGCCGGCTCGAGGTTCAGCACCGTCGTGATGCCGACAGCATGGCCGGTGCGGTTGTCGACGATCGCCCACGGCACCGACTGTCCGGCGGCGTGGAGGGCCAGCCGAGCGTCGATGTCGTCTGCCATGGTCTCGGGAGCGGCGATGTGCGTGGCGTACCAGGTCGTCCAGAGCTCGCCCGCGGCCACCGCTTCGGCCAGATCCGCGGCGTGCTCCGGCGACAGCGGCGCGAGGGTGACCAGGTCGCCGGTCAGAGTGGGGCGGGCCGTGAAGTCCATGCGACGACCCTAGAGGACGACGCGACGACCCGCAGAGGGGAGAGAGCGAGTCCGCCGCCGCGAGCCAGGCCTGCACCGACTTCGCAGCCGGTGCAGCCTGATCCCCACGGTATCGACCTCGCGAGCCGACACCAGCCGGCCCCTCCGTGCCGATTCAACGATCAAACCATACCGTCTGGTACTTTTCCAGACCGCCGAATGGAGGACACCCGTTCGGGGGGCTCGCCTGATGGGCTCGGGGTCAGATGGGGTCAGGACCGGATGAGTGCGGGCAGCGCTGCGCACTCCTCGAGGCAGTCCGGCGACGAGATGCCCGGTAGCAGGAGCTCCCACATCTCGCGCACGCGGTCGAACAGGTCGACTCGCCCGTTCAGCGAGTTCGAGACGAGCTGCACGCCGGTGAAGGCGCCGACGACGAAGCGCGCCAGCTTGAGGGCGTCGAGGTCGGCCCTCAGCTCGCCGTCGTCGATCGCGCGCTGGAAGAGGTGGACGTAGAGGTCGGTCCAGGTCGCGTACGGCGCCTGGATCTCGAGCTGCGCCACGAGCTCCTCGGTCGTGAGCTTGACCCCGGCCGCGACGACCACATCGCTCACGATCTGCTGCACCAGGTTGCGGTTGAGGCGGATGAGCGTCTCTACGGGCGGAGCTCCTGCGTCGAGGATCTCCCTGGCGCTCTCTGTCGTCATCCGGAGCTCTTCGGCGATGACGGCGTTGGCCAGGTCGCGCTTCGACGCGAAGTGGAAGTACAGGGCCCCCTTCGTCACGCCGGCCTCGACCGCGACGACATCGAGAGTCGTGCGGGCGTACCCGCGCTCGGCGAAGATCGTCGCCGCGGCCAGGACGATGGCCGCTTGCGTGGCCTGGGCGCGCTCCTGGCGAGGCTTCTCGAGGGGCGGCGGCGACGTGAGGAGCTCGCGCTCGGCCGGCGTCTCTGGAGAGGGGGTGGAGTCTTTCGGCACGGTGATCGCCGTCGTCTTTCTCTTGCAGCAGCCCCCGCCCGCAGGCTTGGCTGCGCGCTTTTCATGTTAACCGCGGACGAACCTGTACGCCGCCGTTTCTGCCTGGTCGAGTGTCCTAACGGGCGCAAACGGATGTCCGTGCTGAATGCAAGACCGTGGAGCCTTCGGATAGGGCAGTGTCGAGCCATGAAGATCGTCGTGGCTCCGGACTCGTTCAAGGGCAGCGCGACGGCGCGAGAGGTCGCCGAGGCGATCGCACGCGGCTGGCGGAGCCGCCGCGATGACGAGCTCGTGCTGCTCCCGCTCGCGGACGGCGGCGAGGGAACGCTCGCCGCATTTGAGTCATCCGTCGCCGGGAGCATCCGGCACCGAGTGACCGTGACCGGTCCCGACGGAGCCCCCGTCGACGCATCGTGGCTGATGCTCCCCGACGGGACGGCCGTCGTCGAGCTGGCGACGACGAGCGGCATCACCCTGCTCAGCGAGGGCGGCCTCCTCCCCCTCGACGCCACGGGACGCGGCTTCGGCGAGGCCATCGCCGACGCGCTGGCCGCCGGCGCGAGCCGCCTCCTGCTCGCCGTGGGCTCCAGCTGCTCGACCGACGGCGGTGCCGGAGCCCTGCAGGCGCTCGGCGCCCGGCTCGACGACGCCCACGGGAACCCGATCCGACCGGGCGCGCGAGGGCTCGCCGACCTCGCGTCCGTCGATCTGACCGCGATGCTGGCGGTGCCGACGCGGGGTGCGATCGTGGTGTCGGACGTCGCGAACCCGCTGCTCGGGCCGGACGGCGCTGCAGCGGTGTTCGGACCGCAGAAGGGAGCGACGGGCGACGACGTCGAGGCGATGGACGCGGGGCTCGCCCACTACGCGGGGCTGCTCCCGGCGTCAGCGGAGGCGGCCGGTGCGGGCGCGGCGGGCGGCACGTCGTTCGGCCTGCTCGCGTGGGGGGCGACGCTCGAGCCGGGCGCGGGCGTCGTGGCCGACGCCGTCGGCCTCGAGGCCGCCCTCGACGACGCCGACCTGATCATCACGGGCGAGGGCAGGTACGACGCCCAGTCGGCACAGGGAAAGCTGCCCTCGCACGTGGCCGGGCTCGCGCACGCGCGAGGGGTGCCCGTAGCCCTGGTCGCCGGATCGATCGACGCGCGGACGGACGAGTTCGTCGCCGCGGTGGCCCTCGCCGAGCTCGAGGGATCCGTCGAAGCCGCGATCGCGCACGGCGAGGCCGCGCTCGAGCGCGCGGGCGCAGCCCTGGCGGCGGGGTTCGACGGGGCCGCCTGACCTTCCTGCGCCCTATCGCACTACGCGCGCGACGACTCCAGCACGGGGTAGTCGGTGTAGCCCTCGGCGCCCGCGCCGTAGAACGTCGCGGGGTTGGGCTCGTTGACCTCGGCTTCGGACTCCCAGCGCTCGACGAGGTCGGGGTTGGCGATCGCGAGCCGGCCGATCGCGACCGCGTCGGCGTGCGTCGCCTCGACGAGGTGGATCGCCTCGTCGCGCGTCGTGATCTCGGAGAAGCCGGAGTTCACGATGTACGCACCGCCGAAGCGCTCGTGCAGGTCGCGGACGAGCTCGCTGTCGAGGTCGGCGCGCAGGATCGACACGTAGGCGAGGCCGAGCGGCTCGAGGGCGTCCATGAGGACGCCGTAGGTGGCGTGCACGTCGGCCTCGTCGACCTCCGCGATGCCCTGGATGTTGTGCGCCGGCGAGATGCGGATGCCGGTGCGGCCCGCGCCGATCGCCTCGCGGATCGCCTTCGTCACCTCGATGACGAACCGGGCGCGGTTCTCGGGGCTGCCGCCGTACTGGTCGTCGCGCGCGTTCGACACCGGCGACAGGAACTCGTGCAGCAGGTAGCCGTTGGCCGAGTGCACCTCGACGCCGTCGAAGCCGGCGCGGATGGCGTTGCGGGCGGCCAGCACGAGCTGGTCGCGGACCTCCGACAGCTCGTCGGTCGAGAGCGCGTGCGGAACCGGGAACGCCTTCTTGCCGACGGGCGTGTGCGCCTCGCCGTCGATGGCGACGGCGCTCGGGCCGACGATGCGGTCCGTGCCGGTGATCTCGGTGTGCGAGACACGACCGCCGTGCATCAGCTGGAGCACGATCTGCCCGCCCCGCGCGTGGACGGCGGCGGTGACGAGCTGCCAGGCCTCGACCTGCTCGTCGGTCTCGATGCCGGGCTGGCCCGGGTAGGCCTTGCCCTCCTGCACGGGCCAGACGCCCTCGCTCACGATGAGGCCGAAGCCGGCGCGCTGCGCGTAGTACTCGACGACCAGGGGGCCGGGAACGCCGCTCTCGCTGGAGCGGAGACGCGTGAGCGGAGCCATGACGACGCGGTTTGCGAGCTGAAGATCGCCGAAGGCGGCGGGCGTGAACAAGTCCATTCCGCCGAGTTTAGGCGAGGCTCCTGACACCTGTCGTCCGCGTGCTCGTACTCTGGCGACGTGCAGCCCACCAGTACCGCGCAGTTCGACGCCTTCGAGCGCGGCGGCGCCCCTGAGCTGGAGGCCGTCCGCGACGACGTCTGGGCCCTCGGCCAGCCGATGCCCGGCGAGCGCCTCCCCGCCTCCCTCCTCTACATCGTCCGCGATGCGCAGCGCGGACTCCACGTGATCGACCCGGGTACCGGCACCGACGACAACTGGGTCCGCTTCGTCGACGCGCTGACGCGGATCGGAGCCGTTCCCGCCGACGTGGCCACGGTGACCGCGACGCACCTGCACGCCGACCACCTCGGCATGGCCGAGCGCCTCCGAGCCGAGACGGGAGCGGCGGTGCAGCTGCACGGGGCTGAGGCGGCCGCGGCGCGCAGGCTCGCCGACGGGAGGCCGACCCCGGCGGACGCGCGGTCGCGGGCCGCGGGGTGGGGCGTGCCGGAGGCGCGAGTTCCTGCGCTCGAAGCGGTCGCCGAAGCCGCGCCCGCAGTCGTCGCTCCGGAGGTCGACCGGCTGCTCGCCGACGGGGACCGCCTCGAGATCGCCGGGTTCGACCTGCGCGTGGTCCACACGCCGGGGCACACTCCCGGACACGTCTGCCTCTACGAGCCCGACCGCCGCCTCGTGCTCACCGGCGACCACGTGCTGCCGATCACCGTCTCGGGCCTGGGGCTCGGCGGGCCCTCGAGCACGAACCCGCTCGCCGACTTCCTCGCGAGCATCGACCGCGTGGAGTCGCTCGACGAGCAGGCGGCGCAGGAACTCCAGGCCCTCCCCGGCCACGGCTACCGCTTCACGGGCCTGGGCCCGCGTGCCCGGGCCTGCGCCGAGCACCACCTCCGCCGCACGCGCGAGGTCGCCGGGCTCGAGGCCGCGTCGCCGAGCCTCAGCATCTGGGAGCTCGCATCGCGTCTCACCTGGACCGGCGGCTTCGCGAGCCTCGACGGGTTCACGCTGTGGTCGGCGCTGCAGCAGGCCGAGATGCATCGCGACTACGTCGCGGCCGGGCTCGATGCGTCTGGCGAGGCGAGCGGCTAGGCGTGGAGGGGGACCATGCTCTGCGCCAGCTCCCGCTGCACGGCCAGGGCCAGCTCGCGGAGGAGCACCAGGTCGACGCTGTCGGCGAGGCGAGGCTGGGGATCGGTGACGCAGAGCGCGCCGATACGGAGCCCGCCGGGGCCCTCGATCGGGTAGCCGGCGTAGAAGCGCACGGACGGGTGCGTGACGAAGCGGTCGTCCGACCAGACGTCGGGCACGATGAACGGGCCGGTCCCTCGGATGGTCTCGGCGCACATGGCACCGCGGAGCGGGAACTCGACGACGCCGTCGCCCGAGATCGACTTGTTCCACACCCGGTCGTCGTCGACCACCGAGAACGCGGCGCCCGAGGCGGCCAGGAGGATGCGGGCGCGCTCGACGATGTCGTCGAAGCGCTTCTCGGCCGGCGAGTCGAGGATACCGAGGCGGTGGATGGCGCGCAGGCGGTCCTCGTCGCTTTGCGGCGACGTGCGAAGGGGACAGGCCTCGCGACCCGTCTGGAACTGCGCGTCGAGCGGCTCGACGAGGTGGGCCGCGAGGGTCGAGGCCATGCCGCGGAAGAGGTCGGTGGCGCTCGTGCTGCGAAGGGCGTCTCCGGTCGCGTCGCCGGCGTGATCGGACATCGTGACGAAGCGGACGCCGGGGAGGCTCTCGCAGACGGACGCGCCGATCGCGTTGAGACGATCGGCGTGGCGGTCGAGAGCGCTGCCCTTCTTGAGCGAGAAGAGGCCGAGCGACGAGGGGCGGTGGATCGCGACCAGGGCGATCTCGGCTCCCTCGTGACGGTGCGCGATCAGGAGGGAGAGGAGTCCACGGATATCCCTCTCGTACCGGGCCGGCGAGGTCATGCGGAGCGCATCGCTCAGGCCGAGGGCGACGACCATCGCGTCGTACGACACGAGGCGCGCCACGGGCACCGCACGGGTGGCGGTCGCCGTGATCATCGTCGGATCGGCGACGAGGTCGACGTCGCTGCCGCGGCCGGTGAGGTTCGAGACCTGGCGCGCGAGCTGACCCGGAAGAGCGAGGTCGTGGCTGCGGACTCCCCAGCCGACGGCTGCACCGTTGCCGAAGATCAAAATGCGGTCGGGGTCGACGCCGGGCGCGTGCGCCCACGGGGGGTCGTCCGGGCGCGGCAGCGTGAGCCGGCCCCCCACACCCGCGAAACGCCCCCGGAAGAAGGGGAGAGCGAGAGAGTGGAGCAGAGACAGCACGACGGGGTCCGATCTGAGTGGAATACGACTCATCGACTATCACCCGCGGGCGAGGCGAGCACAACACCCCCGTGCCGGGGGTGAAAGAGTCGTTTCACCCGTGGGTGAGCGGACCCGGCCCGGGCACCAGCCCCGAAGTGGTGTCGAACTGCAGGCGGGCGAGCGCGCGGAGCTCATCGAGGGTGCCCGCGAAGAGGTCCTCGTCCGAGGCGGGGGTGTCGTCCTTCTTGCCGGTCGTGATCCCGGCGTACCGGCTGCCGGTGCTGGTGTACTGCCAGATGGTCCACGACGGCCAGCTCGCGGGCAGGTCGCCGGCGCCGCCCGCGACGTCGGAGACGTACCGGGCGAGGAAGAGCTGTGTGCCGTCGAAGACCGCGCTGTCGGCCGTGCATCGCTTCCACCAGTCGGTCGTCGTGTAGAGGAGCGGCACACGGCCCGTCAGCCCCGTCACCGTGTCGGTGAACTGCCGCACCCACAGCACCATCTGCTTCGGACTCAGCCCCCAGCAGGAGTCCGTGCCGTCGGCCGCCGCGTACGGGTTGTACTCGAGGTCGAGCAGCGGCGGAAGGGTGGTGTCGCCGTCGACGCGACCGCCGCCGAGGCCGTCGAGCGCGGCGACGAAGTACTCCGCCTGCGCGACGGCGGTCGACACGTTCGGCTTCGCGAAGTGGAACGCCCCGCGGATCACGCCCGCCTTCTTCGCCTTCGTGTACTGCGTCGCGAACCGGGCGCTGGTGTAGTGCACGCCCTCGGTGGCCTTGATGTAGGCGAAGCGGGCCCCCTTGGCGTAGGCCTCCTCGAAGTCGACGCCGTGCTGGTAGGCGCTGACGTCGAGGCCCGGGACGGTGGGGCCGGCGGCGGAGGGGTCAGTTCCTGCGCCCGCGGCTCTCGAGGGCGGCGCGGAGGGAGAAGGGGGCAGGAACTGGGTGGACCCGGTCGCGCCCAGAACGATCGCCACGCTCAGCGCGACGGCGACACGACCTCGCACCGATCACTTGGCCTTCGGGATCAAGATCCACAGCACGATGTAGAGCAGGAACTGCGGCCCTGGCAGGATGATCGAGACGACGAAGAGAAGCCGGACCAGGAAGCGACTCCACCGGAACCGGTCGGCGATGGCGGCGCACACACCGGCGATGACGGTGCCGCGCTTCGGTCGGACGAGGGTCGCGCTCATGCATCGAGTCTGCACGCATCGGCTGACCGTCGCCCGGAACGGCTCGCCTGCCGGTCTGTGCATCGGCTCCGAACCCCCTGCATGTCCACATCCGCCACCGCGAGCGCACATGCCACGGCCGCCGCGCCCCTCGAGCACACCTGGGGAGTCGCGACGCCGCTGACCCCCGTCGGCTTCTACCCGAAGTCGGGGCCGCTGCCCGCGGTGGTCGAGGTCCGCGATCAGACCGGGCCGTGGGACGGCGTCGGGCAGAGGCGGCAGCTGATGCTGTCGGACGGCGGCAGCGTCGTCGAGACGACCGTGCGCGTCGACCGCCCGAGTGCGTTCGTGTACGAGCTGAGCGAGTTCCAGAAGCTGTTCGGACACCTCGTGTCGGGCGCTCGGGCCGAGTGGTTCTACACGCCCGACGGCGGCGGCACGCGCATCGACTGGACGTACACGTTCTTCGCGGAGCCCGGCGCGGGCCTCGTGCTGCGCGGCATCGTGCGGTTCTTCTGGGCGCCGTACATGCGGACCGTGCTGCGCGGGATCGTGGCGGAGGTCGAGCGGCGCCGCACGGACGGGTCGTAGACCCCGGTAGCGGCAGCCGCGCAGTGCCGCGGCCCAGGTCGGGTGCCGGAACACGGGGCCGATCGCGGACGCACCATTTCGCCGACGGTGTCGATCTGCGACCATGTCGTTCGACGCCTTGGTGAGACGGTTCGGTGCGAGCACCGCCGCTCGACGACGGGAGGCCGACATGGGCGACGACGCGAGGGCAGTGGTGGTCGACGTGCGGCGCGCCGAGTCGGCCCGGGTGGTCGGTGCGCTGGTGCGGTTCACGCGCGAGCCGGAGGTCCACGGCCTGGTCGCTCTGATGGCGTTCCAGACGTCGCGGTTCGCGGCCCGAGTGTCGGCGGGAGGCGACGCGGAACGACCGCGAGCGCGAGACGCTCCGCCACCTCGCCGACGAGTTGTCCACAGGCCCTTCCACAGGCGCTGCTGCGAGTTCCACACATTCCCCCACAGGGTTATCCACAGGTTGGAAACCCGTGGATCCCGCACAGATTCAGGAGTCCCAATGAAGTTCCTCCTCCTCATCCACAACGATCACGCCGAACTCGTGGCCGGTCTCCCGCCCGAGCGCGAGGCGGCATACACAGCCGCCCACGGCGCGCTGATCGGCGACCTGATGGCGTCGGGCGAGTTCATCGACACGAACGAGCTCGACGTCGCCGACACGGACCGTGCGACGGCCATCGCCGCCCGCCTGGCCGAGGCCCGCTAAGGCCCGGTCGAGGTGCGGCAGCTCCTGCACTGACTCCCCAGCCATCCCCAACGAAAGGACTCCCCATGCAGTACCTCCTCCTGATCTGCGACGACCCCGAGGCCGAGCCCTACGACCCGGCCCGGGACACCATCGGCGACTGGGTCGCCGACAACGACGCCCAGGGCCGCACCATCACCGGCAACCGGCTCCGCCCGCCGGCTGACGCGAAGACCGTCCGGGTCCGCGGCGACGAGACTCTCATCACCGACGGACCCTTCGCCGAGACCCGCGAGACCATCGCCGGCTTCGACCTGCTCGAGTGCGGCTCGCTGGCAGAGGCCCTCGACGTGGCGGCCCGGCACCCGATGGCGCGGTTCGGGCGGGTCGAGGTGCGCGCGGTGTGGCCGTTCGAGGGGTGAGGGCCGGGGCCTGAGGGCGCAGGAACTCGCGGCCCGTCGGCGGGCCGCCCGTTCCTGCGCCCGCTGCCCCTAGGGTGCCGCCGGCGAGCAGCGCACGACCCGCACGCCCCCGTCGATCGTCGTGGCCCCGGCGGAGTGCGGCACGAGCAGCACGTCGCCGCGGGTCAGCGGCATCGTGTCGCCGTCGCCGTCGCCGTCGCCGAAGTCGAGCCGGCCGTCTCCGTCGAGCACGACCAGCACCGCGAAGCCCGGATCGACCGCGACGGGCTCCGTCGGCGCGATGATCTCGGCACGGAAGTAGGCGTCGGCCGCCGGCGGGAAGAGGCGCGACCGTGCGCCGTCGTCGGGCCGGCCGTGCACGTCGCCGAGCCGGTCGGCCGGCAGCGGCTCGAGGTCGACGGCCTGCAGCGCCGTGTCGACGTCGAGGCCGAGGAAGGCGTCCGCCGGATCGAGCAGCGGGTACGGGGCGTACTCGAGGATGATCGAGAGGTCGCTCGCCTCTTGGAGCTCGACGAGGGTGACCCCGGGGCCGATCGAGTGCGGCATCCCGGCGGGCACGTAGAGCCAATCGCCGGGCCGGACGGTGATCTCGTGCAGCTGGCTCAGGAGGGCTGCACCGTCTTGTGCGTCGACCCACCGCCGCACCTGGGCGGGGTCGACGCGATTCCTGAACCCGAGCCACACGGTCGCCTCGCCGGTCGGGCCCGCGTCGACGATGAACCAGGCCTCCGTCTTTCCCCGCGGCGAGCCGAGGTGCTCCGCCGCGAAAGCGCCTCCGGGGTGGACGTGGTTGAAGAGCCGCTCGCCCGTGCTCAGCAGCTTGACCAGCAGGCCGGTGTCGGTGCCGTGCGCGTCGACGTGCTCCTGGCCGAGGTAGGCCACCGGATCGGCGGCGATCGCGTCGCGCAGGGTGCGGCCGTCGTCGAGCACGGTCAGGCCCACCGTGTCGCTGCCGTGCGTCGTCGTGACCGACGCGACGAAGTCCTCCGGGGCGTGGTCGTCGGTCGAGCCCGTTCCGCGGAGGGCGAGGATCCCGGCGCCGCCCTTGTACGGCCGGGCGGCCGGCTGGTTCGGGGCGAGGCGGATGGGACCGATCACGGGTGCTGCCTCCTGGAACGTCGTCGTCAGCGCCACCCTAGCGCGGGGCCCCGCACCTTCAGCCTGCGCCCCAGCCTGCGGTGACAGACTCGAGGCCGAACACCGAACAGAGAGTCGAGATCACCATGCGCGCAGTCGTGCACACCCGTTTCGGAGAGCCGTCCGAAGTCCTCACCGTCGACGATGTCGAGACGCCGACCCCCGGCCCGGGCGAGGTGCTCGTGCGCACGGTCCTGTCGCCGATCCACAACCACGACCTCTGGACCATCCGGGGCACCTACGGCTTCAAGCCCGACCTGCCCGCCCGCGCTGGTACCGAGGCCGTCGGCACCATCGAAGCGCTCGGCGACGGCGTCACCGGCGTCGAGGTCGGCCAGCGCGTCGCGACGGGCGGGACGTTCAGCGTCTGGGCCGAGTTCTTCGTGGCCAAGGCAGCAGCGCTCATCCCGGTGCCCGACGGCATCGCCGACGAGGTCGCATCGCAGCTCGTCTCGATGCCCTTCAGTGCGATCACCCTGCTCGACTCGCTCGATCTCGCCGAGGGCGACTGGCTCGTGCAGAACGCCGCCAACGGCGCCGTCGGGCGCATGGTCGCCCAGCTGGCGGTGGCGCGCGGCATCAACGTCGTGGGTCTCGTCCGCCGAGCAGCGGGCGTCGACGAGCTCGAGGCGCAGGGCATCGGCAACGTCGTCGCCACCGACTCGGACGGCTGGCGCGACCGGGTGGCGGCCATCGTCGGCGGCGCTCCCGTGCTCGCCGGAGTCGACTCCGTCGGCGGCCCGGCCAGCGGCGAGGTGCTCTCGCTCCTCAGCGTGAACGGCACCCTCGTCGTCTTCGGCGCGATGCAGTCGCCCGTCATGGAGATCTCGTCGGGCGACGTCATCTTCAAGCAGGCCACCGTCAAGGGCTTCTGGGGCAGCACCGTCAGCTCGAGCATGGCCCCCGCCAAGCGCGGCGAGCTCCTCGGCGAACTGGTGCGCAGGATCCAGGACTCCACCATCACCCTGCCCGTCGAGGCCACCTACTCGTTCGACGAGGCCCGCGCCGCCAGCGCGGCCAACTTCGAGCCGGGGCGCGCGGGCAAGATCCTGCTGCGCCCCTGACCCCGGCGGCTACCGCTTCGTGGTCCGCCGGACGCGGCGGACCACGAGCGTCACGGCGATCGCCAGGACGGCGGCGATCCCGAGCCCTGAGAGCAACCAGAAGCTGACGACGATGTCGCGCTTGGCGCCCGGCCAGTCGGGTACGACCCTCGATGGGTCGCGGGTGTCGTAGACGACGTCGAGGCGTTGGCCGACGAAGAACTCCGACGAGTTGCTGACGTTGTACGCCTTCGTCCTCGTCGTCGCGTCGACGCCTCGGATCGTCGTCGCGATGACCGGGTAGTAGTGCTCGTGGGTGCCGTGCCGCGAGTGCGTCGTGTAGTGCACGACCTCCGTGACGACACCCGTGGCGCCGGCCCCCTCGGAGCGCACGTCGCGATCGTGGAAGTAGGCCGGACCCTGCGACGCGACGCCGATCAGGCTCACGAAGAGCATCACCGCCGACAAGAAGATGATGCTCGCCGACGGGCTGCTGCCGGCGACCTTGCCGCGTCGCTTCTTCGTGCTGTTGTTCCCCACGGGATCAGTCTGCCGGACGCATCGGTCGGGGTCCGCCATTGCGCCGCGTGGATACTGCGCGAGACAGGGGCGAGGGCTGGTGAGTCCCTCGCCCCTCTTCCCGGATCCCTGATTCGAAGAGCCGGGGGACTCTCATCATGGCGATCGGCGACGCCTCCTCGCGCCCGCACGCCCCCCTTAGTCGGCAAGGGCGACGAAGATGTGCGTCTGGTGTCCAGCGGCATCGTCTCGCGTCCACTCCCTGTGCGGGCGCGAGTCTCGACCGACGGGCTCAGCGAGTCAGAGCTTCGCGGGGAGACTCGTCGTACGTTCGCGTGTGAAGGCTGCTGAACCGGCTGATGTTCGTGAAGCCCCAGCGCTGCGCGATCTGCGTGACCGTCGCGTCGCGCGGGTCCGAGGCGAGAAGCTCCCGGTGCGCCTCGGCGAGTCGCACGCCTCGCAGGTACTCCAGCGGCGTGATGCCCGCTGTGCGCCGGAACGCGGCCTGAAGGCCCCGAACGCTCATGCGGGCGTGCTCGGCGATCTCCTGCACCCCGATGGCGGCGGCCGCGTTGTCGTCCATGTAGCGCATCGCACGGTCGACGGCGCTCGGTCGAGTCGAGTGCTCCCGCGATCCCGGTGCCGCATCAGCGACGGTGATGCCGAAGGTGGTGATGGCCGATGCGAAGAGCAGATCGACGGAGGCACGGCGGACGAGGTCGCTGCCGAGGAGCTCCGGACTCGCGAACACGTCGAGAGTGTGCGCCACCAGGCGCTTCCAATGAAGGCCGCTGTCTGCAGTCAAGGGCCTCGGAGATCCGACCCGGAGAGCCGCCCCGGCCTCTCCCCCGGCGTAGGCCGCCAGAGCCGCGGCATCGAGATTCACCATGGCCAGTCGGTGGTACTCCGACGACGACCGCGCGACACCCGGCTCCAGGACGAACGGCCGCGCGACATCGACAGGCCTGCCGTTCGTCGTCGCCCGGTAGTCGCCCCCGGCGCACATGCCCACGGCGAGGACGCCTTCGATGTCGACAGTGAAATCGGAGGGCGCGTTCACGACGAACTTCGCGATCGTGGCCCGCTCGTCTCCGACCACCCGCTGGCGAAACAGGAACGGCGCCTGAGGCGACCGCAGCTGGGCCTTCCGGTACACGCGATTGACCGCGTCCTCCGCCTCCGAGATGTCGTCGGTCTGATGTCCGGCATCGATGAGCACGGCGACCTCCGATCTCCCGACTCAGCGCCAGAATAGCCCTTCGGCTCTCAGCGGTACCGACTCACGGGCCACCCAGCCAGTGGTCGATGCGGTGGTGATCGGGAGCGAAGCCGTTCGCCACCCCGTAGAGCACCGCCTGGGTCCGCGTGGTCGCGCCGATCTTCCGGTAGGCCGAGCGGATGTACGACTTGACGGTGTTCGGGCTGAGGTAGGTGAGCTGCGCCACCTCGGCATTGCTCTTGCCCTGGGTGATCAGGGCCAGGATCTCGGACTCCCGATCGGTGATGCCCTGGAGGCGGCCCGGCCAGTCGAGGCCCGGCGCGCTCGGCGCACGCCTCGTGGGCGGGCTGATCACCGTCTCGCCCGCGTGGACGGCCTCGAGGGCCTCCACGAGCTGTGCGGGCGTCATGGTCTTCGACAGGTACCCGTGGACGCCGAGCTGCTGTGCCGTCTCGATGAGCTCGGGCTGGAAGTTCCAGGTGTAGACGACCACCCGGTGCGCCCTCGGGTTGGCCAGGAGCCCGCGGATCTCGACCTGATCGGACTCCGGCTGGGCGAACGAGTCGTAGAGGACGATGTCGATCGTGTCAGAGAGGGAGGCGTTCGCATCGATCTCCGCCACGATCACCCGATCCCGGAAGTCGTCGAAGAAGTGGGCCAGGCCCTTGAGCACCACGTCGTAGTCGTCGATGAGAGCGACGGTGATGGGTCGGGTGGCTACCTGGGCTGGCATGACTTCACTATTCCACCCCCAGGGGTGTGTCGGCACACCCCGAGGGGTGGTTGATTGAGTCCACGCCGAAAGGCCAGACGGGTCGATTCCGACCCGCACAAGAGAATCGAGAATCTCATGATCGGCCTCCTCATCAGCCTCATCATCGTCGGCCTCATCGCCGGCTTCATCGCCCGCGCCGTCATCCCCGGCCGTCAGAGCCTCGGAATCCTGAAGACCATCATCCTGGGCATCATCGGCTCGTTCGTCGGCGGCTTCCTCGGCTTCCTGATCTTCCAGCACGACCCGATGGACGGCTTCTTCCAGCCCGCCGGCATCATCGGCTCGATCATCGGCGCCATCATCGTCCTGTTCATCTACACCCGTGTCGTGGGTCGCAGCGTCGCCCGCTGACCCAGCGAAGCCAGAAACGAAAAAGCCTCCGGAGCCCTCCGGAGGCTTTTCGCGTCGGTCTGGCTGCTGCGCCTACGCCGTCAGAGCCGCCGACTCGTGCACTCGCAGGGCGGTCGCCCGCAGCCGCGCGACGTCCGGTGTCAGACGGCCGGTCGGCCAGCCGAACACCGTCGTGGCGAGCGGCGCGTCGAGCACGGGGACGGCGACGTGCTCAGGCCACTGCCAGGCGCGGCTCGAACGGGGGATCACGAGCAGCGTCTGCCCGAGGGCCACGAGCTGCGCCAGCTGGGACTGCGAGTGCACCTCGGGGCCTGGTCCGTCCGCGTAGCCGCCGCCGACCAGCGGCCACCGCGCCATCGGCAGCCCGGGAACATGCGTCACCTCGACCATGGTCAGCGACAGCCGCGAAGCGAGCGGGTGCGACGCCGGCACGATGGCAACCTGCGCCTCGGTGTCGAGGTCGTCGCCCTCGATCCCGGCGAAGTCGTCGAACGGCCGGTGCAGGATCGCGGCGTCGGCGCTTCCGTCGAGCAGAAGCCCCTGCTGCTCGCCGATCTCGCAGAGCATCACCTCGATCGGCGCGGCGCTCTTGTCGGCCGCGTTCGCATCGAGCAGCGCCTGCAGGAACTCGTGCGACGACCCGGCCTTCGTCGCCAGCACCACCTTTCGGACAGGAGCCCCGGCCCGGCGCGCCCGCCGCACGGCTGCCGACACCCCGTCGAGCGCGGTCCGCGCCTCCCGCAGGAGCACCTCTCCCGCAGCGGTCAGACGGACACCGCGTCGATCGCGATCGAGAAGCGGCACCCCGACCCGCTGCTCGATCTGCTGGATCGCCCGCGACAGGGCCGGTTGCGCGATCCCGAGATCAGAGGCGGCTCGCCCGAAGTGCAGGCGCTCCGCGACCGCCACGAAGTAGCGCAGTTCACGCGTCTCGAGGTCGTCCACGCCGCGAGTCTACGTCTGTGATGCCCGTGCGGCATCACAGGGTGCCGGATCGGCCTTGGACGCCGACAGCCCGGACGACCGACGATGGAGGACATGAACGACACCCACGCACAGACAGCCCCCGACACGACAGCTCACGACTACGCAGCCACGAAGACGACCGCCCTGGTCACCGGGGCGAACAAGGGCATCGGCTATGCCATCGCGAAGGGCCTCGGCGAGAAGGGACTCCGCGTGATCCTGGGCGCCCGGAACGCGCAGTCGCTCGACGAGGCAGTCGCCACCCTGCGAGCGGAGGGCATCGACGCCGAGGGCGTGGAGCTCGATGTGACCAGCGACGAGAGCGTCGCAGCCGCAGCCGCCGACCTCGCGGAGCGCTTCGGCACGCTTGACGTTCTGGTGAACAACGCGGGCGTCTCCGGCCCGTTCGACCCGGTGACCTGGGCGCAGGATCCCACGACCCTCGATCTCGACACGGTCCGCTCCGTCGTCGACGTGAACGTGTACGGGGTCATCCGGGTCACGAACGCGCTGCTGCCGCTGCTCGAGAAGGCGGCATCGCCGCGCATCGTGAACGCCTCGAGCAGCATGGGCTCGCTCGGGCGACAGCCGGGCCCGATCATGGCGGCGTACTCGCCGTCGAAGACGTTCCTCAACGGGATCACCGTGCAGTACGCCCGCGCGTTCGCCGAGACGCCGATCATCATCAACGCCGCGTGCCCGGGCCTCGTCGCCACCGACTTCAACGGCTTCGCCGGCGACCGCACGCCCGAGCAGGGTGCAGCGACAGCGATCCGTCTCGCCACCCTGCCCGACGACGGACCCCGCGGCGGCTTCTTCGACGACGAGGGTGTCGTCCCCTGGTGACGGCGAGCTCGCGGCTGGCGTCCCGTGAAGGACGTTCAAGCGGCTCGATACCGTGAAGCATTTCTTGTCTGGGACCAGATTCTCGCGGCGCTGGTGATGTGCCGGACACCGGCGCAGAACCCTTGTTGCGTCCCGGCCGGAAGATCCCAAGGGGCGTTTCATGGTGTCTAGGAAGCAAGGATGGAAAGACGGCCATATTCGTGTTCTGCCCAAGAGACATCGAGAGGCTCCTGGGACTGGGCCCGTCTTGTCCAGAACTGTCCTCGGTTAGGGTTTCGGCGGCGGGATCGCGGAGCCGTCCCTCTGGCACTGGATTGGTGGTTGCGGCATGGGGCAACAGCTTGTTGCCTAATCCGCTCGTCAGGCCTCGCCGCTAGGGTCGAATCTGTGACCGCTCCCGAGTTGAACCCGTCTGACTACGCGGCGACTCTGGCTGAGTTGAAGTCAGAAGTTCGCGCTGCTCGTTTCACTGCGCAACGGCAGGTGAACCTGGAAGTGATCCGCCTGTACTGGCGCATTGGGCGGAGCTTGTCGGCGCGGGCATCGTCCGCGGCCTGGGGGTCGAAGGTGGTGACCCGTCTTGCGGACGACCTGCGGGCCGAGTTCCCGGATATGCGCGGCTTCTCCGGTCGAAACTTGAGGTACATGCGCGCCTTCGCGGATGCCTGGCCATTTGATTCCGAGTTCGGGCAAGAACCCGTTGCCCAGTTGCCCTGGGGTCACATCACCGTTCTGCTGGACCGCCTCCATGACCAGCCAACGCGGGATTGGTATGCCCGGGAAGCCGCGGCTCACGGCTGGTCCCGGAACGTGCTCGATCACCACATCCGCACTTCTGCGCACGAACGGCTCGCCGCGGCGCCGTCGAACTTTAGGACAACCCTGACGTCGACCGACTCGGACCTGGCGCAGCAGCTGACCAAGGACCCTTACGTTCTCGATTTCCTCGCCCTGGATGGCAGCTCGAAAGAGCGTGACCTTGAGGATGCGATGGTCAACCGGATCATCGCGACGCTGAGGGAACTCGAAACCGGCTTCTCGTTCGTCGGCCGGCAAGTCCACTTCGACGTCGACGGGGACGACTTCTATGTCGACCTGCTCTTCTTCCACGTGGTGCAACTGCGGTACGTCGTCGTCGAGCTGAAGACAGGGAAGTTCGAACCTGCCTTCGCCGGCCAGCTCGGGTTCTACGTCGCGCTCGTCGACGATGTCCTCCGACTCCCCCAGCATGCCAATACCGTTGGGATTCTTCTCGTGACCGGAAAGAACGACGCGGTAGTCCGGTATTCGCTCGGCGGTGCCGGCGCACCGGTCGCGGTGTCCTCGTATGAATTGCTGCCACCCGACGTGCAGGCGTCTCTGCCCTCGGAAGGTGACATCACGCGAGCACTCGGCGGGGCGTGAGCCCGGGCTCAGGGTCAGACGAGTCCACCCGAGGGCGCTCCCCGCTGCAGTCCCCCAGCGAGGGTTCGAAATTCGGGCGGCCGCCATGTCACAGTGGTGGAGTGCTTCTGCTGGATTCGAGGGCGATTACTATAAATGGACACGACCGCACGGGATGAGGCGCGCCAACCTTGTCCACGGCGCCACGCTGGCATCTCTGGCAAGGTGCGCGAAGCACGCCAATCGCATTGGAGGCGAACTCCAGGCTCGCGCGAGAGTCTCGGCGAACGCAGGTGTTGTCTAGTTTTCGCTTCGTCTGCAAGCGGCATCTCTTGTGTAGCTGACGCTCGTCACTGGAGCGGTCGCCCTCATGGGAGGCGCCGTGTCGACAAGGCCCGGCCCGGTCTGCCTTGGGGGAAGGCACCGGGTCGGGGGTTTGAGGGACGCCATTGACACTCGAAACTGTATTAGTCCAAACGGACGAGTGCCGCCAAGGAATCAGATCTCGACGGCACTCGCTGTGCCCAGGGCACGACAAGGAACTTACGTCGGTAAACGTGGCCGATTCAGACATGTCCAGAAAGCGAAAGCGTCTGCACCGAGCACGCAAATCGGCAGGCGAACGCCGCCGACTTTCCGAGCCGGCGACGCGCACTTGCTCGGGATGCCGCTCTCGAGGAGCAGAAAGGGCTACTTGGTCGAGAGCCCTGATTGAACGATCCCTTGTGCGGAGGCTACGACCTCGGGTCCCGTTTGGGTAGTCGTGGTGGTGGATCAAAGTAGAGGGGAACTGCGGCATCCGTAGCTGGCTGGGCTGCCGTCTTGTCGGGCTTTTCCAGGCTCTCGAGGCGGCCTCCGATGATGTCGGATTTCAGCAGTGGTGGGTGGGCCTGCGGAATTTCTTCAAAGTCTTTCTCTTCCACCTTTCCTTTGTAGCTCGGGTTGCACCGTCAAGGAAAGGCACGGCCGTGGCCGATCAGTTCTGCCTGGGAGTGACGTGGCAACCTCGACCAGTCATGCGCGATCCGTCCTATCGTCCCTGGAGGCGATCCCAACCCCGCCAGCGCTTCCTCTTGGTGTATCGACACCGGAAGCGCGGGGCGCTGCCCGGACCCGAAATCGGGCAGCGCCTTACCCTGGGAAAAACATGAGAATCAATGGCTTCGTCATCCCCGCTATGTAGCTAGGGGGTCTAATCAAATGCCGATCGGGAAATCGGCAGGCGCGCGATTCGGGTTGCGCGCCATATCTAGCGGGGGAACCACGGGACTTGGTTCCCCCGCTATCACCGCGAGGCATCTCTCGTCTGGGACCAGATTCTCGCGGCGCTGGTGATGTGCCGGACACCGGCGCAGAACCCTTGTTGCGTCCCGGCCGGAAAATGCCAAGGGGCGTTTCATGGACGGATCCCCGAGGGTGGCGTGTGCCAGCCCTTGCCGTGTTCCTGTCTCTGATTGGTATTCCGTCGTGACTCGTCCTACTGCAGTGCTATTCGATCTCGACGGCACCCTCGTCGACTCCAACTTCCTTCACGTCGAGGCGTGGGACCACGCATTCACATCGGCGGGTCTGACCGTGCCGTCCTGGCGGATCCAGCAGGTCATCGGTGCGGACTCCAGCGTCTTGATGGACACCCTGGCGGGGGATGCGCCGGAAGCCGTGCAGAACGCGGCGAAGAAGCTTCACGATGAACGGCTCGGAGAGCTTGCTCCGAGGTTGCAGGTCCTTGATCAGTCGGACGCGTTGGTCGCGGCGATTGCAGCGCACGGCACCCGAGTGGTGCTGGCGACCTCAGCCCCGCAGAACGAGCTCGACCGGATCTTGGACATCCTCCATATCGAGGAGGACACGTACGCCGTCACCTCGTCCGAGGACGTCGAGAAGGCCAAGCCGGAACCGGACATCATCTCGGTGGCGCTGCAGAAGGGCGGGGTGGAGGCGGCAGGCGCGATCATGGTCGGCGACTCCGTCTGGGACATGAGATCTGCAACCAAGGCGGGCGTCCGCGGTGTCGGCCTCCTGTCCGGGGGCACTGGCGAAGCCCTCTTGCGGCAGGCAGGGGCCATCGAGGTGTTCGATGACGCCGCGTCGCTACTCGCCGCACTGGAGACCAGCATCCTGGCCACGCTCTGGAAGGACGATGCCCCCGAATGACAGCGAACAGTTCCGTGGCCGATGCTGACCCGTTCGACCTTGCTCGGTTCGTCGACGCTCAAAACGATGGGCAGACCTACTCGGTCGCGCTCGGGGAGATCTCCCGGGGCCGGAAGGTCTCCCACTGGATGTGGTTCGTATACCCGCAGGTCGCTGGGCTCGGCCGCAGCGCCACCGCGCGACGCTTCGCGATCCGCTCCCTCGAAGAGGCGCGCGCATACGCCGCGCATCCTGTCCTCGGAGCTCGGCTGCGAGAGAGCGCGAAAACCATGCTCACCGCCCCCGGAGCTTCGGCGGACGCCGTCTTGGGTGGCACTGATGCGGTCAAGCTGCGATCGTCGATGACCTTATTCGCGGAGGCCACCGACGACGCCGTCTTTACCCAGGTGCTCGATCGATGGTTCCACGGCGTGCCGGACGAAGCGACAGTCACACTTCTCCACAGGAACTGACGGTCGGTGCCCGAGCACGCGCAGACGGGAACTACCCAACGTGCGATCGTTTTGGATGGCCCTCAGTGCCCACCACGAGCTACCTAATTTGCTCGTGGACATGCGCGGTCCGGCGGTCTATTCTCAGCGCATCAGATCTCGACGGAGCGATCATGCCGAAGTTGCTTTCCCCCAGAACAAGCCCCCCGGTGGCCGCGACGAAAAAGACCCTGGTCTCTCTCATCCGGCGCGGCCCGCTCTCCCCAAAAGACATGAACGATGCTCTCCGCCTGGTGCTTCCCGGGGTCAGTTGCGATGTCTTCGCAGACGCTCTGACCCAGCTGCTTCGTGAACGCCAGATCACCATCTCAAATGGCACCTACCGGACCCCGGACGTGATGTCCGACGCATCGTAGGCATTCTTGTTTTTCAGCTCGCGTCACCGGACCCGGACGGCCGGACGTCGCCCGTGTGCTCGGTTCCGGGGGGCGAAGTATCGCCGGTTCCTTCACTCGAAGTTGAGCCTGCCCGCAGGGTTGTGTGACCACGCTCTTCGAGGAGTTTTGCTGCGAGCAACTCACCTGGAACTGGTCCGAAACGATTCAATGCTTCCTGGTGAATGTGTGCGACGAGGCCGCTCAGATCGTGCGGAACCTGGTATTCCTCGGCCAGGCCGTTGATCGTATCCAGTTCCTCGACGACTCGGTCGATACCAAAAGTGTCGAGGTAGTCGCCTGCGAGGAGAGATTCCAGGTGGTGCGTCATGAAGAAGCCGCCGCCTGCGCTGCCCTGCAGGGCATCGGCCAGTGTGCGAACGTCGATCCCCGTGGCTTTGCCGAGGAGCAGCATCTCCGTCACTGCGACGACCTGTCCGAACCACAGTGTGTTGGCCATCAGCTTCGTCGTGAATCCGGCACGGATGTCGCTGCCAAGTGTCCGCCTTTTGTCGGCGGGACCGAGCACTGAAAGGATCGGCATGGTGCGCTCGACCGCGAGAGGGGCACCAGCGACGAAGAACCCGAGAGAGCCGGCCGCAGCGTCAGCGGGGCTGCCTGCCATGGGCGAGCCGACGCTATGCACACCGGCCGACGCGGCAGTTTCGGCGACTTCGGACGCCACTCTGGGGTCGTTGCTCGTCAGATCAAGCCAGCACGGTTCCGGACGCAGTTCGGTAAGGGCTCCGTCTGCGCCGAGCATCGCGGAGCGGAGCTCCTGGGGTCCGGGCAAAATTGTGATCAGCACCGTGCTGGTCCTTGCGAGGTCTCGGCCGGAACTCGCGGTAGAAATCCCCGTTTCGCGGGCACGTGTCACCGCGGACGGGTCCGCATCGAAGGCTATGACGTCGAATCCCGCTACGGCGAGCCTGGAGGCGATGGGCAGCCCCATCCGACCTACTCCGAGCACTCCTATGCGCTCCATCTGACGTCACCCTCTTCATTGTCCGAGGTCGGAAGTCAACCCCGAACTGGTCATCCACCTGCTGTCTACCGTGCACGATACGACACAGAACCGCAGCATCTGGGCTCGCGGTCGGTCTCGATTCGGAAGGAACCCATGTTTTTCCACAAGCAGGAATTGCAGTTCAAAGCCAGCCCCTCCAAGCCGGACCCGGTCTACGCCAAGCGCATGCAGGAGATCCTCGGCGGCCAGTATGGCGAGATCACCGTCGCGATGCAGTATGGCTTCCAGGCCTGGAACAGTCACCTTCCCGGCAAGTACCGCGACCTCCTCTTCGGAATCGGTGCCGAGGAGTTCGGGCACGTCGAGATGATCGCGACGATGATCGCCCAGCTGCTCGAGTCCGCACCCGTCGAGCAGTCGGAAGCGGCCATGAAGGCCGACCCGGTACTCGCGGCCGTCGTCGGCGGCACCGACATTCAGGCCGCCATCGTCGCCGGCGCAGGCGTCCGTCCAGTCGACTCCAACGGCAACCCCTGGTCGGGCAGCTACATCACCTCGTCCGGCAACCTGCTCGCCGATGTCATCGCTAACGCGAACGCGGAGATGCAGGGCCGCATTCAGGTCGCCCGGATCTTCAACATGACGGACGACCACGGTGTCCGCGACATGCTCTCGTTCCTGCTCGCTCGCGACACCGGCCACCAGAACCAGTGGGAGGCCGCGGCCAAGGAGCTGCAGGCCGAGAAGATCGAAGTGCTCCCGATCCCGTCGAACTTCCCGCTTTCGAAAGAGATGCAGGCCGAGGAGTACAAATTCATCAACTTCTCCGATGGCGCCGCGGCCAAGGACGGATCGTGGGCCAGTGGGCCGACGCCTGACGGTCGCGGTGAGTTCAGTTACGAAGAGGCGCCTAGCAAGGGTGTCCCGTTCCCGAAGCCGACGATTCCCGACGAGCGCTTCTATGGCACCACCCCGGTGCCGAACGTCGTCGAGAAGGCCGCCGGCGCGGTCAAGGACAAGCTCTCCAAGAAGTAACCAGGACCTGAATCGAGGAGCACCTGAATGAAGATCACCTACGACACCGAGACGGACTCGATCTCGGTGCCCGGCCTCACGGCAGAGCAGAACCAGCAGCTGCAGACCGAGCTGTCGACAGCCCTGTATCGCAACGATCCTGTGCAGACCGTAGCGGCGACGATCATGGCTGCTGCTCGTCGATTCAGCTCCTGACCCACTAGTGTTCCGCCGGCTTGTTCCATGCCGGCGGAACACCAGGGTGTCTCATCGACCCGGCCCATTGCCTCGCCGACGAAACGCCGCCGCCTTCCGTTGATTGCTGTCTTAGCGGGAGGGCCGGCCCCGAAGTGGGTCGGATGCGGGCACGTTGGACCTCTCGGCAAGACCTGTAATGAGAGCGGCAAGCGCCGTATCGGCTGACACTTTCGGTTCCCAACCCAGAACGGTGCGGGCTCGGTCGGTATTCATGACCGGGACCTTTGCGGCGATGTCGACCCAGCCGGCATCCACCGGCAGAAACCGCAGCCGCCACGCAATCGTCACGGCGGCACGGATCACCCGATACGGGAAGGGGACTGCCCGCGTGCCCAGCACCGACGCGACAAGGTTCGGCGTGACGACGGGCTCCGTCGCGATGTTGAACGCGCCGCCGGCGCGACGGTCGATCGCACGCCAGAAAGCGTCAGCGAGGTCCGACGCGTGCACGACCTGCGCGACGAAGCGCGGCGACAGCGGCAGGAACGGGATCCTGATGGTCTTGAGCCACCGGGTCGGAACCCAGAAACCGGCGAACAATCCGAGGATCTCGCTGGCCGCGGCCTGCTGCATGACCAACCCCGGGCGAAGCCTGGTCACGACAATGTCAGGGTGCGCTTTTTCGTACACGTCGAGGGCGTACTCGTTCAGGGCCTTCTGCTGGGAGTAGCTGGACTCCCGGATCCCCCACACCGGCCACGACTCGTCCCTCCGATGCTTCTTCGACGACGCCGCGTACGTGCCCACCGAAGAGGCATAGACGAGCTGCGGGACTCCCGCGGCCGCGACGGCCTCCATGACGTGCTGGGTCCCCGTGACGCTCGTGCGCATCATCGCTGCCTGGTCGTGAGTTGGCTGGAGCGCCCACGCGACGCAGATGACGGCGTCGGCACCATCGAACACGTCGATCAATCGTGAGGCCGAGTCGTCGTCCCCGATGTCGAGGGCATGCCACTGGACGTTCGCGTAGGGCGGGACGGTGTCATCGGGGCGCCGCCGGGCGATGCCGACGAGATCGACACCTGGTTGCTGGTGGAGGCGCGTCAGGATCGCTGATCCGACGTTCCCGGTTGCTCCGATGACCACAATGCGCATGCCTTTGACGCTACGCGCGCCCCACTCTGCAACGACCAGGCGAGGCGGCCGAACGGATGCACGGTCGGCTGGAGCCGGCCGAGCTCGACCGTCACCGGAACGCCCATGCTGTCCGGCGTGCGGGGACCGCTGCCCCGACAGACTTCTGACTATTGGGGCGCTCACATTCGGGGTAGTGGCGCTGGGCGCGATATTGTCAGCTATCCCTGATCCCTGTACGCGCAGCGGTCCGGGCTGCGATGCCCGGTCACTGGGGCTGCGCGTCGCCCAGCATCGTGGGGTGAGAGTATGGGCAAGTTCGCGTACGACCGGGCATTGAGCGTCGACTTCGACGACCGGACCCTTGCGCATCTGCAGATTGTCATCAGCATCAAGCTTCGTCGCGGAGAAGCGTTCCATTTCTCTTGGAAAGACGATCAGTCCATCGGCGACGGTCGTACATCCATCTGGTTGCACCCTTCTATTCCACTGGTCTACAAGTACTACGGGTCCAAGACCCCGGCCATCAACCCCGCATGGATCCATGCTCTCGAGATGTCCGCCAACACCAACGCCGGGCTGCATATCGTCCCAGAACCGCAGGCCCCTCAGAACGGGGCCGCTACCTCATGATCCGCCTCGACATCATCTACGACGGCCACCCGTACAGCGTCGCCGCCGACGACCCCGCCAGATTCAAAGCCCGAATCTTGGCCGCGTCCACGTCAGGAGAACCATTCTGGCTGACCGTCAATGAAGGCGAGGGGACCGTGAAGGCCGTCGACCTGCTGATCAACGCCCACACCCAGATCAGTGTCGCCGCCATCACCTTGAACGGCTGACTGGGCCTCGGGTCAGTGCTCGAGGTTGTAGCCCTCGAAGTCGAAGGTGGGAGGCGTCGCGACCCAGTCATCGACCTCGTCTTCGGACTTCTCCACTGACTCGAACCGGACCGGGATCTGCTGGGTCATGAGGACTGACACCAGCCCGTGGGAGTGAGTGTCGAAGTTCACGAATGCTGCCCCGGTCTGCATGGCCGCCATAATGTCTCGCTTCAACTGAGGGACATCGATCGTCTCCTGTAGGAGAAATACCTGGCCGTCGATGCGCAACTTCGTTCTCAACATGAGTGCCTGCCCCTTGTGGCTGCTGCCGGTCATCGTCGGTCAAGGCCGCGGTCCAGGGGCTGGGAACGGCGGAGCAGAAATCAACGTGCAACGAGTTCGACGCTACGGGGCGACTTTGCCGGGGTCGAGGGGGTTGATTCTCCAGAATCGATATGGGTGTCCACAACAGACCGATCCATGAGGGATTGTGAACTCCCTCGACCGCGTCACGCATGCGGGAGGGCGTTCACCGGCGAACAGGCGTAGGGACCAGGTCGCACCCCGCCGTGAAGAAATCGGAATCGGGTCGACTTCTCTTGGCGAGAAAACGGTAAAACGGCTCTCGAAGCAGGTCAAAGGGCTAGACATTTTGGCGTCCCGTCCGGACATATTCTTCAACGATGATGAGAGCAACGAATCTTTCTAGCGGACGCGCCACCATCAGCCGAGCGTTTAGTGCGTCCTCGTATTCTCAGACCGGCGCGAATGCTCGTCCATCCCGAGTCTTGGTCGGTCACGTATACGCAGGGGCAGAGTAGACGCATGACGACAACCGATCACCTGGAAGCCGTTGACGCCTGGTGGCGCGCCGCCAACTACCTGACCGTCGGCCAGATCTACCTCATGGACGATCCGCTGCTTCACGAACCGCTCGCACCCGAGCGCATCAAGCCGCGTCTCCTCGGCCACTGGGGAACCTCCCCGGCGCTGAACTTCGTCTATGCGCACCTGAACCGGGTGATCGTTCGTGACAAGCGGCAGATGATCTACGTATGCGGTCCCGGCCACGGCGGCCCGGCGATGGTCGCCAACGCGTGGCTCGACGGCACGTACTCGGAACTCGTACCCGACGTGACGCGCGACAAGGCCGGGATGCAGAAGCTGTTCCGTCAGTTCTCCTTCCCCGGCGGGATCCCGTCGCACGACGCCCCGAACGTGCCGGGCTCGATCAACGAGGGCGGTGAGCTCGGCTACTCGCTGTCGCACGCCTACGGCGCCGTTCTCGACAACCCCGACCTCATCGCTGCCTGCGTGGTCGGCGACGGCGAGGCCGAGACGGGGCCGCTCGCGACGAGCTGGCATGCGGGCAAGCTGCTCGATCCGGAGCACGACGGGGCGGTGCTGCCGATCCTGAACCTCAACGGCTACAAGATCGCCAACCCCACCATCCTCGCGCGCATCCCGGAAGACGACCTGCTCGCGCTCTTCCGCGGCTACGGCTACGAGCCTTTCGTGGTGTCGGGCGGATACGACGGCGAGGAGGCCGCGCCGGTGCACGAGCGCATGGCCGCCGCCGTCGACGAGGCGCTACGGCTGATCGACGGGATCCAGTCCGCCGCACGGGGCGGTGCCGACGGCGGACCCGGAGTTCCTGCGCCCGTTCGCTGGCCCATGATCATCCTCCGCACGCCGAAGGGCTGGACCGGGCCGAAGGAGGTTGATGGCAAGCCGGTCGAGAACACCTGGCGAGCGCATCAGGTGCCACTCGCCGAGGTGAGGGAAAATCCGGACCACCTGCGGCAGCTCGAGGACTGGATGAAGTCGTACGACCCGCAGGCGCTGTTCGGGGACGACGGCGTCCCCGACGAATCGCTGTCGGCGATCAAGCCGCACGGCGACGCCCGCATGAGCGCGACTCCCATCGCGAACGGCGGGAGGATCCGCACCGATCTGCGACTGGCGGACTTCCGGGCCCACGGCATCGACACCGGCGGCTCCCGCACGATGAGCGCGTCGGCGACGAAGGGCTTCGGTGCCTGGCTCGCCGATGTCATGCGCGACAACCCGTCGACCTTTCGGCTGTTCGGCCCCGATGAGACGGTGTCGAACAAGCTGGACGCCGTCTTCGACGTCACCGACCGGCAGTGGGGCGCCGAGATCCTCGACACGGACGAGCACCAGGCGCGCGCCGGCCGAGTCACCGAGGTGCTGAGCGAGCACCTCTTGCAGGGAATGCTCGAGGGGTACCTTCTCACCGGCAGGCACGGGCTGCTGAACACGTACGAGGCATTCGTGCACATCGTCGACTCGATGTTCAACCAGCACGCGAAATGGCTCGAGGCGACGAGGGACATCGAGTGGCGCCGCCCTATCTCGTCGTTCGTCTACCTACTGTCGTCGCATGTCTGGCGCCAGGACCACAACGGCTTCTCGCACCAGGATCCTGGGTTTCTCGACGTCGTCGTCAACAAGCAGGCGCACCTGGTCAGGATCTCCCTCGCACCCGACGCCAACACCCTCCTCGCGGTCATGGACAAGGCGCTCCGCGACGTCGACACCGTGCAGGTCGTCGTCGCCGGCAAGCAGGAGCAGCCGGCGTGGCTCAGCATGAACGAGGCCGAAGAACACGTGCGGCTCGGCGCCGGCATCTGGGAATGGGCAGGAACTCCCGGCTCGACCGATCGCGACGATCCCCTCCCCGACGTGGTCCTCGCCTGCGCCGGCGACGTGCCGACCCTCGAGACCGTCGCGGCCGCCGACCTGATCCGCGAGAGCTTCCCCGAGGTCGCCGTGCGGGTGGTCAACGTCGTCGACCTGATGAAGCTGCAAGACCAGCGCGAGCACCCCCACGGCTTCACGGACGACCAGTTCGACGCGCTGTTCACCACTGACCGGCCCGTGGTGTTCGACTTCCACGGCTATCCGTCGCTCGTGCACCAGCTCACCTACCGGCGGCACGGGCACGACAACATCCACGTGCGGGGGTTTCAGGAGAAGGGCACCACGACGACGCCGTTCGACATGGCGATGCTCAATGACATCGACCGGTACAAGCTCGTGCTCGATGTCCTGAAGTACGTGCCGGGACTGTCATCGCGGCACCCGGACGCCGCGGCCGAGTTCGAGCGGCTGCGGGTGGAAGCGCGCGCCTACGCGTATGAACACGGTGAGGACCACCCCGACGTCACCGGATGGCGCTTCGGAGAGTCCTCATGAAGAAGACCGTCGAGAGCCTCGACGACCTCGCGTCCGCAGCTACAGGTCGTTGACGATGTCGAGCTCCCCTCAGAGCGAGCGCTCCGAGCACCGCCTACCGGCCATTGCTGCCCTCCTTGTCGCATTGGCGCTTTACGCGACCCTCCCGAGCACGTTCTGGCCACCGCTGCGCTTCAGCGTCGTCGCCGTCGGCGTCGTCGCCATGATTCCCCTGATCGCCCTCAACCCGGCCCGAATGCATCGCGAGACACGATGGTCGAAGTACGTCTCCAGCGGAATCGCCTTCCTTCTCGTCGCGGCGAACCTCGTCGCCTTCGCCCAGCTCGTCACGCAGCTGGTGACGTCGACGTCCGATGACGGGCCGCGCCTGCTCCTGGCAGCGCTCCAGGTGTGGTTGACCGGGATCATCGCCTACGCCCTCGTCTACTGGGAACTCGACCGTGGCGGACCAGTCACGAGACGTCACGCCGGCCGAGAGAGCATGCCCGACGCCGACTTCCGGTTTCCGCAAGACGAAGATGCCGACGCCGTCAAGGAGGTCGCAACCCAGTCGTCGGAGAAGACCGGATGGGTCGCGTCGTACTTCGACTACTTCTACTTCTCGTTGACCAACTCGATGGCCTTCAGCCCGACCGACACGATGCCGCTGTCGATCCGCGCCAAGGCGCTGATGGCGCTCGAATCGGCCACGGGCTTCATCCTGCTCGGGCTCGTCATCGCCCGGGCCGTCTCGTTGTTGAAGTAGCAGGGGACTGGACCCGAGAAGTTGAAGGTTATGATAGGTAATTTCGAACAGGGAAAAAGGCGATAGCACTAAGGAGAAGCTCCCTTGCCGTGGCGCCACGCGTCCAATATCTTCCACGGATGAAC
Source organism: Frondihabitans sp. PhB188 (assembly GCF_003752365.1). Lineage (GTDB taxonomy): Bacteria > Actinomycetota > Actinomycetes > Actinomycetales > Microbacteriaceae > Frondihabitans. Next base: position 253,896 of record NZ_RJUO01000004.1, on the reverse strand, counting down.
ATGCGGAACTGCATCACGTGGACGTGGAGAGGTAGCCCCTACGAAGTCTGCGACTTCGGAACGTCCCTTCTAGCGCACCTGCCGTCGGGGGTGCACGGCGAGACGAACACGATCCGTGTAGACAGAGACACCACCTGGAGTCTTGGCGAGCTCGGGCGTGCCTGGAGCGATAAGGCGGTGCTTACTATCCGCGATGAGGAAGGCTGCGCAATTAGCCTTTTAGTCACGAGCAGCGTTGGGCGGGTACTCGAGCGCTGGTTGACACGCACAGCGACAAGGGAGGACGCCCGCAACTCAGATGGGTCTTGACATAGTCGAGCATCACCGAACTCGGGGTGAAGACCGGTCTGCGGCACGCGGGTTAGGTAGGCGTCGCACCGGGTTTTGGACATCACCGAACTATGCCGAGCACGTTCAGCTGGTCCGGCACAACCGGGCACCAGGTGGAGCGTCTTGCAAAACTATTGATTTGCGAGACGTCTCACCGATTTGTAAAGCGACCAATGCCGACCCTGCTCCCTCAGACTTAAACTGGGTCGACAAGAACCGGCTTGCAGCCCTTGTCGTCGGTTGAATTTGCACGATAGTCAACCGTCGACTGCGTCATCTAATGATCCTTCACATCGGACTGGAAGCGGGGCCGATCAGTCCGAATCAGAGGGTGTATGCGGTTCGCTCGCCATTGTCGTTGCCGTGAGGCGGATCGTGTCCGAGGGTAGTTCAGAGAATCGCCGTGAGTACGCGGCGGCGAATCGCCCGAGGTGCACGAAGCCCCACTTGTTCGCCACGCCGGTGATCGTGACAGTGCCCGAAGGCGCGCTGAGGAGGTCCTCGCGAGCTCTCTCCAGTCGGATCCGCTGCAGGTATCTCATCGGCGTGGTGTCGAGACTGTTGCGGAAGGCCAGGTGAAGGCTTCGCGCGCTCGTCGCCGCCTCGTGCGCGAGCTCGTTGATCGTCCACGAGCGGGCCGGGTCGTTCTGGAGCAGCTCGACCGCGCGGGCCACGTCTCTGTGACCCGAGCTCGGCACCGGCGCATGCAAGGCGTCGAAATAGTTGTGGGGTTGTGAGAAAAGGAGGACGTCGAGAAGGACTTGTTCCAGGTGGTGCACAGACAGTGGATGGGACAACAGGCCGCGGGTTCGTCGGGAGGCGCCGTCGATGAGCCGAAGCGTCTGAAGGAGCGTCTGGCCACCGGCCGTCTCGAGGCTCAGTTCCGTCTCGAATACGAGAGGAGGGAGATCGTGCACGTCGAGTAACTGTTCTGTCTGCCGCTGGATTTCTCCGCGCGGAATCATGAGGGCGACTTGAGCAAAGCCTTGGTCGCAGTCCAATTCGACGGGGCGGCCCGGCATGAAGACACCGGCCGCCTTCTCTGTTCCGTACACTTGTGGGCCGTGGACGGCGCCCATGACGGTTCGTGACTGGGTGGGAATGTCGATGTGGTAGTTCTCGGGTTCTGCCGTGTGGATCCGGACGGCGTCTTGGAAGCTCATGAACCCGACGGTGACTCGCCCGACAGGCAGCGCGTTCAGATGCAGGCCGACGGTGGAGGCCGCCCCGGCGGATGGGAACTCCACGGGAAGGTAGACGCTTTTGAGGGCCTCTCGTGACTCGTCGATGCCGTGGGCCGAAACGATCCTGTGGTCGGCAAACATCTCTGTGCTTGCTCTCATGGATGGATTCTACTCAGGTCGGTGGAGCCACGACGGTCATCGCATTCGGCACCATACGGCTTCGCCGGTGCAGGATGCGGATAGTGCATTGACCCCTGCCCTTCTTAGCGTGAGAGTCCGCCACAGCTAGGTGACGAGACGGTGGGCTGAGGTCCATCACGTCGCGGCGACTGTGGCGTCATCGTCGCAATTCACCACCGGAGACCCCATGATCAGCACCAGCCTCGTTCCTGCCGTCCGCAACGTGATGCGCAAAAAGTACCGGTTTCTGTCGTCGCGAGCCGGCTTGGTGGCGCGACCCGACGATTTGCCCTCGGCGAGAGTTCCCGCTCCGATCGGCCACCGGATCCTGGTCGTGGGAAACGAGTACGCCATCTCATGGGGAGTACGCCTGCACGCTCTGGCCTTGCCCGGCCAACTCGCCCGGGAGCTAGCGCTCCGGACGGGCCTCGGCGCCGACGTGGACGTCGTCGCCACCCCCGGAATGTCGATCACCGATGCGCTGGCGTCTTTCGAAGGGCACGACCTCAACGTCTATGACGCCGTGGTCGTGCTGACCGGTGTCGGAGACGCCTTTCAACTCATGCCGCCCGGCGTGTGGCGGGAACGCGTCGACCAGCTCACGTCTGCCCTCCTCGAGACCTCACCGCCAACAACAACGATCACCGTCGTGGGAATCCAGCCGGCGAGTTCGATCAACATCACGCGGACGAAGGAAAACGGCCTCGTCGATCAGTGGGCCGAGAGCCTGAACAAGGTCACCGAGGCTGCTCTCCTCGGGCAGGACCGACTGCGCTACCTCCCTGCACCAGCCGTCCCCGAGAGCGCTCTCGACGCTGTCGACCGGCTGCGTTTCAAGAGCCCGGCCGTGTACAAGGCATGGGCGGTGACCGTGGCCCGGCACCTCGTTCCTCTTCTCGACACGGCACACGACGACCCGACGCCCGACGACCCGGACCGGAAGAAGCTGACGGGCCCTCTCGCGCTTCGCAGGCGGCTCGCGGCACTCGAAGGCCTCGCCATCATCGACAGTTCCCCGGAAGCTCGCTACACCTCGATCGTTCGCCGGGCACGTGACCTCTTCGGCACGGAAGGAGCTGTGTTTTCTCTTATCACCGACACTCGCCAATGGAACAAAGCCATAATCGGCTCTGTTTCCACCGAGGTTCCGATCGAGGAATCGTTCTGCGCAACAACAATCCGATCCATCGGAGCGTTTGTGGTGGAGGACGCGTGGAAGGATTCCCGGATCAGCTTCGACACCGAGATTCGCTTCTATGCCGGCTACCCGGTCAGCGCACCCGACGGCACCCCCATCGGCGCTCTCTGCATCTTCGACGGCAAGCCCAGAGACGCCTCCAGCCTCGAGACGACGTACTTGCGAGAACTCGCGCTCATGATCACCTACCAACTGGCACATCCCACTTCAGCCCAAGGCATTCAGGCCGTCTAATAGGTCAGTCCACGTTCTGGCGCGTATGTCGCAGCGTGAGCATCGACTTACCGCGGTTCAGTCCGAACTGTCGCAAAGCCCGTGAACGATGAGGGACTGTGACCACCCGACGTATGGCGTGGACGCTCGGGGGTCGAACCCGGAACGCTCGACCAACCTGGACAGTGACGATGCACGGCAGGCAGGCCCAACCACACCAACTGTCTGGTTTTCACGAGCTCATGGCGAAATACTTTTCGGAACGGCCACCCCACCGACTCGAGGCTGAGCGGGTGTCGTCGCCCAAACGGTCGTGACTGCCTGCTTGAGAATACTGAGCTTCGAGTTTCGGGGGGGCCAGGAGAAGTCTCGGACATCTAAAGATTTACGAGACGTCCCGATCGATCCATAACAATTCCGGTTTGGCGTTCCACAAATCTGCAATCGGCGTGTGGCTGCCATGGAGCCCCCTCCCGCGATAGATCGTTGTTCGATGATTTCGCGGGAGGGACGAGGAAGCTGCGGAGCCGGTCCCTGCTCCTGCAGATGCGAGGGAACGGGGCGAAGCTGGGTGGTCAGGGGCGGAAGACTGCTCGCACGCACCCGTCGGTCTTCTCCTTAAACATCGCGTACCCACCGGGCCCGTCTTCCAGAGGCATGACGTGCGTGGCCAGGTGCTCGGTGACGAGCTCGTCTCTCGCCATGCGCTCGAGGAGCATCGGGATGTACCTTTGCCCGTGCTGCTGCGCGGACCGGAGAGTGAGGCCCTTGTTCATGACAGCGCCGAGGGGGAACTTGTCCACGAAACCGCCGAACACGCCCAGCACAAAGACACTGCCGCCCTTCCGCGCAGCGAAGACCGCCTCGCGGACGGCCGTCGGCCTGTCGGTCTGCAAGCGCAGCTGCTGCTTCAGCTGGTCGTAGGCGAAGTCGGGACCGTCGCGGTGGGCTTCCATCCCGACCGCCTCGATACACACGTCAGGACCGCGCCCACCTGTCAGTTCGCGCAGCTCGGCGTTCACCTCGCTGGTCTCGTAGTTCATGGTCTCGGCGCCGATGACCTGCTCAACCTGAGTCAGCCGCTCCTGGAAGCGATCGATCACGATCACCCGCTCGGCACCGAGCAGAAGCGAGGCGCGGGCTGCCATCTGTCCGACGCCACCGGCCCCCCAGACAGCGACGGTGTCTCCGGGTCGGACGCCGCCGAGATCCGCTCCCATCCACCCGGTAGGGGCCGCGTCAGAGGCGAAGAGCGCTCTCTCGTCACTGACCCCATCGGGAACAGGGAACGCCCCCTGGTCGGCGTACGGCACGCGGATGTAATCGGCATGACTGCCGGCCCACCCCCCGAGCGCGTGGGAGTAGCCGTAGCAGCCGCCGGGCGCCTGGCCCCAGAGCGACTCGGGGATGCCTGCATTCGGGTTGCCATTGTCGCAAAGCGAGTAAAGCTCGTTGCGGCAGTACCAGCAGTTCCCGCAGCTGATGAATGAGCAGACGACCACGCGGTCACCGACCTTGTGCTTGGCCACGGCCGAGCCGACCTCGACGACCTCTCCGATGAACTCGTGGCCGAGCACGTCTCCTGCTCGCATGGTCGGGACGTATCCGCCGAGGAGGTGGAGGTCCGAGCCGCAGGTCGTGCTCAGCGTCACCTTGACGATGGCATCCTGCGCATTGAGGATCCCGGGATCATCGACGTTCTCCACCGACAGTTCGTTCACGCCGGTCCAGCACAGAGCCTTCACAGCACACCCTCGCCCTTCGCATCGTCTTCCGCCTTGTCGACGGCGCCTCCGAGCAGCGTGCTCGGTCGATCGCCGTGCGGCCTCGGTGTCGCCCTCAGGATCTCGCCGGTCTCGACGAGCTGCTTGGCGTCGCGCAGTGCCTCCCGGAGCGCCTTCGCAGGATCGCCGTCCGCGGTGAGATCGATTCCCTCCCGGATTCGGGCGTGGACCTCGAATCCCTTGTCGCCTGGGGCACGTTCGACTCGGATCTCGAGCGAGTCCGCCAACCGCTGCAGCGGCTCGGGATACCGGCCGCTCGAGAAGTCCCCTGCCTCGCCCAGGATCGTGACGGCCTTCCAGCCCTCGGGGTGCGCGCCGTCCCCGTCCGACTCGCGCTCCTTCTTCACGAGGGTGCGCGCGACGAGGCCCGCCGCGACTCCGGCGGCGCCGACTCCGGCTGCGACAGCTGCCTTAATCGCCATGATCAGGCCGCCTTTCCGGGCTTGAGGACGACCTTGGTCCAGCCGTCTTCGCGCTTGTCGAAGTGCTTGTAGGCCTCCGGTGCTTGATCGAGTGGCAGCTCGTGACTGACGATGAACGACGGAGTCGCCTTGCCTGCAGCGATCAGGTCGCGCAGCTGGCGGTTGTACTTCTTGACCGGCGCCTGTCCCGTGCCCATGGTCTGGCCCTTGAACCAGTGGAGTCCCATGTCGAAGGCGACCTGCCCTTGCTTGGCGAGCTCGTCGGCGCCCCCCGGATCCTGGGGCACGAACACGCCGACGGTACCGATCCGTCCAGTGAATCGCACGGACTGGACGAGCCGGTTGAGCGTGAGGTTCGGCTGCTCGTCTCCGCCCGGATCGTGCGCCTGATAGCCGACGCACTCGCACCCGTTGTCGGCCCCGAGCCCCATCGTCTGCTCGAGGACGGCCTCGACCGGATCGACTTTCGAGTCGTCGATGGCGATGGCACCGATGGACTCGGCCAGTCGAAGACGATCTGGCTGGCGGTCCACGACCATGACCTTGCTGGCGCCCTTGATGGTGGCCGACAAGGCAGCCATGAGACCCACGGGGCCGGCGCCGTAGATGACGGTCTGGTCTCCCGGTCGCACTCCTGCCATCTCCGTCGCGTGGTAGCCGGTCGGGAAGATGTCGGCCAGCATCACGTAGTCGCTCGACCTCTCCTCGGCGTCCTCTCCCAGTCGGAGGCAGTTGAAGTCGGCCCAGGGCACCCGGAGCAGCTCGGCCTGCCCGCCCGCCCACGGCCCCATGTCGGCGAATCCGTAGGCCGCGCCTGCCCACTCCGGGACGGGCTGGGCGGTGAGGCAGTAGTTCGTGAGTCCCCGCTCGCAGTTCTTGCAGTGCCCGCACGCCACATTGAACGGCAGGACGACGTGATCCCCCACTTCGATCTTGTCGACGCCGCCGCCCACCTCGACGACCTCGCCCATGTTCTCGTGCCCGAACCACCGTCCTGTCTCGAAACTAGTGCGGCCCTCGTACATGTGCAGGTCGGACCCGCAGATGTTCGTGGTCGTGACTCGCACCAGCACGTCCGTCGGTCGCTCGATCCGCGCATCCGGGACCTCACTGACCGTGACCTTATTCGGGCCCTCGTAGACGACTGCTCTCATGATGGTCTTCCTTCCGTGCGGGACATGTCCCAGAACGTGCCGCCGGCCGGTCGACCACGCGACACCTCCATGTGACGCTCCTCGGCGCACAGGCACCATCGGCAGACCTGCCAATACGGACATTGGCAAAGGGCCCGCCGAGATCCGACTCCTGTGATAAGCCGGAGGCGACGAATGACCGAACACTCCCTCCTATGTTTGCTGCCGACAGTTCAATGGGGGTCGACTCCCGTGACCAGCACTCCCCCACTCGAGCTCGCCGAGAGAGCCGCCGGCGCTGGCCTCGTCGATCAGCAGGCTCGAGTGCTGCTCGACGAGCTGCACTACAACGTCCCCTTCGACGGTGCGTGGATCGCTCTGGCCGAGCCGGGTGGCACCGGGTACACGTCGCTTGCGAGCTTCGACCTCGACGACAAGATCGTCCGGTACCTGAGCGGCCCCCGGATGGCGCGCGACATCGAGATGACGGGCGCCGCCTCGGAGCGGCCGCCCACGAGCCTCTCGGACCTGCCGTACAGGTCGAAGGACTTGCAGACGTGGGCGGAGTGCCTGCTCCCAGCGGGCTTCCGCGAGACCCTGTCTGTCGCGCTCTTCGAGAACGGGGGGCGACACGTCGGCTTCATGACCATCCTGTTCGAGAGCCCCGAGCCGCCCTCGCAGACTCTCCGGCAGGACCTCGCACGACTGCTGCCGACGATCACCTCCGCCATCGATCCCGTCCGGTCGCTTGCGGCGTCCGCGGCTTTCGTCGGAGGAGCCAGAGCAGGCGTCGTCCTCTTTCCAGCCGGCAACCTCTCGGCCCTTCCGGGTCTGCCCGGCGACAAGCTCCTCACGGCCGAATCCGCACTCGTCGCTGCTGCGCGGGACACCCTCGGCGAGGGCTCCCGCTTCGCCTCGTTCCTGTGGCCGAGGGGAGACCGACAGGACCCCATCCGCTACGAGCGAGTGACGGTCCTGGGCTGCGAGATGCGCCTCGGAAAAGTAATCTCCGGACTCGTCGTGCTCTCTCCTGCCCCACGCCTGCGCGGCTTAACGCCGCGGGAGCTCGAGGTGCTGGGTCATGTCATCGAAGGATGCTCCAATGCCGAGATCGCCCGCGCGCTGGCCATCACCTCGCGGACCGTCGCCGCTCACGTCGAGCACATCCTCGTCAAACTGGACGCGACGTCGCGGACGCTCGCAGCCGTGCGCGCCGAGCGAGCCGGACTCTACATCCCGATCACGAGGGCGCGGCGCTCGTGAGCGCCGCGGATCGGCAGGTGCCCTGCCAGACACCGGGAGCGAGCCTCATCCGAAGGGCGATGCCATGTCCCACCTCTCCGTGAAAGCAGCTAGCGGAGCAATCGCCGGTCTGGTGGGCGCGGCAGTCGTAGCCCTCCTCGGCCTGCCCGACCTGGCCCCGCTCCTGGGCTGGGTCATCGCGTCGACGGTCTTCCTAGTCTGGGTGTGGTCACAGGCGTGGCCCGCCGACCCAGAGCGGACCCGCTCGCTTGCGCTTCATGAGGACGAGTCCCGCAAGCTCGTCGACTCCCTCATCATCGCCGCGACGTTCTTCAGCCTCGTCCTGGTGGTCTTCGCACTTCTCCGAAGCCAGCAGAAGGATCCCGTCGGCTCCGCGGCCGCGATCCTCGCCGTCGCCGGCGTCATGGCCGCCTGGGCACTGATCAACACCGTGTACGCCCTCAAATACGGACGCATGTACTACATCGACAACCGTCACCGTTTCGACTTCGACCAAGACGAGGAGCCGTCTTACAGCGACTTCGCCTTCATGGCGTTCTCGATTGGCATGGCGTATAGCGCGAGCAGCATCACCCAGTCGTCGACCCCCACGCGACGCGTCGCCATGGGCCACGCGCTCCTGTCGTATTTCTACGGAACGTTTGTCGTGGCAGTCGCCATCAACCTCATAACGAGCCTCACCCAAGGCGCGTGAGACCTCCGCAATATGAACCGACAGGACACAGCGACACGTCGACTCCCTTCGAGATCCATTGCTAGCGATGTGCTGTCGCGGAAAACTAAAGGTTTTCAAGACGTCTCACCAGCCCATCGATGATCAACGACGCTGTTGTCTCGGAATGTTGCCTCGCAGCTTTTAGTCGTGTCGAGCCGCTTCTATGGTTTTCTGAGACGTGATGGCTAGACGAGGCTTATCGGCGACACCCGCCTCAGCACCACCAACGAGGACTCGCAACTTCAGATTGACTCGCTCCTCTCCATAGGGGTCGAGAAACGGGACATCTTTTTCGATGTCTCGTCGTGTCGGAAGAACGCGGCCGACCGCCCCGGAATGCAAAAACTTCTCGAGCACGCCACTGACGGCGACACTCTCGTTGTATGGCGCATCGACCGCCTTGGCCGATCCCTCCTCGACATTCTCAACACCGTCTCAGGACTTCGCGACCGCGGCATCCAGGTCCAGTCGATCTCAGATGGCATCGACCCAGCCACCCCGACGGGACGGCTGATGCTCAACATGCTCGCCACCCTGGCCGAATACGAGCGCGAGCTCATCGTCGAACGTGTCCGAGCAGGGGTGGCCGTGGCGCAAGAGGCTGGCACGCAGTTTGGCCGACCCAAAAGTGATCCCGCTGTCGTCGCGGAGAAGCTGGCGATCGTGGCCGTAGCGCGAGCCGAAGGAAAGACGGCCGAGAAGGCTGCCAGTCTCGTCGGGTGGAGCCGGCCGACCCTCTACCGGCACCAAGCTGATCACGCCGCCCGGAACGTAAGCATGGCGACGTCGACAGTCTCATAGGTGACTTCCACAGACGGCCACCGTGCGACGACTAACGGTCTAGTTGCGGGCGAATCGGGTTCACCGACGAAGCACACCGTGCGGTAAAGGAGGTCGCGACCCGGTCATCGGAGAAGACCGATTGGGTAGCGTCGTACTTGGGCTACTTTTACTTCTCGCTGACCAACTCGATGGCTTTCAGCCCGACCGACACGATGCCGCTATCGATCCGCGCCAAGGCACTCATGGCCCTGGAGTCGGCCACGGGCTTCATCCTGCTGGGCCTTGTCATCGCCCGCGCCGTCTCGTTGTTGAAATAGCAGGCATCTGTGTGACGTCGGCCCGATCAGTCCGTCTCGCGGCCGAGGTGCAGGGCGTCCTTCACACGATCGACGCCCTCCGCAGCCATCGCTTTAGCAGAGTCTTTCACGACACCGAGCTCGACCGGGTCGCCCTTGAGGAGTGACTTGGCCGTGTTGATCGCGTACTCGGCGGTGATGTGCGGCGGCAGGGGCGGCACATTCCGGCTGACGCGGGCGTCGATGACGGTGACGCCGTCGTGGGCGAAGGCGGCGTCCCAGGCCGCTGCGGTGTCATCGTCGTCAGTGATGGTGATGCCCTTGAAGCCGAGTAGCTCGGCGTAGGCGGCGTAGTCCATCGTCTCGACGTCTTGCGAGCCGCGCCACATCGGGTTTCCGTCTTCGGTGCGCATCTCCCACGACACCTGGCCGAGGTCGTCGTTGTGCATGATCGCGATGATCAACTGCTTGTTCGACCATTTCGCCAGGTACTTCTTGACGGTGATCAGCTCGTTCATGCCGAGCATCTGGAAGGCGCCGTCGCCGATGGTGCACACGACCGTCCGCTCCGGATACGCGAATTTGGCCGCCGTCGCATACGGCATGGCGGCGAGCATCGTCGCGAGGCGGCCAGACATGTCGCCCATCATTCCGCGGCGGAGCCGGATGTGGTGCCCGTACCAGTCGGCCGTGGTGCCGGCATCGCAGGTGACGATCGCGTTCTCGGGGAGTCTGGCGTTGAGCTCGTGGAACACCCGGCGCGGATTAGCGCCGTCGTCGTACGACAGCATCGCCTGATCCTGCATCTCCTTCTCCCAGGCCACCATGTCGTTGGCGACCTTGTCCTGCCAGGAGCGGTCCTCCTTGCGCTGCAGCAGCGGGATGACCGCCGTGAGGACGGCCTTCACGTCGCCCCAGAGGTTGAGCTCGGTCGGGTACCGGATGCCGAGCTGTTCGGGTTTTAGGTCGACCTGGGCTGCGCGGGCCTGGCTGGTGGCGGGCAGGAACTGGCCGTACGGGTAATTCGCGCCGAGCAGGATCAGGGTGTCGCACCCCTTCATCTGATCCAGGCTCGGCTTCGATCCCAGGAGGCCCAGCTGCTGCGTGTGATGCGGGACGTCCGAGGGCACGACGGCTTTGCCCCGGAGCGAGGTGATGATCCCCGCTCCTGCGAGTTCGGCGGCCTCGATGACCTCGTCGGTCGCTCCCGTCGCGCCGTGCCCGACGAGGAAGGAGACCTTCGACCCGGCGTTGATCAGGTCCGCGAGCTTGCGGATCTCATCGAGCGGCGGAGCGATGCGCGTCGACGGGGCGACGGCACTCGACCGCGAGACCCAGTTGGCCGGCTCGGGTTCGGACCACGGCATCGCCTGGACATCGTGCGGGAGGATCACGACGGCGGGCTGAAGACGCAACTTGGCCGTCCTGAAGGCGGTGTCGACTACGGCCTGCGCCTGGTCGGGGGTCGTAATCGTCTGGACGTAGCAGGCCACGTCCTGGAAGGCACGCTCCAGGTTCGATTCCTGCTGGACGAACGTTCCGAGGGACGCCAGACCTTGCTGGCCGACGATGGCGACGACCGGCTGGTTGTCCATCTGCGCGTCGTAGAGGCCGTTCAGCATGTGGAACGCGCCCGGACTCGACGTGGCGATGCAGACACCCACTTCGCCGGTGAACTTCGCGTGCGCCACCGCCATCAGCGATGAGATCTCCTCGTGCGTCGGACGAATGTACTCGAGGCCTTCGCCGTCGCGGTCGGCCTTGCCGAGCATCCCGTCGAACTCGCCAATGCCATCGCCGGGGAACCCGAAGACGCGGCTGACACCCCACTCCTTGATCCGGTTGATCACGAACTCGCTGACGTTCATTCCCATCAGCTCGCCGCCTTCACTTCGAGGACCGTCTTCAGCCAGCCCTCCTCACGCCGGTCGAAGTTCTCGTAGGCGTCGATCGCGGAAGTCGTCGGCAGGTCCTGCGTGATGAACGCCGTCGGGTCGAAGAGGCCGGAGGCGACGAGGTCTACCAGCGGCGGCGTCACGGAGTGGTGGTCGCAGTTGCCCATGCGGATTGTCAGGTTCTTGTTCATGGCGGCCCCGATCGGGTAGCTCGCCATGTCAGGCGAGTACACGCCGATGATGCCGACGCGCCCGTACTTGGCAACGGTCTGGACGGCCCACTGCGCGGCCTGCGACGGAGCGTCACCGGGGATCCAGTTGTCGCCGTCGGTGTTCTGCTCGGGCGCCACCTGCTCGACCTCGCGCGCGAACTCGTCGGACTGCTCGGCGGCAGCCTCGGCCGCCGGACCCGACTTCGGACTCTGCGCGTCGACGCCTACCGCGTCGATGACCGCGTCGACGCCCATGCCACGCGTGGCGTCCATGATCGCCTCCACCGGGTCCTCGGCGTTGAAGTCGACCACCTCGGCATGCTGGCCGAGGGCGACCGCGAGCCGGGTCTGGATGCCGTCGACGGCGAAGACGCGCGAGGCGCCCTGTCGGAACGCGGAGGCGACGGCCAGCTGGCCGACGATGCCCGCACCGTAAACGGCGACAGTGTCACCTCGGCGGATGCCAGCGAGCTGCGCTCCGAACCACGACGTGGGGAAGATGTCCGACAGCAGGATGGCCTGATCGTCGGTGACGCCATCGGGGATCGGCGTGAGGGTGTTCTGTGCGAACGGCACCCGGGCGAACTCGGCTTGGAGGCCATTGACCGGGCCGGTGCCAGCGGGGCCACCGAAGAAGCTGGTGCCGGCCGACGGGCCGTTCGGGTTTGCAAAGTCGCACTGGGCCGTTTGCCCTACGCGGCAGTACCGGCAGACGCCGCACGAGATGGTCGAGTTGATGATCACCCTGTCGCCCGCGGTGAAGCCGCGCACCGACGAACCGACCTCGCGGACAACGCCGACCGCCTCATGCCCGAGGATCGTGCCCTCGTTCATACCAGCCATCGTGCCGCGGATGAAGTGGAGATCCGTGCCGCAGATGGCGCTCCTCGTGATCTCGACGATCGCGTCGGTGGGCTCCTGGATCGTAGGATCCGCGACCGAGTCGAGGCTGATATTGCCGACTCCGTGCCAGACGACTGCCTTCATGAGGTACTCCTTCGTTCTGCCGGCTTCGCCGGTCTACTTCTTCTTCTGCGGGTCGTTGCCCCAGTTCATCAGCGAGTACCTCCACGGAGTCTCGCTGATGTCACCTTCGGGGCGTTGCTTGGAATGGCGGGCGACGTAGCCGATCACCTTCCGCATGTGGGCGTAGTCGGCGTCGGTCAGGTCCGCCTGCTTCTTTTTCAGGATCCTGATGATGTGGCGGCCGCTCTCGTGCCCGACCGACTCGTGACCGTCGGTCTTCTGCCCGACCCCTTTCGACTCGTCTGTGCCGAGCCACTCCTCGATTTCGGATGCGGTCATGTTCACCGCCTGGCCGAACTCGTGGCGGGTGTCTTCGTGGTCGTCCTTCGTCACGGGTGCAGCACGACCTTCGTCCAGCCGTCGTCGCGAGCGTCGAAGTGCTTGTACGCGTCCGGTGCCTGATCGAGGGGCAGGTTGTGGCTGACGATGAACGACGGCTCCGCCTTGCCAGCGGTGATGAGGTCGCGCAGCTGCCGGTTGTACTTCTTCACCGGAGCCTGACCGGTGCCGATCGAGATGCCCTTGAACCACAGCATTCCCCAGTCCAAAGCGAACTGGCCCTTCTTCGCCAGCTCGTCCTGCGCGTTCGGGTCCTCGGGCACGTAGACGCCGACGACGCCGATGTGCCCGGTGAAACGCACCGAAGCAATGAGCCGGTTCATGATGAGGTTCGGCTCCTCTTTACCGCCGGTACCGGTGCCCTGGAAGCCGACGCATTCGAGTCCGGCGTCCGCGCCGAGGCCGAGGGTCTGGTCGAGGACGTACTGGACCGGGTCGACCTTCGAGTCGTCCACGGCGATCGCGCCGATTGACTCGGCGAGCTTCAGCCGGTCGGCGACATGGTCGACGACGAAGATGCGCGCGGCGCCCTTGATCGTGCAGCTGAGGGCTGCCATGAGACCGACCGGGCCGGCGCCGTAGATGACGACGGTGTCGCCGGGAGCGACCTGCGCCAGCTCGGCGCAGTGCCAGCCCGTGGGGAAGATGTCGGAGAGCATGACGTAGTCATTCTCCTTCTCGACCGAGTCCTCCCCGAGGCGGAGAGCGTTGAAGTCGCCGAAAGGCACCCGGAGCAGCTCGGCTTGGCCGCCCTGGTACGGACCCATGTCAGCGAATCCGAAGGCGGCGCCCGCGTAGGCGGGCTCGGGCTGCATGGTGAGGCAGTAGCTCGTCATGCCCTTCTCGCAATTCTTGCAGTGGCCGCACGCCACATTGAACGGCAGGACGACACGTTCGCCAACGGACAGCTTCGAAACGCCGGCGCCGACCTCGACGATCTCGCCGAGGTTCTCATGGCCGAACGCACGGCCCTCTTCGTAGTCGGTGCGGCCCTCGTACATGTGCAGGTCGGAACCGCAAATGTTCGTGGCGGTGACCTTCACCAGGATGTCGTCGGGGTGTTCGATCTTGGCGTCCTCGACCTCGTCGACGCTGACGTTTTTCGGGCCGTGATAGATGAGTGCCTTCACGCGGATGTGCTCCTCGAGTCGGGGCGACCTGATCCTCAGGTCACCGATGACGGGGACGGTAGGCGGCCTTAGCGAGAGGCTCCTTCAAGTGGGGTACACGTCGAGCGAGGGCCTTCGGGCGGGCCGGTCTACCCCTGTTCTGGGGGCGCGTGGTTGTATGCGAACGCATAGCGTGCAGTCATCTGCTCCTGACCCGACTGGCGCAGTTCGTCGTGCCGAGATTGCGGCACTCAAGGACAACCCGATGACGCTTGCCGCTGCCCCACCGCCCGACGCACCACGAACAGACGAAGACCTCCTTGCTTTGGTTGCGGAGGGGAATCACGACGCTTTCGCCGTGTTCTACGACCGGATCTGCGGCCGTGTGTTCGGTCTCATCAAGCGAGTGCTGGTCGACCCCGCACAGTCAGAAGAAGTGACTCAGGATGTGTTCCTCGAGATATGGCAGACCGCGTCACGGTTTGACCCGACGAGGGGAAAGGCGGCATCGTGGGCGTTGACCATGGCTCACCGAAGGGCCATCGATCGTGTTCGTTCGTCTCAGTCGAGCCGGGACCGAGACCTGACCGTGGGTATTCGAAATTTCGAAGGATCAGTCGATGACGTTGCCGGGACCGCCGAAGCGCAACTGGAGCACCGGCGCGTTCGCGCCGCTATGGGTCAACTCACCCCCTATCAGCGAGAAGCGTTAGAGCTGACGTACTTTGAGGGGCTGACCAACACGGAGGCAGCGGTGCGAGCTGGTGTCCCTCTTGGCACAATGAAAACACGCCTTCGGGACAGCCTCATCGCCCTCCGGAAGCTCGTCGTAAATGCTGCTTAGCTCGCCGACACGCCCAGGGCATGGCATCGACGATGCTTCTTAGCCTGACTGGGTGGCCTCGAGCCAGGACGTCGTGACGCTCAATTGGGCCCGCATGATTTCTTGAACGGTCGGAACGCACACTCCGAGATTGGCGCTAACAAGATTGCTCATGCTTAGCAGATGACCGCACTCCATGAGCACACCCTCGCTGAGGTCCTCGTGGATAGTGCGTTCCCGAAGAACGCCCGCCCGGCCCATAAGCTCGTGAAACGCCGACGTCACGATCGGAATATTCACTGGAGCGCCGAAGGCATCACAGATTTCCAGAGCGATAAGGCCACCGCGCGCACTTGAAACCATTGTCGTAAGACCGTAGCGACCTCTCGCTCCTTCTCCGCACGTTCCTGAGCTTCTCCCTCGAGCTCGAAATCAGAGGACGCTAGCCACGGCAGAAACAACCCGGAACGCCTATGAGCCAGCTTCGGACGATGCCGCTGTCCCAGGGTTCAGGTCGCGCGTCGATCTGGGTCAGCGACGCGATCCCATTGTATTTCCGATACGAGACGGCGAGCGTTCCGATCAAGCGGCGCTGGCTTGAGCAGCTCACTCTTCGTGCGAACAGCAATAGCGGTCTCGTCGTCACGCCAGAACTCGAGGACAATGCCTCCACTAGCCGGGCCGTCACCCATTTGGAGATGGCCAGCCGGTAGGTGTCAGCTGTCGAAGTCGTGGTAATTGAACTCGGTCCCGGGTTCGTCCTCGGGATCGGCTTGGTCCTTGGCTGGGGTCTGTCAGGAATCTTGTGTAACTGCGTCGGCGTGACATCCGCAGCCATTGGCTGTGGGATGGGGAAAATCACGCATGAACCGCGACATTCAGAAACACGTCCGCTTTGATCCCGAAACGGGCCGGCCGTTGCCGGCCGAGACGGACTTCGCCGCTTTAGCGGCGGAGCTGGTCGAGTCCGCGAAAGGCCAGGGCATCGAGCTGACCGGCCCGAACGGGCTCCTCACCGGGCTGACCCGCCAAGTCCTCCAGACCGCGCTGGAAGTCGAGATGTCGGACCATCTCGGCTATGACAAGCACGGGGTCGTCGGCCGCAACGGGGACAACTCGAGGAACGGGTCGACACCGAAAACAGTGCGGACCGAGATCGGCGAGATCACGGTGCAAGTCCCGAGAGACCGGCAGGGAACGTTCGAGCCGGCCATCGTGCCGAAGTACCAGAGAAGGATCGCCGGGTTCGACGAGGCCGTCGTGTCGCTCTATGCGAAGGGGATGACGACCGGCGACATCCAAGCCCACCTCTCGGACGTCTATGGGCAGGAGATCTCGAGGGAGCTGGTGTCGAAGGTCACCGACCGGGTCCTGGATGACATGCAGGCGTGGCAGGCCCGCCCGCTCGATTCGATCTACCCGGTGATCCTGATCGACGCGATCGTCATGAAGGTCCGAGACGGCCAAGTCGGGAACCGGCCCGTGTATGTGGCGTTAGGAATCGACCTCGATGGCCACCGAGACGTCCTCGGCATGTGGGTCGGGCCGACCGGTGGGGAGGGGTCCAAGCAGTGGATGAACATGCTCACCGAGCTGAAAAACCGCGGCGTTCAAGACGTCCTGTTCGTCTGCTGCGACGGGCTCAAGGGACTGCCGGACTCGATCCAGGCGACGTGGCCGATGGCGACCGTGCAGACCTGCGTGGTGCACCTCGTCCGCAACAGCCTCCGGTTCGCGTCGCGGAAGTATTGGAAGTCGATCGCGGACCACTTGAAGAAGGTCTACCAGGCGCCGACCGTGAAAGCGGCCGAGCAGCGGTTTGATGAGTTCGCGAAGGAGTGGGAGCCGATCTATCCGGCGATGGTCGCCATGTGGCGGCGGTCATGGGGTGAGTTCACCCCGATCCTGGACTACCCGCTCGAGATCCGGAAGCTGATCTATACGACGAACGGGATCGAGTCGTTAAACGCCCGGTTCCGGCAGGCGACAAGACGTCGCGGGCACTTCCCGAACGAACAATCCGCACTCAAGGTGATGTATCTCGCGATCCTCGAACGCCGCCAGAACCGAGCCAACCCGACAGGCGAGATCGCCGGGTGGAAAGCTATCCTGAACACCCTCGCAATGACCTACGGCGACCGCCTAGGAATCAACTAGCCGACCGCCAGTTACACACGAAATCTGACAGACGCCGCTTCGGAAGCCGAGCTGACGCTGCATCATCGAAGCGCCAAGCGACCTGCAAGAGGCACCAGGTGCCGCCAGATGAGCCGCACGCGTTCAGCCGCTCCGACTGGATGTTCTGGTTCAGCGTGATGCGCGGATCGTCTGAACAGGGATCGGGCGCCCGGTGTCAGACAGTTCTCCATCGAGAGTTGGCCCTGCCAGGAAGTTTGCTGCGCCCGCTCCCGCGTGCATGAGAGCGCCTGATGAGCCGACTCATATCGCTTCACGGGGACAGAGGCGGGCGTCCGCACGCACTTCTACCGACGTCGATGATCAGGAAGCACCGTTCGAACGATGCACCAAATCTGCACCACAGTCGTTCTCAAAACCAAGAAAACCCCCGGCTGAACGGGGGTTTTCTGTGGCGGTACCGGTGGGATTTGAACCCACGGTGGAGTTAACCCCCACACATGTTTTCGAGACATGATCCTTCGGCCGCTCGGACACGGTACCGGGAGAGAGTTTAGTACATTTTCGAAGCCGGGCCGAATCGGCTGGGTGGGGCGGGGAGTTCCTGCGCATCTGATCGCCGGGGTTCGGGCGTATCGTGCCGTCATGACCAAGTCTGCTGTGGTGGTTCGGGTGCTCGGGGCCGTCGGCGGGAGCGCCGCCGCGACGGCTGCAGGAACATACGCGTACCGCCGCTTCATGAAGCGCCGGCAGGGCGCCGCCGACGTCCTGAACAGCACGCTGCCCGTCAACTCCAAGTGGTGGCGCGAGCGGTTCGCCCGCGAGGGGGCCCTGAACTACGTGGCGCTGGGCGACTCCGCGGCGCAGGGCATCGGGGCGTCGAAGCCGTGGCGCAGCTACGTCGGGCGGATCGCCGCGCACATGCGCCGCACCACGCACGGCACCGTCGGAGTCAAGAACCTCAGCGTCGCCGGAGCGACCACGCACCTGTGCAGGCTGAACCAGCTGCCGCGGCTGGTCGACCTGCCCGCCGACGTCATGACCGTCTCGATCGGAGCGAACGACATCGCCGACTTCACCCCCAAGAAGTTCGAGAAGAACATCCGCGCGATCTACGGGGCGCTCCCCTCGCACGCGATCGTCGCCGACATGCCCTTCATGGTGCTGCCCGACCTCGAGCGCAAGGTCGCCGAGGCCAACGTCATCGTCCGCCGGGTCGCCGACGAGCTCGGCCTCGCCGTCGCGCCGCTCTACGCGACGACGCGCAAGCAGGGCTACGTGCGCACGCTCCGCAACTCGGCCGCCGACCTCTTCCACCCCAACGACGACGGCTACCGCGTGTGGGCGTCGGCGTTCTACCCGGCCATCGACGCCCGGCTGGCCCGCATCGCGGCGGAGCGCACCGCCGCCGACGTGACCGCCTCACGCCGTGTGACCTCCGTCGCGGCCGCCGTCGCCGAGCGGGCGCAGGGCGCCTCCGCCGCCTCCTCCACCCCCTCTCCCTAGCGTAGGAACTCCCGGCCGCCGCCCTCCCCCACGCTCGCAAGAGGCCCCTCGCCGCCGCCTCCCGCCCCCACCCAGAAGTTCAAGGAGAAACTCGCCGGCGTGGGCCTGCTCGTGCCGATCTCGGCCCGCTGGCGCAAAAAACTCCTTGAAATTGCGGAGCCGGAGCGGGGCCTGTGGACGCCTCCCGCCGTTTGTCGGAGGCTCCGCCTAGAGTTGCCGCATGCCTCGCCCCACGTCGACCTTCCGCTGCACCGAGTGCGGCTGGTCGAGCATCAAGTGGGTCGGCCGCTGCGCCGAGTGCCAGTCGTGGGGCACCGTCGTCGACGCCACTGCCGCCGTCGCTTCGACCCGCGGCGTCGCGGCTGTCGCTGTCCCCGCCGACCGCGTCGCCCGGCCGATCACCGAGGTGGCGGCCGACCGCGTCTCGCACTGGCCGAGCGGGATCGACGAGTTCGACCGCGTGCTCGGGGGCGGGATCGTGCCCGGTGCCGCGATCCTGCTGTCGGGTGAACCAGGGGTCGGCAAGTCGACGCTGCTGCTCGAGGTCGCGTCGCGCGCCGCCCAGCAGGGTGCCCGGGTCCTGTACGTCACCGCCGAGGAGTCCGCGCAGCAGGTTCGCCTTCGTGCCGCCCGCACCGGCGCCCTCAACCCCAACCTGTACCTCGCCGCCGAGGTCGACCTCGGCGTCATCCTCGGCCAGATCGAGCAGGTCAACCCGTCGCTCGTGATCGTCGACTCCGTGCAGACGGTGTCGTCGTCGGCCAGCGAGGGCATGGCCGGCGGCCCGTCGCAGGTGCGCGAGGTCGCGTCGACGCTCGTGCGCGTCTCGAAAGACCGCAACGTGCCGATCCTGCTCGTCGGCCACGTCACGAAAGACGGCTCGATCGCCGGGCCACGACTGCTCGAGCACCTCGTTGACGTCGTCTGCCAGTTCGAGGGCGACCGGCAGACCTCGTTGCGGTTCGTCCGTGCCCACAAGAACCGCTTCGGCCCCACCGACGAGGTCGGCTGCTTCGAGATGACGGGCGACGGCATCGCCGAGGTCGCTGATCCCTCCGGGCTGTTCATGTCGCGCACCAGCACTCCGGTCAGCGGCACCTGCATCACCATCGCCATGGAGGGCCGCCGCGCACTGCCCGTCGAGATCCAGGCGCTGATCGTCGCGAGCACGGCGCCGCAGCCCCGCCGCATCGTCAACGGCGTCGACTCGTCGCGCGTGGCGATGCTGCTGGCGGTGCTCGAACGCCGCGCCGGAATCCGCCTCAGCGACGCCGACGTCTACGTCTCCACCGTCGGCGGCATCAAGATCACCGAGCCCGGCGCCGATCTCGCCATCGCCCTGGCCCTCGCCTCCGCGAGTCGCGAGAAGTCGTTCCCGCACACGCTCGCAGCCGTCGGCGAGATCAGCCTCGCCGGCGAGATCCGCCCCGTGTCGTCGTCGAAGCAGCGTGCGTCCGAGGCCCGCCGCCTGGGCTTCACCGAGATCGTCGACTCGTCGTCCGAGCACCTGCGCGAAGCACTGCGCCGCGCGTTCTCCGCCGCGTCGAGCGATCGCGAACGGGAGCTCGACGCCGCGTTCTGACGTCGAGGGCGAGTACCGCCCAAGCCGCCGTCCTTACCTAAGGATGCCGCGCGCGCCCACAAGGAAGACCGCGCCGCAGCGCACGCCCCAGAAGGAAAACCCCGCCTGCGTGCACCGCCCACAAGGACGCCTGCCCCAGAAGTCCTTGCCTAGCGAAAGCGGTCGGGCAACGACCCGAGCCCCACGTCGAGCACCACGCATCGCGAAGCCGACCCGCCCCACTGCTGCTGCTGCTGCTCCGCCGCCGTCCTTCCACAAGGACGACGCGCGCGACCACAAGGAGAACAGCGCCGCAGCGCACGCCCCACAAGGAAAACCCCGCCCGCCTGCAACGCCCACAAGGACGCCTACCCCAGAAGTCCTTACCGAAGGACGACCACAGACCTCACGCCCGCAGCGCCTTCAGCAGATCCTCCGGGTTCGCCGCCATCGTGTGCGGCCCCGCGATGTCGAAGAAGACCTGCTCCAGCACGTCGAGGTGCGCCTCGATGAAGTCGCGCAGCTTCGCGGCGTCGTAGAGCATCACCAGGCGGATCTTCTCGTTGGGCACCATCGCCTTGTACGTCTCGGCCGACGAGAACAGCAGCAGGATGCGCTTGTCGGTGTTCTCGCGCCCGAAGACGCGCACGTGGTCGTCGCCCTTCTTGCCCGTCGCCAGCTTGGGCACCACGACGACGTCGTTGCGCAACGCGAACGCGACGGCGGCGACGTCCTGCGCGGCGAGCGCCTCTTCGAGCTGGGCGGAGCGGAACTCAGGCTGGGCCATGGGTACTCAGTTCAAGATCATGAGCGCAGTGGTCGACGAGTCGATCGCCCCCACCGAGACGGACAGGTGGTAGCTCGCGCCCTCGGCCGGAACCGAGCTGCGCGACGAGTCGCATGTCTTCGTCGACGAGCGGGTGCGGTCCCAGGTGATCGCGGGCGTCTTCAGCGTCTGGCCTGCGGTGATCGTGATCTTCTGGTGGGTTCCGGCGACCTGGCAGTCCTTCGACGACCAGTACGTCTCGGCGCCGGAGGTGATGCTGAGCACCTGCTCGGCCGAGCCGAGATCCAGCGCGCAGGCCGTCGTCGACGTGTTGGTGATGCTCATCGAGATCTTGGGCTGCTCGAGCGACGAGTACGAGCTGGCGTCGGCGATCGGCTTGAGGCTGATCTGGGCGGCGTCGCAGGTTCCTGAGGGGGCGGCGGTGGCCGACGGCTTGGGGGCGGCGGCGGCCGACGGCTTCGACGACGCGGCCGGGGCGGGGGACGCCTTTGTGGAGGCCGCGGCCGACGCACTGGGGCTGGGCGTCGGGGAGGCCGACGTTCCTGCGCCCGGTCTCACCGCGATGAGCACGATGACGAGCAGCAGCACCACGAGAGCACCCAGCACGAGCGCGCGGCGCCGCCAGTACACCGACGGCGGCTTCGAGCCGACCGGATGCTTGAACGACGACATGCGCACAGGGTAGGTGTCGTTGCGTGCCTTGTCGGGCATGCAGTCGGCGCGTTGCAGTCACCACGGCAAATGCGCAGGAACGTCGCCCCGCCCCACCGCAGCCCACCGCCGCGCGCGGGCGCTACGCCGCCGGCAGCACCTTGAGCATCCGCGTGTTGCCGAGCGTGTTGGGCTTCACGCGCGCGAGGTCGAGGAACTCGGCGACGCCCTCGTCAGACGAGCGGACGAGCTCGGCGTAGACCTCGGGCGACACGACCGACTCGCCGATCTCGAGGTATCCGTGCTTGACGAAGAAGTCGACCTCGAACGTGAGGCAGAAGATGCGCCCGACGCCGAGAGCGCGTGCGTCGCCCTCGAGCCCGTCGAGGAGCTTGTGGCCGACTCCGTGGCGGATCCAGTCGGGATCGAGCGCGAGGGTCCGGACTTCGGCGAGGTCGTCCCAGAAGACGTTGAGGGCGCCGCAGCCGATCGGCACGCCGTCGGGACCGAGGGCGATCTGGAACTGCTGGATGCTGCCGTACAGGGTGACGTTGTCTTTGCCGAGCAGGATCCGGCGGGCGACGTACGGCTCGATCAGGCGCTGGATGTGCGGGACGTCGGAGGCGAGGGCTTTGCGGACGGTGATCTCGCCAGTGGACATTCCCCCAGCGTAGCGAAGGGCGGCCCTCCCGGAGGAGAGCCGCCCTTGCGGTGACGCGATTCTTACGCTTCGCCCTTGTCGAGCACCAGCACGTCTTCGCGGCCCGGCTGACGCCCGGTCTCGAACGTGAACTTGCCGTCGACGTAGTCGACCTTCACGTGGTCGCCAGCGTTGAGCTCACCCTGGAGGATGTGCTCCGACAGCTGGTCCTCGACCTCGTGCTGGATCGCACGACGCAGCGGACGAGCACCGAGCGACGGGTCGAAGCCGACCTTGATGAGCTGCTCCTTGGCCGCGAGCGAGAGCTCGGCGGTCATGTCGCGGTCGAGCAGGCGGTCCGACAGGCGCTTGACGAACAGGTCGACGATCTGCAGGAGCTCCGGCTGCGTGAGCTGCGGGAACACGATGGTCTCGTCGACGCGGTTCAGGAACTCGGGCTTGAAGTGCTTCTTGAGCTCCTCCGACACCTTGGAGCGCATGCGCTCGTAGGAGGTGGCGGTGTCGCCCTCGATCTGGAAGCCGACGGGGCCGCCCGTGATGTCCTTCGTGCCGAGGTTGGTCGTCATGATGATGACCGTGTTCTTGAAGTCGACGACCCGACCCTGACCGTCCGTCAGGCGGCCCTCTTCGAGCACCTGCAGCAGCGAGTTGAAGATGTCGGGGTGAGCCTTCTCGATCTCGTCGAACAGCACGACGGAGAACGGCTTGCGGCGGACCTTCTCGGTCAGCTGGCCGCCCTCTTCGAAGCCGACGAACCCGGGAGGGGCACCGAACAGGCGCGAGACGGTGTGCTTCTCGCCGTACTCGGACATGTCGAGGCTGATCAGAGCGTTCTCATCATCGAACAGGAACTCGGCGAGCGCCTTGGCGAGCTCGGTCTTTCCGACGCCCGTGGGGCCGGCGAAGATGAACGAACCCGACGGACGCTTCGGGTCTTTGAGGCCGGCACGCGTGCGGCGGATGGTCTTCGAGAGTGCGGCGATCGCCTGCTCCTGGCCGATGACGCGCTGGTGCAGCGCCTTCTCCATGAAGACGAGGCGCGAGGTCTCCTCTTCGGTGAGCTTGAAGACCGGGATGCCGGTCGCCTGGGCCAGGACCTCGGCGATGACGCCCTCGTCGACGGTGCCGGAGGCTCCGACGTCGCCCGAGCGCCACTGCTTCTCGAGGCGGAGACGCTCGCCGAGCAGCTTCTTCTCCTCGTCGCGGAGGCTGGCGGCCTTCTCGAAGTCCTGGTCTTCGATCGCGGCCTCCTTCTGTCCGCGGACCACGGCGATCTTCTCGTCGAACTCGCGGAGCTCCGGCGGGGCGGACAGGATCGAGAGGCGCAGGCGGGCGCCGGCCTCGTCGATCAGGTCGATCGCCTTGTCGGGGAGGAAGCGGTCGGCGACGTAGCGGTCGGCCAGGTTGGCCGCCGCGACGATCGCGCCGTCGGTGATGGACACCTTGTGGAAGGCCTCGTACTTGTCCCGGAGACCCTTGAGGATGTTGATCGCGTGGGGCAACGAGGGCTCGTGCACCTGGACGGGCTGGAAGCGGCGCTCGAGAGCGGCGTCCTTCTCGAAGTGCTTGCGGTATTCGTCGAGCGTCGTGGCGCCGATGGTCTGCAGCTCGCCGCGAGCGAGGAGCGGCTTGAGGATCGAGGCCGCGTCGATCGCGCCCTCGGCGGCACCCGCACCGACGAGGGTGTGGATCTCGTCGATGAAGACGATGATGTCGCCGCGCGTGCGGATCTCCTTGGTGACCTTCTTGAGGCGCTCTTCGAAGTCACCGCGGTAGCGGCTGCCGGCGATGAGCGAGCCGAGGTCGAGCGAGTAGAGCTGCTTGTCTTTCAGCGTCTCGGGGACGTCGCCCTTGACGATCGCCTGGGCGAGGCCCTCGACGACGGCCGTCTTGCCGACGCCCGGCTCGCCGATCAGCACGGGGTTGTTCTTGGAGCGACGGGAGAGGATCTGCATGACCCGCTCCATCTCCTTCTCGCGCCCGATCACCGGGTCGAGCTTGTTGTCGCGCGCAGCCTGGGTCAGGTTGCGACCGAACTGGTCGAGCACCTGAGATCCACCCTGCGGGCCAGCCTGCGTTTCTCCGCCCACTGCCACTGCCTCCTTGCCCTGGTAACCCGAGAGCAGCTGGATGACCTGCTGGCGCACTCGGTTGAGGTCAGCGCCGAGCTTGACGAGGACCTGGGCGGCCACACCTTCGCCTTCGCGAATGAGGCCGAGGAGGATGTGCTCGGTGCCGATGTAGTTGTGTCCGAGCTGGAGCGCTTCGCGCAGGGACAGCTCGAGGACCTTCTTCGCGCGAGGCGTGAAGGGGATGTGGCCGGTCGGCTGCTGCTGACCCTGGCCGATGATGTCCTGGACCTGCTCGCGCACGGCGTCGAGCGAGATTCCCAGCGACTCGAGCGCCTTGGCGGCGACGCCCTCGCCCTCGTGGATGAGGCCGAGCAGGATGTGCTCGGTGCCGATGTAGTTGTGGTTGAGCATCTTCGCTTCTTCTTGAGCGAGGACGACAACGCGACGGGCACGGTCGGTGAATCTCTCGAACATCTTCTAACTCCCTTGGTGACGGGCTGGGACGCCACCCATATGACGGACGCCCCGCAGGGGGTGGGCGTCCAATACGTCGAGAGTAGCCAGCGCGATGCCCTCCGTCTGCCCCTGTTCGCTGGCGGCGTGACGGAGGTCCTCCCATGCTCCGTCGGTAGGTTCGGCATATGGCGAACTACACGGTCGGCTTGATCCCCCACCCCACGAAGTCGGTCACCGCGTCGATCGACGTCCTGCGCTCGTGGCAGGGCTCGGACGAAGCGCACCTGATCGCCCTCCACGACGACGCCGCACGGGTCGGCGCCGACATCGAGCTGGTCGACGAGCCGACCTTCGTCGAGCGGGTCGACGCGGTCGTCTCGCTGGGCGGCGACGGCACCATGCTCGGTGCGATGCGGCTCGTCGCGCCCCGTCCGGTCCCGGTGCTGGGCGTCAACTACGGCAACGTCGGCTTCCTGGTCGAGACTGAGCCGCAGGAACTCGCCGACGCCCTCGAGTCCCTCCGATCGGGCGACTTCTCCCTCGAGCCGCACCACGCCGTCGAGGTCACCGTCTCGTCGACGGGGTTCGAGACGTCCTTCCTCGCCTTCAACGACCTCTCCGTCACGCGTCGGCCCGGCCAGGGCGTGGTCACCGCCGACCTCGCGGTCGAGGGCACCCCGTACGGCTACTTCAAGGCCGACTCGATCGTCGTCTCCACTCCTGCCGGCTCGACCGCCTACAACTACGCCGCCGGCGGCCCGGTCGTCAGCCCCGCCGTCGCTGCGGTCGTCGTCACCCCCGTGGCCCCGATGGCCGGCATCGACCGGACGGTCGTGCTCGGCCCCAAGGAGCTCCTCAAGTTCACGATCGGGGCCGGCACCCGCTCGGCGGCGCTCGAGCTCGACGGCCGCGTGGTCTCGGACGTCGGCGAGGGCGCCATCATCAAGGTGAAGCTCCGCGAGGACGCCGGCGTGGTGGCCCGCGTCGATGCCGGGCGGCACGGCCGCAAGGGGCGCCTCAAGCTCAGCCTGATGGACCTCCCGCTGCGGCCCGACCAGCTGCTCGAGCTGGTGCCCCCGGAGGTGCGCGCGCGGTTCGCGCGGCAGCACTAGTCGGGGCGCGGCGGCGGCGTGCCAGTTCCTGCCGCGATCGCGCTGCGACTCAGAACACCTCGCCCAGGCACTCGGCGAAGATCTGCTCGGGATCGCGCTCGAAGCCGCGTCGTGCGAACCAGTCGGCGACGTTGCGGCAGTCGCGCTCGAGCAGGGCCACGCCGTTCGGGTTGCTGACCACGTCGACGAGCTGCGGCACGTCGATCACGACCACTCGTCCGTCGTGGACCAGCAGGTTGTACGGCGACAGGTCTCCGTGGGCGAAGCCGGCCCGGGCAAACCCGAGCAGGATCTCGCTCACCTGCTCGAACAGCGGCCAGAGCGCGGCGCCGTCCTCCTTCACCTGAGCGAGCCGGGGCGCGGCCGTGCGGCCGTCTCCGATGAACTCCATCAGGATCTCCGTGCCCGAGATCTGCACCGGGTACGGAACCGGCACGCCCCGCTCGAACATGCGCGAGAGCGCCTCGAACTCGGCCCAGGCCCACAGCCCGGCCTGAACGGCCCGGCCGTGCGAAGAGCCCCGCGCCATCGCCCGGCCGTCGCGGGTGTTACGGGTGCGGCGCCCCTCGCGGTACTGGGCACCGCGGTGGAAGTCGCTGTTCTCGGCGCTCCGGTAGCGCTTCGCGGCGAGCACGCTGGTGCGCGAGCTGCCGTCGGCGAGCGTCACGTCGTCGGGAACCGCGCGCTCCAGCAGGAACACGTCAGCCTCCTTGCCCGTCTTGACGATGCCGAGCTCGGTGTCGATGGCCGCCGCGCCCGTGACGAGCCAGTCGGGCCGGGGCTGCGGGCCGCGTTCGAGCGGCTGGGTGGCCGGCCACGTGGACCAGCGCTGGTCGTCGCCGATCTCGGCGACGGAGAAGGTGGGAACGACGAAATCGTCGGAAAAGGTCACTGGTGATCTCCAGAAGAGAGGTCACCAGCAGCGTTGCTAGCGGACGGCGACCTCGGGGATGAAGGGGTTCATGGCGCGCGTCATCGATGCAGTCATGGTCTTCACCTCTTCTCGATCCTCGAATGGCCTGGTCTCGCTGTCGGGACTTCACCGTAGCGCCCTGACGGCCGGGTGTCGAGTGATCCGCCCCGGCACCGACCCGGGATGCCTCGGGCCGCGGAGTCCACGCACTCGGCACCAGACGACGAAAGCCCGCCTCCCGGAGTGGGAGGCGGGCTTTCGGGAGGGTGCTTACTGCAGGTAGAGCTGGAGGTCCTGCGAGACGGCCTTGGCGAACATGCGCAGACGGGCACGCGACTCGACACGCGAGACCGCCTGGCGGCTCGAGTGCACGCGCTTGGAGATCTCGTCGAGCGTCATCGGCTGGTCGTCGTCGAGGCCGAAGCGCATGCGGATCACACGGGCCTCGTCTTCGGGCAGCGCCTCGACGAGCGAGTGGATGTCGCGGTTGAGCATGCTCGTCTCGGTGGCCTCGCCGGGCGACGGCGTCTCTTCGTCTTCGATGAAGTCGCCGAGCTCGCTGTCTTCGGCATCGCCGACGACGGTGTGGATGGAGACGGGCTCGTGCGAGCGCGACTTCAGGTCGACCAGATCGGCGACCTCCATGGCGACCTCGGCGGCCACCTCGTCAACGGTGGGCGCACGGCCCAGGTCGACGGTGAGGTCGCGCTCGGCGCGCGAGATGCGGTTGATGCGCTCGACGGTGTGCACCGGGATGCGGATGGCGCGCGCCTTGTCGGCGAGGCCGCGGGCGATCGCCTGGCGGATCCACCAGGTGGCGTAGGTAGAGAACTTGTAGCCCTGTGTGTAGTCGAACTTCTCGACGGCACGCACGAGGCCGAGGTTG
This sequence comes from Frondihabitans sp. PhB188, assembly GCF_003752365.1. Lineage (GTDB taxonomy): Bacteria > Actinomycetota > Actinomycetes > Actinomycetales > Microbacteriaceae > Frondihabitans. The sequence goes on along the minus strand of NZ_RJUO01000004.1, from coordinate 226,250 downwards.
CCCTCCTGGATGACGTCCATGAAGGGAAGGCCGCGCTGCGTGTAGCGCTTGGCGATCGAGACGACCAGGCGGAGGTTGGCGGTGATCATGCGGTCCTTCGCACGCTCGCCGTCGTGGATGAGCCAGCGGTAGTCGCTGCGGTCGGAGGCGCTGACCTTGCCGGCGGCCTGCATCTCGGCGAGCTTCTCCTCGGCGAAGAGGCCGACCTCGATGCGGCGGGCGATCTCGGTCTCCTCTTGGGCGTCGAGGAGCGGCATGCGGCCGATGTGGCGGAGGTAGTCGCCGACCTGGTCGGTGGACGCACCGCGAACCTGACCGAGGACTTCGACTTCGACGTCGTCGTCCGGAGCGGTGGTCGTGGTGCTGGCGCTCGTGGCGCGGGTGCTGGTGGCGCTGTTCTCGCGGACGTGATCAATTGCAGTCGACATGTCTTCTTCTCCATCCCTAGCGAGGTCGGTCCTGTTGTTCAGGAGTCGATCCGACGGTGAAGCCCCACGTTCTCGGAGGTCTTTCGCCGCACTACGAGTCTTCCGATCGGGTACGTCCTGAGAGAAACCGTTCAGGGTCTTCCCAAGTAACCTCGGAGTGCGCTCACAGGAAAAAGGGCGTTACGGGGTACGCGGGGGCCGATCTTTTGACAGAGGTGCATCGGCGGGTGTAGGCGGCGGGACTCTGGCCCGGGGTACGGTTCTACCAGCAGATCCCTTGATCATTGAGGGTTTCTGCACCCCGATTTCACGTAACGGGGTACGTCCAGTCTTAACGAAGCGTTTCCGAGAGGTGTACGACGGACCTCACCACGGGGGACGAACAGACGCGAAAACGCCCCCGCACGAGGGCGGGGGCGTTCGCGAGTCAGCGGATCAGGCGCGGCCGGCAGCCTCTTCGGCTTCGGCGCGTGCGCGCTCCTCGGCCTCGATCTCGGAGTACACGGCGCGCTCCGACTTGTCGGCGCGGAAAATCGCGCGCATGGCGAACCAGAAGATCAGCCCGACGAGGATGGTCGGGGTGACGGAGAAGACGATCCCGCCGATCAGAGAGTGAGGCACCCTCCAAGGGTACGTCACTCGTGACGCCCGCGAGCTGGCATCGCTCGACGAGCGCGAGGCCTACTTGACGAGGGGGAACAGGATGGTCTCGCGGATGCCCAGGCCCGTGATCGCCATGAGCAGGCGGTCGACGCCCATGCCCATGCCACCGGTCGGCGGCATCCCGTGCTCGAGCGCCTTCAGGAAGTCCTCGTCGAGGCGCATGGCCTCGACGTCGCCGAGCGCGGCCAGCTTGGCCTGCTCGACGAACCGCTCGCGCTGCACGACCGGGTCGACGAGCTCCGAGTAGCCCGTGGCCAGCTCGAAGCCGCGGACGTAGAGGTCCCACTTCTCGACGACGCCCGGCTTGCTGCGGTGCGCGCGGACGAGCGGCGACGTGTCGAGCGGGAAGTCCATCACGAACGTCGGCCTGTCGAGGCCGCCCTTGACGAAGTGCTCCCAGAGCTCTTCGACGAGCTTTCCGTGGGTCTCCTGCGCGACAGTGATGCCGAGGTCGGAGGCCATGGCCTGCAGCTCGCCGAACGGGGTGTCGACGGTGATCCGCGTACCGGCCGCCTCGCTGAGAGACTCGTACATCGAGATGCGATCCCAGTCGCCGCCGAGATCGAACTCGGTGCCGTCGGCCCAGGTCACGACGTGCGACCCGGCGACGGCGAGCGCGGCGTTCTGGATGAGCTCCTGCGTCAGGTCGGCGATCTGGTTGTAGTCGCCGTAGGCCTGGTAGGCCTCGACCATGGCGAACTCCGGCGAGTGGGTCGAGTCGGCACCCTCGTTCCGGAAGTTCCTGTTGATCTCGAACACCCGCTCGATGCCGCCGACGGCTGCGCGCTTGAGGTACAGCTCGGGCGCGATGCGCAGGTAGAGCTCGGTGTCGAAGGCGTTGGAGTGCGTCTCGAACGGTCGGGCCGACGCGCCGCCGTGCATGGTCTGGAGCATCGGGGTCTCGACCTCGAGGAACTCGTGGCCGTCGAACGTCGATCGCAGCGACTTCATGACGGCCGCGCGCGTGCGCACCGTCGTGCGGGCCTGCTCGCGCACGATCAGGTCGAGGTAGCGGCTGCGCACCCGGGTCTCTTCGCTCAGCTCGGAGTGGAGGTTCGGCAGGGGCAGGATCGCCTTGGCCGCGATCTTCCACTCCTTCACGAGGATCGAGAGCTCTCCGCGGCGCGACGAGATGACCTCGCCCGACACGAACACGTGGTCGCCCAGGTCGACCATCGACTTCCAGCGCGCCAGCGACTCGTCGCCGACCTCGGCCAGCGAGACCATCACCTGGATGCGCGAGCCGTCGCCCGACTGGAGCGCGGCGAAGCAGAGCTTGCCGCCGATGCGGAAGTGCACGACGCGCCCGGCGAGGCCGACGACGTCGCCGGTCGCGGTGTCGGTCTCGATCGACTCGTACCTCTCGCGGGTCGCGGCGATCGTCGTGGTGATCGGGACGCCGACCGGGTACGCCTCGTCGCCCGACTCGATGAGCCGCAGTCGCTTCTCGAGGCGGACCGCCTTCTGCTCGAAGACCTCTTCGTCGGTCAGCTCGGGCTCGATGGGGGCGTCAGTCAATTGGTGCTCCAGGTGTCAGGCGAGGGGGTCGTCGTCGTCGAACGACGGCATCTCGATGGTACCGGGGCCGACGGTGGCGTCTGCCGTCCCCAGGGCGCGGTCCATCGCCGAGCGGACGAGGGGCGCGATGACGCGGCCGGGCTCTTCGAGGCCGAGCTCTTTCAGGATGCCGACGGACTGCGACACGATGGCGGCCGAGAAGGTCGTCGCGGTCTCGACGGCCTCGGCGTACCGCGGGCGGTCGGCGTCGTCGATCACGACGGGCTCGGCGCCCATCTCGACGACGAGGGCCTGGCCGATGGGCAGCACGGGGCCGGGCGCGGTGACGGCGCAGTAGGCGTCGCGGAGGCGCACCAGGTCGATCGTGGTGCCGGTGAACTGCAGCGCGGGGTGGATCGCCAGCGGGATCGCGCCGGCAGCCCGGGCAGGATCGAGCACCGACAGGCCGTGCACCGGCGAGGTGTGCACGACGAGCTGGCCGGCCTGCCAGGCGTTCGTCGAGGCGAGCCCGGTGACGAGGCCCTCGAGCTGGTCGTCGGGCACGGCGATCAGGACGAGCTCGCTGCGCTCGACGATCTCGTGCACCGGCAGGATCGGAACGCCCGGCAGGATCGCGTCGGCGCGGTCGCGGCTGCGCTCCGAGACCGCCGAGATGCCCACGACGGCGTGGCCCGCCGCGGCGAGGGCCGCGCCCAGGACGGGCCCCACGTGACCGGCGCCGATGATCCCGACGCCGAGGCGGCCGCTGGGCCGCTGGGCGGGGCTCATCGGTCGTCACCGAGACGCGTCGAGGCGTCAGGAGCAGGGAACGCCGTCGCGTCGTCCGCCTGCGGCTCACCGGCACCCGGCGCCACCTGCGTCTCGAGCCACCGGTGCGTGCGGTCGGCCTTGGCGGCCGAGACGGCATCGGCGGCGGCCTTGCTGAAGAAGTCGCGTGCGTCGCCTTGGTCGAGCGCTCCGACGTTCGCCGTGATGGGGCCCTGGACGGTGTGGAACTCGAGCGAGGCGAGGCGAAGGCGACGCAGGATCGGCCCCTGACGCACGCCGACGCTCTGCAGTCGGGGCAGGGGCACCACGATCAGCTCCCTCCAGATCGCGCCCTTGCGCAGCAGGACGGCTCCCGGTGCTTCGCGGAAGCCGTTGCGCCGCCAGGAGAACCAGCGCAGCACGGCCGCGCGCCGGGGCGACACGGTGAAGCCGCCCTCCGTGCCCGACGACGTCATGCCGGCCTCGATCAGCGACAGGGTGCGCGTGCTCTCCTCGACGGCCCGCTGCGGCGACCCGGCGGCGACCTCGTCGGCCGTGGTCTCGCCGCGAGCGAGGGCGTCCTCGGCGGCCACGTCGGCGGCGGTGAGCCCGACGAGCTCCGGCAGCACGAGCCCGAGCACGCGCGTCACGTCGTCAGCCGAGCCGACCGGCAGGATCGTCGTGTTCGCCTGGTTGTCGGCGCCCTTGGCCGACGAGTGCGAGGCGACGTTGATCTTGACCTCCCACCAGCCGAAGGGCCGCCAGGCGAGCGGCTGACTGAGGCGGATGGAGTGGATCCGGCCCGGTGGCAGAGTCTCGTTGCTCGTCGACAGGAGGCCCCAGCCGATGCGGATGCCGTCGCGAGTCGAGGCGATCGAGTAGCGGAGCGACTTCACGACGCGGCGCGAGTAGTAGCTGAACGAGCCCAGGATCGTCGGGAAGAACACGACCAGCAGCACGTACTGGCCCGTCGTCGCGATGCTGATGATCACGGCCGCGATCACGGCGGCGAGGAAGAGCGTGAACGGGCTCAGGATCGCCGACCCGACGAGACGCCCTGGGTGCATCTTGACGACGGACTGCGGCTCGGTCTGCCCCTCCCCCAGCGGCTCGGCGAGGAACTCGTTGAGCCGCTTCTCGATGACGCCGGTGCCCTGGTGCTGGCCTGGCTCGCCCTTCTCGGCCTCGCGCGTTCCGCTTGCCCGGCGCAGGATCTCGGACCGCACGGCGTCGGCCGATGCCGAGCGGAGATAGGCCAGCGGCACGTTCGCATCGTGACCGGCCTGGCTGATCTCGAGCTTCGCGGCGCCGAAGATCCGCGCCAGCAGCCGGCGTTCGATGTTGATGCCCTGGATCCGGTCGAGGCGGGCGCGGCGGTTCGTGCGGAACAGGATGCCGCTGCGCACCTCGACCGTGTCGGCGGTGACGCGGAAGGTGTTGACCCGCCAGGAGACGTAGAAGATGGCGATGATGATCACCAGCAGGGCGACGATGCCGAGCACCACGAACCCGATCAGGCCGTGGCCGACGGCGTAGCCCACGGGGTCGCCGTCATCGCCCCGGCCTCCCCGGTTGCCGTCGGGGCCCGGGATGAAGAAGCCGATCAGCTGCTCGCGGGCGTTGTTGATGAAGATGCCCAGGATCACCACGAAGACGATGCCGCCCTTGAGCAGCGGGGTGGCGGGGTGGAGTCGGTGCCACTCGCCGTCGGTGAAGTCGGTCGACGACGGCGGGGCGGGTTCCTGCGCGCGGAAGTCTTTGGGGGGCGTGAAGTCGCCGCCGGGAGTCCAGCTCACAGGCCGGCCCGCCGCGACTCGGCCAGCTCGACCAGGCGGTCGCGGAGGCGCTCGGCATCGTCGGCGGGGACACCCGGGATCGTGACCGCCGACGCGGCGGCCGCCGTGACGAATTTGAGGTCGCTCAGGCCCAGCGCGCGGACGACCGGGCCGCGATTGACGTCGATCAGCTGCATGCGGCCGTACGGGACGGCGACGAAGCGCAAGAAGAGGATGCCGCGGCGCACCAGGAGGTCGTCGTCGCGCAGCTGGTAGCCGATGGCGCGGACGCGGCGGGGCGTGAACGCGACGACGAGGATCGTGACGACGACGATCACGGCGGTCAGGGCGTAGCCCCACCACTCGCCCGCGAGCCAGGTGAGAGCGCTGAGCGCGGCGACGACGAGGCCGCTCAGCGCGTAGCTGACCATCTCGGGCCACTTGTACTTGGGGCTGATGCCGGTCCACGAGGCACCGTCGAGGTCGAGGCGGTCGGTCACGGGGGCTCCTGAGCTGGTCGGACGGCGGTTCACCTCGGAACGCTACCGCCTGCCGCCGACCGTCGCCGGGTGATCGTCCCCTTCGGGTAGCCTGACGGGGTGCCGCGCAACCCGTTCCCGACGCTCAGCCTCGAGGCCGACGTCGCTCGCGGAGGAAGGTGAAGACCCCGGTGCCAGCCGAGCAGACGGCGAGCAGGTAGCCGAGCGTTCTCGTGAAAGCGGCGTCGGTCGCCACCCCCACGACGAGCAGGATGAGCCCGGCCAGCACGGCCACCGCGAGAACGCCGTAGGCCCGGCGCGAAGTGCGCGTCTTCGTGTTCATGGCGCTCTACCCCTTCACCGTCGCCCACACCCCTTGGAGCGCGAGAACATCCAGTGTAGGGGCAGGTGAGCGTCTCCTCCCGGGCGTCTGGCAACCGCTTCTGGACCCGCAGCTGGGCGCGCAGAGGGTCAGATGCGCTGCTGCAGACCGCCGCCGCGGTTCTTGTCGTCATCGTCGGGCGGGACAGTGCACATGTACTCCCCGACCAGTCCTGCCGCCAGCAGCACGACGCCGCCCACGACCGAGACCACCATGGGCACCAGCGAGCCGGCGGCGACGCTGACGCCGCGAGTGAGCATGTAGACGAGCATGCCGCCGACGAATCCGCCGAACAGGGCGCCAGCCAGGCTCGACGCCTTCGCGATGAGCACGACCCGGGTCGCGTAGTAGGCGTCGATCGGCTCGTGCGTGCGGCCGCGGGCGACGCGGAAGACCGGCACGGCGAGCGAGATGACGATGGCGGCGATGGCGAGCAGCGCCAGACCGAGTGTGATCGACGGCACGGCGACGGGGTGCAGCGTCGCGGCGAGGGCCGCGTCGAACGCGAAGCCCGCCACGACTGCGACGACGAGGAACGACACGATGGTCGAGACGCGGGTGCGCTTCATGCTGTGCCCCCGTGCGAGGAGAGCGCGACAGGGGCTGGCGGCGCCGTCAGCACGGTGGCGCCGTCGACGTGCGCGACTGCATCCTCGAGCCGCGCCAGCAGCGACGCGATCGGACCGTGACCCGGAAGCACGGCGTCGGGCTGGATCTGCGCCCAGGGCTCCAGCACGAACGACCTCTCGTGAGCGCGCGGATGCGGCAGAGTCAGCCGCGGGGTGTCGAGCTCCACGTCGCCGAAGACGACGAGGTCGAGATCGAGGGTGCGGTCGCCCCAGCGCTCGAGGCGGACTCGCCCGAGCTCGTCTTCGATCCGGTTGAGCTCGTCGAGCAGCGCGAGGGGCTCGAGCGACGTCTCGACGATCGCGGCGCCGTTCAGATAGAGGGGCTTCGACTCGTCAAGCCCGTCGATCGTCAGCGCCACGGACTCGACCGGGGCCGAGGCCGCGACGACCCGGGTGCCGTCGACGAAGCCGATCTCCTTGACGGCGGCACGCAGGATCGCGTCGCTGTGCCCGAGGTTCGAGCCGAGCGCGATCACGGCCCGGGTCACGAGCGACCCCGGTCGATCGTGATCGACACGTCGGTGAACGGCACGGTGATCGGCGCCTGCGGCTTGTGGACCGTGACGCTGGTGCGGAGGGCCGCCGGGTGCGACAGCACGGTGGCCGCGATTCGCTCGGCGAGCGTCTCGATGAGGTCGACCGGATCGGTCTCGATGTCGCGGACGATCTCTTCGGCGAGCACGCCGTAGTGCACGGTCGCGTCGAGATCCCCCGAGGTCGCGGAACGCACGGCGTCGATGTCGACGATCACGTCGACCACGAACTCCTGGCCGTTCTCGCGCTCGAAGTCGAAGACTCCGTGATGGCCTGTCGCCTTCACGCCGGTCAATGTGAGCTGGTCAACCACGGCTGCCTTTCTGCCACGCTTCCCAGACGTCGAGGGAGGCGCGGGTGGATGCGACGTCGTGCACTCGAACGCCCCAGGCGCCGGCCTGGGCGCTGAGGGCCGAGATGACGGCGGTCGCGGGGTCGCGCTCGCGAACGCCGGCCTCTTCGGGCAGCAGCCCGCCGAGGAAGCGCTTGCGCGACGCGGCGACGAGGATCGGGAGTCCGATCTCGGAGAGCTCGTGCAGATGCCCGAGCAGCTGCCAGTTGTGCTCCGCGAGCTTGGCGAAGCCGAGACCCGGGTCGATGACGAGGCGATCGGGCTCCACGCCCTGCACGACGAGCTCGGCGACGCGCTGGAACAGCTCGGCCTTCACCTCGGCGATCGCGTTCGAGTAGGTGGCGCGGGAGTTCATCACGTCGGAGTGCCCGCGCCAGTGCATGGCCACGTAGGTGCGGTCGGTGTCGGCGACGACCTGCGCCATGTTGGGGTCGGCGAGCCCGCCCGAGACGTCGTTGATGATGTCGGCTCCGGCCGAGACAGCAGCGAAGGCGGTGGCGGCGTTCATCGTGTCGACGCTGACGCGGTAGCCGAGCGCTACCAGCTCGCGGATCACCGGGACGACGCGACGCTGCTCCTCGTGGACATCCACGCGGGGTGCGCCGGGCCGGGTCGACTCACCGCCGACGTCGATGATGTCGGCTCCGTCGGCGACCAGCGAGCGCGCGTGGGCGATGGCGTCGTCGAAGCGGGCGTACCGGCCGCCGTCGCTGAACGAGTCGAGCGTGACGTTGAGGATCCCCATGATCAGCGTGCGGGCGGGCGCCGCGGGGGTCGGCGTCGGCGCGGCCTCGCGGACCACGGTGATGGCGCGGGTGGCGACGTCGACGTACGACGAGTCGCTCTCGGGCGCAGGAACTCCGGGCTCGATCCGCACCCCGACTCCCCCGGCGAGACCGGCCGCCGCCTCGGGCGCCCGGAGCGGCTCGGAGTACACGCCGCCGGCGATCAGCCGCCGCTCGGGGGCCGCGGCCACTCGGGCGGCAGTGGTCGTCGCCGACTCGGCCACCGGCTCCGCGTGTGCCGTGGGCTGCGGCACGTGCTGCACCTCGCCGTTGAACGAGGCCCGCGGGCGCACTGCCTCCGACTCGGGGCTCGGCGCGGCAGACGCAGCGGGGCTCGGCGCACTGGCCGTGTGCGCCGCCCGGTGCTGCTCCATCCGCGACTGGGCGACGCGGCGAAGCGCCTCGCCCTGGGCCGCGACGGTGGCGCGATCGGAGGCGAGGCGCTCTGCGGCTAGAGCCTCGGGGTCGAGGTTCGGGCTGGCGCGACGACCACGGGAGCGGGGCGCGTCTGGAGCGAAGGGCTCGGACGACCGGCGAGACACCGCGGACGACGCCGCGCGGGGCGACGCTACGGGCTCCACGCGGGTCGCCGTGTCGGTGGCATCAGCGGGATCGCCTGAGCCGGGGGGAGGCGACGGGGTCCAGGGGGTCGCACCGGGGTACCGGTCGCGCCCACGCGGGCGCAGCCACGTCTGCTCGACCTCGGGATCGAGGTCGAGCGACGTGGCTGACGCCTGGTCGGGCTCTGCGGGCGCGCGATGCGCAGCCCGAGCGGCCTCCCTGGGAGTGAGGTCGCTCACGGCCTAGGCGGGAGCGATGCCGGGAGTGGTACGCGGAGGACGCTTGCGGAGCGACGGCTTCGAGGTGGGCTCGGAGTCGACTCCGCCGTCGACGGCGCCGGCGTCGACGGGGATGCGCGACGGGATCTTGACCGCGGGGAGATTCGACGAGGGGCGCTTCGAGCTCGACAGCCACTCGGGGCGCTCCGGGAGCTTCTTGACGTCCTTGAAGATCTCGGCGAGCTCGTCGTGGTCGAGGGTCTCTTTCTCGAGGAGCAGCGTGGCGAGCCTGTCGAGGATGTCGCGGTTGTCGTTGATGACCGCCCACGCCTCGTCGTGCGCCTGCTCGAGCAGGATCCGCACCTCGGCATCGACCGTCTCGGCGATCTTCTCCGAGTAGTCGCGGTCTCCGCCGTCGCGGCCCATCATCATCTCGCCGCCGACGGTGCCGAGCTTGACCGAGCCGACCTTGGTGCTCATGCCGTACTCGGTGACCATCTTGCGAGCGGTCGCCGTGGCCTTCTCGATGTCGTTCGAGGCGCCGGTGGTCGGGTCGTGGAACACGATCTCCTCGGCGACGCGGCCACCCATGGCGTACGAGAGCTGGTCGAGAAGCTCGTTGCGGGTGACCGAGTACTTGTCTTCGAGAGGAAGCACCATCGTGTAGCCGAGGGCGCGACCGCGCGGGAGGATCGTGATCTTGGTGACCGGATCGGTGTGGCGCATAGCGGCCGCGGCCAGGGCGTGGCCGCCCTCGTGGTAGGCGGTGATGAGCTTCTCGGAGTCGTTCATCACGCGGCTGCGACGCTGCGGACCGGCCATGACGCGGTCCACCGCCTCGTCGAGAGCGCGGTTGTCGATGAGCTGCGCGTTGCTGCGGGCCGTGAGGAGCGCGGCCTCGTTGAGGACGTTCGCCAGGTCGGCACCGGTGAAGCCAGGCGTCTTGCGGGCGAGGACCTCGAGGTTGACGTTGGCCGAGAGCGGCTTGCCCTTGCCGTGCACCTCGAGGATCTGCTTGCGGCCCTCGAGACCGGGAGCGTCGACGCCGATCTGACGGTCGAAGCGACCGGGACGCAGGAGTGCGGGGTCGAGCACGTCGGGGCGGTTGGTCGCCGCGATGAGGATGACGTTGGTCTTGACGTCGAAGCCGTCCATCTCGACCAGGAGCTGGTTGAGGGTCTGCTCGCGCTCGTCGTTGCCGCCGCCGATGCCGGCGCCGCGGTGGCGGCCGACGGCATCGATCTCGTCGATGAAGATGATGGCCGGGCTGTTCTGCTTGGCCTGCTCGAAGAGGTCGCGGACGCGGCTCGCGCCCACGCCGACGAACATCTCGACGAAGTCGGAACCCGAGATCGAGAAGAAGGGCACTCCGGCCTCGCCAGCGACGGCGCGGGCCAGCAGGGTCTTGCCGGTGCCGGGAGGGCCGTACAGCAGCACGCCCTTCGGGATGCGGGCGCCGACTGCCTGGAACTTGGCGGGCTCCTTGAGGAAGTCCTTGATCTCTTCGAGCTCCTCGATGGCCTCGTCGGCACCGGCGACGTCGCTGAACGAGACCTGCGGGGTCTCCTTGTTGTTCAGCTTCGCGCGGGACTTGCCGAACTGCATGACCTTGCTGCCGCCGCCCTGCATGCTCGACAGCAGGAACCAGAACAGCGCTCCGATGATGAGGAAGGGCAGGAGCACGCCGAGGAGCGAGACGAAGAAGTTCGACTGCGTGACGACGTCGTTGTAGCCGCCGTTGTCGCCCGAGGCGAGCTTGGCATCCGTGACTGCGGACACCACGGCGTCGCCTCGGTCTGTGGCGTAGTAGAACTGCGCCGTCGACTTGTCGTTCAGCGTGAGGTCGACGCGCTGCTCGTTGCTGTAGATCTGGGCGGCCGCCACCTTGCCGCTCGAGAGGTCTTCGAGCCCCTGCTGAGTGGTGATCTTGGTCGTGCCGGATGCGTTGATGAGGCTCCAGGCGACAGCGATACCGATGAGTGCGAGGAGCACGTAGAGGTAAGGGCCGCGGAGCAAGCGCTTGAAGTCCATAGAGATCCGGGGGGCGCCCGACACCTTTCTGCAGGAAAGAACGTGAGTTGAAGGTTACATCGCCTCACCTTGCAGGCGTATGGGTGTTCGCCGTGCGCGCACTCGGGGTCTTGCCGACCCCCGCCGCTACGAGTAGACGTGCGGTGCGAGGATCCCGATGGCCCGCAGGTTGCGGTACTTCTCGGCGTAGTCGAGGCCGTAGCCGACGACGAACTCGTTCGGGATGTCGAAGCCCGCGTACTTGACGTCCACCTCCACGGCGGCGGCCTCCGGCTTGCGGAGCAGGGCGAAGATCTCGACCGACGCGGCACCGCGGCCGCGGAGGTTGGCGAGGAGCCAGGAGAGGGTCAGACCCGAGTCGATGATGTCCTCGACGATGATCACGTCGCGCCCGTGCAGATCGGCGTCGAGGTCTTTGAGGATGCGGACGACGCCCGACGACTTGGTGCCCGACCCGTACGACGAGACGGCCATCCAGTCCATGGGGGCGGCGATGCGCAGCTCGCGCGCGAAGTCGGCCATGACCATGACCGCTCCCTTCAGCACGCCGACCAGCAGGGGCTCGCGGCCGGCGTAGTCGATCTCGACCTGTCTCGCCACCTCCGCGATCTTGGCGTGGATCTGCTCCTCGGTGAGGAGGATGGAGGAGAGGTCGCCCTCGATGTCGCTGGTGTCCATGGCGTGTTCTCGTCGTGCTTTCGTCGTGGGGGGTCAGACGGTCGAAAAGCGCGGGTGCGGGTCGGTCAGTCGCTTGTGGCGCCGCCCGCAGCGGCCTCGAAATGGAGGACCCCGCCGCGCCTCACCACTGTAACGCCCGGCAGGTGGACGGCGCCCTGCCCGTGCCAATCGGTCACGAGGCGGGCCACCTCGAGCGTCTGCGAGCGGCTGAGCGAGATCGCGAACTCCCCCTCGACGGCGAGCCGGATGAGCCGCTGGCGCAGGGCGGGCGGGTTCGCGGCGAGCCCCGAGACGGTGAGCGAGATACCGGCCTCGGCGTGGTCGGCGAGGTCTTCGGCCTGCTCCTCGGCGAAGTGGTCGAGGGCGGCGGAGTCCTCGCGGAGCTGGTCGGCCGTGCGGCCGAGGGCCTCGACGATGCCGGGGCCGAGTTCCTGCTCGAGAAGCGGGAGGAGGGTGCGGCGCACGCGCACCCGGGTGAAGGCCGGGTCGTCGTTCTGCGGGTCGTGCCACGGTGCGAGGCCCGAGTCGGCGCAGAACCCCTCGGTGGCGCTGCGGCGCAGGCCGAGGAGGGGGCGCAGCCAGAGGCCGGTGCGGGACTCCATGCCGGAGAGGCTCGACGGGCCGGATCCGCGGGCGAGGCCGAGCAGGACGGTCTCGGCCTGGTCGTCGAGGGTGTGGCCGAGCAGCACGCCGCGAGCACCGGTGTCACGGGCGGCTTGCTCCAGTGCCGCGTAGCGAGCTGCTCGGGCAGCCGCCTCGGGTCCGCCCTCGGTGCCGACCTCGACGCGGACCACGATCACCGGTGCCAGACCCAGCGCCTCGGCCTGTGCGGCGGCGGCAGCGGCGACGTCGGCCGACCCCGGCTGCAGGCCGTGGTCGACGACGACCGCGCCGGCCCGGAGGCCTCCGTCGAGGTCGAAGTCGCTGCCGGCCGCGCCGCGCTCCCGGCTCGACGACCCGACGCGGGGAGCCTCGAACGCGGTCGCCGCGGCCAGGGCGAGGGAGTCGGGGCCGCCGCTGAGCGCGACGAGGACGTCGGCTTCGGCGGGGCCCCGCAGTTCCGGCGCCCCAGTGATCTCGAGGGAGGCGAGGACGTCGCGGACGGCACGGCGCACGTCGGCGATGGCGGGGGTCAGGCGAGGTCTCGGCGGCACCTTGTAACGTTATCGAAGGCGTGCCTTCGCCTTTCACACTTACCAAGGAGCACACATGGCCTCGTATGACGTCGTCGTAGAAATCCCCAAAGGAAGCCGCAACAAGTACGAGGTCGACCACGAGACCGGCCGCGTGTACCTCGACCGCGTGCTCTTCACCTCGTTCGTCTACCCGACCGACTACGGCTACTTCGAGAACACGCTCGGCCTCGACGGCGACCCCGTCGACGCTCTCGTGCTGCTCGAGTACCCCGTCTACCCGGGCGTCGGCGTCTCGGTGCGCCCGGTCGGCGTCTTCAACATGAGCGACGAGGCGGGCTCGGACGCCAAGGTCCTCGTCGTGCCGGCGAAAGACCCGCGCTGGGCGCACATCCAGGACATCGACGACGTCGACGACCAGACCAAGGCCGAGATCGGCCACTTCTTCGAGCGCTACAAAGACCTCGAGCCCAACAAGTGGGTCAAGGCCGACGGCTGGGGCGACGCTGCCGAGGCCGAGGCCATCGTGCAGGCCGGCTTCGTGAAGTTCGACGAAGAGGGCGGGCACTGACCCTACGGGCTGAGATGCCACCCGCTCTGGCGGTGCACCCCTCGGGGCCGCACCGCCAGAGCTGTCTTCGGGGCAGGATCTCGCGATCGCCGTCGCACTGGCGGGCGGCGGAGGCTCGCACGAAGGCCCGGTGCCAGGACGGGCATCGCGACCAGGGGGCTCAGCCGACGGGGCGGCCCACGGCGTACAGCTGGAAGTAGCGCACCGCGACGATCCTGACCTTGGCGTTCGGGTTCGGCGCCTCGAGCATCTGGCCGTTGCCGACGTACATGGCGTCGTGGTACATCCCGTCGGTGCCGTTGTAGTAGAAGAGGATGTCGCCGAGCTTCATCGACGAGATCGACACGAGCCGACCCTGGCCGTTCAGGTAGTCGTACTGCCAGCGCACCGAGTGGCCGCCGATGTAGACGCCGGCCGCGTTGTAGGAGCCCATCATCAGGCCCGAGCAGTCCCACACGTTCGGGCCGGCACCGCCCCACACGTAGGTCTTGCCGAGCTGCGCCTTGGCGAAGTTCATCGCCGTCGTGACGGCCGCCGGGGTTCCGGTCGAGGGTGCCGGGGCCGGCGCGGGAGCAGGCGCCGGAGTCGGCGACTTGCTCGGGGTGGGTGCCGGTGCGGTCGATCTGCTCGGCGAGGGGTTGGGCGCCGGGCTGGTCGACTTCGACGGCGACGGGGCCGGGCTCGAGGAGCCGCCCGACGACGAGCCGCCGCTGCCTGAACCCGTAGCGCCCGATCCGGTGCTACCCGAACCGGTGCTGGCCGCCGGTGCCGACGGCGAGATGTCGGCGATCGTTCCGACAGCCTGACCCTCGTAGTACTTCTTCTCGACGGCGGCGGTCGTGCCCTTGAGGTAAGCGACCTGCTTGATCAGCTGGTCTTGGCTCTTCTGCTGCGTCGCCACGGCCGCTGCGGCTGTGGCCGCGAGGTCGTTCGCCGTGGCCAGCGCGTCGGACGCGGCCTTGGTCTTCGCCGCGAGCGCCTTCTTGGCGGCCGACGCCTGGTCGGCGAGCGACGACGCGACCTTCTCGTCCTGGCGGGCCTGATCGAGCAGGCCGCTGGTGCGCGACGTCAGGTTCGACATCGTGCCGAGCTGGTAGAGCAGGTCGGACGCCTTGTCGGACTCGGTGAGCATCGTCACCGTGAGCTGGCCTCCGCCGGTGTGGGAGAGCTCGGCGACGAGCTGGCCGACCTCCTGGCGCGACTTCTCGGCGCTGGCCGCCGCCTTGGCCTTCTTCTTCTGAAGGCCGGCGAGCGTCGACTGGGCGTCCTGCTCGGCGAGCACGGCGACCTGATAGCGCTCGCCTGCGCCGGACGCGCTGTCGTTGGCTGATCCTGCGCGCTGCTGCAACGTGGTGATCGCGTCGTCGAGCTCGGAGATGGCCTTGGCGGCCTTCGCCTGGTTCTTCTTGGCGGCCTGCACCTCTGACCACGACGGGTACGGGGAGGCTGAGGCGGGCGCGGCGAGACCGATCGCGGACGACGCGATCACGGCCGTGGAGACGCAGAGAACGAGAAGCACACCCAGTGTGCGGCGCCGGGGCGTCACAGAGCGGAGACCTGGGGTGTGCGGGTACTCATTACAGGGTCACTCCTCGTGCCGACATGAAGGGGACTGCGTCTTGCGCGACGCCGCCGACGCGCGTCTCGAAGTGGAGGTGGCAGCCGGTCGACCAGCCGGTCGAGCCGACCTGCGCGACGATCTGGCCGACGGTGACCGTCTGGCCGACAGCCACGTGGATGCCGCCGTCGACGATGTGGCCGTAGCCGGTCGAGATGCCGGAGCCATTGTCGATCAGGACGAAGTTGCCGTAGCCGCCGTAGGGGCCGGCGTAGACGACGGTGCCCGAGTGCGCGGCGTAGATGTTGGAGCCGCAGGCGGCGCCGAGGTCGGTGCCGGCGTGCAGCGTGTAGACGCCGGTGACCGGGTCGACGCGCATGCCGAAGCCGCTGGTGATGTAGCCGCCGGCGGGCCTGGTCCAGCCCTGGTTGTTGGCGACTCCCGTGGCGCCGCTCGCCTTGGCGGCGGCCTCCTGCTGGCGGCGCAACGCGGCTGCGGCGCGCTCCTTGCGGATCTTCTCGCCCTTGTTGTACTTCGCCTGGGTGAGCACGCGCTTGGCCTTGATGGCCGTGAGCTGCGCCTGGAGACGAGTGGCGTTGCCGGCCTGTTCCTGCTGGGCCGCCTGCGCTGCGGCGGCGGCCGACGTGGCGTCCTCGAGGGCGGACGCGGCTTTCACCTTCAGGGCGTTCAGCGCCTTGGCGGCGACGGCCGCCTGATCGGTGAGGCCCTGCGCGGCGTTTCGGTCTTGGACTGCCTGGGCGTAGATGCCGTTCGCCTGCTCGGTCAGCTTGCTCATCGCGCCGAGCTTGTAGAGCAGGTTGCTCGCCGACCCCGGGTTTGCGATCAGGTCGGAGGAGATGTTGTTCGATCCCGAGCGGCCGAGCTGCGCGGCGAGCTGGCCGGCGCGGGTCTCGCTCGCCTTGGCGACACGGTCGGCCTGGTCGGCCTTGGCCTGGAGCTTGGCCTTCTCGTTCTCCTGCTTGTCGTAGGCGAGCTGGGCCTCCTGCAGCTCGGTGCCCTTCTTCGCGGCGATCTCGTTCTTCGACTTGACGTCGGCCTCGAGCGAGACGAGCAGCTTCTGGATCGCCGTGACCTCGCGGGCCTTCACGGTCTGGTTGTTCGCGGCGACCTGGACGTCGTGCCAGGTCGGGTACTTCGACGCGGCGCTGGCCTCGAGCGGGGTGCCGAGGACGACCCCCGCCGTCATCACGGCGCCGGCCAGGGTCATCGCGACGGCCACCCGGGAGCGACGGAGTGCGCGGGCGCGCGACCGAGGGGCGCCTGCGGCCCTGGTCGAGGGCGCGGCGCTGCCGGAGCGGAAGAAGAGGTGCATGAGATCCCGAATCGTCGTCACGGTTGCGGCCGGATGGCTTGGTCACACCGTTAACACGAGTAACAGTAGCAACGCGCCGCCTCGCCCCCAAGGGTCAAGAAACCTTCGGCGGCGTGGCAGTCCAGCCAGAGGCTTCCCGTCGAAAAGCCTCAAGAACAGCTTGAACGTAATGGTGACAAGGGTTTCCGGGGATTCGCCGAGGCGGAGTGGCGGATCTGGGGATAACGTGGTGACCCCTCAATTGGGGAGAGGAAGAGGGCGTTTTCTCAGCCCCACGGCCCCGATTTTGCAATCCGCCCGGTCATCCGTATGCTTGTCCCTCGGTTGCTGGAACGCCTTCACGCTTTTCACGGCCCCATCGTTTAGTGGCCTAGGACACCGCCCTTTCACGGCGGCAGCACGGGTTCGAATCCCGTTGGGGTCACCCTGTGTTTGTCTCACGACAGTCGCAAGGCAAGTAAGATGGCACAACAAGTAAAAAGTTTGGCCCTGTAGCGCAGTTGGTTAGCGCGCCGCCCTGTCACGGCGGAGGTCGCCGGTTCAAGTCCGGTCAGGGTCGCCATGGCTGGGTAGCTCAGTTGGTAGAGCGTTCGACTGAAAATCGAAAGGTCCGCGGATCGATGCCGCGTCCAGCCACCAGAACACATTCAGCCAACGTGAGAAGGGCCCCACCGCGAGGTGGGGCCCTTCTTCGCGTCTGCGGTGAGATTCGCAAGGAGCCTTGGGCGACGCGTCCTCTGCAGAGGACTCAATCGGCGCCGAGTTCCTTGTCGCGCGTGCACGTCGTGTCGCTTGTCCTTTCGAGGCGACGCCGTCTCCTTTCGCAAGGACACGCAGATTTCACAAGGACACGCAGAGCGCGTGCAGATGAGGCATTCATGCCTCAGGCGCGTATGCTGTATGTCAGAGCGAGGGGCTGGGTACGGCTGGCCCCTCGCTTCTCAGACACGAAGCCGCGCACCACGGCCGCGCCCACAGGTCGCACCTCACGGCCGTGCCCACAGGTCGCACCTCACGGCCGTGCCCGAAGGCCGCGCACCACGGCCGCACCCGAAGGCCGCGCACGACACGCGCCTCAGAACGAGGCGAGCACCGCCCGCAGCTGCTCGACAGCCCAGTCGAGCTCTTCGGCCGTGACGACGAGCGGCGGCGCCAGACGGATCGTCGACCCGTGGGTGTCCTTGGCCAGCACGCCGCGCTCCATGAGCGCCTCGCACACGGCGCGACCCGACGCGAGAGCGGGGTCGATGTCGATGCCGGCCCACAGCCCCGCGCCGCGCACCTCGACGACGCCCGACCCGATCAGGCCCTCGAGCGACGACCGCAGGTGCGCCCCGAGCACCGACGCGCGCTCCTGGAACTCCCCCGTCGACAGCATCGAGACGACCTCGAGGCCCACGGCCGCGGCCAGCGGGTTACCGCCGAACGTCGAGCCGTGCTCGCCGGGGCGCAGCACGCCGAGCACCGAGGCGTCGCCGACCACGGCGCTGACGGGCACGATGCCGCCGCCGAGCGCCTTGCCCAGAAGATAGAGATCAGGAACTACGCCCACCAGATCGCAGCTGACCGTCGACCCGGTCCGCCCCAGCCCCGACTGGATCTCGTCGGCGATCATGAGCACGCGGCGGTCCGTCGCGAGCGCACGGAGAGCGGGCAGGAACTCGGCCGGCGGCACGACGACTCCGGCCTCGCCCTGGATGGGCTCGACGAGCACGGCGACCGTGTCGTCGTCGATCGCGGCTGCGACGGCGTCGATGTCGCCGTAGGGCACCGACGTGAAGCCGGGCGTGTAGGGGCCGAAGTCGGCCCGTGCCTCGGGGTCGTTCGAGAAGCTGATGATCGTCGTCGTCCGGCCGTGGAAGTTGCCGTCCATCACGATGATCTTCGCACGGCCCTCCGGCACGCCCTTGACGCGGTAGCCCCAGGCGCGGGCCACCTTGATGGCCGACTCGACGGCCTCGGCCCCGGTGTTCATCGGGAGGACCATCTCCTTGCCGAGCAGGGTCGCCAGGGCGTCGGCGAACGGACCGAGCTGGTCGTTGTGGAACGCGCGGCTGGTCAGGGTGACCCGGTCGAGCTGCGCCTTGGCGGCAGCGATCAGGCGCGGGTTCGAGTGGCCGAAGTTGACCGCGGAGTAGGCGGCGAGGCAGTCGAGGTAGCGCTTGCCGTCGACGTCGGTGACCCAGGCGCCCTCGGCGGTCGCGACCACGACGGACAGCGGGTGGTAGTTGTGGGCGAGCGCGTGCTCCTCGACGGCGATCGCGGCCGTGGTCGCCGAGGTCGTGGTCATCGTCGCAGCTCGAGCGTGCAGCACTTCACGCCGCCGCCGCCGAGCAGGAGCTCGGAGAGATCGACGCCGATGGGGTTGTAGCCGCGCTCGCGCAGCTGCTTCTCGAAGCCGGTGGCGCGAGCGGCGATGACGACGTTGTAGCCGTCGCTGTAGGAGTTGAGGCCGAGGATGGCGGCGTCCTCCTCCGACACGATGATCGCGTCGGGGTAGCGCGCGCGCAGGATCTCCAGCGAGGGCTCGTCGAAGGCGCTCTCGAGGTAGGCGATGTTGCTGTGGCCGTCGACCGGCACCGGGTCGAGCACGGCGATGGCGGTGTCGAGGTGGTAGAAGCTCGGGTTGATGAGCTTCAGGGTGATGACCTCGCGGCCGAAGATGCCGGCGATCTCCTCGTGCGAGGTGGAGTCGCTGCGGAAGCCGGTGCCGGCGAGGATCACGTCGCCGACGAGGAGGAAGTCGCCCTCGCCCTCGTTGATCTGCTCGGGCACCTTCACGTCGAACCCGTTGTCGGCGAACCAGTCCATGTAGGCGGGCCCCTCGGGCTGGCGCTCGGGGTAGGTGAAGCTCGCGCCGTAGGCTTTGCCGTCGAGCACGAAGCCGCCGTTGGCCGAGTACACCATGTCGGGCAGTCCGTCGATCGGGTCGATGAGCTGCACGTCGAAGCCGAGGCCGACGTAGGTGTCGTAGAGCGTCTGCCACTGGGCGACGGCCTTCGAGGTGTCGGTGGGGTCCTCGGGGTGCATCCACGGGTTGATCCGGTAGCTGACCGTGAAGTGCGACGGCCGGCACATGAGGATCGTGCGGTGGGACGCGACGCGCGTGGGGAAGGAGGCCTGGTTGGGGTCGGTGTCGTTTGACGACTCAGCGATGCTCACGGAGCCAGTTTCACACGACGATCGCGCATTGGGCAGGCATTGGACGCTCTTTTCTTGCACTCTGCGAACAACGGCGCAAGAAAAGACCGCTACAGTGCCTGGCGTGGACAACCTCGACTTCAGCATCATCGACCTCCTCCGCCAGAACGCCCGCGCAGGCTACGGCGACATCGGCGCCGTCGTCGGCCTGAGCGCCTCCGCCGTGAAGCGGCGCGTCGACAGGATGGTCGGCGAAGGAGTCATCCGCGGGTTCACCGTGCAGGTCGACCCCGCAGTCGACGGTCTTGCGACCGAGGCATACGTGGAGCTCTTCTGCCGGGGAACAGTCTCGCCCGCCGAGCTCCAGCGCATCCTGAGCACGGTGCCCGAGGTCGTCGACGCCGGGACCGTCACGGGAAGCGCCGACGCGATCGTGCACATGCGCTCGCGCGACATCCCGAGCCTCGAGGGCGCGCTGGAGCGCGTCCGCAACGCGCCCAACGTCGATCACACGCGAAGCGCGATCGTGCTCAGCAAGCTGATCAACCGTCAGCCGGCCTAGCTGATCGGCGGGCGATGGTCGGTTCGGGCGCGTCCCCGGAGACGCGCCCGAGCCGACCACGACCCGCCCGAGCAGCGGCTCAGAACCGCAGCCGCGCGAGCTCCGGCACCGGGTTGCCGAATCGGTGGGCGGTGAGGGAGACGGCCTGCTCCTTCAAGAAGGGCAGGAGCTCCAAGCGCCCCGACTCGGTGACCTCGCGGGCGTGGATCGCCACGTCGGGGCTGCCTCCGACGGCTCGGGCGAGCGCGACGGGGTCGCCGCCGACCGTTCGAATCCGCAGAGCCCGGTACGTCTCGGGGCCGGGACCGTCGAGACGGGTCGTGGGATCCGCCAGGAGCAGGGCGGCACGGTCGAGCGCGACGGTGTTCTGCAGACCGAGCTGGAGGTGGCTCGTGTCTTGGGTCGCTCGCTCGATGAGGGCGAGGTCGTCGACGACGGGGAGTTCCTGCGCCCCCTGGAGAAGACCCGCAGCGGCGCGGGCCAGCCAGAGCCCCTCGTTCTCGACGGTGATGTCGTCGACCCGGACGGGTGCGCCCTCGGCACGGAGGAGCTGCACCAGGGTCGACGGCAGGGGTGCGGCCGAGCTGATCGAGAGCGGGGCTCCGGCCAGGGCCGCGGCGCAGATCAGGCGGATCAGGTCGGCCATGCGGCCGTCGGTCGACAGGCGCAGGATCACCGGCACGGGCAGGTAGCGGAACTCGTTGCGCTCGACTCCGAGGCCCGAGACGTCGGTCGACCGCGCGTAGAGGTCGAGCCAGGCGCGCAGATCGGAGGCGCTGCCGGCACGGACGAAGTCGAACTCCTCGAACGACAGCACGCCTCGGGTCGCCTCGATCAGGCGGACCCCGACCTCGGGAACCCCTTCGAGGCTGAGCGACGCGACGGGCTCGCGGGTGGAGCGGCGCCAGCCCGAGAGCGTCGTGACGTAGTTCGGGCCGCCGGCCTTGGTGCCGGTGCCGACGGTCGAGCGCTTCCAGCCGCCGAACGGCTGGCGCCGCACTACCGCACCCGTCGTCGTGCGGTTCACGTAGAGGTTGCCGGCCTCGACCCGCGACGACCACAGGGCGATCTCGTCGGGGTCGAGCGAGTGGAGACCCGCCGTCAGGCCGTAGTCGACCGCGTTCTGCCACTCGATGGCCTGCTCGAGCGTCTCGGCGTGCATGATGCCGAGCACCGGGCCGAAGTACTCGGTGAGGTGGAACTCGGAGCCGGGCTGCACGCCCGCACGGATGCCGGGCTTCCAGAGAACGTCGGTGTCGTCGGCCGGCTCGGGCTTCAGCAGCCAGCTCTCGCCGTCGCCCAGCGAGCGGAGGCCGCGCTCGAGCCTGCCCCCGGGCGGGTCGATGAGCGGGCCCATGCGCGTCGTCGGCACGTCGGGGTAGCCGACCTTCATGCTGGCCGCGGCGTCGACGAGCTGGCGCGTGAACCGCTCGCTCTCGCCCACCGAGCCGACGGCGATGACGAGCGACGCCGCCGAGCACTTCTGCCCGGCATGCCCGAAGGCGCTGGCGACGATGTCGGCGACGGCCAGGTCGAGGTCGGCGCTCGGCGTGACGACGATGGCGTTCTTGCCGCTCGTCTCGGCGAAGAGCGGGAGGTCGGGGCGCCAGGAGCGGAAGGCCCGGGCCGTCTCGAACGCGCCGGTCAGCACGACGCGGTCGACGGCCGGGTGGGCGATGAGCGACCGGCCGAGGTGCTGCTCGTCGAGGTCGACGAGGGCGAGCAGCGACTTCGGCACACCCGCCTTCCAGAGGATCTCGGCGACGACCGCGGCCGTGCGGCGTGCCTGGGGCGCCGGCTTCAGGATGACGCCGCTGCCCGCCGCGAGCGCGCCGAGCACTCCCCCGACGGGGATGGAGACGGGGAAGTTCCACGGCGGGGCGACGACCGTCAGGCGCGGGGGCACCGGCTCGGCGCCCTCCACGCGTGCCAGCTCGCGCGCCTGGTCGGCGTAGTAGTGGGCGAAGTCGATCGCCTCGCTGACCTCGGGGTCGCCCTCGGCGATGGTCTTGCCGGTCTCGGACGCCATGACCTCGATCAGCTCGCCGCGGTGCACGGCGAGCGCGATGCCGACGAGGTCGAGAAGCTCGGCGCGGGTGGCGGGGTCCTCGCGGCCCCACTTCACGCCCGCCTGGACGACGGCGGCCACGGTGCCCTCGAGGGCACCGGCATCGTCGACGAGGGCCTCATCGATCGTCTCGACGCCGAGATGGCTGGTCGCGGCGCGCGTCAGGATCTTGCGGCCCCACGCCCGGTTGGCCTCGATGGCCGGGTCGGTGTCGGGCTCGTTGCCGAAGTCGCTGGTGACCGGGGCCGACGACAGGCGGCGCGATCTGTCCTGCCGGCGGTTGGGCCGCGGCGTGCGGTCGTCGAGCGCGGCGACCGAGGCGAGGAACCGCTCCTTCTCGCGGTCGAACACCTCGGGGTCGTCGGCGAGCTCGAAGGCGCCCGACAGGAAGTTCTCGCTCGACGAGTTCTCCTCGAGACGGCGCACGAGGTAGCTGATCGCGGAGTCGAACTCGCGGGGGTGCACGACAGGCGTGTAGAGCAGGAGCTGGCCGACGTCGGCGCGCACGACGGCCGCCTGCGCGGTGGCCATGCCGAGCAGCATCTCGAAGTCGACGCGGTTGGTGATCATGCGTCGCTTCGCGAGGTTCCACGCGTAGGCGACGTCGAAGAGGTTGTGGCCGGCGATGCCGATCTTGACCACGGAGGCGTTGTCGGGCGTCAGCGCCCAGCCCAGCAGCCGCTTGTAGTTCGTGTCGGTCTCGATCTTCGACCCCCAGGTCGCGAGCGGCCAGCCGTGCAGGGCGGCGTCGACGCGTTCCATCGCGAGGTTGGCGCCCTTGACGATGCGGATCTTGATCGGCGCACCACCGCGCAGCACTCGCGCCCGCGACCACTCGGTCAGCAGCTGGAGCGCCCCCATCGAGTCGGGCAGGTAGGCCTGCAGCACGATCCCCGCCTCGAGCTCGAGCATCTCGGGGTCGTCGAGGATCCTCGTGAACACGTCGATGGTCAGATCGAGGTCGTGGTACTCCTCCATGTCGAGGTTGATGAACTTCGTCCCGGCGCTCGACGCCGCCAGCTCGTACAGCGGACGCAGGCGCTCGACCAGACGGTCGCTCGTCTCCTCGAAGCCCCAGAGCGAGAGCTGGCTGGCCACGGCGCTGACCTTGATCGACACGTAGTCGACGTCGTCGCGCGACAGCAGCTGGCGGGTGCCGGCGAGACGGCGATCCGACTCGGCGTCGCCCAGCACCGCCTCCCCGAGCAGGTTCAGGTTGAGGCGCGATCCGTCGGCCCGCAGCTTCGCCAGGCTCGCGCCGAGCTTGGCGGGGGTCGCGTCGACGATCAGGTGCTCGACCATGCGGCGCAGCGCCCGGCGCGCCATCGGCACCGTCGGCCACGGCGCTCCCGGCGCGAGGCTCCCGCCCGCCGCGATGGCCGATCGCAGATACCAGGGCAGGAACTTGGGGATCCCGTGACTGAGCTCCTCCAGGCTGCGCCCCGCCACCCGGATGTCCTCCGGCCGCACCACGCGGTCGACGAAGCCGAGCGTGAAGGCGAGGCCCTCGGGGTCGCGCAGGACCCCGGCCAGGCGGGCCGCCGCCGGCGAGACCTTGGCCCCGGCCGACTCGTCGAGCCACCGGCGCACCGTCTCGACAGTCTCGGTCGCGAGGTCTGCGGGGAGGGGGTCGGACATGCTTCGAGGATATGCCGCGCACCCCTCCCTACACTGGGCGAATGGCCGACGAGCTGACGGAAGACGACTGGGCCGTCTGGGATGCCTTCTACGTGATGCGCCGACGGCTCGACCGCGCCCTCGAGCTCCGTCTGCACGAGGGCTCGGGCGTGTCGGCGCCGGAGTACGAGATCCTCGCGGGGCTCGGCCGATCGAGCGATCGACGTCTCCGCGTGCGCGACATCGCCGAGCAGATCGGCTGGGAGAAGAGTCGCGTCAGCCACCAGGTGACGCGCATGGAGAAGCGCGGCCTCGTGCGCCGCAGCGACTGCGATCAGGACGGCCGCGGCACCTGGGTGGAGCTGACGCCGGACGGCCGGCGCGCGATGCTCGAGGCGAGCCGCGGGCACAACGAGGCGATCCGGACGTACTTCGTCGACGTGCTCGGCGACTCGGCGCCGCTGCTGCAGGAGTTCTCGAAGCGCGTCGTCGAGGCGATCGGCGAAGACGCCCGCCCCTGACGCGCGTCAGTGGTCTCGGTGGTCCTGGATCGTCATTCTGGGTCCGAACTTCGGCTTGCTGAAGCCGCTGACACCGATCAGGCGCATGACGCGCTCCCGATTGCCGCGCCACGGCTCCAGCAGCTCGAGCATCCCGTCGTCGTCGACGGGCTTGCCGATCAGGGCCCAGCCGACGAGCGCCGGCAGGTGGTAGTCGCCCACGCTGGGCGAGTCGGCGTCGCCGTGCGCGCGCTGGCTGGTCTCGGCGGCGGTCCACACGCCGACCCCGACGACCGAGCGCAGGCGGCGCTGGATCTCGTCGCCGCCCCGGCCGAGCGCGAGGGTGCGCTCGAGGCCGGCCGCCACGGCGCACACGCGCATGACGGTGGCCGATCGCTGCGGCCCGACGCCGGCCCGGTGCCACTCCCAGCTCGGGATGCGCGCCCAGGTGGCGGCGTCGGGCGGCACGACGAGCCCGTCGGGCGCCGGACCGGGCGCGGTCGTCCCGTGGGCGCGGACCAGCGTGCGCCAGGCGCGCCACGCCTCGCGGCTCGTCACCTTCTGCTCGAGCACGGCGGGCACGAGCATCTGCACGACCTGGTTGGTGCGGGTGAGCCTCAGCCCGGGGTTGCGCCTCCGCGCCTCGCGCAGCAGCTCGGTGCCCGACACGTCGAGGCCCGACCAGTCGTCGCCGCGGCCCATCAGCTCGGGGATGCCGTCGATCGCCCACTCGGCGCCCGGCCCCCAGGCCGTCGCGCGCACGCCGTCTCGGCCGCCCGACAGGCACACGGTGGCGGGGCCCACGGGGGTGCGGACGCCCCTCCACACGGAATCGCCCACGACGCGGAACGCCGGGTCGCCGATGCCGCGCATCAGCGGGCGCAGAGTCGGCAGCACCGACACGACCGACTCGGGACGGTACACGGTCGAGATCGCCGGACCGGCCGCCACAGACGTAAGCGGCACAGACCCACTCGGCACCGCCCCACTCGGCACAGCCCCACTCGGCACCGCTGCGTCCGAGGAGGCGGGCTGAGCGGCGATCGACATGCCAGAAGGCTAACCGCAGCCACCGACTACCATGCTCGGGTGGCGACCCCCAAGATCCTGCTCTACTACGTGTTCACGCCGCTGCCCGACCCCGACGCGATCCGGCTGTGGCAGCGCGACCTCTGCGAGTCGCTGGGGCTGACCGGCCGCATCGTCATCTCGAAGGACGGCCTCAACGGCACCGTCGGCGGCGACCTGCCGGATGTGAAGCGCTACCTCCGCACGACCCGCGAGTACCCGGCCTTCCGCGACATGGACGTCAAGTGGGGCGAGGGCCGAGGCTCCGACTTCCCGAAGCTCAGCGTCAAGGTGCGCGACGAGATCGTCAGCTTCGGCGCGCCCGGCGAGCTCCGGGTCGACAAGCACGGGGTCGTCGGCGGCGGCACGCGTCTCGACCCCGACGCGCTGCACGAGCTGGTGGCGCGCAGAGACGTGACGTTCTTCGACGGCCGCAACGAGTTCGAGGCGAGGATCGGCCGCTTCAAGGGCGCGGTCGTGCCCGACGTGCAGAACACCCGCGAGTTCGTCGCCGAGCTTGAGTCGGGCCGCTACGACCACCTCAAAGACAAGCCCGTCGTCACCTACTGCACCGGCGGCGTCCGCTGTGAGGTCCTCTCCTCGCTGATGGTCGACCGCGGCTTCCAGGAGGTGTACCAGCTCGACGGAGGCATCGTCCGCTACGGCGAGCGCTTCGGCGACGACGGACTGTGGGAGGGGCCGCTGTACGTCTTCGACGGCCGCGAAGAGGTGCGGTTCTCTGACCACACGGCGATCCTGAGCACCTGCGCCGTCTGCGGCGAGACGACGTCGCACCTGCAGAACTGCGCCGACCCGTCGTGCCGGCAGCGCCTGGTCGTCTGCGACGCGTGCACGCCTCGGAATCCCCTGTGCGAGGAGCACGCGTCCGCGGCGTAGCGTGCGATCCATGACTGCTACAGCTGAAGAGATCAAGACCGTCGCCGATGTGCTCGACAAGGCGCGGATCGGCCTGCTGACCACCGTCGACGAGGCGGGCCACCTCGTCTGCCGTCCGCTGGCGCTCGTCGACCAGGACTTCGCCGGCTCCGTGTGGTTCTTCGTGCAGAAAGACAGCCACAAGGTCCACGACATCGAGTCGAACCCGCAGGTCAACGTCGGCGTCGACACCTCGAAGGGCTGGCTGTCGATCTCGGGTACGGCGTCGCTCACCACCGACGCCGCGAAGATCGACGAGCTCTGGAACACCGGCGCCGAGGCCTGGTTCGACCAGGGCCGCGACGACCCTCAGGTCGCCCTGCTCGAGGTCGAGGCCCACACGGTCGAGTCGTGGACCAGCACGGAGCCCAAGGCGATCACGCTGCTGAAGTACGCGAAGGCGGCGGCGACCGGCGGCCACCCCGAGAACGTCGGCGAGAACGCCACCATCCAGCTCTAGCTGCAGGTGACGACGTCGCCCGACGACGTGAAGTACTGACCGGGGCCGACCTGCGCGCACTGCGACGCGAGGTCGGCCTCGTATTTGATCCACGAGCCGACGTAGGCCCCGAACAGGATCATGCTCAGCGACGAGACCACGATCCCGACGATGCCGACCGTGCCGGCGAGGCCGACGGAGCGCGACTTGCGCAGCGAGTGGATGCCGATGAAGAGCCCGACGATGCCGACGAAGATGCCCACGGCGATCGACGCGATGCCCGAGCCGCGGCCGGGATCGGCGTCGACCGGGAGCCAGTCGTACGACGGCGTCTCGTAGAGGGGCTGGGCCTGCGCGCCGCCGAGCTCGGCGGCGAAGAGCTGATCGGGCGCAGGAACTCGGCCGGCCACCGTCGTCTCCGGCTCGCCGGGCGGCCCCCACAGCGTCGCCGGGGCACCCGCCGCTCCCGCGGCGGCGTCGGGCTTCGCGAGCGGCGGCGGCGCGTACGGCGACCCGGCCTCGGGCCCGGCGTACTGCGGCGGGGCGGGAGGGGGCGCGGCGGACGCCGACGGGGTGCTCGCGCCGCGCCGGAAGCGCGCGTACCGCGGGTCGTCGCCACTGGGAGTTGACATCGACTCGACCCTAATACGCCCCGGCTCCACGATGAGCGTGTGTGCGCCATGATGGAGCCACCGCGGCCCCCACTCCCGACCGCGCGAGCACGGAGAGCAATGATGCGAATCGGAATCCTCACGAGCGGCGGCGACTGCCCCGGCCTGAACGCGGTCATCCGCGGCGCCGTCCTCAAGGGCATGCAGATCCACGGCCAGGAGTTCGTGGGCTTCCGCGACGGCTGGCGCGGCGTCGTCGAGGGCGACATGGTCCCGCTCGGCCGCAAGGAGATCCAGGGCATCGCCAAGCAGGGCGGCACGATCCTCGGCACCAGCCGCACGAACCCCTTCGAGGGCAACGGCGGCGTCGACCGCATCACCGAGAACCTCGAGCGCCGCGGCATCGACGCCGTGATCGCGATCGGCGGCGAGGGCACCCTGGCCGCCGCCAAGCGCCTCACCGACGCCGGCCTCAAGATCGTCGGCGTTCCCAAGACGGTCGACAACGACCTCGGCGCCACCGACTACACCTTCGGCTTCGACACCGCCGTCCAGATCGCCGTCGACGCGATGGACCGCCTCCGAACGACCGGCGAGTCGCACAGCCGCTGCATGGTCGCCGAGGTCATGGGCCGCCACGTCGGCTGGATCGCCCTTCACTCGGGCATGGCCGCCGGCGCGCACGCGATCCTCATCCCCGAGCAGAAGACGAGCGTCGAGCAGCTCGCCGAATGGGTCCGGTCCGCCTACGATCGCGGCCGCGCGCCGCTCGTCGTGGTGGCCGAGGGGTTCGTCCCCGACGAGTCCGACGACGCGCACTCCGAGCGCGGCCTCGACGCCTTCGGGCGACCCCGCCTCGGCGGCATCGGCGAGCGCCTCGCTCCGCTCATCGAGGAGCTCACCGGCATCGAGACCCGCGCCACGACGCTGGGCCACATCCAGCGCGGCGGCACGCCGTCCGCCTACGACCGCGTGCTCGCGACGCGCCTCGGCATGGCCGCCAGCGACTCGGTCGTCGAGGGCCGTTGGGGCCGGATGGTGGCCCTGCGCGGCACCGACATCGTGCACGTGTCGTTCGAGGAGGCGCTCGGCACGCTCAAGGTCGTGCCGCAGAACCGGTACGACGAAGCGGCGATCCTCTTCGGGTAGCGCAGGCGGTCGCTCCCGGGAGCGCCACGGGGCCGGGCGTACGGTGGCGGCATGACCCGAGCTGTCGTCGTGACCGAGTCCGCGTCGGCGTCCGTGCAGGACGTCGGCTCCGAGTTCCTGCGCCCTGGATCCCCGGACGCCGACGGGGTGACCGTCGACGTCGAGTGGTCGAGCCTCAACTTCAAAGACGGGATGGCGCTCACAGGCGATCGCGGCGTGGCCCGACGGCTGCCGCTCGTGCCGGGGATCGACGTGGTCGGGACAGTCGCCGAGGGCGACGCGGCCGGGCGGTTCAACGCCGGCGACAGCGTGGTCGTGAACGGCGCGGGTCTCGGCGAGACCCGGCACGGCGGCTACGCCGAGACGGCGTACGTGAGCGCGGCCTCGCTGGTCGAGCTGCCCGAGGACATCACCCCGCGCCGGGCCGCCGCCATCGGCACGGCCGGCTTCACCGCCATGCTCAGCGTGCTGCGCCTCGAGCGCGACGTCGCGCCCGACGACGGCGACGTGCTCGTCACCGGATCCGCGGGCGGCGTCGGATCCGTGTCCATCGCACTCCTCGCCCGCCTCGGGTACCGCGTCGTCGCCTCGACCGGGCGCCCCGAGCAGGCGGACTTCCTCCGGTCGCTCGGCGCCGCCGACGTGATCGACCGCGCCGAGCTCTCGGACGCCGGCAAGCCCCTGCAGAAGCCGCGCTGGGCCGGGGCCGTCGACTCCGTCGGCAGCGCGACTCTGGCGAACGCTCTCGCGCAGACGAAGTGGGGCGGCGCTGTCACCGCGTGCGGCCTAGCCCAGGGCAGCGACCTGCCGACGACGGTGCTGCCGTTCATCCTCCGCGGGGTCTCCCTGCACGGCATCAACTCGGTCGATGCACCCGCGGCGCTCCGACGGACCGCCTGGGAGCGCCTCGCGGTCGACCTCGACCTCGACCTGCTCGACTCACTGACCGACGAGGTCGCTCTGGGCGAGGTGCCGGGCCTGGCGGGCGAGATCCTGCGCGGACGGGTCCGCGGGCGGACCGTCGTCGACGTGCGACGCTGACGGGTCGCTGATACGTCATCGACCAGGCCGCCGACCGCTCGACAAATCCGTACGGCGTATCCTAGAGTCTGAGATACTCGATACATTCAGCCGCATGGAAGGTGAGGAATGCCTGTCCCGAACGGACCCGACAACCCGGCGCCCCGGCGTCTGCTCCGAGACGTCGTCTTCGAGAAGATGATCGCGGCGATCCAGGACGGCACCCTTCAGGCGGGCGAGCGGCTCAACGACGACGAGCTGGTCTCCTGGCTCGGCGTCTCGCGCACGCCGATCCGCGAGGCGATCGCGAAGCTCGTCGACTACGGCCTCGTCGAGATGGAGGCGAACCGCTACACGCGGATCGTGCGCCCCACCTTCGAGATGTACGAGCACGCGGTGCAGATGCTCGGCGGCTTCCACGAGCTCAGCGCCCGCTGGGCGTTCCCGCGGTTCACCGACGACGACGTCCGCGAGTTCTCGGCGATGTGCGACCAGACGCTCGCGTACCTGGCGGCGCACGACACGGAGGCCGTCAACCGGATCGGCGCGATGACGAGCTTCACGCTCGCGCGCACGGGCAACCCTCTGCTGCCGCAGCTCGAGGCCACGCTGAACGCCCGCGTCGTCTTCATGATCCAGGCGGCCCTCGACGAGTTCCAGTGGGAGGCCACGGCCGACTACGTCGAGCAGCTGCGCGCGGCCGCGACGGCCCGTGACAGAGAGGCCGTCATCGCCGCCTTCGAGACCTACCAGCAGCTCACGACGGCGCACCTCCAGGCGGTCCAGCGATCGGGTGCGATCCCGGTCTGAGCCCGCCTCGCACCAACCCGCCAGTACAACCCCCCATCCGCACGACCTCAGGGAGTCCCAGTGCCAGTCCCCGTCCCCACCCCCGAGAACCAGGAGCCGCGCCGCCTGCTGCGCGACGTCGTCTACGACAAGATGTTCTTCGCCATCCTCGACGGAACCCTCGAGCTCGGCGAGCGCCTCAACGACGAGGAGCTGGTCCGCTGGCTCGGCGTCTCCCGCACGCCGGTGCGCGAGGCCATCGCCAAGCTGGCCGAGCAGGGCCTCGTCGACATCGAGGCCAACCGCTACACGCGCGTCATCGCTCCGACCTTCGCCGAGTTCGTCGACACGCTGCGCGCCTGCTACGACGTCTGGGCCCTCATCATGCTGCGCGGCGTCGGCGAGCTGGACGCCGCGAGCCGCAAGTCCGTCGTGGCAGCCCTAGATGCGCGCGTGAAGGCATTCGAGGCCCACTCCGCCGAGAGCGTCATCGACCTCGACGCATTCACGGTCACGGTGCTCGAGGCGGCGAAGAGCCCCATGCTGGCGCGCCTGTACTCCGTGACGGCGCCGATGACCGTCCTGCTCATCCGCCGCGCCGCCGCCCAGGGGCACTTCCCGTGGGACGCCTCGATCGAGATGAGCCGCCGACTCCGCGACGCCGTCGAGGCCTCCGATGCTCGTACGGCCCACGACCTCGTCTCGGGCCAGCCCGACCGCTTCGGCGACTACTACGCCGCCGTGCGCGAGAGCGGCATCTACCCCGCCTGACCCCGCGCTCCGGCGCCCACCCGATACGCACCCGAACCCGAAAGCCGCATACGCATGCCTGTTCCCGTTCCGAACACCGAAGCCCCCGCACCCCGCCGCCTCCTGCGCGACGTCGTCTTCGACAAGATGCTCGCCGCCATCGGCGACGGCACCCTCGAGCTCGGCGAGCGACTGAACGACGACGAGCTGGTCCGCTGGCTCGGAGTCTCTCGCACGCCGGTGCGCGAGGCCATCGCCAAGCTGGCCGACTACGGCCTCGTCGACATCGAGGCGAACCGCTACACGCGCGTCATCTCGCCGACCATGGCCGACTTCGCCGACACCACCGAGACCGCCTTCGCCGTCTGGGCGATCGTCGTCCGGCGCGGCGTCCCGAAGCTGAGCGACGCCGAGGCGCGCGAGGTCGTGAGCCTCCTCGCGTCGGTCGGCCGCGACTCGAAGGGCAAGCTGGCAGCCGAGAGCCTCCCGAGCTTCGCCCGCGCCATCGAGATCATCGCGACGGCCGCGCAGAGCAAGAGCCTGTTCCGACTCCTCGAGACCGTCGGAGACCGAGCCGCCCTCCTCCTCAGCATCGTCAGCCGCTCCGTGGAGTTCCACATCTCGGGCGACCTCCTCGCCCGTCTCCGCTCGGGTGTCGAGAAGCGCGACGGCGTGGCAGCGGCGGCGGCGTTCGAGACGGCGTTCGACGGCCTGGGCGACTACGTCGGAGCCGCCTCGGCCGCCGGCGTGTTCCCCGAGGCCGCGCCGGTCCGCTGAGCGGCACGGTGGGTGGCGGCGACGACGCCGGCGGGCTCGCTGGCCTGGGTGACGTCGCGGCCGACACCGCGCCCGTCGTCCTGGCACTCGACGACGTCCGGGTCACCCGCGCCGGGCGCAACCTCGTCGAGCACATCGACCTCGAGGTCCGCGCCGGAGAGCACTGGGCCCTGATCGGCCCGAACGGCGCCGGCAAGACGACGATGCTGACGATGTGCGGCGCCCTCGGCCATCCCTCCTCGGGCACGGTCACCGTGCTCGGCAGGCGCCTCGGCAGAGTCGAGCTCCGCGAGCTCCGCACCCACATCGGCCACGTCGACCCGAGGCACCGCATGCTCGGCGACAACACCGTGACCGAGGTCGTCCTGACCGGCCTCACCGGTTCGAGCGACCCGGTCCCGCGGTGGGAGGCCGAGCTGGCCGACCTGCTCCGGGCGCAGGAACTCGCCACCGGCGTCGGCCTCGCCCGCCGCCTCGACGCCCGCTGGAGCACCCTCTCGCAGGGCGAACGCGGACGCGCCCTCATCGCGCGGGCTCTCATCGCCGTTCCGGCGCTCCTCCTTCTCGATGAGCCCGCCACGGGCCTCGACGTCGCCGCCCGCGAGCAGCTGCTCGAGACCGTGGACGCCCTGCGCGAGGCCCACCCGTCGATCGCGAGCGTCACCGTGACGCACCACCTCGAAGACCTTCCGGCGTCGACCACGCACGCCATGCTCCTTCGCGACGGGCGCATCGCCGCCCGCGGGCCGGCCGACGACGTCCTGACGAGCGAGCTGGTGTCGGCGGCGTTCGACTTTCCGCTCGAGATCACCCGGACGGCTGGGCGGTGGGCGGCGCGGCGCGCTGGTGCCGTCGGCGCGTGACCTCGCCGTCCCGGCGCGCGGGCTAGGCCCGCCGGATCGGCACACCCCCGCGCGAATCCCGGCGGGGCCGAGCCGAATCGGCGGGTTCGACGCCGCCAGCCCGACGCAACCCGCCCACCGCCGCTAGCGCGACTCGACCGCCGCGGCCGCAGCCCTCGCCGCCGCAGGCAGCGCGTCGACGATCCGCCCGAGCGCCGCATCGTCGTGCGCAGCCGTCAGGAACCACGCCTCGAACACCGACGGGGGCAGGTTGACTCCGGCGTCGAGCATCGCGTGGAAGAACGGCGGGTAGCGGAATGCCTGCTGAGCCCGCACGTCGTCGTAGTTGCGCGGCGGGGTCGCGGTGAACGCGAACGAGAACAGGTTGCCGGCGCGCTGCACGGTGTGCTCGACGCCCTCGCGCGAGAGAGCGGCCGAGGTCTCGCGGGCGACCACATCGGCGGCCGAGTCGATCGCACGGTACACGTCGGCTTCGGCGAGGCGGAGGGTCGTGATTCCGGCGGCGACGGCGACGGGATTGCCGCTGAGGGTTCCGGCCTGGTACACCGGCCCGAGGGGCGCGAGGAAGTCCATGATCTCGGCGCGGCCGCCGAGCGCGGCGAGCGGCATGCCTCCGCCGATGACCTTGCCGAACGTGATGAGGTCGGGCTCCCAGCCGGCTCCGTCTGGCACGACGCGCGAGGCCTCGAGCCCCCACCAGCCGGCGCGGCCGACGCGGAACCCGGTCAGCACCTCGTCGACGATCAGCAGCGCGCCGTGGCGCCGCGTGATCTCCGAGAGCGACCGGTTGAAGCCGCGGTCGGGCGCCAGGACGCCCATGTTGGCGGCGGCGGCCTCGACGATCACAGCGGCGATGCGCTCCGAGTGCTCGTCGAACGCCCGGCGCACGGCGTCGAGGTCGTTGTACGGCAGCACGAGCGTCTGCGCCGCTGTCTCGGCCGTGATGCCGGCCGATCCGGGCAGGGCGAGCGTGGCGACGCCGGAGCCGGCCTCGGCCAGCAGCGAGTCGGAGTGGCCGTGGTAGTGGCCGGCGAACTTCACCAGCAGGTCGCGGCCGGTGTAGCCGCGCGCCAGGCGGATGGCCGTCATGGTGGCCTCGGTGCCGGTGGACACCATGCGGATCTTGCCGATGGGCCGCTGCTCGCCGACGCTGACGCGCTCGCGCACGATCTCGGCCAGCTCGGTCTCGCCCGGCGTCGATGCGCCGAAGGAGAGGCCGCGGGCCGCCGCCGACTGGACGGCGTCGACCACGGCGGGGTGGGCGTGCCCGAGGATGGCGGGCCCCCACGACGCGACGAGGTCGACGTACTCGCGGCCGTCGGCGTCGGTGACGTACGCGCCCTGCGCCTTGACGAGGAAGCGCGGGGTGCCCCCGACCGAGCCGTACGCCCGGACCGGCGAGTTCACGCCGCCGGGGATGGACGCGCGAGCGCGCGCGAAGGCCTGCTCGTTGGCGGTCATCGGATGCTCCGCTCGGGAGCGCTGCGGCCGGTCAGGCGCTCGGCCAGGTCGACGGCCCAGTAGGTCAGGATCGCGTCCGCGCCGGCGCGCTTGATGCCGAGCACGCTTTCGTAGCTGGCGGCGTCGAGGTCGATCCAGCCGTTCGCGGCGGCGGCCTGCATCATCGAGTACTCCCCCGAGATCTGGTAGGCCCACACCGGCACGTCGCTCGTCGCGGCGACGTCGGCGAGCACGTCGAGGTAGCTCATCGCCGGCTTCACCATGACGATGTCGGCGCCCTCCTCGAGGTCGAGACCGACCTCTCTAAGGCCCTCGCGTCGGTTGCCGTTGTCCATCTGGTACGTGCGGCGGTCGCCCGAGAGCGACGACTGGACGGCCTCGCGGAACGGCCCGTAGAAGGCGCTGGCGTACTTGGCGGCGTAGGCGAGGATCGCGCGGTCGGCGAACCCGTGCGAGTCGAGGGCGTCGCGGATGGCGGCGACCTGGCCGTCCATCATGCCGCTGGGCGCGATGAGCTGCGAGCCCGCCTCGGCCTGCACGACGGCCATGTCGCGGTAGCGCTCGAGGGTGGCGTCGTTGTCGACCTCGCCGCCTGCGCCGAGCACGCCGCAGTGGCCGTGGTCGGTGAACTCGTCGAGGCACAGGTCGGTCTGCACGACGAGCGCGTCGCCGACCTCGGCGACAGCAGCCCGTGTTGCGGCATTGAGGATGCCCTCGGGGTCGGTGGCGCTCGTTCCTGCGCCGTCTTTCTTCTCGTCGAGCGGCACCCCGAACAGCATGACGCCGCCGATGCCGGCCTCGGCTGCACGGGCCAGGGCGGGCTTGAGGCTCTCGAGCGAGTGATGCGAGACGCCCGGCATCGAGGCGATCGGCGCCTCGTCCGAGATGCCCTCCCGGACGAACACGGGCAGCACCAGATCGGCGGGGTGGAGGCGGGTCTCGGCGACCAGGCGACGGAGCGCCGGGGTGGCGCGGAGGCGGCGGCCGCGAACGGCGGGGAAGGACGACATCAGTTGCTCTCAGTGTGCGGATCGGGGTGCTCCGGCCAGCCGGCCAGGGCGTTGTCGACGACGGCTTCGACGAGCGAGTCGGCGGAGCGGGTCTCGGCGATGAGGTGCACCGGGAGTCCGGCGGCGCGGGCGTCGAAGGCGGTGCGCGGGCCGATGCAGGCCACGAGGGTGCCGGCGGGCAGCGGGACGAACTGCTCGTGGATCTGACGGGCGACGCTGCCCGAGGTGACGAGGATCACCGAGATGCTGCCGTCGGCGACCGCGGCCTTGACCTCGGGGGTCGCAGGAACTCCGACCGTCCGGTACGCGGCCACGAACTCGGGCTCGAGTCCGCGTTCGGCCAGCCCCTTGACCAGGGTCGGCTCGGCGATCTCGGACTGCGGCACCAGCACCCGGCCGCTGATGTGGGCCGACGGCCATTCCTTGACGAGGCCCCGGGCCGAGTTGTCGCCCTCGGGGATGAAGTCGACGCGGATGCCGGCGAGGCTCAGCGCGGCGGCCGTCGTCTCGCCCACGGCGGCCACCCGGGTCGTCGGCGCCGGGCGGATGCTGTTGCCCATGAGCACGTCGACGGTCGTGGCGCTCGTGACGACGAGCCAGTCGTAGTCACCGGCCTCGAGCCGCAGCAGGGCCACCATCAGCTCGTGGCGGTTCTCGGTCGGTGCGAAGTTGATGAGCGGAGCGATCACCGGGGACGCCCCGAAGCCGCGCAGCCGCGCAGAGACGTTGTCGCCCCACTTGCCCCCGCGAGGCACCAGCACGCGGACGCCGCGCAGCGGCTTCTCGGCGGAGCCCCGCTCGCTCATGATGCGGAGCCCAGCGGCGCCAGGTCGGCCGCGCCGTTGTCGAGCAGCTCGGCGACGGTGCGCCCGGCGGCGTCGTCGACCTCGATCAGCTGCGTCGCGAGCGAGCCCGGTTCGAGCGTCACGCCGTGGGACGCGGTCAGCCGTTGCGAGCCGTCGGGCTTGTAGACCGTCGCGCTCAGGAGGAGCAGCCCGGCGTCGATGACGGCAGTCGCACCGATGGGAGCCGCGCAGCCGGCCTCGAGACCGGCGAGGACCGAGCGCTCGGCCGTGACCGTCAGGCGCGTCTCGCGGTGGTCGAGGGCGCGGAGGCCCTTCTGCAGGTCGGGCTCGAGCTCGGCGTCGCGGACCTCGATCGCGAGGGCGCCCTGACCGGGCGCGCTCGGCCAGAAGCCCAGCGACAGGAGATCGGTCGCCTCGGCGAGCCGGCCGATGCGGCCGAGGCCGGCCGCCGAGAGGAGGACGGCGTCGAGGTCGTCGCCGACGCGCGAGAGTCGCGTGTCGACGTTGCCGCGGATGTCGACGACCTCGAGGTCGGGCCGGCGGGCGAGCAGCTGGGCGACCCGGCGGGGCGAGCCGGTGCCGACTCGAGCGCCCTCGGGCAGCGCGTCGAGCGTGAGCCCGTCACGCGCGCACAGGGCGTCGCGCGCATCGGCGCGGGCCGGGGTCGCGCCGATCGTGAGACCCGGGAACGGGTCGGTGGGGAGGTCTTTCAGCGAGTGGACCAGGAGGTCGCACTTGCCGGCGAGCAGGGAGTCGCGCAGTGCCGTCGCGAAGACGCCGGTGCCGCCGAGGGAGGCGAGGGACTCGGACGTCGTGTCGCCGTGGCTCGTGATCTCGACGAGCTCGACCTCGCGGCCGGTCGTCTTGGCGAGGCGGTCGCGCATGAGAGTGGACTGGGCGACGGCGAGGGTCGACGCCCGGGTTCCGATTCGAAGTGCTGTCACGGGTGCCCTACGGAACCAGGCCGGCGACGATCGGCTTGAAGCCGAGGCGGACGTTCTCGCAGCAGCCCGGACGGCAGACGTCGTACCAGGGCCCGAGGTCGGTCAGGTGCGGGCGGTCGGCCGCGGCGACGCCGTCGCGGCGCTCCAGCACCAGGTCGACGAGGCCGGTGACGTAGTTCGGGTCGATGCCGGGGGTCGGCGTGCGGACGGCCCAGAAGCCCTCCTCCT
Organism: Frondihabitans sp. PhB188; assembly: GCF_003752365.1. Taxonomy (GTDB): domain Bacteria; phylum Actinomycetota; class Actinomycetes; order Actinomycetales; family Microbacteriaceae; genus Frondihabitans. The sequence goes on along the minus strand of NZ_RJUO01000004.1, from coordinate 189,136 downwards.
CGCACGACTCGAGCGCCTCGTTGTCGAGGTCCCACATGACCTCCATGTGGTCGCTGACGAAGCCGAGCGGCACGATGACGACGGCCTTGGTCGGGCCGCCCTTCAGGGCGTGGATCGCGTCGTTGATGTCGGGCTCGAGCCAGGGCATCGACGGAGGGCCGGAGCGCGACTGGAAGACGAGCTGCCACGGCACGGTCGCGTCCGAGCGGAGCTCGAGAGCGGCCTCCGCTGCGGCCATGACGACCTCGGCGACGGCCCTGTGCTGGGCGGCGTAGGCGCCGTCGGCGTCGAAGCCGCGCGCCTCGGGACCGCTCTTGGCGGCGTCGGTCGACGGGATCGAGTGGGTCGAGAACAGCACCTGCACCTCGGTCGTGAGGTCGATGCCGTCGATCTCGGCGCGAGCCTTCACGAGCGCGTCGCGGACACCGTCGATGAACGGCTGCACGAAGCCGGGGTGGTCGAAGAACTGACGCACCTTGTCGATCTGCACGCGGTCGCGCAGCTCGGTGTCGTCGAGGGCCATCGCAAAGTCCTCGCGGTACTGCCGGCACGACGAGTACGAGCTGTAGGCGCTGGTCGCGATGGCGATCAGCTTCGTGTAGCCCTGGTCGGCCGCCTCGCGGACGGCGTCGGCCATGTAGGGCTCCCAGTTGCGGTTGCCCCACAGCACGGGCAGGTCGATCTCGCGGCGCGCGAGCTCGGCCTCGAGTGCGGCCTTGAGCTCGCGGTTGTGCTGGTTGATCGGGCTGATGCCGCCGAAGTGGCGGTAGTGGTGCGCGACCTCCTCGAGGCGCTCCTCGGGGATCCCGCGGCCGCGGGTGACGTTGCGCAGGAACGGGATCACGTCGTCCTGCCCCTCGGGCCCGCCGAAGCCGGCCAGGAGGATCGCGTCGTAGTCCGTGCCCTGCGTGACCCACTCCGGACCCTGCGCCGCCGCGTCGGTGGCGTTGGGGACGAGCTGGCCGTTGGTGATGTTGGTCAAGAGAGAACCTCGGGGATCGCGGTGGTCGGGATGCGCCGACCCGTGTAGAAGGGCACCTCTTCGCGCACGTGCATGCGCGCCTCGGTGTAGCGGAGCTCGCGCATGAGGTCGACGAGCTGGACCAGCTCGGGGGCCTCGAGCGCCAGGATCCACTCGTAGTCGCCCAGGCTGAAGCTGGCGACGGTGTTGGTCAGGACGGAGCGGTGCGCCGAGCCCTTCATGCCGTGATCGCGGAGCATCTGATTGCGCTCGGCGTCAGGCAGGAGGTACCACTCGTAGCTGCGGACGAACGGGTAGACCGTGAGCCAGGTCTCGGGCTCCTTGCCGCGCATGAACGCGGGGCTGTGGTCTTTCGCGAACTCGGCCTCGCGGTGCATGCCGAGCGCGTTCCACGTCGGCAGGAGGTTCTTGAGCAGGTGCGTGCGGAGCAGGTCGCGGTAGCCGGCCTGGATGTCTTCCGGGATCGGGCCGTGCAGCCAGATCATCACGTCGCTGTCGGCCTTCACGGCGCTGACGTCGTAGAAGCCCCGGACGACGACGCCGTTCTCGGCGAGGCGGGCGACAGTCGCGTCGAGCTCGGCGATGTCGTCGCCGATCGAGGTGCGCTCGCCCTCGGCCACGTAGGGCCGGAGCGGGTCTCGGCGAAGGACTGCCCACAGCGTGTAGCCGAGGACCTCGACGGGTGCGTCGGTCGCCGCCGCGTCGGATTCAGGCGAGGGTGCGTGCTGCGAGTGCGCGTCGGCGCTGGAATTCATGCGTCCATCATCCCTTGTCATTCTGGGAACGGCGAACCGTCTGGCTCAGGATCGAGAGACCCTCAGCGGCCCGCGATGGGGCGAGGGAGAGCGTCAGCGACGACGCAGGGCGATCAGCGTGAGACCGCCGACTGCGGCGGCCACGGCAGCCGCGGCAGCCAGGAACGGCTTGGGGTCTTTCGAGAACGACACCTTCGCCTGGTGGGCCTTGATGCCGAGCTGCTTCGGCACGTTGAGCTTCTCTTCGAGCTCGTTCAGCGTCGCGGCCAGGTCGGCGCGGGTGCGGTCGATGGCCGCCTGGATGTCTTCGGTGCCACTCATCAGAAACGTCCTCCCACGTCGGAGCGCGGGATGCGCCCGACGCCCTTCACTGCCTTGATGTCGCTCTTGACGCTGTCGATCGTCTTCTTCGGCAGCGGTGGCAGGCCCTTCTTGATCTGCCTGTAGCCCAGGAACCCGAGGATGCCCGCGATCACCAGGAACAGAGCCGCGACCAGCAGCGCGGCCAGCCAGAGCGGCATGACGAGCGACAGGGCGGCGATGCCGGCGCCGATGAGGCACAGCAGCATCAGGAAGAGGAAGAGCAGAGCGCCCACGACGAGGCCCGCACCGATTCCGAACACCTTCGCCTTGGCGATGAGCTCGGCCTTCAGCAGGGCGATCTCGCCCTTGACGAGGTCGGTGACGAGCGTGGGGATGTCGCTCAGGAGCCCGAACAGCGAGCGGTTCTTCTTCGCGTGGTGGATGCTGTCGGCGCGCGTCGACTCGGTCATGGAGTGCCTCTCAGGACGGTGGGTGCTGGGCGGAGCAATGGAGCCGTCAGCGGGTGGCTGCGGGCTTCGACTGGATCCCGAGGACCTTCTTCACGGCCCAGACGGCCGCGTGGAAGAGACCGGTCACGATCGCGGGAAGCACGGCACCGGCGGCGCGCTCGGCCTTGACGACCTGCTTCTGGACGGGAGCGCTGCTCCACACCTTCGATGCACCGGCCGCGATCTGCTCGTAGCGCTGATGGCCCGCACGTGAACCGAGCACGTACCCGATGGCCGCTCCCGCGACGAAGATCAGCTTGCCTCGCATGAAGCCTCCAGAAGTCTCTGATGTGCGGCCCCGCGGCCGCAGCACGTTCTTAGGTTAGTCCGGTCTCGCGGGTGCCGTCCGACAGGGGCGGTGGGCGACGTGCTCAGCGCAGCGCGCCCTCGAGCAGGTCGGCGGCCTTGGCCCGGGCGTCGGCGATCACTCCGGCGAGGCCACGACCTGCCACGGCGCCCCCGACGCGGACGACCCCGCTCCCGTCGGCAGGTGCGGCGCCCCGGACGGGCGACGCCCACTCGACTCGGGCGAAGCCGTCGACGGCGGCCGGGTCGAGCCCCGCGCCGAGGATCGCCGACGCGTCGGCGAGCGCGACCTGCCGCAGATCGGCGTCGGTCGTCGCGGGTTCCGCCACGGGCGAGTCGTAGCTGAGGCGCAGCACGTGCCGGCCCTCGGCGCGCTCGGCCACCCACGCCCACTTGATGCTGGCGTGCGTGAGGGCCTTCGCGCGGATGCCGGGGGCGCCGGGTGTGACCAGGACGCCTGTGCCGCGGGGGGCGGTGTCGAGTTCCTGCGCCCGGATCACGAGGGTCGCGAGCGTGATGACGCCCGTGTCGGCCCGTTCGCCCGAGAGGAGGGCGCTGTCGCGGCCGCCCAGCGCGACGACGACGGCCCTCGCCGACAGGGCCTCGCCGCCGTCGAGGACGACGCCGGTGCCGTCGACGGAGCGGACGGACGCGCCGAGCCGGACCTCGACCCCGTACGTCTCGAGGTCGGCGACGAGCTCGTCGACGAGGCGGACGACTCCGCCGCGGATGCCGCCGACGGCTGACCCCGCGGCCGACGACTCCCGCAGCTCGCGCACGGCACGGGCGAGCGAGTTCTGGTGCAGCAGCGCCGCCCGCAGACCGGGGGCGACCCGGTCGACGTCGAGGGTGTCGGGGTGCGCCGAGTGCACGCCCATGACCACGGGCGTCACCAGCTTGTCGAGCACTGCGCGGCCCATGCGGCGGCGCACGAGGGGTCCGAGCTTCTGCTCCTTCGCCCCGATCGGGCCGGGCAGGAGCGAGTCGAGCTCGGCGCGGAGAGCCGCGCCCGTGCCGATCACGTCGATCACGTCTTTCGCCATGGCCGTGCCCGGGATGCCCAGCAGTCCCGTCTTCGGCAACGGGAAGGGCGCGCCGTCGGCCTGGATGATCCAGGCGCCGCGCGGGTCGGGCGCCACGATCTCACTGCCCAGGCCGATCTGCGTCGCCAGGGTCGCGACGGAGTCGGTCTTCGTCGCGAAGCTCTCGGCTCCGGCATCGAGGTCGATCCCCGCGACCGTGTGGCGCATCACCTCGCCGCCCAGCCGCTCGGAGGCCTCCAGGAGCACGACGCGGCGACCGGCCTTGCCCAGGTCGCGCGCGACGACGAGGCCGGCGATGCCGCCGCCGACGACGATCGCGTCCAGAGATCCGCTCACAGTTCGTGGGCCAGCTCGACGATCCGGGTCAGGACCGCCGGGTCGGTGTCGGGGCTCACGCCGTGCCCCAGGTTCAGCACGTGCGCCGGCGCCGCCCTGCCGCGCTCGACCACATCGCGGACGTGCGCCTCCAGCACCGGCCACGGCGCCTGCAGCAGCGCGGGGTTGATGTTGCCCTGCACGACGGTGCGCCCGCCGAGACGACGCGAGGCCTCGTCGAGCGGGATCCGCCAGTCGACTCCCACCGCGTCGGTGCCCACGTCGCGCATCGCCGCGAGCAGCTCGCCCGAGCCGACGCCGAAGTGGATGCGGGGCACCCCGAGGTCGTCGATGTGCGACAGCGCGCGGGCCGACCAGGGCGCGACGTGCTCGACGTAGTCGGCCAGCGACAGCGAGCCCACCCACGAGTCGAACAGCTGACCGGCGCTCGCCCCGGCCATGATCTGCGCGCGCAGGAACTCGCCCGTCGTGTCCGCGGCCCACTCCATCAGGGCGCGCCACGTCTCGGGCTCCGCGTGCATCAGCGTCCGTGCGCGGATGTGGTCTTTCGACGGCCCGCCCTCGACGAGGTACGCCGCCAGGGTGAAGGGCGCCCCGGCGAAGCCGATCAGCGGGGTCGCGCCGAGCTCGGCGACCGTGCGCGCGACGCCCTCGGCGACCGGCGCCAGCGAGTCGGGATCGATCGGGCGCAGCTTCGCCACGTCGGCGGCGGTGCGGATCGGCTCGTTGAGGACGGGGCCGCGACCGGGGACGATCTCGACGCCCACGCCCGCGAGCTTGACCGGCACGACGATGTCGCTGAAGAAGATGCCGGCGTCGACGCCGTGGCGACGGACCGGCTGCAGGGTGATCTCGCTCGAGAGCTCGGGGTCGAGGCAGGCGTCGAGCATCTTCGTGCCCACGCGCAGCTTGCGGTACTCGGGCAGCGACCGTCCGGCCTGCCGCATGAACCATACGGGGAGCGTCTCGGGGCGGTCGCCGCGGAGGGCGCGCACCAGGCTCGACCCCGCGGTCAGGCCGGAGGCGAGCGGGTGCGTGGCGGGGAGGGCGGTCGTGATCACGTCGTGAATTGTCGCATCCCGCGCTGGGCGGTCGGGCTCAGATCGCCTTGCGCAGAACCGCCATGCGGAGGTCGTCGCGGAGCGGCACCCCGAAGCGCTCGTCGCCGTAGGGGAAGGGGATGAACCCGCCCGTGCGCACGTAGGCCCGACGCTCGTAGAAGGCGATGAGCTCGGCGCGCTGCTCGATGACCGTCATCTCGATCTCGGTCAGGTGCCACTCGTCGCGCGCGATGCGCTCGGCCTCGGCCAGCACCCGTGATCCGAGGCCGCCGCCCTGCCCGGTCGGCGTGACCGCGAACATGCCGAAGTAGCCGACGCCGTCGGGCCGGCGCACGACGTTGCAGCACGCCACGATCCGGTCGTCCTCGACGGCGACGATCACGCGTCCGTCCGGATTCGCGAGGTCGACCGCGAGGATGTCGGCGTCGATACGCGGCCCCTCGAGCAGGTCGGCCTCGGTCGTCCAGCCGGCGCGGCTGGCGTCGCCCCGGTAGGCCGACGTGACGAGCTCGACGATCGCCGCGGAGTCGACGGGGGTCGCGGTACGGAAGAGGATCACGCCCCGACCCTACCGAGGGGATCACTCGACGCCGAGTTCAGCCCATGCACAGGTGAAACGGGAGAGTTACCATATCTGTCGTGCTCATCTGCCTGACGGCGTCTCATCAGAACGCCAGCTTCGACCTCCTCGAGAAGTTGAGCGTCGGTGCACCCCTGGCGGCGGGCACCCTGGTCGAATCGAGCGATTTCGTCTCGGGCGCCGTCGTGCTCGCGACGTGCAACCGCTTCGAGGCGTACCTCGACGTCGACGAGCCCCTCACCGCGGCGAGCGCCGTGGCCGTCGAGGCCACGATCCAGACCATGAGCGAGGCCTCGGGCGTCGACCCCGTCGCGCTCCGCACCAGCGTCGACGTCATCACCGGCGACGGGGTCGTCGAGCACCTCTTCGCCGTCAGCTCCGGCCTCGAGTCGGTCGTCGTCGGCGAAGACGAGATATCCGGTCAGGTGCGCCGCGCGCTCGAGCGGGCCCGGCAGGACGGCACGACGTCGTCCGATCTGGAGCGACTCTTCCAGCAGGCCTCGCACACCTCGCGCGGCGTCAAGAACCGCACCAACGTCGGCGGCGCCGGCCGCTCGCTCGTCCGCCTGGCCCTCGAGCTCGCGTCGAGCCGGGTCACCGACTGGGCCCAGGCGCGCATCCTCCTCGTCGGCACCGGGCAGTACGCCGCGACGACCGTCGCCGCCCTGCGCGACCGCGGTGCCGGCGACATCGGCGTCTACTCCGCCTCCGGCCGCGCCCCGTGGTTCGCCGCCAAGCACGAGGTCGCGGCGCACACCGACCTCGCCGAGGCGATCGCCTGGAGCGACATCCTCATCACCTGCACGTCGACGGCCACCCCGCTCGTCACGCCCGATGTCGTCGAGGCAGGCCCGCGCCGCCTCGTCATCGACCTCGGCCTTCCCCGCAACGTCGACCCGCTGGTCGCCCGAGTCGAGGGCGTCGAGATGCTCGACCTCGAGACCATCAGCCTCCACGCCCCGCTCGCCGAGCTGACCGCCGCCGACGATGCCCGCGCGCTCGTGTCCACGGCCGCCGCCGAGTTCCAGGCCGTGGCCGCCGAGCAGTCTCTGTCGCCCGCCGTAGTAGCCCTCCGCAAGCACGTCTTCGACCTCCTCGACGGCGAGATCGAGCGCGCCCGCTCGCGCGGCGATTCCAGCGAGCGCACCGAGCAGGCGCTGCGGCACCTCGCCGGAGTCCTGCTCCACACGCCGTCGGTCCGCGCTCGCGAGCTTGCCCGCGAGGGTCGCGGCGAGGAGTTCCGCGACGGACTCGAAGCGCTCTTCGGGCTGACGGAGACGCGGGCCGCGACGCTCTCGGCGCTGCCCCGCTCGGCCGGCGAGGCGGCGGCGGGCTGATCCTGCGACCGTAGCCGTCGGGCGCGGCCCGCACCGGACGGCACGATCCCGCCGAACCGGCACGGTCCCTCCCCAGAGGTGGAGGGCTCGAACCGAAACGGCGGGCACGACGCCCGGCGGCAGGACTCAGTGCGTCGAGAGCGCCAGCACGTAGTCGGCCACGGTCGACTCGAAGTCGGCGGTGCGGCCGTCGATGAGGCTCGACACCAGCTCGCGCACCATCTCGCAGCGCACGTCGGCCTCGGCCGCAGGCTCGAAGCCGTGCACGCGCTGGGCCGACTGCGAGAACAGCACGGCGACGGGCATGATCAGCTCGTCGAGGAGATCGGGCGCCCACGCGCCGAGCAGCGCGCGGGCTACCTCGAGGAAGAGCGCGACGTCGCAGGGCGCCGTCAGCCCGAACAGCTCGACGACGGTGAACCGCTGCGCGTCGCCGTCGATGAGTCCGCGCTTCGCGTCGCACCGGGGGCCGGCGGTCACCGCAGAGACCATGGCCCGCGCGAGCCGGTGCAGCATCACCTGAGTGGCCTCCGGGGTCCAGCAGACGATGCCGCCCGTCGTCGTCGCCCGACGCGAGACAAGCCCGAGGCACCAGGCCTCGTCGAGCGCGGCGCCGGCCTCGGCCAGCGACAGTCCGTGCTCGTGGGCGAGCTGCTCGACGTGGACGCCGTCGCCGGGAAGGTGCCGCCCGGTGGCGATGTCGACGAGCAGGTAGTCGACGGGGTCGATGACGATGGCGGGCAGAAGGGCGGTAGCGGTGGCGGTGGTCCCTGCGGTCATGGGGGAGGTCCTGATCTCATCGGGGTGAACGGGTGATGAATGCAATATTTCACAGTTATATCCGCTCGTCAATAGCAGAGGGCGCAGGAACTCGGGAGAATGTCTCCCATGCACCCGATCGTCGTCTCCGCGCTGGCCCTCGTCCGCGAGCGGAGGCTGCTCATGGTCACCGCCCGGGGCCGCGACGTGCTCTACCTGCCGGGCGGCAAGGTCGAGCCGGGTGAGTCCGGTGCGGAGGCCGTCGTGCGCGAGTCGCTCGAAGAAGTGTCGCTGGCCCTCGATCCGGCATCGATCGTGGAGCTCTTCACCGTGAGCGAGCAGGCTCACGGCGAGCCCGACGGCCGCCTGGTCGAGATGACCCTCTTCACAGCCGACACGCCCGACGAGCCCGTCCCCTCAGCCGAGGTCGGCGCGATCACCTGGACCACGACGGCCGATGCCTGGCGGTGTCCGCCTGCAGGACGGGAGACGCTCCGGCGATTGTCATCCCTCGGACTGATCGACTGACCCGGTCTGCGTGGCACAGTGGAGCCATGCGCACCAGAACCACTTTCACCGTCCTCGCCCTCAGCGCCCTCACGGTCGCCGGTCTCGCCGGGTGCTCCTCGTCGAACGACGCCGCCGAGCCCACCGCGACCGAGACGGTGACGACGACGGCCGAGCCGACCACCCCGGCGACGACTCCGACGCCGAGCGAATCCGTCTCCGCCACGCCGACGAAGACGACGCCGGCGGGCGGCGGCGGCACGACGGTCTCCTCGTGCACCTCGTCGAACCTCGCCGCGAGCATCGCCGAGGGCGACGGAGGCGCCGCCGGCACGATCGGGATCACCCTCGTGCTCACCAACAAGGGGTCGGCCTCGTGCACCCTGCAGGGATGGCCCGGCGTCTCGCTCGTGGGCGGCGGCACCGGCACGCAGATCGGCGCCGCGGCGAAGTTCGATCGCACGACCCCCCACGGCACAGTCACTCTCGCGTCGGGCTCGACCGCGAAGGCCGACCTCCGCTACCTGCAGGCCGGCAACTTCGACAGGGCCAAGTGCAAGCCGACCGCGACCGACGGGTTCCGCGTCTACCCTCCCGGGCAGAAGGCCTCGGTCTTCGCCGCCTACAAGGGCGTGACCGGCTGCAAGTCGACGTCGGTGCAGCTGCTCACCGTCGGCGCGCTGCAGTAGCCCGCGGCGCACGCGTCGAGCACAGGCCAGCGGCAAGCACGGGGCGCAGGAACTAGCTCACGTACTCGAGCAGATCCAGCCCGACGGTCCGGAGCACGTCGAGCACCCGCAGCCGCGTCGGCAGGTCGGCATCGTCGAACGCCACGGTCGCCGCGTACGCGACGCCCCGGCGGCGACCGCGCAGCGCCCCGGCTTCAGAGCGAACACCCTGGTCGGCCCCGGTGAGGTTCACGAGCTGGAGGCCGTGGTCGCGCGCCCGATGGGCGACGGGGTCGAGCCCGAAGGCGGCGGCGACCATGCTCAGGTCGCTGCCGGTGGAGAGCCAGCCCAGCACGCGGTTGCTGACGGCGGTGTCGACGCAGCGGCCGCCGACGAGGTCGCCGAAGAGGCCCTGCAGCTCGAGGGCTGATCCGATCGAGAACTGCGGTGCGTCGTCGGGCCCGCGGGTGGCCCGGGCGTAGTCGAGCAGCGCCGTTCGGTTCAGGCCGAGCTCTTCGGCGCGGGCGTGGACGGCATCGAGGCCGACGAGCCGGATCAGGGCGTTCGTGGCGACGGGGTCGCGGAAGGCCCCCACGAGGGTCGCGGCATCGAGCACCCGGAGCGACGGCACCAGCATCGACGACCAGAGCCCGACGACGCGGGGGTCGTCGACGCGCGTCTCGCCCGCGCCGTCACCCGTGGCCGACTCGCGCGACACCTCGTCGACCGGCCCCAGACGACCGTCCGCAAGGCGCGCGGCGACCTCGACGAGCAGCAGCAGCCCGCCGACCTCGGCGGTCGGCAGGGCGATCTTCTCGTCGATCGCCAGCACGACCTCGCCGGTGTCGAGATCGGCGGCCGACGCCGACACCCGTGCCTCGGCGAAGGCCAGGGTGCCGAGCGCCGTGAAGCTGCGCTCGAACGGCTCGGCCGCCCGCTCGCCGCGGTGCCGGCCCGGATCGCGCGGCACGTCGCGCGACCGGCGGCCGCGTCGACTGTCGATACCGGGGTCAGCCATCGGAGCGGCTACCAGATCGTGACGCGCTCATCTTCTGGCAGCCAGAGCGCGTCGGCGTCGGACACCGCGAAGGCGACGTAGAACTCGTCGATGTTGCGGACGATCTGGTTGCACCGGAACTCGTTGGGCGAGTGCGGGTCGATCGACATGAGACGGATGGCCTCCTCGTCGCGGATCTTCATCTGCCAGGCCTGCGCCCAGCTCAGGAAGAAGCGCTGCGCGCCGGTCAGTCCGTCGATCACCGGCGGCTCCTGGCCGTCGAGCGAGATCAGGTACGCCTTCCACGCGATCGAGAGGCCGCCGAGGTCGCCGATGTTCTCGCCGATGGTGAGCGCGCCGTTGACATGGTGACCGGGGGTCTGCGCCGGCTCGAGCGCGTCGTACTGGGCGATGAGCGATGAGGTGAGCTTCTCGAACGCCTCGCGGTCGGCCGGGGTCCACCAGTCGGTGAGCTTGCCGTCGCCGTCGTACTTCGAGCCCTGGTCGTCGAAGCCGTGGCCGATCTCGTGGCCGATCACCGCTCCGATCGCACCGTAGTTGGCGGCCGCGTCGCGGTTCTCGTCGAAGAACGGGAACTGCAGGATCGCCGCCGGGAACACGATCTCGTTGAAGCCCGGGTTGTAGTACGCGTTGATCGTCTGCGGGGTCATGAACCACTCGTCGCGGTCGATCGGCTTGCCGATCTTGCCGAGCTCGCGGTCGAAGCCGAAGACGGCGGTGGCGCGGATGTTGCCGACGAGGTCGGTCGCATCGATCTCGAGCTTCGAGTAGTCGCGCCACTTCACCGGGAAGCCGATCTTGGGCGTGAACTTGTCGAGCTTGTCGAGGGCGCGGGTGCGCGTCTCGTCGGTCATCCACGCGAGGCCCGTGATGCTCTGGCGGTAGGCCTCGACGAGGTTCGCGACCAGGACGTCCATCGCGACCTTCGCCTCGGGCTGGAAGTTCCGCTCGACGTAGATGCGGCCGACGGCCTCGCCCATGGCGCCCTCGACCAGCGAGACGCCGCGCTTCCAGCGGGCGCGCTGCACGGGGGTGCCGGTGAGGGTCTTGCCGTAGAACTCGAAGTTCGCCTTCACGAAGCCGCTCGAGAGGTACGCGGCGAACGAGCGGACGATCTGCCAGCGCAGCCAGTCGCGCCACGCGTCGAGCTGGTCGTCGACGAGCAGCGTTGCGAGGCCGGTGACGAACGAGGGCTGGCGCACGACGATCTCGTCGAAGACGCCGGCGGGAGCGCCGACCGCGTCGCGCCAGATCGAGAGGTCGACGCCCTCGGCGAGCGCCGCCGCATCGGACCACGGCAGGAGGTTGTAGGTCTTCTCGGACTCGCGGGTCGCCACGTTGTCCCAGTGGTGCGAGGCGATGGCGGTCTCGAGCGCGACGACGCGAGCGGCGCGCTCGGCCGCCTGGTCGAAGCCGGCGCGCTCGAGCTGCGAGGCGACGAACGCCTCGTAGGCGGTGCGGATCGACGTGAACTTCTCGTCGCGGTAGTAGGACTCGTCGGGGAGGCCGAGGCCGGCCTGCTCGAGGAACACCATGTAGCGCTCCGGGTTGCCCGGGTCGTTGTCGACGAAGAGCTGCGCGAAGCCCGAGACGCCCTGCAGCTCGAACCGGCCGACGGCCTGCAGCAGCGCGGCGACGTCCGTCACGTCGTCGACGCTCGCCAGCAGCGGCTGGATCGGTGTCGCCCCGAGCTCTTCGGCGCGGTCTTCGTCGAGGAAGCTCGCGAACAGGTCGCCGACCTTGCGGGCCTCGCTGCCCGGCTCGGCCTCCTGCGACTCGTCGATGATGTCGCGCACGGCCTGCTCGGCGGCCTCGGCCAGCAGGTAGAACGAGCCCCAGCGAGCCTTGTCTTCGGGGATCTCGGTCTCGCGGATCCAGGTGCCGTTGACGTGGCGGAAGAGGTCGTCTTGGGGCCGGGTGGCGGGGTCGAGGGCGTCGGTGGCGATTCCGGACTTCGAGGAGACATCGGTCATGGGGGCAAGCCTAGGCGTGTGGTCCGACAGCCGCGATCGGCTCCCAGTACAGTCACTGCATGGCCCTCCCCTGGAAGCTCCACGCCGACGGCAAGGCGGTCGACCAGACCGCGATCGTGCTCCCGGAGGAGCGGCTGTCCTGGCCGCGCACGGTGGGGCTGGGCGCACAGCACGTGGTCGCCATGTTCGGCGCCACGTTCCTGGTTCCCATCATCACCGGCTTCCCGCCCACCACGACGCTCCTCTTCTCGGGCATCGGCACCTTGCTCTTCCTGGTCATCACGAAGAACCGCCTGCCCAGCTACCTCGGCTCGTCGTTCGCCTTCATCGCCCCGATCGGCGCCGCGACCAAGATCGGCGGGATCCCGCTCGCGCTCAGCGGCATCATCGTCGTCGGCGCGCTGCTGGCGGTCGTCGGCCTCATCGTCCACGTGCTCGGCACGAAGTGGATCGACGCGTTGCTGCCGCCCGTCGTGTCGGGCTCGATCGTCGCCCTCATCGGCTTCAACCTGGCCCCGACGGCGGGGGCGAACTTCCAGAAGGCGCCGGTGATCGCCGTCATCACCCTGGCCGCGGTCGTCCTCGCGGCGGTCGTGTTCCGCGGCATCCTCGGCCGGCTCTCGATCGTCGTCGGCGTCGTCGTGGGCTATGTCGCCGCCGTCATCAGCGGGGCCGTCGACTTCAGCAAGGTCGACGACGCGGCGTGGCTCGGCCTCCCCCAGTTCACGGCGCCGTCGTTCGAGGCGACGCACATCGCCGTCTACGTGGGCTTCCTGCCGGTCGTGCTCGCCCTCGTCGCCGAGAACGTCGGCCATGTGAAGGGGGTCGGCCAGCTCACCGGCCGCAACCTCGACGACCTCACCGGCCGAGCGCTCTTCGCCGACGGCCTCAGCACCGTGATCGCTGGCATCGGCGGGGGCTCGGCGACCACGACCTACGGCGAGAACATCGGCGTCATGAGCGCGACGCGCGTGTTCTCGACCGCGGCCTACTGGGTCGCCGGCGTCATCGCGATCCTGCTCGGGCTCTCGCCCAAGATCGGCGCCGTCATCGCAACCGTGCCCCCGGGCGTCATCGGCGGCGTGACCGTGGCGCTCTACGGTCTGATCGGGATCATCGGAATCCGCATCTGGGTCGAGAACGGGGTCGACTTCTCGAAGCCGAAGAACCAGCTCACCGCCGGGATCGCACTCGTCGCCGGCATCGCGAACCTGACCTTCACGGCCGGCGGCGCGGTCTTCGAGGGCATCATCATCGGCACCGTCGCCGCCGTCGTCGTCTACCACCTGATGAGCGCGATCGGGCGGGCGCGCGGCACCGAGTGACCGCACCCGCGCGGGCGCTCGACCGCGAGATCGCCCGGCTGGCCGTCCCGGCGCTGGGTGCCCTGATCGCCGAGCCGCTCTTCCTGCTGACCGACACGGCCCTCGTCGGCCACCTCGGGGCGGCGCCGCTGGCCGGCCTCGGCATCGCCGGCGTGATCCTCCAGACGGCGGTGGGGCTGCTGATCTTCCTCGCCTACGCGACGACTCCGACCGTGGCCAGACGCCTCGGCGCGGGCGATCGCACCGGGGCGCTCCGGGCCGGCATCGACGGGCTGTGGTTCGCGCTGCTGATCGGCGTCGTCCTGCTCGTGGTGGGTGCTCTGGGTGCAGGAACCCTGGTGCTCGCGTTCCAGACCGGGCCCGCCGTCTCCGAGCAGGCCACGAAGTACCTCGTCATCTCGGTGCTCGGCCTCCCGGCGATGCTGTTCGTCATCGCGGCGACGGGGCTCCTGCGCGGACTCCAGGACACCCGCACGCCGCTCGTCGTCGCGACGGCGGGATTCGCCGCCAACGCGGGCCTCAACGCCCTGTTCATCTACGGCTTCCACTGGGGCATCGCCGGGTCGGCGGCGGGCACCGTCGTCGCGCAGTGGGGCATGGCGGCGGTCTACGCGGTCATCGCTGTCCGGGCGGCCCGCGCCGTCGGGGCCCCGCTGCGACCGGGACTCGGAGGCGTGGGCAGGACGGCCTCCGCCGGCGGCTGGCTGCTGATCAGGAGCGCGGCCCTTCGGCTGGCCATGCTCGCCACGGTCTGGGCGGCCGGGATGCTCGGCGTGCCGGGGCTCGCCGCCGTGCAGGTCGCCCTGACCCTCTTCTCGACGCTGGCGTTCGCGCTGGATGCCCTCGCGATCGCCGGCCAGGCGATGGTCGGGCACGCGCTCGGGGCCGGCGATGCGGCGCGGGTGCGCGCCGTCACGCGGAGACTGCTGACATGGGGCGTCGCGGGCGGAGCCGTGCTCGGGCTGCTGCTCGCCAGCGCGGCGGGGGTGCTGCCCGGCGTCTTCACGGGCGATGGGGCCGTGCGGGCGATGCTCCCCGGGATCCTGCGCGCCATGGCCGTCGGGGTGCCGCTCGCCGGCCTGGTCTTCGTGCTCGACGGGGTCCTGCTCGGCGCCGGCGACGCCCGCTACCTCGCCTGGACCGGCCTCGTCGACGTGGCCGTGTACCTCCCGCTGCTGTGGTGGGCGGTCGCGGGCGACGGCGGGCCGGTCGCGCTCTGGCTGGCCTTCGGCATCGGCTACATCGGGGCTCGAGCCGTCACGCTCGGCGTCCGCGCCGCCGGCTCGCGCTGGATCGTCACCGGCGCCTAGCGCGGCGGGGCCGTCGTCGCCCCGCGCCGGAACGCCGACGTGAACGAGACCGAGCGGCCCTCGCGGCCGGCGAGCAGCTCGAGGATGCCGCGCCCCGCCGCCTGCCCCTTCGCGAACCCCGGCTGCACCATGGTCGTCAGCTCGGCGGCGACCGGGTCGTCGATCCGCACGCCGTCGAACCCGACGACGCTGAGGTCGCCGGGCACGGCCAGGCCGAGCTCGGCCGCGGCCCGGATGACCCCGACGGCGAGGAGGTCGCTCTGCGCGATGACGGCGGTCGGCCGCGTCTCGGGATCGCCGAGCAGCGCCAGCCCGGCGATGCGCCCCTCGTCGACCGTGCTTCCGAGCGTGGTGAGCCCGCCGGCCGCGGGGAAGACCTCGCGGGCGCCGTGGACGCGCTCGAGGGCAGTGTGCGACGTGGCTCGGGCGAGGAGTTTCTGCGTCACTCTGCTTCTGCGGCGGTCGCGGTCGAGCTCGAGGGTGACCAGAGCGACGTCGGAGTGGCCCAGGCCCTTGAGGTGCTCGGCGAGCGAGCGCGTGGCCTCGCGGTTGTCGAGGCCGATGTCGAGCACCCCGGGGATCGGGCGGCCCTCGATGGCGACCACCGGGATACCGCGACGCAGCAGGATCGCGACCTTCTCGTCGACGACCGGGCTGCACCCGAACAGCACGGCCGCGTCGACCGGTGCGTCGACGAGGGTGGACCGACCGGCGGCGGTCTCGGTGAGCAGCAGCAGCGAGTTGCCCGCCGGGCCTGTCAGGTCGGCGATCCCGTCGAGCATCGCGAGGTTCATCGGGTCGCGGAAGGCGTCGCGCAGGGACTCCTCGAGCACCACGCCGACGATGCCCGACCGTCCGCGCCGCAGCGACCGGGCGCGCGGGTCGGGACCGGCGTAGCCGAGCGTCCGTGCCGCGTCGAGCACCTTCTCGCGCGTGGACGCCGACACGGGGCCGGAGTCGTTGAAGGCCAGGGAGGCCGTCGACGCCGAGACACCGGCCAGCTTCGCCACGGAGGCGAGGGTGGGCCGGGTCGCGATGCTCATGCTCCAGAACTGTAGTCGCACTCGAATCGATTCGACGAAGGTCTTGTCGGAGTCGCCGGTGGCTTGATAGCGTGTGGTCGATCCCGCGGGTCGAATCGATTCGAGTCGCGCCACCTGCACGCACGAACCGAAGAGAACCGATGGCGACCCCCTCCTCCCTCGACACCCGCACCTACGACGGCGGCCTGACCCGGCGCGACGTGGTCCGCTGGCGCAATGCCCTCTTCGTGATCTTCGCCCTGTCGGGCCTGGCCATCGCGACCTGGCTCGGCCGTGTGCCGTCGATCCGCGACCTGCTGCACGCCAGCACCCTGCAGATGGGGTTCCTCGCGTTCGGCATCAGCGTCGGAGCCATCGTCGGCGTCATCTCGTCGAGCCACATCATCGCCTCGTTCGGTGCGAAGAAGACCGCGACCGGCGCGCTCCTCGTCGTCGCCGTCGGCCTGATCGTGGCCGGCATCAGCGCCACCCTCGGCGCCGGGTTCTGGGCGATCCTCGTCGGCATGGCGATCGTCGGCTTCGGCAACGGCACGCTCGACGTCGCGATGAATGTCTCGGCCGCGGCCTGCGAGCGCGTGCTCGGCAAGACCGTGATGCCGCTCTTCCACGCCTCTTTCAGCCTCGGCACGATGGTCGGGGCTCTGCTCGGCGCCGGTGCGGAGCGGCTGTCGCTGCCCGTCGCCGTCCACGTCTCGACGGTCGCCGTCGTGATCGCCGTCGCCGGAGTCGTCTTCGTGCGCCGCTTCCAGTCCGAGGAGCTCGGGCACGCCGCCCAGACCGACGGCGCCGGCGCGACCGAGAGCTCGTGGCGCGGCCGCCTGGCCATCTGGGCCACACCCGGCACGATCCTGATCGGCCTCATCGTGCTCGGCATGTCGACCGCCGAGGGCTCGGCGAACGACTGGCTGGCCCTCGCGATGGTCGACGGCCATGGCGTGAGCAACGCCGCCGGATCGAGCATCCTCTTCGTCTTCCTGACCGCGATGACCGTGGCACGCGTCGCCGGCTCGCCGCTCATCGACCGGTACGGCCGCGTGCTGATGCTGCGCCTCTCGGCCGTGTCGGCGATCGTGGGCCTGCTGCTCGTGATCCTGTCGCCGGTCGTGTGGCTGGCCGTGATCGGCGTCGTGTTCTGGGGCTTCGGGGCCGCTCTCGGCTTCCCGGTCGGCCTCTCGGCCGCCGCCGACGACTCCCGCAACGCGGCGGCCCGCGTGAGCGCCGTCGCCACGATCGGCTACGTCGCCTTCCTGGCCCTGCCGCCGGTGATCGGCGTGCTCGGCGAGCGCTTCGGGCTGCTGCACTCGCTGTTCGTGGTGTTCGCGCTGATCGTCGTCGCCGGGCTCGTATCGGGTGCCGCGCGCGAGCCGTCGCGGCGCCGCCCCGTCGAGAGCTAGCCGCCCCCGCCGCGCGTTAGGCTCGTCGTCGTGCGTCTCGTCATTGCCCGCTGCTCCGTCGACTACGCGGGGCGCCTCTCGGCCCATCTCCCGCTCGCCACCCGCCTTTTGATGGTGAAGAGCGACGGCAGCCTGCTGGTCCACTCCGACGGCGGCAGCTACAAGCCGCTCAACTGGATGAGCCCGCCGTGCAGCATCACGACGGAGGAGCCCGACGACGACCAGCGCGAAGCCGGGATCGTCGAGCTCTGGAAGGTCACGCAGGGCAAGACCAACGACGTGCTCCTGGTGTCGATCCACGAGTTCCTGCACGATTCGGCTCATGAGCTCGGCATCGATCCCGGCCTGGTCAAGGACGGCGTCGAGGCGCACCTGCAGAAGCTGATGGCCGAGCAGATCGAGGTGCTGGGCGACGGTCACACCCTGGTGCGCCGCGAGTACATGACCGCGATCGGGCCGGTCGACATCCTGGCGCGCGACGCGAAGGGCGGCGCCGTCGCTGTCGAGATCAAGCGGCGCGGAGACATCGACGGCGTCGAGCAGCTCACCCGGTACCTCGAGCTGATGAACCGCGACCCGCACCTGAAGCCGGTGCAGGGCGTGTTCGCCGCTCAGGAGATCAAGCCGCAGGCCCGCACGCTCGCCGAAGACCGGGGCATCCGCTGCGTCGTGCTCGACTACGACGAGATGCGCGGCATGGACGACGGACACTCGCGCCTGTTCTGACGATCGGCTTCTGAAATACAGTATTGACTTCGTGGAGAGACCTCGTAGGATGTGAAATACACAATCCGAAAGGCTCTCTCATGTCCACTCCGCTCTTCGACCAGCTCGTCTCGACCGCCTCCCCGCTCTCCCGCCACGTCGTCGCCCCGATCGCGACCCGCCGCCGCCAGCCCGCCGCACCCGTCCTCTCCGAGACCGAGCCGCTCACGGTCGACGAGCTGACCACCGCCGAGCGTGAGATCGTCGCCGAGATGGGCGGCTCCGTCGCGCGACTGATCCTCCGCATGCTCGACGACGACACGACGTCGAAGCGTCGCTGGCCCTTCCACGAGGTCCGCTGATCCGCTCCCCTGCCAGACCGTAGGCTGGAGGGGATGAGCGACTTCCCCTACTCGGCCGTGCTGTTCGACCTCGACGGCACCATCGCCGACTCCGCACCCGGCATCACGAAGACCCTGGCCAGCACCCTCGCACAGCTCGGCGAGGCCGTGCCGACACCGGCGGAGCTCCTCGAATGGGTAGGCCCGCCGCTTCCCGAGAGCTTCACCAGGCACCTCGGCATCACGGGCGACGAGCTCGACCACGCCATGGCCCTGTACCGCGGCGAGTACCTGGCCGGCGGGGCGCTCGACAGCGTGATCTTCGCGGGAATGGAAGACCTGCTCCGCCGTGTCCACGAGGCCGGGATCCCCATCTCGACGGCGACCTCGAAGCCCGAGACGCCGGCCACCATGATGCTGAACCACTTCGGCCTCAGCCGCTACCTCGACGTCATCACGGGCGCCAGCGACGACGAGAAGCGCGGCGCCAAGGCCGACGTCGTCGAAGAGGCGCTCGCCCGCCTTCGCGCCCTCGGTGTCGACGTCTCGCGTCCCGTCCTGATCGGCGACCGCCACCACGACGTCGACGGTGCCGCGGCCCACGGCGTGCCCACGATCTTCGTCACCTGGGGCTACGGCTCCCCCGCCGAGCAGGTCGGCGCTGTCGCCGTCGTCGACACGGCCGACGAGCTCGCGGAGCTGCTCGGGCTCCCCGCTTCCGGTGACGCGGACGCCGTCCCGGCCGGCAGCGTCCCGACCGGCAGCGTCCCGACCGGCAGCGTCCCGACCGGCAGTGTTCCGACCGGCAGTGTTCTGACCGGCAGTGTTCTGACCGGCACCGACGACACCGATGCCGAAGGGGTCGCCCCCACCGCGAACCCGGCATGAGCGCGGCCGATTCGACTGGCGGCGGCCGCACAGGCGACGCCGTCCGTCGCGCCGCGAAGTCGCCGGCCGCCTGGCTGCTGACCCTCGCGATCGTCTTGATCGCTCTCAACCTGCGCGGCCCCATCGTCGCCACGGCGCCCGTGCTCGACGACATCAAGTCCGACCTCGCGCTCGGGGCCCTCGTCGCGGGCCTGCTGACGAGCATCCCCGTGCTCTGCTTCGCCGTCGCCAGCCCGCTCGCGTCGGCGGTCATCGGCCGCCTCGGCGCCGAGCGCGCCGTCACGGTCGGCCTGCTGGGGATCGTCGTCGGCACCATCCTCCGCTCGCTCGGCACCCAGACCTGGCTCATCGTCGGAACCATCGTGATCGGCGTCTCGATCACCGTCGGCAACGTCGTGCTCCCGGTCATCATCCGCCGCGACTTCTCGCCCGAGCGCGCCGGCTTCATCACCGGCGTCTACACGTCGGCTCTCAACGTCGGCTCGATGATCACGTCGCTCGGCACCGCGCCGCTGGCGGCATCCACCGGCTGGCCCCTCGCCCTGGTGGTCTGGGGATCGTTCGCGATCATCGCCGGCGCCGTCTGGATCGTCGCCATCGGATTCCGCTCGGCCCTCCGCGGCACCGGCGAGAACCGGGCGCAGGAACTCCTGACGGGCCCGGTCGAAGTCATCACCGCGAGCATCCCGGTGGTCAGCGCCGGCGCCCGGCCGCCGACGACCTCGCTCTTCAGGCGCTGGTCGACCTGGGGCCTCACCCTCGCCTTCGCCGGCCAGGCGTTCGGCTACTACGGCCTCACCGCCTGGATCCCCACCCTGCTGCACGACGAGGTCGGCCTCTCGCGGGCCGGGGCCGGCGCGAGCTCGTCGATCTTCCAGATCCTCGCCGTCGTCGGGGCGCTCGGCGTGCCCCTGCTGTCGCTCCGCTGGCGGCCCGTGTACATCATCGGGCTGGTCGCGACCCTCTGGCTGTTCATGCCGCTCGGGCTGCTCTTCGCCCCGCAGCTCTGGTTCGTCTGGTCGCTGTTCGGCGGGATCGCCCAGGGCGGCGGCATCACCATCGTCTTCATCATCATCGTGCGGATGGTCACGAGCGACGTCGAGGCCCGGCGGCTGTCCGCGCTCGTGCAGGGCGGCGGCTACGCGCTCGCGTCGCTCGGCCCGCTCGTGGTGGGCGGCGTGCACGACGCGACCCGCTCGTGGGCTGCGCCGATGATCGTCGTGTTCGTCTCGGTGCTGGTCCTCGGCGTGAGCGGGGTGCTCTCGGCGCGGAAGGTGCGGTAGACCCGCGTTCCTGCGACCCGCGTTCCTGCGCCCCGCGTTCTTGCGCTCGCGCTTGTGCCCGCCGTTTCGGCTCGATCCCTCCTGCGCGCAGACGGGGTCGTGCCGATTCGGCGGGGCTGACTGGCGTCAGAGGCGCAGGAACTGCCCGAGCGAGAGCGGGGCACGACCGGTGACGCGCTCGACGTCGCCCGACACGGCCTCCAGCTCGCCCGAGGCGATGGAGGTGTAGGTCGACACCCAGGCGTCGGCCTGCCACGGCTCGGGGTTCCACTGCTGGCGCGACTCGTACGCCTCGTCGAGGGTCTCGTCGTGGAATGTCACGGTGCGGCCGGTGGCGCTCGAGAGCACCGCGGCGGCCTCGGCGAGCGAGAACGCCTCGGGGCCGGTGAGCTCGTAGGTGGCTCCGGCGTGAGCGGCCGGGTCGCGCAGCACGGCCGTCGCGACGGCGGCGACGTCGGCCCGGGCGACCGCCGACATGCGGCCCTCGCCGGCCGGCCCGCGGATGACTCCGTCGTCTCCGACGAGCTCGGGCACGAAGTCGAGGTAGAAGCTGTCGCGGAGGATCGTGAACGCCGCCCCCGACTCGCGGATGCGCTGCTCGGTCGCCCAGTGGTCGCGCGCCAGCGTGAAGACGGCGTCTTCGGCGGCTCCGACGAAGGACGTGTAGACGATGTGGCCGACGCCGGCCTCGACGGCGGAGTCGACGAAGTCGAGGTGCTGCGCCAGCCGGTCGGGGGCCTCCGCTGCGGACACCATGAGCAGCACGTCGATGCCCTGCAGAGCTGCGATCGAGGCGGCGTGGTCGCCGTACGTCGCGACGGCGATCGACGCGGCGGGGAGTTCGGGGGCGCGCGACGGCGTCCGGACGATCAGGCGCTGGGCGAGCCCGGTCTCCGCGAGCGCTCGAGCGACGGCGCCGCCGATGTTGCCGGTGGAGCCGGTGATGGCGAGGGTCGGTGTCATGACGTCAGTCAAGCACTCGATCCGCGCTGCCACAGCACCGGACCCTACGCCGGGACGTTCTCGGCGACCCACTTCCAGCTGACGTCGGCGGAGGCGCTCGGGTCCATACTCGCGCGGTCGACCTCGACGATCACCCAGCCGTCGAAGTCGGCGGGGAGGGCCGCGAGAGAACCGACGATGTCGAGGGTGCCGAGGCCCGGCTCGAGGAAGATGCCCGAGTCGGTCGCCTTCCGGTAGGAGGTCGGCGTCTCGCGGCTGGCATCGGCGATGGCCATGTCGAGGTCCTTGATGTGGAGGTCGACGACTCGGTCGCTGTGGCGCATGATCATCTCGACCGGGTCGATGCCGGCCCAGGCGAGGTGGCCGATGTCGAACGAGGCGCCGAGCAGGTCGGCCGGGATCGCCGCGAGGGTCTGCTCGATCTCGTCCTCGGTCTCGATCCAGGTTCCGACGTGGTTGTGCAGGCCGGCACGCACGCCCTCGGCCTGCAGGATCGACGCCGCCTCGCCGACGAACTCGATCTGCTCGTCGAGGCGCCCCTGATCGAACCCGGCGCCGACTCCGACCGCGTCGAGGGTGCGGACGAAGCCGGGCTCCCACGAGACCTCGGGCGCGATGAACACCGTCTCCAGGCCGACCGTGTTCGACTCCTCGGCGCGGCGGCGGACGAGGTCGAACCACCGGATCCGCTCGCCGGTTCCCTTGGCCAGGGTCACGCCGTGGTCGCGCGGGATGGGGACCCCGACGTAGCCGGGTGCCAGCTCGAGGCCGGAGTCGGCGATCATGCGGCCGAAGTCCTGCAGCGTCTGGGTTGCGAGGACCTCCATCATCACGGCCGAGAAGCCCGAGCGGCGGATCTCGGCCAGGACGCCGGGGTAGTCGGCGCGGAACGTCGGGTCGGCGTAGCGCCAGAGGTCTTCGCTGTCGGGGTTCGTCGGGTCGGCCTTGATGTTGATCCACTGGATCGCGTTGAGCGCGATGCGGTTCTGGCGGACGGGGATGGCAGTCATGCGGTTCTCCTCGGTAGGGCGGTGGGTGCGACCCCGGGCGGCGGCGACGTCGGCCGGGCCAATGCGGGTCAGACGAGTGGTGCGGGTCAGACGAGTGGTGCGGGTCAGACGAGGGGCGCGGGTCAGACGAGGGGCGCTGCGGCCGCACCGGCGACCACGCGGCGGGCGGCGCGCGCGGCACGCACGGCGGTGACGGCCCCGGTCAGCGTGGTGTTCGCGACGACGGCGGTCGGGATCACGCCGTTGCCGGCGACGAAGAGGTTGTCGAAGTCCCACACCCGGCCGTCGGGGTCGCAGACGGACGTACCGTCGTCGACCGGACCGAGTCGGACGGTCCCGGTCTGGTGCAGCGACGAGCCCGGAAGGAGCAGTGCCGACTCCGTGTCGGGGTCGAAGGCGCCGAAGGCCGCGGCGACGCGCGCCATCTCGACGCGGGCCGCCTCGACTAGGGCGAGGTCGGCGTCGCTGTACGAGAACTCGATCGAGAAGCGGGGCATCCCGGTCAGGTCGAGATCGTCGTCACGGAAGACGACGCGGTTCTCGGCCCGCGACTCGACGGGTGTGTAGAGCGACAGGCCGACCGAGTGGGCGAGCGCGGCGCCGCCGTCGTCGACATAGGTGGTGTTCATGATCTGCCCGTGGAACGGCTGCTCGGCGCCGTTCTGCGGAAGCCACAGCGAGTCCGTCGCGAACTCCCCGCCGCGCACCGGAGGCAGGTCGGCCCGCGTGAGGCCGAAGCGCTCGAGGTCGAGCAGCACGCGCCCGGTCAGGAAGGCGTGCTCGTTCAGGTACCGGCCGAGCGCCGGCGGCCGGATGCCCGATGCGAACAGGAGCTGCGGCGTGCGGAAGGTGTCGGCGCACACGACGACGGCGCGGGCCGCGACGAAGCGCTCCGCACCCGTGGCCGTGTCGCGGAGCCGGGCTCCACGGGCCCGCGTTCCGTCGTGCTCGATGGCGGTCGCCTGAGTTCCTGCGAGCAGAGTGAAGTGCGCCCCGCCGTCGGCGATCGGAGGGAAGATCGTCGCGGGGCCTGTGCGGGCGAGCAGGCCGCTCGCCGACGGCGGTCGGGCCGAGCGCCGGGGCGGTCACGCCGAGGGCCGTGCGCGCGGTCTCGAGGTCGGCCCGCCACGGCTCGCCCTCGCCGAACACCTCGTGGCCCCACGGCCACGGCGTCGCCGCAGTCCAGTGCGAGCCCATGCCGCCGACGTTCCAGGCGGCCGCGGCGTTCGGCATCGCGCCGGAGTGCTCGCCGAGGGTCGACAGCAGGTGCATGCCCGACTCGAGGTCCGAGACGCCGCGAGCCGTCGAGAGCACGGGTGCGGCGCCGGCGTAGAAGCCCTGGATGCCGCTCTCGACGCGGGAGTTGTAGAGCTCCCAGATCTCGGGTTCGGCCACGTCGTGCAGGTGCACGCCGCCGCGGGCCCCGATCGGCCGACCGCCGTCGACCATCACGATGGTCGCCGAGGGCTCGGCCGCGCGGATCTGCCGGGCGACGATGCTGCCCATGATCCCGCTGCCGATCACCAGGTAGTCGGCGGGAAGGTCGGGTTCGGTCATCGGCGTAGCTCCCGTGGTTCGTCTCGGCTCGGTTCGGATGATCGCGGCGGCTGCGCGCCGGGTGCGGAGTACAGCCACGAGTCGACGTCGACGAGGGCCCGCCGGATCGCCCCGACGAGTGGCGCCTCGCCGCCGAGGCGGGTGGCGACGAGCTCGACCTCGGGTGTGCCGCGATCGCGCAGGAACTCGGACACCAGAGGCACCAGAACGCCGGCGCCGACCTCCAGCCCTCCCCCGAGCACCACCGTCTCGGGTGCGATCGTCCAGGTGAGCACGTCGATCACGTCGGCGATCTGCTCGGCGAACGCCCGCGCGTCGCTCACGGCACGGGGATCGCCCGCGGCCGCAGCGACGACGGCCTCGCGGGCGCGCCGCCGGTCGGCCTCGATGGGCGACGTGAGGGAGCGGATCGCCTCGTCGGGGACGCCGTGCAGGTTCAGCACCCGCGACTCGACGAGCTCGCCCGCGGTGCCTCGGGGGCCGCGGTGGATCTCGCCGCCGAGCAGGAAGCCCGCGCCGGTGCGGTGGCCGAGGATCAGCCAGGCGCTGTCGGGACGGCCGATCGACGCGCCCGCCCAGTGCTCGGCCAGGGCGGCGAGGTTGGCGTCGTTCTCGGCGGCGAACGGGATGCCCAGCGCCTGCTCGAAGGCGGCAGCCAGCGCGAACCCCGACCAGAGCGGCGCGTTGACGAGCCGGCCCACGACGCCTCGCGCGTCGATGACGCCGCCGGCGGCGACGGTTCCGGCGGCCAGGCGCTCGGGTGCCACGCCCGCTTCGGCCAGGGCGCGTCGAACGGCGTCGGAGGCGAGAGCGACCGTCAGCGCAGGATCGCGCGACTCGTCGGGAAGGGCCACCGCCGCACGCGCCAGCTCGCCCCCGCGGAGGTCGGCGATGACGGCCACCGCGCTGTGGCTGTCGAGCACGACGGCCGCGACGACGAGGCGCCTCGACTCGAACCGGAAGCGCTTGGCCGGTCGGCCGGCTCCGCCGCTGACCGTCGGCACGGCCAGGGCGACCCACCCGTCGGCGGCGAGCTCGCCGAGGATCAGCTCGATCGTGCGGCGCGACAGTCCCGTCGCCGAGACCAGCTCCTGCAGAGTGACGTCGGCGTCGGCGTCAGCGAGCGCGCGGAGCACGACGCCCGTGTTCACGCGACGCACGGCCGTCTGATCGAGACCTGGCATGCGGCCATTATTGCGGATAAGTCGCATTATCTCGAGAACCCCCGTCGAGCCGATGTCGGAGGGTGGGCGCAGACTGTCCGCATGTGCGGTCGCTTCGTCGTAGCCCGAGCCACGTCCGATCTCCTGCCCGATCTGCTGAGCGGACTGAGTCTGCCGAGCACCGGGCCGGACCTCGTGGAGTCGTACAACGTCGCGCCCACCGACCCGGTCGCCGCCGTCCGCCTCCGACACGGCGAGCGTGAGCTGGCCACGCCGCGGTGGGGCTTCGTGCCCGCGTGGTACCCCGACCTGAAGAAGCGCCCGCAGCCGATCAACGCACGGATCGAGACCGTCGCCACGAGCGGGATGTTCCGCAAGGCGTTCGCGTCGAGCCGCTGCATCATCCCGGCCCAGGGGTACTACGAGTGGGTGCTGACCGACGACGGCAAGCAGCCCCACTACATCCACGAGCCCGACGGGGCCCTCGCAATGGCCGGCATCGTCACTGCCTGGCCCGACAGGTCGAAAGCCGACGACGACCCCGACCGGTGGGTGATCTCGACGGCGATCATCACCCGCGACGCGCACGTCGCGCCCGGCGAGGTCCACGACCGCATGCCCGCCTGCCTGACACCCGACGCGTACGACGCCTGGCTCGACCCGGCGGTCGGCGCCGACGACGCCCTCGCCCTGCTCGACGCCCGGAGCCTCGAGGTCGCGCACACCCTCGCGCACTACGCCGTCTCGAAGGCGGCCAACAGCGTCAAGAACAACGGGCCCGAGCTGATCGAGCCGCTCGGCTGACGGAGGCTCCTACGACTCGAGCTCGTCGTCGACCGACGCCAGGCCCTTCGTGATCTCGTCGAAGCGCGAGTCGAGCCAGGGCCCCACGAACCGGAGATACGCGACGCGGATCAGCGTCGTCGCCCCGAGCGCCCACACCATCGACGCGATGACGTCGCTCGGAAAATGGATGCCGATGACGAGGACGCTCCCCGCGACGACCGCGACCAGCACCGCCCCGATCACGGCGACGACCGGGCGGCGGGGGTCGCCCGTGCGCAGCAGCAGGAAGGCCGCTATGGCGAGCGACGCTGCGAAGACGACGTGGCCGCTCGGGTACGACGGGTCGAGCTGCGCCGGGGTGAACGGGTGGGCCAGCGACGACGCCGCGGGTCGGGCCCGGTCGACGGCGAGCTTGAGCAGATCGCTCGGCACCCAGCTGACGGCCACGACGGCGCCGAAGCCGATGGCTCGGCGCAGGTCGCGCGTCCGGAGGGCGATGGCGACGACGGCGACGAGGGTCAGCAGGATCGCCTGCAGCGGATCGAGGAGCCAGTGGACGGCGGTGGCGATCGCGACCAGGGGAGCCACGTGGTGGGCACTGAGCCACTGGTCGACGCCGAGGTCGAAGGTCGAGTGCGCGGGCGACGAGACGATGACGAACCCGACGATGCACACGGCGACGAGAGCCGCAGCCCCCAGCACCGTCCGGGTCACGAGGTTGCGCTGCACGGCGGGCCTGGTCGAGTGACGGCTGCGGGGGCGGCTGAGGGTGCTCATGGGAGGAGTGTCGCGCGCCGTCTCCCAGAATTGCCCCAGGCGGCGAGGGGCCGGCGGCGAGGAGTGGTCACCGGAAGGCAGTTCCTGGGTGAAGAATGGTCACTGCTGAGTGCAACAGAGAGGAACCGCCCCCATGACCACCGTCACCGCCCCGCGAATCCGATACGGCTACGCCGCAGGTCCTGCCCAGGTCTGCGCCCTCGTCGTCGGCCTGCTCCTCCTCGTGCTCGGCATCCTCGGATTCATCCCCGGCGTCACGACCGACCTCGGCACGATCACCTTCGCGAGCCCTGACTCGCACGCGATGATCTTCGGCCTCTTCCAGACCACCGTGCTCCGCAACGTCCTCTTCATCATCGTCGGCCTGGCCGGCCTCGGCGCGCCTCGCTCGCGTGCCGGAGCGACGCTGTACATCGTGGGCGCGGGCGGCTTCCTGATGACGCTGTGGCTCTACAACCTCCTGTTCGGCAACAGCGACTTCGGCGGAAACATCTTCTCGGCGAACCTCAACGACTTCGCGCTCGACTTCTGCCTCGGCCTGGCGATCCTGATCGCGGCCCTCGCCACGAGCCAGTTCGCGCTCTTCGGCAGCGACTACGAAGAGGCCTGAGCCTCAGCACACCGAGAACGCCCCCCGACGCCGCAGATCATCGGCGTCGGGGGGCGTTCCTGATGTCGGGGGTGCCGGTTAGGGTCAGGCCATGACCGCGCAGGAACTGCGGTGCGCCGCCACCACCACCGCCACCGCCCCGTGCCCCGACCTCGCGGCCCCCGGCGCACCGGTGCCTCTGTGCACGGCACATCTGGCCCTGACCGCCGAGTGGGTGGGCCGCGAATTCGGAGCCCCCGACGCGCTGCCGTCGGCGTGCCCGGCGTGCGGGGCGCGTCTCGGCCTGCGGTTCCCGACCGGCTGGCTCTGCGCCGTCTGCGAGTGGAGGTACGGCGACCTCCCCGATGGCGAGCTGCCGCCGCCCCGCGTCGACGTCGTCTACTACATCCGCTTCGGCGACCGCATCAAGATCGGCACCACGGCGAACCCGCGGCAGCGCATGGCCCGCCTGTGGCACGAGCAGCTGCTGGCCTTCGAACCCGGCGACCGACGGGTGGAGGCGGCGCGGCACGAGCAGTTCGCCGCGCTCCGGTACGACCGCACCGAGTGGTTCGCGACCGGCCCCGAGCTGGAGCGGCACGTCGCCGAGGTGGGTGCCGGGCACCCCGACCCGTGGGCGCTCCACGCGCGCTGGGTGAGCGAGGCGCTGGCGCGCCGCGTCTGACCTGTCGCTGGACGGCGGCGGCGGCGCTCAGCGGAGGTAGGCGTCGACGATGAGGTCGCCGCGGATGGCCCGGAGCTCGTCGACGAAGCGCGCGAGGGTGGTCTTGGACGGGCCGGACGCCAGCACGTCGTGGGGGCCGAGCGCCAGCAGGCGGCCGGTGCGGATCCGGACCACCTCCCACCCGACGGCCCGGAGCGCACGGTCTTTGCGGCGGTCGGCGTCTTCGCGCTTGCCGACATGCTCGAGCCCGTGCCGGCCGGTCGAGTCGTACTCGACGGCCACGCGGAGCTCGGGGAGGAGGATGTCGGGCCAGGCCTCGAGGTGGTCGAAGAAGGGGCCCCGGAGGCGCACGGCGTTGAGGCCGGCCGTGAACTCGAGGCGGGCGGCCAGCTCGGCGCGGACGTCGGATTCGACGGCCGAAGCGGGCGCCGGCGCGCACAGGCTCGCAAACGGCTCGCCGGCGGGGACGGACGGCGTCTTCGAGCAGAGCTGCTTCGGCCGGGCGGCGGCGGGCCGGCGCCGAGCCCGCACCGGGGCAGGGCGTGCGGGAGCACTCGGCGGGGCCTCGAGCTGCTGCGCCCGCCAATTCAGCGAGGGCAGGAACGGCATGCCCGGAACCCGCGTCGGGGTCGCCTGCTCGGTGCACATCGGACACCAGGCCGAGCGGCGGCGCTGGGGACCGGGGCGCCCGCGCTGCTCGTCGGGGGTCGCGACGAAGACGTGGCCGAGCTCGCACTCCCAGCACAGGAAGACGTCGGCCGCGGGCGGGATCTGGCTGAGCACGATGCCGCCGTTGTACTCGGGCCGGTACTGGCGGACCAGTGCCGGGTAGTACGACCACGCCTCGCGGTAGTCGCCCACGGCGTAGGGCATGGCGGAGCGGCGCGACAGCTGTCGTCGCGCCCACCAGCTCGCGATCGGCTCCGGCACGCGGGCAGGCTACGTCGAGCCACCGACACTCGCTCCGTGCGTCGGCGCGCGGCCCGGACTCATTACGGGTTGGTGACGACGTCTTCCGTTTCGCCGGGAATCTGCGAGGATTCGCATATGAGTCTTGAGACCCGGGCAATTCACCGCAGATACGTCGCCGCCGCTGTCGCCGCGAGCGCCGCACTCCTCGCCTCCGCCCTCGTCGGGGCCCAGCCGGCCCATGCCGACGACTCCTCGACCCTCACCGTGGTGGGCACGAGCGACGTGTACGACTCGAACCTCGTGCAGTCGGTGATCAAGCCCGGCTTCGAGAAGGCCTACCCGCAGTACACCCTCAACTACGTCAGCAAGGGCACGGGCGCCGCCATCGCCTACGCCGAGGCCGGCACGGCGTCCGCGATGATCGTGCACGCCGCGAGCCTCGAGAACCAGTTCGTCGACCAGGGCTACTCGGCCGAGAAGTACGGCCGAGCGATCTTCTGGGGCGACTACGTGCTGCTCGGCCCCGCCAGCGACCCCGCGGGCGTGCTGACGGACGACTCCCACGACATCGCCGGCGCATTCGAGAAGATCGCCGCGGCCGGAGCCGACCACAAGGCCAACTTCGTCTCGCGCGGAGGCACCCCGGGAACCACCGTGCAGGAGCACGCCATCTGGGGCCTCACCTCCGGCGTCCAGGACTGCACCGTCACCGACGCGAACGGCGGCGGCAAGGCGCCGAGCACGGGCGACGGCGCCTGCGCCACGGCGGCCGACCTGCCGGACTGGTACCACTCCACCGGCCTCACGCAGGGGCCGAACGTCGTGGCGGGCGACAGCTGCTCGTTCGGAGACGACGACTGCTACGTCTTCACCGACCGGGGCACGTACCAGTACCTCGTCTCGACGAAGGCCGTCTCGAACCTGAAGATCCTGACGCGCGACAACTCCGACTCGGCGCCCGGCACCAGCACGGCGCTCGTCAACTCGTTCCACGCGTATGCCGTCAACCCGGACGCCGTCCCGGCCGGCAGCCAGATCAACACGGCCGGCGCCAAGGCGTTCTTGAACTGGATCACCTCGCCGACCGGCCAGACCGCCGTCGGGAAGTTCCTCGCCGCCGACGACGACCCGCCGTTCATCCCCTCGGCCGCGCCGTCGATCACGAACGCCAAGCTCGCGTCGACGGTGGTCTTTGGCAAGCCGCTGACCTTCTCGGGCACGCTCGCCAACGTCACGCCGGGCACGCCCGCGCTGGCCGGCAAGACGGTCGACCTCTACGCGGTGCCGTCGCCCACCCCGGATGCCACGGCGAAGAAGGTCGCGACGGGCACGACCGACGAGAACGGCAAGTACAAGATCGCGTTCACACCCAAGCTGAACTACGTCTACTCGCTGAAGTCGGCGGGCGGCACCCAGGTCGAGAACGCCACGCTGAACCCGATCTTCGGCGACATCCTCGCCGACGCGTCGCAGTTGCTGTCGCGCGTGATCCTCAGCACCCCGCCGGCCAAGATCGTCGGGCTCAGCACCACCGCGAGCCACGACGCGACCGTCAGCGTGAAGCTCGCCGCGAAGACGACGACTGCTGCGAACACGATGACGCTGCAGGGCTACTTCGAGGGCGGCTCGACAAGCTGGTCGAATCTCGTCGCCACGAAGGTGCCGTCGGGCGTGGCCTCGTCGGTGCTGAAGTACGATCTGGGTTCCAAGGACCGCACGTGGCACCTCCGGGTCGTCTACACCGGCCCCGGTCTCACCGGCTACTTCTCCGACCAGAAAGTCGTCACCACGAAGTGATCCACAGGCGCCCCGGCGCCCATCGGGTGCGAGCAGCGGCGCTCCTCATCGCAGCGCTGCTCCTGACCGCGCCCCTCGCAGCGGCGGGGGGCGCCGTTCCGGCGAGCGCGGCGATCGGCTCCGACCAGAGCTGCCCCGCCAGACAACCCTGCGTGCTGGTCACGATCGAGGCCGGCGATTCGGCCACCCGCACGGTAACCCAGGCGCAGGTGCTCGCCGGTGACGTCAACGCCTCGTACCCGACCCGGTCGAGGACCGGGGGCTCGACCATCAGCGTCGAGACCCGCGGTATCGCCGTCCGCACGCTCCTGCAGAACGACCTGGGTATCCCCGTCGCGGCGGTGTCGTCGGTCGACATCTCCGTCCGCGGCCTGACCTCGACTCTCACCCCGGCCGACCTCGGCGAGCCGACCGACGCCGGTTTCCCCTACCCCGACGGCCTGCTCCCGGCAGTCTTCACCTCGTCCGAGGCGCTCGGCTACATCGAACCCCTCCGCAACGACACCGACACCAACCCGAACTTCCAGGGCCTCTCGAACAGCCCGATCTCCCTCGCCGTCCATGTCGCGGCGCAGCTGAACACGCCGATCATCGCGACGCCGTCGACCTCCGTGCCGATCGCCACCGACCTGCCCTTCACAGCGAGCGTCCCTGCCGGGGCACCCGGCGTCACCTACTCGTATGTCTGGGACTTCGGAGACGGCCCCGACGTGCCCGGCACCCGAGACACGATCTCGCACCGGTACACGGCGGCCGGCACCTACCCGGCCCGTGTGATCGCGTCCGGCTCCGACGGGTCGGTCGGGGTCTCCTCCGCCGTGACCATGACGGCGACCTCGCCGGTCGTCTCGCCATCGCCGAGCCCGTCGGCGGCGGGGTCCGCGGGCGGCGGCTCGGGCGAGAAGGGGCCGACGACCGGTCCGGTGACGAGCTCGGGCAGCCGCGGCGGCGCGGCCCCCTCGACGACCGACACGAAGAGCCAGGCCAAGAACGGCACGGCTGCCGACGGCGCCGCGAGCGGCACGTCGACGGGCCCCGCACAGAAGAGCCCTGCCCCGAAGAGCACTGTACAAAAAGGCACGAAGAAGACCGCCACGCCGACGTCGCCCCGCGAGACGGAAACTCCCGTTACCGGTTACGTGATCCTCGCGGCGGGCACGACGCCGACCACGACGGCACCGGAAGCGGCGCGGGCCTCAGCGCCCTCGGCGCGGGCCGCGACGGTGGAGGCCGACCATCGGCGCCAGCTGCTGGCGCTTGCGGGAGGTGCGGGTCTCGCGTTCCTGCTGGCTCTCGGTATCGTTCGGGAGGTCCGCTCGTCGCGGGCGCGCCCACGAAAGGACCCTCGGTGACCGAAGGCATCTACCAGGCCGTGTTCGCGGCGGCGGCAGTGCTCGAGCTGCCCGTGATCGTGATCGCGCTGGCCTCGCTCGCCTGGCTGATCGTGGAGGTCGGGTCGTTCCTGGTCGAGACAGCACGGCGAAGGCGTCGGCGCATGTCCGCTCTCGTGACGGCGGCCGAGAAGGGCCGGGCGGCCATCGACGGCGGCGAGCGCGAAGCCGCCCGCACGGCCCTGATCCCGGCGGGGCGGAGCGCCGGCATGCAGCGCTCGCTCGACGTCTTCACCGAGGTCGCCGGCACCGCGGGCGGCGACACCCGCATCGCGAAAGAGCTGGCCGACTTCGACTTCGCCTGCCAGCGCCGCCTCGGCCGCACCCGGCTGCTCGTGCGCCTCGGCCCCGCGCTCGGACTGATGGGCACGCTGATCCCGCTCTCGCCGGCGCTTCAAGGGCTCGCGCAGGGCGACGTCACGACCCTCACCGAGAACCTCCGCGTCGCGTTCAGCGTGACGGTGCTGGGAATCCTCATCGGCGTCGTCGCCTTCGCGCTGTCGCTGGTGCGCGAGCGGCTCTACGGACAGGACTTCTCCGACCTCGAGTTCGTCGCCGCGGTGCTGACGGCGCCGAGCGAGGTGCCGGGCGACGCAGGCGCGGGGTCGACCGAGGTCGCCGTCGACGCGGGCGCAGCAACGGACGGCCCCCGGTGATCAAGGTCACACCCCGCGCCCGCCGCAACGCCGACCGCGCCGGAGACCCGCTCGACGGCCTCGTCAACCTGTTCGACGTGGGCATCGTGCTGGCCGTGGCGTTCCTGCTGGCGGGTCTCTCGTCGCTCGGCCTCACCAAGGCGTTCACCGAGCAGGGCCTGAAGCAGTCGACGAGCGATCAGGTCACGGTCAAGCCCGGCGAGACCAGCGGGCCGGTGCCCGCCGAGTCGGGAACCGTGGTCGGCAACGGCAGCAGGGTCGGCACCGTCTACCGCCTCGACGACGGCACGCTGGTGTACGTGACCGGCGAGCCGACGAGCGCGCCGACCCCGTGAGCTTCTTCGAGATCGGGCTGCGCGAGGCGTGGCACCTGATCGTGTCGGGCGATCCTGCGCTTCGGTCGATCGTCGGCGTGACACTGCAGGTGGCGGGGGTGTCGACGGGCATCGCCATCGTCGCGGGAGTCCCGGCCGGTCTGGCGCTCGGCCTGGGCAGGTTCCGCGGGCGCAGGATCGGCCTGGCGGCAGCCAACGCCGGAATGGGCCTCCCGCCCGTCGTGGTCGGCCTCGTGCTGTCGCTGCTGCTGTTTCCGGCGGCTCCCCTCGGCCACCTCCGCCTCCTCTTCACGCTCGAGGGCGTGTTCGTGGCGCAGACGATCCTCGCCGTGCCGATCGTCGTCGCGCTGACGGCATCGTCGGTGCAGTCGATCGACGCGGGGCTGCTCGATCAGGCCCGCGCGTTCGGAGCCTCCCGCGTCGCCGTCGCGATGCTGGCTCTCCGCGAGGCGCGCATCGGCGTGCTCGCCGGCATCATCGCCGCCGCCGGCTCCGCGCTGTCGGAGGTCGGGGCCGTCGTGCTGGTCGGCGGCAACATCGAGGGGCTCGACCAGACGCTGGCCAGCGCCGCCCTGCAGAAGGTGGAGGCCGGCCGCTTCAGCGAGGGGCTGGCCATCGGCATCGTCCTGCTCGCGCTGATCGCGGTCGTGGCAGGGCTGCTCACCGTGCTCCAGTACGCCGACCGGCGGGCCGGCGGGCGAGGGATCGGGCGGGTACGACTGTGAACCGGGTGCGACTG
This sequence comes from Frondihabitans sp. PhB188, assembly GCF_003752365.1. GTDB lineage: Bacteria > Actinomycetota > Actinomycetes > Actinomycetales > Microbacteriaceae > Frondihabitans. The sequence continues at coordinate 155,350 of NZ_RJUO01000004.1, read as the reverse complement.
TGACAGTGCTCGTATCGGTGCGCGATCTCGAGGTCGCCCGCGATGGCCGCCCCGTGCTCCGGGGCGCCTCGTTCACCATCGGCGACGGCGAGGTCGTCGCCCTGCTCGGGCCGAACGGCGCGGGAAAGAGCACACTGCTGTCCGCGCTCACGGGCCTCGTGACACCGTCGGGCGGCACCTTCGAGATCGACGGCAGGATCGCCACGGCCCTGCAGACCCCCGGCATGGCGCGGCGCTCGGCCCTCGCCAACGTGGAGCTCGCCCTCGGCTGGTGGGGGGTCCCGCGATCGGAGCGCCGCCCCCGAGCCCGCGCGGCCCTCACTCAGCTGGCGGCCGACCACCTCGCCGACCGTCGAGCCTCCCTGCTGTCGGGCGGCGAGCAGCGGCGCGTGCACCTCGCGCGGGCCCTCGCGGTCGACGCCGACGTGCTCCTGCTCGACGAGCCGTTCGCCGGCCTCGACGGCGCGAGCCGGGCCGCCCTGCTGAACGACACGTCGTCGGCGCTCCGCTCCCGCCGTGGCGGGACTCTCGTGGTCGCGCACGACCGGGCCGAGGCATGGGCCCTCGCCGACCGGATCCTGGTGCTGCTCGACGGCAGGATCGCCGCCGACGGGCCCGCGCAGGCCGTGCTCGATGCGCCGCCGACAGCCGAGGTCGCGCGATTCCTCGGGTACGACGGCGAGATCCTGCGCGATGGTCAGACCGTGCTCACGCGCGCCGTCCATGTGCGGGTGACGCCCGGCGGAAGCGGCGAGCGAGCGATCGTCACCGCGGTGGTCCCGATCGAGGACGGCTTCCGCGTGGCGCTCGACGTCGACGGCGGCCGCGTGCACGCCGTCGTCGGCCCCGCACCGCGCCCGGCGGTGGGCGACTCGCTCTCGGTCGTCATCGAGACTCCCGTTCGGTTCGACACACCCGGCCTCCCCCGGAAGTGACCGAGGTGGACGAATCCGTCCACGACACGCTGACAAAGCGTTGTGAATCCGATATGGATTTGGCAAGCTCCTCAGACCAGACCGTTCGGCTCCGGCCCAAGCCCAAGGACACTCTTTGCCACGTTCGTCATCCCGGCCGATCCGCAAGGTAGCCCTTGCCTCGGTCGCAGCAGCGGCACTCGTCGCCGCCTCACTCGCCACCACCTCCCAGATCGCGACCGCGAGCACCTCGCCCGGCTCGCTCACCAGCCTCGCTCCGGCCCTGAAGCTGAACGCCCGTCTCGACAAGGCCACCGGCAAGGTCGCCGTGTTCGTCCGCACCGAGGGCGCCGGCGCCCTCAGCGTCGATGCGACGGCGAAGGGCGGCTCGCTCTCCGGGCGTCCGCAGTCGTCGGCCGCCAAGAACCGCGTCGCCGACATCCGCCGCACGAACTCCGCCGTCACCAAGGCGATCGCCTCGGCCGACCCCGCTGTCACCACGCTGTACACGACCGCGTACACGGTTCCCGGCGTCGCCGTCATCGCCGATGCGTCCGTCCTGAAGGCCATAGCGGCACGCAGCGACGTCGTCAGCATCAGCCCGATCACCCAGCGGAGTGTTCCGAAGCCGGTCACGACCAAGGGCGAGGAAGCGCCGCTGAACTCGAACGACGCGATCTACACGCGCACGCTCAACGCCTGGCAGCAGACCGGCCACACCGGCACCGGCATCAACATCGCCGTCATCGACACGGGCCTCGACTACACGCACGCCGACTTCGGCGGCCCCGGCACGACGGCCGCCTACGACGAGGCGCTGGCGAGCACCGCGGCGCCCGCCTCCTCTCTCTACGACTCCGCCAAGTTCCTGGGCGGAACCGACTTCGCCGGCGCCACCTACAACGCCGACCCGGACTCGGACGCCTACGACCCCGACCCGGCTCCCGACGCCAACCCGATCGACGGGCGCGGCGGCGGACACGGCTCGCACGTCGCCGGCACCGCGGCCGGATTCGGCGAGAACGCCGACAAGACGACGTTCACCGGCGACTACGGCGACCTCACGACCGACTCCGTCAACGACATGTACATCGGCCCGGGCTCGGCTCCTAACTCCGGCCTCTACTCGCTGAAGGTCTTCGGCGACGGCGGCGGCTCGACCGACCTCACCGGCGCGGCCCTCGACTGGGTCGGCCAGGCGCTGACGCAGGGCAAGAACATCAACGTCGTCAACATGTCGCTCGGCTCGGACTACTCGAACCCCGACGACCCCGACAACGCCAAGGTCGATGCCCTCGTCGCGCGCGGCGTGCTCCCGGTCATGTCGGCGGGCAACTCGGGCGACTTCACGGACGTCGGCGGCAGCCCCGCCAACTCCGAGAACGGCCTCAGCGTCGCCGCGGCCTCGAGCGGCTCCGCCGTCTACGACGGCATCGACGTCACCGCACCGGCTGGCATCAGCGGCACGTACAACGCCCAGTACTCGATCGCCTACACGAAGCCGCTGACCCTCAGGGCCGACGTCTTCGTGCCGAGTGCCGCCGGATCGACCGGCTGCGCGCCGTTCTCGTCGGACGACGCCGCCAGGATCGCCGGCAAGATCGTGCTTCTGCACTGGAACGACGCCGCCCTCGAGTGCGGGTCCGTCACGCGCTTCACCAACGCCACCAACGCGGGTGCCGCGGGCGTGCTGCTCGGCGGCTCGGTCAACGTGTTCGACGCCGGCATCTCGGGCAACGCCGACATCCCCGGCGCCGAGATCACGAAGGACGCCTACGCGGCGATCCTCCGCACTGTCGACGGCGGCGACACTGTCACCGTGTCGTTCAAGGACTCCCTGCGCCTCTACAAGTCCGAGATCGTCCCGAGCCTGACCGACACCCTCGCGACCTTCAGCTCGCGGGGAGTGCACGGCTCGTACGACAAGATCGTGAAGCCCGACGTGGCCGCCCCCGGTGTGAACGTGCTGTCGGTTCTCTCGGGCGCAGGAACGGGGCGCACCTCCGAGAGCGGAACGTCGATGGCCTCCCCCGACGCCGCCGGCATCGCCGCCCTCGTGTTCGAGGCCCACGACGGCTGGACCGCCAAGCAGGTCAAGGCCGACATCATGAACACGGCCACGCACGACCTGAAGGACGCCGACGGCAACCTCTACTCGACGATCAGCCAGGGCACCGGCCGCATCGACGCGCTCCAGGCGGTCACCAACCAGGTGACGGTCCGCTCGGACGAGAACGAAGGGCTCATCACCGCCTCGTACGGCGCTGTGGCGGTCTCGAAGCCTCTGACGGCGAAGCGCACGCTGGTGCTGCACAACTCGGGCAACACGTCGCAGACGTACTCCGTGGCGTACGCGTCGCGGATCGCGGCCCCCGGGGTCACCTTCACCGTCTCGGCGTCGACCGTCGTCGTCCCCGCCCGCGGTGACGTGACAGTCACGCTCACGATGAAGATCCCCGACCCGAAGGCCCTGCGCAAGGTCATCGACCCGACGCAGAACGCGACCGCCGGAGTCGGCGACGCCGAGATCGTGCGCGACTTCGTGGCTTCGGCGACCGGCTCGGTGCAGTTCACCCCGGCCGACTCGACCAGGTCGCCGTTGCGCCTCTCGGTCTTCGCCGCCCCGAAGCCGATCTCGGCGAACACCGGAGCCACCGCCGTCTTCGCGAAGAAGACGTCGACCACGGCTGTTCTCGGCATCAGCGGCACCACGCTGAAGCAGGGCACCGGCGTCCAGGCCTACACGGGCCTCACGGCCGCGTTCGTGCTCGGAGCCACCAGCCCGGTGAAGACGTTCCCCGCCGGCTCGCCGCAGCAGTCGCTCGCCGGTGCCGACCTCATCGCGGTCGGTGCGGCGTCGACGGCCCCGCTCGAGAAAGACAGATCCGACGGCATCCTGTCGTTCGGAGTCAAGACGAACGGACCGATCGCCAACCCCGGCGTCGACGGCGCCCCCGAGGTGTACATCGACACGGACGGCGACGGCGAGGCCGACTTCGTGACCTACGTGACGAAGTCGACGACGGCTGACGCCACATTCGTCACGACGATCGACCTCGTCTCGGGCAAGGCCGTCGACGTGGAGCCGTTCAACGCCGACTACGCCGGCGTCGACGTCAACACCTTCGACAGCTCGGTGGCGGTGCTCCCGGTCTCGCTCAAGGCGCTCGGCTTCACGAGCAAGTCGAAGAAGACGTCGATCACCTACGAGGTCGCGACCGAGTCGGCGTACGCGCCGGGTCTGGCCTCGACCGGCAGCTACGTCGTCGACCAGACGAACGCAGCCACCTTCGACGTCTTCGCGCCGAGCCTGTGGTTCTCGCAGAAGAAGTCGGACGACCTCGGCGGCGTCCTGCTGCGCGACCAGTCGCCCGGCATCGCGGTGCACCGCACGACGGCGAGCACGAAGCGGATCCTGCTCCTGCACCTGCACAACTCGGTGTCGAAGCAGTCGCAGATCGTCTCGCAGAAGACGAAGTAGCGGCTGGCCCTCACCGGCCGCCGCACCGCCTCGCGACTTGCCCCGATCTGGGCATCCACAGCCTGTGGAAGCCCGGATCGGGGCATCTCGCGTTCTGGGCGCGGCGCTGCGGCGGCGCCGCAGGCGGCGCTTCCGACATGCACGCCCGACTTAGAGGAGGATGGGCGGATGGAACTCACCGATCCATCGATCACCGCTGAACTGCGCCGACGCGTCGTCCATGCCGGCGTCGATGCCTTCCGCGCCGAAGGGCACCGCTCCGTGCGCGTCGCCGACATCGCACGCGTCGCTCGCGTCGACACCGAGACGGTCGAGATGGTGTTCCCGAGCTGGGACCTCCTCGTGATCGCGATCCTCGACGCCTGGTCGGGCACGCTCCGGCGCGAGCGGGTCGTCGTGGCCGAGACAGAGGGCGGAGTGGCCTACGTGCGCTCCCTCCTCGAGGCGGCCGCCGCCGACCCCGCGCTCATCCGCACGCGGATGGCCCTCCTCGGTGCTGCCTCCGACCCCGCTCACCCCGGTCGCGGCTGGTACCGGGCTCAGTACTCCGGCTTCGTGCAAGACGTCGGGCTCTTCCTCACGCGCGACGTCATCGCCAAGCGCGAGCCCCGCTCGATGGCTCCGCTCCACGCGGCAGAGCAGGTCATCGCGCTCTACGAGGGCCTGCAGCTCCAGTCGACGCTCCTCGACACGGTCGAGCTGCTGCCGGCCTTCGATCGCGCGATCGCCCGCCTCCGTGCCGGGTGGGCGGATCCTGCGGCGAAGCCCGTCCCCGTCCCCTGATCAGCGCCGCTCAGGCGCCGGCGAGCACCGTGCGAAGGGCGGCCTGGGCCCCGTCCGCGTGCAGGGTCGCCAGGGTGGCGCGGTAGGCGGCGACGAAGCGCTCGTCGTCGACGAGGTCGCCGAAGACGTCCCGATTGCGCAGGAATGCGAGGTCGTCGGCGCGGTTGCCGGCCGCCGCGGCCATGAGCGGCTCGCGAAGCTGGTCGACGACGTCGATCGGGTCGCCCTTCTCGTCGACGCCCTCGTCGTAGCGGGCCCAGCTCGCGACGACCGCAGCCGACAGCAGGAAATCCCCGCCCGCGTCGAGGTTCGCCCGCACGACGGGAAGCAGCCACTTCGGGATCCGGTCAGACGACTCCGCCGCCAGACGAGCCAGCGTGTCGCGGATCGCCGGGTTGCCGAACCGGTCGATCAGCGTCGCCTTGTACGCGTCGAGGTCGATGCCCGGGACCGGCTCGAGGGTCGGCGTGCCCTCTTCGTCCATGTACCGCCGCAGCAGCTCGCGGATGAGCGGGTCGGCCGTGGCCTCGTGCGCGTAGGCGTGGCCCGACAGGATGCCGAAGTACGCCATCGCCTGGTGCGAGGCGTTCAGGAGGCGGAGTTTCATCAGCTCGTACGGGACGACGTCGTCGACCACCTGCACGCCGGCCTCCTCGTAGGGCGGGCGCCCCAGCGTGAAGTGGTCTTCGAGCACCCACTGCTCGAACGGCTCGGCCACGACCGGCCACGCGTCGTCGATGCCGAACTCGTCGCGGACCAGGTCGCGGTCGGCGTCGAAGGTGACGGGGGTGATGCGGTCGACCATGGAGTTCGGGAAAGCCACGGTGGCTTCGATCCAGGCGCCGAGTTCCTGCGCCTTCGCTGTCGCGAAAGCAACGATGGTCTGCCTGGCGGTGTCTCCGTTGCCCTGGATGTTGTCGCACGACATGACCGTGAACGGCTCGACGCCCGCGTCGCGGCGTCGGCGGAGGGCCTCGGTGACGAAGCCGAACATGGTGGCGGGGACGGCTCCGTCGGCGAGGTCGGCGGCGATCGCGGGGGCGTCGAGCACGAACTCGCCGGTGACGTGGTCGATGTTGTAGCCGCCCTCGGTCACCGTCAGCGAGACGATGCGCGTCGACGGGGCGCTCATCAGCGCGAGCACCGCCTCGGGGTCGTCGGGCGCATAGAGGAAGTCGTGGATCGAGCCGACCACGCGCGGCTCGAGGCTGCCGTCGGGGTGCTTGAGCACGAGCGTGTAGAGGTGGTCCTGGGCGGCGAGCACGTCGCGCATCTCGGCGTCGCGCGGCATGACACCGACGCCGGTGATGCCCCAGTCGAGAGCTCCCCCGGCCTCCATCAGCCGGTCGACGTACATGGCCTGGTGAGCGCGGTGGAAGTTGCCGAGGCCGAAGTGGACGATGCCGGTCGTCACCGCCGCGCGGTCGTACGTGGGAGTCGGCACGTCGAAGCGGCCGAGCGTTGCGGTGGACAGCGGCACTGCTGGATCAGGGTGCGACATTGCGACCTTTCGTTGGTTGACCCAGCCTGGCACCCGGCGGGGCACTCCGCGACACCCGTTCGGCAGATTGTGAGCCGGACGACCTGCCGCGGCCCCGGCGAGCGCCTCGCGCTGGGCGTTCGCCAGGGTCCCGGCCTCCGTCGTCCGGGGTCAGGAGCTCTGGACGTCGTCCTTGGCGGCCTGCGCGGTGTCCTTGACGTCGGATGCCGACGACTGTGCCTCGTCTTTCACGGCGCCGACGGCATCCTGCGCGGTGTTCTTGACCGATCCGATGGCGTCCTGCGCCGGGCCCTTGAGGTTCTGCGCGACGTCCTGCGCCGCGCTCTTCGCCTGGTCGACGAGAGGAGCCGCCTTCTCCTTGACCTGTCCGGCGAGATCCTTCTCCTTGTCCGACGCGGGAATGAGCGAGCTGATCAGCCAGCCGGCGCCGAAGGCCACGAGACCGACAGCGAGAGGGTTGCCCTTGACCTTGTCGGCGGCCTGCTGGCCGGCGTCCTTCACGGCGTCGGCGCCCGTTCCTGCGCTCGCCTTCTTGTCATGGACGCTGCCCATGACCGTCTCTCTCACGCCCGAGAACCGGCTCTTGACCTTGTCGGCCTGGCGGTGCGCGATCTGCGTCGGATTGACCTTGTCGGCGAGCGCATCGACGTTCGTGCCGAGCTCGCTCCTCGTCGCGTCGATCTCTGCTCGGATCTGGTCAGGCGTCTTGCTGGTGCCATCGGTGTCGCTCATGCGGTGCCTCCCGGCTTCATCGTTTCGGGGATCTTCTTGAGGGTGTCGACCGTCTTCGGCGCTCCCGTGATGTCTTTGAGTTCCTTCTTGCCCCGCAGGAACAGGATCAGGGCCACGACCCCGTAGACCACGGCGACCACGACGGCCGACAGGGCGTTGTTCAGCACGAAGCCGAGACCCCACCAGGCCGCGATCGACAGGAAGAGCAAGGAGAACAGACCTGTGAGCCCTGCTCCGCCGAACATTCCCGCACCCTTGCCTGCCTTCTTCGCCGACTCGGTCAGCTCGGCCTTGGCGAGTTCGACCTCCTGGCGGAACAGAGTCGAGATGTCCTGCGACACCCCCGACAGGAGATCGCCAAGAGAGGTCGTGGCCGCTCTCTCCTCGGCTGTGAGATCGTCGGGGCGATAGTCCGGGTCGGTCATCGCTGCTCTCCGAGCGGGTGCTCCGAGGCTCGTCCGTCGACGAGCTCGTCGAACGTGCGGGTGTCGCCGTACTCGTCGAAGTCGGACGACGACGTGACTGTCTCGACCGGCGCGGCAGTCCGCTCGTAGCCCGTCTCGGCGACGTGCGTGAGGGGGCCGTGAGCGGTGTCCGGCGACGACGGTGCCGACGGTGCCGACTTGGATTCGGCGGCCAGCGATTTGGCGAGGCGACCGGCCAGGATCCCGGCCCCCGCTGCGATCACGATGAACGTACCCGGCTTGCGGGCGGCGAACGACTTCACCTCGTCGAGAAGGGAACCGGGATCGCGGCCGTCGAGCCAGGTCGCTGCCGATCCTGCGCGGCCGGAGAGGTTGCGCACGAGTTCGGAGGCGACGCCGTTCCCGTCGGACTTCTCCGCCATCGAGGAGAGCTCGTCGGAGACCGACCGCAGGCCCCCGGCCACCTTCTGCTGCTGAGCGCCGGCCTGATCCTTGAGCTCGGAGGTCGTCTGAGAGAAGAGCTCCTTCGCCTGGCTCTTCACCTCGGATGCGACGTCTCCGGCTTGCTCCTTTGAGACGCCGGCAATATGTCCGGCGGCGTCCTGGGCGTCGGCCGCGACCTTGCCTGCCTGGTCGAACGGGGGCGAGAAGGACGTCTGGTCGTCGGGAGGAGAGGTGCTCATGGGGATCTTCTTTCGATGGGTGAAGCGTGTGCGCGGCACCGGTAGGGCGGCACCGCGCACACGGGCTCGAGGAACTCCGCGAGGACGCACGCCGATGAGTCGGCGTGATCGGTCAGCGCGGGCTGCCCACGACGCACGACGTGAATTCACGAGTGCGGTTCAGAAATCGTGGAGAGATTTCGCGGCGTTCGACCCGGTGCGGGTTCCTGTTGGACACTGTCACCTCGAAATCGACTTGTCCGGGGGTTGCAAATGACGGCGTGACCTGCAGTCAGCGACTCTGGCGGTACCTCGCGCCCGATGATTGCCGGGCTGAGTCGTCACTATCGCTCGGGCGCGTGGTCGCCGATGCTCTGCGCGAGCCGCTTCTCGTAGGCGGCGTTCTGCGCCTTCACGCGCTCGAGCGCATCGGCGTTGTCGTGCAGCAGCGGAATCTGACGCTCCCACTCCGCGTCGTAGAGGGCCCGAAGGTATCCGCTGGACGCTTGGCATCGCGCGTCGAACGTCGCTTGACGGACGTCCTCTGCTGTCGCCACGTTCGAGCCGGACACGTCTCGAACCTGGCCGGATCGATGTACGAGTCGAGCGGCATGACCCACTCCGCGATGTTCTTCTCGGGAAGGAACTACTTTCGACCAGCCCTGGCGAGCGCGCGCGAGGCGCTCGCCAGGGCCGGCCGAAGGGCGGGTCAGCTCGACTTCGTGCCGGGCGTCACCGTGGCCTCGGGCGTCGGGGCACCCGAGGGCTGCTCGCCCTGCGCCGGCGGCGTGGGCGTCGTGCCGCTCTCGGGAGCGGCCGGTGCCGTTCCACCCTTCGGCGCAGCCGGCGCGCTTCCGGCCTTCGGCGCAGCCGGCGCCTTCTCGCCCTTCGGCGGTGCCGGAGGGGTCGCGCCGTCGCCCGCAGCTGCAGGGCCGCAGGCCGGGCCGCCCGCCGGAGCCGGTGCGCCGCTGGGCGCCGCCTTCGGCGCGTCCGTGGCGGTTCGCGTCGGGGCGTCCGTCGCGGAGCCGGAGGGCTGGCCGGACGCCGCGTCGGTCGGCGCGCTCGACTCGGTGCTGCTCGGGGCTGCCGCACTGCTCGCCTCGGGCCCTCCGGTCATGGCAGCAGCGGCTCCGACGCCGACACCGCCCAGGCACAGGGCCAGCGCGGCGGCGCCGATGACGACGCGCTTCCGGACGCGAGGCCGAGGGGACTCGTCGACCTCGGTGGCGTACCCGGCCTGGCTGGCCCAGAACGCCGAGTCGGCGTTCTGCGGTGCGGTCGGGAGCTCCCGTGTCGCGGCGTAATCGTCGGAGCCTGCCGGGGTGCCGGCGGTCGGCCGAGCGAACTCCTCGGTGGGCTGGTCGTCCGCGCGGCGGGTGTCGTCGGCGTCGTTGTCGTGTGTGTCGGTCATGAGATCTCCTTGGGTGATGAAGCCCGATCGGGCCGTGGATCAACCGTCGAAGTCGAATCTGAAGCATCGCTTAAGCTCAGGCTCCCAGCAGGTCTTTCCTAGGTCGGGCGCTCCGATCGCGACGTAGGGTTCCCTCCATGCCCAACCCTGCCCGCGTCCTGATCGTCGACGACGACGAGACGATCCGCACCTCCGTCGCCACCGCCCTGCACGCGGAGGGCTTCTCGTGTCGAACAGCGGCAGACGGCTTCGAGCTGACCGGCGAGCTCGCCTCGTTCCTGCCGGATCTGGTCGTTCTCGACTGGATGCTGCCGGGACCGAGCGGTATCCAGCTCGCGCAGACCGTCCGCACGGTGTCCGACGCCGCGGTCGTGATGCTCACAGCCCGCGACGAGGTCGACGACCGGCTCCGGGGCTTCTCGGAGGGCATCGACGACTACCTCGTCAAGCCGTTCGCGATGGCCGAGCTCATCGCCCGGGTCACGGCTGTTCTTCGTCGGCGGGGCCGCGTGCCGTCGGTGATCGAGATCGGCGATCTGCTGATCGACCAGGAGGCGGCGCTCGTCTCTCGCGGCGGGCATCGGCTCGATCTGACGGCCACCGAGTTCCGCCTGCTGGAGTTCCTCGCGTCGAGCCGCGGCCGGACGCTCTCGAAAGGCCAGATCCTGACGCAGGTCTGGGGGTACGACGACTACGACCCCAACCTCGTCGAGGTGCACCTGAGCTCGCTCCGCCGCAAGATGGAGGCGCACGGCAGCCGGCTCATCCACACGGTGCGCGGCATCGGCTACCGGGTCGCCGTCTCCGAGCCGGCTCGATGAACGCAGGATCGCCACCGCCGTCGGGGCAGCCGCTCCGCACGGGCTCCCTGCGCCTCCGCGCCGTAGTGGCCGTGCTGCTTCTGCTGGTGCTCCTGCTCGGCGCCCTCGCAGTGACCGTCGAGGCCACTCTCGGATCACGACTCCGCGGGCAGATCGAAGACCGCCTCCGCGATCGAGCGTCGGCGGCCACCGCCCTGGTGGGCACCGTCAGCTCGGACGACCTCGCCGAGCGCCTGTCGTTCCAGGGGCTGTCGGTCGTCATCCGCGACGAAGACGGCAACTCCGTGGTCGCCGGCCCGACGCCCGCTCAGTTGCGGGCCGGACCCAAGGCGGGTGCGGGGCTGCCGGGGCCGGCGAATGAGCAGCCTCCGACAGCGGATTCCACTTCGCCGGCGCAGTCCACCGCGACACCGACCGCGACGGTGTCCATCAGCTCATCCACGATCACTGCGGACGATCAGATCATCACCCTCGTCTCCCGCCTGAGTGACGGCTCGACGATCACGCTGACGGCCGACGCCTCGTCGGTCGGACAGACCCTCGCTCAGCTTCGCTGGGTCATGCTCGGCGCATCCGCCGGCTTCCTGCTGATCGCAGCGGCCGGGCTGGTTCTCGTCATGCGCATCTCGCTCCGACCCCTCGACCGGATGTCGGCCGTCGCGAGGTCGATCGCCGGCGGCGACCGCGGTCGACGCCTGACGCCGGCCAAGCCCCGGACCGAGATCGGCCGGGTCGCCCTGGCCTTCGACGAGATGCTCGACGCCGTGGAGGGGGCCGAGCGGAAGGCCGTGGAAGCCGAGGCGCGGGTGCGCTCCTTCGTCTCGGACGCCGCGCACGAGCTCCGGACTCCCGTCGCAGGCATGAGGGCAGCCGCCGACACTCTCGTCCGCGCGCCCGCCGACCCTGCGGACCGCGAGCGGCTAGCCGTCCATGTGGCACGGGAGGCGGGCCGTGCTTCGCGCCTCATCGACGACATGCTGATGATGGCGCGTGTCGACCGGGGGCTGGAGCTCGATCTGGCTCCGGTCGATCTCGGCGACCTCGTCCGCGCCGAAGCGGATCGGCACCGTCTCCGACACCCCGCGCTTCAGGTGACGACGCAGCTTCCCGAGGAGCCGGTGACCGTTCGGGGCGATGCCGACCGTCTCGCTCAGGTGATCGGCAACCTCGTGGACAACGCCGCGCGCGCGACGAGAGGACACGGGCACGTGACGCTGACTCTCGACCCGCCGGACGAATCGCGCGCCCGCCTGTCGATCGCCGACGACGGTCCCGGAGTTCCTGCATCCGACAGAGAGCGGATCTTCGACCGGCTCGTTCGACTCGATGCGGGGCGCGAGCAGGCATCGGGGGGCGCAGGACTCGGCCTCCCCATCGCCCGGGGCATCGCCCGCGCGCACGGCGGCGACGTCCGCTGCCTGGCGGTGCCCTCCGGCGCCGTCTTCGAGCTCGACCTTCCGGTCGTGCCGCGCTGACGGCGCCGGGGGTTGAGCTAGTCGCGCAGGACGCGGTAGATGCCGTAGATGACGCCCGGCACATGACCGAGCAGCTGGAGGAGGAACGCCCAGAGCACGCGGATGCTCGGGCCCTCGGCGATGAGCACGGCGAGGAACGGGAAGAAGCAGGCGAGGACGATCAGCAGGATCTTGCGCATGGGTCTCTTTCGGTTGGGGTGAAGGGCCGGTGGCTCAGGAGGCCTTGCGGGCCTTCTTGACACGGTCGGCCGCGGCGGCAGCCACCTTCTTGCCGAGCTTCTTGCGGGCCTTGGCGGACTTCGGGTCCTTCCAGAGCCGCTCGGCTTGGTGGCGGAGCGTCTCAGGCTGCTTGCCCTTCACGGGACGGTGCGAGCGTGCCCCGCGGAAGTAGATGACTGCGGCGATGAGGCCGACGAGGATGATCTTGTTGCGCATGGTGGTCTCTTTCGGTTGTGGAGGGGTGAGACAAGGGCTGATCAGCTGCCGGTGATGCGGCCGATCAGCTCCTGGACGAAGGGGATGACGTCCTGGACCTGAGCGACGCTGGCGAATGCCGTCGCGAACAGGGGCCAGAGCGACCCCACGAGCGTGGCGATGATCGCGGCGACGGCCGTGATCCAGGCCAGAGCCCCGAAACGAGCGAGGAAAGTGAGCGCCAGGAAGCCGAGGCCGATGAGGTAGCTGATCACGATCGACGCCGTGATCGCGCCGACCGGGATTCGGAGGGTGCCGAAGGTGGTGGCACCCACCCCGCCGATGAGTCCGAGGACCGGCAGGAGCACCCCGACGACGATCACGGCGCAGAGGACGACGGCGACGATGAGCGCTGTCCACGCCGCTCGCGGCTTGGGGTGGCGGCCGTAGCCGCGCGACCTGGTCTTCACGGTCGGGGCTCGTCGGCGGGACGCTCGGCTGCAGGGCGCCGAGCGTCGACGGCATCGTCGAGCTCGTCGAGCTTCTGATCCGCTTTCGCGTCCAGCTCGTCGAGCTTCTGATCGGCCTTCGCGTCGAGTCGCGCCAGGTCGTCGCCGGCGGTCTCGGCCGCATCCGAAGCGGACTCGGCCACCTCGTCGACCTTCGCTTCGGCTTGCGCCTGGAAAGCGTCGACCTTCGCATCGGCCTTGGCCGCGAACTCGTCGACCTTGTCACCGGCGTCGGAGGCGACTGCCCCCGCCTGGTCACGGAGATCGCTTGCGGTGTCGCTGACCTGCGCCTTCAGCTCCCCCGCCTTCTCCTTCATCTCGGCGACCTTCACGTCGGCCTGATCCCGGAGGTCGTCCGCCCGATCACGGAGGTCGTCCGCCGTCGCACCGGCCCGGTCACGCAGATCCTGGGCCGTCTCACCGGCCTGGTCGCGCAGGTCTCTGGCCTTCTCGCCGGCCTGGTCGCGCAGATCGCGAGCCTTCTCGCCAGCCTGGTCGATCGCGTCGAGGATCGCCGGGTCCTGGTCGAACGGACCGTGGATATCCGTGACGGTGATGTTGACGCTGACCGGACCGGCTGCGAGCTGACGAGCCGCGTGAGCGACCTGGACGCGGGTCTCGTCGACGACGTCGTCGATGGCGTGCGGGTACTCGACGACGATGTCGAGGTCGATGACGGTGGTGCCGTCCTCGACCGCCACCGTCACGCCGGGGGCGGTCGAGGTGCCGAGCACCTGACGGCGAGCGCGGTCGAGGGTGCGCGCGGCGACGCCGCCGAGGTGGTGGACTCCGGTCACCGCGGCGGCCGTCTCGGCGACCGTCGTGCCGAGAAGGTGCTCCGGGCTCTCCTGCTCGGCGTGGTGCGGGTCGATTCCGGTGAGGTCGACGGGTGCCGGCTGAGGCCGGGTTGCGTCTCCGGTGACTGCGTCGGTCATGTGGTTCTCCTTCGGTGGGGCAGTGACAGGTGGGGCTGGCTAGTCGCTCAGAGTGAGAGCGCGAGTCCGTGAGAGCTGACGATGCAGGAGACCTGCGATGGCGGCTCCGACGAGCGGAGCGACGATGAACACCCAGAGCTGCCCCAGAGCGGTGGGTCCGCCGTAGATCGCGGCGGCGATGGAACGGGCGGGGTTCACCGAGGTGTTGCTGATCGGGATGCTGATGAGGTGGATCAGCGTGAGCGTGAATCCGATTCCGATGGGGGCGACGGCCTTGTACTCGGGCTTCGCCGTGATCGAGAGGATGACGGTGACGAACACGGCGGTCAGGACGACTTCGGCCAGGAAGACGGCGCCGAGGCCGAATCCTCCGGGAGACGAGGTGCCGAACCCGTTGGAGGCGAAGCCGCTGTCGCGAGCCGAGGCGAAGTAGTTCGAGGGCCCGTCGGCGGCGATGAGGGCGAGGACGCTGGAAGCGATCGCGCCGCCGACGATCTGCGCGACGATGTAGCCCGGAACATGCCGCCACTCGGTACGGCCGGAGATCGCCAGGCCGACGGTGACGGCGGGGTTGAAGTGCCCGCCGGAGATGTGGCCGACGGCGTAGATGCCCGCCATCACGGTGAGGCCGAACGCCAGTGCGACACCGAGAAAGCCGACGCCGAGGGGGTTCTGGCTGGTGGGAAACGCCGAGGCGAAGAGAGCGGTGCCCACGCCTCCGAAGACGAGGAGGAACGTGCCGAACACTTCGGCGAGGAGGCGGGAGGTGGTGGGGTAGGTCTGCGCCTGCTGGCGTCGTTGCTCAGCAGTGGACCGGCTGACGGGCTTCTTCTGGCTCACGGGGGGACTTTCGTGTCGGTGCGAGGGAATCTGCGGGGCGAAGCTCGCGTCGGTGGCCGGTGGCGGTCGCTCGGGGTGTTCGTCTCGACGGGGGAGAGGATCGGCCCCCGCCCGTGTGGGCGGGGGCCGAAAGCGATCAGTTCTTGAACGCGTCCTTGACGTCTTCGGCAGTGTCGCGGCCCTTGCCCTTGACCTGGTCGGCCTTGCCCTCGGCGACGAGCTTGTCGTTGTCCGTCGCGTTGCCGACGGCCTCCTTGGCCTTGCCGGTGACGGTCTCGGCTGCGGCCTTGATCTTGTCTGCTGCACTCATGGTGATTTCCTTCTTCTCGTGGTGGCCCGGAGGCCGTCGGTGGGTGGGGTTGACGTGCTATACGACGCGGCTGGTGCCGGTCAGCTGGCTGCGGAGCCCGCCGGTGATCTGGATCACGACGGGTGTCGCGGTTCCGAGGAGGGCGTCCCAGTCGGCGACCGCGCGGTCGATCGACCGGCGCACCTCGATCGGCGAGACACCGCGGCGGGTCTGCGCCGTGATGCGGAGCACGTTCTCCTTCTTGACCTCGAAGGCGCTGACGTCGACCGACACGATGGACGGGTCGCGTGCCAGAGACTCCTCGAGCACCTGCTCGGCGACCTTCGCGTCGATGGTCAGGGTTCCGCCGGTGGGCGAGCCCTTGCCTTCGCCGCCGGCGACCTCGAGGAGCGTGTTCGTGCGCCCACGGCCCTGCCGGAAGATGAACCACAGGAGCAGCAGGATCAGGACGAGCGCGGCCACGGCCGTCACCCACAGGATCCAGGGCTGGCCGCCGGAGAGGGCGTCCGACGTGGGCTGCGTGGCGTCCTTCGCCGACTGGCTGACGTTCTTCTTCACGTCGGCGAGGAGCGCCCCGGCCGCTACAGCTCCACCTGCCAGAAGCAGGACGAGTCCGACGACGAAGACGAGCAGACGGTTGAGGAATCGATTCGTGCTGGTCATCAGGCGACCGTTCCTTCCTTGGACAGGCGCACCTTGCCGCGGAGGCTCGGGCTGTAGTCGTACGACGACAGCTCGTCGTCGACGGCTTCCTGGATGCTGCGGAGGTCGGCGGTGCGCCCCGACGTACGGGTGACGTCGACGTCGACGGAGCGCTTGCCGACCGTGACCTTGACCTGGTCCGGCTCTATGTCGCCGGCGTAGCTGGCGGTTCCGGCGATGCTCTGCGCGATCACGCGGTCGTCGACGAGTGCCGCCGTCCGGTCAGACGACGCACTGCGGCGGCCGCGGCGACCGGGTGCCAGCGCGACGATGATCAGGATGATCCCGATCACCGCGACGACGGCCCCGGCGGCGGTCAGCAGCCCCACGGGGGCGCTGGCCGCGTCGAGGATCGTGACCGCGGCGTCTTTCGGCGAGGCCAGGAGGGCAGGCTGCTTCAGTGCTGCGAGGACAGCCTCGACGCCGATCCAGGCGAAGACGAGGATCAGGAGCACTGCCAGGACGATGGCGATGCCAGAACGAGACGAATGCGTCTCGCGTCGCACGACGCGGCGGTAGAGGCCGGGGGTCGTCATGACAGTCTCTTTCGTTCACGGAGGTCGACGCCCGTGATGCGGAGGTCGACCCGGCCGATGGAGGATCCGGTCAGCTGCAGGCAGCGGTCGCGGATGGTGGTCTGGGCGGCCGTCAGGCGTTCCAGCAGGGTGCCGCTCGAACGACGCCCGACGTCGCCCAGCGGACTGACGTGGATCGGCGTCTTCGCGATCACGGTCAGTGAGCCGTCGTGGTCGGCGAGTTCCACCGACACGTCGGAGGCGCTGACGCTGAGAGCGTCCGCGGTGACGGCCGACACGACCCGGCGCACTGCGCGCGAGGTGATCTTCGTGCGGCCATGGAGGCCGCGGGCGGCCGCGGCGTCGACTGGCACGGAGTCGGCCATCACCGCCGCGGTCACGAGGACCGCCGCCCGCGGAGGGCGTCAGACAGGGACTTCACGTCGAGCTTTCCCTCGACGACCCGGCCCACACCCCAGCCGATCACGATCGCGACAGCGACCAGGATCATGGCCCAGAATCCGAATGCGACTGCCGTCAGCGCGAGCACGGCGCCGATCAGCATTCCCTTGGTAGTGGAGGTCACTTGACGCGGCTCTCGGTCTCGGTGTCGTTGTCCTCGTCGTCCGACGGGATGAAGACGTCGGAGACGGTGACGTTGACCTCGGTGACCTCCATGCCGACGACGGTCGAGATGGCCTCGGTGACGCTGGCGCGGACGCTGTCGGCGAGCTTCTGCAGCTCGACCGGGTACTCGGCGACGACGACGATGTCAGCGGCGACCTGCTTCTCGCCGACCTCGACCTTGATGCCCTGGCCGCGGTCCTGCTGGTTGATCGCGGAGCGGATCGCGCCGATGGCACGAGCGGCACCGTTGCCGAGGTCGTGCACGCCGGGCACCTCGCGGGCGGCGATGCCGGCGACCTTCTCGACGACGCCCTCGGCGATCGTGTTCTTGCCGGTCGCGGTTCCCGAGGCGGGGGTGGTCTTGGCGACGGAGCTGGACGTGGTGGGGGTGACGTTCGTCATTTGCTTTCTCCTTGATATTTGTTGTCGTGCTACCCGGGACCCGGAGAGCTGCACCCGAGTTCGTGGGGCACATCATTCAGACGCATTGACTAATGACTTCGTCATGGGCGTCCAGAAAATCTTCAGAAAACCGTCAGTTCGGATCGGTTTCCGGCCAGCGGAGGGACTCCCGAAGGCCGCCCTCGCCGGAGTGTCTCGTTCGGTTTCTCCCCGAAGCGAGCCTGATACGACGACGCGAATCGACCCAGGTTGCCGAACCCCCAGGCGCGCGCGAGATCGTTGACCGTCGCCGTCTTCGGGGTGTGCTCGAGGAGGTCCCGGCGCACCCTGTCGAGACGCACTCGACGGAGGTACTCCGTGGGCGACATCTCGAGGTGGCGCTGGAACGAGTTCTGCATGGACCGCGTGTTCAAACCGACCGCCGACGCGGCATCAGCCGGCGTGATCGGCAGGTGCGCGTTCTCGTGGAGGAACTCCACGGTCGCCCGCACCTTCGCGAGGCGCGGTGTCAGGAGCGCCGCCGGGACGTGATGCGTGTGCCAGGAGAAGACGTCCAGAAGCGTTCGCGCTACGGCGAGGTTGGACTCCATGCGGATCAGTGGCGGCGCGTCGGCGTCGGTGATGACGGGCGAGGCCGCCGACATGGTCTGCCGCCACTGCGCGAGGCCGCTTTCGCTGGGCCTGACCTGGTGCCGGAACGCGAGGGGCTGCTCAGGGCCGCCGTGACGCTCGGTCGCGATCCTCTCGAGGAAGGGTCTCGCCACGTGCACGAGGTTCTGCAGGCCGGGCCCGGTCTCGAACCGGAAGCTCTCGGAGGAGGGGAGCACGGCGAGACCTCCGGGACGGAGGTCGAGGGTCTCCCGGGTGGTCGCGATCCTGCCGCCGCCCTGACGGAACCAGGTGGCGACGTAGTCGTCGAGCCGACCGATCTCGCCGACCAGAGTGCCGGACAGGCTCGACAGGCGGAGGCTGACGTTCTCGTCGCCGAGAGATGCGAAGCGAAACGAGAAGGGCTCGTCCGGCTCCAGGGCGGTGAATCTCGCACCTCCGTACGCGCGCTCCGACAGACGGGCGGCCTCGGCGGCGCTCCGCCCCGATACCTCGAAGCGGGCCAGGGGCGCGTCGACCAGCGACGAGATCGGATCGGGGTCCTGCGACCTCGCATCAGTGGCGGGGGTGGTGCTCACTTCTCTCCTCCTCCCGCGGCATGCGATCGGTCTCACTGGGCGATGGACCGCCCGTCAGGAGTTAGGACGAGATGAGTGGACCGAATGTCACAAACCCGTCTGATGAGATGTTCGGAGTTCGCTTTCGACGCGAAGGGCCGGCCGTCGCCCCCAGAACGAGGGCAGAAGCACGGCTTCGCTGGGTGCCCGATCGGTCTCGGGTCGGTTCCGGGCCAACAGCTGGTGCGGCGTGCAAGGTTGGTGGTAGTCAGGTGGAGGCCGATCCGGCCGCACGTTCGATCGATCAGGGAGGCCGTCATCGTCGACCTCGATCCGCTGTCGGAGGCTGCTGACGCGACTCTCGCCGCGCGAGCCGCCGACGGCGACGTGCACGCGTTCGAGATGCTCGCGCGTCGACACGGGCCCCTCATGCGGGTGTACTCCGCCAAGCTCCTCGGCTCCGACATCGAGTCGGACGACGTCGTCCAGGAGTCGTTCCTGACCGGCTGGCGGCAGATCGCCGAGCTCGACAGTCCCGCGCATGTCCGCAACTGGCTCATGCGCATCGTCACCCGCAAGGCGATCGACAGGATCCGCGTCCGTCGCGATCACGACGACATCGACCAGGTGAACCCCCCGGCTCACGAATCCCGCTCTCCCGAGAAGATCGTCGAGACCCGCCTGCAGCTCGACGCCGTGTGGGAGGCTCTCGACAGACTCCCCGCGGATCAGCGACGGTGTTGGCTACTACGAGAGACCGCCGGCTACAGCTACCAGGAGATCTCGGACGCACTCGAGATCCCGGTCTCCACCGTGCGGGGCCTCCTGGCTCGCGCCCGACGATTCGTTCTCCACGAAATGGAGGCATGGCGATGACATTCGACGCTACCTCCGTGCCGGAAGACGACCTCGACGGCCACACGATGGAAGAGCTCGGCGACTACCTCGACCGAGGCCGCACGCCGTACGACCCCTCGATCGAGACCTCCGCAGCCTGCCGTCTCGCCCTCGTGGGGATGACCCGGATGCAGGAACTCGCCCGCACTGCGCTGGAGCACGAGTCCGGGCGCGATCCTGCCCGCGACGATGCCTGGATCTCAGGACTCCTCGACACCATCAAGACCGAGATCCGATCCGGGAGGGACATCCCCGTCGGGCATCCGAACCCCGTGCTCCGGCTCGCACTCACCGAGGCGGCCGTCCGAGGCGTCATCCGCCGCGCCGGCGACACCATGGGCGGCGTGATCATGGGCCGGTGCGTGCTGGACGGAGACGTGACGACGCCCGGAGCGCCCATCCGCATCGACGTGACGGCCGGCCTCGAGTACGGGATGTCCGTGGCCGAGACGGCCGACAGGCTTCGCGAGCGCATCACACGCGCGCTGGCGGAGCACACCGAGCTCGTCATCGGCCAGATCGACGTCACGATCGACGATGTCTACCCGGGAGGGGACCGCACCGATGACCGATGACACCGAGCTCTCCCGCCAGCTGACGGCGGCCATCCGAGCGACGGAGGGGGTCTCGGGCGTCTACCCGGCGCAGCCGATCCTCGAGGCTGCCGCCGGGGCGGTGGCCGTGCGGCTCGCCCTGCGCGTCCCGGACGTGCTCGTCGACATCGACCGGGCCGACGACTTCACGACGGTCAGCGCGCACATCTCCACTGCCGGCGAGAGACCCGCCACCGAGACGCTCCGGCGGGTGGGCGAGCTGCTTCTCGAGCGGCTGGGGGCAGAGCCGTCGATTCGGGGCGAGGTCGCTGTCAACGTGAAGGTGCGCCTGGTCGAGGAGGCTGGCGCATCAGCCGTGAGCGGCTTAGCCTGAGGCGATTCACCCGGTCGGAAGGACACCCGAGGCCATGACGAATTCGAGCACGACCCGAACGCCTTCCCTGGCGTCGACAGTACCGCTCAACGCTCTCGCGGTGATCGGCTTCGTCCTGGCGTTCGTCTTCTGCCAGCCGGTCTCGTGGTCTCCCTGATCGCTCTGCGCAGCACCTCCCGGACCGGCGAGCGCGGAAGAGGACTCGCCATAGCCGGGACCGTGGTCAGCCTGGTCTTCGTCGCGATCGGGGTCACGGCCGGCTTCATGGTCGGGTGGCAGCTCCAGGTGTGAGTCGTCACCGGCGCGGTCACGCCGCGATGGGAGCCCCGCCGACCGGCGACCGTGACGAGCCGGCGGCAGCCGACCCGATGGTCGTCCCCCACAGGTGGTGCAGCTTCTTCCACGAGAAGCTCTCCTGCACGTAGGCGTGCCCCTCGCGCCAGTCCGGAGTGACCACGAACACGCTGCCCGCGTCCGAGCGGTCCTCCTCGAGGACGGCCATGGCGGTGGCGTTGAGCTGGTCGATCCGCTCCTTGATGAGCAGGCGCGCCAGCCGCGGGATGGGCTGGAACTCGTGCATGGGCGGGATGCCGGCGAAGACGATCTGCGTGTCGGGGCCGAACGACTCCCGCGCGCGGGCGAAGACGGTGCGCAGGTCGCGGCCCCAGGCGCCCGCGTCGGTGGCGAGGAGCACGTCGGGGATGCCGATCATGAACACGACGCGCGAGAAGTCGTACGTGTCGTGGCACGGCAGGGTCGCCACCCGATGCGCTGTGAGGTCGAAGGCGGTCAGGGTCGACCAGGTGACACCCCGGCCGGTGCGCTGCCCGATGGCCGCCGCCGTGTACGAAGCGGCGCTCATCCCGTGACGGAGGACGCCGTAGCCGGCGACGGCGATATCGCCCACGAACAGGATGCGCTCGGGATCGGGCCCCCCGACGACACCCTCGGGTTCGTCCTCGGGGAAGAACGCGCGGTCGACATTCCGGCTGTAGAGCCAGAAGTGCAGACGCAGGATCGGCCGGGCGAAACGGAAGGCGAGGCGTGAGAGGAGAGATGTCATAGTCGGGGTGCCTCAGGGTGACGAGGCTGATCAGCAGGCACGGTTCGTGACGCGCGCTGAAATTCTCCCCGGTCGAGGCCGCAGGCGACTGCCCCCAGTTCTGAGGGTCGACCGATCGTTATGACAACGGTAGACAAGGGTGACCGCCCATTCGGCCGGTTCGTCGCACCGTCGTCAGGGAGTCACCGTGCCGCTTCTCCG
The DNA here is from genome assembly GCF_003752365.1 of Frondihabitans sp. PhB188. Taxonomy (GTDB): domain Bacteria; phylum Actinomycetota; class Actinomycetes; order Actinomycetales; family Microbacteriaceae; genus Frondihabitans. Next base: position 133,637 of record NZ_RJUO01000004.1, on the reverse strand, counting down.
CACGCGCCCCGCCCTGCCCGATCTCGTCGGCACGCTCCGAGCCGGCCGCCGACAGAAGTACCTGATCAGCTCCGCTCTCGTCGAGAAGGTCATCGCTCGAAGCCTCGCCCTGTACTGCCTCGTCTTCGGGGCGGTCGCCGTGCCGGAGGCATTCCGCGGCCAGCCGGCCATGAACCAGGTCTGGGCCTGGTGCATCGGATTCGCCGTCTTCGGCAGCCTGAGCGCGACGGTGATCGCCGGTCTCACCGGGCGACATGCGAAGACCGCGGCAGGAACTGCCAGCGCCGTCTACCTGATCGTCACCGTGTCCTGGCCCTTCTTCGCCTCCGACCCCGCGCGGGTGGCGCCGACCGCCCCCTGGCCGAGCCCGCTCTCGACGATCGCCTTCGCCGCCGCCGCATTCGCGTTCCCGCGAGTGCTCGCGATCGCCTACATGGCCATGGTCTACGTCGCCTACATCATCGTCCGCGAGACTCCGGCCGGCGGCGGCAGGCCGTTCCTGCAGTCCATCGCCGAGGCCGGGTACGGCCTCATGCTGGGTCTCGTCGTGCTGCTGCTGATCGGCATGTTCCGCCGCGCATCGGCCGCCGTCGACTCCGCGCACGGGACCGCCACGCGCAAGTACGCGCACGCCGTCCGAGAGCATCGCACCGAGCTCGAGCGCGTGCAGGTGGATTCGATCCTGCATGACAGCGTGCTCACCACGTTTCTCACGGCGGCGCGTGCGCACTCCCCCGAGGAGCGCCATCTGGCCGTCGCCATGGCGAAGCACGCCCTGACCGAGGTAGCCTCGGCCGGGGCACTGCCCACGACCATCGACGACCTCGTGCCCCTCGACCAGCTCCGGGCCCGGTTCGCCGCGGCGTGCGAGGAGCTCGGCATCACCGCCGGGTTCAGCAGCGAGGGGCTGAAGGACTACTCGATCCCGGGCAGCGTCGTCGAGGCCTTCTTCTCGGCCGTCATGCAGGCCCTGACGAACAGCATCCAGCACGCCGGCCCAGGCGTCGTGACCCGCAACGTGCACATCCAGTGGCGCGACGAGGTGCTCACCGTCGGCGTCACCGACGACGGCCTGGGCTTCGACACCGCCACCATGACGCCGGGCCGCCTCGGCGTACGGGTGTCGATCATCGAGCGCGTCGCCAACGTCGGCGGGCGTGCGTCGATCGACTCGACGCCGGGCGAGGGCACCGCAGTGACCCTGACCTGGCCTGCGGCCTGAGGCTGCGGGTCGCCGAGCGACGCCGTCGCGGGATCTCCGCAGACAGAGAGAGCCCCGCTCATCGAAGACGAACGGGGCACTCGGAGACTGCTTGCTGGTGCGCGAGGGGGGAGTTGAACCCCCACGCCCTTTCGGGCACACGGACCTGAACCGTGCGCGTCTGCCTATTCCGCCACTCGCGCCAGCGTCGGCCTCTCAGCCAACCTGCTGGCCTCTCAGCCAACCTGAAAACGATAGCATGCAGCGGGCACTACTCTTGCACCCGCTAGCTTGGGCAGACTTATCGGCCAGGCGGCAACCGGCCGAACGACCGACCAGGAGATCCAGTGGGACTGCTCGACAACTTCGAACGACGTCTGGAGCGTGCTGTCAACGGCACGTTCTCGAAGACGTTCCGTTCGGGCGTCCAGCCGCTCGAGATCACGGCGGCCCTGAAGCGCGAGATGGATGTGAAGGCGGCCGTGGTCTCGCGCGAGCGGATCCTGACGCCGAACGAGTTCACAGTGGCGCTCGCCTCGAAGGACTTCGCGCGGATGGACGAGATGGGTCGTGCCCTCGTCGACGAGCTCGCGGCCGAGGTCGAGGGGCACGCGCGCAAGCAGTCCTATTCTTTCGCGGGTCGCGTCCGGATCGAGCTGCGGCTCGACGAGCGCCTCACGACCGGCATCCTGCGGATCGACTCGGCGAACGTCCGCGAGGAAGACGTCGTGTGGACCCCCGTCGTCGAGGTCGAGGGCACGCAGCACTCCCTCCCGAAGGGCCGCACTGTGATCGGCCGCGGCAGCGAGGCCGACATCACCGTGCAAGACACCGGCACGAGCCGAAAGCACGTCGAGATCCTGTGGGACGGCCAGCACGCTCAGGCCACTGATCTGGGTTCGACCAACGGCTCCAAGCTCGATGGCGTCCCGCTGACCAAGGCCGTCGTTCAGCCCGATTCTGTGATCCAAATAGGTCGTACGCGTATCGTGTTCCGAGTGCTTCCCGTCTCGACGTCCCGCAGCGGCTCCGCCGACGGCTCCCGCACCGGCCATAATCCGCCGGAAGGGGGCGCCCTCCGATGACCAGTGAGCTGACCCTCCTCGTCCTCCGCCTCGCCTTCATCGTCGTGCTGTGGCTCTTCATCTTCTTCATCGTCTACGCGCTCCGCAGCGACCTGTTCGGGCAGCGGGCCAAGAAGCTGCCCGCCGACCAGCAGCCCGCCGGCGGCCAGGCCCAGGCGGCAGCAGCGGCGGCCCCGAGTCAGGCTCCGCGGGCTCCCGCAGTTCCTGCGCCCGCTGCCCCGGCGCCGACCTCCGACGTGACTGCGACCCGCCTCGTCATCACCAAGGGCGCCAAGAACGGCCTCGAGATGCCGCTCGGCGACGGGCCGCTCACGATCGGCCGCTCGAACGAGAGCAACCTGATCATCCGCGACGACTACACCTCGACCCACCACGCCCGGCTCATGCTGTGGAACGGCCGCTGGGTGATCCAGGACCTCGACTCGACCAACGGCACGTTCGTGAACGGGGAGCGCATCTCCGTCCCGACGCCGCTCGCCTCGAACACCACGGTCACCATCGGCACCACGAGCTTCGAGTTGCGGCGGTAGCGGGTGGCGTCGATCAGGAGCGCTGCGCTTTCCAACGTCGGAAAGATCCGGGCCAACAACCAAGACTCCGGCTACGCGGGCAATCAGCTCTTCGTCGTGGCCGACGGCATGGGCGGCCACGCCGGCGGCGACGTGGCCTCGGCGATCGCGATCCGCAGGATCCGCGAGACCGACAAGCCCTACTCGTCTCCGGGCGACGCCGAGTTCGCCCTCCAGTCGTCGCTGATCGCGGCCAACCAGCTGCTGGCCGAGACCGTCTTCGAGCACCCCGAGCTGACCGGCATGGGCACGACCGTCAGCGCGATGATGCGCGTCGGCGACAGCATCGCGATCGCCCACATCGGCGACTCGCGCATCTACCTGTACCGCGAGGGGGAGCTCAGCCAGATCACGGCCGACCACACCTTCGTGCAGCGCCTCGTCGACTCGGGCCGCATCACGCCCGAGGAGGCCGCCGTGCACCCGCGCCGCTCGGTGCTGATGCGCGTGCTCGGCGACGTCGACGCGGCCCCCGAGATCGACACGGCGATCCTGGGCACGCAGCCGGGCGACCGCTGGCTGATCTGCTCGGACGGCCTCTCGAGCTACCTCGCCGAAGACCGGATCCGCAAGGCGCTGGCCTCCGGGCTCGACGCCGACGCCGTGTCGCGCCGTCTCGTCAAGGAGACGCTCGACCACGGCGCCCCCGACAACGTGACCGTCGTCGTCGTCGACGTCGACGAGAGCGAGATCTCGTCGGCCGAGCAGCCCACCACCGTCGGCTCGGCCGCCACGCCCCTGACGTTCGAGGGCGAGCAGGGCCGCCGCCCGCTGCGCCTCCCCACGATCCTCCTGCACCCGCTCAAGGTGGCCACGACTCCAGAAGACAGCCACTTCGAGCCCGAGTCCGACGAGTACCTCGCCGAGCTCATCGCCGAGGACCGCCGGCGCGCCCGCACCCGCCGCATCACCTGGCTGGTGGCTCTCGCCGTCGCGATCATCATCGTCGCGACCGGCGTGATCCTCACCTACCGCTGGACCCAAGACCACTACTACGTCGGCGAGCAGGACGGCACCGTCGTGATCTACAAGGGCGTGCAGCAGACGCTCGGGCCGATCCACCTGTCGAGCGTGTACGAGACGACGCAGGTCAAGGTCGACGACCTGTCGAGCTACACGCAGACGACCGTGAAAGACACGATCAACGCGGGAAGCCTGACCGACGCCCGGACCATCGTCGAGAGGCTCGCGAATGCCAGCGGCTGATGACGCCACCGAGGCGATCGGCCGCCCCTCGACCCCGGCCGCCGCGAGCGCCTCGACCCCTGCGGGCACGAACCTCACCGGCTCCACCCTCACGCAGACGATCACGATCCGCCCGCGCCAGCCGGCGCGCCTGCGCAACATCGAGCTTCCGCTGCTGATCGTGGCCTGCGGAATCTCAGCCGGGGCGATGCTCTTGGTGCAGCTCGGCGCCCTCGGCGAGATCCGCTCCGACGTGCTGTGGTCGGGCGGCCTGGTCCTGCTCCTCGCCCTCGTCCTGCACGTCGTGCTCCGCGTCGTCGCGCGCGACGCCGATCCGTTCGTGCTGCCGATCGCCCTCACCCTCAACGGCCTGGGCATCGCCGAGATCTACCGCATCGACATCCCCTCCTGGTCGGGCTCGAACCCGACCCACGCGGGCGAGCGCCAGATCCTGTGGACGACAGCGGCTCTCGTCGTGGCCATCATCGCGATCATCGCGATCAAGAACTACCGGATCCTCGCCCGCTACCGCTACATTGCGATGTTCGTCTCGATCGTCTTCCTCCTGCTGCCGCTCGTGCCCGGCCTCGGCCGCCGCGGGCTCGCCGCACGCGTCTGGATCGACGTCGGCCCGCTCTCGTTCCAGCCCGGTGAGATCGCCAAGATCACGCTCGCGATCTTCTTCGCCGGCTACCTCGTGCAGGCCCGCGACAGCCTGTCGCTGATGGGGCCGAAGATCCTCGGCATGCGCTTCCCGCGGCCCCGCGACCTCGGGCCGATCCTGATCATCTGGGGCATGGCCATGGTCGTGCTGGTGTTCGAGAAAGACCTCGGCACCTCGCTGCTGTACTTCGGCCTGTTCCTGGTGATGATCTACGTCGCCACCGGCAAGGCCAGCTGGGTCGTGCTGGGCATGGTCCTGTTCGTCGGCGGCGCCATCGCGGCCGCCCTCACGCAGGAGTACGTCCACGACCGGTTCGAGGCGTGGCTGAACCCGCTCAGCAACTCCGTCTACGGCGCGCCCGGCGGCAGCTACCAGCTCGTCACGGGCCTGTTCGGCCTCGCCAACGGCGGCCTCATCGGCACCGGCTTCGGCCAGGGCAGCCCCGGCACGACGCCGCTCGCGCAGTCGGACTACATCATCGCGTCGCTCGGCGAGGAGCTGGGGCTCGCCGGACTCATCGCGATCCTGGGCCTCTACATCCTCCTGGTCTCGCGGGGCTTCCGCATCGGCTTCGTCGGCACCGACGACTTCGGCCGCCTGCTCGGCGTCGGCCTCTCGTTCATCATCGCCCTCCAGGTGTTCGTCGTCATGGGCGGCGTGACGCGCGTCATCCCGCTGACCGGGCTGACCATGCCGTTCCTCGCGGCCGGAGGCTCCTCCCTGCTCTCGAACTGGATCATCGTGGCGCTCATCCTGCGGCTCTCGGACGGAATCCGCACCGGCCCCCGGGCGGTGGTCGGCTGATGAACAAGGAGCTCAAGCGCGTCAGCATCGTGGTGCTCGCCATGTTCGTGGCGCTCATGGTGTCGAGCACGTACATCACCGGCTTCCAGGCGGAGTCGCTCAAGGCCGACCCGCGCAACAGTCGGGCGATCCTGCAGAGCTACTCCGCGCAGCGGGGCGCCATCGTCGTCGACGGCCAGGCGGTCGCCGACTCGAAGCCGGTCGACGACCAGTACAAGTTCTTGCGCACGTACTCGGACGGCGAGCTCTATGCGCCGGTGACCGGCTACTACACGCTGGGTCAGGGCTCGACCGGCATCGAGAGCGCCCTGAACAAAGAGCTGTCGGGCACCTCGAACGAGCAGTTCTTCGACAAGCTGAACTCGCTTCTCACCGGCAAGGACCCCGAGGGCGCGACGGTCAACACGACGATCGACGCGGCCGTGCAGAAGGTCGCCTACGACGCCCTCGGCAGCAACACCGGCGCCGTCGTCGCGATCGAGCCGTCGACGGGCAAGATCCTCGCGATGGTGTCGAAGGGCTCGTACGACCCCAACCAGCTGGCCAGCCATGATCGCGCCAGCGTGCTGAAGGCGTACAAGACGCTCATCGCCGACTCGTCGCAGCCGCTGATCAACCGGGCGATCCAGGGCGATCTGTACTTCCCGGGCTCGACCTTCAAGCTCGTCGTCGCGGCCGCCGCGTTCGAGAGCGGCAAGTACACGAAGGCCTCGAAGCTCGACAACCCGGCGACGCTGACCCTGCCCGGCTCGACCCGCAAGATCAACAACGCCGAGGGCGGCTCGTGTGGCGCCGGCAAGACGGTCACGATCGAGACCGCGCTCATCGACTCGTGCAACATCCCGTTCGCCGAGCTCGGCGCCGAGCTGGGCTACGACCGGATCAACGCGATGGCGAAGGCGTTCGGCTTCGACAGCGCCCTCGAGATCCCGCAGCGGACCGCCGAGAGCGTGTTCCCCTACACCGACGACACCGCGACCCTGATGCTGCAGTCCTTCGGGCAGGGCAGCGTCCGCGAGTCGCCGCTGCAGGTCGCCATGACCACAGCGACGATCGCGAACGGAGGCACCGAGATGACACCCACGCTCATCGAGAGCATCGTGAACCCGGACCTGTCGACCCTGAAGTCGTTCCAGGCTCAAGAACTGGGCACCCCGATCAGCTCCGACACCGCGGCGACTCTGACCGAGCTCATGACCGAGGTCGTCAACAAGGGCACCGGAACCAATGCAAGAATTAGCGGCGTCGACGTCGCGGGCAAGACCGGCACCGCGGAGAACGGTGACGGCGACCCCTACACGCTCTGGTTCACGGGATTCGCTCCGGCGAAAGACCCGAAGGTGGCCGTGGCGGTCGTCGTGGGGAACGGTGGCGGTCAGGGACAGTCGGCGGTCGGCAATACGGTTGCGGCACCGATCGCAAAGCAAGTGATGGAGGCGGTGCTCAACAAATGAGGCCATTCAGCGGGCTCACTCTGGGCGGACGGTACGAGCTGTCGTCCCGCGTCGCCATCGGCGGCATGGGCGAGGTGTGGCAGGCGACCGACCTGGTCATCGGCCGGACCGTCGCCGTCAAGATCTTGAAAGACGAGTACCTCGGCGACCCGGGGTTCCTCGAGCGCTTCCGCGCCGAGGCCCGTCACGCCGCTCTCGTCAACCACGAGGGCATCGCCAACGTCTTCGACTACGGCGAGGAGGAGGGCAGCGCCTACCTCGTCATGGAGCTCGTGCCCGGCGAGGCCCTGTCGACCGTGCTCGAGCGCGATCGCGTGCTCCCCACCGACAAGGTGCTCGACATAGTCGCGCAGACGGCGTCGGCACTTCAGGCGGCTCACGCGGCCGGCCTCGTGCACCGCGACATCAAGCCCGGCAACCTCCTCGTGACGCCGGACGGCCGAGTCAAGATCACCGACTTCGGCATCGCCCGCATCGCCGACCAGGTGCCGCTCACCGCGACCGGCCAGGTCATGGGCACCGTCCAGTACCTCTCGCCCGAGCAGGCGTCCGGTCACCCGGCCTCGCCCTCGACCGACATCTACTCTCTCGGAATCGTCGCCTACGAGGCCCTCGCCGGCCGCCGCCCCTTCACGGGCGAGTCGCAGGTCGCCATCGCGATGGCGCAGATCAACGAGACGCCGCCCGATCTGCCGACGACCATCCCCGAGCCCGTGCGCAAGCTCGTCTACTCGTCCATCGCCAAGAAGCCGGCGGAGCGACCCGCTTCGGCGTCGGCGCTGGCCCAGGCGGCCCGGGCCCTTCGCCGCGGCGACGTGGCGGCGGCGACCGCCGCAGTTCCCATGCTCGGAATCGGGGGTGCCGGCGACGCCGCGACCCAGGTGTTCGCCGCTGCCGATGCGACCACCCGCCTCATGTCGGCCGCCGACGCGCAGGCGCCGACGACCGCAGTCAACCCCGGCCTCGGCACCGGTCTCGTCGAGACGCCCGGCGAGGGCGACGAGGAGCCTCAGAAGAAGAAGCGCGGCCCGTGGTTCTGGCCGATCATCGTCCTCGCCATCATCATCGTCGTCGGCGGCGGCATCGGCCTCGCGTTCGCTCTGACCAATGGCGGCACGCCTTCGGCGCAGGAGACGACCAAGGCCCCGCCGAAGTCGTCGAGCACCCCCAGGGAGTCGCCGACGCCGACCACGACGCCGACTGACGACAGCGCGCTGATCGTGCAGACCGACTACACCGGCAAGACCGAGGCGCAGGTGCGCCTGCTGCTCGGCGACATGGGCTTCGAGGTGAACACGTCGCAGGATTCGCAGACCGCACCGACCACGGCCGACCAGGGCAAGGTGTACAAGGTCAACCCGACCGGTGTGGTCAAGAAGACGACCCCGATCGTGATCTACGTCTACACGGCGGCCCCCTCGGCCGACCAGCCGGGCGCGCCCACGGCGGCACCCACCGCGATCGACACGACGCAGATGGCGACGATCACGATCCCGACCTACACCGGCTGCCCCGTCGGCTACTCGCTCACCGGGTTCAGCTACACGATCTCGGGCGGCACCGACTCGGGTGGCAAGACGTCGAACTCGGTCGGCGCCAACACGACGACCGTGACGGTGAAGTCGACCGAGGTCGGCACGCTGACGTTCAGCTACAAGGCCAAGTGCGGGTCCGTCACCTCGGCCGCGTCGGCCGGCGTGTCGGTCACCGTGACGGCGGCGCCGTCGGCCGATCCGACCGACGACGGCACCGATCCGGCTGCCGGCGATGGCACGAACGGCAACGGAAACGGCAACAACGGCAACGGAAAAGGCAACCAGTAGGTCTGCTGTAGGTACTTGCGCCCTCACAGCGCGCCCAGACCTCCACGGTCCCGCCCAGGTACACTGGTCGGGACCGTGGCATTTTGGGAGTATTCGTGGCTGAAGGCGTGACCGAGGGGATCAGCCTCCTCGCCAACCGTTACCAGATCGGTCACCTGATCGGTCACGGTGGCATGGCCAACGTCTACATGGGCACCGACTCCCGCCTCGGCCGCCAGGTCGCGATCAAGCTCATGAAGTCGCAGCTCGCCAGCGACCCGGCCTTCCGCACCCGCTTCCGACAAGAGGCTCAGGCCGCCGCCCGCATGGCGCACCCCACGATCGTGCGTGTCTTCGACGCCGGCGAAGAGAGCGTGCGCGACGCCATGGGCAACCAGGTGCTCGTGCCCTACATCGTCATGGAGTACGTCGAGGGGCGCCTGCTCAAAGACATCGTCGCCGAGGGGCCGCTCGATCCCAAGGAGGCCGTGAGGATCACCGAGGGTGTGCTGACCGCCCTCGAGTACTCGCACCGCGCCGGCGTCGTGCACCGCGACATCAAGCCCGGCAACGTGATGCTGACGCACACCGGCCAGGTCAAGGTGATGGACTTCGGCATCGCCCGAGCCGTCTCCGACTCCGCCGCCACCGTCGCGCAGACCACGGCGATCCTCGGCACCGCCCAGTACTTCAGCCCCGAGCAGGCCCGCGGCGAGACCGTCGACGCCCGCTCCGACCTCTACTCGACCGGCGTGCTCCTCTTCGAGCTGCTCACCGGCCGGCCGCCCTTCCGCGGCGAGTCGCCCGTCGCCGTCGCGTACCAGCACGTCAGCGAGCCGCCCGTGCCGCCGAGCGTGCTCAACCCGGCGATCTCACCGGCCCTCGACGCCGTCACGCTCCACGCCCTCGCCAAGAGCCGGTTCGACCGGTTCCAGAGCGCGGCGGAGTTCCGCAGCGACGTCGTCGACGCCGGATCCGGCAATCTCCCGGCCCGTCGCCAGCAGCACGTCACCGTGGCGGCCGCCGACACGACGACGACCATGTTCGGGGTCAACCCCAACGCGGCCATGGGCTCCGAGGCGGCGCTCAAAGAGCTGAACAGCAGCGAGGCGAACCGCCCCGCCCGCACCCAGACGCGGCCGCCCGTCGCCTGGATCTGGGCCGGGATCGTGCTCATCGCCATCATCGTCATCGCCGTGGTCATCTGGGTCGCCCGCCTGTCACCCGTCGTCCTGCCCTCCACGGCCGGCATCGACGTGCCGACGGTCGCCTCCGAGCCGTACAAGACCGGCGCTGCGAAGCTGACGAAGCTCGGTCTGGTACCCGAGCGCTCCGATATCACGAGCGAGTCGGTCGACGAGGGCGACATCGTCAAGACCAGCCCGCCCGCCGGCACGCCCGTCGCCAAAGACGAGATCATCACCGTCTACGTCTCGACCGGCCCCGACACCGTCGCGATGCCCGACGTCAGCGGATCACCCACCGCCGACGCCTGGGACCAGCTCACGACCCTCGGTCTGCAGCAGGGCTCCGTCAGCGAGCAGGACAGCCCGACGGTCGCGGCAGGCACGGTCATCTCATCCACACCCGAACCAGGCACCAGCGTCGAGCCAGGCAGCACCGTCGACCTCGTCGTCTCGAGCGGGACCGTCAACGTACCCGACGTGACAGAGAAGTCGGTCGCCGACGCGATGTCGGCGCTCTCATCGCTCGGCCTCGACGTGCGCACGACCGCCGACGACTCGTGCACCGGCAACATCGTCAGCACCCAGTCGCTGCCCGTCGGCGAGCAGCCTCAGGGGTCGACGATCACTCTGACCGTCTGCAGCGGTCAGTAGCAGCGTCCGCGCGCACCCTCGCGGCTACCCGACCAGCACTATCGGCCGGGTTCTCGCGACCTGCGGCGCAGGAACTGGCCGTCGAGCCACCCCCTGCGGGTCGCCCCGCCTCAGCCGAGGTTGACGAGCGGGCTCAGACCCTTGGCGGCATCGACCGCCGTCGGCAGACCCGCGACGGAGAGCCAGTTGCCGATCATGCTGTAGCCGCCTTCCGTGAGCACCGACTCGGGGTGGAACTGCACACCGTAGACGTTGGCATCGCGGTGCTTGAGCCCCATGATGACGCCACCGGAGGTGCGTGAAGTGACCTCCAGCTCGGCGGGCACGGTGTCGTCGACGACGGCGAGGGAGTGGTAGCGCGTAGCGAGGAACGGCTGCGGAACGTTCGAGTAGAAGTCGCTACTGTCGTGCGTGACTCGGGAGGTCTTGCCGTGCATGAGCTCTTCGGCGTGCGTGACGGTTGCGCCGAGAGCCTCCGCGATCGCCTGGTGACCCAGGCAGACGCCGAGAAGGGGCGTGCCGCCGTCGAGAGCCGCGTGCACGACGTCGATCGAGACGCCGGCGGCTGCCGGGGTACCAGGGCCCGGCGAGAGGAGCACGCCGTCGTAGTCGGCGATGCGGGCGGCCGAGTCGGAACCGGAGAACGAGTCGTTGCGCACGACCTCTGTCTCGGCGCCGAGCTGCTGGAGGTAGCCGTTGAGCGTGTAGACGAAGCTGTCGTAGTTGTCGACGACGAGGATGCGAGTCATGGGGAGTCAACCGTAACGTCAGGGGAGGGGATGAGGGAATCGGCGAAGGGGAACACCCATGTCACCAGCGCGTAGAGCACGGCGGCCAGGAGAACGATCAGGATCAGCACCCGCACCCACCAGGGGCCGGGCAGCACTCTCCAGAGGGCGGCGTACACGAGCGCCTACGACTTCGTCGTCGCGAGCGACGCGATCTCGGCGGGTGGGCCGGCGGACAGGGGTCGCCACGAGTCGAAGACGCCGTAGGCGATGATCCGCTCGGCGGCGCTGTACTTCGGATTGCAGCTCGTCAGGGTGATGAGCCGGTCTTTCGAGGCGGCGTCGATCGTCGGGGCGTCGGGAACGACTTGAAGCACCTGGACCTGCGTCGGCTTGACGTACTGGAGGTTGCGGAACGTGTAGGTGTAGTAGCCCTTGCTCGTCTGCACGTAGATGTGGTCGCCGATCTTCAGCTGAGCGATGTTCGCGAACGGAGCCCCGTGCGTGGTGCGGTGGCCGGCGATGGCGAAGTTGCCGACCTGCCCGGGCATCTGCGTCGAGTCGTAGTGGCCGGCCGCGCCGGTGTCGAGCGTCTGGGCCGTGCCTGTGCCGCCGTCGACCGGCACCTGGTAGTCGGCGCCGAACCGGGGCACGAAGAGCACGCCGAACGCCTCGCCGTCTTTCGCGGCCGGGGTGATAGCCGGCGTCCCGTAGTCACCGTCGACGGGTGCGGTGGTCGGCCCGGCGCCGGCCTCGTCGTGCAGCTTCTGGCTGAGCGACGACGCTTCGCTGCGCGTCGTGCCGGAGACCAGGATGTCGTTGAACCACTGCTGCCAGACGATGAAGAGCAGGACGACCACGCCGAGGGTGATGAGGACCTCCCCAGCGACGCCGACAACGGACGTGCGACGGCGCGACGAGCGTCGGGAGCTCCGGCGAGTCGGCGAGTCGGTCATCACACGATTCTACGGGCGCGTGCGTGAGCGTGAAGAGGTTGTCTACAGGGGCAGCCAGAGTGTGCACAGCCGGTATGCCGGTACACTTCTGCCCATGGCCAGAGATAAGAAGACCACCGCACCGGCGGCACGCACCGGCGAGGGATCGTCCGCCAACCGACCGAACCCCGTCTGGTTCAAGCCGGTGATGTTCGGCTTCATGCTTCTCGGGCTCGTCTGGATCATCGTCTACTACGTGTCGCAGAGCACCCTGCCTGTTCCGTCCCTCGGGTCGTGGAACATCCTGATCGGCTTCGGCATCATGTTCATCGGCTTCCTGATGACCACGCGCTGGCGCTGATCCGAGCCTTCGAGCGATTCGATAACGATCGGTCTTACACGGGTGTAACTATCCCCACTGTGGATGGACCTGTGGATAACTTGCTCCACGACGAAGGCCCCGTATCTCAGGCGAGATGCGGGGCCTTCGTCGTCGATAGCGTCAGCCGATGGCGCCGGTCAGCGTCGCAGACCGGAGCAGGATGATCACGATGAGCGCGACCCCGAGGCCGATCGTCAGGCCTCGTTGAGCGTTCAGCTGCGACCGGTGCTGGGTGCGCGTGAAGATCAGCGCCGACAGAGCGCCGATCGCAGCGGCGCCGATGTACATCTGCCAGGGCGAGCCCAGGACGAGCCCGATCACGATGTTCAGCGCGATCAGAACGAGGATCTGGTTCGCCTGCTGGCCTCTCGACCGCAGGATCACATAGAAGGCCCCGAACAGGCCGAACATCGCTGATCCGACGATCGGCACGATGTAGCCCGGGATGAAGATCGAGCTGGCCAGCTCGCCGCCCAGGGCGCCGAGCACGTACAGGGCTATGAAACGGGCCCGGCCGAGCTCCCGCTCGATCATCGATCCGAACGCCCACAGCATGTAGACGTTGAAGGCCAGCTGGATGATCGCGAAGATGCCGCTGTAGACGAAGATCCCGGTGACGATCCGCCACGGCTGCGACAGAGCCAGGGCTCCGTTGAAGCCGAGCAGGTTGAACCCGCCGGGCACGAGCCCGATCAGGAAGCCGACTCCGGCCAACGCCATCAGCCCGTAGGTGACGACGGGCCCGCCCGACGACGCCAGGCCGTTCATGCGCGTCACGACGCGCGGCTTCACCCGCGGCATGCTGCCGCGCTGCTCGCGCACGCACTCCGGGCAGTGGACGCCGACGGCTGCCGGCGTCTGGCACTGCGTGCAGATCGTGCGCCCGCACCGCTGGCAGAGAATAAAGCTCTGCCGGTCGGGGTGGCGGTAGCAGAAGTTGTCGGCGTTGCGGGGAACGTTCGTCACTAAGGCCTAGACCTCGTCGATGGTGACGCTCTGGATCACCACGTCGTCGATCGGCTTGTCGCGCGCGTCGGTCGGGGTCGCCTGGATGGCGTCGACGACCTTCTTCGACTCGGCGTCGGTGACCTCGCCGAAGATGGTGTGCTTGCCCTGCAGCCAGGGGGTCGCCACCGTGGTGATGAAGAACTGCGAGCCGTTGGTGCCCTTGCCACCGCGCGTGCCGGCGTTGGCCATGGCGAGGATGTAGGGCTCCTTGAAGGTGAGCTCGGGGTGGATCTCGTCGTCGAAGTTGTAGCCCGGGCCGCCGACGCCCTGACCGAGGGGGTCGCCGCCCTGGATCATGAAGTCCGGGATGATGCGGTGGAAGACCACGCCGTCGTACAGCTTGTCGGTCGACTTCACGCCCGTGGCGGGGTGGGTCCACTCGATGGTGCCGGTGGCGAGGCCGACGAAGTTGGCGACGGTCTTCGGGGCGTGGTTGCCGAAGAGGTCGACCTTGATCGTGCCGAGGTTCGTGGTGATCGTGGCTACAGCGGTGTGCGATGACATGGTGACGATTCTTCCACAGCGACATCGAGATTCAGTCGTCCCTCAGAGATCATCCTGTGACCTGTCAGGGGAGCGCGTGCCAGGATGGGTTGATCGTCGCAATGATCCACACGAGGGAGAGCTAATGGCCACGTCACGCAAGCGCACACGCGAACTGAAGAAGCTCCAGGGGGATGCCGCCGGCATCTGGGGAGAGCAGCGCGAAGTCCTCGGCCACTCTGCCGACTTCTGGAAGGCCGCGGGCGCCGAAGCCGCCGAAGTCGTGAAGAAGGACGTCGCTCCGCGCGTCAAGGCCGCGTTCGACGCGCAGGTCAAGCCCGCCGTCTCGTCCGGTGTCGCCTCGGCCACGGCCGCAGCCGGCCAGGCCAAGGAGAAGCTGGTCAAGGATGTCGCTCCCGCCGTCTCGGCCGCCGTCGCGTCGAGCCCGCTGAGCGATGCTCTTCCCGACCTCGACATCGACGGTCTGAAGAAGAAGGGCAAGAAGCTCAGCCGCCGTGCCAAGCGCAAGGCGCTGAAGAAGGCCGCAAAGGCCGCTCGCAAGCACCCCAAGGCCACGAAGAAGGTGGCGAAGGCCGCCCTTCAGGCCAAGAAGGTCCAGAAGCAGGTCGCCAAGAAGACGTCCAAGAAGAAGGGCCTCAGCGGCGGCAAGGTCTTCCTGATCATCCTCGGCATCGGCGCACTGGCCGCCGTCGTCTACGCCGCGGCGCAGACGCTCCGTGCCGACGACGAGCTGTGGGTTGCCGATGACGAAGAGACCAAGGCCTGAGCGCACGACCCAGTGCCCCACGAAGCCCGTCCCCGCAAGGGGGCGGGCTTCTCCCGTCCCACCCGCCGACAGGTACCGGGCCGCCGAGACGAGGATCCGCTGTCGCCGATGCGGCAGCCGCCGATGCGGCATGCCGCCGGCAGCGGCCGAACAAGCACGACGAGAGTTTTCCGCGAGGTGAGCCGAAGGCGAACCGAACACGAGGAGGCGAATCGAGTGGAGCCTGGGAGAATCGAACTCCCGACATCCTGCTTGCAAAGCAGGCGCTCTACCAACTGAGCTAAGGCCCCGGGTGGTGCTACCCCGGGAAGGGGATCTTCATGCCGGTTATCAGCATGGAGTGGGGCTAATAGGACTTGAACCTATGACCTCTTCGTTATCAGCGAAGCGCTCTAACCGCCTGAGCTATAGCCCCCTGGACCGAATAAGACAGTACCGTATTCGCGGCCATTCGCTAAATCGGCACCGGTTCGGCGTCGTTCAGCTCTGTCGTCGTTCGGCTCTGTCGTGGATCGGCTCTGTCATGGATCGGCTCTGTCGTGGATCGGCTCTGTCGTGGATCGGCTTCAGTTGTTGGTGAATCCGACGAGCAGCCCGCCGGTGATCCGCACGCTCAGGTTGTAGAGGAGAGCGGCGATAGCACCGAGCACGGTGCCGATCACGATGTTCAAGATGGCCACGACGACGGCGAACAGCATCACCTGCCCGATCGACAGCGTGTTCTGCAGTGTGAAGCTGTTGTCGCCCAGCACTTCCTGCAGGAGGGTGTCGACGGTGTCGAAGATCCCCAGGCGGGTGAGAATCACGTAGATCAGGAACGTCGCGACGACGGTGATGATGCCGAGTGCGACCGCGATGAGGAAGGACAGCTTCACCGTCGACCAGAAGTCAATGTAGACGAGCTTCAGTCGCACCTGCTTGGTGCCGACTGGCTTCTTGGCCTTGTTCTGAAGCTTTTCAGCGACGCTAGTCATTCGTTCGTCGTGTCCTCTCCGGCGGTGTCACCCGTGGTGTCGTCGGCACCGTCTGGAGCCTCGGTGGCGCTTTCGTCAACCGTGGCAGACTCTGCACCGGTTGCGCCTCCGTCTTCAGGCGCATCTTCATCGGCACTCTCGTCGGACGCACCTTCGAGGTTGCGCTCCGAGTTGCGTGCGACGGCGATGATCTTGTCGTCGGCGGCGAACCGCGCGAAGACGACGCCCATGGTGTCGCGGCCCTTGGCTGGTACCTCGGACACGGCAGACCTTACCACCTTGCCTCCGGACAGAACGACGAGCACCTCGTCGTCCTCGGAGACGATCATGGCGCCGGCGAGGTCGCCCCGGGCTTCGGCCAGCTTGGCGACCTTGATGCCGAGACCGCCGCGGTTCTGGATGCGGTACTGGTCGGCGGCGGTGCGTTTCGCGTAGCCGCCCTCGGTCACGACGAAGACGAATCCGGCCTCGTCGACGACCGATGCCGAGAGGAGGCTGTCGGCGTCGCGGAACGTCATGCCCTTCACGCCCGACGTCGAGCGGCCCATCGGGCGCAACGAGTCGTTGGAGGCGGTGAAGCGCAGTGACATGCCGTGACGCGAGACCAGGAGGAGGTCATCGTGCTCGTCGACCAGCAGAGCGGAGACGAGCTCGTCCCCCTCACGCAGATTGATGGCGATGATGCCGCCGGTCCGGTTCGTGTCGTACTCGGTCAGCGCCGTCTTCTTGATGAGTCCGTCGCGGGTGGCGAGCACCAGGTAGCTGGCGACCTCGTAGTCGGGGATGTCGAGGACCTGCGAGATCTCCTCGTCGGGCTGCATCGCGAGCAGGTTGGCGACGTGCTGGCCCTTGGCGTCGCGACCGGCCTCCTGCAGCTCGTACGCCTTGGCACGGTAGACGCGGCCCTTGTTGGTGAGGAACAGCAGCCAGTGATGCGTCGTGGTCACGAAGAAGTGGTCGACGACGTCGTCGGCGCGGAGCTGGGCACCCTTGACACCCTTGCCGCCGCGGTGCTGCGAGCGGTAGTTGTCGCTGCGCGTGCGCTTGATGTAGCCGCCGCGGGTCAGCGTGACGACCATCTCCTCCTCGGGAATGAGGTCTTCGACGCTCATGTCGCCGTCGAACCCGAACATGATCTCGGTGCGGCGGTCGTCGCCGAACTTGTCGGTGATCTCTTTGAGCTCGTCGCTGACGATGCTGCGCTGGCGACCCGGCTTCGCGAGGATGTCCTGGAAGTCGAGGATCTTGCGCTCGAGCTCGTCGTGGTCGTCCTGGATCTTCTGGCGCTCGAGGGCGGCCAGGCGGCGGAGCTGCATCGCGAGCACCGCATTGGCCTGGAGCTCGTCGATGTCGAGCAGCTCGATGAGGCCCGATCGGGCCTCGTCGACGGTGGGCGACCGGCGAATGAGCGCGATGACCTCGTCGAGGGCGTCGAGGGCCTTGATGTAGCCGCGCAGGATGTGCGCGTCGGCCTCGGCCTTGCGCAGACGGAACTGCGTGCGGCGGACGATGACCTCGATCTGGTGCGCGACCCACGCCGAGATGAAGCCGTCGAGCGGCAGGGTGCGCGGCACTCCGTCGACGATGGCGAGCATGTTCGCGCCGAAGTTCTCCTGGAGCGACGTGTGCTTGTAGAGGTTGTTGAGCACGACCTTCGCGACTGCGTCGCGCTTGAGCACGATGACCAGGCGCTGGCCGGTGCGGCCGGAGGTCTCGTCGCGGATGTCGGCGATGCCGGCGACGCGCCCCTCGCGGACGAGGTCGGCGATCTTGATCGCGAGATTGTCGGGGTTCACCTGGTACGGCAGCTCGGTGACGACGAGGCACGTGCGGTTCTGGATCTCCTCGACGTTGACCACGGCGCGCATCGTGATCGAGCCGCGGCCGGTGCGGTAGGCGTCGTGGATCCCGCGCACGCCGAGGATCTGCGCGCCGGTGGGAAAGTCGGGGCCCTTGATGCGCTGCATGAGCGCCTCGAGGAGCTCCTCGCGGTTGGCCTCGGGGTTCTCGAGGTACCACTGCGCGCCGGCGGCGACCTCGCGAAGGTTGTGCGGCGGGATGTTCGTCGCCATGCCGACGGCGATGCCGACCGAGCCGTTGACGAGGAGGTTCGGGAAGCGGGCCGGCAGGATCGCCGGCTCCTGAGTGCGGCCGTCGTAGTTGTCCTGGAAGTCGACGGTGTCCTCGTCGATGTCGCGGACCATCTCGAGGGCGAGTGGAGCCATCTTGGTCTCGGTGTACCGGGGGGCGGCCGCGCCGTCGTTCCCCGGCGAGCCGAAGTTGCCCTGGCCGAGCGCCAGCGGGTAGCGGAGGCTCCACGGCTGCACGAGGCGGACGAGCGCGTCGTAGATGGCGGAGTCGCCGTGGGGGTGGAAGTTTCCCATCACCTCGCCGACGACGCGGGCGCACTTCGAGAACGCGCGGTCGGGGCGGTAGCCGCCGTCGTACATCGCGTAGATGACGCGGCGGTGCACCGGCTTCAGGCCGTCGCGCACCTCGGGGAGCGCACGTCCGACGATGACGCTCATCGCGTAGTCGAGGTAGGAGCGCTGCATCTCGAGCTGGAGGTCGACGGCTTCGATGCTGTCGCGCTTCAGCTGAGCGGCGAACTCTCGTGGGGCCACGCCCTCGGGGATGCCGCCGGTGGTGTCGTCGGTCTCGTCTGCCATCGTTCGTGTTCTTTCGGTTGTCGGCCCCGTGCATCCTGCACGTGACGATCACTCGGGACCCTGCACGAGTGCAGGAACTCGGGTGGGGATCAGATGTCGAGGAAGCGAACGTCTTTCGCGTTCTGCTGGATGAAGTTGCGTCGCAGCTCGACGTCTTCGCCCATGAGGGTGTTGAAGATCGTGTCGGCGGCTACCGCGTCGTCCAGGGTGACCTGGCGGAGCGTGCGGGTCTCGGGGTCCATCGTGGTCTCCCAGAGCTCCTTGTAGTCCATCTCGCCGAGACCCTTGTAGCGCTGGATGCCGTTGTCTTTCGGCATGCGCTTGCCTTCGGCCTTGCCGGCCGCGGTCAGGGCGTCGCGCTCGAGGTCGCTGTACACGTACTCGTGCGGGGCGTTCGACCACTTGAGCTTGAACAGCGGGGGCATGGCCAAGTAGACGTAGCCGAGGTCGATCAGGGGGCGCATGTACCGGAAGAGCAGCGTCAGCAGCAGCGTCGTGATGTGCTGGCCGTCGACGTCGGCGTCGGCCATGAGCACGATCTTGTGGTAGCGGGCCTTCTCGGGGTCGAAGTCGTCTCCGATGTCGGCGCCGAACGCCTTGATCATCGACTGCACCTCGTTGTTGCCGAGAGCGCGGTCGAGGCGGGCCTTCTCGACGTTGAGGATCTTGCCGCGGAGCGGCAGGATCGCCTGCGTCTCGGGGTTGCGGCCCTGGACGGCCGAGCCGCCGGCCGAGTCGCCCTCGACCAGGAAGATCTCGCTGAGCGCCGGGTCTTTGCTCTGGCAGTCCTTGAGCTTGCCGGGCATGCCGTTCGACTCGAGAACGCCCTTGCGACGCGTGGAGTCGCGGGCCTTGCGAGCTGCCAGCCGAGCCGCCTGCGCGGCCTGACCCTTCTTGATGATCTCCTTGGCCTGGATCGGGTTCTTGTCGAACCAGTCGTTGATCTGGTCGTAGGCGACCTTCTGCGTGAACGACTTGGCCTCGGTGTTGCCGAGCTTCGTCTTCGTCTGCCCCTCGAACTGCGGCTCGCCGAGCTTGATCGAGATGACCGCGGTGAGGCCCTCGCGGACATCCTCGCCCGACAGGTTCTCGTCTTTCTCCTTGATGAGGCTCTTCTCTTTGCCGTACTTGTTGACGACCGTCGTCAGCGCGGCGCGGAAGCCCTCTTCGTGAGTGCCGCCCTCGTGGGTGTTGATCGTGTTGGCGTAGGTGTGGACGCTCTCGCTGTACGAGGTGTTCCACTGCATGGCGACCTCGAGGGCCATGCGCCGATCGGTGTCCTCGGCCTCGAAGCTGATGATGTCGTCGTGGACGACCTCGACCTTCTTGGTCGCGTTCAGGTACTCGACGTAGTCCTCGAGCCCCTTCTCGTACATGAAGTCGTCGCTCTTGACCGTGGCGCCGTCGGGGGCGTCCTCCGGGAGCGGGCGCTCGTCTGTCAGCGTGATGCGGAGGCCCTTGTTCAGGAAGGCCATCTGCTGGAAGCGGGCACGTAGCGTCTCGTAGTCGAACTCGACGGTCTCGAAGATCTCGGCGTTCGGCCAGAAGGTGATCGTCGTCCCCGTGTCGGGGGCGTCCTCGCCCTGCGCGAGGGGCGCGACCGGCACGCCGTCGGTGAAGCTCTGGCGCCACACGGAACCCTGGCGGTGCACCTCGACGTCGAGCTCGGTCGACAGGGCGTTCACGACAGATGAGCCGACGCCGTGCAGACCACCCGAGACCGCGTAGCCGCCGCCGCCGAACTTGCCGCCGGCGTGCAGCACCGTGAGGACGACCTCGACGGTCGACTTCTTCTCGACGGGGTGGATGTCGACGGGGATGCCGCGTCCGTTGTCGATGACGCGGATGCCGCCGTCTTCGCGCATGGTGACGTGGATCGTGTCGCAGTACCCCGCCAGAGCCTCGTCGACGGCGTTGTCGACGATCTCGTAGACGAGGTGATGCAGACCGCGGGGACCGGTGGAGCCGATGTACATGCCAGGACGCTTGCGAACCGCTTCGAGCCCTTCGAGTACCTGGATGTCGCTGGCTTCGTAGGAGTGATCGGTGCCGTCGCTGGACTTCGGTGACATCAGTTGTGGGGCTCCTGCCGTTGTTCTCGATACGTCGCAGACGGGGCTGTGGACACACCGTCGTATCTGGTTACGGAGGCCTCGCGCGCGACGGAGCAAGTCTATCGCAGGAGGTCGGCCCATCGGGCGAAATACGCCCTCAGAGCGATTTTCCCGGGCTGGTTGACCGAATCACTCCTGTCAACCGTAAGTATCGCGAGGACCACGCCCTGGGACCGATCTGGGACCCCGTTTCCAGGTCGGGGCGTTGGGGGCGAGAAAACGCATCGACTCGATCCCAGCCTGCGGGTAGGTCGTGACGATCGACGTCGTGATCTGCGACCGCATCAATCGGAGCTGCGTCGCCCACGCCGTCGAGTCGCACTGCACGGTGAGGGTGCCGTCTTCGATTCCGACCGGAACGGAGTGGCCGGCGAGCTCCGCGCCGACGAGATCGGGCCACGCGTTCATCAGGTCGGACTGCGCCAGGGCCGAGTTCCAGCCCAGTTCTGTCGTGACGCCGAGGATCACGTCGGCGATCCCCTTCGGGTCGCGGCCGCTCGAGAACGGCTGGCTCGGGGCTCCCGATCGCGCGATCCGCCGCTTCGCGTCGCGACCTCGGCTCGATGCATCGCCGAACACCCGCCGAAAGCGGAGGTAGACGCGCTGCGCCTCGTTGTCGTCGACCGGCCCCGGCCTGCGCGGGCTCATGCGCCGCCGTCGATCGACGCCTCGGGCGAGGGAGCAGAAGCGACGGGCGCAGGAACTCGGGGTGGTTCCGATTCGACGATTCTCCCCTTCGAGATCCGCACGACGTGCGCCGCGAGTCTCTCCGGGACGTCCTCCTCCACCGCCGCCGTGATGAGCACCTGCTCGTAGTCGGCGACCGCATCGGCGAGGCGCTCGCGTCGAGTCCGGTCGAGCTCGGCGAAGACGTCGTCGAGCACGATGACCGGGTCGCCGGTGGCCGACTCGCGGCGGAGCACGGCGGCCGAGGCGAGCTTGAGGGCGAGGGCGAACGACCACGACTCGCCGTGGCTCGCGTAGCCGCGCGCCGGAAGCCCGTTCAGCTGCAGGAAGAGATCGTCGCGGTGCGGCCCCACGAGCGTGACGCCGCGCTCCAGCTCGTTGCGGCGCACCCGCGCGACCGCCTCCCGGAAGGTCGGCTCGATCTCGGCCGCGGGCAGGGCCGGCTGCGCCGACTCGATCGGGTCGTCATGTTCTTGCAGCCTGCCGCGGATGCTGACGACCGTCGACAGGTCGGCGGCGTGATCGTCTCCGGCGACCGACTGGTACGCGGCGCCGACCTCGGGCCGCAGCGCCTCGACGAGCATCTCGCGCGACGCGATGATCTCGCTGCCGAGCACGACGAGGCGGTCGTCCCAGATGTCGAGCGTGGAGAGCTTGTCGCCCTTGACGCCGGTATTACGGGCCGACTTCAGCAACGTGTTGCGCTGGCGGAGAACCCTGTCGTAGTCCGACAGGACTCCGGCCAGGCGCGGGTTGCGCGCCACGAGCAGCTCGTCGAGGAACCGCCTGCGCCCACCCGGTTCCCCCCGCACGAGCGAGAGGTCTTCGGGGGCGAACAGGATGCTCGAGAAGTAGCGGGGAAGCTCGCGGGGCTTGATCGCACCCCGGTTGATCTGCGCACGGTTCGGCGCGGACCGGTTGATCTGGACCTCGACGAGCAGGTCGCGCTCGGAGCTCTCGATCTTGGCCCGCACGATCGCCGAATCGAAGCCGGCCCGGATCATCGCCGAGTCGTTCGACACACGGTGCGATCCGAGGGTGGCCAGGTAGCCGAGGGACTCGACGAGGTTCGTCTTGCCCTGGCCGTTGCGGCCGACGAAGAGATTGGGCCCGCGCGCGAGTTCGACTTCAGCAGACGCGTAGTTGCGGAAATCGGTCAGGCTGAGGTGGAGTACACGCACGCGGGCCCCTCTGGGTGGAACGGGGAGGCTAGTCGGCCTTCTTGACCGCGTGGCCGCCGAACTGGTTGCGCAGCGCCGCGACGGCCTTCATCGTCGGCGACCCGTCGCCCTGGCGGGAGACGAAGCGGGCGAAGATGGAAGCGCTGATCGTGGGCATCGGCACAGCGAGCTCGATGGCGTCGGCGAGAGTCCAGCGACCCTCACCCGAGTCCTCGACGTAGCCCGAGATCTCGTCGAACTTCGGGTCGGCCTCGAGGCCGATGACGAGGAGCTCGAGGAGCCAGGAGCGCACGACTGTGCCGCGCTGCCAGGCCTTGAAGGTTCCGGGGACGTCTTTGACGAGGTCCTTCTTCGCCTCGAGGAGCTCGAAGCCCTCGCCGTACGCCTGCATGATGGCGTACTCGATGCCGTTGTGGACCATTTTCGTGTAGTGGCCGGCGCCGACGGGGCCGGCGTGGACGAAGCCCTCGGCCTTGGGGCCCTCGGGACGAAGCGCGTCGAAGATCGGCATGGCGAGGGCGACGTTCTCGTCGGATCCGCCGACCATCAGGCCGTAGCCGTTCTTGAGGCCCCAGACGCCGCCGGAGACACCGGCGTCGATGTACTTGATGCCCTTCTCGGCGAGGAGCTTCTCGTTGTCGAAGTCGCTGGTCCACTTCGAGTTGCCGCCGTCGATGACCATGTCACCCTCGGAGAGCACCTCCGAGAGCTCCTTGACGACGCCGGCGGTGATGGCGCCCGACGGGACCATGGCCCAGACGATGCGGGGGGCGGGCAGGGCGGCGGCGAGCTCCTTGAGGTCGGCGACGTCGGAGACATCGGGGTTGTGGTCGTACCCGGTCACCTCGATGTCGTGCTCGCGCAGGCGGGTGCGCATGTTGTTGCCCATTTTGCCGAGACCGATGAGGCCGATGTGCATGAGGTTCCTTTTGTTCAGGTGTCCGCGCGTCGGTTTCGGGCGCACGTCCGGTGGAAGCGCGCGGTCAGCGCAGCAGGAGATTGGGCTGGAGCAGGTACTTGTAGCTGTCCGCACCCGGCTGATCTTTCGAGGACTGGCTCGTGATCAGGACGGGCCCCGGCTTGTTCGGGTTCTCGGTCTTGGTGAACGAGATGCGGACGAATTCGGAGTGGACTGCTCCCAGTCCGTCCAGGAGGAACTGCGGCTTCAGTGAAACCACGGTGTCTTCTCCGGTCAGGAGCGCGTCGATCGACTCTGACGCCTGCGCTTGCTCGCTACCGATGGCCTCGAGGGTGAGGCCGTCGATGGTGAACGTGAATCTCAAAGCTGCTTCGCGCTCGAGGACGAGCGACACGCGACGCGTCGCCTCCACGAGGTCCGCGGTGTTCATCACCGCGTAGTTCTCGACCGTCTCGGGGAACAGTCGCTTGACGGGCGGGAAGTTGCCCTTGATGAGCAACGACGTGACGATCTTGTTGTCGGCCTGGAACGCGATGAGCTCGCGGTCCTCCGAACCCGTGATCGCGACCGACAGCGTCGCGGCGTTGCCGAACGTCTTGCCGACCTCCTGCAGGGTGCGCGCAGGAACGAGCGCGGTCAGCGTCTGGGTCGAAGCTGCGGTGCCCGGGTCCCAGTCGATCCCCCGCACCGCGACGCGGTACCGGTCGGTGGCTACCAGCGAGAGGGCGTTCTCGGTGACCTCGAGCTGCACGCCGGTGATGACCGGGGTGACGTCGTCGCGGCTCGCCGCGACGGCGACCTGCGACACGGCGAGGGAGAACGCGTCGCCGGGGACGACGCCCGACTGCTCGCCGACGGCCGGCAGCGTGGGGTACTCCTCGACGGGCATGCTCAGCAAAGAGAAGTTGGCGGAGCCGCAGGCGACGCTGATGCGGGTGTCTTCGGTGGTGAACACGACGGGGGCGCTGGGCAGGCGGTTGGCGATGTCGGCCAGGAGCCGGCCCGAGACGAGGATCGTGCCCGGCTCGTCGACCTCGGCTGCGATGCTCGTCTGCGATGAGACCTCGTAGTCGAACGACGACAGGGTGAGCCCGCCCTGGTGAGCCTCGATCAGGACTCCGCTGAGGATCGGAAGAGTGGTCCGCTGCGGAAGGAGCTTCACTGCGAACGACACGGCGTCGCTGAAGACATCGCGGTTGACCTGGAACTTCACGCTGTGACCCCTATTCGGACTGTCGGGCACCAACGGAGAGCAGGTCGATGCCGGTTAATACTGGCACAGCAATTCTCGAGCCGGGTCCTGGGGCCTCCGCCGCCTCCGCCGTCCACAAGGTTGTCTCTCTCCCAATCCTTTTCTAAGAAGGAGTAACAGTCTTAACCGTTGTGCACAGTGTGGATAACTTGTTAATAACCGCTCAGGCACAGGGAACTACATCTGTGTGAGTTGTTGATGGATTGTGAGCGCCTCGGGGTGGACCTGTTGGTTTCGGCAGGGTCGGAATTCGTGTCATTCACAGGGCACCTCGAAGAGTGAACAATTCATCCACGACTTATCCACGACTTTCCACAAGTTATCCACAACTGGGGAAACCCGACGATCCAGGTGCCCACGGAGACGTCTCCCCTTGGCCCGCCAGGGCTCTCGGAGGGGAGCGACGGAGGGGGGTTAACAGGTGACAGCCGAGCCGGCAGGGAAGTTCCTGCGCCTTCGACTCGGCTGTCTGCGCCCGGCGTGCGCGAGTGGGAACGCCTACTTGTAGCGGTGGTCCTGCTTGATGCGGCTGGTGAGCTCGGTGACCTGGTTGTAGATCGACCGGCGCTCCTTCATCAGCTCGGAGATCTTCTTGTTCGCGTACATGACCGTGGTGTGGTCGCGGTTGCCGAACAGCTGCCCGATCTTGGGGAGGGAGAGGTTGGTGAGCTCGCGGCAGAGGTACATCGCGATCTGGCGGGCCGTTGCGATCGCCTGCGAGCGGGACGAGCCGTACAGGTCGTCGACCGAGAGCTTGAAGTAGTCGGCGGTGTGATTGATGATGTCGACCGGA
This sequence comes from Frondihabitans sp. PhB188, assembly GCF_003752365.1. Taxonomy (GTDB): domain Bacteria; phylum Actinomycetota; class Actinomycetes; order Actinomycetales; family Microbacteriaceae; genus Frondihabitans. The sequence goes on along the minus strand of NZ_RJUO01000004.1, from coordinate 108,123 downwards.
GCGATCACGTTGTCTTCGTCGAGCGTGATCAGGTCTTTCAGGACCGTCTGGACGAGCGGCATGTCGACGGCCGTGCGGTTCAGGCTGGCGAACGCTGTGACCCGGATCAGCGTGCCTTCGAGCTCGCGGATGTTGCTCGACACCTTCGTCGCGATGAACTCGAGGATCTCGTCGCGGATCTGGAGCTTCTCGCTCTGGGCCTTCTTGCGGAGGATCGCGATGCGCGTCTCGAGGTCGGGAACCTGGACGTCGGTGATCAGACCCCACTCGAAGCGCGAGCGCATCCGGTCTTCGAAGCCGGTGAGGTGCTTGGGCGGGAGGTCGGAGGTGATGACCAGCTGCTTGTCGTGGTCGTGCAGGGTGTTGAAGGTGTGGAAGAAGGCCTCCTGCGTGGAGTCCTTGCCCTGCAGGAACTGGATGTCGTCGATCAGCAGGATGTCGATCTCGCGGTAGCGCTGCTGGAACTGGCTCGACCGGTTGTTCGCGATCGAGTTGATGAAGTCGTTGGTGAACTCCTCGCTCGAGACGTACCGGACGCGGATGCCCGGGTACATGCTCTCGGCGTAGTGCCCGATCGCGTGGAGGAGGTGGGTCTTACCCAGCCCGGACTCGCCGTAGATGAAGAGCGGGTTGTAGGCCTTGGCCGGCGCCTCGCTGACTGCGACCGCGGCCGCGTGGGCGAAGCGGTTGGAGGCGCCGATGACGAAGTTGTCGAACGAGTACTTCGGGTTCAGCCGCGAGTCGGTGCGCTTCGTGGGAGCCGCGGTCAGCGACACGGGCTGCACCGGAACAGGCACGAAGGGGGGCTCGACGTAGCGCTCCGACTCGGCCGGCTGCTGCGGCTGACTCAGGAGATCGGGCGTGATGTCGGGGTTGACCGTGATCGCGAAGCTGGCGACGGGCGAGTCGTCGAGAAGCGAGATCGCCTCGAGCAGGGGCTCGCGCACGCGCTGCTCGAGCATCCCGCGGGTGAGCTCGTTCGGCACCTCGAGGTAGAGGGTGTCGCCGAGGACGCCCTTCGGCTCGACGAGGTTGACGAAGCCGTGCAGCTGAGGGGTGATGCGGTCGTCGCTCGTGAGGCGCGCGAGCACGGTCCGCCAGAGGCCCTGGACCGGGTCGATCGTGCTGGTCACGTTGCTGCTCTCTGTTTGTTCGTCGCGTGCTTGTTCGTGCGGTGCTTGTTCGTCGCGTGCTTATTCGTGCGGTGGTTGTTCGTCGCGCTGCTCGTTCGTAGCGGTGCTGTCCGGGCTCGGTAGTTCTACACAGGGTTATCCACCGGTGCAAAGCTGCCGCGGAGAAGCCGGACGGGCGGTTGATCCCCGAGATCCCGGGTGATCTCGCGCGGGACTCCCCCACCTTAGTTCGACACGGCGTGGTCAACACAACCCAGGTTTTCCCCACTGTGGATAATGGGTGTTTTGCGTGCCGTTTGACCCCGAGGCCCGGCTCGCGTAGTTTTAACCAGTTGATTTCAGCCACCTTCAGGCTGACAAGACTTCTCGGACTGCGGCACGTGTCTCCGGCGCGTTCAGCTCGGTCCCTTTCCTTCTGGAGACAAAACCATGAGCAAGCGCACCTTCCAGCCGAACAACCGTCGTCGCGCCAAGAAGCACGGCTTCCGCGCTCGCATGCGCACCCGTGCCGGTCGTGCGATCCTCGCCGCTCGTCGCGGCAAAGGCCGCACCGAGCTCTCGGCGTAGGCCGGATCTCGCACGAGCCTCGGCTCCGCGGAAGAGGCTTCGGTGCTGGCTAAGCCCAACCGGATCGTCCGCGCAGACGATTACCGCAACACCGTGCGTCGTGGTCGCAAGTCGGCCACGGCGCACTGTGTCGTTTACGTGCGCCCGGAATCAGCCCCGACCGACGCTCCACGCTTCGGGTTCATCGTCGCCAAGACGGTGGGGAACGCGGTCGTCCGCAACACCGTCCGACGTCGCTTGAAGGCGGTGTCGCACGAGCTGCTGGCCTCGGGTTTCCCCCCGGAGCGAACGGACGTCGTGATCCGCGCACTACCAGGCTCGGATGCAGTTCGGTGGTCTACCCTGCTCCAAGAGATCACCGAGGTCATCGGTGCGAAGGGTGTGAAGCGGTGAGGCGCACGGTCCAGTTCCTGGCACTCCTCCCACGCAACGTGTGCGTGGCGATCCTGCGCGCCTACCGAGCCGTCATCTCGCCTCTCTACGGCGACGTCTGCCGGTTCTACCCGTCCTGCTCCTCGTACACGCTCCGGGGGATCCAGACGCACGGGTCCGTGAGGGGCATCGGCCTCGGGGCCTGGCGCATCGTCCGCTGCAATCCCTGGGCGTCCGGCGGCATCGACGATGTTCCGCACTCCCGCCATGAGCATTCGAGATCGATCCTGGCCAGCGGCTTCGTTGTGCCGGCCGACTCCACCCCCGCTTCGCCGGCCTTCGGCGCACCTGTTTCGCCTACCGGGCTCGTGCCCGTCCACAGTCACCAGAAGGGCTGACCCTAGACATGCTCGATTTCATCGGCACGATCCTCTACCCCATCCGATGGGTGGTCGAGGCGATCCTCGTGGGATGGCACTACGTCCTGACAGCCATCGGACTAGACCCTGACGCCGGTGTCACGTGGGTCCTGTCGATCGTGCTGCTGACCATCGTCGTGCGCGTCTGCCTCATCCCGATCTTCGTCCGCCAGATCAAGAACCAGCGGCGGATGATGGAGGTCGCCCCGCAGCTGAAGAAGATCCAGGACAAGTACAAGGGCAAGAAAGACCAGTTCTCCCGCGAGGCGATGTCGCGCGAGACCATGGCCCTCTACAAGGAGACGGGTACCAACCCGCTCTCGTCGTGCCTTCCGCTTCTGATCCAGATGCCGGTGTTCTTCTCGCTCTACACCGTTCTCCACAACGCGCAGCTCGACAAGGTCGGCATCGGCCTGTTGAACCGCAACCTGTCTGACGCATTCGCGAACTCCACGCTCTTCGGCGCACCCCTCAAAGAGACCTTCACGAACTCCGACGTCATCTCGGTGAAGCTCATCGCCGGCGCCATGATCGTGCTCATGACGGCGTCGCAGTTCTACACGCAGCTCCAGCTGACCAGCAAGAACATGTCGCCTGAGACCAAGGCGAGCCCCATGTACCGCCAGCAGAAGATGCTCCTGTACGTGCTCCCGCTCGTCTTCCTCTTCTCGGGCCTCTCCTTCCCGCTCGGCGTCATGTTCTACTGGCTGACCTCCAACTTCTGGACCATGGGCCAGCAGTACATCGTCATCCGCAACAGCCCGACCCCCGGCAGCGACGCGGCGATCGCCCGCGAAGCGCGGCTCGAGAAGCGCCGCAAAGACCGCGAGGCGCGCGGCAAGAGCGGCGGGCTGAAGACGCTGACCGAGATCACCGTCACCGAGATCGAGACGCCCAAGCGCACCACCACACAGCGCACGCAGCCGGTCGGCAAGAACCGCGCCAAGAAGCAGAATGGAGGGGCCCGATGAGCTCCCTTTCCCCTTCCTCCGAGCCCGCAGCCGCCTCCGACCCAGCCGTCGACGACGCCGCGCTCGAGGTCGAGACGGCCACCGCCGACACTGAGGTCCCCTCGGGCGACGACGCTCCCGAAGCGGTCGACGGGGCGTCCGGCGCGGTTTCAGAGACCGGGTCGCCCGCCGGCGACTCCGACCTCGACGAGGGCGACATCGCCGCCGACTACATCGAAGAGCTGCTCGACATCCTCGACCTCGACGGAGACATCGACATCGAGACCCGGGGCGGTCGCTCCTACATCTCAGTCGACTCGTCCGGTGAGAACGACCTCCGCGTCCTGTCGAAGCCCGACACCGTCACTGCGCTCCAAGAGCTCACGCGTATCGCCGTGCAGACCCGCACGGGCGAGTTCTCGCGGCTGATCCTCGATGTCGGGGGTTCGCGTGCCACTCGCGAGCAGGAACTGACCACCCTCGTCGACCGAGCCGTGGCTCGCTTGGAAGAGGGCGCCACCTCCGCTTCGCTCCCCCCGATGTCGTCTTACGAGCGCAAGCTCGTCCACGACATCGTCGCGGCTCGTGGTTTCGGCTCCGAGTCCGAGGGTGAAGGGCGCGATCGTCACACCGTCGTGACTCGTTCCTGAGTAATTCTCAATTTATGAATCGCTCAGCTCCGTTTCACGTGAAACGATGAACGCCCCTCTATCTGAGCTCGAGGTCGAGCCCACCGTCGCGGCCACCCTCTTTGGAGAGCGCCTCGAGGTCGTTCGCCAGTACACGGCCGACCTTGCTCAGTACGGTGAGGAGCTAGGACTCATCGGTCCTCTAGAGCTGCCACGCCTGTGGACGCGGCATGTCATCAATAGCGGGCTTCTCGCCCCCTTGCTCGTACGGGATGGGCGGGTCGGTGACATCGGTTCCGGCGCTGGCCTGCCGGGTATTGTTCTCGCCGCAGCTCGGCCGGATGTAACGATGATCCTGATCGAGCCGATGGAGCGACGCACCGACTGGCTCCGTGCCGAGGCGGACCGCCTGCGACTTACGAACGTCGAGGTCGTCCGGGCACGGGCAGAAGAAGCTGAGATCAATCCCTGGCTCGACCAGGTGACAGCTCGAGCTGTGAGTGCCCTCTCGAAGCTGATCCCCCTGACGGTTCCGCTCGTGAAGACGGGCGGAGAGCTGCTGTTCCTCAAGGGGGCTCGCGTCGAGGCGGAGGTCGAAGCCGCGCGAAAGGTGATCGCCAGAAATCACCTTATTGATGTCCAGGTGATCGAGCTCGGAGGAGGCCTTGTGGAAGAAACCACACGCGTCTTTCGGGCTACAGTTGACTGACTAGCGGCACCCGGGTTCTCACGGTTCCAGCTGCGTGACGCAAGGTTCTATTCGCTCGCGTCTCGAAGCTTTCCCCTCCTGGGCGGCCGGTTTCACGTGAAACCCTGCGATTCGGAGATCTATCCGGTGAGTAAAGCTTCAGACGCCTCGATATCCGACGCAGCTCGGGCCGGCCGTGCCGGTTCCGGCGGTGTCAGCTTCGATGCGACCACTCCCCTTGCTCGCGAGATCGCCGACCTCACACGTCGGCGTGAGGCCATCAAAGACGATCCACTCCCGGTCCCATCCAAGACGCGTGTCATCACGGTGTCGAACCAGAAGGGCGGCGTGGGCAAGACCACCACAACGGTCAACCTCGCGGCCGGTCTCGCTCGTGGCGGAGCGCGCGTTCTGGTGATCGATCTCGATCCGCAGGGCAACGCCTCCACCGCCCTCGGCGTCGAGCACCGAGCGGAGACGGCCAGCGTGTACGACGTCGTCGTCGGAGAATCCGCAATCGTCGATGTGATCCAGAAGAGCCCCGAGTTCGCCGAACTGTACTGCGTCCCGTCCACGATTCACCTGGCCGGCGCCGAGATCGAGTTGGTCTCCCTGGTGGCTCGCGAGCAGCGACTCCGCACCGCTCTTGAGAACTTCCTTACAGAGACAGAGCGAGAGAACCGCCGCTTCGACTACGTCTTCGTGGACTGCCCGCCGTCGCTGGGGCTTCTGACGATCAACGCCTTCGTCGCTGCGCAGGAGGTCCTGATTCCGATTCAGTGCGAGTACTACGCGCTGGAGGGTCTGAGCCAGCTCCTGCGCAACATTCAGCTGATCGAGAAGCATCTGAATCCGGTGCTCACCGTGTCGAGCATTCTGCTTACGATGTACGACGGACGCACCAACCTGTCTCAGCAGGTCGCTGCCGACGTTCGGGAGCACTTCCCCAAAGAGGTCTTCACGACCATGATTCCCCGGTCGGTGCGGATCAGCGAGGCGCCCGGCTACGGGCAGTCCGTGATCAGCTACGACCCCAGTTCCCCCGGCTCGCTCTCGTACCTCGAGGCCGCGTCCGAGCTCGCACACCGAGGAGTACCCCGCTGATGGCAACGAAGAGAACTGGACTCGGCCGCGGAATCGGCGCGCTCATCCCCGTCGCCGACGAGACGCAGGGCCGCCCCGTCGACGTCTTCTTCCCCATGCGCGAGCAGACCGCCGACGACCTCATCGCTGTTCCCGGCGCCCGCCTCGCGAGTCTGAACCCGCTCGACATCGTCCCGAACGCGCAGCAGCCTCGTACAGAGTTCCGCGAAGAGGAGTTGCAGGAACTCGTCGCCTCCATCCGCGAAGTCGGCGTCCTCCAGCCCATCGTCGTCCGCCCGCTCAAGCACCTTCAGGCGGGTGGTCCGCAGTACGAGCTGATCATGGGCGAGCGCCGTCTGCGTGCGACGAAGCAGCTCGGCCTCGCCACCGTCCCAGCCATCGTCAAGGACACCGCCGACGAGTCGATGCTCCGGGATGCCCTCTTGGAGAACCTCCACCGTGCTCAGCTGAACCCCCTGGAAGAGGCTTCGGCATACCAGCAGCTTCTCTCCGACTTCGGCATCACCCAGGAGGCACTTGCTGACCGCATCGGTCGGAGCCGCCCGCAGATCACCAACACGATCCGCCTGCTCCGCCTCCCCTCCCCCGTCCAGCGACGGGTCGCCTCAGGTGTTCTCTCGGCCGGTCACGCCCGAGCGATTCTGTCGGTCGGCGACGCCGCCGGTATGGAACGTCTTGCTGACAAGATCGTTAACGAAGACCTGAGCGTCCGCGCGGCCGAGGCCGCTGCTGCCGGGCTCACCGTGAAGCCGAAGCGCCCGCAGCCGCAGACCGGTGCGACGCAGGGACACCTGATCGAGGTGGCTGACAAGCTCGGCGATCGGCTCGACACACGTGTCAAGGTGGTGCTGGGCGCGCGCAAGGGCTCGATCACCATCGACTTCGCTTCAGTTGGCGACTTGAATCGCATCCTGGGCGAGCTCGGGCAGGATCCGTTCGGGGTCTAGGTCGGCAGCACGTCCTTTTCGGAGCGCATCGTTTCACGTGAAACGGTGCGTTTCGTGGTTCTGGGGATTTTTGGGTGGAGCCTGCCGGGCGCAATCTGCGACCAACGAGGTCCGGGTGGACGACGGGGGTGTCTATCGCTGTGTTTCACGTGAAACAGGTGACCCGCGACCCGACTTCACGGCAGCGAGTTGGTTGTTTCACGTGAAACAGACTCAGTCGTCGTTGGGTGTCTAGTTAATGGGTCTGGGCTCGGCGGGTACGGCACGGTGCCTGCTGAGAGTGGGCTGTCGACAGCGGGTCTACGGAGCAACTGGGGTGAACTCGACGGGCCGAGGCGGGCGGGGCGGGGTGAGGGCGGCGGGAGCGCCACGGTGGCCCGACGGACGTGCGAACTGAACGGATTAGAGTCGACGCGACGCGGGGTAGGGCTATCTGTCGAACGATGGCTCGCGCGTGGCGTGGATCTGCGGTTCAACCCCAGGCTCCCGGGAGCGTGTGGGGTGGTCGTGCCCCGACGGCATGCGCGGTCGGCGGGCGGGGCGAGCGCCGTGAATGGACATGCGCGGTCTCAACGCCGGACTCACCGCATGGCGGCACTCGGCGCTTACGATTGCGCATGCCCAAGCTCGTACCGATCCTTAGGTAAGGACGGAGTGCACGCTCACGGGGAGACGAGACTCTGGATGGACGGACCACAAGGATTGACGGCGGAGAGTGCGCCGCCTACAAGGACGCCGACCTCGCGTGTCCTTGCGAGGCGCCAGTCGCAGCGCGGGCCAGCGCGATCCTTAGGTAAGGACGGAGTGCACGCTCACGAGGAGACGAAGCTCTAGGCGCACGGCCCCCAAGGAAGTGCGGTGGGGAGTGCGCCGCCTACAAGGACGCCGACCTCGCGTGTCCTTGCGAGGCGCCAGTCGCAGCGCGGGCCAGCGCGATCCTTAGGTAAGGACGGAGTGCAC
>NZ_RJUO01000004.1:0-100347 GCF_003752365.1 Frondihabitans sp. PhB188 | reverse complement strand
GGAGTGCGCCGCCTACAAGGACGCCGACCTCGCGTGTCCTTGCGAGGCGCCAGTCGCAGCGCGGGCCAGCGCGATCCTTAGGTAAGGACGGAGTGCACGCTCACGAGGAGACGAGGCTCTAGGCGCACGGCCCCCAAGGAAGTGCGGTGGAGAGTGCGCCGCCTACAAGGACGCCGACCTCGCACATCCTTGCGAAGCCCAACGAGTGGCGCCAGCCAACGCGATCCCTCGAAAAGGACGCCGCGCACGCTCACGAGGAAGAGCGCCATCGAGTGCGCGTGCCACAAGGATCGCCGCCGCGAATGGCACACGCCACAAGGACGTCTACCCCGCACATCCTTGCCAATCTCAGAGCAATCGCGCGCCCGCGCCTCACGCCCTGTGGTCAGCGATCGCCTTCTGCGCCAGCTCCGCGTAGACCCAGCCCAGGTCGTACCCGGCGGCCTCGAGCGCCAGCGGCACGAGCGACGTCTCTGTCAGCCCGGGCAGCACGTTGACCTCGAGGAACCACGGGGTTCCGGCCGCGTCGACAATGAGGTCGACGCGTGACAGGTGACGCAGGCCGAGCGCCTCGTGCGCCGCCACAGCAGCGACGGCGGCCGCCGCGGCGACCTCCTCCGAGAGACGTGCGGGCGTAAAGAACCGGGTCTCCCCCGCGTTGTAGCGCGCTTCGAATCCGTACAATCCCGAACGCGGAACGATCTCGACGGCAGGCAGGGCCACTGGGCCGTCGCCGGTGTCCAGAACCCCGACGGCGATCTCGGTTCCGACGATCTTCTGCTCGATGATGACGTCTTCGCAGTAGGTGTAGGCGTCCACCATGGCGCGGGGCAGGCCGGCCACGTCGTCGACAACCGTGACACCCTGCGCGGAACCACCGCGGGCGGGCTTCACGACGACAGGGACGGGGTGCTCCTCGCCGATCGCTTCGAGCACGCTCGCCGCGCCGAGCTCACGGAACGAGTCGTGCGACAGGGTGATGCTCCGTGGCGTTCGGACCCCGGCCCGAGCGACGAGCGCCTTGGCCGTCGGCTTGTCCCATGCGAGTCGCGCGGCTGTCGCGCGTGACCCGACGAAGGGAATGTCGACCGCCTCGAGGAGTCCGCGCAGGGCGCCGTCTTCACCGCTCGCTCCGTGCAGCGCCGGCCACACGACGTCGGGCCGAGTCGTCTGAAGGTGTCCGAGAAGCGACGCGTCGGGGTCGCGCAGCTCGACCTTCACGCCGTGGGCGATGAGGCTGTCGGCGACGCGTCGACCCGATCGGAGCGAGACGTCGCGTTCGTGGCTGATTCCGCCCGCGAGGACGGTCACTGTGCGAATCGAGGCGGGAATGAGGGGCGTGGTCATGTAAAGAGTGCCTTCATTTCGGTTCTGAGCCTTCGTGCGGGGAAGAAGTGCAGATCAGAGGGTGGTTCAGAGAATGTTCGGAGGCGGGTTTCCCACGCCGGATCGAGTCGGGATCGACTGCATCATGCTCGCACCGCCGAAAGTGCGCAGAAGGTCGATCTCGCCGTTGATGACGGTCGCGAGTCGGCTCACTCCGAGCCGGATCGACTCCGGCGTGGGGTAGCAGAACGACAGCCGGATGTTCGACCGACCCTGGCCGTCCGAGAAGAACGCTGTGCCGGGCGTGTACGCGACGAGCTCCTTCACCGCGCGCGGCAGCATCGCTTTCGAGTCCAGCTCGTCGGGCAGCGTGACCCAGACGAAGAAGCCGCCATCGGGTCTCGTCCACGTCAGCGAGGGCAGGTACTCCCCCAGCGCCGACAGCATCGCATCGCGTCGCTCGGAGTAGATTCCGCGGAAGGTATCGATCTGCCCCTTCCAGTCGGTCTGGTCGAGGTACTCGGTGATGACGTACTGGCCGAACGAGTTCGGCGCGAGAGTCGCGCTCTCGTTGGCGAGGATGAGCTTCTCTCGGATGGCGTGGGGTGCCAAAGCCCATCCGACTCGGAAGCCCGGGGCGAGCGTCTTCGAGAACGAGCCCAGGTAGATGACGCCCTCGTCGTCGACCGAGCGCATCGCCTGCGGTGCCGGCTGATCGAAGTAGAGGAGGCCGTACGGGTTGTCCTCGAGCACGAGGATCCCGTGCGATCGGCAGATGTCGAGGATCTCGAGGCGACGCGCCCAGGTCAGCGTGACCCCGGCGGGGTTGTGGAAGTTCGGAATCGTATACAGGAACTTGATCGGGCGACCGGCGGCCTCGAGAGCGACGATGGTCTCTCGCAGCGACTCCGGCACGAGGCCCTCGTCGTCCATCGCGACGTGCACCACGTCGGCCTGATACGCACGGAACACCCCGAGCGCGCCGACGTAGCTGGGCGACTCGGCGAGCACGACGTCGCCGGGGTTGATGAACAGGCGCGTCACGAGGTCGAGCGCCTGCTGCGAGCCGGTCGTCACGACGACGTTGTCGGCGCTCCCCCGGATGCCCTCGAGCGCCATGATCTGCATGATGTGCTCTCGGATCGCCGGTGTGCCCTGCCCCGAGCCGTACTGCAGCGCCATCGGGCCGTTGGCGTGCATGACCTTCTCGATGGACCCGAGCACCATCTCCTTCGGCAGCGCCGACACGTACGGCATCCCGCCGGCCAGAGACACGACCTCGGGGCGCGAGGCGACGGCGAACAGGGCTCGCACCTCGGAGGCGCTGAGGCCTGCCGTGCGGTCTGCGTAGCTGTCGTACCACGGATCGAGGTTGGTGCCCTGGTTGGTCATGGAGTGCCCTGTCTGTGTGGGGGTTTCGGTTAAGAATACGGGTCGGGGTGAGAGCGCCGAGTCGTTCGGAAGTCGCCTGTTAACAGATGAAAGCCCGCCCAGCGTGGTTGCTGGGCGGGCTCTCGTCGCGGTTGGCTACGCGAGGAAGTCCGCCAGGTCGGCCTCGAGGGCCGGCTTGGGCTTGGCGCCGATGATGGTCTTGGCGACCTCACCCGACTTGAAGACCTTCATCGCCGGGATCGACGTGATCTGGTACTTCATGGCCATCTGGGGGTTGTCGTCGACGTTGAGCTTGACGATCTTGATCTTGCCGGCGTGCTCTTCGGCGATCTGGTCGAGGATGGGCGAGACGGCGCGGCACGGGCCACACCACTCGGCCCAGAAGTCGACGAGGATCGTCTCGTCGGAGTTGAGGACGTCCTGCTCGAAGCTGGCGTCGGTCACTGCGGTTGCGTTGCTCATGGGGTTCCCCTTTCGTGGAGAAGTCGAATTCTGGAGGTGCAGGAACTAGGCGGAGGCGGTGACGGGCTCGGCCGGCGCCGCGCCCTGGGCCTGGTCGAGAACGGCCTTGTCGAGGCCGGCGAGGTAGTGCTCGGCGTCGAGGGCTGCGACGGTGCCCGAACCGGCAGCCGTGATGGCCTGACGGTAGGTGATGTCGATGACGTCGCCAGCGGCGAACACGCCCTTGAGGTTGGTCTTCGACGAGCGGCCCTCGACGGCGATGGTGCCGTCGGAGGTCAGGTCGAGCTGGTTGTGGACGAGGTGCACGCGCGGGTCGTTGCCGATCGCGATGAACAGGCCCTCGAGGTCCAGGTGCGACTCGGTGCCGTCGACGGTGTCGGTCAGCGTGACGCCGGCCGCCTTCTCGTCGCCGGTGACGGCGGTGACCTTCTTGTTCCAGAGGAACTCGATCTTCTCGTTGTCGAAAGCGCGGTCCTGCATGATCTTCGACGCGCGGAGGGTGTCGCCGCGGTGGATGACATAGACCTTGGTGGCGAAGCGCGTGAGGAAGGTGGCCTCCTCCATGGCGGAGTCGCCGCCGCCCACGACCGCGATCTCCTTCTGCTTGAAGAAGAAGCCGTCGCACGTGGCGCACCACGAGACACCGCGGCCCGAGAGGCGCTCTTCGCCTTCGACGCCGAGCTTGCGGTAGGCGGAGCCCGTCGCGAAGATCACCGTGAGTGCCTCTTCGACCGCGCCCGAACCGAGCGTGACCTTCTTGATGTCGCCGCTGAGGTCCAGCTCGACGACGTCGTCGAGGAGAACCTCGGCGCCGAACTTCTCGGCCTGCTCCTGCATCTTGAACATGAGCTCGGGGCCCTGAAGACCCTCGGGGAAGCCTGGGAAGTTCTCGATCTCGGTGGTCTTCATGAGCTCGCCGCCGGCTTCGACGGAGCTGGCGACCACGAGGGGCGCCAGACCGGCACGACCGGCGTAGATCGCAGCGGTGTAACCGGCGGGGCCGGAACCGATGATGATGACCTGACGCATTGCGACCTTTCGATTGGGGTGGCGACCGTGTGTCCGGTTGCCTGTGCGGTGAAACACAGCCTAGCTTCCGCGTATTCCGTGTGCCCCGGGGCTCTCAGGTGCCGGTAAGGGACGCAGGAACTCGGGGTACGCGCCTACGAGCGCCGCAGGCGACGGAGCACGGGCTTCGTCATCGCCGAGAGCTCGGGTATCCGTGCCACCGTGAGCAGCCCGAGGTACACCGCCGCCATCACCAGTCCGGCGATGATCACCGTGAGAATGGCCGGAACGCGGCCGGAGAGACCGAAGCCGCCTGGGTGGTAACCCCCCAGTCCCGTCACGACGAGAACGCCCACGACCCCGGCGATCACCGAGAAGACGAGGTACTGGATGTGGCGCCGAGCGACCCAGCGTCCGTCGAGCCCGCCGATTCGACGGTGCACGAGAACGAGAGCGACGACCGCCTGGGCGCTGCCCGCCACGGAGGTCGTGATCGCCACAGCGACGGCGATGTGATCGGCCGGCACGACCGCCGAGCAGAGGAGGGCGCCCGCGACGAAGACACCCGACTGGACCAGCTGCATGAAGAAGACGGTGCGCTGCTCGTGGAAGGCGAAGAACACCCGCTGCAGCACGAACAGCATGCTGAAGAGGATCAGCCCCGGCAGGTAGGCCAGGATCACGTGGGCCATCGCCGCGACGTAGTCGTAGCGCGACTCGTAGAAGCGCGCGAACGGGTAGGCCACGACCGACAGGGCGACTGCGGCGAAGACGATGAACATGCCGATGGTGCGGAGCGACGACGACAGGTTGTTGCGAACAGCGCGGAGGTCGCCGCGATCGGCGTCGGCGGTCATGGAGGTGAAGTAGGCAGTCGCGATCGAGACGGTGATGATTCCGTGCGGGAGCATGAAGATCAGCCACGCGTTCGACAGCACGGCACTCGAGGCGCCCGTGCCGATGGTCGCCACGTTGCTCTGCACGATGCCGGCGAGCTGCGTGACGAGGATCAGCGCGAACATCCAGGCGGCCGCCTTGCCCGTCGCGCCGAGGCCGACGCCTCGCCACGTGAAGTCGGGCTTGAACGTGAGGCCGGCCCGGCGCCAGAACAGCAGGAGGAAGGCGGCCTGGGCCGCCACGCCCAGCGTCGCGGTTCCGGCGAGCACGACGATGCGGCCGGGCGTCCAGTCCGCGACCAGGCTGTTCTCGCCCGCTCCCCCGAACAGCACCATGAAGACGACGAGGCCGAGGATCGAGACGACGTTGTTGAGCACCGGGGCCCAGGTGAACGGCCCGAAGATCTGTCTCGCGTTGAGCACCTCGCTCAGCAGCGAGTAGATCGCGTAGAAGAAGATCTGCGGTAGGCACCAGTAAGCGAAAGCGGTCGCCAGGGCTATGGCCTCGGGCGAGAAACCCGCCTTGCCGGTGTCGGATTGGTGCGCGTAGAGGTTGACGAGGAACGGCGCCGCCAGGGTTCCGATCAGTGTCACCACCAGGAAGACGGTCGTGCCGAGCGTGACGATCTTGTTGATGTACCGCTGACCGCCGTCGGGGCCCTTGGCCGCCTTCACGATCTGCGGCACGAGCACGGCGCTCAGCAGGCCTCCCGCCACCAGGGCGTAGATGTTGTTCGGCAGCTGGTTCGACACCGTGAACGCGTCGGCCGCGCGGCTCCCGGTCTGGCCGATGGCCGCGGCGAGCACAGCCGTCTTGGCGAAGCCGAGCACGCGCGAGACGATCGTGCCGCCCGCGAGCAGCGCGCTGGCGCGTCCGAGGCTGCGAGCCTTCATGACCGGAGCCGACTGCGCCGCAGGAACTCCGGAGACCGCGCCGGGCTCGGGGTTCTCGGCGCCGACCGGGTCGAGCGCGCTCACGTGCCGGCCGCCGGGTCGGGCGTCGTCGCGTCGTCGCCCTCGTCGCCCGACTTGCCTCGGCGACGTCGGCGGATGCTCCGGTAGATGCCGCCGCCGAACAGCAGGACGACGGCAGCGGCGAAGATGGCCGTGATGACGGTCTCCCACCCGGCGCGCACGTTGATGGCGACTTCGGAGGGCGTCGAGACGGTGACGCCGTCTTTCGTGGCGAGCGACAGCGTCAGCATGACCTTGCCGTTCGCGACCGACTGCACCGGCACGGTGACGCGGGTCTGCGAGTCGGGCTGGATGGTCACGGCGATGGCCTTCTGCTGGACGCTGAGGTAGTAGTTCGACGGCTGCACCCGCAGGTAGACGGTCGCCGCCGAGGCGGTGTCGTTGCGGACGAAGATCGGCAGCGAGGAGCGGTCGCCGAGGATGTTCACGTCGCTGCTCTGGACGACGCCGATCTGGCTCCGGATGCGGTCGACCTGGGTGCGGACCTTCGCCACCTCGGAAGCGAGACCGCTCGGGTTGTCGCTCCACGCCGTACCCGAGAGCGCGAGCACCCGCAGGCGCTCCTTGGCGGTCACGGTCGACGGCGTCTTGAGGGCGGTGGAGAACCTCTGCAGGTCGTCCTGGGCCTCCACGAGCGGCTCGAGAGCCGAGACGCGCGATGCGGAGGCCTTCTTGGCGGCGAGGGTGGCGTCGCTCGACGATGCCGAGGCGGCCGCGGAGAAGCGCACCGTCGAGACCCAGTTCATCGTGGCCAGGGCGTCGAGCGTCTCGTCGAGGCGCGACCCCGTGGTCGCCCAGTTGCGTCCGAGCGTGGCGAAAAGCGTGCGGGCGTCGCTCGGGCGCTCGTGGGTGAGAGTGGCCAGCTCGGCCGACAGCTGGGCGACGTCGCTTCGCCACTCCGAGACGCTGCCGGCCGAGACGGCGTCGCGCATCATGGACGAGATCTCGGCGTCGGAGACGACGGTCTTATAGGAGGACACGTCGATGGCGGCGTTCTCGGTCGTGTCGGACGACGTGCTGACGTTGCTGCTCGACAGGACCGTGGTCTTCACGCCCGACGACTTGAAGATCGGAAGGTCGCCCGACGCCACCGTCCCCTCCAGCGGCCAGGCCACATCGCTCTCGGTGTAGGCGAAGGCGAGCAGCGACTCCGTCGTCGGCACGGTCGAGGTCGGGGGCACCGACGTCGGCGTCCCGGTCGGGGCCTCCGTCGCCGGTGCGGTCGCGTCGGCAGGCGGTGTCTGGCCGGCGCCGGTCGTGTCGTCCGTCGCGACGTACGAGTCGGGCTCGGCGGCCTCCTGGGCGGCGATCGCGTCGGTGAAGTCGATCGGCTTCTGGAGCGTCGTGGCACCGGCCTGGCGCATCGCCGAGATGTCGGAGTCGCCGTAGGAGAGGGAGAACGTCTCGTTCGTCGCCGTCTCGAGACGGCGGAGCCAGGTGATCGACGAAGGCGGGGCGACGTTGCCGAGGATCCGGATGGAGGCGAGGATCATCGGGTCGATGCCGATAGCGACGTCGCGGTTGCGGACGGCGTCGAGTTCCTGCGTCAGAACGCCGTTCTCGGACGTGTAGCTCGCCAGGGCCTCGCTCGAGATCAGGCCGCTGGTCGACTCGGGCACGGTGAGAGGCACGGCCACGGCCAGCCGGGTCGCCTGGAAGCTGTCGTTCGGGTACCAGACGACGCTCGAGTGGGCCTCGGTGAGAGCGGCGCCGCCCGAGCTGTAGCGGACGCCGAACGCCTTGGCCCCCCAGTCGTAGCCGTTCAGGGAGAGCGTCTCGGAGGAGAGGTCGATCGTGACCGCCGACGAGGTGGCGCCGGCGTCGATGGAGGGGACCGCGACGCTCGTCATGAACGAGCCGAGGGCGTCGCGCGTGTCGCTTGCCGAGCGGTCGAACCAGGCGTCGATCTGGTCGCGGCTCGAGAAGGTGGCCCGGTCGAGGAAGACCTGGGCGGTGCCGGCGTCGAGATCGGCGTCGGTGCCGTTGTGGACGGTCACCGTCGCCTTCAGACCGTCGCCGTCGCGGATGACCCCGCTCGCCCGAGGCGACACCGACACCGTCACGGTTCCGTCGGCCGCGGCGGCAGTCGCAGGCAGGACCGGCAGGCCGACCCCGAGGGCGGCGACGGCGAGGGCTGCGACAGCGAGCGCGGAAAGGATTCTCATGAGGGCGTTAGCGAGTCTAGGGAAAGAGTCCAGAGAAGACTGGGCGAAGCGCCCGGCCTGTGGACAACTCGGCGGGAGGCCCGCTGTGGCAAGCTTGACCGTCATGGAATCTGTCGCGGGAGCTCTCGAGAGGCTCGACACGCTCGCCTCGACCGGGCCGGTCGACAGGCTGGCGCGAGCCTTCAAGGCCGCCGGCCACGAGCTCGCCCTGGTCGGCGGTCCGGTCCGCGACGCCTTCCTCGGCCGAGCGGTGAACGACTTCGACTTCACGACCTCGGCCCTCCCCGATGAGATCCTCGCCATCGTCGAGCCGATCTCGGACGCCACCTGGGACGTCGGCCGCGCCTTCGGCACGATCGCCGCCCGCATCCAGGGCGAGACCGTCGAGATCACCACCTACCGCAGCGACGTCTACGACGGCGAGACCCGCAAGCCCGAGGTCGAGTTCGGCGACTCGCTCGAGGGCGACCTCGTGCGGCGCGACTTCACCGTGAACGCGATGGCGCTCCGCCTGCCCGAGCGCGTGCTCGTCGATCCGTCGGGGGGCGTGGAGCACCTGCTGGCGAAGTCGCTTGAGACGCCCGGGACGCCGGAGGAAAGCTTCCGCGACGACCCGCTCCGGATGATGCGGGCGGCGCGCTTCACGGCGCAGCTCGGCTTCACCGTTTCGGAGGCCGTGTTCGCCGCCATGGTCGATCGCGCCCGGACGCTCGAGATCGTGTCGGTGGAGCGCGTCAACGACGAGCTCTCGAAGCTGCTGAGGTCGGACGACCCCGTTCCTGGCGTCCGGCTCCTGGTAGACACGGGCATCGCGGCGCTGATCCTGCCGGAGCTGCCGGCCATGATGCTCGAGCGCGACGAGCACCACCACCACAAAGACGTCTTCGAGCACAGCCTCACCGTGCTCGAGCAGGCGATCGGCTATGAGGAGGAGCGCCACCCGGGCACTCCCCCGGACCTGACCCTGCGCATCGCCGCGCTGCTGCACGACATCGGCAAGCCGGCGACGCGCCGGCTCGAGGCCGGCGGAGTGGTCACCTTCCACCACCACGACGTGGTCGGCGCGAAGCTCGCGAAGAAGCGGCTGAAGGCCCTGCGCTTCGACAACGACACGATCGGCGCGGTCTACCGGCTGATCGAGCTGCACCTCCGCTTCTTCGGCTACACCGACGGCGAGTGGACCGACTCGGCCGTGCGCCGCTATGTCCGCGACGCCGGAGACCAGCTGGAGCGCCTGCACATGCTCACGCGCGCCGACGTCACCACGCGCAACCGCCGCAAGGCCGACCGGCTCGGGTTCGCCTACGACGACCTCGAGCAGCGCATCGCCGTCCTGCGCGAGCAGGAGGAGCTCGACTCGATGCGTCCCGACCTCGACGGCGACCAGATCCAGTCGATCCTCGGCATCAAGCCGTCGCGCGAGGTCGGCGAGGCGTACCGGTTCCTGCTCGAGCTGCGGACGGAAGAGGGGCCCCTCGGCGAGGAAGAGGCCACCCGGCGCCTGCTGGGCTGGTGGACGCAGCGCTGACCCGGTAGGCTGTCAAGGTTGCTTGGAGTGGCCGCAGTTCCTGCGCGCTCACTGCACTGCACGATGCCACTACCCTCCTGCCACAGAAATACTGTGGCCGTTAAGTCCGAAGGAGGTGGGTTAGACATGCATCAGTACGAATTGATGGTGATCCTTGACCCCGAGATCGATGAGCGCACTGTCGCTCCGAGCTTGGACAAGTTCCTCAACGTCATCCGCAACGACGGTGGATCGATCGACAACGTCGACATCTGGGGCCGTCGTCGCCTGGCCTACGAGATTGCGAAGAAGAACGAGGGCATCTACGCCGTCGTGAACCTGACCGCGAACCCCGACGCCACCAAGGAGCTCGACCGTCAGCTCGGTCTCTCGGAGGCCGTTCTGCGCACGAAGGTCCTTCGCGCCGAAGAGGGCATCGAGATGGTCGCCAAGGCCAAGAAGCTCGCCGACGAGAAGGCCGCCCGCAAGGCTGCCGCTCCGGCGAAGGCTCCCGCCGCCGCTGCCCCCGCCGCTTCGAGCGCGGAGTAGCCCGTGGCCGGCGAAACCGTCATCACCGTCGTGGGCAACCTGACCTCCGACCCCGAGCTGCGTTATACGCAGAACGGGCTCGCGGTCGCGAACTTCACGATCGCGTCGACCCCCCGCACGTTCGACCGCGCGTCGAACGAGTGGAAGGACGGCGAGGCGCTGTTCCTGCGCGCCAGCGTGTGGCGTGAGTTCGCCGAGCACGTTGCCGCCTCGCTGACGAAGGGCTCCCGCGTCATGGCGCAGGGGCGCCTGAAGCAGCGCTCGTACGAGACCAAAGAGGGCGAGAAGCGCACCTCGATGGAGCTCGAGATCGACGAGATCGGCCCCTCGCTCCGCTACGCCACCGCCCAGGTGACCCGCGCATCGTCGTCTCGCGACGGCGGCGGATCCTTTGGCGGCAACGGCGGCGGCCAGAGCCGTCAGCCTGTCGGCGGCGGCAACGGCGGCGGTCAGGCCGACGAGCCGTGGGGTCAGCCCGCGCAGACCGGTGGGGGCTCAGCGGGTTCGTCCGGCTCCGGCTCCTCCGGCGACGTGTGGAACACCCCCGGCGGCGGCACCTACAACGACGAGACGCCTTTCTGAGTTCGTCGTTCGGGGGCACCCGCTCCTGATCCCTCATTTTCTTCATTACTGAAAGCAGAATCCAATGGCTGGAAAGAGCAGCGGCGACCGCCGCAAGCCCCTCCGCGGAAAGGGCGGCAAGAACGCCGCTCCCGCGAAGGCGATCCGCGTCGGCGTCATCGACTACAAAGACGTCGCGACCCTTCGCAAGTTCATCTCGGAGCGCGGAAAGATCCGTGCTCGCCGCATCACCGGCGTCTCCGTCCAGGAGCAGCGCCTCATCGCCCGTGCCGTGAAGAACGCCCGTGAGATGGCGCTCCTCCCCTACGCCGGCTCCGGCCGCTGATCCGCTAGGGAGTAGCGAATGTCTAAGGTAATCCTCATCCACGAGGTCTCCGGCCTCGGTTCGGCCGGCGACGTCGTCGACGTCAAGAACGGCTACGCACGCAACTACCTGGTTCCCCAGGGATTCGGTGTCGTGTGGACCCGCGGTGGCGAGAAGCAGGTCGAGTCGATCAAGGCCGCCCGCGCTTCGCGTGAGCTCAAGACGATCGAGGAGGCGAAAGACATGAAGGCCCGCCTCGAGGCCGTCAAGATCACGCTTCCCGTCAAGACCGGCACGGGCGGGCGCCTCTTCGGCTCCGTCAAGCCGGCCGATGTCGCCGCTGCCGTCTCGGCTCAGGGCGTCGGCACGATCGACAAGCGCAAGGTCGAGATCCCCAACGCCATCAAGCTGACCGGTGAGCACGAAGCCACCATCCGTCTGCGCGAAGACGTCGTGGCCACGATCGCCCTTCAGGTGGTCGCTGCCAAGTAGCACCCGTTCGATAGCGGCGCATGCATTTGCATGTGCCGCTATCGGCGTTTAAGGGGTACCGCGTGTCCGCAGAAGTGCTGTCTCGTACCGGCTCGGGGGACACCGTGTCAAGCGTTTTGTGCACAGGGGCGTCACGAATCATCAACCTTCAACCCTCGATTCAAGTTACTTTTCACACAGTGGGTGTGGAAACAGAAACACCTGGTCAGAGGGCGTGTGCGGGCCAAAGAAAGTTTGTTCTCCACAGGACTGTCCACAGTTGTCCCCAGGTTGACCCGGCGTTTCTCCCAGATTCTCCACACCGTTATCCACAGGCCTGTTTGGAGCGACGGGGGTCAAGTCCCTAGTGTGTGACAGCGCCCTCAACCAGGCGCGGAATCGTCGGATCACGCACCACCCGAAGGGTGCTCACCGAGATGTTCCCGCGCGCTTTTCTCACCCGGTCTCGGCGTTGCTGCCAGCCCTCCGACGACGGTGTCGGAGGGTGGCGGTAGACCAAGAGCACGCAGCATCCAGAACCGCTCCCCCGAACCCGCCAGGAGGCCCCCGTGTCGATTGCCCATCTCGGACTCGCCCCCAACGACGCATCGGGCGACCGCGGCTCTTCGGCGCAGTACACCTCCAACTCGTCCTCGGGTGCAGGAACGAGCGCACCGGGCTACGGCTCAGCCGGTTACGACCGTCGCACGCCGCCCCACGACCTCCTCGCCGAGCAGAGCACCATCGGCGGCATGCTGCTCTCGAAAGACGCCACGGCCGACGTCATCGAGACCGTCCGCGCCGCCGACTTCTACCTGCCGAAGCACGAGGTCATCTTCAACGCCCTGCTCGGCCTGTACTCGCACGGCGAGCCCACCGACGTCATCGCCGTCACCGACGAGCTGACCAAGGCCGGCGAGCTCAGCCGCGCGGGCGGCGCCGAGTACCTCCACACGCTCACCAGCCTCGTGCCGACCGCCGCCAACGCCGGCTACTACGCGTCGATCGTCGCCGAGAAGGCCGTGCTGCGCCGCCTCGTCGAGGCGGGCACCCGCATCGTGCAGATGGGCTACGCCAGCGAGGGCGAGGTCATCGACCTCGTCAACAACGCGCAGGCGGAGGTCTACAACGTCGCTGGCGGCGTGCAGACCGAAGACTACGTCCCGTTGACCGACGCGGTCACCGCGGCCATCGACGAGATCGAGGCCGCCGCCGGCCGCGACGGCCAGATGACGGGCGTGCCGACCGGCTTCGCCCAGCTCGACGCCCTGACCAACGGCCTCCACCCGGGTCAGCTCATCATCATCGCCGCCCGACCAGCGCTCGGAAAGTCGACGCTCGCTCTCGACCTCTGCCGCGCGGCCTCGATCAAGCACAACGAGCCCAGCGTGTTCTTCTCCCTCGAGATGGGGCGGTCCGAGATCGCCATGCGCCTCATGTCGGCCGAGTCCAGCGTTCCGCTGCAGAACATGCGCAAAGGAACAGTCGATGCCCGCGACTGGACCACCATCGCCCAGACGCGCGGTCGCATCAACGACGCGCCCTTCTACATCGACGACTCCCCCAACATGACCCTCGTCGAGATCCGCGCCAAGTGCCGTCGTCTCAAGCAGCAGGTGGGCCTCAAGCTCGTCGTCATCGACTACCTCCAGCTGATGACCTCCGGCAAGAAGGTCGAGAGCCGCCAGCAGGAGGTCTCGGAGTTCTCGCGTGCCTTGAAGCTCATGGCCAAGGAGCTCCAGGTTCCGGTCATCGCGCTCTCGCAGCTCAACCGTGGTCCCGAGCAGCGCGCCGACAAGAAGCCCGCGATCAGCGACCTCCGCGAGTCGGGCTCGCTCGAGCAGGACGCCGACATGGTCATCCTGCTGCACCGTGAGTCGGCCTACGAGAAAGACAACCCCCGCCAGGGCGAGGCCGACTTCATCGTGGCCAAGCACCGCAACGGCCCCACCGACACGATCACGGTGGCGTTCCACGGGATGTTCTCGCGGTTCGTGGATATGCCTGCGTAGCGTCGCTGTTGACAAGTGGCGCTCTATTTGTCCGATTTTCAAACTAAGTGTCCTGATTGGAAACCGGACAAAATGCGTGATGGAATCTACGACTCTCTCGCTGTTCGAGTCCCCGCTACGACTTCGGGTGGGCCGTGTTAATG
This sequence comes from Frondihabitans sp. PhB188, assembly GCF_003752365.1. GTDB lineage: Bacteria > Actinomycetota > Actinomycetes > Actinomycetales > Microbacteriaceae > Frondihabitans. The sequence continues at coordinate 86,555 of NZ_RJUO01000004.1, read as the reverse complement.
TCAGTTGACTCAATTGCCTCCTCGACTCGAGCTGCCTACGAACGTGCGTTGCGAAGCTTTTCCCATTGGCTCGAGGGTGGCGGTTGGGACGGTTCAGCTCCAAAGACGGCGTTGGAACCGACGAGCCCGCGACCTCCTCGAATAGTCCTGGCGTACCTGACGGAAATGTCGAATCAGGTGTTGCAAGACGGCTCATGGAGGTATTCGAGCGGCACCATCCGTCAAGCTCTTGCCGCCATCAACTGGGCGCATACGCGAACCGGGGCACCGTTGCCCGGCGACGATGTCGCTGTTCGTGAAGCAATGCGTCAAATCCAGCTTGAACGCCCAGCCCTGACTCACAGTCGCGCCATTGGCATTGCTGATGTAAGGAAGTTACTCGAAGGCATCCAAAGCGCCCCCGATGCCGCGTCCATTAGGGCGGCGCGAGATCGATGCCTGATCTTGTTCAATTTCGCCGGGGCTTTGTTAGTGCAGGAACTGCTTGCAGTGCAGACGTCAGACGTATCCGTCGATGAGTCGGGAGACTTGATCGTGGAAGTACCGGCGGTTGGAAGGATGTCGAGGCGTGAATCGAGATCGGTGCAGCTCGTGAAGGGCACAAGCCCTGCGACGTGCCCGGCCTGCGCGTTCGCGCAGTGGGCGATGCGTCGGAGGGGGCGATCGTTGACCGCTGACTTTAGTGGCGACGTTCACTTCTGCGAAAAAGGGGTGATGGGGACTTTCCGTTCAGGACTTCTCTTTCCAAGCATTGATCGCAATGGCCAAATTCTGGACCGAAGCCTCGAGCGGCACTTAATAGGTGCCATGCTTCGGCGACGCGCTCTCGAGGCGGGAATGGATCCCCATGCATTGTCACCTACGGCACTGCGATTGGGTTTCATGGCAGAAGCGATCCGAGCGAATATTTCGCTAAGTGATCTGGCCGATCACAGCGGCCAGCGTGACCTAAAAAGTCTTCAGAGTCTCGCGGCACGGATGGACCTGAGAGGACCGCGGCGAACAATTTCCTTAGGCCTTTAGGATCGCCTCGGCCCGTGCATTGACCTCATTTCAAAAGATTTGAGTAGTTTGGAGCAATTTTTCCCCAGGCTCCAAGTTCGCGACTAGATGCTTGTCTGTCTGGAGCATGTCCACGAGACTTGCGGCCGACTCGCTGGTCGCGAAGATAACTTGTGCCCCGGGCGCAAGACGTGTTGACGCGTGCTTCAGCAGGGCCTCGTAGCTTTCGCGTGCTGTCTCTTGCTGCTTAGGTTCGTCAAAAATGAGTAGTCCGATGTGCGATCCGGCTTTTACTCCTACGTCCATTACGCCGAAGAGGTAGGCCCAGATGACGCGGATCATGTCACTTGCAGATATGTCGAAACCGAGGTCAAAGCCTTCATGAACCGGTCGATAGGTCTCCTGGCTGACGTCGACTTCGGACGGCCTTAGCGAGTTGAACTGGTAGTCGGTGAGTTGCGACCTCATAAGATCTTGCAGCTCGGTAATCTTCTGCTCGTCAAGTTCGCTTAATCCGGTCCTTCCTAGACTCTTCAGAAGAAGTTTCTGCTGGGACCAGTCGCTAGCCGTTTCGGCAAGAACCAGACCGATTCGGTCAAGTTCTTCGCGTCCAGTTCGAAGCGAGGCGAGGCGGTCTTCAGTCGTAAGCCGACGCCTGATGGCCGAGACGCTAGGGGAAGAGTTAGCGCTCGTCAGGGTTTCTTTCAACGCTCGAATTTGGCCACGGAAGTCATGCGCTTGCCTTTCGAGGCTTTCAAGTCTTACGAGCATGGCCTGCTGGACTCGCGTGAGGTCTGCTTTTGTGGCGCGAAAGGTTTCGAGTTGGCGATCGATGAAGGTGATGTTCTCTTCTATTGTCATGGCGTGTGTCGTGATGTCGGCACCGTCTTCGATGTCCTGATGACAGGTCGGACACACGTGTTCGGCAAGGAGCGAGGTTGAGACGGCTGATCCGAGATTTGCCAGGGTTCTACTGTCCTTATGTCTTTGCAGGTCATCGGACAGTGCCTCAATTCGTAGGTCGAGTTGGAGGACGCGTCCAGCGACTTCGGACTCCTCTTCGCGGACGGCCGTGGAGATGGAAATGGCCTGCCGCAGGCCGGCTTCCGCGGCACCCAGTTCCCTTGCCCCTTCTTCCGAGGTAGCTTGAGCCGTCGGACTTGTCCCTTTCTCCCATTCAACTAATTGGGCCTCAAGATCGGCGATTGCCTCTGAGATCTCTGTCCAAGCTCCTGACGTGATGGACACGAGAGGACGGGGTAGGCCGTTTGACTCGAATCCTGCAAGACGCGGCAAGACTTGACTGAAAACTGCGCCATATCGAGCTGCCCCGTCGATTAGGTCCTTGCTTGTGCGCTGCCACGCCTTCTCGAGTTCGCTGACGTTGGATGCAACGCGTTGACGCTGCTGGATGCGTGCAAAGACGTCAAGCCCGAGCACGAACTCGGCCGATCGCTTTCCCACATCGCGAATGCCTAGATAGTTGGGTAGGCGCGCCTGAATGCTACTCCACCCGTGTTTTTGCTCGACGTAGGAGTACGGGAAAATAGTCTCCAGGTAGAGGGGTGCTTCGCCCCCGTCGGTACGGGTGACTCGGGGTAAGTCGAGCCCTATGAAGTCCGCAAGGTACTTGTGAAACCCAGAGTCGTTTTGGGCGGCGCCCGCGAGTCGTACGAAGTAGTCTCGCGCTGCGTAATCCCCTGAACTCGTGATAGCCGGCCCAGCTTCGACTGTCACAAGATCTTTCTTGACTCTTGCGTTGACTGCCCAACGCTTAGCGGTGGCCACTTCGCCAGCAGCGTTGCGGAACTGGAGAGCAACGTAAGATTCTGTGACTTTTGCGTCCTGCCCGTCAATCTCAATTCGGTCGGTCATAGCGTGAGCTAGGGGGATTCGCCGGCTAGCGTTCAGCATGCCCTCCAAGCCGAGGGCGTAGACAATCGCTTGGAGGGCGGTCGACTTGCCGGAGGAGTTGTCAGCGCGGATAAGGTTCAAGCCGTCCTGGAAGTAGATGACTCGACCGGCCGCTCCTCGCGTTGTAGTGACGGATAGTTCAAGAGCGTCGAGTCGAAGTGCCGTTGTCATTTCCAAGCCAGGATTCTTTCAAATTGAGTCTTCGTGATTTTGGAGGGGAGTTTCTTGAGGAAGAGCTTCTCCCCTTCGAAGGCTTCGGCCGTGTCCAAGATATTTAGCGCGAGAAGCAAGCCAGCCGGAGTGAGTTTCATCGTTCCGGTCGCGCCCCTTTCTATGAGCCCTGCTCCAAGGGCAAGGTCGAGGCTCACGGCAAGCGAAGGGTCGAATCGCACGAGCAAATCGTCGGGTCGGCTTTGCCCGTCGAAGGCTCGAACGACCTGGATTTGCGACACCGTCGATCGGATTGCCCACCAGAGCACGTGCAAGTGCTCGAGTGCTAAAGAATTGGCGCGACCCTTGGTGAGCAAGAGGCAGACGGCGCTTATCCTCCAGGCCACCCGAAGGTCCCCGGGTATTGATTCGTTTCGGCGGCGGAACTGCGGAGTGCCAGGTACCGAGTCAAAGAAGTCCCGGAGTAGCTCGGAGTCGCTCATGGGGCGCCAAAATCCATCGGACAACGCATGAGCCAGTCGCCAATCGAGGCCCAGGCAAGCCTGTCGGACAGCGTCTTGTTAAAGTTTGGGTTTTCGCGCGAGAAATTGGCGGACAGCTCATCCATGATGGCTGGAAGGGATGTAGGAGACGACAAGCTCGAAGGGGGGTGCTCGATGACGAGCAAGCTCTCCTTATTCGAGCGAGCAGAAAGAACATTCTGATAGTTGTCCGGCGCCACTTCTTTGAGTCGCTGGAGCGCGTTCTCGCCTTCTAGGTACTGCTTCAGCAGGGTCTCCACAATCGCGGTTGCGATCGTTGGTGAGTCCGTGACGGCTGAGATCTTGGACTTAGCCGTGTCGAAAAGGGTCATGTTCCCGCCCGACCACACCTGGGTTTCTTCCGGCCCCAAGGGTTCGACCGAAATCAAGGGAAGGGGCAGCTCGTTGATTTCGCGAGACTCGGTCTGGTAGTTGTCCAGGGTCTCAATGACGATTCGAAACTCTGAGTGAATGAACGGGAGGTTCCAGGACAAAACGTCATTGACCTTGTTGTTGGCATGGAGTACGAGCTTCTTACTATCGAATCGGGGAACAAGAAAGACATACTTCTTTAGCTTGCTCGACCCCAGAAGGTTTGCGACGTCGTCCTTCTTGACGAGTAATTTGTTTAAGTCGGTGCTCATCTTGTCGCGCTGCTTCTCGTACAACTTCGTGACGCTTAGCGGCTCTTCCGCGACGTAGCACTGATAGGCCGCGCCGTCATGAGAAAAAGCCTCCATGCCGAGGTCGCCTTGGTCCTTGTCCGGCACCGTCTGGAAAGCATGGGGATTAGCCCTGGCGTATCGCCGACTGAGTACCGCCATGCAGTATTGCTGGAACTCCGCGCCGCTCCAAGCATGTACTCCCATTTCCCCCCCGATCGGTCAGACAACCCTCATATTGACACGCATTCGGCGCCCTCGACGTTTCTCGGGGGGCTTAGCGAAGGTTTCGGTCCCGTGAGGCGATGGGCGCTGGCCCCACCGGCCTCCATCGTGACTTTCGTCCTTGGGTCGGTGCAGAGGAATGCAAGTAACTTCATGCAGGTGCATCAGGTGTTCTCAACCACGGAAAAGAGGTCTATTCGCTCGCCATGGACGCCCGAAGCGATTCCCCGGGCCGGAGCCAACTAAGTCGACATCAGTTCCCTTGGTCTCGGGTATGACAAATACGTCGACGCCCTCGTACCCGGAGTGACTAACGTACGTCCAGCGAGGTACACGGTTCGCATCTACGGAACTTGGGGGGGTGGTAAATCATCGATCCTACGTGCACTCAAGTCCGCACTGGAAAGCGACGACATGCCAGTTCGCAAGTTCGACGCCTGGCGCTACGCCCAAAACCTAAACGTACTCGTTTCCTTGATCTACGAGATCAATGAGGCATTGCCCAAGCAGGGCAGCCCATTCTGGAAGCCGATTGGCCGGGGGCTCAGAGCTGTTACCGCTGAGATGAGCGTGCCGACGCCGCTCGGCACGTCGTACTCTCAAATCGTGAGCATCATGTTGACGCCAGGCATGTCGCGGGCTGGTCAAATCATCGACCCCTCCTTCAATGACTTGCTACAAGCAGCGAACCTGACCATGGATAAACGCGGACGTGTCGAGGTGGAGATCCCATTCATCGACGGGATCCCGCAGTTTGAGCAGGCCTCTCGCTGGTTCCGGGAGAGGAAGCCGCCCGAGACGCTCGTGTTCGCCGAGCACGCCGGAATGGCGACCATGACCGGCATCCGCTGGGCCCGCCATACCGGATCCTCGTTCGTGACCGGCACCCTGCAACCGGACTGCACCATCTTGGGCCGGCCCCGGAGAGTCAAGACAAGCTACAAACTACGCGAGATGATGACCAACATGGACGGGCTGACGCCTTGGGCGAACTTCCGACCTGTAGAGACGTCGGACGAAGCGGCAGGAACCCTCACTGTCACCGTCGCTGCCCCCTCGCCTCTGTCGTTCCGTGTGGCGGGCTTCACCTACTCGATCGTGGAAAACGCCCCCTGGTCGGCACGATCAGGCAGCCGATTCCACGTCGAATCTGAAGCAGCTATCGTCACGCACGCGCACCGGGGTGCGACCCCGGAGGAACACCTCACCGCCCAGTGGCCGATCCGCGCACTCCTTACCCTCTTGTATGCGGCGCCGATTCGCTGGCGACGTCACCGCATCCGGGATAGCACCTTTCCGACTTGGATGCTCGCTGGTCCTCCCCGTCTGGCCATCTTCACGGACCTTATACACGCGAGGACCGCGGAGGACGCCACGCTGCCGGCCGCAAGGGACGCGTCGTTCGCTGTGGCCGCACTGGACCTTGCCGACCTCGGCACTCGAGGCCTACGTCGTTGGGTATCCCTCTACCAAGACGACGTCTTCCGCCGAGCTATTGAGCCAGCCGTCGAGGTCCTCAACGGAGCATCGAAATTTCTAGAGCCGCAAGTAATGATGCTCGCCATGGCACTGGACGCGCTCGGCTTCTACCGGGATCCCGACCGTAGATCCGGTACGGCCATGTGGGCCCAAATTGACCGCTGCATTACCGCGGCCAATGTGGACGTCTCGCGGATCGGCTCATCTCAGGATGTGGCGCGCCTGATCGCGAACACGAACAACGACCTCAAACACCCGGACCGACTCGAACGGCCCGACCATCTGCGCCTCACCCTCGTGGCTGACCTTGCCACGACGATCTTCCGCTGCCAGCTCTTCGACCTCCTGTCTCAGCCGGAGGAGCGGCTCCGGCGATTCGTGAAATGGGGTGATGCGGATCAGGCGTTGGCCGCCTTCTCGCGGAACCGGGTGAGAGTCGGTGCCGGCGGTCACCTCGTCCCCACCTGACGAAAGAGTCCTCGTTCTCGCCCCAGCTGTACTTCTCAGCGGTATCGAAGAACGTCAAGCCCTGCTCGTGGGCCTTTTGGATCGCTGCGGTTCCACCCTGCTCATCGCCGGCGCCGTAGGGGATCGAAATCCCCATCGAGCCGTAACCGAGGGTGGATGTGGTGAGGCCTTTCTGGCCCAAAGTGCGTTTCTGCATGAGATCTGTTTTCCGTTGCAGGCATTCACGCCCACCTCCATGCCAGTGTCTCCACGTCGAGGATGCCGACATTGCCGGCGGTCCGGTTGTCGGCGAGGGCGATGATGCGGCGCCCGTCGGGGAGGGTTTTCTCGCCTCTGGCGTGCATGTGGCCGTGGAGGAGCAGCCCGGGGCGCACGGCATCGAAGAGTGCGGTCGTGAGCGCTCGTGACCGCTCAGACGCTTCGAGTCGTTCGGGAAACCAGCGTCCATTGGCTTTGCCGTGGATGATGTCCTCGATCCGATCGGGACCACCATTGATGGCTTCGTGGGTGAGCATCACGTCTGCGAAGCCGGCGGCGCCCGCCGCCTCGTACTCGTCGTTGGGAGCGACTTCCGCCGGCCACCAGTTCTTGCCCTCGTCGACGACGCTCTGGACTGAGGCAGCTCCGCCGAATGACATAAAAGTCTTGTCACCGATCGTGAAGCGGTATCCGCGGGGAAGAACCCAGACGTACTCACTCAGTGGGGCGGGCAAACCGAGTCGCCAGGCTCTCTTCTGGGTGATGCGGTCCCAGTTGTCGTGGTTGCCAGGGGTGACGAGAACACGGTCGATGCCGTTGCCACGGCACCGTTCATCGATGAAGTTTAAGACCGCGGCCCTGTGGGTGTCGCCGTGACCCCCGATTTCGATGTCGCCGAGGTGCAGGAGCGTCCGAGAAGCGGGTGACGCCCGGCGGGCTCGGGGGAAGACGTTCATGAGCCACGTGATGTCGTTGTGCCAGTCGCCGGCGATTATCACTTCTTCCTCGTTTTGCATCGCAACTTTCATGGCGTCGATGTCGTGGAGGGTCTGGGACCAGGAGCGGGTGCGGCCGGTCACCAGGTGCCGTTCGGTTCTGTGCTGAGGGGTGTGGTGGAGGTCACTTCGAGGGCATTGTGGATTATCTGAATGAGTATTGAACCACCGGAGGCGCGATGGGAGACGATATCGAGTCGAAGAAGGTTCATGAAGAGGGCCTTGCTGTCGTTCGACTGATGCCCCCATGCTGCCGCCGCAGGTTCGATCAGCTCGAGGAAACGTAGAACTGGAAAGTCGTTCTTCGGGATCACCTCGATGAGAGCGCGGTGGATGCTGTCTTCGTCCTGATTGCAGAGGATCATGTCCGCGATTGCGAACGCCGGCGTCGTGATGGCGACGCCTCGGTACCACTCCCATTCGCCGGCTCGGATCGGGCGTTCAACGAAGGCGTAGTCGGGGTTGCAGTAGAAGGGAAGTTCCTGGCAGGCGAAGACGATCGGGCCGCCACTCGTTGCCTCCTGACGAATGGAAAGCGCTCGCTCGCCTGACAGCACTTCCATTGGGGTGCGCTCTGCGTCGAGGCGCTCTTCCATGAAGGAGCCTGGGTTCACGTAGAACCAAGCAGCCCGATCAAAATCGTCGTATCGCATGGCGTAGGCCGGGTGGCGGAAAACAATCCCGTCATCGAGTTCGAAGAGATCGCCGGCTTGGAGCATCGCCAGTATCCACTCGTCCGTGGCACCAAGACGCACCAGCTGACTTCTCGTCAGGGCACCCTCTTGCTCGGACGCGAGGCTGGAAAGGTCCCGTGACGACGGGAAGGCGTGAGGCGCGAGGTCGTTCACGACGAGCGGGCGATAACTTTGCGCGTGCTTCCGGCAACGAAGTCCGCGCGTATGGGGGGGATGTGAGCCGTGGCGTTTTTACGCAAGGGGACTCCAGAGTGCTTTTCCAACAACCCGCCGCTTGGCGGGAAGACTAGTTGGTCCTCTCAAGCCGAGTCCCTCTCGGCACGGGAAAGCTTACGAAGGTAACCGCCTTTGGTAAAGATGCGGCAAAAATTGAAGCGTGAGTCGGTAGTGACACGACCGCCACTGGCCCATCTCCCGGTCACCCCCCCTGGTCGGTGGGAAGAGCGTCGACGCAATCAATTTGAGCACGGCCGGTCGGGATTAGGAGCGTGACCGAGTTTGGAGCAAGGGTAGGGACTACGAACGCTTGTTGCCGTAAGTCGAAGTTGCACGGGCATCGGCTTTGGCCTGTCGAATCCAGGTAAACAGGGTGCCTTCGGGCTCTCCGAGAACTTCCGACAAGTCAGCCCGGTTCCGGATGCTATAGCGTCGAGCTGGGCTGACAATCGGTGACTTGTGGGCCACGAGGGACTTCGCCGTCGTCCCTACCCATCAGGAGCAGCACGACCTTCAGGACTAGCGCTGATTTCCTTCAAAAACCTCGACTCGCATGATCGTGCTCCACTACTCCCATCTTTTTCAGAAGTGCGAACAGCTCTCGGATCTTCATGACTCGCGCGTCTTTCGTGGTGCAGAAAACCATTCGATGTGCAGCTCGGGAGAGCCCCACGAAGAAGGTCGATATTCCCTCTTCTGGACCGTATTGATAAGACCACCACTGTTCATCGTCGAGGCCGACGGCGATGACGGTGTGGTATTCCAGCCCTTTACTTCGGTGGAATGTCATGAGGGAGACGGCATCGGCAGACTCAAAGGTTCGGACTACGGACTCCCAGTCGTCGCCAGCGTCGATCGCTTCCGTCACCCGGGTAATGAATGCGCGAACGAGTTCCATGAATTGATCACCGGCCTGCTGGCCGCGAACGAACGAAGATAGTTCTCCCTCGGTAGCCACCTGCAGCAACTGATCGACGAGAGTCTCTCCGTCGACCGTTGAGGGCGGGTTTGCATGGAGCCAGGCCCGGAGGTCTTGCGTGACGGAGCGAAGGTGCTCTGACGTCGCGCGTTCGGAGCTGACGTCCAGATCGGAGCCTCGAACCCTGCCGATCAGTTCTGCTATGTCGGTCCAGACGTCGGGCAGGCCGCGGCTGAAGACTGCGAGCTTCAAGACACCGAGGAGGAGCCGTGTCAGATCATGCTTCAGAAGGTCTTGAAGAGTGATCGATTCGTACTTGGCATCGTCGTTTCTCAGATCAACGCCGGCCTCTGAAAAGGCCTGTTCGAATTCTTCGTACCACTTGCCGATGAACTGCCGTGCGATGATCGCGTAGTCCGATGCGGCTCGACCCGACGCGGAGATGTCCTCGGCGATCCACCGGGCCAGATAGTCAGCTTGCGATGTATGGTCGTTGAAATTCCAGAGAGCGACGGCGGTGTGCCCTTCTTCGACGCGGGCCTTGGAGACGGCGATTGCGACATCCGGGTCAAGGACCGATGCGACATGGTGTTGCGCGCTGACGAGGTCGGGCGAAGACCTGAAGTTGCTGATGAGTTCGAACCGCGATGCATCGAACTCTGTCTCGAAGCGTTCCATCGCGGCGTCGAGAGCGCCAGCGAATTTCATGATGCGCTGTTTGCGATCCCCGACAGCGGTCACGTGCGTACTTGAGTCGCCGAAGACTGTTTTGAGAAGAGTCATTTGAGCGTCGGTCGTGTCCTGGAATTCGTCGACGAAGACGAAGGGGTAGGTCACGCGGATAGCTCGACGCACTTGCGGGCTCGATCGGACGATGAGTTCTGCCAGCCGATTGATCATTGTGAAGTCGAGAAGTTGTTGATCCTGACCGCGGTAGTTGGTGCTCCACCAGCTCCAAGCCGCTAGATCGGCATCCTCGACGGGCGCGACGGAGGGATCGATCGGCAAAGGCCACCTACCTAGGACTTCGGGTAGAAAAAAGCCCGGATCCAGGTTCTGCAAGACACTGCTGGACCTAGGAGAGGGTGGCTTGCGACTTATGCCAGCAAGAAGTGCTCGCACCTCCTTCTTTCCGAGCAGAGCCACTTCGTAATCGAGAGTCGAGAGCGCCCACGGTCTCGGAAGGAGTGCGTGGAAGTGGTCAACGATGCCCTTCGCAAAGGCGTCGAAGGTCATCGAGTGGAACCTGCGTACCTGATCAGGGACTCTCCGCGACACGCGCCTTCGCAGATTTGCTGCGGATTCTCTCTTGAAGGAGATGGCGAGGACCTTCTGAGGCGTCGGGCACGTTCCCGTTTGGAGAAGGAAAGCCGCGCGTTGCGCCAGAAACTCGGTCTTCCCGGATCCTGGGCCGGCCGAGATCGACGCGCAACCGACGTGCCGCATCGCCCTCCATGCGGCATCTTCCAGATCGGCTATCTCGACCGGTCGCCAATCCTCCGTGCTTACGGTAGTTGGGATTGGTCGTTTCATGATTCGCGGACGCCTTCCTCCGCTGCCTTGATCAACTTGGCGAGGGGCGCAGGCGGTGACTTGAGGTCGTCGGTGCTTAGTCTGGCGAGGGCTGCCAGGTGCGTGGTGGGCTTGGATCGATTGCTGAAGAGGTAGCGGTACCACTGCATAAGCAGGGCGCGGTGCGCTCGAACGCCTACGTCCATGGCCCCCGTCCAGTACGTCACTCCGCTCTCACTTCCTCCCGTGTGAAGGACCGACCATGCTGCGTCCGAGTCGAGATCGGGGCCTCGTTGAGTACCTTGGATTGTCGTGTACGCGGCCTCGTAGTGTTCGAGCATCATCATGTCCAAGTCGAGGAGCGTCGAGAAGAAAACGTTGTGCATCTCTAGCGCTAGCTTGACTGGAATGAGTTCCTGGAGCGTGCTCTGCGGCGAGATCGATTCGGGAGAGTCGAATGCATCGATGCCTTCAAGGACGTCGTAACCGAGTTCGAGCAGATTCACGCACGCGTCTTTCACTCGGCCGGGACCGCCGCCGGCTCTGCCGAAGTCCAGGTCGAGGAGCGTGGCATGCGGGATCGAGAGGTCATCGAGAAGCCGCCAGAAGTGGTTCGTGTGCCGCCCTCCAAGCGGAACCACGGACACGAACGAGGGGTCGAGATCGATTCCCATGGCGCTGGCTACGGCGGGAATGACCATCTGCTCCGAGTCGCCTTCCCCAAGAATGACGAAGCGAGCGAAGTACAGCTCTGGGTGAGCCTGCACGGCCTGGCGAACGTACTTCTCGACATCTCCGGGTGCCGCCGGGAGTGCGATGCTGCGCACTGATGAGCTGGCCGTTGACGCGTCCAGTCGGAAATGTCGGACAGCGAGAGGATCGATACGAGTCATCGCGCTGGCCGAGTGTGTCGAGAGCAGCACTTGTGCGTGGGGGTAGGAACCCAACTCGAGGAACTGGCCGACGATGCGAGATAGGTAGAAGGGCGCGAGATTGTTCTCGGGTTCCTCGACCGCGACGACGGTCAACGACGGTAACAGGCCGCGGTCCAGGTCGAAGCCCGGAGGAGGTGTATCGCCGAGCAGTGATCGCTCGATGTCGAGACTCGCCGTAGTCAGCGCAAGGTGTAGGAGAGAGCGTTGCCCGTCGCTGAGAAGGCGAGCGGGTCGAGGGCGTTGCCCCGGATCGGGTTCGAAGGCCAGCTCGGCGTCTCGGAGAACCTCGGACGCATCCTGCTCGACGGCTTGAAGACGCGGTTCGCCGTTGACACCTGCACCATGGAGCTTGTGCCAACGCTCCCGGAACGCGTTCTCCACTGCTGCGGTCGGCTCCTCGGAACGAAAAGCGGCGCCGACTTCCGCGGCATTTTTTGCGATCAGTTCTTTCAACTTCTCGGACCATTGGGCTGCCCGCCAGAGCCGACCGCGGAGAAAGTTGGTGACCTGACGCGCTCCATCTCGTGATGCAGGCACGTAGACGAACTGGATCCTGGAACGCTCGGCAGCGGGGACCGGATGGACCTGGTCTGTCGAGTAGTCGTCGTCGAGTGTGGTTACAACTTGCAAGCGCGTCTCGATGTCGCCGTCGATGGTTCCATCGGCGGTCCATACGGATTCGAGGACGACGCGAGTTTTCAGAGTTCCGTCTGGTGACGCGGACATGTGCCGGTAAAAATCGGGAACGGTCGAGACGTCGGCGTCGGCGACGTCTAGTTCGGGGAAAGCCAGGACGATGTCCACCCGCAGGTTACGCGTCGTCACCGTCAGATCGGTGGGGTCCGCGTTGTGGAAGTCGTCTTGACGGATTTGTCGTTCGTCGTTGCTGACGCCGAAGACGCGCTGGATCGATTGGCACATGGCGGTCTTGCCGGAGCCGTTGCTGCCGATGAATGCCGTCAGGTCCTGTCGAAGATCGACGCGAGTTGGCTCGCCCCCGAAGCATCGAAAATTCGTAACCGTCACTGATTCGATGTGCATGATGACATATCCCCCCGGTGGTCCTATGGCCATGTTAGGGGCGACCGCTGAACTTTTCACCATGCGCTATTCGGAATGTCTATCTCGTCGATACTTTTATTCTGCAAACAAGTATCGATTCAATAGTCGGATGATGGCCGTTATGCGCTTGGCGCGTTCGCGTTGTGCGACGGCTCCCAATCCCTGTCTGAGCGGGGGTTTTTAGCTCGGCGGAGGCTTTCAATCTCGTCAACCCACTCCAATCGGGCTTCAGAGTCGACCGCTGCTGGGTCCACGGCCTCGGCGATTCGATTCAGGGCCGCGCCGTGAATGCCGTCGGCGTTCTCAGTCTCAGTTAATGCGTGGGGGTTCGAGGTGGGAACTGTCTTGCTATTCGGTAGAGCGGGCGACACACGAGGGACCCACTTCTGGTCGGACTAGTGGAAAAGGGCGTCCACTGCTCTTTGCACCGAGCCCCTCAGCCGGTATCTGCATGGCCTAGCAGCCGTCCCGAAGCGTGTCCGAGAGCAGACAGATAATGCCGCCGCCCATCAGATAAACCTCCAATTCAGAGTTTCGAGGTTGAGGGCGACGAGGTTGCCAGGCCTGTCGTCTTGCCCGAGTGAGATGCCTTCGCGACCGTCGACGATTCAACCGGTCGCGCTCTTGTACATGTGGCTGTGGACATGCAGGGCCGGACGCAGCGTGACAGACAGTCGCTCCGTCCGATCTCTACTCAGGGCGGACGCCATCAATCGCTCGGTACGGAATCCCTTGGGATTCTCAACCATCTCAACATCCCGAGTGGCCGAGGTCGCGGCTGTCGGAGCCTCGTGCGTGAGGAGAATGTCAATATCGGCCTCGCGATAAGCTGCTTCGATATCGGTGTCAGATGCCGACTCTTCAGGCCACCAATTGAGGCTTTCGTCTAGATGATCTTGAAGCGACGCGGCACCGCCGGTGCAGAGCGCGGCCCGTTCAGCGCAAAGGTGTACCTCCGATCTCGATCGCGGGCTGTCGCACTGGTGAGGACGGAGGTGGCCCAATGTGCTTACGACGGCGCCTCACGCATTTTCCTTCGTCACTGTGAGCGGCGCGCCTCCCGAACCCAGCCTGAAGCGGTCCCGAGCGGAACGTTGAGAAGCTCAGACAGCTGCCTCATCGACAGGCCGCTTTCATTGGCTTCGAGAACGAGTCGGCGTCGTTCCTCGGTCAACTGCGCTCGCATTTCAGTGGCCTCGCTGATGCGTTTAAGAAGATCTGCTTGCAAGGTATTGGGGTTGGGCTGCCGGTAGGGCACGTTGTCTCCTTGGTCAAGATGATCGGAGTCGCGATTGCCGGCAGTTGCAGTGCATGGCAAAATCAGCGACAGGATCTCTCAACCTGGAATGCAACGACGCATTCTCGCGGGCACGAGGTCCCTCGCTGCCTAGGAATCAGCGTGGGGACTTGTGGGTGCGCCACCGGACGGGCATTTGCCCGGGCCGGTATTTTGCGTGCCCTGGATCAGTGATGAGCCTATCCCAGCTTCAACTGGAATTCCAAGCAGCCACCCATCCTCATATCTGAAATGTTACAACTTGCTTACGTTCTACAGTACATGCTTGACCTGCGTTTTGTCTCATTATTCGAGAAATATTTAGTTTCCGAAGTCACGTCGATCTTGGAATTTAAGTTGGTGCAAACACCGGGATCTGCTCTATGGTTTTCCACGTGACGAGTTCGTTGCGCGGCGCGACCCAAAACGAACGTCGACTCACCACACCGCGGGCGGGACACCCCCATGGCCTGCTGATTTGTTGACCGCGGTGTGGCGGGGGCGCTGGGCGAGTCAGTCCGGTGCCCCCGTTCCGCATTTCCGGACGGTTGGAGCTGACATGGCTGTACGACACGACGAGCCTCGACGTGATCTCGGTGGCGCGTTAGTGAGCGCAATGCCTCCAGCGCTCTTCGCCTCGAACGACTCGATGCGCGCAGGGCACAGTCTGAAATCGGTCGACGCTCTTGCCGGGGCTCAGGTCACGCTGGCCCGGGAACAATTGAATGCGTGGTCGTCTCCATTCTGGTCGCCTAGGCTCAGCGAGGACTCTCCGCGCGCCGAGGCCGGGTGGGTCGATTTCTCGACTCCGCCGGCCCTGGCATCATTCGCCGGGATCGGCAGGCGCGCGCGTCTGGCGTGGCCAGTCAACTCTCGACAGGTCAAGAAGCCGAAGTTGCCGGCGCCTCCGCCGCACGGCTGCGTTGTCGTCATCAACACGGGGCTCAGGCGAAGGAATGTCCCGCTGGACAGCCTCACGGAACGCGACCTGATCGACTGCTACCCGGTGCGGAGGTTCCAGCGCAATTACGCACAGGGTCACAAGCCGGGCACCGTGTGGCTGCACACGAACCGAGACCTCGTAGCGTTCGAGTCGCAACTGGAACGCAGCTTCGCCGTACTTGCGGACTTCCATCCCGAGATCGTGCACATCGCCTCCCAGCCCATGACGATGCGATTCAGGTGGCGGGAAGAAGACACCACCCACACTCCCGACTACCTCATCCTGAGCAGCTGCGGGTGTCTGCTGTTTGTAGACGTGAAAACACCCGAAGAGGCGGCGAAACCCGAATGGGTCGACAAGCATGCCGCTGTCGCGCATCAGCTCGCGGGAGCTGGCATGGGGCACCTCGTCTGGACCGGCATGCACCAGCGAATCGTCCAGAATTTGGGGATGATGGCTTCCGCACGCCCGTCGGACGACGACTACAACACCCGGGGCCGCCAGGTGTGGAGCCTCATTAAATCGAATCTCGGCGGGACCCTCGACGACATTGCTGCGACGGCGGCAACCAACGGCGTCGCCGCATCGGAAGCCCGCGTTCTCATTCGGCGGATGATCTGGACGGGGCGAGTCGGGACCGATCTTGGATCTCGGTTCGACGGCCGCTCGCTCTTGAAGGCATCGTGACCAAAGTCGTTGGGCTTGATCAGGGCTGCTTCCTCTGGGGCGAGGACCTCGTTCACACGGGAACGCTTTCCGGCGGATTCGTTGACCTGCTGGATGACCTGGGTCGCCTGGTTGAAACGGTGACGCTCGTGGATGCGCTGTTCGCCGGACAAGCCATCGTGCGGCCGAAAGAGGACCTTGTTGACCTGCACTTCATTCGGGAGAACCTTCTGGAGATTGGCCGCCGGAAGTTCGACGAGGACCTGGATGACGTTCGTTTGGTGTTGACGGGCTACTACTCCGGTGCCGAAGACGAGAGCCGGTGCCCGGGTGGTTTCGACAGGCACGAGAAGCGAAGGTCCCGCCGAATCGAAGCAGTCGCCCGAATCCGCATGGGGCGTCCTGAGCGGTACACGCGGGAAGGGAAAATGCGTAAGGCGCGGACGCTTGAAGGGCAGATCAAGGCCCTCAAGCGACTCCTAAATCGCTACGCCGACGACGGCCCTGTCGGGATCATCGACCGTCGTTACCGGAAGCAACGACGGCACCGACAGGATCCGCGGATCAGCGTCGCGATCGAGGAGCTGGTGCGCACGGCGCGATACGAGTCGACCAAGAACTGGCAGAGCCACATTCGGCAGTTGCGCCGGGAGCTGAAGCAGTTCGAGAAGCCTCCGAAGATGCCGTCCGACAATACGTTGCGCCGCATGTTTAAACTCGCCGAAAACGGCAATCCCCTCACCACTGGCTCCGCTGCATCGCGGCGCTCGATCGCGAACATCCCCGAGGCGTCGTCAGTGCTCCGACAGGCGCTCCGCGTCGGCGAGCTGGTCGTGGCCGATACCTACATTGTCGACCTGCCCGTCGTCGACCCGGTGACCCAGAAGCCCTTCCGGCCCCAGCTGACCCTCCTCTTGGACGTCGGATCGCGCGGCGTCGGCGGTTGGTCCATGACGTACGAGACCGACGCGTTCGGTGTCGGCGTCGCCCTTGCCCGCTGCATGCAACCCCGCCCCATGGAGAGAATCAGCGAGGACTATCCACAACGATCAACTCTTCCGCGGCTGTTCGTTGGCACCCCCGATGTCCTCCTCGTCGACAACGGCAAGCCATTCGTTGCGAACTACACCACGACGGTCGCCGCCCAGAACGGTATTTCCGTTGAGGCGGTTCGCGCTTTCACCCCGACGGACAAAGCGATCATTGAACGGATGTTCTTGACGATCATCGCCCTGTTCTTGCAACAGTTCGCCAACTACCTCGGCGGATCCGTGTGGGCTCGCGGTAAGGACCCGTTCGAGGGCGTGGTCATGACCCTGGACCTCTTCGAGGACCACTTCCAGAGATTCATCGACGAGATCTACCACCACAAGGTCCACGAAGGACTCGTTTACCCGGGAACAGCGATCAAGGGCCTGTCGCCCTACCAAGCGTGGACTCTGCTGGTCGAGGAGTACGGCGCCCCACGAGTGTCTGCCTGGCAGTTCGAGTGGATCCGCATGCTCCCCTTCGAGAAACGAAAGATCCACCGCGCGGGTGTGCAGATGCACTACCTCAAGTACGGCGGTCCCGACCTTGATGAGCTGTGGCACCTGCGCGGCACCGAACCTGACGGGTCGTTCGTCTTTCACTACCACCCTGCCGATCTCCGACAGATCTATACAGTCGACGCCAACGGCATACTCCACACCCTCACCTGGAGGTATGCCCGCAACTACTCACCTTCCTTTGGCCGGCACACTCTCAAGAAGATTCGGGAGATGTGCCCCGCGGCTAAGACGGAGCGTGAGATCGAGCAGGCGCTTGTCGACTTTGTCTTCGACGCCATGATGTCCCAAGAACCAGACCTGGTCATGATCGGCACGAAGGCACGCGAGCAGGTTGACCTGCACTCCGTGAAAATTCTGAAAACCCTCGGTGGAGCAGATGACACTCACACCATCGACCTGGCCGAGCCGTCTGATTCGATCCCTGTGGTTGGCGGCGTCCGGCGAGATAGCTCTCAGGAACTCGTCCTGGCCTCCGCGCCATCGGCCGTAACTCCATCCGTCGAACAGGGGCCCGCGTTGAAGCCGGATGCGATACAAAGCGCGGACTCAAAACCGACTCCGCCCCGCCGGCGGGGCCTATCGACCGTCGACTTCAGAACCTTCCGGTCACGGCCGGAACTGGGCACGAGACAGTCATGACAGGACCAGCTCTCTCGCGGGGCGGCAAGATGCGCAGGGAATGGATGCGCGACGTTGCTCAGATGAATGCGATGGATCCGGGCCACGTGTCCGCGGAAGATCTCGCCGCAATGACGCCCTTGGAGCGGAGGCGGTTTGATAGAGCGCGGCGTCGCTTCCTCAAAGCCGGGCCGCTGATCTTCACCTCGTTGGCCAACGATGTCTTCGAGCAACTCCAGGTGGCGATCAAAGCCGATGAGGCTGGGAGCAGCGAGTCCAACGACATGCTTCTCCTCAGCGGGCCGGCGGGCGTAGGCAAATCAAAGATCGCCAACACTCTTGCGGCCTGGTGGTACTACGAGTGCATCCACTTCGAGGCCGACGACCGAGGCGTCGACCCCCAAAGCCTCATGGAATTCCCCGATTTCGTGCCGGTTGTGCGGATCTCATTGCCGGGAGCCGTTACACCACGCGAACTATTCGAGCTGATTTGCGAGTTCCTCGACGCCCCAATCGGCGTGACGATCACCAACTTGCGACGCGCAGCGGAGCACGCGTTGCGGGAGGCAGGAACCAGACTCCTCGTAATCGACGAGGTCCAAGCCCTCCGCTTCGAAGGCAAATCGAGCCGGGACACGCACAACACGCTTCGTCACTTCGTCAACATGTCCGGACTCACGTTTGTGGCTGTCGGGCACATGATGGTCGAGATCCTCGACAAACCGTTGGACGATGACCAGGCCGACAAGACCAGAGTGATGCTGCTGGAGCGTACGACCTCATTCCAGGTCGGTCCACTCCTCCATGGAACCGAGGAGCGCTGGAACGAGTGGGTAGACGTCCTGGAGATCCTTGAAGAGCGTTTTCGCCTCGTTGCAGCAGAGCCCGGCTGGCTGTCGGACACCCACGCCGCATACGTCTACCAGACCACTCTCGGCTACTTCAAACCCTTGATCTCGCTCCTGAGCCGAGCCAATGCACTTGCAATCGACACCGGGAAAGAAGCCGTCGATCGGGACATCCTGGACCGGTCACCCATTGAACGCGGCAAGGCCGTAGGGAGAACCCGTCGGGTCGAGATGCTGGACCGTGGACTATGGCAGTTCATTGACCCGAGGAACATCTGAGATGGCCGCTGGTCCGACACCGCCGGTTCTGGCCCGACCCTTTCGTCAGCAAGTTCAGCCCGTCGTAGGCGAATCAGTCGAGAGCTTCCTGGTTCGACGTGCTCTACATACGAGCACCGCGTTGTCAGACTTGTACTCCCATTTGGAGATCGGCAAAGTGGCGAATCGCGACATTGACCGGCTGGGCACCGCCCAGCGGCCTGACCTCGGCGCTCTCGTCGCCACGCGACTCGGCATCGCTCCAGACCTCTTTCGCCATATGTCGATGCGGAGGTATGAGGGCCGCGGGATCGCCTTCACGAAGGACGGCAACATCGTCCTGCGGCGTCATTGGGCCTTCGGCACCGGCACACGCTTCTGCGTGGACTGCCTCGAAGAGAGCGGGGGAGCCTTCCAGTTGTCCTGGCGTCTCAGCTGGACGTTTCTATGCCTGCGCCACCGGACCCTCCTGCACGATGCATGCCCGGCATGCGGACAGCGCCTGGTGGTACCACGCGGCAAGGTTCGTCGATCAGTGGACCCGCTCCGCTGTCAGACGCGACTTCCATTCGAGGTCAACCCGACCGGACTTTGCTCGTATCGGCTCCTAGGGTCGTGGCGCGAAGAACCGCTTAGTCCCAGATCTCCGATCATCGCCACACAGTCATTCATCAATGACGTACTGAGCAGTGACGGACAGGTCAGCATCCTCGCTGACCTTCGGGCGATCATGATCGCTGCCTCCCACGCCAATCTCGCCGCGGAAGTTGCTGGCGCGGCGCGCGAAGAACCTGGAACGCTCGTGGGCCTTGGAGAGAGAGCCGTCCATGTCGGGGCTGACGCTCCCGACGATTCCCTGACCATGGGCTCGTTGGCGTCACTCGCAGTTCAAGTGCTTAGTCACCACGACCGGGAAACCGAGGAGCTGATTCGGCACATTTGCTTCAGCTATCGAGACGGCAGTCCGCCCGAGTTCAACTCAAGAAGTCAGGGTAGTGCTCTTGAGATCCTCTCTCGCTTCCCTGGCGCCAGCTTCTCTCTGAGGCGACGCATTCTCCGAAGCGTCGACCGTGACTTGTCGACTCTGCACCGGCTCGTCCACCAGACACCGCTTCGGCCGGGCCGGGAGCTGCACGGCAAACAGATCGCCGCCTATCCTGCTAGCGCGCACCTGCCCGAACAGATCTGGAGCAACTGGACTCAACCACTCGACTACGGCGGCGACTACACGTCGGCGGCTCTTCGGACAGCCCTTATTGCCGGAGTCGCGTTCGTGTCTCGTTACGCTTCCGTCGAGCACGCGCCGACCGCGGCAAAGGGGTGGCTGAGGCGACAACTTCGCAACAACCTTCTCGGCGGCGCAAAGGCGACGACGCATACGCTCAGCCAGATATGCGAACTAGCAAACATGCTTCAACGAACCACGGCCCTGGTGCGTTACGAACTGCGTCCGGGGCTGGACTGGGACAACTTCCTCGATTGGCGTGAGTGGACCGAGATTGCGGAAAGGGCCGGTTTTCACTCAGGCGGCGATACTCGCCACAAGCTCGTGCGCCGCTACATGTACTCTCGCTTGACCGGGGCCGATGACTCCGCAGCTCCCCGCGAATGGTTGAACCTTGGGAAACCCGACCGCACTTCCACGTTCACGACATTCTCGATGACCATCACCAGCGGCGTCCTCGCGATGCTCGACGACTACGCGCAAGCTTTCCTCCTTCTACACGGGCTATCGGAGCCAGTCGTCTGGTCGCCTCCCCGCGACGACCTCGCCCATCTGCCAATCGCAGGTCGAGAACTGGCGGACATCGACCTCCCCGCGCTCCACGAGATCCTCTCGCGCCCCGGGAGAAAGCCATCTCTCGAATACCTCGCCACCCAAGTCCACCGAAGTGCCACTCACGTGCGCCTAGCGATCGACGAATGGCCGCTTCCGGGAGGAGCCACGGAACAGATTGAGTGGTATCCACGACTCTTCCGCGACTTGGAGAGTCGTCGTGAAGAAGAGCGCGTCAAGTTCCTTCGGCAGCACGGGCAACCCCCGGCACCAGAGACCTAGTCGAGACTCAGGGCCCTGGCTGTCGCGAACGGGCAGAGTTCGGTTCAATAGCCATCACGGAGTCTGCGTGACACGAGCGGGATGGCGTTGGACGAGCACATAATGTTCGGCAAACCCAGGGATCATGTCGAGACGACTGAGGTAGCCGAGTTTCTTACCCGCTTCGATGACGCATGGCGGCAAGACGACGAAACTCAAGACGCGCCCTTGGCTGACTTCCGGCGACGGCTTCAAGACACGCACGGTGCGGCTTTCGCGGCGTCGTGGCGCGTTCACGAATCTGCGGTCGAAGCCGTCAGCTGGGCGGCGACCAATTTGGACCTTTTCCTCGACCGGCAGTACGCCGACGAAGAGGCCGCGGACACGAAAGTCCTTGAGGGCTTCCTCCATGTGATTCGCGGGCAGGCGACCCTTGCGCCGCGAACGTTCGCTGAGGTGACGTGGCTTCTGGAAGGAGGATTTCCGGGAGGCGCTATGGCTCGTGTCCGAACTCTTCAGGAGCTAGCTGTCAAGTCCGCCGTATTGGCCAAATACGGCGCCCCGGACTCAGAATTCCCTGAACTCGTCGAACGCTTTGCGCGCCATGGGGAGGCCTTCACCTTGCGCACGGTTCGTCAACTGTAAGCAACGGGCATTCTCGATTCAGGCGTGTTCGACGAGTCCGCAAAAGCAGAGCTTCGGGCAATGCAGTACAAATCGCTAGAACGCTTTGGCTCCGACTTCCGCAAGCCCTACGGGTGGGCGCAGCCTCTTTTTCCAGCAAATGCGAGGGCCAGCTTCACTGCGACTAAAGCCCTTCATCTTGAGCCGAAATTTGCCACTCTCGCAAAAAATCGGAAAGACTTTCGGTAGTTGCATTTTCGAGGGAGGTTTGACCGTCGATGAGCACGAGCCCTGGCGCTTTCAGGCGTAAGACGGACAGACGAAGTACAAAATAGAAGGGCTTGGCATCTGCCAGGACTATCCATGTCTCTCCTCTAAGACTTTCACCCGTTCTTGACTTGTAAGCCTTAAGTTCCCTCTCGCCTGCACTCAGGCCTTCACTTAGCCCAGGGAAACGCCCCTTTCGCCAAGCACCTGGGGAACTATTAGGCCGTTGGCCATTGCGCCATGTGTAAATTGCGAGAACGGGTGCGGGAAGACTTAAGTTCAGCCTTTCCTGCAGGTTCCGTACTTCAGTCCCCGTCATGCCTCGCGCAAGTGTGATGGCAGTCCCGTCGAGGTTCCGTCGATCACGGCGCCTCAGCAATCGTCTTACTGTGCGACGGTGGAGGGAACGCTGTTGAAGGGTGAGAATAAGATCGACCACAAGGGGTGCTAACAGGACCAAGGGCGGCACAGCGAGAAGAATTTGCGAGGCTTCTCCTACGACGCCCCAAAAAAGTATCGACGCGACGGCGGAAAACAAGAAGCCAACTAACGACAGTATTAGTCGAGACCTTCCAGGCGAAGAAAGTCCCAGGAAAGCCGCGACTATGGCTCCCGCTAGCGTGCTCCCCGAGGTCGCTAAAGCAGGAACAGACGACTTGTCGCTTCCGTTAAAGGCAAAAACGGCTGCCGCTAGGAGCCCGAAAGCGCCGATGCCCACGCCTACTTGATGCGCCCAAGCCTCTGCGAATCGCTCATTTACCGGATAGCGCAGCCGCCTCATAACGCAACCTGCGTATTTTGCAAAACACATCCAATATTCATACGGTCTGCCCCCCAATACTTTTCTGGTTACATGACGGGCAATCCTCCCAACCTTGCCCGAGCATAAATAGTAATGGCGTGGGGTTCAGGTTTCGGGCCGCTTGGGACTGCTGTCGGTTTGGATGGCTTCTGCGCTGTGCGGGTTTCGGTACTGACGGAAGGATGGCTCGCGTGCCCAATGCATTCCTATTGAAGTTCCGCCGTGACGTCGTTGCGGTCGCTCGCCGGGGCGAAGCCCCGATCGGCCGGATCGCGAGAGACCTCGGAGGCTTCTCGGCAACCTGATCAGAGCCGAGTTGCGTTCTTCACGCGCTTAGCCTCCGCCAGATTATTCGGCATTCCGGAAACGAGCTTGCGCCCATTCGCTCTAGACATCATGGCGGGACCCACGCTAAATCAGCAGTCCAGATCAATGGCGTGGCTCAGCCATCGAGATTGAGAATTTGCCATTTAGGCCGAGAAGTCACAGGCATGCGCCCCGCGGAAGAGGCGTTCGTCGACGAATCGGCAGTCGATGGATAATCCGCACGCCACGGTGATTCAGATCGACGGGCTGTCGACTGCTGTTGGAGCTTAGATTAGGTTGGCGAATGCAGCTGCGGAACGGGACAAAAAGGCATCAAAATCCGTCCGACAAAAAGCGTGAACACCCCCGGAAAATAAGGGCTGCCTCGGACAATTAGTCTGGCGATTGTCAGCTGTCGTGTGGGCGAGGGGCCTTGTTTTTGCGAACCGCTCTCAGATTTGGTGAGATTTGGGGTTTAGGCCCGATTTTTGGTTTCTGCCCAAATTACGTCGTGAAGAGGCGTGGAGCGAGCAACGAACGCGAGGGAAGGTTTGCCGCCCGTCTTGGAGGCTGATAGAAAGCTGTGACGTATCTCTATGAACGGACGATTCTCACCTAGCTTGGCCAAAACATTGCGGCGATTGAGGTCGATTGACAGTCGCAACGCGCTCTTCATGCAGCCGGGTTGAATGCGCGGGGCGGCCACCGGGTAAATCACCCCGACAGGATCCGTGCATCTCGCGGCGTCACTACGGCTCCAAGGTGACCACTCAACGCGAAGTCGGCGTGTCTCTCGGGAGTTGTGCGCGTCCTTGCCCATTGCCTCGTTCGGATTGAGGCCCTCGGCTGGCAGTTACTGAAATCCATATCTCAGGTCGGATTAGTGCGGCGCCGTGAGGTGGAGGACTGTACACGTCTGGGGGGTTTTTGAAAATCGAAATCACTGTTAAGCTCAGTTTGTGGAGAATGTTGGCGCCCTGATTCGGTCTGCTCGTGAGGCCGCCAGGATGGAATCCCAGGTCTTGGCGTCGACCATCGGCATCTCCCGCAGCGCAATGTCGCAGATCGAGTCGGGTAACAGGGCTGTGAAGGCTCAGGAGATCGTTGCGATAGCCAAAGCCCTTGGCTTGTCACCACTCGCTTTGCTCGAACCGCAATCGTTGGCTGCGGAGGTCTCAGTTGCAGCACGGACGGCGGAGGAGACTCGCGCGCAGACGAGTCCCCTCGTGGCACGGTTGCGCAGCCTGGCTCGACTCGTCACGGCTATTGATGACGCCCCCTCCTTGCAGAGTGTGCCGGACTGGAAGAGCAAGCCGCCGGTCGACTTCCGCAATTACGTTGCGTCGTCTGCGGCCTTGGCGGCCTGGGCGCGGAATCAACTGGGCGTGGACATTGACGGCGCATCCCGATTCAACGTTCTTGCGCGCGCGATTTCCGACAGGCTCGGCATCGATGTCCTCTTGGAACGGTTCGACGACGCAGTCCTAGGGGGTGCGATCACAGACCCCCGCCTGCGACTCATCGCCGTCAATGCCAATCAGATTCGTGCCCGCGCACTCTTCACGTTGGCGCACGAACTAGGACACGTCCTTATTCAGGGCGGAGTCGCCGTGACAAGCGACACCAACTTCCGCGCCTCCAGCGTTGAGGAAAGGTTTGTAAACGCCTTCGCGGCCGCATTCCTTTTACCTCCGGAGAAGGTCGACGAAGCTATCAACGCATCGAGCCGATCACTCATTCATGCAGTCGCTCGCTTGATGCTCGACTGTGACGTGTCGCGCGAAACAGCTACCTTCCGCCTGCACAATCTTGGCCGTACGAACGCGGAAGGCCGTGACTTTGTCCTCTCCGGGAGCGTCAGCGGCTTCGCGAATCGCCTCGGAGACGAGGAACTCCAGAAGCGCTTCTATGCGCGCACGGAGACTCTTGCTGAGCGCAGCGTTCTGCCTGGCCGCCTACTGGGTGCCCTCATCGGTGCATTCCAGAACGGCGCAGTCGGAGCCGCTCCCGTGGCAAGTCTCCTGGGTGTTCCCGAGGAAAGCGTCGAGGACCTCTACGGGGCAACCCTCGAAGTCGATTCGTCGGACATGCCGCCCATCCTGCCGGAACCTGTAACCGTAGATGCGAGAAACGAGACGTACGAGGCGACGCCGGCGTAGATCATGACTGTCCTTCCGTCCGACATGCCGGTCATTTACGACGCGGTCAGCCTCCAGCACGCAGCGGCTTCCGGCCGGCTTCATCTCCTGCCAGATCTCCACGGGCACCGGCCTGCTCCTCGATGGACCGAGCACGTGAGAGGTGAAGTAGAAGACGGCGCAGCGATGCTCAAGTCGCGGGCTTGGTGTCAACCCGTTCTCGATTTCGCTTGGCTTGGAGCTGCGGCACCGGATTACGACCTCGGGCTCACCTTCCGCCTGCAGACGCTGATGAATTCCCTTGACGACGATGACGACAAGAATCTGGGCGAGGCGCAGTGCATGAGCGCTGCCATCCACACAAGCGCATACCTCGTCACCGACGACCGCCGTGCTTACAACTTCGCCGCCAAGCGCCCAGAGCTGGGCACGTCGCGCGTGAAGGACTTCTGCCACTTGCTGTTTGATGCCGCAGGCGAGGGCTTCATCACGCGGTCAGAAGTCGATGAGGCACACGACCGTGTCGCCGACTGCGGGCGCACGATGTTGTGCGCTCGGCATGCCGACTTCGCATAGACGCCTCCGCGTCATCGGGGCGTGTTCACCGCCGCCTCGTTGGCACTAGAGCTACGTGCGTCTCCCCGACCCGCGACGCCTATTGCACCCCAATAGGCTTTGTGGATGCCTGCCTCACCTCAGCACCAGACAATCTCCTACACCTCGGACAAGAGCAAGCGGAACCTCCTGAGATTAGCCTTATGGGAGGTCTGGGAGAAGACGTGTTGGTGGTGCAACGAAGCCCTTCCCACATCGGGCGATGCCGAAATTGATCACATCGTTCCAAAGACGGCTTCACCAGAGGAGCTTCACGATCTCGAACTGCCCGACACGTTTCAGCTCGACGCCGTTGCCAATCTGGCGCCAATCCACGCGGCGGCTGCGCGGTGCAACCAGCGAAAGGGCAACACAGTCCTGACAGGCGCAACCAGTCGTGGGCTTAAAACGGCACAGAAACTAGCCCCCACCGTCACCCGGAAAATCAAACGGTGGTTTGCCGCGTCGGGCCTGGAAAGTCAGCTTCTGCAGTTCCTCGCGGCGGATGACACCCAGGTAACCCGAGAGGTCACGCAAGAATACGCGGGGCTGCTGGCCGAACGTCTCTTCCACGTTGCACGCGCGCAAAGCGACGACTTCACGACAGTCGAATATTTGCCGCTCGTATCCGACATGGGCGCAGTCCCTGATATTGCCCGTTTCGGATATCTAGATGAGGTAGCTGTTCGCCTAGACGCCAGCTCGCGCTTTGGTGTCCAAATCGCCAAAACCATGTTCGACGTCGACCTCATCCAGACTTTGGGCGAGGCCATGGATGCAGTGTTGGAAGACTTCGATGGCCGAGTGGAGGACGATGGTCGAGGGAAGCACGAGAACCAGGAACCCTTCGCCGTGTCGGGCCTTCGCCACGTGAAGCCCAACTCCTTGGCCATCGAGTACGACGATGGATCTATGACCGCGACACTGTCCGGGATCTACCGAAGTGAGTACGCGGCTTCGTGGGTCGAGATCGACGCTGACATGCATGAACTCGAAGGTCACGTCGATTCCGAAGTTGAAGGTCAGTTCACGATCACGATCGCTCTCGAACCGGCGACCGACCCGAACGTCGAACACGAGGTGACCATCGAGTCGCTTGAGTACGACGACTCTGCCACTAACTGAGGACATGCCGGGCTATCAGGGCCTGTATCTCTAATGCCGAAGCGCGCGAAGCCCCACCAGACTCAATGGGGTCCACGCCACAGATCCAGGATCGCGCATGCTGGCATTTGGAGGACCTCTGCGGCCGCTCGGACTCCGCATCCCCTGCCGATCAGGGAAGTATGGCCGGGTGGAGGCAGATGTTTACTCGTCGCCCTGTCTCAGTCGAGCGTTGAGATCATGGCTCTTCGCAGCCACGCTCATGGCGATCTCTGCGATCGTCTCCTTGCCGTCCGGATTAGCCGGAGTGTGGACGGTATCTCCTTGGTTACCCGCTGGATTGTCGTCTTGGGCCGTCATGCGTCCATTGTCACGCAAGCATTGTCCCGGGTAGCTCCACGTCATGATGAACCGTCCCGGTTTTTATGCCGCCGGTTTGTCGGCGGCGTCGTCGGCTGACGGGCCGGTTCGGCCAGCGCAGGAGCTGGCCTCGTATTCCTCGGGCGTGGCGTTCCCGAGGTACGAGTGCAGGCGTTCGTTGTTGTACCAGGTGACCCAGTTGAACGTGATCTACTCGACGTAGGCCAGGGTCTTAATCGGGCCGACGCGGAACAAGGAGCCGGTGCGGATGGCCTCGTTCTTAAACAGCCCCATCACGGTCTTGGCCGCGGCATTGTCATAGGCATCACCGACCGATCCGATCGACGCGACGAGGCCTTCGAGGGCGACGGTCTCGGTGAAGCGGATGGACGTGTATTGGCTGCCCGCGTCGCTGTGATGGATCATTCCGGGCTCGACGTTGCGGTTGGTCGCGCCGCCACAGCGCCATCTTCAAGCAAGCTTCGACGAACGCGGTGTCTTTCACCGTCGACGCCTCCCACCCGACGATCGCTCTCGAGTAGAGGTCAATCGCAAACGCGACGTAGACGAACCCTGACCAGACGGGCACATACGTGAAGTCGGGACTGCTGTCGGTTTGGTTGACCCTTGACGTGCCCTATGGCTTGGTTACCCGAGCCGGTCTGAAGATCAGGCGGTGATAAAGGTTTTGTCGAAGCGTAGCTCGTGCTCGATCGGCGTGATGTATCCGAGTTTCGAGTGGCGTCTCTGGCGGTTGTAGAAGATCTCGATGTACTCGAACATGGCGTTCGCAAGGTCCACCCGGGTGCGCCACTTCTTCCGGTTCAGCAGCTCGATCTGCATGCTCGACCAGAAGGACTCCATCATCGAGTTGTCGTAGCAGTCGCCGATCGTGCCGAACGAGGGCATCAGCCCCGCGGCCCTGATCTTGTTCGTGAACGCCCACGAGGTGAACTGCGTGCCATGGTCGGCGTGAACGATCCCGCCGGCACCGGGTTTGCGGGCCTTGATGGCCATGTCGAGGGCATTGACCACGAGGTGCGTGTCTTGGGCGGAGTCGATCGACCAGCCGACGATCTTCCGCGAGAACGTGTCCATCACGGCGCAGCAGTAGACCTTCCCTTCTCGCGTCGGATGCTCCGTGATGTCCGTGACCCAGAGTTCGTTCGGCGCCAGCCGATGGAACTTGCGGTGCACGAGATCATCAGCGGTGGCGACGCCGTGGAGCCGTTTGACCTTCGCTGGGCCCGGCAATCCAACGATGTTCGCCTGCGACATGAGCAACGCCACGAGCCGCTCGCTGACTCTGACGCCCATGCCAAGAGTGAGTTCGGCGTGGACGCGGCGGGACCCATAGGTCTGCCGTGAGGCCGTGTGGACTTCTCGGATCAGCCCGGTGAGCCATTGGCGGCGCATCTGTGTCGCCGAGATCGGACGGGCTCTGTACTTGTAATAACCGGGGCTGCTGACTTGGAGGAGCCGGCAGCAGAGCTTCGCCCGATGACCGTCAGCCACGAGGGCGTCGATCACCGGGTGAACTCTTTTGGGTGCGGCCGGTCCTCTCCGAACAGCTTCGAGGCTTTCTTGAGGATCGCGACTTCCTCCTCGAGCTGCCGGATCCGTTTCCTCGCTTTCGCCAACTCGATGCTCTCCGGCGTGGTAATCCCGGGACGCTCGCCCCGGTCGATCTGGTCTTGCCTGACCCAGTTATGGATGGCGGCCGCGCTCACGCCCAACTCGACAGCAGCGGTAGTGATCGGTTTGCCGGCCCGGACGAGCGCGACGGCTCTCCTCCGGAACTCGACAGGGAAGGGTCTCGGCATGCGTGAAGCCTCTCAGGACAAGCCCGATTCTCAGACCATTGCGGGTAACCAATCCGTGGGGCACGTCACCTGCGCTGTGAGGATTTCGCTTCTCACGGAAGGATGGTCAACGTGCCCAAAGCATTCCCATTGGAGTTCCGTCGCGACGTCGTCGCAGTCGCTCGGCGGGGCGAATCCCCGATCAGCCCAATCGCGAGAGACATCGGGATCTCGGAGTCGTGCCTGTAACGCTGGCTCAAGACCGCTGACGTCGTAGACGACGCTAACCCTCCCAGCTCTTACGCACAGAAGGCCTCTCGGTTGTGGGCACAGACAAGCGACGTCAGTCGGCGTCAACTTAGTTCTTTCGGGCGGGGCCGGACAACTTTGACATAGTCAGGAAACCGGACAAGCTGGTAAGCAGACTGCAGTGTGGCTCTTGGGGTGGGGGTCACGGTCTCAGCGGCGCTAGTGAGTCAGCGGCCTCGTTCCATCCCCGGGGGGACCAACACGTGCCCCTCTGATATGAGAAGGAGGACATGTGTTCGGTCGCAAGAAGCAGGTCGATTCCCCGTTCGAGGGATTCGTGAAGACGGGTAGTGTGCCCAAGGCGGTCATCGAGGGATTCTCCTCACGGGTGCCGCCGGAGGTTGTCGCTCTCTGGCAGGCAGGAACCGGAACCCTCGCTGACGGGCTGATCAGGGTCGTCGACCCCTATGACTGCTCGGTCGTGATCTCGTCCTCCTACACAGGGATCGCGACTGCGGTGCCGATCTTCCAGAGTGCATTCGGTGACGTCATCATCTGGGACACCGCCGAGCAGTCGTTCGGCCTCCTGAACTTTCGCCAGGGAACCCACGAGCTCGTCTCGAGCAAGTTCTCCCTTCTTCCGCGCTGGCTCGCTGATGAGACGTTTCTCGATACGAGGTTGGATCAGCCTCTGTACCGTGACGCCGTGGCGAAACTCGCCCCCGTCGACGCCGACACGATCTTCGGCCACGTTCCGCTGCTGGCCCTCGGGGGCCCGAAAGACGTGCAGCACCTGGACCGGGTGAAGACTCGCGAGCACCTGATGATCATCACGCACATGATGGGTCCCCTCTCGTGAGCTCGTCCCCGGAGCCGTCCGTCGATTCCCAACGGACACCGTTCCGGAGAAGCGCACTCTCCGCCCTGCCGCAGGCTCTCATCGCGGGCGCTCTGGGCATTCTCGGGCTCTGGCCCGTCGCCCTCGCGGCCTACCTGATCAGCCATTCGACTGTCGGCGGTGGACTCATCCTGGCGATCGTCGTGGGGTGGCTGATCGTCTTCCTGGGGTTCTGGGCTGTCGACGCGATCTTCTGTGCCCAGAGCCTCTCGTGGCTTCGGGGGTTGATCAGTGCGCTTGTGTACGTGCCCCTCGTGGCGCTGGAACCCTCCATTGCCGCGACCATGAGGGCCCCGTCGCCGAGCCCCTACGTCGTCACCTTCTGCTTCGCGGCGGGAGTCGTCGTGCTGACCAGGCTGCCCGGCATGATCGTCGCTTGGCGGAGAGCCGCTCGATGACCATCGATGGGCAGGCTACTCAGTCGTGAGGTGGTGCTGCCGACGCCAGTGAGGGGGGCGCCGAAGGGTGGTGCGTGCGGACGAGGCGCCGGGATCCTGCGCTCCATCGGGGTGTCAGAGGCGGAGCGGGTTAGCGCCCTGGGCGGCCAGGAGATACCAGGCGGTGGCCCCGAGGTGCAGGGTCGCGTTGTAGGTGTCACCGAACCCCGTGATGAGGCCGTTGCTCGAGGCGGCGACGATTCCGAGGCCGTCGCCCGTGGGAGCGGTGGCTTGGGCAGTCTGGATCGTAGTCATGAGCTTGCTGTAGAGAGCGGGGTCGCCGGTGGCTCCCCGGGCTCGCACGGCGAGAGCCAGGTGCGCCGTGCCTTCGAGCCATACCTTGGTCGTGTCGGCGTCGCTGTAGCTGCTTCCGGTGAGGCCGGCGTCGGTAGTGGTGAGGGTGTTGTTGACCCAGGTGACTGCGGGGGAGTAGTTCGAGCTCGCCGTGGCGAGGTAGGCCCAGTTCTGGATGTCTCCGGGTATCGGGGTGCGGTTGATGCTGGTGCCGTCGGTGTTGGTGCCCGTCCACAGGTGTCCGGTCGCAGTGTCTTTCATCGCGGCGACGAAGGCGAAGGCGGCGGTGGCGCGGGTGGTCCAGACGGCGGCGCCGGTGAGGGTCGCGAGCATGGTGAAGAACGCGCCGATGTCGATGTTGTGCTCGGTGGCCTTGTAGGTCAATGCGGTGTTGCTGGCGTCGCGGCCGCCGGTGTAGCCGTTGGGTGACTTGGCGGCGTCCCAGGTGTGGGTCTGAATCCAGTTGCCGAGTGTCAGGGCACCCTGCAGGAACCGCGTCTGCCCCGTGACCTTCGACAGCCGGGCCAAGGCGATCCCCACCCAGGCCTGGTTGCCGGTGTTCGCTGCGGCCGAGCCGATGTAGGGAGCGCCGGACGAGGTGATGAACGGGTTCGGCTGGTACGAGGCGCGAGTTCGCCCGTCGCCGAGAGGGTCGTGGTCTTGCGCGTAGAGGAGGCTGTCGCCGAGGACCGTCGCCAGCTGGATGTTCGCCGCGGTGCCGCTGGCGAGCCATGCCAGGATCACGATCGCGTCGTCGTACGCGAAGCTCGAGACGAACCCGTTCGCGCCTTCGATGCCGCCCGTGTAGCTCTGCGGCACGCGCAGAGTCGAGCCGGAACCGTACTGGTTGAACCTGCTCTGCAGGAAGGCGTATCCGTTGGCGATCGACGTCGCCGACGGCGCTGCGGCTGCGGCCGCATGAGCGGGAGACGCGTGCAGCAGGGAGGTCGTCAGCGCCGCCCCGGCAAGGGTCGCTGATCCCATGAGAAAGCCCCGGCGGGAGAGGCCGTCGGCGTAGCTCATCGGGCCAGTCCGTTCCATCGGCTGAACCGGAACGGGTTGGAGCCCGTGAGGGCGAGGAGATACCAAGCGGTTGCGCCGGTGTGCAGGCTCGAGTAGTACAGGTCGCCGAACCCGGTGTCGAGGCCGTCGCTGGAGGCGGCGACGATGCCTCTCCCGTCTCCGTTGGGCTGCTCCCGTTGAGCGGTGCGAAGCGTCTTCAGGAGCTGGTGCACTCGGGCCGCGTCACCGGGGGCGTTCCGTGTGCGAAGGGCCAGAGCGAGCTGGCCTGTGCCCTCGAACCACACCTTGCTCGTGTCGGTGTTGCTGAAAGACGGGCCGGTGTAGGGCCCGTCTGTCGCCGTGAGATTGTCGGTCACCCAGGTGAGGGAGGGCGCGTAGCGGCGGTCTCGGGTCGCCAGGTACGCCCAGCTCTGGACGTCTTCGGGAATGGGGTAGTAGTTCGTCGTGACCCCGTCGGGGTTGGTGCCCGTCCACAGGTGGGAGTCGGTGCCGTCTTGCATTGCCGCGATGAACGACAGGGCCACGCGGGCGTCCTTGCCCCAGGTGCGGTCACCGGTCAACTGCGCGAGCTGGGTGAAGAAGGCGGCGACGTCGATGTTGTGCTCGGTGGCTTTGAAGGTCAACGGGTTGTCGTCGGCGTCTCGACCCCCGGTGAAGCCGAAGGGCGCGCGGGTGACGTCGAGGGCGTTCTCTCGAATCCACTGGCCGAGACGAAGGGCACCGGCGAGGAATCGTCGAGACCGGGTGGCCTTGTAGAGGTGAGCGAACGCCATGCCGACCCACGCCTGATTTCCGGTGAACGCGGCCGGCGACCCGATGTCGAGCGGGCGCGGAGGTGACGCGACCGGGAAGTTGTCGGGCTGGTAGGACGCCCGGGTGCGACCGTCGGCCAGAGGGTCGTTCGCCTGCAGGTACAGGAGGGCATCGCCGAGGAGCGTTGCGCGCGTGACGTCGCGGCGAAGGCCCCGAGCGAGGTAGGCCAGGATGACCAGCGCATCGTCGTACGCGAACGACGACACGAAGTCGAAGGTGGGCGTGGTGAAGAACCCCCCGGCGTAGCTGCGGGGGAGGCGGAGCTGTGTTCCGCCGCCGTACTCGTCTAACCGCGCGTCGAGGAACAGGAAGGCATTCTGCTGCGAGGAGAGGGCGCTCGCCGGTCTCGCCCTTTCTGCTCTCGGATCCTTCGTGGCGGACAGGAGCGGCGCGGCCGACGCGGGCCGGGCCGAGGCGAGTACCGCGAGAGACGCGGCACCCGCCGCTGCCCCTCCGAGAAGCCCTCGGCGGCTCAGGGAGAAGGCCGGCACAGCGCGCGCCTCGGCGGCTGCTGTCGTGTCGTCGGATGTGGGAGAGCTCATAGCAACCCTGCTTCGTCTCGTCGCCTTGGCGCATCGAATTAGTAAAGGTAACAAACAAATTACCTGTATCGAGTCTAGGGAAAATGCCGAGAAGACGGAAGAGGGAGAACCAGAGACGGCCGCTCGCAGGCAGGGGCATGCGCCGTGGGCCCTGATCCGGCCCACGGCGCATGCCCCGGTGGTGTTACAGGCGGGCCGCCTTGCGACGGGTGACCAGCGCCAGCGCGAGACCGGCGAGCAGCAGCGCGAGTGCGCCACCCACGAGAGGGAGGGTGTTGCTCCCCGTGTAGGCGAGCGATCCGGCTGCCGCCGGGGTGACGCCCGAGGCGAGGACCGTGCTGCCACCGAGGGCGGCGGCCGTCACGGTACCGGTGCTGGCGACTGAACCGTCAGCGGTCGAGGCGACGACAATGGGAGTGGTCGTCGAGCCGGTGTCGCCCGGGGTGGTCGGGTTGCCCGGTGTGGCCGGGGCCGTCGGGGTGACCGGGGTGCCCGGGGTGGCGGGGTCCGTGGGCGTCACCGGGGTGACGGGCGTGGACGGGTCGGTTCCCGTGGTCGGCGTGGTGGTGGAGCCGCCGATGACGGTGACGGCGTTGCCGCCGAGGTCGATCGGGGCGGTGATGACCGGCACGATCTGGGTGCCGCCGAGGATGCCGCCGTCACCGGTGGTCGTGTTGCCGGCTCCGCCGGTCGAGCCCGTACCGGTGGCGCCGGTCGTGGTGCCGGTGCTGGTCGTGTCGCCGATGACGCTGACGGCGTTTCCGCCCGCGGTGACCGGTGCGGTCACGACCGGGATCACTTGGGTGCCGCCGAGGATCCCGTCGTCACCCGTGGTGCTGTTGCCGGTCGAGCTCGTTCCGGTGGCAGGAGCCGTGCCGGTGGTGGTTCCGGTCGTGGTGGCGTCGCCGAGGACCGAGATGGCGTTGCCGCCGAGGGTCGCCGGGGCCGTGATCACGGGGGCGATCTGCGTCCCGCCGGCGACACTGTCGTCACCGGTGGTGGTCGAGCCGGTACCGGCCGAGGAGCCGGTTCCCGTCGTCGTGCCGGTTCCGGTGCCGGTGGTGGTTCCGGCCGTGGTGGCGTCGCCGAGGACCGAGATGGCATTGCCGCCGACCGTCACCGGGGCGGTGACGTCGGGGGCGATCTGAGTGCCCGAGGCGATGCCGTCGTCACCGGTGGTGGTGCTGCCGGAGCCGGCGGTGGGAGTCGTACCGGTCGTGGTGCCGGTACCGGTGGTCGAGCCGGTGCTGCTCGAGTCGCCGAGGACGGAGACGCTGTTGCCGGCGACCGTGATCGGCACGTCCAGCCCGATGAGCGCCTGCGTGCCCCCGAGGACGCTGTCAGCGCCGGTCGTCGTGCTGCCGGTCCCCTCGGCCGGCGCAGTGCCGGTCGTGGGCGCCGAGGTCGAGCCCGCGCTGTGCGAGTCGCCGAGGACGGAGATGGCGTTGCCGCTGACGGTCACCGGAGCGGCGACGTCGGGGGCGACCTGCGTGCCGGAGGCGACCGAGTCGGCACCGGAGGTGGTGCTGCCGGAGTGCGCCGTGCCAGAGGCGGGGGTGGTCGAGGGCGAGGCGGCCGGGGCGGCGGGTGCCGGGGCGGTGGCCGTGGATCCTGCGCTGGTCGAATGCCCTGCGACGCTCACCGCGTTTCCGCTGACGTGAACGGGAACGGCGACCGACACGATGCCCTGGGTGCCGGAGAGGAGGCCGCCGACGCCGGTCGTGGTGGGCGCCGAAGCGGCGGGTGCGGCAGGTGCCGATGCGGCGGGTGCTACCGGTGCCGTGTGAGCGGCCGGAGCCGTCGCGGCCGGAGGCGTGCTGGTCGAGTGGCCGACGATGCTGAGGGCGTTGCCCGATGCGGTGACCGGGGCGGTGACTGTGCCGAGCACCTGGGTGCCGGAGGCCACGCCGTCGGAACCGGTGGTGGTGGCCGCGTTGGCGGCGACCGTGCCGCAGGCCCAGAGGCCTCCGACGAAGCAGACTCCGATGAGTCCGCGCGAGACGTACTTGTTCATGATGATGACTCCACAAATTTGACTGATGGTCCGCCATCCCGGAGTCGGGATGTGCGGTTGCTGTTCTGACGGGGTGCGTCCGGAGCAGCGGTGGTCGCGTATCTGCCTCCGAGAGGGGCAGGGAGCGGACCGTCAGTCGGGTGAGGTGTCGAAGTCGTACGTGGGGTCCGAGGGGATCTCGGAAGACGTGCTCGGCGCGGCCAGGCCGGCGGCGAGGAGGATCGAGAATCCCGAACCGTCGGTCGCGGCGGGGGAGCTGCCGTTGCCGTTGCTGCCCTGGGCGGCCGATGCGCTCGACGTGGCTGCGGGGGCCGCCGGTGCCGGGGCCTCGGGTGCCAGGGGCGAGCGGGCCGGAGTGACCGGTTCGGCAGCGGAAGCCGAGGTGGTGGCGCTGGTCTCGGCAGGGGCGACGAGGAAGCCGGAAGTGTGCGAGACGCCCTGTTCAGCGGCCTCGAGGCTGGCGGCGACCTTGTCGGAAGAAGCGAGGGAGATGGCAGCCGAGCCGTCGGTTGCCGGCACGACAGCGACGGAGCCGTGGGCGGCAGGGGTCGGGATGTCGGACCCGGGAATGGTCGGAACGGGCAGTGCCGGCGTTCCGGTCGAGCCGCCGTCCGTCCCTTCGGCGACACCGTCGCCGACCGTCGAGACGCTCTCGCCGACTGTCGACACGACGTCGTCGACGCCGGAGCTGACCGGGGTGGTCACGGTCTCGACGGGGGTGGTGCCCGCGACAGCGTGGACGACGGGTGCGACCACCGGGACGGCCGCGACGACCTTGTCGACGGTCTGCGCGACCGGAGTGACGACGGTGCCGACGGGCTTCGATGCGGTGACGGTCGACACGGCCTGGACAGGCTTCGTCACGACCGGGGTGGCCTTCACGACCACCTGGTGCACGGGCTGAACGGGGGCGGTCGCCTTCGCGACAGAGCCGGTGACCGCCTTGACAGCGGCTCCCGCGGTCGAGCCGACGGACGCGACGGGCTTGTCGACAGCACCGGTCACACCCGAGACCGTCTTGCCGACGGCCGACGTGGCACCGCCGAGCAGGCCACCCGACGGGGGTGCCGTCTCGGCGTGGGCCTGGCTGGACGAGAGGAAGCCGATGGCGATGAAGGCGAGAGCGACGAGGCCCGAGAGGAGAAGAAGGCGCGCCAGGTGGAGTCGGGTGCGAGCATCCGTCTGATCCACGGCAATCACCTTCATCGGTTGACTGAGGTCGTCTGCCATCGATGAACGACGGCGAGCGAGCGAGCGAGCTGGTAAGACTCGAAGGCCGGATGGTTGGTCCGGTGTGGATCAGAAGCTACGCCTGGTCGGGCGGCTTGTCGAGATCACATCAGAGAACTCTCAGATTGCAACCCGTAAGTACCCCGATCGGTGGCGGCCCGCCGACTCTTGCTCCCCTTCGGGCCCCGCAGCCGCGAACACCTGGCCGAAATCGCTAGGGGGCCGACGCCGTCTCCGGCTCGGCGGGCGGATCTGTGAGCAGCGTGTCGAGCAGCCTCTGGATGATGTCGTTGATGTCGACGCCCTCGGGGTCGAAGAGCCACTGGATCTGGGCGCCGTCCTGGGTGGCAATCAGGGTGCGTGCCGCTTTCGCTGGCTCGATTCCCGGTCGGAGGAGCCCGAGTGTCTCCAGCCGTTCGAACTCGATCGTCATCGTGCGGACGACCCGGTCGTACCGGGTCTGGAACTGCTCGTGCAGCGGGTGATTGGCATTCGTCGCATCCACCGAGGTGCGGGCGAAAAGGGCGATCAGGCCGGGCACGGACTCGTTGTGCTGAGTCAGGCGGCGGTAGAACGCCCGGAAGTCGGGACGAGGATCGACCGGACCGACGAGGCGGTACACCTGCTGTTCCCGTTCGTCCAGGACGGCCTCGAGGAGGAGCTCCTTGGATGCGAAGTGGTGGAGGAGGGTTGCATGGTTCACCCCTGCGCCGGCAGCGATCTCACGGACGCTCGTGCCGAAGAAGCCCTGGGAGCCGAAAAGCTCCCCGGCAGCAGCCAGGATGACCGCACGGGTCTGAGCACCCCGGCGATTGGTCGGCGGACCGCTTCGATGTCCGGTAGCGCCGGGACGCGAAACGGTCACCCCCTGAGTCTAGGAGGTGACCGTTCTCGCCCTGGGGCGCTATGCCTCAGCGGCTATTCGAGATCGCGTCTACCGGAGGACGGCGACTGCCTTCTGCCGGATGTCGGCGGACGACGATCCGACGCTCACGGTGACCTTGCCGGTGGGAGTGGCCCAGACGTCCTTCGACGAGTTCCAGTAGGCGAACGCTCGCGCGCTGAGCTTCACGGTGACGGTCTTGGACTGTCCCGCACGCAGAGTGACCTTGGTGAAGCCGGCCAGTTTCTGCGGTGATGTCGCGACCCTCTTCGAGGGCAGGGTGCCGACGTACATCTGCGCGGTCTCGGTGCCGGATCGGGCGCCGGTGTTCGTCACTCGGACCGTCGCTGTGACCGATGCGGGTGCTCCGCGGGTGACGGTCTTCGTGGAGGCCTTGACCGCGAACTTGCTGTAGCTGAACTTCGTGTAGCTGAGACCGGAGCCGAACGCGAACTGCGGGGAGATCTTGGCAGCGCGGTAGGCCTGGTAGCCGATGTTGACTCCATCGACCGTCGCCGTGCGGTCGATGCCGGGGAACGATGCCGGTGCCGAGGTGGGCGTCGACACGTCGTTCTTGGCGAACGTGACCGGCAGCTTGCCCGACGGGTTGACGTCGCCGAACAGGACGCGAGCTATTGCGGTGCCCTGCTCCTGTCCGCCGTACCACGCCTCGAGGACCGACGGAACGGAACCGAGCCACGGCATGTTCACCGATCCGCTCGTCGTCAGGACCACGACGGTGCGGGGGTTCGCCTTCGTCACGGCTGAGATGAGAGCGTCCTGCTCGTTCGCCAGAGTCAGGGTCTTCTTGTCGCGACCCTCGCCGACGTAGTCGCGAGCGAAGACGACCGCGACGGACGCCTTCTTGGCGGCGGCGACGGCCTCGGCGACTGCCGGAACCACGATCTGAGACGGGTGAGTCCAGGTCATGACGAGGTCGGCGGAGCTCTCCTGGTCGGGGTCGGAGGCGTTGTTGCTGTACTCGACGCGGAGGTCATGCGACTCGCCCTTGACCAGGCGCAGGGTGGCTCCCGTGTCGGTGCGGACCGCGTGCGGGTTCGACCCGTCGATGATCTGCTGTCCGTCGAGGTACAGGCTCGAACTGCCGAAACCGGTCAGCGACAGGGCGTAGGCGCCGTCGGCCGGTGCCGTGATGGTTCCCGACCAGCGCGCCGAGAGCGGACCGCCGAAGTTATAGCCCGGAACGGCGGGGACCGAGGATCCGTACAGCCCGGGAATGGCGAGGAACCCGGCGCTGAGCGCGACCTGCTTGTCGGTGCGGGTGACATCCGGGGTGCCCGACCGGTCCTGGTTGAACCAGTACTCGGCGGTGAGGCCGGTGGTCGTCGGATCGGACGACGTCGCCATCACGGACGACGGAACGGCGGCGCCGCTCAGGGAGTGAGCCGGGCCCACCGGGTCGGTTCCCGGCGTGAACGAGACGGCCGCGGAGGACCCGAGACGCTTCTTGATGCCGGCGAGAGGGGTCACCGACGCGGTCGGCTTCACGACCGAGCTGCCGCCGCCCGTGGCGAGGGCGTCGGCGTCGGCGCCGATCACGGCAACCGACTTCGTCTTCGCAGGATCGAGGGGCAGGACGGCTGCACGGGACGCAGCACCTGTCGCCGCGCTGTTCTTCAGGAGAACGGCGGACTTCTCGGCGATGTTCGCGGCCGCGGCGCGGTCGGCGCTCACGGTCAGCGGGCTGGTGCCGATGGGGCGGTCGAAAGCGCCCATGGCGAACATCGTGCGAAGGACTCGGTGCACCTTGTCATCGACGGTGGCACGCGACACCTGGCCGTTGTTCACGGCGTCGATGAGGGGCTGCCCGAAGTAGCCGGCGGCGGGGAACTCGACGTCGAGGCCGGAGTTCGCGGCGGCGACGGTGCTGTGAGCGGCGCCGTAGTCCGTCTGGATGAAGCCTTTGAAGCCGTAGCTCTTCTTGAGGATGTCGAAGACCTCGGAGTTCTCGCAGGCGTAGACCGTGTTGACCTTGTTGAAGGAGCACATGGCCGAGCCGACGCCGGCCTTGATCGAAGCCTCGATCGGTGCGAGGTACGTCTCGCGGAGCGCACGCTCGCTGACGGTGACGTTGCCGCCGTTGAGACGACTGGTCTCCTCGTTGTAGACGGCGGGGTGCTTGATGGTCGCGACCACGTCGTGAGACTGCACGGCCTTGATCTCCGGCCCGAGCAGCGCGGAGGCGAGGGCCGGGTCTTCGCCGAGGGCCTCGAACTGGCGTCCCCAGCGAGGATCCCGGACGAGGTCGCCGGTCGGTCCGAGGAGGCCGTTCTGGCCGGTTGCACGGACCTCCTTGCCGAGGACGTCGCCGTACTGGCTCGCCATGGCGGTGTCCCAGGTCGCGCCGAGTGCGATCGGCGCCGGAAGCGCCGTCGCCTTTCCGTCGTTCGTGGCCGAGTTCGTCACGCGGACGCCCGAGCCCGCATCGGTGAGGAGCAGGGCGGGGATGCCGAGGCGCGCGAGAGGAGCGATGTAGAAGGCAGTCTCACCGCTGAAGTCGCCGTGCAGCCTCGACACCTTCTCCTCGAGAGTCATCTGGCCCATGAGGAGGTCTGCCCGCTTGTCGGCGGAGAGCTTGCGGTTCATCCAGGTGCCGTCGACCGGAGCCACCTCGGTGATGCGGCCCGAGCCGTCGCGGATGGCCTCCTCGGCCTTCTCCGCATTGGCGGCTCGACCCGGGGCGACATGCCCGGGGGTGTGGGCAGGAGCGGCCTGTACGGCGCCAGCGCCTCCGAAGGTGCCGATGAGCACCAGCGCGCAGGTTGTCGCGGTGGCCGCCAGAAGCGACCTCCGCCTTTTTTCGTTAGCCAAGGAAGAGGCCTTTCGGGAAGTTCTTATGTCGCCCGGGAATGTGCGACACCGCGGCCGTAGCCGGTGGGGCCTCAGTGCCGGTGATCGATCAGCGGCAAGAGTCAGAGGCCCGATCGCGGGAGAACGCGATCACCCCCGTTCGGGGCACGGCAAAGTTATCAAGTCTCTATGAATTTATCAACCAGACGGTTGATGAAGCCACGCTTGAGACTGTGAGCCCGTGACGACGAGTGAACCGGCTCAGGCGGACGGCGCCCAGCCGAGCTCTGGGCCGAGGTGCTCTGCGAGATCGGTCAGGATCTGCGCGTAGTCGTCGGGCTCGAGCGCGAAGGGCAGTGCGAACGCGACCTCGTCGACGGCCTGGTAGGCGGGGTCGGCGTGCAGCGTGTCGGCGATCTCGGCAGAGGTGCCGACGAGGTCTGCCGCGAACAGCAGCTTGCCGGGGCCCTGGGGAACGCCGACGCGGCCGGCCCGCGATTCGGCGTAAGTCGCGTAGCGGGCGCGCTGCTCCGGCGTCGCCGAGTCGGTGGGCACGACGACGAGACCCTGCGAGACGCGGGCGGCCGCGCCTTTCGGGTGGGCGTCACGGTACGCGTCGATCTGGGTGCGCTGGTTGACGGCGAAGTCCGTGCCGTGCTCGGCGCGGGTCACGCTCGAGGCGAGCAGGTGGAAGCCGTTCTCGCCCGCCCACACGGCCGAGCGGGTGCTGCCGACGCCGCACCAGAGGCGGTCGACGAGGCCGGGGGAGTGGGGCTGCACGATGCCGCTGAACTCCTCGATGCCGCGTCGGCCGGCCTCGCTGACGGCGTCGCCCCGCACCAGGTTGCGCAGGCGGATCAGGCGGTCGTAGCCGAGGTCCTCCTGCTCAGCGGTGTCGGGGTAGATCGCGTCGCGGTAGAGGTCGAAGTTCATCGGGGTCCCCGCCGAGAAGCCGGGGTTGAGGCGCCCACCCAGCAGCACATCGACGGTGCCCAGGTCTTCGGCGAGGCGGAACGGGTTCTCCGCTCCGATCGGAGTGACTGCCGTGCCGAGCTCGATGCGGCTCGTCCGCTGAGACGCCGCCGCCATGATCGCGACCGGCGACGAGATGCCCGGCTGCAGGTGCCGGTGGCGCAGCCAGGCGCTGTCGAGGCCGAGCTGCTCGCCGCGCTCGATCACCCGCAGCGTGTCCTCGTGGCCGCCGGCCGGGGCCGCGGGGTCGAACGAGCCGATCGTGAGAAAGCCGAGACGCTGGAGCGGGGAACCGTGGACGGGCATGCGACAAGTCTCGCAGGGCGCGCAGTGGGTTAGTCTCGGCCTGCTCCCGGCTGCGCCACCGCCCCGTCCACCGACCAGGCTGCGCCGGGGGTCGACGGAAGGAACCGCAATGAGCATGGAGTCCGCGGCCTGGAGCTCGCTCTACAAGATCTCGTCCGCCCGAGACGGCAAGCACGGCATCTCGCGTGCGTCCGTGCGTCGGATCCTGACGTTCTCGGTGCCCTACCGGGCCAAGCTGATCGTCTTCGTCCTCCTCTCCGTCGTCGGAGCGTTCCTC
Organism: Frondihabitans sp. PhB188; assembly: GCF_003752365.1. GTDB lineage: Bacteria > Actinomycetota > Actinomycetes > Actinomycetales > Microbacteriaceae > Frondihabitans. The sequence continues at coordinate 44,857 of NZ_RJUO01000004.1, read as the reverse complement.
GCGGTCGCGACGCCGGTGCTGGCCGGCAGGGTCGTCGACGTCATCGTGGCCGACGGCGCGATCGCCACGATCGCCTGGCTCGCGATCGGCATCGCCGCGGTGGCCGTGGCCGACGCCGGCGTGTCGCTTGTGACGCGCTGGTACTCGGCGCGCATCGGCGAGGGCGTCATCCTCGACCTCCGCACCGCGGTCTTCAACCACGTGCAGAAGATGCCGATCGCGTTCTTCACGCGCACACGGACGGGCGCCCTCGTGAGCCGCCTCAACAACGACGTGATCGGGGCGCAGCAGGCCTTCAGCGGCACGCTGTCCGGCGTGGTCACGAACTCCGTGGCGCTGATCCTCACCCTGATCGTCATGCTCAGCACGTCGTGGCTCGTGACGGTCCTCGCCATCGTCATGCTGCCCATCTTCCTCGTGCCCGCGCGCCGGATGGGCAGTCGTCTCGCGGCGCTGCGTCGCGAGGCCGCCGACCACAACGCCGCCATGAGCACGCAGATGACCGAGCGCTTCTCGGCGCCGGGCGCCACCCTCGTCAAGCTGTTCGGCCGGCCCGACGAGGAGGCCGAGGAGTTCCGCGTGCGCGCCGCCCGCGTGCGCGACATCGGGGTGCGCGCCGCGATGCTGCAGTTCGTCTTCGTGACCGCCCTGACGCTCGTCTCCGCTCTCGCTCTCGCGCTCGTGTACGGCCTCGGCGGCTTCCTCGCACTCGGCGGCCAGCTGAACACCGGCGACGTGGTCACTCTGGCGCTCCTCCTCACCCGCCTCTACGTTCCGCTGACCGGCCTCGCGAGCGCCCGAGTCGAGATCATGAGCGCGGTGGTCAGCTTCGAGCGGGTCTTCGAGGTGCTCGACCTCGAACCGCTCATCCAGGAGAAGCCCGACGCCGCCGTCTTGCCCGAAGGCCCGGTCTCCGTCGAGTTCGACGACGTCCGCTTCGCCTATCCGTCAGCGGACAAGGTGTCGCTCGCCTCCCTGGAGGAGGTCTCGACTCTCGACACCCGCGGCGGCGACGAGGTGCTGCACGGCGTGTCCTTCCGGATCGAGCCGGGGCAGACGGTCGCCCTCGTCGGGACGTCCGGCGCCGGCAAGTCGACGATCGCGCAACTTCTCTCGCGCCTCTACGACGTCGACAGCGGTGCGGTGCGCCTGTCGGGAACGGATGTCCGCGACGTCACGTTGGCGTCCATGCGGCACACTCTGGGCATGGTGACGCAGGACGGCCACCTGTTCCACGAGACCATCCTCTCGAACCTCCGCTTGGCGCGTCCGGACGCGACCGACGACGAGGTGTGGGACGCCGTGCGCCGCGCACGGCTCGAGCCGCTCATCCGCTCGCTGCCCGACCAGCTCGACACCGTGGTGGGGGAGCGCGGCTACCGGCTCTCCGGGGGCGAGCGTCAGCGGATGACGATCGCGAGACTCCTGCTCGCCCAGCCGCGGGTCGTCATCCTCGACGAGGCGACGGCGGCCCTGGACTCGACGTCGGAGGCCGCCGTGCAGGCGGCGCTCAGCGAGGCGCTCGAAGGGCGGACCGCCATGGTGATCGCTCACCGCCTCTCCACGATCCGGAGCGCGGACATGATCCTCGTGGTGGAGGACGGCTCGATCGTGGAGCGCGGCACGCACGAAGAGCTGCTGGCCGCGGGCGGCCGGTACGAGGAGCTCCACCGGACCCAGTTCGCGGTGCAGAAGAACGGCGCGGCGGACGAGGAGGCACTGAGCCCGAGCTAGCGCCACCCGCGCTCGCCGGATGCGCACCCCTGTCAGCCTTCGCGGCTCCGCGGGGCGCACGATGGGAGAGTGTTCATCCCCACCCGATCCGCCGGCCTCGACGCGCTCGACGAGTTCGTCCCCCGCGCGGGCTCCGACTACGCCCGCGACCGCAACCACGACCTCGGAGTGTCGAGGGACAACGTCTCGGAGCTGTCGCCCTACGTGCGCCATCGCCTGGTGACCGAGCACGAGGTCGTCGCCGCCGTCCTCGACCGGCACAGCCTCCGCGGCGCCGAGAAGTTCGTGCAGGAGGTGTTCTGGCGCACCTACTGGAAGGGCTGGCTGGAGCAGAACCCCGAGGTGTGGCGTCGCTACCGCCGCGACGTGGGCGAGTTCGCGATCGGCGATCTCCCGCAGGCCTATCTCGACGCCGTGGCCGGGCGGACCGGCATCGACGCGATGGACGCCTGGGTGCACGAGCTCATCGACACCGGCTACCTGCACAACCACACGCGGATGTGGTTCGCCAGCATCTGGATCTTCACCCTCGGCCTGCCTTGGCAGCTCGGCGCCGACTTCTTCTACCGGCACCTGCTCGACGGGGATGCGGCGTCGAACACGCTGTCGTGGCGCTGGGTCGCCGGCCTCCAGACCACGGGCAAGACCTACCTCGCTTCGGCCTCCAACATCGCTAAGTACACGGAGGGGCGGTTCTCGCCTGCCGGACTCGCCGGCGAGGCCCGGGCGCTCTCCGAAGACCCCCTCCCGCCCCGGGTGGCGATCGAGCCGGACGACGTCGTGGGACAGCTCGGCGATCGCGTCGGCCTGCTGCTGCACGAGGAGGACCTCGAGGCCGGCAGCCTGCTCGCCGAGCAGCCCGGGCTCGCCGACCGGCTGGTGGCGACCGCCGCCGTCGCCGACTCGGGAGAGCGATCTCCGTTCGAGGCGTCGGAGGCCGTGGCGGCGTTCACGGCGACGGCGCTCGACGACGCCGCAGCCCGCACACTCGATGCCGGCGGCCGCCCGGCGCAGCTCCTCGCCGACACGCGGCCCTCCACCGTCCTGCGCTGGGCGGAGTCCGAGCAGCTCGACACCGTGGTCGTCCCGACGGCACCGATGGGCCCCGTCCACGAGAGGCTCGAGAAGCTGCGTCCCGTCCTCGCCTCCGAAGGGGTCGCCCTCGTCAGCGTCCGCCGTCGGTGGGACAGCCTGGCGTGGCCGCATGCGTCGCGCGGGTTCTTCCCGTTCAGGGAGCAGATCCCGAGGCTGGTGCGCCAGCTCGGCGTCGCGCCCTCGGAGTGACCGGAGGGGCGCGGCGCAGAGGCCGAGCGGGGGAGGTCGAGCACTGCCTGTCACACAGGACAGCGATGTATCGTCAAGGTTCGGCTTACGTCCTGAAGGGACACCCTGCTATGAGCTCGTCGTCCTCACCCGGTTTCGATCTGCGGGGCGCCGTCGACGGTCTCCGTCAGGCATTCGGCTCTCCCTCGACGACGGTCGGGAGCCCGGAAGCCGCAGACGGCGGCGACATCCGCGCAGCGATCCTGCTCGAACTCAGCGACGAGCCGATGCACGGCTACCAGATCATCCGAGCCGTCGAGGCCCGCTCGGACGGAGCGTGGAAGCCGACCCCCGGAGCCGTCTACCCGGCCCTGCAGGTGCTGGTCGACGAGGGCCTGATCTCGGCCGCGCAGGTCGGAGAGCGCAAGATCTACGCTCTGACCGATGCGGGGCGCCGCGCCGCGGCCGAATCCGTCGCATCCGCCCGCTCTGAGCCGACGAGCGAGCCGCAGCAGCCGGCGGGGCAGGGTCTGCACGGAGCTCTCGCCCTGACGAAGTCGGGTGCGCGACTGGCCCAGGTGATGACCCAGGTCGCGCAGACCGGCGATCCCGGCCAGTCCGAGCGGGCGATCGCCGTCGTCGACGAGGCGCGCCGCAAGCTCTACGCGATCCTCGCCGAGGAGTAGGGCATGCCGCAAGCCAGCGGCACGCCCTCCGCGCCGCAGACCAGTCGCGCCTCGCGGGCGCGCTACCGCAGGATCGTGCGGTTCGCGTGGATCTTCCTGGCGCAGGCCTGGTGGTACGAGCTCTTCCTCCCGCGCATCGGCCTCCGCCGATTCTCCGCTCGCGGCCGAACCGCCCGGCTGCAGTTCCTCGCCCGAAGGTTCCGAGTGCTCGCGGTCGACCTCGGCGGTCTGATGATCAAGGTCGGGCAGTTCCTCTCGGCGCGACTCGACATCCTTCCGCCGGAGGTCACGAGCGAACTCGAGGGATTGCAAGACGAAGTGGCCGCAGAGCCCTTCGACAGGATCCGCGAGCAGACCGTCGCCGAGCTGGGCATGCCGCTCGAGTCGGCCTACGCCTTCTTCGACCCGACGCCCATCGCCGCGGCATCCCTCGGCCAGGCGCACCGGGCGCGCCTGTCGCCCGCGCTCGCCGCCGATCTGGGTTTCGCAGACGTCATCGTCAAGATCCAGCGACCCGGAATCGACGAGATCGTCGCCGTCGATCTGGCAGCGCTGCGCCGCATCGGCCGCTGGCTCTCGCACGTGAGCCTCGTGTCGAAGCGCGCCGACGCACCCGCGCTCGTCGAGGAGTTCGCGGCGACGAGCCTCGAAGAGATCAACTACCTGCACGAGGCCGGCAACGCCGAGCGCTTCACCCGGGATTTCGCCGCCGACCCCCTGGTCGAGGCGCCGGTGGTGGTGTGGGAGCGCAGCTCGCTCCGGGCTCTGACGCTCTCGGACGTCACCGCGATCAAGATCACGGACGTCGAGGGTCTCGAGAGGGCGGGCATCGATCCTGCGGTCGTGGCCAACGAGCTGGCTCGCGTCACGTTCCAGCAGATCTTCGTCTCCGGGTTCTTCCACGCCGACCCCCACCCGGGCAACATCTTCGTCACCCCGGTCGTCGACGGATCCGACACCGGCGACGGGGTGAGGTGGCACTTGAGCTACGTCGACTTCGGCATGATGGGCGAGATCTCCGACCCGCTCCGCGCCGGACTCCGCAACTTCATCCTCGCCGCCGTCGGACGCGACAGCCGGGCGCTGGTCGCCTCGCTGGGCGAGCTCGGCGTGCTGCTGTCGACGGCCGACACCGATGAGCTGGAACGCGCCATGTCGGCGCTGTTCGACCGTTTCGGCGGCCTGGGGATCGCCGAGCTCCAGACCATCGACCCGCGCGAGCTGGAGGCGTTCGGCCGGCAGTTCGGCGAGACCATCCGCGGCCTCCCCTTCCAGCTGCCCGAGAGCTTCCTCCTCCTGATCCGCACCATCTCGCTGGTGTCGGGAGTGACGAGCGCCCTCGATCGCGACTTCAACATGTGGGATGCCGTCGACCCCTTCGCGCGCACCATCCTGAGCTCCAACGGCCGGGACGCCCTGCGCGACCTTCCTCAGCAGGCGCTGGCCTACGGCGCCACGGTCGCCCGGCTTCCGCGGAGGATGGACGAGCTCGCCACCCGCCTCGAGCGCGGCCAGCTCGCCGTCCGGACTCCCGAGATCGACCGGCGCCTCGGGGCCGTCGAGCGCTCTGTCAGCCGGCTCGGGTCGGCGATCGTCTTCGCGGCGCTCCTCGTGGGCGGCGTCTTCCTGCGCTCGACGGACGAGGTGCTCGGCTCGATCCTCATGGCGGCGGCCGCGGTGCCCCTGCTGCATCTCGTCGTCACGCTGCGGAGACGATAGCTCACGGTCTCGAACACGGCACGCGATCCGTCCCCGCGCCAGGACCTCGATCCCCGGCGCTGGCGGGCCCTGTTCGTCATGCTCATGGGGCAGTTCGCGGCGCTCCTCGACGTGAGCGTCACGAACGTGGCGCTCCCGTCGATCGGACGCTCGACGGGCGCCGGCGCAGCGGAGCTCCAGTGGATCGTCAGCGGGTACATCCTCGCGTTCGGCCTCATGCCCGTCATCGGCGGGCGACTCGGAGACACTCGGGGGAGGCGCAGGATCTTCATCATCGGCGTCTCGGGCTTCGTGCTCGCGAGCGCCGCCGTCGGCCTCGCCCCCGTGCCGATCGTTCTCATCGCGGCCCGGGTGGTCCAGGGGCTCTTCGGCGGCATCATCGGGCCGCAGGTGTCCGGCTACATCCAGAACGCGTTCCCGAAGTCCGAGCGCGGCCGGGCGTTCGGCGGTCTCGGGCTCACGGTCGGCGTGGGCACGGCCCTCGGTCCCGTGCTCGGCGGGCTCCTGATCGCTCTCGGCGGCCCGGCCTTCGGCTGGCGTCTCGTGTTCTTCATCAACGTGCCGATCGGCATCGTCGCGGTGATCCTCGCGCGTCGGTGGGTGCCGAAGCTCGAGCCGAGCAAAGACGCGTCGGGCCGACTCGACATCGCCGGCGCGGTCCTCCTCGGCGCAGCGCTCTTCTGCGTGCTGTTTCCGATCGTCGAGGTCAACGAGCTGCACAGCGGATGGGTGCTCGTCTTCTTCGCGCCCGCGGCGGGCTTCCTCGCCCTCTTCGTCCGCCGCGAGTCGCGGCTCACGCACGAGACGGCGTCACCGCTGCTCAACCTGAAGCTCTTCAGCGTTCCGACCTTCGTGACCGGTGTCGCCTTCGCGGTGGTGTTCTTCTGCAGCAACACCGGCATCCCGCTCATCCTGTCGCTCTACTACCAGAACGGCCTCGGATTCACGGCCCTGCAATCCGGCCTCGGCGTCTCGGCCCTGGCGCTCGGCTCCGTCCTCGGGGCTCCCGTCGCCGGCCGGCTCGTCCCTCGCATCGGACGGCCCCTAGTCGTGGGCGCGGTGTCGGTGTTCTTCGCCGGCACGATCGTGATCGGCGTCGTCGTCCAGAGCCGGCCCGACCTGACCGACCCGGCCACGGTGATCCTGCGCCTCGCCCTGCCCCTGTTCGTGCTCGGGATCGCCGGCGGCGCCATCGTCACGCCGAACCAGACGCTCAGCCTCATGGACGTCGATCCGCGCATGGGCGGTGCTGCGGGCGGCGTGCTGCAGACCGCGCAGAGGATCGGGTCGGCCACCGGTCAGACCATCCTCGGGACGGTCTTCGTCGCCCTGCTCGGCTCGGCCGTCGTCTCGCGCACCGAGGGCGTGCCGGCACCCCACGTCGCAACCTTCGCCGACGCGCTCGGCCTCGCCCTGATCGTCTCGGGGGCGGCGCTCACGCTGGGTCTGGTCGACCTGCGGCGCACGAGGCAGCGCGCCTGAGCGGCGGGCCGGCCGTCGTGACCGGCCTGTCGTCGCCCTGGTCGGTCAGCGCGCGACCCGCGGCAGCTCGAGCCACAGGTCGATCTGGTCGTCGTCGTCGTCGAGACCGAGCGCCGCGGCCACCGGGTCGACCGACATGGCAGCGACGGTGATGGCGGTGGGGGAGTCGATCGGCGCCGTGCGGATGATGATGCGGTCGGAGGTCAAGCCGGTGATCGCGCCGGCCAGCTGGGCGAGCAGGCGATCGAGATCGCCGGGGTCGACTCCGTCGAGGCCGCCGTCGTCGTTGACCTGGACGACCGCACCGCGTCGTCGGTGGAGCATGACCTGCTCCCGGATCGTGCGAGTGAGGAGCTGCCGCCCGCGGATCTCGTCGCGGATGGTCTGCTCGAGCAGCCGGCATTCCGCACGGTCTGCCGCGGTCAGCCGGCCTCGCTGCTCGGTGATGGTCCGGAGCATGGGCGCGGCGACCAGCGCGGTGTTGCCGAGGCGGACCCGGTGCTCGGAGTGGAAGGCATCCTGTGCGGCACGCCAGGTCGCTGCCTGGCGCTCGGATTCGGCGTGCCGGGAGATCTCGGTGCCGGTCACGCCGATCGCCCAGGCCGAGGCGGTGACGACCGCGATCATCAGGATCGTGGCGAGGATGCCGAAGCGCAGGAGGCCCCAGGGTCCGGCCCAGATGATCGTCTCCACGACGAGGCCGGCGAGGACCAGCCAGGCGAGTCGCTGCCGGCGATGCAGCAGCAGCTGCACCACCAGGCAGACCACGGCGCTGACGTACCAGGCGCCGTTCGAGAACGAGTCCGTGTCGGGGTCGAGGGCGGCACTGCCGAGAACGGGAAGCGCCAGCCCGACGATCGCGATGAAGCCCGCCCGGCGGAGGGACGGAACGACGGCCGGCGGTATGCCGAGGCAGGCCACGACAGCGGCCGTGAAGAGAGCCAGCCCCGCCGCCGTCGAAGTCGTCTCCGGCCTCGAGACGAGGACGACGAGAGCGAAGACGACCGCGAAGAGCGCGAAGCTCAGCGTCAGGCCGAGCGTCAGCCAGCGGGGGACATTGATCACGGCCGTGCCCGGTCTTCCTGTTCGACGAGGAGCTCCGTGCCGACGATGGCGACGGACCCCCAGCTGAGGACGATGCGGGTACCGGTCTCCGCAGCGGTATCGATATCGACCCGTCCCTCCAGCGCGCGGAGCGCGCGGGACGACTCGCTGCCACCCCCGCTGCCCCGCTGTCCGAGTGCCTCGGGGTCGAAGCCGCACCCGTCGTCCTCGATCACGATGCGGATGCCGTCCGACCCGAGCTGGTGGGCTCGAACGGTTCGACGGGTGGCTCCCTCGGCGTGCTGGACGCTGTTCGCCAGCGAGTGCGCGAGCATGTCGACGAGGGCCCGGGCGACGTTCTCGGGGAGCATCACGACCTCCACCGCGGCGAGGTCGTGATCGAAGCGGCTCAGCCAGGCGCCGAGCTGGTCGCGGTGGTCGGCGACGATCTGCCCGAAGGGCACGGCGTCTTCGCTGCGGCCGACGGCATTGACATGCAGGAGCACGCGCAGGGAGTTCGCCGCCATCCGCGAGGCGAGTTCTTCTGCGTCGTCGTCGTCGGCCGAGGCAGCCGAGAGGAACGTCGTCAGCACGGCGTCGTGCAGCAGCGCGTCCGTCCGCTTGCGCTCCTGCTCGGTCGCTTCCTCGAGCTGCGCGGCGGCGAAGCTGTCGACCGAGCACTGCTGCGCCAGCGCGGCGGCCACGACGCGGTGCCGGACGGTTCCGAGGAGGAGGACCAGCACGAGCGCGAGCCCCGTCATGAAGAGGCTGTCGACGGCGACGTCGGGCGCAGCCACGTCGCCGCGGAACCGCAGGGCGACGCTGGCCACAGCGCTGACGGCGGTCGCGATCACGATCGGCACGAAGAGGGTCCGCGATCCCCGCGCGAGATAGGCGGCGCCGACCGGCCACACGGCGATCAGCCAGGGCATCGGATTCACCGGGACAGGCGGCGTCACCGTATGCGCCCACAGCAGGAGGGCGACTCCGTAGACCGCCGCCCCGACGAGGAAGACGCGCGCGGCGTGCGCGGGAGCGACGAGAGGACCGACACCGGCGGCGACGCCGATGCACACCAGCACGATGATGGCGACTCCGAGCGGGTTCGACAGGGAGGGGAGTCCGGCGACCAGCGAGTCGGCGGTCTGCAGCGCGTAGAGGATCCCGAAGCCGCCGACGATGAGGTCGAAGAGCCGGTCGAAGCGACGCATTCCGGCGCTCACGATCCGGCCCGAATCCGCGACGCCGGCCCGCGGCCATCGCGAGATGACGGAGGTGGAGAGCACGCCGATTCGTCTGCGGAGCGCAGGGCCCGTCACGTTCAAGGCGAGCCTCCCGGTCAAGTTGGTTAACCGTAAAGGTCGCGTCTCGTCGCCGCACGAACCCCTTTTGGGGCGTCGTGCCCCCAGTTCGCGGCGCGCGGGCGCTAGCGCTTCGCCGTGCGCGCCGCCGATGTGGCCGAGGCGTCCGTGTAGCCGGTCGCGGTCGCGTGAACGGCGACCTGGAGCTTGTGCCCGACGTCGCCTGACGTGACCTTGTACGTCTTCGTGCTCGCGCCCGCGAGCGGCTTGCCGTCGCGGTACCAGCGGTACGCCCTCGTGGCAGTCGTCGGGGTGAGGTGCGGCAGCGCCGTCAGGGTGGTCCCCGCCTTCATCGTCCCGGAGATGACCGGAGCCAGGGTGATGGTCCCGGTCGCGACGGTGTCGGACGCCGCGCTCTCCAGGGTCGTCGTCTCATACCCCTGCCCCGAGCCCTCGATCGAGACCGTGACGGTCGCGCCGCGGTCGGCCCCGGTCAGCACGTACGAGCTGCCGGTCGCGCCGTCGATCGGGGAGGTGCCCGTCGCTCCGTGGCGGAACCAGCGGTAGACGAGCGTCGCGGTCGGAGTCCAGGCGCCGGCCTCGGAGGTGAGGCGGTGCCCCACGGTGGCCGTGCCGGACAGGGTCGGGGTCGTTCCTGCGACCGCTCCCGTCGGGGCCGCGTCGCGGTCGAAGTACCAGGTGTACCGGTGCTTGCCGTCGCCCCCGCCGTAGAACAGCTTGCCGTCGAACTCGGTGAAGTCGTAGAACCACATGCCCGGGTGAGACATCGTGGTGATCTGGGTGACCGTCGATCCGTCGTACTGGTAGAGGTAGGTCTCTTCGTCGAGGTAGTCGGCCGTGAAGTAGAGGTCTCCGTCGTAGACGCCCACCGTCGGGATCCAGTACGTGTAGTCGAAGTTCGCGGCCAGCTCGACCGAGGTCGCCTTCACGATGCTCGTGCCGGTGAACTTGTAGATGCCGGTGCTGGTGCTGGTGGCGCCGCCGAAGTACACGGCGCCCTTCCAGACGGTGCCGGCGATGGCCCACGGCGACGACACGACGCGGGTGATCGCCTTCGCGTCGACCCGGTAGATGGCCGCGTTCCAGCCGCTGCCGCCGATCCAGAGGAAGCGCGTGCTGCCGAGCGCGATAAAGCCCAGGATGTGCTTCGTCGTCGACGCGGTCCCGCCCGCCAGCTTCGAGCCGTCGTAGGTGTAAGCAGTCGTCTTCGCCTTGGTGTCGACGAGCAGCGACAGGCGCGTACCCGCGACCGACAGGTTCGTGAAGCCCTTGAACGACTTCACCGCCATGTAGTCGTCGCCGCTCTTGTGCCACAGCGTCGACGTGCCGAGGCCGGAGGATGCGGCCTTCCACGTCATGAAGTAGAGGTCGCCGCCGAACCCGACGGGCTGATAGACCGAGCCGGTCAGGGTGACCGGGAGGCGCTCCCAGCCCTGATCGGTCCACTGCTCGAGCACGTTCCTGTCTTGCGAGGCGATGTACCCGTAGCCGTAGAGGGTGTCTCCCGCGACCGACCCGTCGCCCGCGACAGCCTGGTCGCGATTGCTCGGGGTGTTGATCGTGACGGGGTCGACCTGGTCGCCCGGGTGCGTGCCGACCACAGTCGACGGGGTGAGCAGGCGAGAGCTCGCTCCGGGTGCCGCCGATCGGGCCGAGCGAGAGTGCGGGGCCGCCTGGCCGACGGTGCCGAGCGGGCTGGGCATCGCCGCGGTCGACGTGACGGGCGCGGCAGGGGCCGCCGTGTCTGCCATCGCGGGAACGACGCCCGCCAGCACGAGGCCGGTGGCTGTCGCCGCAGCGAGAGTGAGAGTGAGCGCGCGACGGCGCGGGCGTGGTGCGGACATACGGTGTTCCCCCGGGAGCGAAAAGAGTGCAGACCCCGCAATCGGGCCGGCGTGTGCTCATCCTAGGGCCGCGCCAGGCCCCGGTCAGCCCCAGTTCAGGTGCGGTTCTCTCTGCTCCGGGGCCTGCGATACCGGGCGCAGGAACTGGCTCGCCGATCCGAGCACTCCGTCTCTACGCCCCCGCGGCCGCCGGCAGCAGCTCCGCCAGCAGAGCCTCGACGCGGCCCTTGATGTCGTCGCGGATGGGCCGGACGTCGTCGATGCCCTTTCCGGCGGGGTCGACGAGCTCCCAGTCGTCGTAGCGCTTGCCGGGGAAGATCGGGCATGCGTCGCCGCAGCCCATGGTGATGACGACATCGGACTCCCGGACCTGATCCGTCGTCAGCAGCCGGGGCACGGTGCCCGTGATGTCGATGCCCTCCTCGGCCATGGCCACCACCGCCACCGGATTGATCCGGTCGCCCGGTTCCGAGCCGCCCGACAGGACTGCGACCCGTCCGCCGGAGAGGCTCGTCATGAACCCGGCGGCCATCTGCGACCGGCCGGCGTTGTGCACGCAGACGAACAGGACAGTCGGCTTGTCAGCCATGAGCACTCCAGACGGGGACGGACGTCGATGCACCGAGTCTGACGGGCCGCCGCCCTCGAGGCAATGCGAGCCCGTCGGCGCGATCGCTACAGAACCGGCGGGATGATCCGGTCGGCTCGATAGCGGTCGAACAGCTCGGCGAACGACCGCTCGGTCCTCGTGAAGACGAGGAACCCCGCCTCGCGGCTCTTGCCCATGTCGGTGACGACCTCCATCTCGCGGCCGAGGTCGGCGTCGGTGTGCCACCAGGAGGCGAGTCGGCTGACGTCGGGCTCGACGAGGCCGTGCTTCTGGGCGATGCGCGGCCAGACGGACTCGTGATCCTGCATCTGCTGCTCCAGGGGACGAGGCGCGTCGGCGAAACCGACGACGCGCTCGGCCGGCACGCCGAGGTGGGCGGCGAGGCGCGGCCACATCCAGCGCCACCGGAAGACGTCGCCGTTGACGATGTTGAACGCCTCGTCGGCGCCGGCGGGATCGGTGGCGGCCCACACCATCTGGTCGGCGAGGACACCCGCGTCGGTCATGTCGGTGAGGCTGTTCCACTGCGCCTCGCTGCCGGGGAAGACGAAGTCGAGACCGAGCTCGTTGACGATCGCGGCCTGGACGGCGATGGTGAGGCCCATGTTCATGGCGTTGCCGACGGCGTGGCCGATGACCGTGTGGGAGCGGTGCACCGACCAGGTGAAGCCCTGCTTCTCGGCGGCGGCGAACAGCTCGTCTTCTTGCGCGTAGTAGAAGTTCGGAGTGTCGAGACGGGGTTCGTCCTCGTGGAAGGGGGTGTCGGGCATCTCGCCCGCGGCGTACGCCTCGAACGGCCCGAGGTAGTGCTTGAGCCCGGTCACGAGGGCGACGTGCTCGAGCGGCGCGTGGTCCAGCGCGGTGAGGAGGTCGCGGACCATCGCGCTGTTGACGGCGATGTTCTCGGCCTCGGTCTCGCGCCGCTGCCACGCGGTGAAGAAGACGTGGGTCGGCATCTCGTCGGCGAGGGCGGCCGCGAGGCTCACCGGGTCGAGGAGGTCGGCGGCTATGCCCCGGATGCCCGGCGCCGACTTCGCGCTGCGCGAGAGGGAGAGGACCTGCCAGCCGTCAGCGACGAGCTGGGAGACGAGCGCGGAGCCCGTGATCCCCGAGGCGCCGACGACGAGGGCGGTTCGTGTGGTGATTTCCGACATGTGAAGCCCAACGAGCGGCACGCGGAGGTATTCCGACGTGCCGCTCGCGCACCCGCTACGGGGTGGGCATGCCCCCGTCGACGTGGAGCGTCTCGCCGACCACGTACGACGACTCGCCGCTGGCGAGGAAGACGTACGCGGGCGCGAGCTCGGCGGGCTGACCCCAGCGGCCGAGGTAGGTCTGCTCACCGGCCTCGGGCAGGGCGTCGGAGGGCTGGCCGCCGGCGGGCTGCAGCGGGGTCCAGATCGGGCCCGGTGCGACCGCGTTCACTCGGATGCCCTTGGGTGCGAGCTGCGCCGCGAGGCCCTTGGCGAGGTTGTTGACGGTCGCCTTGGTGGCCGCGTAGTGCACCAGGTGGGGCGACGGGGCGTAGGCCTGGATCGACGTCGTGTTGATGATCGCGGACCCCGGGGCGAGGTGCGGGACCGCCGCCTTGGTGATCCAGAACGTCGCGTAGGCGTTGGTCTTGAAGGTCTCGTCGAACTCCTCGTCGGTGAGGTCGACGATGTCCTCGACGTGCTGCTGCTTGCCGGCGTTGTTGACGACGATGTCGAGGCCGCCGAGCTCGCGCACCGTGGTCGCCACCGTCTCGCGGGCGAACTCTGCGTCCTTGAGGTCGCCGGCGATGCCGACGCCCTTCTGCCCGGCGTCGCGGATCAGCTGCAGGATCCGGTCGGCGTCCTCCTGCTCTTCGGGCAGGTACACGATCGCGACATCAGCGCCCTCGCGTGCGTAGGCGATGGCCACGGCGGCGCCGATGCCGGAGTCGCCTCCGGTGATCAACGCCTTCCGGCCCTGCAGGCGACCCGAGCCGCGGTAGGAGTCCTCGCCGTGGTCGGCCGGGACGTTCTGGGCGAGCTCTTCGTCGGTGCCGGCGCCCGGGAGGTACTGCTCGTCGGGGGTCCGGTCGGCGTACATCTTCGTCGGGTCCTGCATCGTGTATTGGTCAGTCATCATTCCCTCTCGATTTGTCTCGGACGCTACGCTCCGCGGCTCCGGGCGAGGAGCAGGTTTGTCACCCGGTCGGCACACGGGCGCCGACGGGTGCGCGACCCTAGGGTGGGTCTGTGACGACTGATGACCGCAATCGACTCGACGTGGTCGCAGTGCGCGGCGCACGCGAGCACAACCTCCGCGACGTCGACGTCGACATCCCCCGCGATGCGCTGGTGGCCTTCACCGGCGTCTCGGGATCGGGAAAGAGCTCCCTGGCCTTCGGCACCCTGTACGCCGAGGCGCAGCGGCGCTTCTTCGAGTCCGTCGCCCCGTACGCGCGCCGTCTGATCGACCAGGTCGGCGCCCCCGATGTCGACCGCATCGACGGGTTGCCGCCTGCGGTCGCCCTCCCGCAGCAGCGGACCGGCGGCACGGCTCGGTCGACGGTCGGGAGCGCGACGACCCTGGCGAATGTGCTTCGCATGTTCTTCTCGCGGGTCGGAACCTACCCGCCCGGTGCCCCGCTGCTGCTGGCCGAGGACTTCTCGATGAACACCGTGCAGGGCGCCTGCCCGACCTGCCACGGTCTGGGCCGCGTCTACGACGTGCCCGAGGAGCTCATGGTTCCCGACGACACGCTGACGATCCGCGATCGCGCGCTCGCCGCGTGGCCCTCGGCGTGGCACGGCAAGCAGCTGCGCGACAGCCTCGTCTCCCTCGGCTACGACATCGACGTGCCGTGGCGAGACCTGCCACGCGAGCAGCGGGACTGGGCTCTGTACACGGAGGACTCCCCGCAGGTGCCGATCTACCGCGACCTCTCGCCCGCGCAGGTGCGCAAGGCGGTCGCGGCGAAGGCCCCGCACTCCTATTACGGCACGTTCCTGGGTGTGAGGAAGTACGTCCTCGACACGTTCGCGAACTCGAAGAGCGCGCGCATGCGGGAGCGGGCCGCCGAGTTCATGGTGAGCGTCGTCTGCCCGACCTGCCACGGCAGGCGGCTGAAGCCCGACGCCCTGGCCGTCACGGTCGAGGGTCACGACATCACCCAGGTGGCGGCGATGCCGTTGAACGCCATCGCCGAGCTGATGAGGCAGGTTCTGCTTCCCGACTGGTCGTCCGCGCCTCCGATCGCTCCCGAGAAGCGGCTCGCGGCCCAGCGGCTGGCCGGCGACCTGCTCGCCCGGCTCTCGCCGATCATCGACCTCGGTCTCGGCTACCTCTCGCTCGACCGCACGACGCCGACGCTGTCGTCGGGCGAGCTGCAGAGGATGCGGCTGGCGACCCAGGTGCTGTCGCGTCTGTTCGGAGTCGTGTTCGTGCTCGACGAGCCGTCAGCCGGGCTGCATCCGGCTGACACCGAGTCGCTCTCCCGGATCCTGCATGCCCTGAAGGACTCCGGCAACACCGTGTTCTTCGTCGAGCACTCCCTCGACGTGATCCGCCAGGCGGACTGGATCGTCGACATCGGCCCCGGTGCCGGGACCGCGGGCGGAGAGGTGCTCTACTCCGGCCCGCTGGAGGGGCTGCGCGAGGTGGAGGAGTCCGTCACCCGCGCGTACCTCTTCGGCGAGCCGGGGTCGGCCTCCGTCCGTGAGCGCCGATCGGGCGACGACCGGCTCGAGCTCTTCGACGTGACCCGGAACAACCTGCGAGACGTGTCGGTGAGCTTCCCGCTGGGTGCCCTCACCGCCGTCACCGGGGTGTCGGGCTCGGGCAAGTCGACGCTGGTGACCCATGCCGTCCCCGACCTGCTGAGAGGCAGCCTGGGCGCCGACGTCGACGAGGAGTCCCTCGACGCCGACGAGCCGGCAGGGGCCGCGCAGGATCCCCTCCTCGCCTCGGTCCCGGACGTCACCTCAGGGCGCGCGGTCGGCCCCGAGGGACGCCTGCGCCGCGTCGTCCAGGTGAGCCAGAAGCCCATCGGCCGGACGCCGCGGTCGAACGTCGCGACGTACACGGGGCTCTTCGACCGCATCCGGGCCCGCTTCGCGGCCACGCCCGAGGCCCGTCGCCGCCGGTACGCCGCCAGCCGCTTCTCGTTCAACCTGCCGGCCGGGCGATGCCCCGTCTGCAAGGGCGAAGGCACGATGGAGGTCGAGCTGCTCTTCCTGCCGACCGTCCACGCGCTGTGCAGCGCCTGCGGCGGCACGCGCTACAACCCGGAGACGCTCGAGATCGAGCTCGACGGCAGCACCATCGCCGACGTGCTCGCCATGAGCGTCAGCCGCGCCAAGGAGTTCTTCGGCGCCGACGCCGAGGTGGCACGCCACGTCGACGCCCTCCTCGACGTCGGCCTCGGCTACGTGTCGCTGGGACAGTCGGCGACGGAGCTCTCGGGCGGGGAGGCCCAGCGGGTCAAGCTCGCGACTGAGCTGCGCCGAGGACAGCGCGGCGACACCCTCTACCTTCTCGACGAGCCCACGTCGGGCCTGCACCCCGCCGACTCCGACCGGCTGATCGGGCACCTGCACGACCTCGTCGACGGCGGCAACACGGTCATCATCGTCGAGCACGACATGCGAATCGTCGCCCAGGCCGACTGGGTGATCGACCTCGGCCCGGACGCCGGTGACGCGGGCGGTCGGGTGATGGCTCAGGGCACGCCCGAGCAGGTGGCCGACCACCCGTCCAGCCGGACCGCGCCGTTCCTGCGCGCCGCTCTCGGCTTGTGACGGCTGAACCGCTGGGCTGCTGGACCGCCCGGCCGCCCGACCGCTCGCGGAGCGTAGCCTGACGCACATGAGCGCTGGGCGTGGAGTCGCGGCCGGGCCGGTGGGCGGGCGACGGTGGGCGGGCGTGCTGCTCGCCGTGGAGGCGGTCGCCCTGCTGGTCGTGGTGGCGGGGGGCCGGGATCCTGCGCTCCGCCCGGTGACCGCGGCGTTCGGGGGAGCCTCCCGGCACCTGATCGCGCACGTCGATATCGGGGTGGCGCTCGGGGTCGTGGTCGCCCTGCTCGCGGTCGGGCGCTTCGTGCCACGGCGCCTGGGCGCGTGGATCGATCCTCTTCTGACGTGGCCGATCGTCGTCTTCGTGGTCGCACTGCTCAACGGCGTCGAAGACGTCGGCGCACTCGTCGGCATCTACGCGCTGGCATCGGGCGGGGTGCTCTTCGGGATGTTCCAGGGCCGCGGCCCGCGTCACGCCCTCGGCTTCGGCTCAGCCGTCGGGATCGTTCCGTGGGGGATCGTCGCGTTCCAGCAGGTGGGGTCGATGATCGTCGGCAGCCCTGTCGGAGGCGGCGTCGTGCTCGTCACGCTCGTGGCGCTCGCTGTCGCTGTCGCGGAGTTCGCGGCGGTGTGGCGCGGAGCCGGCGCGGCCGCCCTCTGGTTGCGCGTCGTGGGTCTGTCGGTGGTCGCGTGGGTGGTCGTCCTCAGCTGAGGACGACCACCTGCGAGGCCGTCAGCCCTGCGGCGGCGTGTAGAACTGCAGGTCGTTGCCCTCGGAGTCCTTGAACGGGACGATGCGACCCCACTCGTGGTCGCTGATCTCGCCCTGGATGTCCGCGCCCCGAGACGCGATCTCGGCCAACTCGTCTTCGATGGTCCCGTCGGGCTGGAAGGTGATGACTGCTCCGCCCGAGGACGAGACGCTGGCGTCCTCGCGTCCGTTCAGGCCGATCATGAGCCCTCCGGCGTCGAGCTCCGACCAGTCGTCGCTCTCGCTCTTGACGTCGAGTCCGAGAGTGTCGCGATAGAAGGCGACCGCCCTCTTCATGTCGGTGACCGGAACCCAGACTGTTGCTACTCCGTGTGCCATTTGCATCTCTCTGTCGTGGCCGAGAAGCACCTCGGCGATGTGCTGGGCCTGCGCCCGGGTGTGAGGTGAGGCGGGGTCAGACCCGGCCCGCACCCTCCGTGTCGTCTGTCGTGTCGCGGGCTTCGTCTTTCGAGTCCTCGACGTTCTTGCGGGCCTCGCCCATGTGCTGGTCTTTCTTGCCCTGGGCGGTCAGCTCGGCGTCGTCGGTCTTCTTGCCGACGAACTCCTCGGCGTGACCGGCTGCCTTCTGGGTCAGATCCTTTGCCTTGTCTCCAAGCGACATCATGATTCCTCTGCTCGACACCTAGGTCGAGGGAGATCCCTCGACCTCGGCTGACGCTAGGCCGTTCTCGCTGGGGGTACATCCAGGTCGCTCGGGCTCCAGCATCGACGTCTCGAAGCGGCTCGAGGAGGTAACCGGCACGGCGCCGGGGGAGTAGTGGCGCGTCGTCGTATTCCGGGGGTACACGCCCGCGCATCGACTGACAGTGTCGGGCGTGTCCCACGCCGGACTCGTGAACTGAGAGTCCACCATTCGAAGGACACGCAGTGAGCACGACGACATCGACCGACCGGACGACCATCGATAAGACAGCCGCATCCGTCTTCGGCTGGGACGAGCTGCACCCGGCGCAGCTCGAGGCCATCGAAGCCGTCCTGGCCGAACGCGATGTGCTGGCACTGATGCCGACCGGCTTCGGGAAGTCGGCCATCTACCAGGTCGCCGGCGCCGTCCTCGGGAAGCCGGTCGTCGTCGTCTCGCCCCTGATCGCGCTGCAGGCCGACCAGGTCGCGGGGCTCGTCGGGCACCCGGAGGCGCCGGCGGCGATCGCCATCAACTCCAGTCACACCGACAGCGAGAACGCCGAGGGCTGGGAGCGCCTGGAGGCCGGCGAGATCACCTACGTCTTCCTCGCGCCCGAGCAGCTCGCGAGCCCGGAGACGGTGGCGAGGCTGGCCGCGAGCGGCGTCGGGCTGCTCGTCGTCGACGAGGCTCACTGCGTCTCGTCCTGGGGCCACGACTTCCGGCCCGACTACCTCCACCTGG
This sequence comes from Frondihabitans sp. PhB188, assembly GCF_003752365.1. Classification (GTDB taxonomy): domain Bacteria; phylum Actinomycetota; class Actinomycetes; order Actinomycetales; family Microbacteriaceae; genus Frondihabitans. The sequence goes on along the minus strand of NZ_RJUO01000004.1, from coordinate 26,255 downwards.
GGCAGATCGTGGCGGACCTCGGCCGGCCTCCCGTCCTGGCGCTGACGGCGACCGGCTCCGGCCCGATCCGCGACGAGATCGTCGAGAGGCTTCGACTTCGGGATCCCCTCGTTCTCAGCCACGGCTTCGATCGGCCCAATCTCAGCCTCGCGGTGACCCGGCACGAAGACGACCAGCAGAAGCGCGACGCCGTCGTCGAGGATGCGACGAATGCAGCCACTCCGGCGATCGTCTACGTGGCGACCCGGAAGGAGACCGGGTACTACGCCGACGCCCTCTCGAAGCGGCGACCTGACCTGACCGTAGTCGCGTACCACGGCGGTCAGAGCTCGGCGGAACGCGGTCAGGTGCACGAGCGCTTCCACGCGGGCGACGTCGGCCTCGTCGTCGCCACGAGCGCGTTCGGGATGGGCATCGACAAGCCGGACATCCGAGCCGTGATCCACGCCGACGTCCCCGACTCCCTGGAGAGCTACTACCAGGAGATCGGGCGGGCCGGCCGAGACGGCGAGCCCGCATCGGCCACCCTCCACTACCGCCCGGAAGACCTCGCCCTGCGAAGCTTCTTCGCCTCCGGTCTGCCTCGTCGGTCGCATCTCCGAGCCGTCTTCACGACCATCCAGGCGGCAGGCCGGCCGGTCACGCGCACCGCGGTCGCCGAGCAGCTGAGCCACACGCGGCAGACGGTGACGCGCCTCATCGACCTCCTCCTCGAGGCGGAGACGATCATCGAGAAGAAGCGCGGGTTCGTGGTTCGCAAGGGTCTCGAAGCGGCCGAGGCCGCTGATTCGGCCAGGCACGTGGCGAAGACCCGCGAACGGGTCGAGAAGACCCGCCAGGACATGATGCGGAACTACGCGGAGCAGCCCGGATGCCGTCGCCACACCCTGCTCGGGTACTTCGGCGAGGACTCGCCCGAGCGGTGCGGCAACTGCGACGGGTGCGCGCGCGAGGCCGACGGACCCCGGGTCGATGACGCTGCGACCAGTTCCGGCGAACGAGCCTTTCCCGTCGACTCGCACGTGCGGCACGAGGCCTGGGGCGAGGGCACGGTCATGAGCCACGACGGGGATCGGATGACCGTCTTCTTCGACGAGGAGGGCTACAAGGTCCTGGCCACGGACGAGGTCCTCGACCGGGCGCTGCTGGTCAGCGCCTGATCGACCGCGGCTATGCGGCGGACGAGCTCTGCGGGTGGGCGTCAGTCGTCTTCGGCCTGCGCCTGCCGCGCGAGGAGGACGCGGGCCGTGGCGCCGAGGACCTCCTCGACGGGGCGGTCCTGCTGCGCCGCCAGGGCACCGGAGAGACCCGCCGTGATCGAGCCGCTCGCGGACGCGAGCGACTCCACGACGTCCTGCTGCCTGTCGGTGAGGGGCTCGTCGACGAGGCTGTCGACCGTGTCGCGCAGGTTCTCTTCGGCAGCGTCGACCAGGGCGGGATCCTGCGAGAGGGCGGCCGATGCCTCGGCGTTGACCGCCAGGCCCAGTTCTGAGGCAGCGCTGTCGGGGGCTGGAGTGCTGTCGTCCATGCGCGTGACGGTACACGCGCCCTTCTGAGCATCCTCCGCGACGCCTCCCGGCCCGTGTCAGGACGCAGGCGCCGCCTCGTTCACCTGCGCCAGGCCGTTGAGGGTCCGGGGGTAGCCGACGTAGGCGACCAGCACGGTCAGCACGTCGAGCAGGTCGGCGCGCGTGTTGCCGACGCGGAGGTTCGCGGAGACGTGACCGCGCACCTGGTTGTCGGCGCCGCCGAGGGCGACGAGCAGGGCGAAGGTGATGAGCTCGCGCTGCCTCACGTCGAAGCCGGTCCGCGTGTAGTAGTCGCCGAAGCAGTTGGACGACAGGAACTGCTGGAAGTGCACCGCGTCGTCCGGAGCACTCGCGTACATGCCGGCGACCGGCTCGGCCCCGACGATCTCCTCCTGCTTCGCGCGGCCGACGGCGGCCCGCGTCTCGGGCGTGGTGGTCGACTGCCCCTCGAGCGGCACGGCGATACCTCGTGCGGCGAACTCGTCGTTGGTCGCGAACAGGAAGTCGACGACCCGGGCGATGCCGACGTAGGCGACGGCCTGGTACGTGAGCTCCTTGACCTGGACCGGCGTCACGCCGATGGTCAGGGCCGCACCCAGCAGCACGCGGTACTCCGACACGGCGCCGACGGCGATGGTCGCGGCGAGCTGATACACCAGCCGGTCGCGACGGTCGAGCGAGCTGTGCGCGAGCGTCTGGTCGAAGGCGAAGTCGGCGTAGAACGCCCAGAACTCCGGATCGGTCGTGCTGAGCGGCGACGGGCCGCCGCCGGGGAAGAGCGCGGCCTGCTCCTCGGCCGCGCTCACCGGGCGCTCCCCGGGTACTCCGCGTCGGTCACGGGCTCGAGCCACGTCGTGGCCGTCGCCGGGTCGTCGGGGATGTCCATGAGCGCGATGTGCTCCATGAAGTCGTCGGGGGTCGCGCCGTGCCAGTGCTCCTCGCCCGGGGGCGTGTAGATCGTGTCGCCGGGACGGATCTCGAGGATCTCGCCGCCGCGGTTCTGCACGAGGCCGAGCCCCTCGGTCACGTAGAGGGTCTGGCCGAGCGCGTGCGAGTGCCAGTTGGTGTGCGCGCCCGGAGAGAAGCGGACCTTGGCGGCGCTGGCCCGCTGCCCGTCGGCCTGCGGGGTCAGGATCGAGTCGACCCAGACGTCGCCGGTGAAGTTGGCGGGGGGGTTCTTGGCGGTGGGCTTCTTGGGAAGTCGTTGCATCAGTCGTTCTCCTTCGTGAGGTCGGCTGCCGAGTGGGCGGCCGTGGCGCCGGCCGGAGTCGCGGCCCACGACGCCAGGAGGGCAAGCCGCTCGGCGGTCGGGCTTGAGGGCTCGGCGGTGTAGATGAGCAGACTCAGGCCGGGGTCGGCGATCAGGTCGGTGCCCTCGAAGATCATGTCGAGCGCGCCCACCTCGGGGTGGTGGAAGTTCTTGGCTCCCGTGGCGTGCCGGCGCACCTCGTGAGCACCCCACCGGGTCCTGAACTGCTCGCTCCTGGTCGAGAGCTCGCCGATGAGGTCCTGCAGGTCTCTGTCGTAGGGGTCGCGCCCGGCCTCGGTCCGCAGGATCGCGACCGTCTGGTCGGCCGCCTTCGCCCAGTCGGGGTAGAACCGCTCGGCGCGATCGAGGTCGAGGAAGCAGAACCGCGCGAGGTTCAGGGGCTTGCCCGGCAGGGTCGCCTCGGGGCTGGCATAGAGGTCGGAGTAGACGGCCTTGCCGAGCGCGTTCGAGGCGAGGATGTCGAGGCGGCCGTTGCGCACGAATGCCGGCCCGCCGGTGATGGCATCGAGGATCAGCTGCAGCCCGGGCCGCACCGACTCGGTGCGCGCGGCTCGCCGCCGACTCGGGATCGGCGACGCGTTCGCGGCGCGAGCGAGGTCGAACAGGTGCTCCCGCTCGGCGTCGTCCAGCAGCAGCGCCTGAGCGAGGGCGTGCAGCACGCCGTCGGAGGCGCCGGCCAGGGTCCCGCGCTCGAGGCGCGAGTAGTACTCGACGCTCACGCCGGCGAGCTGCGCGACCTCGACGCGGCGGAGCCCCGGAACGCGCCGGTTGCCGCCGGCGGGCAGGTCGACCTGGTCGGGCTTGATCCTGCCCCGCCTGCTGCTCAGGAACTCGCGCACCTCGTCCGAATTGCTCATGAGGCGAACCTACGGCCGCGGGGCCCGCCGTGGAATGCCCTGCTGGTACACCTCTCGCCAGTACCTTCCTGCGCCCGGGCCAGAACGGCAGGCTCGAGCCATGACGACCACTCGCGCGCGCCGAACCCTCCTCCTGGCGTCTCTCGGCTTCTTCCTGATCACGCTCGACATCCTGATCGTGAACGTCGCGCTGACCCGGATCGGCCGCGAGTTCGGCGGCAGCACGTCGGGGCTGCAGTGGGTCATCGACGCGTACACGCTCCTCTTCGCGTCGCTCCTGCTGTTCGCCGGCAACCTGTCCGACCGGATCGGCGCCAAGCGCGCCTTCGGCGTCGGCATCGCGGGCTTCCTGGTGGCGTCCGTGGCGTGCGCGGTCGCTCCCAGCCTGGGCGTCCTGATCGCCGCGCGGGCTGTCCAGGGCGCAGCCGCCGCCGTGATGCTGCCCGCGTCGATGGCGCTCATCCGCGAGGCCTACCCCGGGGCGCAGGAACGCGCCCGTGCCCTCGGGATCTGGGCCGTCGGCGGCGCGGTCGCCGGCGCGGTCGGCCCCGTCCTCGGCGGCGCCCTCACCACGCTCGACTGGCGCCTCGTCTTCGCGATCAACCTGCCGGTGTGCGCCGTCATGCTGCTCCTGCTGCGGGCGGTCGCCCCCTCGGAGGCCCGACCGGCGCCGTTAGAGTGGGCGGGGCAGGTGGCGGCGCTTCTGGCTCTGGGCGGCCTCGTGTTCGGACTCATCGAGGGCGGCGCCATCGGGTTCGGGGCGCCGGTGGTCGTGGTCGCGTTCGCGGTGGGTGCGGCGGGGGTGGCGGCGTTCCTGCGCGTTCAATCCCGGGTGAGGCACCCGATGATGCCGCTGCCGCTCCTCAGGCCGAGGGGCATGCGGATCGCGCTGGTGGTCGGGTTCGCCTTCATGGTCGGCAACTTCGGCACGGTGTTCGTGAACAGCCTCTACCTGCAGCAGCACCTCGGGCTGTCGCCGCTGCTCGCGGGTCTGGTCTTCCTGCCCTCGGCCGCGTTCGCGGTCGCCGGGAACATCGTCAGCGGCACTCTGGCGAACCGCTTCGGCGCGCGGGTGCCGGTGGTCTCCGGGCTCCTCACGATGGTCGTCGGCCTCGTCGTGCTCATCGCGACGGCGCCCCTCGGCGCCCCCTGGGGCGTGCTGGTCGGCTCGATCTTCACGGGAGCGGGCGGGTCGGTCGCCATGCCGCCCGTCACCTCGGTGGTCCTGGCCAGCGTCCCGGCCGAGCGGTCGGGTACCGCCAGTGCCGTGTTCAACACCTTCCGGCAGGTCGGAGGGGCGGTCGCCATAGCGGTCTTCGGCGTGCTCATCGCCGACCGCACTCACTTCGTGAGCGGCATGCAGACCAGTTTCGTCGTGGCCGGCGCGGTCATCCTGGCAGCCGCGATCGGAGCGGGGTTCATCCGGCCGGCCGCTGACGCGACGCCTCGCGCCTGAGACGCCAGCCGCGGGCGAGTCGTCGCCACGGCAGGTCGTGCGGCCAGTGGATCGCGACGGAGCGGAAGCCTCGTTGCACCCGCCGCCATCCTGCGCCATCGATCAACGGCCTCATCGAGATGCCGACACGCACGCGCGGTGCGAAGCGGATCCGATGGCGCTCGCCGAGATGGAACGAGAGGTCGAAGTCGTCGTGCAGGTCGGGCGACAGGTGGATCTGGTTGCGCACCGACTCCCAGGCGGAGCGGCGCATAGCGAAGTTCGACCCGAAGACGGGAACGTGCGTCAGGGCCAGGGCGCCCAGGACGAAGTAGGCGCCGAGATAGGCGACGGCGGCGGGGCGTCGGAGAAGCCGCGGGCCGTCCAGGAAGCCCGCCGGGCCGGTCACGGCGTCGACGCGGGGAGCACCTTGGAAGGCGTCGAGGAGGTTTCGAACCCAGTCGACCGGAAGGACCGTGTCGGCGTCGATGCGCGCGATGATGTCGCCGCGCGCGTGGTCGTAGCCGGTCTCGCTCGCCGCCGCGATGCTCGGCCTCGCTTCGAACAGGACCGTGGCGCCCGCTCGCTTCGCAACGGCCGCGCTGCTGTCCGTCGAGCCGTTGTCCACGACGATCAGCTGGAAGCCGAGTGCCCGCTCCTGCCGCGCGAGGGAGGCCAAGCAGCTCTCGAGCAGCCGCGCGTCGTTCTTCACCGGGATCACCACCGAGAGAGACAGCACCTGGGCCGCGGTAGAGGCGTCGGAGAGTTCGCCGGGAACGGTGACGGCGTCGAGCGGAAGGGGCACGGGATTCTTTCTATGCGCCTCTCCCTGGGCGCGCGTACCCCTTTACAAATCGTCGCACTTCTGCCGGGCGGGGTACAGGATGGGGTACATATGACGCCGCGTGAGCGATAGTCGTCCGCGCGACCGCCGTCAATGCCCCGACCCCCTGGTTGGACACATCCGCATCACCTCGGTTGACTGGGGTCATCGGGATGAATGATCCCTCCTGCACGACGCACGATTCGCCCGGATCTCGGGTTCCGCGTCGAGTGGAGACCCCGATCGACACCGGGCCTACGCCGCCCGAGACCGAGGTCGCATGACCGACACCATTTCCCTGACTGCCGTGCCGGCTTCGGCGCTCGGCACTGCACCCGCACCCGCACCCGCACAGCCGACGAGCCTCTACGAGTCGCACCGCGACATCCCCGCGTTCCACCAGGCGACGTACCCGAAGAGGCGCCCTGACCGCTTCGGCGATCTCCGTCACGTCCAGCCGGCCGTGACCAGCACGACCGCCTGCACTCTCGACCTGTCGTACCAGCAGTTCATCGACGGCGACTTCGCTGTCATCGAGGTGGGCGTCAGCGCCTGATCAGCGTCAGGTGATGAGTTCGAGCGGCGCTCGCGGCTGGATCTGCGAGCCGTAGCTCAGGACGATCCCGACCACCATCGACCCCAGGGGGGCGCACTCCTCCAGGAGCCGGATGAGGTGCGCGTGCGTCTCAGCGTGCCGAGTGATCTGCTCGAAGTTGTCGCGGCGATCCTTGCAGATGGCGTAGCCGTCCATGGCAGACGCTTTCCTCGGTGGTTTGACCCGAACCTCCAGACTGGCACGGAACCGATCGGTTCGGTCGGTCTAGCCGCGACCCCGACCGGCATCTCGACGCCGCGCCCGCTCCTTGATCGCCTCGATGACCTCGGTCTTCGCGTCGGCGTAGTCGTTCATGTCGCTCCACGCCCGGTCGAGAAGCGCTCGCTTGGTGCGCTCGTAGAGGGCGCGGTCGTCGGCGTCGCGGCGCAGGTGGTCGCGCAGCAGCAGGTACGCCGCGATGGGCGGGGCGCCTCGCTCGTAGACGTGCACGTGGACGTCGCGGGCCGCGGTGCGCACCAGGCGGTGGCCCGGCTCGCGCACGCGCAGCACGTAGCCGGTGGCGAGGAGCGGCTCGAGGTAGTCCTCCTCGGCGGTGATGTCGTCGACCGCGATGACGACGTCGACGATCGGCTTCGCCGCGAGACCCGGCACCGAGGTGGAGCCGATGTGCTCGACGACGGCGTCTGTCGCGGCGAGAGCCTCGCGGATCCGGCGCTCGTGCTCGGCGTACAGGGCGGGCCAGCGCTCGTCGTACTCGTGGAGCGCGACGGTGACCGCCTCGGGCCCGCCGACCAGCTCGAGCGTGGTCACGTCCGGACGTCGGGGGCTGCTCACTCGTCCATCCTCGCATCGCGGCGTCGTCCCATCGCGGCGTCGCGGCTCGCCGGCCGTCACGCCGCCGACCGCGCATGCGGGGCGAACATGATCACGGCCACTCCGGCGAGGCAGATCATCGCGCCCACGATGTCCCAGCGATCCGGCTGGAACTTGTCGGCGATCACCGCCCACGCCAGCGATCCGGCGACGAACACGCCGCCGTACGCGGCCATGATGCGGCCGAACTCCGCGCTCGGCTGCAGCGTCGCGATGAGACCGTAGGTGCCGAGCGCGATGACGCCGAGGCCGGCCCACCACCACGACTTCCCTTCGCGCACGGCCTGCCAGACGAGCCAGGCGCCGCCGATCTCGGCGATGGCGGCGAACACGAACAGGACGGCGATGCGCACGACGGTCATGGGCCGATCTTCGCAGGATCCGCGGCAGTTCCTGCGCCCCGGGCGCGCTAACCGTTTCACGCAAGACTTACCGAACAGACGGTTAGCGGTGCGTGAAACGGTTAGCCGGAGTGCACGGCAGGTCGCGCTCGACCGCGACGGAGGCGACGGCCGCCATGGAGCAGCTGCTCGAGCACGCGTGGTTGCGCGGACGCTACGAGGACATCGTGCTGATGGGCCTGCTGCGCTCCGACTGGCGCCCCCGGTAGCCCTCGCGGCGCCCCGGGCGCGCCGCGGTCAGGCGCCGACGAAGAACTCGAGGGCGACGCCGTCGGGATCCTTGACGCTGAGCGCTGTTCCGTAGGGGGCCTCGACGAGACCGGAGTGCGCGATGCCCTGGGAGTCGAGGTGCTCGGCCCAGGCGGTCAGCTCGGCGAGGCCGTCGACGCCGAATCCCAGGTGGTCGAGTCCCGGCGTGAAGGGGCTGAAGTCGCCCGTCGTTCCGCGCTCGTGCTGGGTGAGGCCTACGTTCGTGCCCGACGGGAGCCGGAACAGGCGGCGGTTCAGCCCCTCGCCCTCGAGCTCTCCGATCGGCTCGAACCCGAAGAGGCGCCGGTAGAAGGCGGCGCTTGCGTCGAGGTCGCGGACGGTGAGGGCGATGTGGTCGATTCCGGAGAGCGAGGGCATGACGACAGCCAACACCCTCCGGCAGAGCGATCAGGCCAGCGGCTCGTACGGGAACTCGGCCGACCGGCCCTGGAACTCCAGGATCGCCTCGTTGCGGACGTGACCCGCATCGATCTCGATCGCCCGCCGGATGGTCTCCGATCCCGACCACGACGCCGGACCCTCCATGACAGTGCGGAGGAACGGCATCAGGGCCTCGCTGATCTCCCAGGTCGAGGAGTTCCAGAGGAGCGAGGGGCTGTGGTCGACGGCGTAGTAGTTGGTGGTGCCGCCGACGGTGATCATCGGGTCGGCGAAGGTGGTCGTGCGCGCCCAGTCGAAGCCCATGCCCTCGTCGATCGAGACGTCGACGATGAGGCTGCCGGGCCGGAAGGCGCCGAGGTCGGCGACGCGGAGGTAGGTCAGCGGGGCGTTCGGATCCTGCAGCGTGCAGTTCACGACGATGTCGTTGGCGGCGAGATAGGGGGCGAGCTTGACCGGCCCGTGCTCGGAGTGGACCGTGCTCTCGTAGGGGGCCTCGGGGTTGTGCTCGAACTGGATGATGTCGACGGACGGGATGGGCGAGCCGACCGCCGCCGTGTCGCGGTGGGTGAGCACGCGGACATCGTGGATGCCGTGGGCGTTCAGCGCCGTGACGGCGCCGCGGGCAGTTGCTCCGAAGCCGATGACGACGGCGCTGAGGCGGCGCCCGTAGTCGCCGGTCGAGCCGCAGAGCTGGAGCGCGTGCAGCACGGAGCAGTAGCCGGCGAGCTCGTTGTTCTTGTGGAAGACGTGGAGCCCGAAGCCGCCGTCGGCCTGCCAGTGGTTCATGGCCTCCCAGGCGATGAGGGTGAGGCCCTTGTCGATGGCGAGCTGGGTGAGGGCGCGGTCCTGGACGCAGTGGGGCCAGCCCCAGAGCACCTGGCCGTCGCGGAGGTCGGCGAGATCCTGCGCCTGGGGCTTCGGGAGCAGGACGACGACAGTGCCCGCGATGACCTCAGCGCGATCCGCCATGCGGCCGACGAGGGGCTCGATCTCGGCATCGTCGATGCCGAACCGGCTGCCGTAGCCGCGCTCGAGCGTCATGTTCGCGCGAAGGTCGGCGTCGATCCGCTCGAGGTGGGCCGGGTGGATCGGCAGGCGACGTTCGTCGGGTTTGCGCGACGTGGCCAGGATGCCGAGGCGGAGCAGCTCGGGTGCGGAATCGGTGCGGGTCATACCTGACCCTAGGGCGCGGGTGGGCCGGTGCCTACTTGCCGGTGGGTTCGGTGGCCACGCCGTACGGGATGAGACTCGGGTCGACCGGGATCTCGGTGGCGTGCTCGACCCTGCTCGTGCCGATCACCGTCGTGCCGTCTTTCTCGTAGACCGTGATCGACGTCAGCTTCTCGGATGCCGGGGTCAGCTGCCAGGCCTCTGTGGCGAGGGCGTAGCCGAGCTTCCCGTTGTCGGCGCGCAGAGGAACGAGGTCGGGGTAGCCGTGGCCGTTCGGCGTGCCGTACGTCTGGCCGTTCGCGTTGACGCCCCACGGGCTGGTCGTCGAGGTGGCGTAGCGGGCGGTGGCTGTCCAGGTGGTCTCGGGCTCGGCCTTCACGGTGATGGAGGTCGAGCCGTCGGCGGGCAGCAGGCCGTCGCTGACGTGCATCGGGTGGTCGGCGTTCCTGCAGTCGATCCCCTGCGCGGTGGGGTTTCCGTCGTCACCGGGTGTCGTCTCGACGAAGGCCTGGCCGACGCCGTTGTCGCAGGTGAGGTCGATGACGACGACGCCGGCCCTGTCGGGGACAGCGCCGAGATCGATGGTGCCGGTGCCCGTGTGCGTGACGGTCACGGATGTGCCGATGGCGGTCACTGTCGTCGAGCCCGGCTGGTTCGCGATGGCCACGGCCGCGCCAGTCGTGGCACCGGCGAGGGCGAGGGCGCCGAGGCTCCAGGCCACGGTGCGCGCCGTGCGCTGGCGACGCTGGAGGCGGCTGCCCTTCGTGCCGATGGCGGTGAGCTCGGTGCGGATGGCCCGGGCGAAGTCGGTGTCGAGCTGAGGCGCGGTCATGAGCGGTGTCCTTCGGCGGTGAGGTGGATGGCGGGGTTCAGATCGTGGAGATCGGCGCGCACGCGGGTGCGGGCGCGCTGCAGTCGCATCCGAGCGGTCGACGGCTTGAGCCCGACGGCTGCGGCGGCCTCGGCCAGCGGCAGCTCGTCGAGGCTCGCGAGCACGAAGAGCGCGGCGTCGGTCGGCGACAGCCGACGAAGCGACTCGGCCAGGCGCCGCGAGGCCTCGACGGCGCCCGCGTCGAGCTCGACGGTCGGCTCGACGCGCGGCATGCTGCGGAGCAGGCGCTGGTGCCGGAAGTGCGACCGCTGCGAGTTGCGGGCCAGATTCACCGTGGTGACCAGGAGCCAGGGCAGGATCGAGCCGTCGACGATCCGCACTGCGCGGCGCTTCCGCCACAGCTCGAAGAACGCGGCGCCGACGATGTCTTCGGCGTCGTGGGCGTTCTCGACGAGGCCGAGGGCGCGGCGGTAGACGCGGTCCTGGTGACGGTCGAAGAGCGACCCGAAGGCGTCGCCGTCGTCACGCAGGGCGCGATCCCACAGGGCTGTCTCGGTCTCGTCGGAGTCACTCACACTAAGGAGTGTCCGGGGCCGCCGAGGTCGTCCCACATCCGTGGCTCTCGCCGCGGCATCAATACCTGTAGAAGCCCTCGCCCGTGGCCACGCCGAGCTTGCCCTTGTCGATGTAGTTCTCTTTCAGGTACGCGGCGAACGCCTGCGATCCCGGGTCGGGGTTGGCCGCGGCGATGTTGTAGGGGGTCGTCAGGCCGATGACGTCGTAGATCTGGAACGGCCCGGACGGCGAGCCGGTCGCGATGCGCCACGTCTTGTCGATCATCTCGGGCTCGGCATAGCCGCCCACCAGCAGGCCGGCCGCCGCGTTGAGGAACGGCACCAGCAGGGAGTTGAGCAGGTAGCCCGCCTTCTCCTTCTTGATCTCGATCGGCACCATCCCGCTCCGCGACGCGAAGTCGACGACGGCCTCGAACACGGCGGGGTCGGTCTCGGCCGTCCCCATCACCTCGGCCGTGTTGTACCGCCAGACCTCGTTCGCGTAGTGGAGCGCGAGGAAGCGGTCCGGCCGACCCGTGTACTCCTTGAGGTCGCTGGGCAGGAGGGTCGACGAGTTGGTGGCGAAGATCGTCCTCTCCGGAGCCGAGGCGGCGAGCTCGGAGTACACCGACCGCTTCACGTCCAGGCTCTCGGGCACCGCCTCGATCACGAGGTCGGCGTCGGCCGCCGCCGCAGCGAGGTCGGTGGTGAGCGTCAGGCGCTCGAGCGCCGCCGCCGTCTGCTCGGCGCTCGCCCCGACGACGGGATCGGCCTGGTACCGGGCGGCGAGCCCGTCGAACCGGGTCCGGGCCGCCGCGAGGGCGTCGTCGCTGACGTCGTACGCGGTGACGGGGAAGCCGTGGAAGGCAGCCTGGAACGCGATCTGCGAACCGAGCACGCCGGTTCCGAGAACGGTGACGGTGGAGATGGAGGGCACGGGTGGTCCTTTCAGTGGAGGGGGAGGTCGGACCCGTAGATGCTGCGGATCCAGATGGTCGAGAGGGTCGAGACGGCATCGGCCTCCGTGATCGACGGGGTGTCGCCGCCGAAGGTCGCGGACAGCACGCGCTCGTTCATGAGGTTGAGGGCGATGGAGAGGTCGCTCGCCGACGGGCCGGGGATCGCCGCGCCTCGGGCGAGTTCCTGCGTGATGACGTCTGTCGAGTAGTCGGCCCAGGACTGGAGCGAGCGCGACCAGAGGGTCTGGACCTCGGCGTTGCGCAGGCGGGCGGTCGTGGTCGCCGCGGCGACGGCGCGGTGCTCCGAGAACACCTCGACGAACGCCCCGATCGACCGCTGCCAGGAGCCGGCGGGGTCGGCTTCGAAGTCGCGGCTCAGCGACTGGACGCGGTGCTCGACCTCGGTGATCACCCGGTCGAGAAGGGCGAGGAGTACCTCGTCTTTCGACGCGAAGTAGAAGTAGAACGTGGGCCGCGAGATGCCTGCGCCTGCGGCGATGTCTTCGATCGAGATGTCGTCGAACGACCCCTCGGCCAGGATGTGCTCGGTCGTCGACAGGATCGCCGACTGGCGCTCGTCGCCCGAGGGGCGGGTGGTGCGGCGTCCACGTGCAGGCATGCCGCCACTCTAGCCACCTTTCTCGACAGTGTGTTGATTAAGTCGACACGGTGTTGATACCGTCAGGACATGACAGAGCACGTGGATGTGGTGATCGTGGGCGCAGGCCTCAGCGGAATCGGCGCGGCCAGCCGACTGAAGCGCAGCCTGCCGGGAAAGTCGTTCCTGGTGCTCGAGTCGCGCGGGGCCGTCGGGGGCACGTGGGACCTCTTCCGGTACCCCGGTGTCCGCTCCGACTCCGACATGTACACGCTCGGCTACTCGTTCCGGCCGTGGACCGACGCGAAGGCGATCGCCGACGGCGACTCGATCCGCGACTACATCCGCGACACCGTCAGCGACGAGGGGCTCGCCGACCGAATCCGCCTCCACCACCGCGTCGTCAGCGCCGACTGGTCGAGTGCCGAGGCTCAGTGGACCATCACGGCCCGCGTCACCGGCGACGGCGAGGCCGCTCTCGGCGACGAGACGGTCACCGTGACGTGCTCCTTCCTCTCCGTCTGCTCGGGCTACTACCGGTACGACGAGGGCTACTCGCCGGCGATCCCCGGCGCGGAGACCTTCGCCGGGCCGATCGTGCATCCGCAGCACTGGCCCGCCGACCTCGACTACGAGGGCAAGCGCGTGGTCATCGTCGGCAGCGGCGCCACCGCCGTCACGCTCGTGCCGAGCATGGCGAAGGCGGCCGAGCACGTCACGATGCTGCAGCGCTCGCCGACCTACATCTCGCCGGTGCCGTCGCGCGACCATCTGGCCGACCGTCTCCGCGGACGACTCCCGGCGAAGCTCGCCTACGACGCCGTGCGCCTCAAGAACATCGGCTTCTCGATGCTCACGTACCAGCTGAGCCGGCGCCGGCCCGACAAGATGAAGGCGATCCTGCGCTCGTCGGCCGTCGCGAAGCTCCCGGCTGGCTTCGCCGTCGACACCCACCTCGCGCCGACTTACGAGCCCTGGGACCAGCGGCTCTGCGCGATCCCCGACGGCGACCTCTACCGCGCCATCAGCGCCGGCACCGCCGACATCGTCACCGACCGCATCCGCACGATCACGCCCTCGGGGATCGCGCTCGCATCAGGCGCCGAGCTCGACGCCGACGTGATCGTCACGGCCACCGGGCTCAACCTGCTCATCATGGGCGGCATGGCCATGACGGTCGACGGCGAGGCGGTCGACTACTCGAAGCGCCTCACCTACAAGGGCATGATGCTCGACGGCGTGCCGAACTTCTCCCTGACCATCGGCTACACCAACGCGTCCTGGACGCTCAAGGCCGACCTGGTCGCCGAGTACGTCGTCCGGCTCCTCCGCCGGCTCGACCGCGGCGGTCACGACTGGGTCGCGCCCGACGCTCCTGACTCGGTGGCGAGCGGCGAGGTCGGGTCGCTGATCGACCTGCAGGCCGGCTACGTGCTGCGCGGCATCGACCAGATGCCCAAGCAGGGTGCGAGCTCCCCGTGGCGCCTCCACCAGAACTACGTGCGCGACTACGGGCTCCTCCGCGTCGGGCGCACCGGCGACCACGTGCGCTTCGGCCGGCGGGGCGAAGCCGTCTCTCCTCGCGAGGACGACCCACTGGCGCTGCCGGGCACCGCGTTCATCACGGTCGCAGGAACTCGGCTCCGGTACCGCGTCACCGGAGCCGGGTCGCCGGTGCTCCTGCTGCACGGCATCGGCCAGAGCCTCGACGACTGGACCGAGCAGCACGAGCTGCTCGCCGAGCGGCACACGGTCTACAGCCTCGACCTGCCCGGGTTCGGGTACTCGGCGCGGCGGCCCGGGCGGTCGACCCTCTCGACGCTGGCCGCGATCCTGCCCGCCTTCCTGGACGCCGTGGGCGTCGCCGGCGCAGTGCCGGTGCTCGGCAACTCGCTCGGCGGTGCCGTGGCGATGACCTTCGCCGTGGCCCATCCGACGCGCGTGTCAGAGCTGGTGCTGGCCGACAGCGCCGGCTTCGGGTCGGAGGTGGCGCTCGCGCTGCGGCTGGTCTCGGTGCCGCCGATCGGCGCGCTCCTGACGAGGCCGAGCCGCGCCACCTCGCAGCAGACGGTCGAGTCGGTGTTCTACCGCAAGTCGCTCGCGACACCCGAGCGCGTCGACCATGCGTTCGCCCTCGCGCAGCTGCCCTCGCACACACGCACCCTCCGAGACCTGGCGCAGGATCTCGGCACCTTCGGCGGGGTCAGAGACGAGTGGCGCGAGGCTCTGCTGAGCGAGCTCCGCCCGCTCGCGATCCCGACCCTCGTCGTGTGGGGCGACCACGACCACGTGCTGCCGTTCTCGCACCTGGCGGCGGCCCGGGCCGCCCTCCCGCACGCGACGACCCACGTGTTCGCGAAGACCGGCCACATGCCGCAGATCGAGAGGCCCGACGAGTTCGCCGACGTGGTCGAGGAGTTCTTGGGCGCCTAGTTCCAGAAGCCGGCGTGAGGCGCGGCGGCCTCGTCTTCGAGGGCCGGGCCGACGACCTCGATGGCGCGCTGGCCGCCGTTCAGGACCACGCGCGAGTCGACCGACATCGTCGGGTTCTCGGGGTCGTCGCCGGTGAGGCCGAGCAGCGAGCGCTCGGCGAGGGCGTAGACGACGCGGCCGATCCCCGACCAGTAGATCGCGCCCGAGCACATGGCGCACGGCTCGGCGCTCGTGTAGAGCGAGTAGCCCGCGAGCCGCTCGGCGCCAAAGAGCCGCCACGCTTGGCGCGCCAGGGTGACCTCGGCGTGCGAGAGCATGTCGTGCTCGGTGGTGACGCCGTTCTCGGCCTCGAGCACGACGCGGCCCTGGTCGTCGACGAGCACGGCGCCGAACGGGTGGTTGCCGTGCTCGCGCGAGCGCGTCGCGACGGCGATTGTCGCGCGCAGGAACTCGCGATCGGTCTCGGTGGCCTGAGGGTCGTCCATGGTCTCTTCCGGGTCGGGGCGCGTGTGCACTCCCACCTTATTCAGGCGGCGTCCTCCGGCACGGACGGCGCGTGCGCCCGCGAGGATATCGGGCGCGATATGTGGGGCCGACGAGGAGTTCTGCGCGTTCCTGCGCCCGCCACGAGGACGCCTGCCCCGGCGATCCTCGTGTACCTGCATCTCTCGGCTGTCCCCCGTCTGCTGAGTGGAAGGGACGCGGCCGGAGTAGACCGGGCCCATGGCTAAGGAAACCAACATCGCAACCCAGCAGAAGCTCGGCGACATCATCACCGCTCGCGAGGTATCGCGACTCGGCGAGGCGTTCCACGCGGACGTCGTCGACCACGACCCGGCTCCCGACGCGTCGGCCGGCCTGGCGGGCATTCAGGAGTTCTGGTCGTCGTTCCTGGAGGCGTTCCCCGACCTCGACCTCTCGGTCGAGACGCTCGTGGCCGACGACGAGCAGGTCACGGCGGTCTTCACGATCCACGGCACGCACACCGGTCCGTTCCAGGGAGCCGAGCCGACGGGCAAGTCGTTCACCGTGCGCGGCATTCAGGTCGCCAAGTTCAACGACGAGGGCCTGATCGTCGAGCGCTGGGGCGCCACCGACGAGGCCGGCCTGCAGAAGCAGCTCGGGCTGGACTCCTGATGAGCGACGCGCCGTCCGCCGACGAGCCCTTCACCGACGCAAGCGACCCGGAGGCCGAGTTCGAGGCCGCCAACGCCATCACGACCAACGACGCCGTGGCCGGCGAGACGGTCGAGCCGGGCGTCGGCGAGGGCAACGACGGCCCGACGGGCGGTGCGCCGACCGAGGGTGAGCCCGAGTACGCCGAGAACGACCTCGAGGGCGACGAGATCGACCTCGACAGCGCCCCGTAGAGCGGCCTTCGGCGTCCTCAGATAAGGACGCCGCGGCTCCTCACGAGGATCCCGACTCGAATCTGCACGCCCCACGAGGAAAGGCGGCGCGGAGTGCATCCCCCACAGGGAGCACCCGCGCCGCCTTCCTTCGTCAGGGACGGGCGATCAGCCGTCAGCGCTTGTCGAAGCGAGCACCCTCGGGCTTCGGGCCGGACGCCACGAACACGATATAGATGATCCACCCCACGATCGGGATCAGGTTGATCAGGATCCACAGGCCGCTGCGGTTGGTGTCGTGCAGTCGTCGCCACGAGATCGCGAGGTTCGGCACGAGGGTGATGAGACCCCAGACGCCCGACAGCGGGTCGGAGCTCTGCTGTGCGAACGTGGTGAAGTTGAAAGTGGTCGTCGTCATGTCCATCGGGTGGCTCGCACCCCAGATGCTGCTGAGGATCAGGGTCACGACGAAGTTCGCGAGGATCCACCACCAGAACTCGGAACGACTCGCCCGACCCGAGAAGGTGGCGTACTTCTGGAAGAAGCGCTTGACCGCCGCAACCGGCGAAGCGCCGTAGTACGGCTGGTCGCGGGGCGGCTCGTTCTGCTGCTTTGCGGGCGTGGGGTAGGCGGGAGGAGTCGACATCGATGTTCCTTCGTGATCGTGGCGTGAGGGAGGGGCGACGGCGCCGCCGCCCCTCAGCATTCACCCAGGTTAGCGCGGTCGATCGACGAGAGCCAAGCGGTCGGCGCGGGTCCGCTAGGGGACGAGGAGCACCTTGCCGCCGCTGTGCTTGCCGGCGACGAGTTCCTGCGCCTCGCCCGCCCGGGCCAGCGGGAACGTGGCCGCCACGGGGATCCCGAACCCGTCGATGGCGATCGCCTCGGCGAACGAGGCGGCCGGGTCGGCCTCGGTCTGCGACGTCGAGACGCGGGCGCCGTGCTCCGGGGCGCTGAAGTCGGCGATCGAGATGACGTGCGACGCGTCGCCGACGATCTCGATCAGCTCAGGGACGATCCCCGACCCGGCCAGGTCGAACGCGGCTGAGACGCCTTCGGGCGCAGTCGCGCGAACGCGGTCGGCGAGGCCGTCGCCGTAGACGACGGCCGTGGCGCCGAGCGCCGTGACGCGCTCCTGGTTCGCCTCGCTCGCCGTCCCGATCACGCGCAGACCGCGGGCGACCGCGAGCTGCACGAGCGCGGTGCCGACGCCGCCCGAGGCGCCGCTCACCAAGACGGTCGATCCCTCGGCCGGGGCGAGCAGGGTCAGGACCCGCCCGGCCGTCTCGATCGCGACGGCCCAGCCGCCGGCCTCGATCGGATCCACGGTCGCAGGAACTGCCGCCCACGTCACCAGCACGGCCTTCTCGGCGGCGGTCGCCGCCCCGAACCCGAACACGACGTCGCCCACGGCCGTGCCGGTGACGCCCTCGCCGACCGCCAGCACCTCGCCCGATGCCTCGAGACCGACCCCGGCCGGGAACTCGACGGGCATCTGCTCGGCCATGAACCCCTGGCGGAGGATGGCATCGAGGCCGTTCACGCCGGACGCGATCACTCGGATCAGGACGCCCCCGGCGGGCGCGACCGGCTCGGAGGTGTCGACCACGTCGAGGACATCGGGGCTGCCATAGGCTCGGAACTGCACTGCTTGCATGAGAATCTCCTTAGGACGAGCGGTGTTCCTGTGAACATCTGCTTCTAATTCGAAACAACCTGAGGCACTGCGTGACCATTCCCGATTCGTTCGACGAGCTCTCCGAGCACACGGCACCCCTCTCTCACCGCGAGATCGGCGTCTGGCTCGGGCTCGTCGAGACCGTCGACTCGGTCCGGGCGCTCCTCGACGAGCAGGTGCGCGACATCGCCGGGATCACGATCGTGCAGTTCGGGATCCTGCAGCGGCTGCTCGCCGCGCCGGCCGGGGTTCTGAGCATGACCGAGATCGCCGACGGGCTCGTGACGTCGCGCAGCGGCATCACGTACCAGGTCGACAAGCTCGAGGCGGCGGGCATGGTCGAGCGCCGGGCATCAACGCGGGATGAGCGCTCGGTCGAAGTCCGCGTCACCGAGGTCGGCCGCGATCGGATCGCGGAGTTCCTGCCTCAGCACACGGCACTCGTGCGGCACCTGCTGCTCGACCGCATCGACGACGCCCAGCTGTCCGTGCTCGAGAGCGTCGTCGGCGACGTGGGCGCCCAGCTCGCCCTGGCGCCGCCGCGATCCGTGCGGCGCCGGGCGAACCAGGCGAGGCGCCAGGTCGACTGAGTCGGCTTCGAGCTACTTGATCTGCGATGCCAGCTTCGTCTGGAGGGCGCTCAGCGAGGCCTTGGGCGACTTGCCCGACAGGACGTCCTGGCCGAACTCCGACATCGGCGTCGTGCTGTCGACGTAGCTGACGTTCGCGAAGAGGGCGGAGCCGCCCGGCGCCGCCCAGGTCTTCGAGACCGGCTGCCAGTCGTTCACGATCTTCACCTGGTTCGGGTCGGACTTGAACTCGGGCGTCTCGGCGATCGACTTGAGCACGGGAAGGCCGATGCCGGTCTTCTTGGTCCAGAGCTGCGCCATGTTCTTGTAGTAGTAGGTCAGGAACTCCTCCGAGCCCTTCTGGCTCGGGGTGTTCGTGTACATCATGATGTTGTTCGGGAAGTACAGAGCGCCCTTCGTGCCGCCGTCGCTCTCGATCGGGTCCATGACGAGGAGGTCGGCCGCCTGGCTTCCGCCGACGTTCGCCGCCAGTCCGGGCACGTCGATGCCCATGCCGAACTTCTCGGCCTTCCACTGGGAGTTCGAGTTCGTCGCCGTGTAGCTGATGGCACCCGGGTCGACGTAGCCCTTGCGGATGTTCTCCTCGATGAACTCGAGCGCGCCGACGTTGGCGGGAGTGACCAGGTTCGGCTTGCCGTCCTCGTCGAAGATGCCGCCGCCGTTGTTGATCATGAAGCCCGTGATCATCTGGAAGGCGTTGCCGCCGCTGGTGTTGCCGTTCGCGGCGAAGCCGTAGACGCCGATCTTCTTCAGGGCCGCCGCCGTGTCGAGGTAGGACTGCCAGTCGGTGGGAACCTCGGCGTCGGCCTTGTCGAGCAGCTTCTTGTTGTACCAGAGCACCCGCATGTCGAGGTTGTAGGGGATGGCGACGTAGCCGTTCGGCGTCTTCATGGTGTCGAGGAGCCCGGGCAGGAAGTCGTCGAAGAGGCCGTTCGACTTCCAGCTGTCGAGGAGGTCGTCCGCGTGGGCGATGAAGCCCTGCTTGTCGAACTGGAAGGCCTGCGTGCCGCCGCCCGAGCTCACGGCCGGACCGGTCTTCGAGGCCATCGCCGACGCGAAGGTCTGGGTGAAGTTGGCCCACTGGATGGCCTGATAGGTCGGAGTCGGCAGACCCGACTTCGGCTTGTAGTCGAGCGTGATGGTCTTGTCGAGCGGGTTGAACGCCGGGCCGCCCCAGGGCATGTTCCAGAACTTCATGGCTCCGGACGCCCCGCCGCCGCCGCCGCCGGAGCAGGCCGCCAGTGTGGTCACGGCTGCCGCGCTTCCGATCAGCCCCAGGAATCCGCGGCGCGAGACCGCTGTCTTCGTTGTCGTCATCGACTTTCCTCCTGTCGCGGTGGTGCCCGCGACTTGTTCTTCTTTGAACGGTGAGTTTGCGCAATATCGTCACCGAACTCGCGCTTGCCGAGAGTATGCACCAGGCTTTGTTGGGGTGCAAGACAAATTAGTTTGCGCAAATTACATGACATCACTACCGTGATCCCATGCCCGCGATCCGACCGACCCTCCAGGAGGTCGCCGTCTTGGCGGGCACCAGCATTCCGACGGTCTCGAAGGTGCTTCGCGGCGGCACAGACGTCTCGGCCACGACCCGGGAGCGCGTCCTGAAGGCCGTGGCTGCGACCGGCTACCGGGCACGGGCGAGCGCTCGGCCGACGGCCGCCACCGCGGTGCCCGCCCTGGTCGACCTCGTCCTGACGGCCGTCGACAACTCGTGGGCAGCCCGAGCGCTCGGAGGGGTGGAGGCCGCCGCCGCCGAGGCCGGCATCGGGATCGTCATCACGGTGGCCCGCGATCGCGACGAGTGGGTGACCCGCTTGCTGCGTCGCCGCTCGGAGGGTGCCGTCATCGTCGGGGTCGGGCCGACGGCGATGCAGCTGGCCGGGCTCACGGCGGCATCCGTGCCGGTCGTGCTCGTCGACCCGGTCGTCCGGCCGCCCGACGACATCGCGAGCGTCGGCGCGACCAACTGGGAGGGCGGCCGATCGGCCGGTGAGCACCTCGTCTCGCTCGGCCATATGCGCCTCGGCATCATCGACGGAGCTCACGGGACCCTGTTCAACGACGCCCGCGTCGACGGCTTCCGCACCGCGCTCCGGCATGCGGGGCGCGGAGTCCCCGACCGATGGGTCGCCCACAGCGAGTGGTCGCGGATCGACGGCCGTCGCGCGGCGCTCCCGATGCTGGCCGACGCCGATCGGCCGACAGCCCTGTTCGCGTGCTCGGAGAGCATGGCGTTCGGGATCTACGACGCGGCCGCCGAGCTCGGTCTGCGCATTCCGGACGACCTCAGCGTCGTCGGCTTCGACGACCTCCCGGAGGCGCAGTGGGCGAGCCCGCCGATGACGACCGTGCAGCAGCTCACCGCCGGGATGGGTGCGACTGCCCTGAGGATCCTGCTCGACGAGATCCGGCAGCGCTCGAACGGGGCGTCGGCCTCGCGCAGCGCGACGCGAGTCGAGCTGGCGACGCGGCTGATCGTGCGCGAGTCGACTGCCCCGCCTCCCGATTTGCGACTGGAGTGAACGGACAGCCCGCGACGACACAGCCCGGCTTGCGAACCGATCGGCATCCCACCTGTTAGCGTCTCGCATATCGTGTGAGAAAGGTGAAGAACATGCCAGTCCCCCCAGGTGGGCCGTCGCAGGAGCGCGAGCTTCTCCGCGACCGGGTCCGGCAGCAGATCCGCGCCGCGATCCTCGACGGAACCCTCGAAGCCGGCGAGCGTCTCAGCGACGACGACCTCCTCAAGTGGCTCGGCGTCTCCCGCACGCCCATCCGCGAAGCCCTCGCCGATCTCGCGCACGCTGGCCTCATCGAGATGGAGCCCAACCGCTATACGCGCGTCGCGATCCCCGACCCCGACGCGGCGGTCGACTCGCTGCAGACCCTGGGCGTCCTGTTCGGCGGAGTGGTCCGGCTCGCGGTCGGCCGCATGCCCGCCGACGCGGTGGCCCAGGCGAAGGCCTCGATCGACGACTGCCTGCGCGACGTGAAGGCCGGCGACGGCGCCGCGCTCAACGGCCACGCGGTCGAGCTGTTCGACGTGTTCGTCGTGAACTGCGGCAACCCGCCGCTCATCCGCGTCACCCGCAGCGTCGAGGACGGCCTCGCCTATCAGCTGCGGCTGCCCAACATCGTCGAGATCCTCGGGGTCGAAGCCAGCACGCGCGAGTTCACGAAGCTGAAAGAGGCGCTCGGCGCCGGGGACGCCATCGCGGCCGAGCTCGCGACGGAGGCGCTGCACCACCTGCCGGCGCGAGCGGCCTCGTAGGGCGACCGACCCTGGTTCCTGCGCACTCTGCATGAATCCCAGCCCCGGGGCCCACCGGGTGCTTGGATGAGCGAGTGACCCCATGGACGGGCGGACTCCCCCCGGCAGCGCACGAGCGCATCGAGCGCCAGCGCGCCAGCGGTACGTCCGGCTCGCTCCTCTCGGCCCCGGCGGCCGCCGCGCTCCGCAGCGCCGGACTCGCCCCCGTCGGCGAGGTCTTCGGCTGCCTGGTGATGAACCTGGGCTGGACCGGCGGCCAGTGCGGCGTCTACGGCCTGGGCTACGCGACCACGCAGCCGAACGGCGTCTTCCTGAACGCCGGTATCGCCGGCTTCACCCAGTACCGCGAGACCCCCGTCTTCACGTCGGGCCGCAACACGAACCGCTACAGCGGCTTCGGGCCGTACGTGAAGGCGTTCGAGGCCGCCTGGCAGGGCGCGCTGAACCGCATGCTCACCGAGGCGGCCGCACTCGGAGCCGAAGGGGTCGTGGGGGTCACCATCAAGCGGGCTCGCCTCGAAGGCCAGATCTGGGAGTTCACGGCGGCAGGAACCGCGGTCCGCTCCGCTGACGGCTCGCTGGTCAGCGCATCGGCGCACGGCACCCGTGTCTGGTCGAGCGTGCTGTCGCCCGAAGACACCGCGGCGGCGATCCTCTCGTCGCTCGTCCCCCGCGGCATCGTCCTGGGGCTGTCGGTCGCGACGAAGCACGAGGACTCCCTGCTGCGCTCGCAGCGTCTCAGCTGGGGCAACACCGAGATCGAGGGATTGTCGGCCGTGCAGCAGGCCGCCCGCGGCGAGGCCCGCTCGCTGATGTCGAAGCGCGCCGAGTCGATGGGCGGCTCCGACCTCGTCGTCGACCGCTCCGAGATGCACGAGTTCGAGACCGAGTGCGGCGGCGAGAAGGACTTCCACGCGGAGGCGTTCTTCGTCGGCACTGTTCTCGCGCCTGGTCCGATGCACGCCTTCCGCGGCAAGGACAAGCCCGGCACCGGCCGGATCCTCAACGTGCTCCCCCTGACCGACCCACCCACCCGAAGGAGTCGACGATGAGCGACCTCTCGAACGTCTCGCTTCCCCCCGACGCGCGAGCCCGCCTGGCCGACGGCAAGAAGCACCTGTTCACCTCCGACCTGAGCGTCAACGAGTTCCTGCTCGTGAAGCAGGCCGGGTTCCGTCCCGTCGGCCTGGTGCTGGGGTCGAGCGTCTACCACGTGGGTCTGCAGATCGCGAAGTGGTCGAAGAACATGGAGCTCGACAAGCTCTCCGAGGCGATGTACCACGCCCGCGACCTCGCCATGACCCGGATGGAGGCCGAGGCCGACGCCCTCGGGGCCGACGGGATCGTCGGCGTGCGGCTCGAGATCGAGTTCAAGGAGTACGGCAACGACCTCGCCGAGTTCGTCGCCATCGGCACCGCCGTCATCGCCGACGAGGCACCCCCGACGGGTGCCTGGCGGAACAACCGCGGCCTGCCCTTCACCTCCGATCTCTCGGGCCAGGACTTCTGGACGCTGATCCAGGCCGGGTACGCCCCGCAGGGCCTCGTCATGGGCACCTGCGTCTATCACATCGCCCACCGCGGCATGATGGCGTCGCTCTCGACCGTGGGCTCGAACGTCGAGATCCCGCAGTACACCGAGGCGCTCTACGACGCGCGCGAGCTGGCCATGGGGCGCATGCAGACCGAGGCCGAGGTGCTCGACGCCGAGGGCATCGTCGGCGTCCAGCTGCTCTCGCTGCCGCACCGCTGGGGCGGTCACACCACCGAGTTCTTCGCGATCGGCACCGCCGTGCGATCGCTGCGCGACGACCACGTCATCGCGACGCCCAGCCTGGTGCTCCCGCTGACGGACGCCCCGCGGTGACCGAGGCCCACGACCTGCTGGAACGGCTGGCGACAGAGCTCCCGAGGGCCGTCGGCGACTCCGCCGTCGAGGTCGAGCGCTCGCGGAGCATGGCCGACCGCCTCGCCGGCCGTCCGGGCTCGGTGTCGTCGCTCGCCTTCCTCGGCGACGGGGTCCGCCTCACCGCGCGGGTCGAGCGGGGCGACCGCGTCGCGTGCGAGGCCGCCCGCGTCAGCGGCGGCGTCGTCATCTCGCGCCGTCAGCCGCCGCTCGGCGAGTGGCTCGCGGCGCTAGCCGAGCAGGTATCGGTGAGCGTGGCCGCGTCGGCCGGAGATTCCGCGACCGCGGCGCAGGCCCTCAGGGCTCTCGGGCTGGCCGGTGCGGGCGACGACATCGTCGTCGACGAGGCCGCACTCGACGCCGGGCTGGCGGCGCTGCCGGCGCGGGTGGCGCGCCGGGTGCCGGCCGAGGCCGGTGAGCGGGTGGCCCGCATCAGTGCGATGCTCCGCGACACGCTGCCTCGCGTGGCTGGACGGGCGGAGCCCGAGTTCCTGCTCACCCGCGCAGCGACGACCTACCTGCCGGACACCCTGCGCGCGTACCTCGCGCTCCCCGGCGACTGGGCCGCCACGCACGTGCTCCGGAGCGGTGCCACCCCGGCGCAGGAGCTGCTCGATCAGCTCGGCGTGCTCGAGGAGGCCGTGAGCGGGCTGCGCGACGCAGCTCTCGCCGACGACGCCGGGGCCCTCGAGACGAACGGGCGCTTCTTGAGCGACAGGTTCGCGCCGCCGGCCATCGGCCTCTAGCCGCTCGGAGTCCGCTTCGGAGCAGAGGAAACCCGGGGTCGCCGCCCCTGCTAAGAGAGCGGCGCCCCGGGTTCGGCAGGTGTCCGGCCCGGGAAGAACCCGGTCGGGAGGCGACGCGCTGGTAGGGCAGCCCGTCGCCGCTGCCGTCTTGGGGAAAGGCCGATGAAGGCCGGGGGAGAAGTCTGATCCGTGGTGGCGGTGTGGTCTAGAGGGTGTGAGAGTCTCTCATCTCAAAGTGGTCGTGATGAGTAAACCGCAGAACAGGCAGGTTCGCAACGAACCACGAGTGATCGACACGCTCCGTCGATTGGAATTGTCGACTCGGTCGGAGCAAGATAAGCCAGTGACCCACGAGATGATGACCCCAGAGAACAACCTCGAACGCATCATGTGGACGGGGACTGCCTGGTTCGGCGTCTCGACAGGCACGGTCGCCCTCAGCCTCGGCCTTCTGCTCTCCTCCGGCTGGCGCCCCGCCCTCCTGCACTCCGGCCTCGCGGCGCTCTGGTGGATCGGCTCCGTGCTCGTCGCCCTCAGCATCGGCATGATCGGCTGGTCGGGCTGCCCGATCCTCGAGGTCTCGGTGCCGATCGCCGACCGCAACAAGACCCGCACGATGCAGCTCGGAACCCTCTTCTTCATCGTGGGCGGCGCGGCGACGCTGCTCGCCGTCATGCTCGGTCCGGCGCATTAGGCGCTCGGCGAGCGGGGGGAGCACGGCATGAGCACACAGACCGCACCCGTCCGACCGCGCCACGGCGCCCTCAGGTTCGTCCGCGACATCGTCATCATCCTGGCGTGCGCCCTGCTCATCTCCTTCGTGGTGAAGACCTTCGTCGTCCGCTCGTTCTACATCCCGTCGGGATCGATGGAGTCGACGCTGCAGATCGGCGACCGCATTCTGGTCAACGAGTTCGTGCCCAAGGTCGCGGCGCTGAACCGCGGCGACGTTGTGGTCTTCACCGACCCGGGCGGGTGGCTCGACAGCGACGCGATTCCGGCGACGGCGCCGCAGCCGGCGGCCGTCGAGGCGATCCAGTCGGCGCTCACCGCGGTCGGACTCGGCACGCACGACAGCGACGACCACCTCATCAAGCGCGTCATCGGCCTGCCCGGCGACACGGTGTCCTGCTGCAACGCGTCGGGCGAGCTCCAGGTGAACGGCGTCCCGATCAAGGAGCCCTACATCACCATCGCCGCCAACCAGACGAAGGCGTCGCCGAACGACTTCTCGGTGACGGTTCCGCCCGGCATGCTCTGGGTGATGGGCGACAACCGGTACGACTCGGCCGACTCGGAGTACCACAACGCCCGCAAGGACGTCTCCCCGTACGTCCCGATCAGCGACGTCGTCGGCCGCGCGTTCGTGATCACGTGGCCGCAGAAGCACTGGTCGGCGCTGAGCGACTATCCCGACGTCTTCGATCGCGTGCGCGACGCGAAGCTCCACTAGCCCGCTGCCGCGCCTTGTTCCTTCGGGAAGGACGGGGTGTGCGCTCGCGAGGAGAAGGGGCGCGGAGTGCACGGCTGGCAAGGAGATCGGCCAGCTGGTGCGCGCCCCACAAGGACGTCTACCCTGCCGATCCTTGCGAACGCGCGGCGAGGCCGGCGCGTCGGGCACGCAGAACGGCCCGCCGCACGAAGTGCGACGGGCCGTTCGGGGTGATGCGTGAGATTACTCGGCGATCTGGGCGGCGATGGTGGCGGTGCCGACGAGGAGTCCGGGCTTGACGGCGTCGGTCTTGAACGTGGAGTTCAGGAGCTTGGCGGC
>NZ_RJUO01000003.1 GCF_003752365.1 Frondihabitans sp. PhB188 | reverse complement strand
CGGTCACATTCCGAACCCGGAAGCTAAGACTCTCAGCGCCGATGGTACTGCAAGGGGGACCTTGTGGGAGAGTAGGACACCGCCGGACTCAACTTCGCAACACCAGGAAAGCCACCCTTCGGGGTGGCTTTTCTGCGTTTAACCCTCGCGGCGAACAACCCCAGTTCAGAGGCCGAATGCGACGGTAGGATTGACGTCGATGTCTGCCTCCTTCACCACTGCTGCCGGCGCCGATGTGCGCGTCCGCTTCTGCCCGTCGCCCACCGGTACGCCGCACGTCGGGCTCATCCGCACGGCCTTGTTCAACTGGGCCTACGCGCGTCACACCGGCGGCAAGCTCGTCTTCCGCATCGAAGACACCGACGCGGCACGTGACAGCGAAGAGAGCTACGCGCAGATCATCGACGCGCTGCGGTGGCTCAAGCTCGACTGGGATGAAGGCGTCGAGGTCGGCGGCCCCCACGGGCCCTACCGGCAGTCCCTGCGCCATGACATCTACCAGGACGTCATCGCCCAGCTCAAGGAGAAGGGGCTGCTGTACGAGAGCTTCGTCACCCCCGACGAGATGGAGGCCCGGAACGTGGCCAACGGTCGCGATCCGAAGCAGGGCTACGACAACCACGAGCGGGAGCTGTCTGACGCGCAGAGGGAGGCATTCACGGCGGAGGGTCGAGTTCCTGCGCTGCGTCTTCGCGTCCCCGATCGAGATCTGAGCTTCGACGACCTCGTGCGCGGCGAGATCACGTTCCCGGCCGGCTCGTTCTCGGACTTCGTCGTGGTGCGGCCGAACGGCATCCCGCTCTACACGTTCGTGAACCCCGTCGACGACGCGTATATGGGCATCACGCACGTGCTGCGCGGCGAGGACATCCTCTCGTCGACGCCCCGGCAGATCGCGCTGTACGAGGCGCTGTACGAGATCGGCAACGCGAAGTTCATCCCGCGCTTCGGGCACCTGCCCTACGTGATGGGCGAGGGCAGCAAGAAGCTCTCGAAGCGCGACCCTGAGGCGAACCTCTTCCACCACCGCGACAACGGATTCATCCCCGAAGGGCTCGTCAACTACCTGGCGCTGCTGGGCTGGTCGCTGTCGCACGATCGCGACGTCTTCTCTCTCGACGAGATGGTCGCGGCGTTCGACGTCGAAGACGTCAACCCCAACCCCGCGCGGTTCGACCACAAGAAGGCGGAGTCGATCAACGGCGACCACATCCGTCTTCTCGACGCGCAGGATTTCGCAGCACGGCTCGTGCCGTACCTCTCGGGCGTGCTCTCCGACCCGCCCACCCAGGCGGAGCTGGCCGTGCTCGAGCAGGCGGCGCCTCTCGTCCAGGAGCGCATGCAGCTGCTCGGTGAAGCTCCCGGGCTGTTGAGCTTCCTCTACGCCGCCGACGACGCGATCACGTACGACGCCGACGCCATGAAGGGGATCGGCGACGGCGCTGGCGATGTTCTCCGCGCCTCCGTCGAGACGCTCTCGGCGGTCGCCGAGTGGACGCACGAGTCGCTCGAGGCGGCGCTGCGCATCACGCTCGTCGATGGTCTGGGTCTCAAGCCGCGCAACGCCTTCGGGCCCCTCCGCACGGCTCTGTCAGGCCGTCGAATCAGCCCGCCCCTGTTCGAGTCGATGGAGATCCTCGGTCGCGAGTCGACGATCTCCCGCCTCGAGAAGCTGGCCGCCTCGCTGTGACAAGCGAAGCTCCCGAGACCGTCTACGACGTCGCCGTCATCGGGGGAGGGCCCGCCGGGCTGAGCGCGGCGCTCAACCTCGTGCGTGCGCGTCGACGGGTGCTGCTGATCGACAGCAATCGCCCGCGCAACTCGGCGACGCTGCTCTCGCACGGCTTCCTGACGCGCGACGGCATCTCGCCGCTCGAGCTGCGACGCCTGGGGCGCGAGGAGTTCCTCGGGTACGAAGGTGCCGAGCACCGCATGACGATGGTGCAGAGCGTGACTGCTGGGCCCGATGGATTCGTTCTGGACTGCGAGCTGCGGAAGAAGACCAGTCGCGCTGTCGCCCGCACTGTCATCGCCGCGACGGGGCTGCAGGAGACGCTTCCCGACATCCCCGGCCTCCGCGCGTTCTACGGGACGAGCTACCACAGCTGCATCGAGTGCGACGGCTATGACAAGCGCGACCAGCCCATCGCCGTGATCGGCGAGCACGCCGACCTCGCCCAGCGGGCGCTCCTCCTGTCGCAGTGGAGCGACGACCTCCTGGTGTGCACCAACGGCGCCGACGTCGTGAGGTCGCTCGACGAGGAGATGCTCGACAGTCGCGGCATCGCGGTCGACCGCCGCGTGATCGCCGAGATCGAGGGCGGCCGCGAGGGCGCGACAGGCATCCGCTTCGACGACGGCACCGTCGTCGAGCGCTCCGGCGGGTTCGTGCGGCCCAGCTGGTCGAGCGAGCTCGGCTACCTCGCGCCCCTCGGCGCAGACCTCGACGCCGACGAGCTCCTCGTGGTCGACGCACACGGCCGCACCAGCGTCCCCTCGCTCTATGCGGCCGGCGAGACGACCGGGCCCGGCCCGCAGCAGCTCATCGTCGCAGCGGGAATCGGGGCTGCCGTCGCCGCCACGATCAACCGCGACCTCGTCGGCGGTTTGAGTGACCTCTCGGATGCTGTAGAGTAGGTTCTCGGTTCCGAAAGGGGCCATGTAGCTTTCATTCTCCGACGTATGCCACTGTTCGCGGAGTGTGAAATGTTATGGGGTATGGTGTAATTGGCAACACGACTGATTCTGGTTCAGTTGTTCTTGGTTCGAGTCCAGGTACCCCAGCAATTTCGTTCCCCGTGCTTGACCGCTTAGCGGTCTTCGCGGGGAATTCCTGTTGCGCCTGACTAGAAGGCCTTGCCGGGGTTCAGGGTGGCCTGTGGGTCGAGGGCGTTCTTCACCGCGGCGTGCATCGCGAGGACGCGCTCGCCCAGCTCGGCACGGAGCCCGGGGAGTTTCAGCAGGCCGACGCCGTGCTCGCCGGTGACCGTGCCGCCGAGGTCGAGGCAGTCGGCGACGATGGTGTCGAACGCCTCCTTCGCGCGGGCCTTGGCGGCCTCGTCGCCGACGGGGGTGATGATGAGCGGGTGCAGATTGCCGTCGCCGGCGTGCGCGATGTTGGCGATGGTGACGTCATGCCGGCGAGTTGTCTCCTGAATCCGCGCCAGCATCGTCGGCACCGCCTTGCGCGGTACGCAGATGTCTTCGGTGAGCACCGGCCCGAGCCGCTCCAGGGCAGGATAGGCGAGTCGCCGGGCCAGGAACAGGCGAGTGATCTCGTCCGGGTCGGTCGCTCGCTCGACGTCGGTTCCTCCGGCCGCCGTGAAGATGCTCTCGACGCGGTCGGCGAGCTCGTCACCGGCGGCCCCGCGTTCGTCGATGCGGCAGAGGAGGAGGGTATCGACGTCTCCGGGCAGACCCAGGTGCTGCCACTCGTCGACAGCGACCAGACAGGTGTGGTCGATGAGCTCGAGGGCGGCGGGGATGATGCCTGCGCGCGAGATCTCGGCGACGGCAGTTCCTGCGGCCTCGAGTGACGGGAAGAAGCCGATCACAGCGCGTTCGTCGCGCCCGGAGAGCGGCAGCAGCTTGACGGTCACCTCGGTGATGACGCCGAGCGTTCCCTCGGAGCCGACGAGCAGGCCCGTCAGGTCGTAGCCGGCGACGCCTTTGGCCGTCTTGCGGCCGAGCGTCACGACCTCGCCGTCGGCCAGGACGACTGTCAGGCCGAGCACGTAGTCGCGGGTGACGCCGTACTTGACGCAGCAGATGCCGCCGGCGTTGGTGGCCGCGTTGCCGCCGATCGTCGAGATCGCCGAGCTGGCGGGATCGGGCGGGTACCAGAGGCCGCTCTTCGCGACCTCGGCCCGGAGGGCGTCGTTGATGACGCCAGCTTGCGTCACGGCGTAGCGCTCGTCGGTGTTGACCTCGAGCACGCGGTTCATGCGCTCGAGGGAGACGACGACCGAACCGGGGAAGGCGTTCGCTCCGCCCGAGAGGCCGGTTCCTGCGCCCCGAGGCACCACGCGCACCCCGTGCTCGCCTGCCCAGCGCACGACTCTCGCCACGTCGTCGGTCGACTGGGCGAGCACGACGGCCAGCGGTGCGGTGTACTCGGCCCACTCCGCGTCGTCATGGCTGTATCGCTCGAGGCTGCCGGCGTCGGTCAGGATCTGGTCGGCAGGGAAGACCCGGTGAAGGGTGCGGACTGCGGTGTCGGTGTCGGTCGTTGTCGTCACGCCGCCACGCTAGACCGGTTTCTTCGGCCCGAGCCGGGACGGCACCGCCTGCGGCAGGGCAGGCGAGCCGACGCCGTGCCCGCTAGGCGGCGAGTGCCAGGCCGGAAGGATTCTCGGCGGGTGTGCCGTCGGGGGTCGTGCCGGTATCGGGGTCGACCTCGTCGGGGTGGGGCACGGAGGTGGGCTTGGGGTCGCTCACTCGGGCTCACCGCCCGACGTCGTGTCGCTGTCCTGGTCGGGATCCTCCGTGGCGTTGCCCGTGGGCGAGCCGTCGCCCAGCTCGTCGGTGTGCTTCTTCTGGTCGTCGTCGGGAGTCGTGGAGCCGTCTGCTGGGGTCATTGGGGTGACGCTACGCCGGTCGGGGATCTGCCCGAGGGGGTTGACAGCGCTTCCGGGCTGCTAGACCCAGCCTCCGAGGTAGGCGGCCAGCCGGGGCTCGCCGGTCAGGGGCTCTGCCCAGTCCCCGGGCTCGGTCCGGGTGACGAACAGGGGCGGGCCGGGCCAGCGCCCGTGGCGGAGGCGAGCCCGTCGACTGTCGACCCGGATCACGACGGTGCCATGGCCCCTCGCGAAGTGCACGCTGCCGAGCTCGCCGGTGCCCACCGCCTCCACCGCATCGATCAGGGCGGTCGCGTCGTGGATGCGGACGGGGGAATCGAAGGAGATCTCCACTCGGGCCTCCGACGCGTTCGTCGACACTCGCGGGTCGGCTCCGAACAGCCCGGCGTGCTCGGCCGGCACGACGACGCGCGCCCGCGGCAGCGCCGTCAGCACGCTGTCGACGCAGACGAAGGCGCGGGCGGGCGACGAAGCGGAGGCGAGGGTCACGACGACGTCCGGTCGCGCGCCGATCACGCCGAACCCCGCCGAGCCACGTACCGGGACGGTCGACGCGAGCGTCAGGGTCTCGGCGTTCTTCTCCCGGAGGCGGTCGGCCGAATCGCGCCCCGCCCAGTCGGCCCCGTCGTGCCACGCCACGGCGTCCGGCTCATGGGCGAAGAGAGCGCCGGCGATCCAGGCGCGATGCGCCCACTCCCAGTCCTCCCCGCCGTACTCCGTGAAGCTCTCGTCGTAGCCGCCCACCTGCTCGAAGAACCAGCGGCTGCAGGCGGTGACGGCCCCGATGACGAAGCGGTAGGAGCGGGAGTCGGAGTCGAGCAGGTCGCGGCAGCCGACGTAGGCCGCTCGCAGCCACTCGGGCTCCGGCAGGGCAGCCGCGGGGCCCGCCGCCTCGATCGGCTCGCCGACCGGTGTCGACGAGAAGTCGGCGTGACGGCGACGGCCGACCGCGACGGTCTCGGGAGCGAGGGCCACCAGCCGCGTCAGCCGGGCTACGTACTCCGGCTCGGGCGAGGTGTCGGCGTCGAGGAAGCAGAGGATGTCGCCCCGCGAGGACCGGACGCCGAGGTTCCGGGCGGCCGCCAGACGGAAGCCGTCATCCTCCTGCCGCACGACCCGGACCCCGTCGGCGACCACGGGCGCCTCGGGAGACCCGTCGTCCACGACCACCACGTCGAGCAGCTCGGCGGGGTAGGTCTGGCGCGCCAGAGCGGCGAGGGTCCGGTCGAGCTCGGCCTGCTGCCGGTAGTAGGGCACGACGACCGACACCGACGGGAGCACGGCGGGTCGCTCGCCGGCCAGGAGGTCCCACCGGTTGCCCGGGAGACCGCGGCCGAACGGCGCGGGGGCGGTCACCGGCTGAGGCCCGCGAGGCTGCGGGCGCCTGTGAACCGCTGGGCGTCGTCGAGCTGCTGGGCGTCCCCGGGCTGCTCGGTGCTGTCGAACGGCTCGGTGCTGTCGAACCGCTCGGGGTCGTCGAACCAGCGCAGGTACGACGTCGCCGTGTCGGCGAGGTGGGGTCGCGTGACGGCCGCCTCGTCGAGCCACGTCGAGGCGGGGTCCTCGAGTGCGCGTCCGATGGCGTCCGCCCACCCGCGGTCGGGGTCGACGAGCGTCAGGGTGCCGGGGCGGAGCGCGTCCATCTCGCGCGAGTAGCGCGTCGCCGGCACGAGGGGGCGTCGACCTGCGGCGATCCAGGTGGCGAGAGACCCCGACGCCGAGACATGCCGGTGGGCCGCCACCGGCACGGATGCCCGACGGCACCGCTCGCGCAGTGCCTCGTCGTCGAGCCAGCCGCTCAGCTCGAACGGCACGCCCCGATCCCTAGCCGACGCGACGAGCTCCTCGAGCTCGCGTTCGTGGCCGGCGGAGGCGCGTCCGAGCATGCCTACCGTGACGGGCCGGCCGAGGTCGGGGGCCGTGACGCCCCGGCCGAGCTCGGCGACCGCGTCGACCATCTCGGCGTGGCCCTTGCCCGGGTAGAAGAACCCGACGATCGCGACGCTGCCGTCAGGCTCGGGGCGCGGCCGCGGGTCGACGCCCCTCGACAGCACCGGGAGGGGGATCACCCCGACGGGAGTTCGCGAGCCGCCCGAGTGCTCCTCGAGCAGGGCGGCCTCGTGCCGGCTGTTGACGACGACCGCCTCGGATGCGGCGACGACCCGCGCGTAGCAGGCGGCCCGGCGTGCGAGGTTGCGGGGGCCGTCCGATGGCTGGGGGAGGTCGTGGAGAGTCACGGTCACCGCGGTCCGCCGGGCCAGCTCGGCGATCCGCTCGGCTGCGGCCTCAGGAGAGCTGCCCCAGAGGCGGTCGGTGAAGTGCAGGTGCGCGCGAGCCGGCGGAGTCGGCCCGTCGAGACCGTCCACGCCGATCGAGGGGTCCGCCCCGACCAGCCTCGCGATGTCTGCGGCGACCTGGCGCGCGTAGAGGGCGACGCCGTGATGCGCCTCGGGCGTGACCACGAGCGCAGGAACTGCCCCGCCGCCGACCTTCCCCGCCGTCACGCCAGCCCCAGTACGCCGAGTGCCTCGCCGTGCCGAGCGAGGCCGGCCTCGACGACATCGGGATTGTCGGCGTACCACCGCAGGTGCGCCTCCCGGACCTCGGTGCCGTCGACGGAGCGGCCGCCGACGACCCAGTCGTCGGTCGGCTCGTCGTCGAGGCCCCACGCCTCGATGACCGCGGCCTCGCGGGGAGCGTGGATCGAGGTCAGGACGGGACGCCCGGGGTCGCCGGCCGGGCCGGGCAGGCAGATCGCCTCGCGGACTCGCTGGGCGACGGCGGTCCAGACGGGGTTGCCGGGATGGTTGAGGGTGCGCATCTGCGCGAACGACGGGCGCTCGAAGAGGTCGGAGACGGGCACCGTCGCATGGGCGGCCTCCCGCCGGCGGAGCTCGCCGAGGGAGAGCTCGGCGATCGCCCGGGTCGCGACGGCGTCGACTGCGGGAGCAGTGCTCAGCCCGGCAGCCTCGGCGAGGATCCGGAGGTCGTGGTACTCGACCAGCGGCGGGGTGAGCGACGGATCCGTCGGGGGCCGGACGATGGCGTGCGCCGGGTAGAGCCCGGCGAACCTGATCACCGGCACCCTCACGACCAGCGCTCCGGCCGGAAGGCGACCGGACAGCTGCGCCGACCCGAGGGGGAGGCCGTGGTAGCCGTCGCGAATCGGCTGGGTGATGAGGACCGAGGCGCGGGAGAGCCAGCGCTCGAGGTGCGGGAGGTCGGCGGCGACGAGCTCGTGGACGGCGGGCATGCGGACGGAGCGCAGCCCCTCGCCGAGGAAGAGCCGGAGCGACTCGGCCTGGCAGTTGCCGACGACGAGGGCGACCGGGGCGTCGCCGGGGAGGTCGGTGATCCCGTAGAAGTCGCCGTAGTGCAGCGTCCGCGGGTCTGCTGCGTCGACGACTGTCACGGTTGCTCCTCGGGTGGCCGCGTCGCGCGCGGGTCGATCCATCATGGCCGGTCCGCTGCTCGACGCGCCCGGCGGGCGACCGAACCGGGGTACAACGGGCCGCTCGACAGCCCCCGGGGGCTAGCTTGAGCACAGGCCGCTCCCATCGGCCCATCCTTCCCATCGACGCAGGCCGTCACGAGGGCCCGTCGAGTCGCCCCGGCTCACCGCATCACCGCCGAGGAGGCGACCCATGAAGACAGCGACCGCGCTTGCCGCACCACCGGAGCGCATCCGCGTTCTCTCCGTGCCCGCGGGCCATCCATACGTCCGCCATCTCTCCGCCGAGCAGGGTGACGACGCCGTCGCCCGCCTCGTCGATCCGGTCCGCGAGGGCGCGGCGCCGGGTCAGTGGTGGCCGCCGGTTGCCTTCGACCCGTCGTGGCTGCGCGCGCACGCCGACGAGTACGACCTATTGCACCTGCACTTCGGCCTCGAGTCGTTCTCCCTCGCGGAGCTGGACGATGTCGTCGCGGCGCTCCGCGATCTCGGGAAGCCGCTCGTCTACACGGTCCACGACCTCGAGAACCCGCAGCTCGTCGACCAGTCCCATCATCTCGCCCAGATCGAGAGGCTCGTCACGGCGGCGGACGTGCTCGTCACGCTCACGCCGGGCGCCGCCGATGAGATCGAGTCGCGATGGGGCCGCCGGCCGCTCACCGTCCCGCACCCGAACGTGTTCCCCCTCGATGGCGAGATCCCGGTCGGTGCGCCGTCCGTTCCGGTCGTGCTCGGCATGCACCTGCGCGACATCCGCCCGAACATCGACGCCGTGGTCGCGGTCGAGACGCTGCTCGCGGCGCTCGTGCGGCTGCGCGTGCGTGGAATCGACGCCGTCGCCCGAGTCTTCGTCAACGACCGCGTCCGCGACTCCCGCTCCCGCGACCGCGTGGTCGCTCTCGTCGCCGGCCACCCGGGTGCGACACTCCTCGAGGGGCCGCGTCTGTCGGACGACGAGCTCGCGGACTCCCTCGCCGATCTCGACGTCGCCGTCCTGCCCTACGGTCACGGCACGCACTCCGGCTGGGTCGAGCTCTGCTTCGACCTCGGAGTCTCGGTCGCAGGCCCGCCGGTCGGGCACCTCCGCGACCAGCACCCCGAGTCGTTCGCCGAGTTCGCGCGCGATGACGCCGCGGCACTCGCCGACGCCGTCGAGCGTCTCCTCGCGGACGGAGCCACGCGCCCCGGGTCGGCGTCCCGCCGCGCGCTGGTCGCACGGAGACGCGAGGATCGCGGGCGACAGCGCATCGACATCCAGCTCGCCCACCGGGCGGCCTACGAGTCGGCCGGGGCCAGCGCGTGACCCGCCCCCGGCTCCGTATCGCCGTGATGGCGCCCATCCGCTACCCGATCTCGCAGCCCCACGCCGGAGGCCTCGAGTCGTCCGTGTGGAACGAGGTGCGGATCCTCCGCGCCCGCGGACACGAGGTGATCCTCTGCGCAGTCGAAGGCTCGGACTTCCTCGAGCAGTCCCCGAGCGAGTTCGTCCTGCCCGCCCTCCACTGGGACGACCCGAGCGAAGCCACCGACACCACCTATCCGGCCGGGTACCTGGAGCGCGCCCTCCCCGCCGTGGGTCGAGCGCTCGAGTACGTCCAGTGCACTCCCGGCCGCTTCGACCTGGTCGTCAACCACTGCCTGCACGGTCTGCCGCTCGAGTGGGCCGATCGCCTCGGCGTCCCGATGGTGTCGACCCTGCACACCCCGACGCTCCCGTCGCTGCTCGAGGCGAACGCCTCGTGCTCCGAGCCGCGAAGCGCGTTCCTCGCTGTCAGCGACCACACCGCCGCCGAATGGCGGGCGGAGGGCATCGAGGCGACCGTCGTGCCGAACGGCGTCGACACCGACGTCTGGCGCCTCGGCTCAGGCGGCGGCGACTTCGTCTGGACCGGCCGCATCGTCCCCGAGAAGGGCACCCACCTCGCCCTCGAGGCCGCTCGCATCGCCGGCCGCCGCATCGTGCTCGCCGGTCGCATCGGCGACAGCGACTACTTCGAGCGTCTCGTCGAGCCGCAGCTCGGTGCCGACGCGGTCTACGCCGGAGTGCTCGGGGCGCAGGAACTGGCAGCCCTCGTCGGCCGAAGCGCCTGCGCGCTCGTCACCCCCGTCTGGCAGGAGCCGTTCGGCCTGGTCATCGCCGAAGCGCTCAGCGCCGGCACCCCCGTCGCCGCCTTCCGCACCGGCGGCATCCCCGAGGTCGTCGGGTCCATCCCCGGCACCGCCCTCGTCGACATGGGCGACGCGTCGGCGCTCGCCGCGGCGGCGACCGCGCTCGCCGACGCCACCGCGGCTCGACCCGGCGTGCGCGCGAGCATCCGGGCCGCGGCCGAGGCCCGCTTCTCGCTCCACCACCGGGTCGAGCGTCTCGAAGGCATCTACGGCGACCTCATCCACGACTTCGACCGGGCGGCGGTCCTCGCGTGACGGTCGTGGGCTGGTACGTCCACCATCACGGGGCCGGGCACCTCACCCGCTTCCTCGCCGTCCGGCCGCACCTCGACGCCGAGATCGCGGTGCTGAGCTCCCTGCCGGCACCGGCGGTCCTGCCTCCCCGGACCACGTGGACCGTCCTCCCGCGCGACGACGAGCCCAGCGTGCGTCCTGACGGAACCGTGCGGCTGCCCCAGGACTCCTCGCCGACGGCCAGCGGGCTCCTGCACTGGGCGCCGCTTCGCCACGCCGGCCACACGGCGCGTCTCGCGGCCATCGCGCAGTGCATCGCCGAGCGCGACCCCAGCGCCTTCGTCGTCGACGTCTCGGCTGAGGTCACGCTCTTCGTGCGCCTCCTGGGTGTGCCCATCGTCCTGATGACCCAGCCGGGCGAGCGGACCGACGAGCCGCATGCGCTGGCCTTCCGGGCCGCGGAGCGCATCGTGGCGCCGTGGCCCGACGGCGTGCACCCCGCGGGGCCGCTCGACGCGGTGCGGGCGGCAGTCCGCTGGGTCGGCGGCGTGTCCCGGTACGACGGCCGCGGAGACAGCGACGTCGAGCCCGGACACGTGGTGGTTCTCGGAGCAGCCTCGGCAGGGCAGGTCGCCGCTGCGGCGGCGGCGACCCCGACGGCCCGGTGGACGACGCTCGGCGGCCCCGGCGGCGTGTGGGCGGACGAGCCGTGGGAGTTCCTGCGCCGGGCAGAGATCGTGGTGTCGGCGGCCGGGCAGAACAGCGTGGCCGATCTGGCTGCCGTCGGCGCCCGGGCCGTGATCGTCGCGCAGGATCGGCCCTTCGGCGAGCAGGCGGCCACCGCGCGCGCCCTCGCCTCGGCGGGGCTGGCCATCGTCGTCGACGCGTGGCCCGAGGCCGAGGACTGGCCCGCCCTGCTCGAGCGGGCCCGAGAGCTCCGGCCGGAGTGGGAGCGGTGGCAGACGGCCGGCGCCGCCCGTCGCGCGGCCGACGTCATCGCCGAGGTGGCCGAGTGAGCGCGCCGTCGCTCGACGCTCAGGCAGTCGTCGTCGTGACGATGTGCTCGGAGGCGCGGCTGCGACACGTCCGAGCGCAGCAGCGGCTGCTCGAGGAGTGGGCGCCGGAGGCCGGCCGTGTCGTGGTGTGGCTGGACGATGCCGAGGCTCCTCCCTTCGACGGCGCCATCGTCGTGCGGGTGCCCCCGGGCCGGCACGGCCTCCGTCTGGCGGCCGGTCGCAACGCCGGCGCCCGAGCGGCGATCGAGGCGGGTGGACGCGTGCTCGTGTTTCTCGACGCCGACTGCGTTCCCGGCCGATCGCTCGTGGGCTCGTACGCCGAGGCGGCCGCTCGACTGCCGGAGGCGCTCCTGGTCGGCGCCGTGACGTATCTCGCCGAGGGGGTCGGGGTCGGCGACGGCTCACGACTCGACGAGCTCACGAGGCCGCACCCGGCGCGACCGGCTCCGGCACCCGGGACGCTGTCGCGCTCCGGCGAGTACTCGCTCTTCTGGTCGCTCTCGTTCGCCGTCACCGCCGCGACCTGGGAACGCGTCGGCGGGTTCGACGAGGCGTACGAGGGCTACGGCGGAGAGGACACCGACTTCGCCTACGGCGCGAGGGACCTCGGCGTTCCGCTCGTCTGGGTGGGCGGCGCCGACGCCTACCACCAGCATCACCCGACCTCGTCGCCGCCGTGGCAGCACCTCGACGACATCCTCCGCAACGGCCGCATCTTCGCCCAGCGGTGGGGTGCCTGGCCCATGGGCGGCTGGATCGACGCGTTCGCCGACGCAGGGGCCATCGTGCCGTCGGCGTCGCGGGGCTGGGTGCGGGCCGCCGGCTGACCCTCGGTCAGAACGACTGCCGTTCGCGCTCCTGGGCGACGACGGCCTCCCGGTCGGCCAGCCCGCGGAGCCCCGCGAGCGGCTGGGCCATGCGGTGGTTGCCGGCGAGGCGGCCCTCGTTGCGGTCGAGGAAGGCCCAGTAGCCCGCGGTGTAGGGGCAGGCGTCCGGGCCGAGCCTCTTCGACGGCGTGAACCGGCAGCCGCCGCAGAAGTCGGTCATGCGGTTGATGTACGCGCCACCCGAGGCGTAGGGCTTGGTCGCGACGATCCCGCCGTCGGCGTGCTGCGACATCCCGACGACGTTCGCCGGCATCACCCACGGCGTGCCGTCGACGAACATGTCGATGAACCACCGGTTCAGCTCGGCCGGGTCGTAGCCGCGCTGGAGCGCCCAGTTGCCCAGGACCATCAGCCGCTGGATGTGATGCGCCCAGCCGTGGCGGCGGACGCCGTCGACCGCGTGGTGCAGGCAGTTCTCCTCGATCGCGTCGGGTGCCAGCTGCCAGAACGCCTCCGGCAGCGGAGTCGTCGCATCGAGGGCGTTGCGCGTGACGGCGTAGTCCTCGCCGAGGTACCAGTACAGGTGCCACACCCAGTCGCGCCAGCCGGTGATCTGCCGGACGAATCCCTCGACGCTCGCGAGGGGAGCCGTGCCGCGGGTGTGCTCCCCGGCGACCCGCTCGACCACGGCCATCGGGTCGAGCAGACCGAGATTGAGGGGTGCGCTCAGGAGGGAGTGCGCCATGGTCCAGTCGCCGGTGAGAGTGGCGTCCTCGAACGGGCCGAAGTCGCCCAGCCGGACGTCGATGAAGTCGTCGAGCGCGGCCTCGGCCTCGGCGGCCGTGACCGCGAACCGGCGAGGGCCGTCGTCGCCGACGAGCTGCACGCTGCCATCGGCCTGCCAGGCGTCGAGATCGCGGCGCACCTCGTCGTCGATGTCGTCCTCGGTCGGCCACCACGGCTCGGGAAGCCCCAGCGTGACCGCGCCCTTCGGCGGTGCCGCTCGGTTGTCGTGGTCGTAGTTCCAGCGCCCGCCTGCCGGCTGGTCGCCCTCCATCAGCAGTCCGGTGCGCTCGCGGACGGTCCGGTAGAAGTCGTCGAGCAGGAGCCGCTTCCCGGCGCGGGCGTCGGCCCACTCGCGGAAGACCGCCTCGGAGGTGACGAACCCCCTCGACTCGAGCACGCGCGCCCCCGTCGACCGGACGAACCGCCGAGCCGCCCAGGACGGCGGGTCGACGACCTCCAGGTCGGAGCGATCGTGCAGGCCGCCCGTGGCGATCAGGGCCTCGTCGTAGTCGTCGACCCGGTGGTACTCGCAGCGGTCGCCGAGCTCGCGCGCGCGGTGCCGCAGGGCGCTGAGGAGCAGGTGGGCCTTGGCGCGATGGATGGGCCTGCCCGCGATGAGCGACTTCGCCTCGATGAGCAGGATCCTGCCGCCGTCGTCGAAGAGGGGGCCGAGCTGGCCCGAGAAGAGCCACCTCGTGGTGGTGTCGTCGGGTTCCTGGGAGCGGGATGCCATGGCGTGTACGTTATGCGCTCTCTGCTGAGCGGCACGGGGTACGCGCTTCTGCCAACTGACCGGGTAACCAGGCCAGTCCGGGCGGCGATGGCCGGTGCGACCTACCGTCGACCCCACGCGGACACCCCGTGCGTGCGAACACCCAGCAGAGGAGCATCCCATGGCCCAGGCCATCGAAACCGTCGACGTGAACGTCCCCGTGTCCGTCGCCTACAACCAGTGGACGCAGTTCACCGAGTTCCCGAAGTTCCTCGACGAGGTCGAGTCGATCGACCAGGTCACCGACACCCTCACCGTCTGGCGGGTCAAGGTCGGGCCCGTCGAGAAGCAGTTCGAGGCCGAGATCACCGAGCAGCACCCCGACGAGCGCGTCGCCTGGAACTCCACCGGCGGCGAGGTCGACCACGCCGGCGTCGTCACGTTCCACAAGCTCAGCGACACCGAGACGCGCCTCACGGTGCAGATCGACTGGGAGCCCACCGGATTCCTCGAGAAGGTCGGGTCGACCCTCGGCGCGGACAACCACGCCATCAAGAAGGACCTCCAGAACTTCAAGGAGTACATCGAGTCGAAGGGCCTGGAAGACGGCGGCTGGCGCGGCGACGTCGAGGCCTGACCCCGCGCGATAGCGTGGCGGCGTGGCCTCCTTCGTCGTCCTGGTGAACGGGGTGCCCGGCGCCGGCAAGACGACGCTCTCGGCCGAGCTCGGTCGCGTGCTGGCGGTACCCGTCGTGTCGAAGGACGCCGTCAAGGAGGCGCTGGCCGACGCGGTGGACGCCGTCTTGCCGACCAGCCCCCTCGGCGCCGTCGCGTCAGACGCCATGTGGTCGATCGCGGCCCTGATCGACGGAGCGGTCGTCATCGAGTCGTTCTGGTTCACCGGACGCGACGACGCGTTCCTGGCCGCAGGCCTGCGTACGGCAGGTGCCATCCGCGGCGTCGAGGTGTGGTGCGAGGCTCCGGTCGACGTGATGCGGATGCGGTTCCGGACGCGGGCCCGTCACGCCGCCCACGACGATGCCGCGCGGACTGCCGAGTGGGAGGTCTTCGCGCAGGCGGCGGCACCGCTCTCGGGCTTCCCGGTCGTCCGGGTGGCGACCGACGGGCCCGTCGACGTGGCCGCGCTTGCGGCAGCGATCGACAGCGTGAGGGGCCGGCGCGACGGCTAGACACCCTCGTCCGGCCCCCTCGCCGGCACGCAGGGTTCAGCGGCCCAGGTGCGGCTATGGCACCAGCACCCAGGCCGTCGCGTCCTGCGCCAGCGTCGGCCCGGCCGTGCCATCGCTCGACACGAGGATCTCGCCGTCGACGCCTACGGGCGACGTGCCGAAGTTCGAGACCACGCGCACCGAGCCGTTCGTGAACCCGAATCCGTCGGCGTCCCACGCGAGCGATCCCGAGCCGAGGCCGTACCGGGCTCGCAGCTCGAGGGCCGTCCGGTAGAGGGAGTACGTCGAGGAGGGGTCGTCGACCTGCTGGTCGGCGGCGAGCGGTCCGTACGAGTCGGGTTGGGGCAGCCAGACGTCGGCGCTCGGGCCGAAGCCGAACGCGGGGGCGTCCTTCACCCACGGCAGCGGGATCCGGCAGCCGTCGCGGCCTGCCTCGGCGCCGCCCGTGCGGGCGAACGTCGGGTCCTGTCGCACATCGGCGGGCAGCTGAGTGGCTTCGGGCAGGCCGAGCTCCTCGCCCTGGTAGACGTAGGCCGAGCCGGGCAGGGCGAGCATCATCAGCGTGGCGGCGCGGGCGCGGCGCAGGCCGAGGGCGGCGTCGGGCTGCTCGTCGTCGGGTGCGATGCCGTTGGGCCACGAGGTCGGGTCGGCGAGGCCGAAGCGCGACGCGTGCCGCACGACGTCGTGGTTCGAGAGCACCCAGGTCGTCGGAGCCCCGACCGACTCGTTGGCCTCGATCGACTGGTCGATCACGGC
The DNA here is from genome assembly GCF_003752365.1 of Frondihabitans sp. PhB188. GTDB lineage: Bacteria > Actinomycetota > Actinomycetes > Actinomycetales > Microbacteriaceae > Frondihabitans. The sequence continues at coordinate 672,654 of NZ_RJUO01000003.1, read as the reverse complement.
GCGGAGGCGCGCGGCATCCCAGCCGGCGACCATGTACGGGAAGTTGAAGGCCTGGTGCATCTCGTCGGGGCGCACGTAGCGGGCGAGCCGCTCGGGCGGCGACACCCAGGCCTCCGCGACGAGCAGCCGGTCGCCGTCGTACTCGTCGAGCACGGCATGCCAGCGCCGGTAGACGTCGTGCACGCCCTCCTGGTCCCACATCGGGCCGGTGTCGCCGGCCGGGACCTTCTTGCGGTCGTCGATGTCGGGCAGGTTCTCGGCCTTGATCAGCGCGTGCGCGACATCGACCCGGAACCCGTCGACGCCGCGGTCGAGCCAGAAGCGCAGCACGTCGTCGAAGAAGTCGGCGACCTCGGGGTTGGTCCAGTCGAAGTCGGGCTGCTTCGTGTCGAACAGGTGGAGGTACCACGAGCCGTCGGCGATGCGCGTCCACGCCGGGCCGCCGAAGTTCGACTGCCAGTTGTTCGGCGGCAGCTCGCCCTGCGCGCCGCGGCCCTCGCGGAACACGTAGCGCGCGCGTTCCTGCGAGCCCCGCTCCGCCGCGAGTGCGGCCCTGAACCAGGCGTGCTCATCAGACGAGTGGTTCGGCACGAGGTCGACGACCACCCGGATTCCCACCTCGTGGGCAGTGCGCAGGAACTCGTCGAAGTCGTCGAGCCCGCCGAACAGGGGGTTCACGTCGCAGTAGTCGGCCACGTCGTAGCCGGCATCGGCCTGCGGAGAGACGTAGAACGGCGAGAGCCACACGGCGTCGACGCCGAGCTGCCTGAGGTAGGGGATCTTGGACGTGTAGCCCGGGAAGTCGCCGATCCCGTCGCCGTTCGAGTCGGCGAACGAGCGCGGGTAGATCTGGTAGATGACGGCGTCGCGCCACCATTCGCGAGCCGTCTGGAGCTCGGTGGCGGTGTCGTCCAGGGGGAGGGTGCTCATCGTCGAGGGTCCTTCTGTGTCGGTCAGCCTCCGACACTAGTGAGAGACAACCGGTTGCTGCAACCGGTTGCACGCCCTATCCCAATCGGGTTACATTGACCTGGCACCAAGCACAGAAGCAGATGCGATCTCAATGAGGAGAAGGTATGAAAACCAGGCGATTTGCCGCCGTGGCCGGAATCGCGGTCATCGGATTGGCGCTGGCAGGCTGTTCCGGAGGGTCTTCGGGCGGTAGCGGCGGCGGGGGAGACGCGGCGGCGGGGCAGGACAGCAGGGGCCCCATCACGTTCGTCCAGGGCAAGGACAACAGCAACATCGTGCGCCCGACCATCGCGCGATGGAACAAGGCTCACCCTGATGAGAAGGTCACCTTCAAGGAGCAGTCCGATCAGGCCGATCAGCAGCACGACGACCTCGTGCAGCACTTCCAGGCGAAGGACTCCGGCTACGACGTCGTCGACGTCGACGTCGTGTGGACGGCAGAGTTCGCGGCCAAGGGCTGGCTGACACCGCTCACCGGCAAGATGAAGGTCGACACGAGCGACCTCCTGCCCTCGACCGTCGCGACTGCGACCTACAACAAGGTGCTGTACGCGGCACCGCAGTCGTCGGACGGCGGTCTGCTCTACTACCGCAGCGACCTCGTGAAGACCCCGCCGAAGACGTGGTCCGAGATGATGGGCATGTGCACCATCGCCAAGGCGAAGGACATGGGCTGCTACGCGGGCCAGTTCGCCAAGTACGAGGGCCTGACCGTCAACACGGCCGAGGCCGTCAACGGTGCCGGCGGATCGATCCTGGCCTCCGACGGCTCGACCCCCACAGTCGACACCGCCAAGGCGAAGGCCGGCCTCCAGAACCTGGTCGACGCCTTCAAGGACGGCAACATCCCCGCCGAGGCCATCACGTACCAGGAGGAGCAGGGTCGTCAGGCGTTCGAGGCCGGCAAGCTGCTGTTCCTGCGCAACTGGCCCTACGTCTACTCGCTCGCCAAGACCGACGGCTCGTCCAAGGTGAAGAACGACTTCAAGGTCGCCCCGCTTCCCGGCGTCGACGGAACCGGCGCCTCGTCGCTGGGCGGCCACAACGCCGCGATCAGCGTCTACTCGAAGCACAAGGCGACGGCGCACGACTTCCTCGAGTTCCTGGAGTCGGAGCAGACGCAGAAGTTCTTCGCCACGAAGGGCTCGCTGGCTCCGGTCATCGCGAGCCTCTACACCGACCCGACGCTCGTGAAGCAGCTGCCGTACCTCCCGACGCTGCTCACCTCGATCCAGAACGCCGTGCCCCGCCCGGTCACGCCGTTCTACCCGGCCGTGACGGCCGCCATTCAGGACAACTCCTATGCGGCCCTGAAGGGATCGAAGACGGTCGACCAGGCGATGACCGACATGCAGGCCGCCATCAAGGCAGCCGGCTGATCTCCTGATCCAGTGACGGGGCGGGAGAGTCCGACTCTCCCGCCCCGTCCCCTACCTCTCACCTGATCCCGAAGCACCGCACTCGGCAAGGAGGCCCCGTGTCCGCTCTCACCGATCTTCCGAGCGATCTCGCTCGACCCCGCTCCACCCCGCCCCGCAAGAAGGGCGGTCTCAACGAGGCCCACGGCCGCTGGGCGTTCTACCTCATCGTCCCCACGGCGATCCTGCTGCTGATCGTGATCGGCTACCCGGTCGTCTCGGCCGTCGTCATGTCGTTCAAGAAGGACGCCGGTCTCGACGCCGCGACAGGGCTGTTCGTCTCGGGCGGGTTCGCCGGTCTCGCGAACTACGCGCACTGGCTGTTCCAGCAGTGCACCACCGCGGCCGGGACCGGAGCGTGCCCTCCCGGCACGATCGGCGCCGTCTTCTGGGAGGCCGTCGGCAACACGTTCTTCTTCACGGTCGTCACGGTCGTGCTCGAGACCGTCATCGGCGTGTGGATGGCCATCATCATGAACCGCAACTTCCGGGGCCGCGCCCTGGTGCGCGCGGCGATCCTGGTGCCGTGGGCGATCCCGACGGCGGTCACCGCGAAGCTCTGGTACTTCATCTTCGCCTACGACGGAATCCTCAACAACGTGCTCGGGACCCACATCCTGTGGACGTCGAGCGAGTGGGCGTCGAAGTTCGCCATCATCATCGCCGACACCTGGAAGACCACGCCGTTCATGGCGCTGCTCATCCTCGCCGGCCTGCAGCTCATCCCGGAGGACGTCTACGAGGCGGCCTCCATGGACGGCGCATCCACGCTGCAGCGCTTCTTCCGCATCACGCTCCCGCTGGTCCGTCCGGCGCTCATGGTGGCCGTGCTGTTCCGCGTGCTCGACGCGCTGCGCATGTACGACCTCCCGGCCATCCTCACCGGCGGAGGCGGTGGTGGCGGCAACGCGACCACGACCCTGTCGATCCTCGTCGTGCAGCAGATCCGAATAGGTTTCAACTCGGCATCAGCCCTCTCGACGATCACGTTCCTCATCGTCTTCCTCGTCGCCTTCCTGTTCGTGCGCTTCCTCGGCGCGAACGTGGTGCAGACGCAGGCGGCCCAGCAGAAGGGTGAACTCAAATGAGCGTCGCCGTCGACCGACCCCGCAGCACCACCCGCGACCGCTCACGCGACAACGACGTCGTCGCCGTCCGTGTGCGGAAGCACCGCGGTCCGCGGGCACGGACTCTCATCCAGGCCGCGATCATCACGATCTGGTGCCTGCTGCCGTTCTACTGGATGATCGTCACCGCCTTCCGCGACGTGGGCTACACGTTCGACACGAACCCGCTGCCGAGCCACGTCACCCTCGACAACTTCAAGACGGCCTTCTCGACCGAGCTGGGCAACCACCTCGGCCGGGCCCTCCTGAACAGCCTGTTCATCGGCGTCTGCGTCACGGCGATCGCCCTCCTGGTCGGCATCAGCGCCGCATACGCGCTGGCCCGCCTGGACTTCAAGGGCAAGTCGTTCATCGCCGGCGGCATCCTCGCCGCGTCGATGTTCCCCGGCGTCGCGCTGATCTCGCCCCTCTTCCAGCTGTTCACCGACATCCACTGGTTCGGGTCGTACCAGGCGCTCATCCTGCCGAGCATCTCGTTCGTGCTGCCGCTGACGGTCTACACGCTCACCTCGTTCTTCCGCGAGATGCCGTGGGACCTCGAGGAGGCCGCTCGGATCGACGGCTGCACGCGGATCCAGGCGTTCCGACGGATCATCCTGCCGCTCGCGGCACCGGCCGTGTTCACGACCGCGATCCTGGCGTTCATCTCGTCGTGGAACGAGTACCTGATCTCGAACCAGCTCTCGAGCGCGGCGACGCAGCCGGTCACGGTCGCCATCGCGCAGTTCGCGGGCAGCCAGCCGCACCAGGAGCCGTATACCGCCGTCATGGCGGCCGGCACCATCGTGACGATCCCGCTCGTGATCCTGGTGCTGGTCTTCCAGCGCCGCATCGTCGCAGGCCTCACCGCCGGCGGAGTGAAGGGGTAGCCATGGCACGCATGTCCCCGGCGAAGCCGACCGACGGCATCGACGGCCTCATCGGGTTCCTCGGCTTCTTCGGGGTCGTGCTGCTGGTCGCCACGGTCGTCTGCGAGCTCACGGGCAGGCCCGCCCTCGGCTGGGCCCTCGTCCTGCTCGCGGCGGTCGTCTGCATCCTCGTCGCCGTGCGGCGTCGAGCCGCTCTGCTCCGTCGTCCCGTGCGCGAGACGGCGGATCAGCTCGATCAGCAGTGACCGCTAGATTCATACCGTGAGCGGCATCCAGGAGATCGCGAGGGCGACGGGGCTGTCGAAGTCGACGGTGTCGAGAGCCCTCCGCAACCTCCCGAGCGTCGCCCCCGCGACCATCATGACCGTCCGGCGGGCGGCCGACGAGCTGGGCTACGTCCCTTCGTTGGCCGCCTCTGGCCTGGCCACCGGTCGCAACCACGCCGTCGGCGTCGTCGTGCCGGTCATCGACCGCTGGTTCTACATCCAGACGATCGAGGGCATCGACGCCGAGCTGCGGCGCGAGGGCTACGACCTCATCCTCTTCAACCTCGCGGGCCGCACCGGCAACCGCGAGCGGGTGTTCCACCGGTCGATCCTGCGCAAGCGGGTCGACGCGCTCGTGCTCCTCTCGCTCGTGTTCGACGACTCGGAGCGCGAGCAGCTCGAGCTCAGCGAGTACCCGACCGTCGTAATCGGCGGGCGCGCGCCGGGCGTGCGGCACATCGGGATCGACGACTTCGACGTGGCGCAGAGGGCGACCCGGTACCTCCTCGGCCTCGGGCACCGGCGCATCGCGCACATCGGCGGCCTGGACGAGGCGGGAATGAACTTCCTGGTGCCGGGCGAGCGACACGACGGCTACACGGAGGCGCTGAAGTCGGCGGGCCTGCCCCTCGTGACCGACTGGAGCCGCAACGGCGCGTACACCTTCGCCGGCGGGCACTCGTCGATGCGGAGCATCCTCGGCTCGGGTGACGTCCCGACCGCGGTGTTCTGCGCCTCCGACGAGATGGCCTTCGGTGCGATGCAGGCGATCCGCGAGGCCGGACTGAGCGTGCCCGGCGACATCAGCGTCATCGGGATCGACGGCCACGTCTACGGTGAGACCCTCGGCTTGACCACCTTCGCGCAGGACCCCCGGGCCCAGGGCACCCGGGCCACCCGCGTGCTGCTGGGCGAGCTCGCCGGGCAGCCTCCTCAGCCGTGGTTCGAGCCGGAGCCCGTCACCTTCATCGATCGCGGCTCGGCCGGCCCCGTCGCCTCCTGAGAGGCCGCGGGCGCAGGAACTGCGAGACCCCGCCTAGCTCCGAGCCCCGGCCGCGTACCACGCCGCCAACCGCGCGAACCCGTCGTCCAGTGACACCTCGGGCGTCCACTCCAGGTCGCGCCTCACCCGCCGCTGGTCGAACCAGTGCGCCGTCGAGAGCTGCTCGGCCAGGAACCGCGTCATCGGCGGCTCGTCAGCGCCGGGCCGCAGGCGCCAGGCCCGCTCGATCAGGGAGCCCGCCGCGAGGGCGACGCCCGCCGGCACGCTGCGGGTCGGCGCCGGGACGCCGGCCGCGCGGCAGATGCCGGCGAGCAGCTCCGCCACGGGCCGAGGCTCGCCGTTGGTCAGCACGTACGCGTTGCCGTGGACGGCGTCGATACGGGCAAGCGCCTGCGCGATGCCGGTGGCGGCGTTGTCGATGTAGAGCGTGTCGATGAGGGCCGTGCCGTGGTCGAGCAGCGGCAGCCGCCCGACACGGGAGCGCTCGACGATGCGGCCCACGAGCTGGGTGTCGCCGGGGCCCCAGACGAGGTGCGGGCGCACCGCGACGACGCGGAGCTCGGCGGAGTCGGCCCCGAGGGCGAGCAGCTCGGCCGCGGCCTTGGTGCGGGCGTACTCGCCGCGGGCGGCGCCGGGGTCGGCGGGCTCGGCGTCGACGCCGACGAGGGAGGAGCCGGCGTGGGCGACGGAGGGCGACGACACGAAGACGAAGCGCCCGACGGCCGCGCGACGGGCCCCCTCGACCAGATGCCGCGTGCCGCCGACGTTGACCGTGTCGAACTCGGCGGGGTCGCCGGCCAGCGACACCTTCGCGGCGAGGTGCACGACGGCGTCGACACCGGCGAGGGCGCGCGCGACGGTCGCGGGGTCGGTGATCGTGCCCGCGAGTTCCTGCGCCCCGTCGATGCCGGCCGGTCGACGCTGGAGCGTGCGCACCTCGTCGCCCCGGCGGAGGAGCTCGGTCGCGACGGATCGCCCGAGCAGGCCGGACGCCCCGGTGACGAGGACCCTCATCGGCCGCCCGCGAGCACCTCGCCCGCCCACTCGCCGAGGGCGGTCCGGTCGATCTTGGAGTTGTGGCGCACGTCGGTCGGCAGCTCCGGCACAGTCAGCACGGCGGCGACCGAGACGCCCGCGGCGCTCCGGACGACCGACGAGATCGCGGGCCCGGCGAGCCCGGCACGGGTCGCACGCGGCATGGTCTCGACGACGGCGACCACCTGCTGCGTGCCCTGCGGGCCGGTTCCGACGACGGCGGCGCGCACGACGGCCGGCACCGACTCGATGCGCTGCTCGGCGGCGACCGGGGTGAGAGCGCCTTCGGGCGTGGTGATGACGTGGGGGAGCCGCCCCTCGACCCAGAGCCGACCCGAGGCGTCGAGGTGGCCGACATCTCCGGTGCGGTGCCAGCGCTCGCCGGCCGTGACCCCGCGACGCGAGGCCCGGTCGGTCAGCCAGAGCCGGTCGTAATGGTCGAACAGGTGCGGCGCCGAGACGACGATCTCGCCGGTCACGCCCGCCTCGTCGGATGGCGTGCCCGTCGCGGTGCCGTCGGCGTCGAGGGCGCTGATGCGAACGCGGACGCCCGACGTCGGGGTTCCGACGCAGACGCCGTTGCCCGGCTCGAGCCCGTCGAGGCTCACGTCGGTGAGCAGCAGGCACTCCGTCATCCCGTAGGGGGTGTGCGCGCTCGCCGCGGGCATGAGCCGCTGCGCCTTCTCGAGCAGGGCGGCCGAGACCGGAGCCCCGGCCGAGAGGAAGGTCTGCACGCGGTCGAGCGCCTGCCGCCGCTCGGGCGACAGGCCGTCGGAGGTCGCGACGACGTTGGCCAGCGCCGCCGGCGAGAGGAACACCACGGTGGCGTCGATCTCGGCTGCCGCGGCGGCGACCGCGTCGGCGGTCAGCGTCTTCGGGTTCGTGACGTCCATGTCGGGCGTCACCGAGCGGGCGCCGAGCGCGGGCCCGAGCAGGGCGAACGGGGCGAACCCGGCGACGATCCCGGTCTCGGAGCCGACGTCGTACGTGTCGGCGAGCACGGAGCAGACGGCGGCGAGCTGTGCGTGGGTGTACGCGACGCCCTTCGCCGGGCCGGTCGAGCCCGAGGTGAACAGGATCGCCGCGGGGTCGCTCGCCGCCGGCATCGAGGGCATCGGGCTCGCGTCGGCCGCCCCGATCGACTGCAGCTCGGGCAGCGAGTGCTTGACGCCGAGAGCGGCGGCGGCTGCGGCAGGCAGCGCCTCGGTCGAGATCTTCTGGCCCGGCCAGCCGAACGCGCGCGCCGCCGACAGCCCCGGGAGGGCGCCGATCAGGTGCTGCGGATAGGCGCCGCGGACCGCGCGGGTCAGACCCTTGGCCCCGAGCCCCGCATCGGCGACGACGACCACCGCGCCGATGCGCAGGCAGGCGTAGAGCACCGCCGTCAGGTCGGCGCCCGGAGGCACCAGCAGCGACACCCGGTCACCCGGGTTCACACCGGCGAGCACGAGGCCCTTGGCGAGGCGTTCCACGCGCCGCATCAGCGAGCGCCACGACACGGTCGCGCGGGGAGGCCGGTCGGCGGCGGCCATCTCGACGACGGCCGTGGCGTCGGAGGTGCGGCGGGCGTCAAGCGGCGCGAAGAGGGTGGTGGGGGAGGCGGGGGCGAGTTCCTGCGCTTCAGGTCTCTCGGCCGTGCCGGCGAAGCGGTCGTCGAGCCAGGTGAGAGCGGCGGCGGCGAAGTCGACGTCTTCGGCGATCAGGTGGCCCGCGCCCTCGAAGCGGTGCACGTCGGCGTGCGGCAGCCGGTGCACGAGGTCGTCCAGGTAGCGGTCGCTGAAGATCGGGTCGCGGGGGCCCCAGAGCATCAGCGCAGGAACTCGCAGCCCCGCGACGGCCTCGGCGATCCGTCGGCGCTCCGGCTCGCTGACGTGGCCCGCGTCGGCGGGGATGTCGGCGACGAATCCGCCGATGCCGCCTCGGCGCCGCGCTCCGCGGTACGGCGCCCGGAAGGCGTCCTTCACGTCGACGTCGAGTGCCGGATGCGCCAGCGCGAGGGTGGTCTCGAGGAACGCCGGCGTGGTCACGGTCGCGCGGCCGAGCACACCGCGACCGAGCGCGAAGCGCAGGGGCGCTGGGATCTTCGACGACTCCGGCTGGTGGATCGCCGTGTTGAGCAGCATCGATGCGGCGAGCAGGTCGGGGTGGTCGACGGCCCAGCCGAGCGAGATGACGCCGCCCCAGTCGTGGCCGAACGTCACCACGGGGCCGGAGAGGCCGAGCTCGTCGGTCAGGTCGCCGAGGTCGCCGACGCGGCGGGTGAGGTCGCGCTCGACGCCGGTGCGCTCCGAGAAGCCCATGTCGAGCTGGTCGACCGCGATGACGCGCCAGGCCGTGCCGCCGGCCAGCGCCTGGTCGGCGGCCTGGGCGACGAGGGAGCGCCAGAGGTACGACCAGGTGGGGTTGCCGTGCACGCAGAGCACCGTGCCGACCGGCTCGATGCCGTTCGCCGCGAGAACCGGCCCGCTGTCGAGGACGTGCCACGTGCGCGACGCGGCCGTCACGAGCCGAGAGAACTCCGACCGCATCCCGGGCAGGCCCGGCGGCGGCAGCTGGGCGGGAGCAGTCGTCCTGGCCGCGCCCGGGAGCCGGGAGGTCACCAGGCGAGCTCGGTCATGGCCGTGTTGATGCCGGACCCGACGCCCATCAGCAGCACGCGGTCGCCGCGGTTCAGCGACTTCTGCTCGTGCGCGAGGGTGATCGGGATGGACGCCGAGCCCACGTTGCCGAGGGTCGGGTACGTGAGCGGCACGCGGTCGCGGTCGATGCCCGCCGACTTCACGAGGTCGGCGGTGTGGATGTCGGAGACCTGGTGCATGACGTAGCGGTCCATGTGCGACCAGTTCCACTCGGTCGACGCGTCGCGCCAGGCCTGCACGACGAGCTCCATGCCGTGCTTGAGCAGGCCCTTGGCGTCGGTGAACATGCCGTTGACCGTGCCGACGCAGAGGTCGTTGTACTGGCTGGCCGAGCGGGTGATCCCGCCGAGGATCCGATGGCCCTCGGGGTGCCTGTCGGCCCGGCCGAGCACCGCCGCCGCGGCGCCGCTGCCGAGGGTGAGCGACGCGAACTCGCTCATGAAGTCCTTGCGCGCGATGTCGCCGTTGAGGAGTCGGTCGACGGTGTTCGACTGCACGTCGTCGAAGTCCTCGCCATCGATGACGATTGCGTACTCGACCTGGCCGGCGTCGATCAGGGTCGCGGCGAGGTTCATGCCGTTGACGAAGCCGAGGCACGCGTTGGCGATGTCGAAGTTGGTGGCGGCCGATCCGAGTCCGAGACCGTCATGCAGGTGCACGGCGACCGACGGCTCGAGGTTGCGGCGGGTGATCGACGTGTTGATCAGGAGCCCGACCTGGTCGGCGCGGATGCCGGCCTCGTCGAGGGCGCGCTTGCCGGCGATGATCGCCGCCTTCTCGAACGTCTGCGTCTCGCCCCAGTTGCGGCGCTCGAGAACGCCGGCGACCCGCTGGAGGAGACCCCTCGGAAGCTTCAGGCGCTTGAGGACCGGCTGCAGGCGGCGGTCGAGCTCATCGGACGTCGTCACGCGGTCGGCCAGTTCGCTCGTCACGGAGAGAAGAGCGACGTTCTTGTGCCGCGTGTTTGCATTTCCGTCCAACGGAACTCCCTATCCAGTTGTCGCAGGCGCTTTTGTACCCGTTCGAGTGTACGACCGCGTCGACTGGATGGATGCCGGGTGTCCCCCGGGGAGATATTCCGTTACGGGAATACTATTTCTTGGTCGTCGTCTTCTTGGGCGGCGTGAACTCGAAGTGCCAGGCCTCTCCGAAGCTGTTGCCGACCGGGTACCAGCCGTACGAGGGGCCGTACTTGTCGGCCCAGCGCTTCTGGATGCTGCCCGACTCGTTGACGTGCGAGTTGAGGTCGACCGCCAGGCCCCAGCCGTGGATGCTCGTGCCAGGCACTGCGGCGACCGAGACGTTCTTCTTCTTCGTCCAGTACTTGCCCTTGTACTCGATGCTGTTCTTGACCTTCTTCGAGTGCGCCACGTAGCGGGCGTTCCAGATCTTCACCTGCGTGCCGTAGGAGCGGTACGCCTCGGTGATCCCGAGCTCGTAGCCGAAGCGCTTCTTGAAGGCCGCGTTCATGGAGCCGTAGCCGGCCGCCGCATCGATTCGCAGGTGGCCGTTCGGAACCGCGATCATCTTCGAGAGCGGGATGTTGCCGTTGGAGTAGCCGCCCCAGGCGCCGTTGGCGTGAGCAGGAGTCGCGGACTGGCCCAGGACGATGCCGAAGGCGAGCAGGAGGCCGAGCACGATGATGACGAGCCGACGCCGCGACGAGGAGAGTGTGATCGTCGAAAAAGTCATGCCTCGAGGCTCGCATCATCCTTCAGGATGATCTCCCCCCAGAGCGGGCGGCCCCAGTACAGGGGGAGCGACGGCGTGGCGCCTTGAATCGTGGGGCCGACTGCGGGACTTGAACCCGCAACCTGCTGTTTACAAGACAGCTGCGCTACCAATTGCGCCAAGTCGGCAAGTGCCGCAAGTCTAAACGACGCCGGCGGGCCCTCGCGATGCGAGCGGCCCGCCGGAGGGCTTACGCTAGAGGCAGTTCGAAGCCTGAGGAGCCCCGTTTGTCTAACATCGTCATCGCCGTTGTCGCCATCGCGCTGTTCATCTTCGGCATCTTCTGCTTCGGCCTCGCGTTCCAGGTGCCCGAGGCGTGGCGCATGCTCACGTTCTTCGGCGGCATCATCGCCTGCACCGTCGCGCTCTTCATCCCGATGACGTTCGTCGGTCGCAGCAACCGCTCCTGGTAGGCATCGGGCCCGTGCTCGTCAGAGCCCGCCGATGAAGTCGGCCGCGTCGATCAGCTTCCGCGGCTTGCGGTCTGCCTCGTTGGAGCCGCCCACGTAGAGCCAGCCCAGCAGCTTCTCGTTCTTCGAGAGCTTGTGCGCCTTCGCGACCTTCTTGTCGCGGGTGTGCGACCCGGTGCGCCAGAACACGCCCCACCCGGCCTCGTCGAGCAGCAGGCTCAGGAGATGCGCGACGCCGGACGTGACGGACTCCTGCTCCCACTCGGGCACCTTGCTGCTTGAGCGCGGCGACGACACGACGGCGATCACGAGTGGCGCGCGCAGCAGACGCCTCGCGCCGCGGTCAGCCTTGTCGCCCCTCGCGCCGCAGGCCTTGGCCAGTGCACGGCCAACCGTCAGGCGGTCGTCGCCGCGGAGCTCGATCAGCCGCCAGGGACGAAGACCCGAGTGGTCGGCCACGGTGCCCGCCGCGGTCACGAGCTCGAGAAGCTCGGCCCGCGTCGGCGACTCGTCGTTGACGCGCGACCGCGAGCGGCGCCGCAGCGCCGCCTCGCGGACGGGCGCCGCGGTCGCTGAAGCGTGGCTCACGCCTCGTCGGCCTGGAAGTTCAGCGAGATGCTGTTCATGCAGTAGCGGTCGCCGGTCGGCGTGCCGAAGCCGTCGTCGAAGACGTGGCCCAGGTGCGACCCGCAGTTCGCGCAGCGGACCTCGGTGCGGACCATGCCGAGCGACTTGTCCTCGATGAGCTGGACCGCCTCGGGGCGGATCGACTCGTAGAACGACGGCCAGCCGCAGCCGGAGTCGAACTTCGTGCCGGCCTTGAACAGCTCGGCGTTGCAGGCGGCACAGGTGTACAGGCCGGCGCGGCTCTCGTCGAGCAGCTCGCCCGTCCAGGGGCGCTCCGTCGCAGCCTGGCGCAGCACGGCGAACTCGTCGGCGCTGAGCTCCTCGCGCCATTCGGCGTCCGACTTGGCGACCGCGTAGTTGGTGGTCTCGGCGTCCATGGGGATGCTCCTTCGTCTCGGGGCCGGCGTCTCCCGTGGCCCGGGAGTTTTCGGCCTCCCCATTCAACACTGCATGCCCGCCGATGATTCCGTGAGTCGGCCCGGCGTCGGCTGAGTGGCCCGTACGGTGTGGGGGTGAGTCTTGCCCAGCGGTTCCTGTCGTTCGCCGAGGCGTCCGAGGCGTCGGGTTCGCCTTTGTACGCGGAGTGGGCCCGCGGCGTCGCTTCGGATCTGGAGCTCCTGGCCGTCGTCGAGCGGGCACCGGCGGCCAAGCGGCAGCCGGCCCTCGTCTTCGCCGCGACGAGGTACCTGGGCGGTCCGGTCGACGCGTTCCCGGTCGTCCGGGCCTGGATGCTCCGGAATGCCGTCGCGATCGTCGCCGAGCTCGAGATCCGCTTCACGCAGACCAACGACGTCCGGCGCACAGGCCCCGTCGCGGCAGCCCTGGCGCTCGCCGGGGTCGACGGCCCGGTCACGCTCCTCGAGGTCGGAGCCTCCGCCGGACTCGGCCTCTACCCCGACCGCTATGACATCCGCGTGGGCGCCGCCCGGCTCGGCGACCCCGAGAGTCGCGTGCACGTCGCGGTCGACGTCCTCCCCGGGGCGCAGGAACCCGCCCTCCCCGCCCTCCCGCCCATCGCCGCGCGCTTCGGCCTCGACCTCGCCCCCCTCGACCCGAGGCGCCAGGGGGAGCTCCACTGGCTCGAGATGCTCCTCCCGCCCGAGCGCACCGACCGGGTCGAGCTGCTCCGCGACGCCGTCGACGTGCTCCTCGACGACCCGGCCCCGGTGATCGCAGGCGATGCGGTGCAGGAACTCCCCGACCTCGTCGCCCTCGCCCCTCCGGGCACCACGCCCGTCGTCGTCACCTCGGGCACCCTCGTCTACCTGCCCGGCGCGCGGCGGCAGGCCTTCGTCGACCTGATCGCCGGGCTCGGCGTGCGGTGGGTGTCGTACGAGAGGTCGGGCCTCTTGACGGGGGTGGCCTCGACGGTGCCCGTTCCTGCGCCCTCTGCTTCTGACGCCGACGCTTTCGCGACCCTCGCGCTCGACGGGACGGCACTCGCCGTCGGCGACGCCCACGGCACCCGCCTGCGGTGGCTCCCTTCTGCGTCGCCCGACGCGTGTCGCCACGGCGGCGGAGCCCGGCCGACCTAGTATGTGCGGGACCGAAGGGTGAGACGATGCAGCAGGGCGAGGCGCGATCGGCCGGTCTGAGCGACCGCGACCGGCGGATCCTCGACTTCGAGCAGCACGCGCCCGTCTCGCCCCCGCGCAAGGCCGCCGCGATCCGCTCGGAGCTGGGGCTCACGGCACCGCGGTACCAGCAGCTGCTCGGCTCACTCATAGAAAAACCGGGTGCACTGGCCTACGCGCCGATGCTGGTCGGGCGGCTGCTCCGTCTCCGCGACGCCCGGGACCACGCGCGCAGCACCCGGACCTTCGGGCGCTGACTTCGAACGGCACCTGCCCGAACCACGAAAAGACCTGACACGCATGGCCAAGTTCCCGACCGACCGCTTCGACGGCGTGCCCGACTCCCTGCTGCGCGTCGGCGCCCACCGCACCGGTGCGAAGCGCCACACCGGCCTCATCGTCTTCGCCTGGGCGGCCCTCGCCACCGGGATCCTGGTCGGCGCCGGCATCATCACGCTGACCGCCTTCAACGGCAGCTTCCAGTTCACCAGCGGATCGTCGAGCGCCTCGTCGGCCACGGCGACGGCCACGGCGACCGCGACGTCGACTCCCAGCCCGACGGCCTCGGCGCTGACCGACCCGTCGAAGGTCGACCCCGCGAAGACCACGATCACGATCCTCAACGCGACCACCACCCCGGGGCTCGCCTCGGGCGCCGGCACGACGCTGAGGAACGCCGGCTGGACGGTCGGCAACGAGGGCAACGCGTCGTCGCAGGTGTCGACCTCGGTCGTGTACTACGACGACTCCGCGGCCGACAACGAGTCGATCGCCCTCGGCGTCGCGAAGAGCCTCGGCATCGACACCGTGCAGGCATCGACGGCCTTCCCGGGTGCGACCATCACGGTCGTGCTGGGAGCGGACTTCACCGCCTCGTCGTAGCGTCAGCACCGGGCTTACCCCTGGATTGCGCCGCTTGTATGACGCGAAATGACGGGTGTGGTTACGTCCGTGTAAACAACCCTCGTCGGGGTACGTGAACGGCTCTCGTCTTTCATTACTATCTGGAACCAATCGGCACCCCGCGCCTGGGCTCGTGCCGTCTGCCAGACAGCTAGGGAGTACGAAAATGGCCAACGGAACCGTCAAGTGGTTTAACGCCGAGAAGGGCTACGGGTTCATCACCGTCGAGGGGGACGGACAGGATGTCTTCGTCCACTACTCGGCCATCGACATGAGCGGATACAAGGTTCTCGAAGAGGGTCAGGCCGTCGTGTTCGAGGTCGGCACCGGCAACAAGGGTCCCCAGGCGGAGGCAGTGCGCCTCGCCTGACCCGCGGAACCCTCGAGACGGCGTCGCTCCCCACCGGGAGCGGCGCCTTTTCGCTTGCTGTCGACGCGCGCGGATTCGCTTGCACTCGATAGGTGAGAGTGCCAGAATCAATTGGCACTCGTGATTATCGAGTGCCAATGGCTCACCTGTTTCACGGCACCAGCCGGGGCTACCTGCCCCACGACGTCCGGGAGGGACGAAAAACCACATGGCTAAGATCATTGCTTTTGACGAAGAGGCCCGACGCGGCCTCGAGCGCGGCCTGAACATTCTCGCCGACGCTGTGAAGGTCACGCTCGGCCCGCGCGGTCGCAACGTCGTCCTCGAGAAGAAGTGGGGCGCCCCCACGATCACGAACGACGGTGTCTCGATCGCCAAGGAGATCGAGCTCGACGACCCGTACGAGAAGATCGGCGCCGAGCTGGTCAAGGAGGTCGCCAAGAAGACCGACGACGTCGCCGGTGACGGCACGACGACGGCCACCGTCCTCGCCCAGGCTCTCGTCCGCGAGGGCCTCCGCAACGTCGCCGCCGGCGCCGACCCGATCAGCCTCAAGCGCGGCATCGAGAAGGCCGTCGCGGCCGTCTCGGCCCAGCTGCTCGAGAACGCCAAGGAGATCGAGACCAAGGACGAGATCGCTGCGACCGCGTCCATCTCGGCCGCCGACCCCACCATCGGCGCGCTCATCGCCGAGGCGATCGACAAGGTCGGCAAGGAGGGCGTCGTCACCGTCGAGGAGTCGAACACCTTCGGCACCGAGCTCGAGCTCACCGAGGGCATGCGCTTCGACAAGGGCTACCTGTCGCAGTACTTCGTCACCGACCCCGAGCGCCAGGAAGCCGTCTTCGAAGACGCCTACATCCTGATCGTCAACTCGAAGATCTCGAACATCAAGGATCTCCTTCCTGTCGTCGACAAGGTCATCCAGTCGGGCAAGCAGCTCCTCATCATCGCCGAGGACGTCGACGGAGAGGCTCTCGCGACCCTCGTCGTCAACAAGATCCGCGGCATCTTCAAGTCGGTCGCCGTCAAGGCCCCCGGCTTCGGCGACCGTCGCAAGGCGCAGCTGCAGGACATCGCGATCCTCACCGGCGGCCAGGTCATCTCGGAAGAGGTCGGCCTCAAGCTCGAGAACGCCACGCTCGACCTGCTGGGCAAGGCCCGCAAGGTCATCATCACCAAGGACGAGACGACCATCGTCGAGGGTGCTGGCGACGAAGAGATGATCGCCGGCCGCGTCAAGCAGATCCGCGCCGAGATCGAGAACACCGACAGCGACTACGACCGCGAGAAGCTCCAGGAGCGCCTCGCCAAGCTCGCCGGCGGCGTCGCCGTCATCAAGGCCGGAGCCGCCACCGAGGTGGAGCTCAAGGAGCGCAAGCACCGCATCGAAGACGCAGTGCGCAACGCGAAGGCCGCCGTCGAAGAGGGCATCGTCGCCGGTGGTGGCGTCGCCCTCATCCAGGCCGGCAAGACCGCGCTCGAGACCCTCGTGCTCGAGGGCGACGAGGCGACCGGCGCGAACATCGTCAAGGTCGCCATCGACGCTCCGCTCAAGCAGATCGCCTTCAACGCCGGCATGGAGCCCGGCGTCGTGGCCGACAAGGTCCGCAACCTGCCCGTCGGCTGGGGCCTCAACGCCGCCACCGGCGAGTACGTCGACATGCTGGCCGCCGGCATCATCGACCCCGCCAAGGTGACGCGCTCCGCTCTGCAGAACGCCGCTTCGATCGCCGGCCTCTTCCTCACCACCGAGGTCGTCGTCGCCGACAAGCCCGAGAAGGTCTCGGCTCCGGCCGGCGACCCCACGGGTGGCATGGACTTCTAAGTCCGACTGCGTCGAAGGCCGGTTTCCCCTCGGGGGAGCCGGCCTTTGTCGTTGGCGCGGGTCGGCGTCGTCGCCCAGGCAAGGATTCGCGGGGTAGACGTCCTTGTGGCGGGCGCAGGAACTAGCCGTTCTCCTTGTGGGGCGTACAGACGCGGGGGCCGATCCTGTCCTACGAGCACAGCGTCCTTCGCAGAGGACCGCGCGCGCGGCTACGCGGCGGGGGCGGCGGGGAGCAGGGGCAGCGAGACGCGGAAGGTGGCGCCGCCGCCGGGGGTGTCGAACACGTCCACCTCGCCGTGGTGCGCGGCGACGATTCCCGAGACGATGGCCAGGCCGAGGCCCGAGCCGCCCGTGTCGCGGGTGCGCGACGAGTCGGCGCGCCAGAAGCGCTGGAAGATCTTCTCGCGGATCTGCGGGGGGATCCCCTCGCCGTGGTCGATGACGTCGATCGTCGCCATGCCTCGGCCGGGGTCGGCCTGCACGGCCAGCTCGATGGGCGCATCGTGATCGGTGAACCGCATCGCGTTGCCCATGAGGTTGGTGACGACCTGGCGGATCTTGTTCTCCTCACCGAGCACGACGGGGTTCACGACGGGGCGGCGCTCGAGGCTGAGGCGGGGACCTCTGAGCCCCGGACGGCCGGGCTCGGGAGCTGTCTCGGCGCCCGCCTCGGTGGCGCGGGCTCTGCGGCTGCGGAGGCGCGCGAGAGTGGCGCCGGCGAAGGCGATGGGGCCGGTCGCGCCGGGAGGCGACGCCGGGAAGGACGCGTCGGACCCGAACACGTACTCCTCGCCGATGGCTCCGCCGCCCGGCATCACGGGCTCGCGCACGATGACGCGGATCTCGCGGTCGGTGTTCGACGCCATGGTGTCGAGAGCGGAGTCGCGGGCGATCGTGACCAGGTCGACGGGGCCGAGCTCGAGCGGCTTCGACTCGTCGAGGCGTGCGAGCTGCAGGAGGTCTTGCACGAGGCCGCCCATGCGGATGGCCTCCTTCTCGATGCGGTCCATCGCCTGGGCCACGTCTTCGGGCTTCGTCAGCGCGCCCATGCGGTAGAGCTCGGCGTAGCCGCGGAGCGAGACGAGGGGGGTGCGCAGCTCGTGGCTGGCATCGCCGACGAAGCGCCGCATCTGGTCGATGGTCTTCGCGCGGTCGTCGAACGAGCGGTCGATTCGCGCGAGCATCGTGTTGAGCGAGCGGTTGAGACGGCCGACCTCGGTGTGGGGCGAGGTGGTGTCGAGGCGCTGGCTGAAGTCGCCGTCGGCGAAGCGCGCCGCCGTGTCTTCGACGTCGCGCAGCGGCGCGAAGGTCGACGTCACCAGGAGCCGCGTGATCGCGGCGCCGAGCACGACGACCGACAGGCCGAAGCCCAGGAAGATGTAGGTGAACCGCGAGATGGTCGAGTTGGTCGTCGCGAGGTTCTGGCCGGTGATGATCGTGACCGGGATGCTGGCGCCGGTGCTCTCGTTCGTCGCCGTCGCCTCAGCGGCCGCGAAGAGCCGCCACTCCTGCGTGCCCGACTTGTTGTAGCCGGTGAACGGCGTCGAGTGGTTCTTCGCGACCGCTTCGGTGAACGACGGGAGGTAGGGCGTGGAGCCCTCCGGCGACAGATCTTTCGCGTTGTCGCAGATCAACGAGCCGTCGTTCGCGACCAGTGCGTAGTAGGTCGTCTTGTAGCTGCCGAACTCGGCGCTGCAGTACTGATCCCCGCCGGGCGTCCACTTCTGCGTGCCGACGACTCCCGCCTTCAGGTCGCGATCCACCTGCCCGTAGAGATAGGTGCTCAGCACGGTCATCGTGCCGAGACCCGCGACGAGCAACCCGAGGGTCACCAAACAGACCGTGATCCCGGTGATCTTCGTGCGGATGGAGATCTCGCTCCACCACTGCGACAGGCGTGAGTGCATAGACGGACGAGATTAGGCGATGAGCCTGGGATTTCGGCTCAGCACGCGTCAGGCCTTGGCGGCCTTCAGCATGTAGCCGAAGCCGCGCTTCGTCTGGATGATCGGCTCGGCCGAGAACTGGTCGAGCTTGCGGCGCAGGTACGAGATGTAGCTCTCGACGATGCCGGCGTCGCCGTTGAAATCGTACTCCCACACGTGGTCGAGGATCTGCGCCTTCGACAGCACGCGGTTGGGATTGAGCATGAGGTAGCGCAGCAGCTTGAATTCGGTGGGGCTGAGCTCGATGGCCGTGTCGCCGATGGTGACCTCGTGGGTGTCCTGGTCCATCGTGAGCTCGCCGGCGCGGATAATCGCGTCTTCGTCCTCGTTCATGGTGCGGCGCAGGATCGCCTTGATGCGCGCGACGATCTCGTCGAGACTGAACGGCTTGGTGACGTAGTCGTCGCCGCCGACGGTGAGGCCGGTGATCTTGTCCTCGGTGTCGTCCTTGGCGGTGAGGAACAGGATCGGCGACGTGTAGCCCGACGAGCGGAGGCGCTTCGTGACGCCGAAGCCGTTCATGTCGGGGAGCATGACGTCGAGGATGATCAGGTCGGGCTCTTCTTCGAGAACGGCCGAGATCGCCTGAGCTCCGTTGCCGACGGCACGGACCGCGAAGCCAGCGAAGCGCAGGCTCGTGGTCAGCAGGTCGCGGATGTTGGGCTCGTCGTCAACGATAAGGATCTTGGGGCCGTCGCTCATGCCTCTTAGTATCTGCGCGGCGCCTAAGCGTTTGCTGGGAGGGGGTGGGGCGGGGGGTGGTAGCGCGCTGGCGGCTGGTCAGGGCGACGGGTGTCGCAGTTCCTGCGCCCGCCGTGTCGGAGCCGGGCTGGACGGCTCGGGCTCAGGCGGCGAGCAGGGGGCTGTCGAGGATCGTGTAGCTGTAGCCCTGCTCGGCGAGGAAGCGCTGACGGTTCTGGGCGAAGTCCTGGTCGACGGTGTCGCGGCTCACGAGCGTGTAGAAGCTGGCGGGGATGCCCGACTTCTTGGGTCGGAGCAGACGGCCGAGGCGCTGCGCCTCTTCTTGGCGGGAGCCGTACGAGCCGGAGACCTGGATCGCGACCGTCGCCTCGGGGAGGTCGACCGAGAAGTTGGCGACCTTCGACACGACGAGCACCTTCACCTCGCCGTCGCGGAACGCCTGGAAGAGCCGCTGACGCTCGTCGACCGGGGTCGCGCCGGTGAGCTTCGGGGCGTCGAGGGTCTCGGCCAGCTCGTCGATCTGGTCGAGGTACTGGCCGATCACGAGGATCTGCTCGCCCTCGTGCCGCTTCACGAGCTCCTTGACGACGTCGAGCTTGATCGGCGCCGTCGCCGCGAGGCGGTAGCGCTCGTCGTCGGCCGAGGCCGCGTACTCGAGCCGGGCCTCCTGCGGCAGGTCGACGCGCACCTCGTAGCAGCTGGCGGGGGAGATGTAGCCCTGGGCCTCGATCTCCTTCCACGGGGCGTCGAAGCGCTTCGGTCCGATGAGGCTGAACACGTCGCCCTCGCGGCCGTCCTCGCGCACGAGCGTCGCGGTGAGGCCGAGGCGACGACGGGCCTGGAGCTCGGCGGTCAGCTTGAACACGGGCGCGGGCAGCAGGTGCACCTCGTCGTAGACGACGAGGCCCCAGTCGTTGGCGTCGAGGAGGGAGAGGTGGGTGTACTTGCCGGCCCGTCGCGCGGTGAGGATCTGGTAGGTCGCGATGGTGACCGGCTTGATCTCTTTCACGGCGCCGGAGTACTCGCCGATCTCGTCTTCGGTGAGCGTCGTGCGCTTGAGCAGCTCGTCGCGCCACTGCCGGGCGCTGACGGTGTTCGTCACCAGGATCAGCGTGTTCGTCTTGGCCTGCGCCATGGCACCCGCGCCGACGAGGGTCTTGCCGGCGCCGCAGGGGAGCACGACGACGCCCGAGCCGCCCTCGAAGAAGTTGTCGACGGCCTTCTGCTGGTAGTCGCGGAGGTTCCAGTCGGCGGTGTCGAGGTCGATCGCGTGCGGGGTGCCCGGGGTGTAGCCCGCGTGGTCTTCGGCCGGCCAGCCGAGCTTGATGAGCTGCTGCTTGACCTCGCCGCGTGCCCAGGGCAGGAGCTCCCACAGGTCGTCGGCCCGCTTGACGCCGAGCAGCTCGCCGATCTTCTTGGAGCGGGTGACCTCGTTGAGCACGGCCTTGTCGGTGCCGCGCAGGAGCAGCTGGTCGCCGTCGCGCTCGATCACGATGCGGCCGTAGCGACCCACCGTCTCGGAGATGTCGACCGTGACGCTCTGCGGCACCGGGAACTTCGAGTACCGGTTGAGCGTCTCGAGCATGTCGTCGGACGAGTGGCCGGCGGCCCGGGCGTTCCACAGGCCGAGGCGCGTGATCCGGTACGTGTGCACGTGCTCGGGGGCGCGCTCGAGCTCGGCGAAGACGGAGAGGTCGTGCCGGGCGTCCTCGGCATCGGGGTGCGCGACTTCGAGGAGCACGGTGCGGTCGCTCTGGACGATGAGGGGGCCTGTCACAAAGAATCAGTCTATGCAGGGCTGCTCCGCGCGAGCCGGGTGGGGGTACGTGTTCGCGGTGGGCGTCTCTGCGGCCCGCTCGGGCTCGCCCCGGGCCTCCCGCTAGTCGTGATCGGGCGTGGCGACGCCGACGATGCTCGACAGCGGCAGCGTCCGCTCGATGTCCGACTTGCGGTCGCGCCCCCGAAGGCGTCCGCCGCCGACGCCGGTCGGCTCGATCTGCAGGTCGGTGGTCGTGCCGTCGGGCATCGCGACCGACACGACGACGGTCATGCGGCTCTTCACGGCGGCGTCGAGCTGCCGGGCGATCCAGGCGCGCTCGGTGTCGTCGTCGGTGGCGGTCGCGGTCACCCGCTCGACCAGGCCGTCCAGAGGATCCGGCGACGGAGCCGACGCAGGTCGACGACCACGTCGTCGAGCCGGGGGCCGGACGGGATCGCCCGCCGCATCCTCGATCAGCACGGGGTACCGCTCGTCGCTCAGGGCCCAGTACACGGTCTCGGCGCTGAACCGGCACAGCATGCGGTGCGCGTCGACACGGATGAGCCCGAGCGGGTGCAGCGCCTGGTCGACCGAGACGGTGTCGAGCAGGGCGGCGTCGTCGCTCCGGAGCCGGCTCACGGCGCCGATGCGCCGGGCCACCTCGTCGAGCTCGGACGGCTCGAGGTCGTGCGCCCGGTACCGGCCGTGGCGCTGCGCGGTCTCGGTGATGAGGTAGTCGACCGGCTGCGGCATCCCCGTCGAAGACAGGGAGCGCAGGAACTCGCGCACCCCGTCGGCCGACTCGCCTTCCGTGAGCGCCTGCCGGATCCGCGCCTCGCTGATCCGGTACGTCGCCGCGAGCCCGGCGCTCTCGACGTCGGCGATCGTGCGGAGCCGCGCGTCGAGCGCGGGCGCCAGCGGGCCCGGCGCGACGACCGTGAGATCGTGCTGGAGGTAGACGTTCTCGATCGGCTCGGGCAGGAGCGCGCGCACGACGTCGGTCGCCGCCTCGAGGCCGTCGCCGAGGAGTGCGACCGCGGCGCTCGTCGGGCGCGAGTCGACGGTGAGCCCGAACAGCGCCGCCGAGCGCGCGAAGGCCTCGAGCCGCTCGGTCACCCAGGCGCCGCCCGCCGGGAAGTACCAGGTGCTGAACGTGCGGAGCGGCTCGCCCCACGACGTCGAGCTGCGCTGGTCGAGCACGGTGCGGATCTCGCCCGGCAGCGCGCCCAGCCACGCGGCCACGAGCGCCGCCCAGCGGTCGGCCCACTCGGCGAGCAGCCAGTCGTCGGCGCGGGAGGTGGGGGCCCAGCCGTCCGGCCCCACGTCGACCAGGCCGGCGGAGCGCGCGGCGTCGAGGAGAGGAGCGACGTCGTCGACGTCGATGCGGGCGGCCTCGGCCAGGCGCCGCGTCTCCGGCAGCGCCAGACCGCCGCGCGCCAGCTGGCGCGCCGGGCTCTCGGACACCGCGCGCACGATCTCGGCGACCTCGACGACCACGGCGAAGAGGCGCTCGGCGCTCGCTGCGTCCTGCGCCGACCGGTCGACGTCGTCGACGGCCTCGAGGACGACCGGGGGAAGCGTCTCGGCCAGGGCCGGGAGCGACAGCGCGGGGTCGTCGTCGAGCGCCTCGATGACGGGCTCGTACGTGGTGATGACGCCGTCGCGGTCGAGCACGAGGAAGAGCCGCGTGAGCCGCTCGAGGGCGCGCTCGACGTCGGGCGGCGCCGTGGTGAAGGCGGGGTGGGCGGTGGCGGGGAGTTCCTGCGCCCGAGTGGGATGCGCGGCCGCGCGGAGCACCAGGAGCGCGACGCGGTCGAGCCGGGTGACGACCTCGCGCACCGACGGGCGGTCGAGCAGGACGTCGGCGAGATCGAACGCGTCTTTCACCGCGTTGGGGCGTGAGACCTGTCGCTCGCTCAGGCGCTCGGCGAGCTCGGATTTCGGAAGGCGGCGGAGCTCGCCCGCGAGGTCGAGGGCGCTAGCCACGAGGCGCCTCTGCCTCGCCGTGGCGGCCGTGTATCAGCGTGAGGTCTCTCGGTTCTCTCGGCTGCGGCGCACCAGGCTGACGATGACGTACGAGATCAGGAGGAGCACTGCGATGGGGAACGCGAGGGCGGGGAGCACGGTGACCGTGGGCCAGATGCTGCTGTCGCGGTTGCCGATGCCGGCGGCGGCGCCGATCAGGATGATGGCGATGCAGACGACGCCCAGGCCGGCCACCGAGATGGCGGCGTACGACAGCACGCGCTCGACGCGGCGGATGCCGGTCGCAGCGTCGGCGGAGAGAGTCTTGGTAGCCACAGGCCCCAGCGTAGTCGGGGCGGCCCTGGCTGTGGCCCCGTATGCTGTAGGTCGCCCGCAAGGGCGCCCCGCAACCAAGGAGTTCAGTCATGCCCACCGGCAAGGTCAAGTTCTACGACGACGAGAAAGGCTTCGGCTTCATCTCCGGCGATGACGGCCAAGAGGTCTTCCTCCACGCGTCGGCCCTGCCCGCAGGCACGACCGGGGTGAAGGCCGGAGCCCGCCTCGAGTACGGCATCGCCGACGGCAAGAAGGGCGCGCAGGCGCTCTCGGTCCACGTGCTCGAGAAGGCCCCGAGCCTCGTCGAGCGCAACCGCCGCTCGGCCGAAGACATGGCGGTCATCGTCGAGGACCTCGTGAAGATGCTCGACGGCGTCGGCAACCGACTCCGCCGGGGCCGCTACCCCGAGAACGGCCCGCAGGTCGCCGCCGTGCTCCGCAAGATCGCGGACCAGCTCGATGCCTGAGGCGTTCGACTCGGCACGGGCCGACGACTATTACTCGCTCGCCCGCACGGCGCTGCTCGAGATCACGCGCGACGACACGATCGGCGAGCCGTTCGAGATCGTCGACGAGGGCGAGGGCGTCTCGACGGTCCGCTTCGAGAACACTCTCCCCGGCTACCCGGGCTGGCTCTGGACCGTCAGCATCGCCGAGCTCGACGGCGAGGCGCCGAACGTGCTCGAGACCGAGCTGATTCCGACCGGCGACGCGCTCCTCGCACCCGACTGGGTGCCGTGGGTGGAGCGCCTCGCCGAGTACGAGGCCTCGCAGGAGGCTGCGGCCCACGCCGACGAGTCAGGTGAGGACGGCTCCGACGACGACGATTCCGACGAGGACGAGTCCGACGACGACGACTCCGACGAGTCGGATGACTCCGGCGACGACGACGACCCCGACGACGACGATGACTTCGACGACGAGGACGACGACGAGTCGGACGACGAGGACGAGTCGGACGACGAAGAAGAGAACGAGGACGGCGACGACCTCGCCCCTCGCGAGGAGTTCGACGGCATCGACGTCGAGGAGGCGGCTGAGGCCGCCGGCTTCGACCCGGCTGCGACCTCCGACGAGAAGTAGCCCCCGCTCGGCGCGCATTCTCGAGGAGATCGGCGCGCCGACGAGGCCGGATCGGCATGCGCTGGCGGGATCCCGCGCCGGGCTCCTCGAGATCGGGAGGAGCCCGGGGCGGAGCACGCCTCGTGACGGCTAGAGCGCGCCGACCACGAACTCGATCGACTTGATCAGCTGACGCACGTCGTCGGGCTCGATGGCCGTGAACGTCGCTACGCGGAGCTGGTTGCGGCCGAGCTTGCGGTACGGCTCGGTGTCGACGATGCCGTTGGCGCGCAGTGCCGTGGCGACGGCGGCTGCGTCGATCGCGTCGTCGAAGTCGATCGTCGCGACGACCTGCGAGCGGTGGTCGGGGTCGACGACGAACGGCGTCGCGTAGTCGGAGGCGGTCGCCCAGTCGTACAGCGCTCCGGAGGACTCCCTGGTGCGGGCGTCGGCCCAGGCGAGCCCGCCGTTCTCGAGGATCCACCGCGTCTGGTCTTCGAGCAGGAGCAGGGTCGCGAGCGCCGGGGTGTTGAGGGTCTGGTTGAGACGCGAGTTGTCGACCGCATTCTTCAGGCTCAGGAACTCGGGGATGTAGCGGTCGGTCGCGGCGATGCGCTCGATGCGCTCGATTGCCGCCGGCGACATGAGGGCGAACCACAGCCCGCCATCGGAGGCGAAGTTCTTCTGCGGCGCGAAGTAGTAGACGTCGGCTTCGGCCGCGTCGAACGCCGCTCCGCCCGCCGCACTGGTCGCGTCGATGACCGTGAGCGCCCCGGCGTCGCCGGCCACGCGCGTGACGGGAGCCATGACGCCGGTGGAGGTCTCGTTGTGCGGCCAGGCGTAGACGTCGACGCCATCGACGACCTCGACCTCGGCGCGCGAGCCGCCGGCCGCGGTGATCACGTGCGGGGCCTCGAGCCAGGGGGCGCCGGCCGCCTTGGCGAACTTGGAGCCGAACTCGCCGAACGAGAGGTTCTCGGCGCGCTTCTCGATCAGGCCGAACGACGCGGCGTCCCAGAAGGCGGTCGAGCCGCCGTCGCCGAGGACGACCTCGTAGCCGTCCGGCAGGTCGAACAGGGTGCCGAGGTCGGCGCGGACGCGGCCGACGAGGTCTTTCACGGGAGCCTGGCGGTGCGAGGTGCCCAGGATCGTCGCCCCGGAGGTCACGAGGTGCTCGAGCTGGGCTCCGCGGATCTTCGAGGGGCCGCAGCCGAATCGGCCGTCGGTGGGAAGGAGGTCGCGAGGAATCTGGATGTCCGCCATGCGAACGATGGTATCGATCGCGGGGTACCGGTCGGTCACCCTCAGACGACCCCCAGGTGATCCGGCCCTAAGGCGGGGGCCGGTAGGATCGGGTCCACGCGCGCGGACACCGGGGGCCCGGTGCCAGCAACGACCAGGAGGCACCGTTGACCGATCTCGTCGACACCACTGAGATGTACCTTCGCACGATCCTGGATCTCGAAGAGGAGAACATCGTGCCTCTTCGCGCCCGGATCTCGGAGAGGCTCGGTCACTCCGGCCCCACCGTCTCGCAGACCGTCGCCCGCATGGAGCGCGACGGCCTCGTCATCGTCTCGGGCGACCGCCACCTCGAGCTGACCACTGCCGGTCGCACGAAGGCGACCCATGTGATCCGCAAGCACCGCCTTGCCGAGCGCCTGCTCGCGGACGTGATCGGACTCGACTGGGCTCTCGTCCACGAAGAGGCCTGCCGGTGGGAGCACGTGATGAGCGAGCAGGTGGAGCGCCGTCTGCTCGACATGCTCGACCACCCGACCGAGTCGCCCTACGGCAACCCGATCCCGGGCCTCGACGAGCTCGGCGACTCGCCCGCCGGCCGCTTCATGGACGGCGTGATCTCGATCGTCGACGTGGCCTCGCAGAATCCCAGCGGAAAGTCAGGAACAATTCGTCGCCTTGCCGAGCCCGTGCAGTTCGAGCCGGACTTCCTCCAGCAGCTCCACGACAACGGGGTACAACCTGGCAAGACCGCCACGGTGTCGCAGGCAGGCACGTATGTGCGGGTTCAGGTGGAGGGGTACGACGATGCCATCGAGCTGTCCAGCGACGTCGCGGCGCACATCTACCTGGCTATCTGAAAACCACAAGGTCTCTTTACCTTTTCGTTACAAATGTCCTCCTTCAGGATGACACGGAGGTCGTACTCGGGTACGCTCGCCAAGTCCAAACAACCAGGAAGCCGGTTGCCGGGCCCGTGGCGAGACGTCTCGATTCCCATCTCTCGCCGTGAGTCGTTGATCCAACGAACGGATGGGTCGTGAGGCCCGGTCGCAGCTACAGCTGTGGCCGATTCACGTCGAGGCGCAGGAGATTCCCCCTCTTGAGCACTGGCATCACTACGACACCGCGCACGACGAGCTTCGTCGCCAGCCGGTCGACCCCTCGCACCGACCCGATCCGCACCGGCCCCGTCACGACGGTCACGGCGGACGCAGTCGTGGCTCCGGTCACCCGCCGCGCCGCTCGCGCCGCCGACAAGGCCCAGGCCAAGGCCGCCGCGTCGAGGCACTCCATGAAGCGCACCGTCGCCAGCGTCGGCGCCCTGACCCTCGTCGCCGGTCTTCTCGGCACGATGGCGCTTCCCGCCTTCGCTCACACCCCCGGCGACAGCGACTCCTCGTCGGCCAGCACCGCGGCTGTCAACGCCGTGCGCGCCAACGGCTCGCAGTCCGTCTCCGTCGCCTCCGGCGTCAAGAACGCCAGCCTCTCGCGCGACGGCTACACGACCACCGTCCCGGTGGCTCCCGTCGTGCAGACGACCACGACTACGACGGCGACCACCCTCTCGACCACCGAGACCGCCGCCTCGACGGCCCAGCGCGCCTCGTTCGCCGCCAGCACCGCCTACACCGGCAAGACGGCCGCCGACTACCTGGCCTCGCCGTCGCACCCCGCGTTCTCGCTCGCCGCCGTCTACCAGACCGCGCTGCAGTACCAGGGCACCCCCTACGTCTTCGGCGGTGCGACGCCCTCCGGCTTCGACTGCTCCGGCTTCGTCATGTACGTCTACGCCCAGTACGGCATCTCGCTGGCCCACTCGGTGCCCGCGCAGTCTGCGGCTGGCACGATCATCTCCGAGGCCGATGCCGAGCCCGGCGACGTCGTCGTGCTCAACAACGGCAGCCACGACGGCTTCTACGCCGGCAACGGCATGATCCTCGACGCCCCCAAGCCCGGCGGTGTGGTGAGTGTCCGCCCGCTGTGGACCACCGACGTCCACTTCGTGCGATTCGGCATCAAGTAGGTCTTGCCGCATCGGCCCCCCTCCCGCGGGAGAGGGGCCGTTCGCGGTTAACACCCTGTAAACCGTTCTCGCCAGTGCTTTGCACCCGGCGGGACGTGTCGTAATGTGAGCGCAACGCAGATCGACGATCCACCAGGAGAGACCGCATGTCGCACCGAGCAGCCACTCGCACCATGGGTGCGCTGCTCAGCTGTGCCATACGGACCACGCGCCGAGGCCTGCACCATTCCGGTGTGCGCTTCGGCGCCCACGACTGAGCACCGCCACTGTGTGGCGGTGCTTTTTTCGTGGGCACCCCTGATGAATCGCTGAACCGCGCGAGATCGAATGCCTGGAAGCCGTCCAGGCCGTTTCGAAAGGGAACCAATGCGCACTCTTGTCCTGAACGCCGGTTACGAGCCTCTCGCTGTCGTGTCGTTCCGACGGGCCCTCGTGCTCGTCATGAGCCACAAGGCCACCGTCCTGGCCGCCGATGCCGATAATCCCGTGCACGGCGCCCGGTTCGAGTACGACCGGCCCTCCGTCATCGTCCTGACCCGGTACGTGCGCCTGCCGCACACGCGGCTCATCCCGGTCTCGCGTCGCGGCGTCCTCCGCCGTGACGCGCACCGCTGCGCCTACTGCGGCAAGGCGGCGACGATCGACCACGTGCAGCCCCGTTCGCGCGGCGGCGTCGACTCGTGGGAGAACCTCGTCGCCTGCTGCCTGCGCTGCAACAACCTCAAGAGCAACCGCACCCCGCTCGAGATGGGCTGGAGCCTGCGGTTCGTGCCGAAGGCGCCGCACGGCGTCGGCTGGGTGGTGCGCGGGGTGGAGCAGCCCCAGGCCGTCTGGGACGAGTACCTGACGGCGGCTTAGCCCTGCGGGGTGTCGACGCGGGTCAGGCGGCGGGCGGGCCCAGCGGGGCGGGGCCGAGCTCGTCGAGCAGACGCTGCATCGCGACGTAGGCCTTGTTGCGGTAGGCGACGAGTTCCTGCGCCCCGTCTTCGGTGTTGTCGAAGTAGCCGCCGCCCGATTTCGTGCCGAACCGGCCCTGCTCGACGAGCGCGTCGAGCCGCGGGGGAGTGGCGAAGCGCTCGGGGAAGTCGGTCTGCATCGACTCGTAGCAGAAGCGGTAGACGTCGAGTCCGGCCATGTCGGCGATGGCGAACGGCCCGAAGAACGGCAGCCGGAAGCCGAACGTGGTGCGCACGACGGTGTCGATGTCTTCGGCCGAGGCCACGCCTTCTTCGACGAGCTGGTTCGCCTCGCTGAACAGGGCGTACTGCAGGCGGTTGAGCACGAAGCCGGTTCGGTCGCCGATGCGGGCGGTCTGCTTGCCGGTGGCGCGCACGATGGTCTCAGCGGTGGCGATCGCCTGCTCGGTCGTCGTCGGGTGCGCGATCAGCTCGACGCCGGGGATGAACGGCGCCGGGTTCGAGAAGTGGATCCCGAGAAAGCGCTCCGGGTTGGTGACATGACCCGCGAGCTCGGTGATCGAGATCGTCGACGTGTTGCTGCCGATCAAGGCATCTGGTCGCGCGGCTGCGCTGATGCGGGCGAGTGTCGCACCCTTCAGCTCGATCTTCTCGGGCACGGCTTCTTCGATGAAGTCGGCGTCTGCGACGGCCTCCTCGATGCTCGCAGCGGCCCTCAGTCTCGGGCGCAGGAACTCGACGGCCCCGTCGCGCATCAACCCGTCGCGCTCGAAGTCGCCTGCCTCCCGCAGCAGCCGCTCGAGGTTGGACTCGGCGATCTCGGCTGACACGTCGGCGAGCACCACGTTCGCGCCGCTCAAGGCGAGCACCTGCGCGATGCCGCCGCCCATGTATCCGGATCCCACCACTGCGTACTCGGTCATCGGTTCTCCTTCTTCAGGGCCTTGAGCAGGCCTCGCAGGTACTTCTCGTTGGTCGCGCTGACGCTCAGGCCGTCTCCGCCGTAGTGCTCGCAGCAGAATGCGCCCGTGTAGCCGGAGGCGAGTGCGATCTTGATCGCCTCGCGGTAGCTGATGATGCCGAACTCCATCGGCGCAGGGCTGGCCACGTAGATCTCGTTCGCGCGGTCTTCGTCGCGGTAGTAGTTCTTGACGTGCCAGTAGTTGGAGTGGGGGAGCGTCTTCTTCAGGGCCTCGCGCCAGTCCTCGATCGGGCGGTGCAGGCGCACGAGGTTGCCGAGGTCGGGGTTGAGGCCGCAGTTCGGGCGGTCGATGTCGGTCTTGAGCCGGACCGCGGAGTCGGCGGTGCCGAGGTACGTGTCCTCGTACATCTCGAGAGAGAGCTCGATCTTCAGGTCTGCGGCGTGGTCGGCGAGTTCCTGAATCCGGGTCACTGCCTTGCGCCAGGTGTCGGCGTCGTCGGGGTCTTTGTGGCCGTCGACGGTCCAGAACCAGAGCTGCTGCTTCTGCGCGTCGGTGAGCGCCTGGTGAAGGCCGATGCTGACGGTGCCGACACCAAGGGCCGCGGCCGCATCGATGGTGCGGTGGGTGAAGGCGAGGTTGTCTTGCCAGTTCTCGGCGTCGATGACGCTGCGGCGGACCAGGCTGATTGCCGGCGTCGCAAGACCTGCACTGGCCGCCTCGTGCTTCAGTGCGTCGAGCTGCTCGGCGCTCAGGTCGCCGACGCGGAGCCAGCCGTCGGTCAGGTCGACTGCCGTGAAGCCGGCTGCGCGCACCTCGTCGAACACCTCCCGCCAGGCTTCAGGCGGGTCGTCTTGAACGGTGGTGCCGTCGCGCTTCTGGTTGGGGAACTGCAGGAGCATCGCGGCGATGGGCCAGGTCTCGGCGGTGAGAGGCATGGGTGCACGCTATTCCCCTGCGGGTGTGCGCGCTCACATGTGACGGCTCTGTAGCCGGGCGTGACGTTCGGTAGGCTTGACGGATCAGCCTCTGTAGCTCAATGGAAGAGCAGTTCCGTCCTAAGGAAAGGGTTGGGGGTTCGAGTCCCTCCAGGGGCACTGCCTTGCGGGCGTGCGTGTTGTCAAGGAACAAGGCTTCATAGCAGTCCGAAGTGGATGTTGTCAGCGAAACTCGCACCGCGGAGGACCAGCTCGAAGTGGTTGTGAATTAAGTGCCGGAACCACCCTGCCTTTTTTATGACTGACAGTCTCTCATTCGGCGTGTTTTGCACAGAGCGACGGGCGGCACGCATATCATCGACCCACTCAACTTCTGTAGGACAAGGACATACATGTCGGAGGCATCACCGGAACCCTCGGCAATGGCGCCGACGTGGTCCCATTTAGGCCTACCGCCCTTTCTTCGATGGGCGGGCGGAAAACGTTGGCTTGTCTCCTACGTTGAGGAACTTACAACCGGCATACCGATTCGCAACTACCACGAACCCTTCGCTGGTGGCGCTGCTATATTTTTCGGGGTTGATTTTGGGGGCCATTCGTATCTGTGCGACCTAAATGCGGACCTCATCGAGACCTATTCCGCGGTGCGAGATGCCCCAGAAGACGTTTGGAACCGGTTACGCAAATACAAAAACACGGCCCAGGACTATTACGAGGCTCGTGCGGCCAGACCACGGACGCCAGTCAATCGTGCCGCGAGGTTTATCTTCCTTAATCACACTTCTTTCAATGGTTTGCACAGGGTCAATCTGCGAGGGGAGTATAACGTTCCGTTCGGGTATAAGGAGACGGACAATCGGCCAGATCTGACGCAGCTCAAATTAGCGAGCAGTCGGTTGGAGTCTGCGTCGCTCCTAGTGGGGGATTTTGCGAAAGCGCTCCGTGAAGTTGGCGAGGGAGACCTCGTTTTCCTTGATCCCCCATACACGGTGGCTCACAACAGCAATGGCTTCGTGAAGTACAACGACCGATTGTTCCTATTTGCCGACCAAGAGCGATTAAGCGCCTCGATAGATCAGGTTCGAGACCGGGGCGCTTACTACGTGATGACCAATGCGGCGCACACATCTATTTCCGAGCTTTTCGAGAAGGGGGACAGGCGCGTGGAAACCAGTCGAAAGAATAATGTAGGAGGCAGGTTGGCGGCCCGGGGGCGCGCCACCGAATACCTGTTCACGAATTTACCGATCGCATGACGCTCCCACCGCAGGGCGAGTTGATCCGCGACGCCTTAGTGCCAGAGAAAAGTATTTTGGCCGAGACCCGCAGGCGGTTGGCTCCCGTCTTGTTGCAAACAGTTCCGCCCACCCGTATCCCAGAACTGGAGGAGCAAGGATGGGTAGTTGATACCCGGAATAAGCGTTCTGTGCGCATGAGGAAAGCAAAGCCTCATGACGTGGCGTTTGAGGATCGCGTCTGGGCGACGTTTGCAAAGCTCGGTTTTACCTCGCTGAATAAAGATCGATTCCTAACCCTTAAGTACGGCCCCGGCATCGGAGAGCGCCAACAGATCGACGTCTTTGCTGCCGACGATGACGTCGTTCTAGTGGTTGAGTGCAAATCAACGGCGGAGACTAGGACTGGTCAGTTCAAAAAGGAAATCGAGACGATTCAGGGCCAGCGGGCCGGAATGCTCCGTTCCATCAAGAACGAGTACGAGAACCACAAAGTGAAATTCGTGCTGGCTACGAACAATTACGGCGTTACGAAGCCAACCGCGGAACGGATCGCGGACGCGGATATCATCCATATGGGTGACGAGGTGATTGATTATTACCTTGCCCTAGCAGATCACCTTGGCGCGGCTGCCCGGTTCCAGCTTCTCGGGAATCTCTTCGCGGGCCAGAAAATTCCGAACCTGAACCACGAAGTAGTGGCAATTGAGGCCTCTATGGGCGGCCAGAAGTATTACTCATTCTCTATCGAGCCAGATCGTCTACTCAAACTTGGCTACATCTTGCACAGGAACAAGGCAAACTCGAGCCTCATGCCCACCTATCAGCGCCTTATTAAAAAGACACGCCTTAAGAACGTGGCCCAGTTTGTCGATTCTGGGGGGTACTTCCCTAACTCGCTGATTCTGAGCCTGGAAGGGGGCCCACGCGGTCTTCAATTTGACGCGTTCCGGAAGGTGGACGGACAGACCCGCGCTGGCATCTTGCATCTGCCGCAGACTTTCAGGGCAGCCTATGTCATAGACGGGCAGCACCGCTTGTATGGGTACTCTGCCAGCGCTCGAGCGGCAACGGATCTCATTCCTGTCGTCGCATTCGTGTCGCTCAGTCGCTCGGCTCAAATGCGGATGTTCATGGATGTTAATGAGAATCAACAGGCCGTACCGAAAAACCTCCGTAACACTCTCAACGCCGATCTTCTGTATGCGTCCGATGACCTTCGCGAGCAGTCAAAAGCGCTTAAATTAGTGCTCGCACAAAGACTCGGCGAGGACAAGGTGTCACCGCTCTATGGCCGCGTTCAAGTTGGGGAAGAAACGAAGACTCCGCTTCGGTGCCTCACTATCGACGCAGTCGCAAGAGGTCTCGACAGGGGAGGGTTCATTGGCACATTCACTAAGTCGGAGGTGAAAGAGATTGGTACCTTCTACCGAGGCACCAACGATGCGACTTGCGATGCCCTGTTTGAGTACCTCGCACTAGGAATCGGTCATGTTCGAGAACACCTGGACGTCCAATATAAGCTCGGTAGCGCAGAGGGCGGATTCGTGTTCATTAATAACGGCATCGAGTCGATCATTCGGCTCCTAGGCGACATCGTTGTCCACAATGCAACCCAAGGCGGCGACTACGACCCGAGACTTCAGAATTCGCGAACCCTTTACGAGGATGCAGTACCTTATTTGGACTCTATGATCGATTATCTTGCAGGTCTAGAGCCGGCCGAGGGCCTTGAATACCGACAACTATACGGGTCTGGTGCTGGGACAAAGTACTGGCGGCGTCTGCAGCAAGCGGTGAACGAGGCCCGGCCTGAATTCAACCCGCCGGGCCTAGAGGAGTATCTGCTTGATGAGCAGAAGCAGTTCAACGACGAGTCTCGCGACATGATCGACGCCCTAGAGGCGTTTATGAAGCAAGACGTCCGAAAGCGCCTGCAGGACAGGTATGGGGCAGAGTGGTTCAAGTTTGGTGTGCCCAGGAATTTGCGCGTCGAGGCCGGCAAGATCATGGTCGAACGCAACGCAGATCGGGTGCCTGGACAAGAAATTGACGAGTGGGATTGCCTTTATATCGTCAACTACCGCGACGTGATGATCCAGACGCAGGAACTTTGGCAAGAGCTGTTTGAAAAGCGTTACACGCCTCCTGGAGACGAGAACAAGCCCGGCGGTCGGAAAGGTCGCACCAGTTGGATTGCATCGGTTAGCGATTTGCGCAACGATGTTGCGCACCAACGAACGGTATCGGTCGACGACCACGACCTCCTGACCACGCTGCATACTTGGCTGGTCAAGGGCCAAACTGACAACGATCTGTGACGCTGGTTGGGCGCGCTTTCATGATTCGTGCTGTCATTCGCAATTTAATATGGGTTCGATTCTAGGGCTCGGCGCGGCCATTGTCGCCGACGACCTGTATGAATAATTTTTCAGCGATGGCGCCAAGGGGACTATGTCTGAAGGGCGCTACTTGGCAGGCAGCATGAGGCAAGAGTTGGCATTGAATTGGCCTGGGTTTAGTTCCGTCTTTTGATCAAGGATGGAAACCATGGCCAGATAAACAGCAGAGATGCGCGAACGGGCTCTGAGGGCGCTTTCGGAGGCCCGCCCGGAGCACCGAACCTGATGACGGCGATTCGTCATGTCGCGGGGATGCTCAAGAGATGTCCGGAGACGCTTCAGATGTGGCAGGGCCGCTATGAGGTCTACGCCGGCCGGCGGCCCGGTGTGACATCGGACGATCTCGAGGAGAACCCTCGCCTGAAGCGTGAAGTCGCGGAGCTGAAGCGGGCGAACGAGGTCCTGAGTTCGCGTTTTTCACCAAGGAACCAGGCCGTCCCACGACGAGATAATCTTGTTCATCGATCAGATGAGGGTCCAATTCGCAGGGCGCGCGCCATCCGCTGGGTGTTGCGCCCAGCAGTTTGTGGTTCCTCAGCGTCCGCAGATACCGGGCGGCGAAAGCCCGACCTACGTCTACGTCCTGCGGGCGTCCGTGTTGTCGAGACGTTCTCCGCGAGCCACTCCGACTCTCGATCGCTCAGTCGTCGGGGTGAAGGCTCGTGTCTGCCGGCCCGGTCTGCCAGCTGGTGAAGTGGACGGTCAGGCCGGCCCGTGTCGGAGCGCAGCACATCGGCCCCGCGGTGACAGCGGCCTCCGGATCCAGAGGTGCCACGCGCACGAGCCGCCACGGCTCCTCGTCCGCCCGGGCGCGGATCGTCAGAGCGTCGCCGGAACGGCTGGCGCGAATGGTGACGAGCTTGCCCTGCCAGCCGGGCACGGGAGAGAGCGACCAGTCGGAGACGCCGCGCGTCACGACAGCGCCGAGGCTGTTCTCACCGTCGCTTCGCTCGACGCCGGCCTTGATCCAGGAGGTGTCGTCGACCTTGACGAAGATGCCGGCCTGGTCGAACTGGGCCGAGAAGTCGAGGCGGAACGACACCTCCATCGCGGTGCCCGGGGCGAACGGGGCGAGCAGGGCGTGCTCGGTGTCGTGCACGAACCCGTAGGACGTGATGCGCCAGGCATCACTCTCCTCGACGGCTGTCACGCGCATCCCGTCGCCAGTGATCTCCACGTTCACGGGTGCGTTCGTCCAGGTACCAGAGGTCCAGTCGATGACGTTCATGGCACTGACTTTAGGGTGCGTGGGACGACCGGCGCTCCCGGTGCGGCGGTGCGAGCGTCTCGAGCGCAGACGCAGAACCGACGCGGCAGGAAGGACCGCGGCAAGCATCGCGGGGTAGCCGCTGACAGCCCCGTACCCGACTGACGCGAATGGGTCGAGCCGCTGCGACGCAGACGACCAGCTGATCTGCTGCAGCACCGCGAACAGCAGAGTCGCGCTGGATTTGAGGCCGGGCGCTGGGTAGCGTCAGTTCTGAGATGAGTGGAGTCCGGGAAGCGAAGAAGGCCGAGCGACGGCGCGAGATCCTCGAGTCCGCGGCGGAGGCCTTCACCGAGATGGGCTACCGGGGCACGACGATCGCGGGCATTGCCGACCGCATGGGCGCCCCGAAGTCGGCGATCGGCTATCACCACTTCGAGAGCAAGCACGAGATCGCAGTCGAGATCGTCGAGTACGCCCGATCCCGGTGGTGGTCTCTCATCGAGGTCGTCTCCGCTGAATCCGGGACGGGCCTCGAAAAGCTCTTGACGCTCCTCCTGTCGGCGGCCGTCGATGCTCGGAACAACGTTCTCGCTTCTGCGGCCGTCCGCCTCGCGGCCGACCAGCGGGTCAACGGATTCGCGCTGCCGCCGTCGGAGTTCAGCTGGAGGGGCATCGCCCACGACTTCGTCTGGCAGAGCCTGGAGTCCGGCGAGCTGCCCCGTGAGCACCCCGTCGAGAAGGTCGTCAGCGTCGTGCTGACGGGCAGCTACGGGGTGTTCGTGTCTGAGAATCAGGGCTTCGAGGACGTGCGTACCGACGAGCACCTGCGAGAGGTGTGGAGAACGATCCTTCCGTCTCTCGGGGTCAGAGACGCCGACACCCTCGTCGATGGGCTCCAGGTGATCGCCATTGCGGAGTCGGCGCCCGGCGTCGCTCCGTCGAAGCCGGGCACTGGCGGCGAGCAGGCCTCCCCGGAGGCTTGAGACTCTCTCGGTACCCCTTCGAAGGTCGATGGCGTTGCCCGCCTCAGACCGTCTCGAGAGTGGCCCCCGGGGTGAACCGGGGACCACGACCGCGACGACCGCCATCGGATCAGTGACACCGGTCGCCGCGGGTCCGCCCGGGAACCACCCTGGGCGCACTCACGGTAGTTCACGCGGCCCCTTGCGCGCTAGATTCGAAAGACGATCGTCTTATGAATTTCACGTCCCTCCGTCTGCGGCCAGCGGGCTCGGCGGGCGCGTGCGGTCCTCTACGCTTTCCACCGTGACGACTGACGCGCAGACTCGTGACGCCCCATCGTCGAGGGCGGCGGTGGTCTTCAATCCTGCCAAAGTCAACACGCAGCGGCTTCGCGACCAGGTCGCTGCGCGCGAGAAGAGCCTGGGGTGGGGGCCGTCGACGTGGCACGAGACCTCGGCCGCGGATGACGGGCGCGGGGCGGCGCAGGACGCAGCCGCGCACCACCCCGACGTGGTCCTGGTCGCCGGCGGTGACGGTACCCTCCGTGTCGCGGCGGAGGAACTCGCCCCCGCGGGTATTCCGATCGCGCTGATCCCGGTCGGCACAGGCAACCTGTTCGCCCGAAACCTGCACCTGCCCTTGAACAACCTGCCGCTGGCGGTCCGGACCGCTTTCGAGGGAACAGACCGACGGGTCGACATCGGTGAGGCGACCCTGACGCTGGAGGACGGCGGCGTGCAGATCCATGCGTTCCTGGTGATGGCAGGGGTCGGGTTGGATGCCAATATGGCCGCCAACACGAACGCGCGGGTGAAGAAGCGGCTCGGGTGGGTGGCGTACTCGGACCCGATCGCGCGGTCGGTGTTCGGCAACCACCAGTTCACCCTGCGCTATGGCCTCGATGACCAGCCGGAGCAGGAGATGAAGGCGCACACCGTCATCGTCGGCAACTGCGGCACCCTGACAGCGGGACTGCTGCTGCTTCCGGACGCCGTGATAGACGACGGGATCTTGAACGCCGTCGCATTCCGACCCAAGGGCGGCGCAGGCTGGACCAAGATCGGCTACGGACTCGCGCTCAACAGGTTCTTCCATCGCACGCGCTTCGGACGGGTGCTCGATCTCTTCCTGCCGACGTCACGGACCCTCCGGTACACGTCGGGGCGGCGTCTGACGGTGAGGTTCGACGTTCCCGAGCAGATCCAGCTGGACGGCGACCCGTTCGGCAAGGTGAGCGGGGCCGTTCTCGAGGTCCGCCACCGGGGCCTCGCGATCCGCACCCCGTAGTCGGGCAGCGCATGACGCGCCGACGGGGTGCGGATCGCAGTGCGCCTTACTTCGCCGGCGCGGTGTCGATGCCGTAAACGGCGAACTCGTTGATCGCGTAGCCGTTGTTGTACGCCGCCTTGTCGCCCACGACGCGGACGTAGCGCGCCGTCGCCCCGACGGGGATCGACTGGTTGCGCTTGGTGACGTCGGTGTTCTGGTAGATCTCGGTCCAGGTGGCGTTGTTCGTCGAGATCTGCACGCGCTCCGACTTCGCGTAGTCGTAGGCCCAGCGCAGCTCGACGCGGTCGAGGGAGTACTTCTTGCCCAGGTCGATCTTGATCCACTGCTTCGTGGGCGCGGGCTGGCTTGACCACCTGGTGCCGAGCTTCCCGTCATCGACGAAATGCGCGGCCATCGTGGCATTCAACTCGGACGACGCCGTCGCCGTCTTGTTCAGCGAGAGTCGGACGGGTGCCGGGGCGGCAGTTGCGGGTAGCGCGGCCCCGATCGTTGCGAGAGCGAGCCCGGCGAGGGCTGCGGTGGCGAGGGCGGTGCGGTGGCGGTTGAGCATGTCACTCCTAGTGGTTCGGTTGTGCTCAGCCTAGGAAGACCCTCTGACGTCAGCGTCCGCCTGCCGATGTATCCCCAGGAACCCCCGCGAGCCCCCGGCCTCGTCCTTTTCATCCTCGCGATGTAATAGCGCAGGAACTGCCCCGCCCCGCCGACGCCGGCGCACGTGCTTGCGATCGAGAGCCACCAGACGCTCTCGCGTCGCCGAAGCCGACGGCGGAACGAGACCCCCGTTGCGACAAGCACCGCCAGGTCGACGAGCCCCTCCACGATCGCTGTGACGTTGACGTATGAGTAGTCGCAGACGTTCGGATCAGAGGCGCGGATAACGCAGATGTTGAGCAGAGAGAAGGCCGCGCCCAGAGTGTCTGTCGTCAGGAAGAGCAAGACCAGACTCACGGTGACGGTCACCCCAGAGCCCACGGCGAAGATCAGCCAGGAGACCCAGCGGGTCGTGACTCTCGCCGCCGCGGGCGAGACGCGCCGCAAGACTGACTGGGATCTGCGCCCCGGTCCTAGCGGATCACGACCTGCCAAGCGCTGTCCTGATTTGCATCAAAGGCGTTGAATGTCACCTTCTCGACCTGGGTGCGCCCCGCCCGGGAGAGGTAAAGACGCTGCAACCCTTCGGCGCAGGAGAGTGACGAATAGACCTTGTTGGTGCTGAGGCTGCCGGCGACGGTCGTCAGCGTTCCGCTCATGGTGCCGCTGCCAAAGCAGGAGAAGTCGAAGCCGCCGATGTCGGTCGGTGTGGCATAGGTGATCGTGATCCCCTCATCCGTACCGGGTTCTGGATCCTGGGTCGTGATACCTGCAGACAGAGCACCGAGGCTCCCCCCGCCCTGAGCGACGGCCTCCTGCTGCGCGGTCCATTTGTCGAGGGCGGCTTGGTCGAGAGCGGGTTCTGCCGAGCACCCCGCCAGGAGGAGAACGCACGCTGCGGCAGAAATAAGCAGAGGGCAGGAAAAACGCACGGGCCCACTTTAGATGTCGGCACAGCTCGGCAAGGCGGCGACATTGGCGCACGTCGATTCGCTCCAGCCTCCGGGGCCGAAGGAGTCGTACGCGGTGGTCGATGCGACATCGACGCCCGAACGCGTCGCTCGAGCAAAAGTCGGGATCGGGTCGCCCTCGGTCGTGCGCGCGATCCACGTCAGGAAAGCCGCATCGCCCGCCCTCCTCGCGTCGGCCAGGCACTCGAGATTCTTCTCGGGAAGCGTGCGCCTCGAATCCAGTTCGGCCTCGCCGCAATCGATCCCGGTCGGTGTCCTGACCCACGCGGGGGCACCGGAGAGCTGGCGTGCCGATGCGACGGGGTCTGCGGGTTCGCGGCTGCACGCTGAGAGAATGGGCAAGATCGCGAGCGCGACTACAGCAGTGGCGGCGGTGAGGTGCTTCTTCACGAAGCAAGCATGGTTGAGACGCTCTCCGTCCGAGGTCTCGTTCGCGTAACACCTGATTCGGGCGCGCTCCTCGACAGGAGTTCCGGAAAGCGGGATCGGCGTTGCGCGCGGAGTACCGTGACCGAATGCGCATCTTCCTCACTTTCGCCGCTGCCGGCGTGGTGCTAGCGGCTGGCCTGGTTCTTCAGTTCGCCATCGGAGGCGGTCCTGGTGTTCAGATCGTGGGCCAGGTGATGTTCTTCGTCGGGCTCGGAATCGCACTCTGGGGTGTGGACCTCATCCGGCGCTCGCGGCAGCGTTCCTGAGCGGGTCGTTCATGGCACGGGTCTGACGAGCACGGCGAGACCCAGAAGGCTCAGCGATATCCATCCCCGAGAAGTCATGGGCCGTATCTCTCCATTTCCTCAGAGCAAGAGCTCCGAACGGGAAGGATCACGCTGAAAGCCAGGAAGCACGCCAGGGGCAGGGGAGTCGCCCAGGCGCGAAGAGGCTGTGGCTGACGGACAGGAGATGCGGCAGTCGCGCCGCTGAACGGTTCAAAATGCTTTCCTCGGGAGGTCTCGTTCGCGTAACGCCTCCACTCCGCAGGCTCCTCCGCTAGCCCCACCTCGGTCCGGGCGACATGCGAGTATATGTGGTCGTGGTTGCATCCCTATTGTCGCCGCGACCGACGCCAGGACACGATGCCCGTAGTGACGAGCAGTGCGCCCAAGGCCATGTTCCGCGTGACGAGGACGAGGTCCGTATCCGGTCGAGTCAACCGCACCGCCGACGTGACGACGAACACCGCCCCCTGATGAGTCGCGTTCGGCCGGTGGTCTTCGGGGAGCGCTTCGGCACGCTCTCGTCCGTCGCCCGCAACGTCGTTTCGACCGGTGCAGGACGCCCCCGCAGCTGATAGCGGCGGGGGCGTCCTCGTTTCTGGGTCGGTTCGGTCAGGCTCGCCGGCGGCGGGCGATCACGATGCCACGGAGTGCGATCCCGGCGGCGAGCAGAAGCCCGGCGAGACCGGCTGCTCCGGAGGGGTTCGACCCGGTGAACGCCAGCGACGTCGGAACGACAGCCGTCGGTGTCGTCACGGCTGCGACCTGGACCGTGAACGAGGTCGTCACACCGTCGAGCGCGACGGTGATCGTGTGCGGGCTCGCGTGGTTGAACAGGACGGACGTCGTCGCGAGGTCGGCGTCGTACGTGATGGTGTCGCTTGCAACGGAGGACTTCGTCGCGGGCTTGACCTTGACGTCGCCGGCGATGTTGCCGTACCGGTCGACGGGGACGCTGATGAACGACACCTGCTCCCCCTGCTTGGCGGTGATGATGGCGTTCTTCACCGTGCCGGTCTCGGTCGCTTCGGTGACGGTTCCATCGGGTGCAACGGTCCACGCGCGGGTGATCTCGGTTGTGCCGTCGCCGGGGACGACGACGGTGTTCAGACCGACAGCGGCCGCAGCACCGACTTCGAGGGCGATGTGCTCGACAGTGGTGCCGGCGGAGTTCGTCGCGGTGACTTCGATGAGCCAGATGCCCGAGGTCGTGGTGCGGCCGGCGAGGACACCGTTCTCGAACGTGACGCCGTCCGGCAGGATCTGTCCGTCCTGGTCGTCACCCTTCACCGTGTACGTCGGTGCCGGGGTTCCGGTGGCGGCGAGGCCGGTGAAGGAGAACGCTTTCCCGGCGGTCGCCGTCTTGACGATGGGGTCCGCCTTCGACGACGTGGCCGGGAAGACCGGCTTGGTCGTGGCAGGTGCGGCCGGGGCCACGGTGACGGTCTTCGCGGTGCTGGTGGAGTCAGCGGATGCAGTATCCCCGGCGTAGGCGGCGGTGATGCTGTGCGCACCTTCGGCGAGGTTCGCCTTGAGGGTGGCGACACCATCGGTCACCGGGGCGGTGCCGAGGGTTGTCGTGCCGTCTTTGAACGTGACGAGCCCGCCATCAGCAGGAGCCGGAGTCACCGTGGCGGTGAGTGTGGTCGGCTCGCCGACTACCGGGTTGGCGCTGGCGGTGACCGTCGTTGCCGTGGCGGTCTTCACCACGGCCGGGGCCGCGTAGGTGAGGACGATGCTGCCGTCACCGGTATTGCCGGCGAGCGTGGTGACGTTGGTCGCTGCGGTCGCAACGAAGCCGGACCCACCGCCGCCCGCTCCCGAGAAGCCGCCGGGCCCGTCCGTACCGCCACCGCCGCCGCCGTAGAGCCCACCGCCGCCGCCACCGGCTGTGTAGAAGTTACTGCCGCCGGTGTTGATGGCGCCGGCACCTCCGGCCGATATGGCTGTCGGGCTCGTTGTCATCGCTGAGCTGCCAGGGGCACCTGCGAATTCTTCGTTGCCGGCAGCACCCGGCCCCGTGGCGGTTCCTTGACCGCCGTCGAGGCCGGCCTGACCGTTGGCCGGGGTACCTGCCCCCGTGGTGCCGCCGGTCCCTCCGGTTACTGGATTGAAGAGGACTGCGGAGGACCCGCCGCCTCCGCCCGCTGCCACGGCCAGGGCTGAACCGGTGAACAGGAAGCTGCCGCCGCCGCCGGCGCCGCCGGAGGAGTGTGTGGGGTACGCCATGGATCCGCCGTTGCCGCCGCCGCCGTAGCCACCGGCAGCAGGTGTCGCGCTATTTGCCACTCCGTCGGCGCCTTTACTGCCGACGACGGCTGTGATGGCGTCGCCGCTTGCGACGGGCAACGTCGCCTGCACGTCGCCACCAGCGCCGCCTGCAGTTGGCTCTGGATCTCTCGCGCCGGCGCTTTGGGCGCCTCCCGCGCCGCCTTTGACGGTGGCGGTGATTGATGTCACACCGGTCGGCACTATCCATGTCTCCGGGGCGCCGGTCAGCGCGAAGCTGACCGTGCAGGTCCCGTCGACGCAGGTCGGTCCGGTGGCAGCGTTCGCGATGCCGCCTGTGGTGAGGGTGAGTGCTGCGGCGACGGTGAGAACGCCGGCGCCGGCGGCGAAGGGCCGCCAGGCGCGCGTGAGCAGGTTGGTCTTCACGAAGTTGGTTCCCCTGGTGATCGGCGACATGGTCGCGGTGCAAATAATCGAACCGCGATGTCCCCGTCGGCCGTGCCGAGAATGTATCACTATGTTGCCTCTCGGACCACGGACGGCCGCATACTGCCGTTCGATGCCCACCGTGCCTCGTTCCCGGCCGCCGCTGGTGCGGCCCACAGGCCCGCGATCGGGATCGACCGAGCACCCGCCTACCCTGGATCACATGACACCGACCCGCCGACGAGGCCTTTCGTACGACTTCGTCGGCGACCTCTGGCGGTGGGAGGCCCGACGTGAGCTCTGGACGTTCGTGTCGCTCCCGCTCGATGCGAGTGACGAGATCGCGGCGATCGCCGGCGATCAGGCCGGCGGTTGGGGATCGCTCCGGGTCGACGCGCGCGTCGGTGCCACCGACTTCCGGACCTCGATCTTTCCGGGCGGTGAGGGCAGCGGCTACATGCTGCCCGTCAAGCGCGCTGTGCGAGACGCCGAGGCACTCGAGCTGGGCGCGCCCGTCTCGGCCACGATCACGCTGATCGACGTCTAGGCCGCGATTCGACGACCACCTCCGGGCACGAGCATCCCGATGCGAGCCTGCTCGCGCATCGCGATCCCGACGGCAAGCAACGGTCCTAGCGAGCCGCCCCGAGGCCGGCGCCGCGACCGTTGCCAAGCCGTTACCCGGCCGATCGCGAGATCATGGTTAGCTCTCGACTCAAGGGGGGCGTCATGGGGTTCATTGCACGCACGATCTTCGTCATGGGAGCGACCATCGCGGTGGTCGCGACGGCCGGGTGCGGCGTTGTGACGAGCAGCGGCGCTGGATCGTGCGCGGCGAAGAAGATCGTTCTCGGTGACACCTCGCCGCACCCCGGCGCACGGCTGAGCGTCCGCGTCGACTGGATGACCGAGACGTGCGAAGACACCGGCGGCGTCAATCGCTCCGCGCGAGACATGCGCGTCACCATCACGCCGTCGAGCGGCAGTGATCACGCCCTCGGGACGATCGCGTCGACTTCAGGTCCGCGCTTCACGGCCGAGGGCGATTACGTGCTGCCCGATGACTTTCCTCTCGGCACGGCGACTCTGACCGTGGCGTCTCCCGTCGGGGACGAAGCCACCGCCACACGAGAAGTCGTCGTCACCGCCGAGTGACGTGGCTCCGCGTGAAGGCTAGGCGCCCGCCCCCCTCAGCTCCGCCCGCACGACGCCCGCCCCCGCCGCTAGCGCACTCATCTTCTCGAGCGAGACATCGCGTGCGAACGGGGCCATGCCGCAGTTCGTGCTGGGAATCAGCTTGTCGGCATCGACGAACTGCAGCGCTCGCCGCAGGGTGTCGGCCACCTCTTCAGGCGTCTCGACCTGGTCGCTCGCGACGTCGATCGCCCCGAGCATGACCTTCTTGCCGCGCAGCAGCTCGATCAGGTCCATGGGCACGTGCGAGTGGTGGCTCTCGAGCGAGACGACGTCGATCGAGGACTGCTGCAGCAACGGGAACGACGTCTCGTACTGCCGCCATTCCGGCCCGAGGGTCGACTTCCAGTCGTTGTTCGCCTTGATCCCGTAGCCGTAGCAGATGTGGACGACCGTCTCGGCCTTCAACCCCTCGGCTGCCCGCTCGAGCGCCGCGATGCCCCAGTCGTGCACCTCATCGTGGAACACGTTGAACGCCGGCTCGTCGAACTGGATGACGTCGACCCCAGCCGCCTCGAGTTCCTGCGCTTCCTGATTGAGGATCGTCGCGAACTCCCACGCCAGCTTCTCGCGGCTCTTGTAGTGGCGGTCGTAGAGGGTGTCGATCATCGTCATCGGTCCCGGAAGCGCCCACTTGATCGGCTGATCCGTCTGCTGGCGCAGGAACTTCGCATCGTCGACGAACACGCCCTTCTCGCGACTCACCTCGCCGACGACGGTCGGAACGCTCGCGTCGTAGCGGTCGCGGATCCGCACGGTCTCTCGCTGCTCGAAGTCGACGCCGCTGAGGTGCTCGATGAAGGTGGTGACGAAGTGCTGGCGGGTCTGCTCACCGTCGCTGATGATGTCGATGCCGCGGCGCAGCTGCTCGTGCGCGGCGATGCGGAGCGCGTCGAGCTTGCCCTCGGCCAGCGCGCTGCCCTCGAGGTTCCAGGGCGACCAGAGCTTCTCGGGCTCCGAGAGC
Source organism: Frondihabitans sp. PhB188 (assembly GCF_003752365.1). Classification (GTDB taxonomy): domain Bacteria; phylum Actinomycetota; class Actinomycetes; order Actinomycetales; family Microbacteriaceae; genus Frondihabitans. The sequence continues at coordinate 627,881 of NZ_RJUO01000003.1, read as the reverse complement.
CACGAGGGCTTCGGGAGGCTGCCGACAAGGGCGGTGGGGAGCAGGGTGTTCACGTTCGGCGATCCTTCGGTGGGCAGGGCGGTCATCGGGCGGGGGTGGAGAAGTCGGCGGCCCAGCGCTTCAGTACGTCGCTGTGCGGCTTCACGAAGTGGTCTTCGGTGAACCTGCCCTGCGTGACCGCGAGCTGGTTGCGCTCGACGCGGTCGTACGAGATCTCGGTGCGCGAGTAGTCCTGCTGCTCAAGGCTCGGCCGGTAGACGGCAGGGGCAGACGAGTTCGCGTTGTAGATCTCGGGCCGGTAGATCTTCTGGAACGTCTCCATCGTGCTGATCGTGCCGACGAGCTGCAGGGTGGAGTAGTCGTTCAGCAGATCGCCGCGGTGGTAGAACGCGAGGGGCGCGACTGCTCCCGGGGGCATGAAGTACCGCACGTTCAGGCCCATCCGGCCGAAGTACTCGTCGGTCATGGAGTAGTCGTCCTGGCGGTACTCGACGCCGAGCACCGGGTGCGAGTTCGCGGTGCGGGTGTAGGTCTTGCTCGTCGAGACGCTGATGCAGATGACCGGCGTCATCGGGTAGCGCTCCCGGTACACGGGGGAGTCGAGGAAGTGCTGGAACAGCTTGCCGTGCAGCACGCCGAAGTCGTCGGGGACGGTGAACTCGGTCGCACTCTTGTTGACAGCCGGGAGGCGAACGCTGAAGTCGAAGTCGCGGACGAACGACGAGAAGTTGTTGCCGACGATGCCCTGGTGGCGCACTCCGGTCTGCCGGTCGACGATGTGGATGTCGAGCACCTCGAGCAGCGGGAACACCTGGTCCTCGCCGGCGGCGGCGAACTGGAGCTCGACCGACACGATGTCGAGCTCGACGGTGTAGCGGTCGCCGGAGGGGTTGTCCCAGTGCGCGAGGTCGTTGAAGCGGCGGTCGATCATCGTCAGAGCGTTGCGGAGGTTCTGCTGACGGTGCTCGCCGCGGGCCAGGTTGGCGAAGTTCGTCGTGGCCCGCGAGCTCTCGGACGGCGCGTAGTCGTCGTCGAAGCGGGTGGTGGTGATGCTGAACGTGAACTCGTTCGCCATGAGCGGCCAATCCGGAAGCTGTCGGCCGGGGGTGGCCTCGTGAATGTCGGTAGACCCATGGTGCAGGCATTCGTCGGGTATCAGGTAATTCGGCGCCGCTATGGTTTGCTATAGCCTTTGCCTATGGCCAGGCGTCCGAGCGGCATCACGCTGCAGCAGCTCCAGTACTTCATCGAGGTCGCGTCAGAGGAGTCGATCACAGCGGCGGCCGACGTCCTGTACGTCGCCCAGCCGACCATGTCGGCAGCGATGAAAGATCTCGAGGCGCGGGTGGGCCGAGCCCTTCTGGTGCGGAGCGCGCGCGGCGTGACGCTGACGACCGATGGGGCGGAGTTCCTGGGCTATGCCAGACAGGTCGTCGAGCAGGTCGCTCTGCTCGAGCAGCGCTATCTGGGCAGGCCGCCGCAGCGCCGCCTGCTCGGGGTGTCGGCCCAGCACTACTCGTTCGCCGTCGACGCGTTCGTGCAGATGGTCAAGGGCACCGAGGCTCCCGAGTACGAGTTCTCGCTCCGAGAGACCCGCACGTTCGACATCATCGAAGACGTGCGGACGCTCCGCAGCGAGCTCGGGATCCTCTACCGCAACGACTTCAACCGCAACGTCATCGACAAGCTCCTGCGCGACTCGGGGCTGGTCTTCCATCCGCTCTTCCTCGCCCAGCCGCACATCTTCATCTCGCGCAAGAACCCGCTGGCATCGCAGGATCGCGCGACCCTCGCCGACCTCGCCGATCTGCCGCGCCTGACCTTCGACCAGGGCTCGAACAACTCCTTCTACTTCGCCGAAGAGATCCTGTCGACGCTGTCGAGCAAGCGCGAGATCCGGGTCTCCGACCGCGCGACGATCTTCAACCTCATGATCGGCCTCAACGGCTACACGATCTCGACCGGCATCGTCAGCGACGACCTCGACCCCGAGATCGTGGCCGTGCCGCTCGACGTCGACGAGCGCATCGAGATCGGCTGGATCGGGCACTCCGCGATCCCGCTGACCGAGCTGGCGCTGCGGTACCTCGTGGAGGTGCGGGCCGTCGTCGCGGGGTTCGGGGTGGCGCTGCTGGGGTAGGGCGTCGTCCTTATCAAAGGACACCCCTTCACTAGGCAAGGATCGGGCGCAGGAACTGCGTCGCGCAATAGGAGAACCACCTCTTCGGCGCACCCCCACAAGGACGACCCCGCCCCAGGTCCTTGCGAACCCGCGTAGTCGATGGTCCGCAGTCGTCCGAGCTGCGCTGCTTCCGTCGGCGGATCGCGGGCCGTTCGACTGGAGACGACCACTGGTCGAGCCTTCGTCGTGGCCTCTCCCGATCCTGCAACTGCCGAGGAACCTGTCGGGTGCTCTCGAGTCGCGAGCCGCACCTCCGTGTCGGCTGACCGAGCTGGCGCTGCGGTACCTCGTGGAGGTGCGAACCGCCGCAGGCGCCGCCGCCGACATGTACGGCCCCTTCACGAACGAGCGGCTGCTCGGCCGCGCGCTGCAGGGCAAGCGCGACGGCGTCGTCGTGGCGACGAAGTTCGGCAACGTGACCGACCCCGAGGTCCGCAAGAACCGGCCCATCGACGGGAGGCCCGACTACGTGAAGAAGTCGGTCGAGGGGTCGCTCGAGCGTCTCGGAATCGACTACATCGACCTCTACTACCAGCACCGCGTCGACACCCGCGTGCCGATCGAAGACACCGTCGGCGCCATGGCCGAGCTCGTCGCGGAAGGCAAGGTGCGTCACCTGGGCCTCTCCGAGGCGGCGCCGGCGACGATCCGACGCGCTCACGCGGTGCACCCGATCACGGCGCTGCAGACCGAGTACTCCCTGTGGTCGCGCGAGCCCGAGGACGAGATCCTGCGCACGGTCCGCGAGCTCGGAATCGGCTTCGTGCCGTACTCGCCGCTCGGCCGGGGCTTCCTGACGGGGCGCATCCGCACCGTCGACGACCTCGACGACGACGACTTCCGCCGCTTCAACCCGCGCTTCCAGGGCGACAACCTGCAGGGCAACATCCGCCATCGTCGAGGCCGTCGACACGATCGCGCAGGATCACGGGGCCGCCCCGGGCCAGATCGCCCTCGCGTGGCTCCTCTCGAAGGGCACCGACATCGCCCCCATCCCCGGCACGAAGCGCCTGCCCTACCTCCTTCGGGCGTTGAGGGGTCGCTAGTTGCTCAGGGCAGCCTCCGCGACGACAACCAGCGACCCCTCACCGGCCGTGGGGGCGGGGGTGCACGCTTGGGGCCGAGCTAGGCGAGAGGGCTGGACCGCGAATCAGGTGCGGTCCAGCCCCGCCTACGCGAGGTTGACGGGGTCTGGGCCAACGACTCGTCCGACGCGGATGGCATCGGAAGACACCGATCAGATTACGTCGAGGATTTCCGACTCGTCCAGCGTCCATAAGGGCGCTATGCGTTTTCCGGCCAGGCGGCGGGGCTCCTGAACTCCCAGGCGATTAACCGGAGGAGGGCTACCACTTCATCAAGCGGAGGATTACTATCGTTTATGTCGTCGCGATCAAGCGGCGGCGATCGACGAAAGGAATCCGCATGCAGAAGCGCACCCTCGGCACCCAGGGGCTCGAAGCCGCCGCCATCGGCTACGGCGCGATGGGAATCACCTCGGCGTACGGCGCCGCCGATGAGGCCGGCGGCATCGCGGCGATCCGCCGGGCCCACGATCTCGGCGTGACGATGTTCGACACGGCCGAGCTCTACGGCATGGGCACCGGCTCGAACGAGGAGATCGTCGGCCGCGCCATCGCGCCGTTCCGCGACGAGGTCGTCGTCGCCACCAAGTTCGGCTGGGTCATGCCGCTCAACCCGGAGAAGCTCTACGACAGCCGCCCCGAGAACATCCGGAAGGTCGCCGAGAACAGCCTGAAGTACCTCGGAGTGGACGTGCTCGACGTCTTCTACCAGCACCGCGTCGACCCCGACGTGCCGATCGAGGACGTCGCGGGAACCGTCGCCGAGCTCGTCGCGGAGGGCAAGGTCAAGTACTTCGGCCTCTCGGAGGCTGCTCCCGACACCATCCGGCGCGCGCACGCCGTGCACCCGGTCTCGGTGCTCCAGAGCGAGTTCTCGATCTTCGAGCGCGCCACGGCGGCCGAGGTGCTGCCCACGGTGCGCGAGCTCGGCATCGGTTTCGTGGCGTACTCGCCGCTCGGCCGCGGGTTCCTGACCGGCGACGTGCGCCCCGCGTCGGAGTACGCCGCCGACGACATGCGCAGCACCGATCCGCGCTGGCAGCCCGGCGACTACGAGAAGAACCTCGCCGCGATCGACGCTCTTCGCGACCTCGCCTCGTCGAAGGACGCCACCGTCACGCAGCTCGCGCTCGCGTGGCTGCTCGCCCAGGGCGACGACATCGTGCCGATCCCGGGAACGCGGAGCGTCGCGCGCGTCGAGGAGAACTCCGCCGCGGCCGACCTCGCACTCGCCCAGGCCGACCTCGCTCGAATCGACGAGATCGTCCCCGACGGCGCCTTCGGGGCGCGCTACGTCGACTTCGTTATGCCGGTCGGCTGAGGCTCTGCTCACTCGCCCTACTCTGAGAGGGTGACCATCGCCGAGCTCGAGCAGTTCCGCGCACCGCGGCCCCGACGGGCCGACGGCGCGCGGAACTTCGACGCCATCGTGCTGGCCGCCCGGGCCGCGTTCCGCCGCGACGGCGCCGACGTCGCGCTCGAGGCGATCGCGGATGCCGCCGGGGTGGGGATCGCCACGCTGTACCGCAACTTCCCGACCCGCGAGTCGCTGATCCAGCACCTCTACATCGACGAGATCGAGTCGATCGTGGCCGACGCCCAGGCGGTCGAGGGACTCGAGCCGTGGCCCGCGCTCCTGGCCTGGATGCATCGCTTCGCCGACCGCATCGGCGCCAAGAACGCGCTGGCGACGACCCTCGACCCGAGCGGCGACGTGTACGAGGCCTGCACTCGCACGATCATCGCGACCGCCCTGCCGATCGTCGAGCGGGCCCGGGCGGCCGGCGAGCTCGACCCGGGCATCAGCGAATCCGACCTCACCCGCGGTGTCTACGGCATCGCGACGATGCCCGTCGACAGCGAGACGCAGCGGCACCGAGTGCTCGACGCGCTGATGGCGGGCATGCGGCGGGGCTGACGTATCCGGCTGACGAACCCGAAAGTGAGTACCGTCGAACATCCTGCCGTTCGAAGGAGAGCTCATGAAAGTCGTCATCACCGGATCCCGTGGCAAAGTCGGCCGAGCGACGGTGGAAGCATTCGTCGCGGCAGGCCATGACGTGCTGGGCGTCGACCTCGTCCGCCCCGTCTTCGACGCCGGCGTGGTCGTGCCGGGGCGCTATGTGATGGCCGACCTCACCGACGCCGGCGCGGCCTACTCCGTCGTGGCCGGGGCCGACGTCGTCGTGCACGTCGCCGCCATCCCGCAGCCGACGGCGCACCCGCCGCACGTCGTGCTCCAGACCAACGTCATGTCGACCTTCAACCTCGTCGAGGCGGCCGTCCGCTTCGGGGTGAAGCGGTTCGTCAACGTCTCGAGCGAGAGCATCGTCGGCAACTTCTTCCCCGAGCGTCCGTTCCTCCCCGACTACGTGCCGGTCGACGAGGAGCACCCGCTCTACCCGCAGGACCCCTACGCGCTCTCCAAGCTGTTCGGCGAGCAGATGATGGACGCCGCCGTCCGCCGCTCCGATCTGCGAGCGATCTCGATCCGTCCGAGCACGGTGCACAACGCCGACAACTACGAGTCGAACCTCGGACCACAGGTCCGCGAGGCGTCGAGCACGAGCGCCAACTTCGGCAGCTACATCGACGCCGACGACCTCGCCGACGCCCTGCTGCTGGCGGCCGAGTCGGAGCTTCCCGGGCACGAGGTGTTCTACATCGCGGCGCCCGACAACGCGGGTGGTCACGACTTCGCGCAGTTCCTGCGCCAGAACCACGGCGAGAGCATCGAACTGCGCTCGCTCTCTCGAGTGGACGCCTCGGGGATCGACACGTCGAAGGCGCGACGCCTGCTGGGCTGGGAGGCGAAGAGGTCATGGCGGGACTACCTGAACGCCGACGGGCGCGCTCTCGAGAAGGCGCCGGCGTCGGACTAGCCGGCGTCGGACTAGCCTGCGTCGGACTAACCAGGGACCCGCATCGACCGGTGCACCGCCTCGAGGTGGCTGCGCATGGCCAGCTCGGCCGCGTCGGCGTCGTGATCCGAGACCGCGCGGACGATCGCGGCGTGGCCGCGGATGCAATCGGCTCGCGTCTCGACTGTCGTGTGGGCGAGCAGGCGCGTCTCGCGCGTGCGCTCGGAAGCGAGGCCGCTGATGCCGACCATGAAGTTGTTCCGCGTGACGCGGGCGAGCGTGTAGTGGAAGTCGACGTCGAGATCGAGTGACGCCTCGGGGGCGAGGTGCTCGCTGCTGCGGCCGAGGATCGACTCGAGCTGGAGCACGTCGGCCGCGGTCGCCCGCTCGGCTGCGAGACGCGCGACGCCGGGCTCGACGAGGTTCTCGACCTCGATGACGTGCTGGATCCGGTCTTCGATCGGATGCAGGCGCTCCTGGACGGCCAGCGACTCCATGTCGAGGGGGAGGACGCGCGACGCCTTGCCGTGGTGGCGCTCGATGAGGTGCTTGCCCTCGAGCTCCTGGAGCGCGTCGCGCAGAGAGGTTCGGGAGACGCCCAGCGACACCGCCATCTCGCGCTCGGCCGGCAGGACCGAGCCCGGGGGGTAGGTGTCGTTGAGGATCTGCTGCTCGAGGTGCGCGGCGAGCTCGGAGCCGAGCGGCCGCGATCGACGCCGGAACTCGACGAGCTCATCGTTACTCATGCCGAACGCGCCTCTCCGTGGTTGCCGACAACTCTATGGGGCCGAGCGTACAACCCGGGTGGACGCACAACTGGTTTGTTTCGGGCATGTTAGGGGTGCGTGAAAACCGCGAGAAATGACGGTTTTAACCGTCGAATCCTCATTACAGTCGCAACACGTCCACTGGTCCAACCAGTTGAGCCAGGTGAATTCGGACGACACCCCGACAGAGGATCGACATGGTTGCTCTTGCTCCTCCCCGCTCCCGCCCCGCACCCGGGCGCGCCATCCGCCTCGGCCGCGCCGTCCGCGGCCCCGTGCTCCGCATCATCGGGGCGTTCGTCGTCATCGTCGCGATCGTGTCGATCACGTTCCTGGTGTCACGCGTCTTCACGGCGGACCCGATCAACCTGTTCGTCGGCGACTCGGCCACCGAGGCCACCCGTCAGCAGGCTCGCGCTCAGCTCGGCCTCGATGCCCCGCTGATCGTGCAGTACCTCCGCTTCCTCGGCGGTCTCGCCACCGGCAACTTCGGCACGTCGTACCTCTCGGGTGAGGCTGTCGGCCCGGAGCTCTTCGGCCGGCTTCCCGCGACGGTCGAGCTCGGCCTCTACGCCGTGATCGTCGGCCTCGTGTTCGGCATCATCGTCGGGGTCGCCGCGGCCGTCTTCCGCGGGACCGTCCTCGACGCCGTGCTCCGCTTCTTCACGACCGGCACTCTCGCCCTCCCGCAGTTCTGGATCGGCCTCATGCTGCTCTGGATCTTCTTCGTCAACCTGCACCTGCTGCCCGGGCCGACCGGCCGCCTGCCGATCGGCATGGAGTCGCCGCCGACGATCACCGGCCTCTACGTTCCTGATGCGCTCCTGCACGGCGACTTCGCGACGGCGGTGGCCGCGGTCAAGCAGCTCGTCCTGCCCGTGATCACCCTCTCGGTCGGCAGCTTCGGCCCGGTCGCCCGGCAGGTCCGATCGGCGATGGTCGAGTCGCTCGACTCCGAGTACGTCCGCACGGCCAAGGCCATGGGCATCTCGCGGCCCCGCATCTGGTTCGGCTACGCGCTCAAGCCCGGACTCCTCTCCGTGCTGACGATCGGCGCCGGCCTCATCGGCTGGACGCTCGCCGGATCGGTCCTGGTCGAGGGCATCTTCGGCTGGCCCGGAATCGGGCAGCTCGCCATCACGGCCATCCAGTCGTCCGACTACCCCGTCATCCAGGGCTTCGTGCTCTACGTGGCGACCCTGTACGTCGTGATCTGGGCACTGCTCGAACTCGTCTACGTCCGTGTCGACCCCCGGAGGAGCGCATGACCGCCCCGACCATCGGCCTCCCGCGGCTGATCAGACCCTCGCGAACCCGCCTCGGCGCCGCCGGCAGATCGTGGGCCCTGTGGACCGGTGCCTCGCTCCTGGCCCTGCTGATCCTGACCGCCATCGTGGCGACCTTCTGGACGCCCTACCCGCCCACCGCCTCGGGCGTCGGCCTCCTCCAGGACGCCCCGAGCCTCGCCCACCCGTTCGGCACCGACGGCCTCGGCAGCGACGTGCTCTCGCGCACCATGGCCGCCGCCAAGACCGACGTCAGCATCACCGTGCTCGTCGTGCTCATGGCCCTCGTCGTCGGCACCGTCTGGGGCAGCCTCGCCGGCTTCTTCGGTGGCGCGTTCGACTACATCACCATGCGGATCCTCGAGCTGCTCAACTCGTTCCCGTCGCTCCTGCTGGCGGTCCTGGTGATCGCGGTCGCAGGATCCGGCATCGCCAACGTCATCTTCGTCGTCGCCGTGCTGCCCCTGCCCGACTACGTCCGCCTCGCCCGCGCCGAGATCCGCTCGAAGAAGGAGTACCAGTTCGCCGAGGCCGCCCGCCTCGTCGGGCGCGGTCCGTTCGGAGTCCTCTTCGCGCACCTCGTGCCGAACAGCCTCCGGCCGCTCCTCACCTACGCGTCGGTCAACGCCTCCTACGTCGCCTCGACGGTCGGCGCGCTGGGCTTCCTCGGCCTGGGCATCCAGCCGGGCTCGGCCGAGTGGGGCTCGATGATCGCCCAGGGGCAGGATGCCATCCTCTCCGGCCAGTGGTGGATCTCGGGGTTCCCGGGCCTCGCGATCTTCCTGCTCGCGGCCGCCTTCCATCTCATCTCGGACGCCATCGCCGATCTCCGCGACCAGGGGAGCGCCGCATGAGCGCCGCACTGCTCGAGGTCGACGGCTTCACCGGCGGGTTCGAGAACCAGCCCGGCCGCATCGACCCGGTGCTCCACGGCGTCAGCTTCTCGGTGCCGGCGGGGTCGTCCACGGCGATCGTGGGGGAATCAGGATCCGGCAAGTCCATCACCGCCCTGTCGATCATGGGCCTCGCACCCGGTCGCTTCCGCCGCACCGCGGGATCCATCCGCTACGCCGGCCAGGACCTCACCGCCATGACCGAGCCCGAGCTCCGAAGCATCCGCGGCCGCGAGATCAGCATCGTCTTCCAGGACGCCCGCAGCTCGCTCAACCCGGTCTTCACCGTCGGCACGCAGATCGCCGACGTCTGCCGGACCAACCGAGGGGTCACCCGCCGCGAGGCTCGGAAGCTCACTCTCGAGATGCTCGACCTCGTGCGCGTGCCGGAGTCGCGGCGCCGCATGGACCAGTACCCGCACGAGTTCTCGGGCGGAATGGCCCAGCGCGCGATGCTCGCCATGGCGCTCATCAGCCAGCCGAAGCTGCTGATCCTCGACGAGCCGACCACCGGCCTCGACGTGACGATCCAGGCCGACGTGCTCGACCTCATCGTCGACATCAAGGCCGAGACCGGCATGACGACCTGCCTCATCACCCACGATCTCGGTGTCGTCGCCGAGACGTGCGACCGCGTCGTCGTCATGCGCGGCGGCGAGGTCAAGGAGATCGGCTCGTGCGAGCAGATCATCAACGCCCCGACCGACCCCTACACGCAGCAGCTCGTCGCCGACAGCAGGATGGTGGAGAACCGATGACGCCCACGAAGCAGGCCCCGTCGGCCGAGCGGGCGCCCATCGCGCTCGATGTCTCATCGCTCCGCAAGGAGTACCGCGTCCGCGGGGCCGGCCGCCACGTCACCCTGACCGCCGTCGACGACGTCAGCTTCCAGATCCGCCCCGGCGAGACCCTCGCGCTCGTGGGCGAGTCGGGATCGGGCAAATCGACGATCGCGCGCTGCGTCACCCGCCTCGTCGAGCCGACCGCCGGATCCGTCCACATCGACGGCAAGCCGATCATCGGGATCTCCGCGCGCCAGCTGTCGGCCTCGTACTCCGACCTGCAGATGGTGTTCCAGGATCCGACCTCGTCGCTCGACCCGCGCATGACGGTCGCCGCCACCCTCGACGAGCCCCTCCGGCTCCACACCCGCCTCGACAAGGAGGGGCGTCGCGCTCGCGTCGCGCAGCTCCTCGCCGACGTCGAGCTCGACGAGTCGTACCTCGACCGCCGCCCGCGCCAGCTCAGCGGCGGGCAGCGTCAGCGCCTCTCGATCGCCCGGGCCCTCGCCGCCGAGCCCAAGGTGATCCTGCTCGACGAGCCGACGGCGTCGCTCGACGTGTCGGTGCGGGGCCAGATCATCCGGCTCCTGAAGCGACTTCAGGTGGAGCACGGCCTGGCCTACCTCTTCATCAGCCACGATCTCGGTGTCGTCCGCCAGATGTCCGACCGCGTCATGGTCATGTACCTCGGCGGCATCGTGGAGCAGGGGTCGACCGAGGAGGTCTTCGAGAACCCGGTCCACCCGTACACGAAGGCGCTGCTCTCGGCCGCACCCGTCGTCGAGTACGGCCGCGAGCACGATCGCCTGCGGCTCACCGGCGAGATCCCCAGCCCGATGAAGGTGCCCGCAGGATGCCGCCTCGTCGGACGCTGCCCGATCGCCGAGGCGGCCTGCGCGCTCAAGCGGCCCGACCTCATGCTCGTGACCGAGACGCACGCCGTCGCGTGCCCGGTGTCCGCGCCGGACGCCGCTCCGGTGCTCGCCGTCCCGGTCCCCTGATCCTTCCCTCTCCCCTCGCACCATCCCTTCGCACCCTCCCACCGAAAGGAACACCCGTGTCCGCACCCCGACCGCGCAAGCGACTCCTGGCCGCCGCCAGCGTCGTCGCCGCAGCCGCTCTCGCCCTCACCGGCTGCAGCGCCTCGTCGTCCTCCTCGAACACCTCCTCCTCGACCAGCACGGGCATCACCACCGCCTGGCCCGCCGACCTCACGTCGCTCTACCCGATGAACCTGTCGAACAGCGAAGATGCCGAAGTCGCCAACAACGTCTACGAGGGCCTCGCCGCCTACACGTTCACGACGGCCGCCGACGGCTCCCACGTCTGGCAGGGCTCGAAGGTCTCGCCCGCCCTCGCGAAGAGCTGGGACATCGGCACGAACTCGATCACCTTCCACCTCGACCCCGACCGGAAGTTCTACCCGTCGGGCAACCCGGTCACCGCCGACGACGTGAAGTGGAGCTTCGACGGGGCGCTGCACAGCCTCAACGCGCAGGACCTCACGTCGAACGGTCTCCAGAAGGCCTCCGACATCCACGTGATCGACGAGAACACCGTAAAGATCGACTTCACCGACGCCGATGGCAAGCCGATCGAGGTCGGCACCACGCAGCTGGCGATGTTCGTCAACACCAACGAGCGGATCATCGACTCGGTCGCCGCCAAGAAGCACGCGACCTCGTCGGACCCCTACGCGGCCAAGTGGCTCCGCGACAACGTCGTGGGAACCGGCCCGTACTACGTCGCCAGCTGGAAGAAGGGCCAGGAGGTCGTCCTCAAGGCGAACCCCGACTACCCGAACCCGCCCGCCTACAAGACGGTGACCGCGCGCATCGTAAACGACGCCAACGTCGCCTCGCTCGTGAAGAGCGGCTCGATCAACTTCGCCGAGTTCGACATGTCGCAGACCGACATCACGTCTCTCAAGAGCGCCGGCTTCACCGTGGCGTCGCAGGCGACCCCGACCCTCACGTACCTCACGATGGCGTCCGACACGGGTGCCTTCGCCGACGAGAAGGTGCGACAGGCCGTCGCCACCGCGATCCCCTACGAGAAGATCGTCTCGACCGTCTATGCGGGCCGTGCCGAGCGCGCGCTCAGCATCGTGAACAAGAACTCCTCGAGCTACGACCCGGCGTGGGGCGAGTACGAGACCGACCTCACCAAGGCCAAGGAGCTCATGAAGGAGGCCGGCAACCCGTCGATCTCGGTGCCGCTGCACTACGACACCTCCGACTCGTCGCAGGAGAACATCGCGCTGCTCATCCAGGAGAACCTGAAGCAGATCGGCATCACCGTGAAGCTGACGCCCCAGACGAACAACCAGCAGTGGGACATCATCAACGGCCGCTCGCGCAAGCCGTCCAACCCCGGCGCCGCTGACATGGTGCTCTTCAACTGGGGCCCCTGGACCGACGACCCGAAGATCCCGATCGGCTACGCCACCACCAAGGGCGGCGTGAACAACTACGCGCTCTGGAGCGACAGCACCGTCGACCAGATCAACTCGACCTGGGAGCTGAAGGCCGACTCGACCGAGCGCGAGGACGCCTACAAGAAGGCCCAGGGCATCATCGCCGACGCCGCGCCCGTCATCCCGATCACGTACGCAGACCGCCAGTCGGTCATGGCCAAGGGCATGACCGGAGCGACGTTCGAGCAGTTCGCCGGCACGCGCTACTACCTGATCAAGCCGAGCAAGTGATCACGAGAGAGAGATTGAGCATGATCCAGACGAAGATTGCTGAACGGCTTCTCGACGGCTTCGAGCCGAGCTTCGAAGTCGACTACGCCAAAGCCATCCCCGAGTCCGAGTTCGCGGACCGCATCGCTCGGCTGCGCCGCGCCGCCGCGGTCGCCGAGAACGAGGTGACGCTCATCCACGCCGACGGGCTCACCGGCTTCCAGACCTCGAACACCTACCTGAAGTGGCTGTGCGACTGGTCGCGCGAGGGCATCCTCGTCGTGCCGACCGACGCCTCGAAGGGCATCCACCTCTTCACCTTCTACACCGAGTCGGTCATCATGCCGCCGCAGGGCGAGGCCGTCGGCGTCGAGGAGGTCTGGCAGATCAGTCCCTTCAGCATCGAGTACGGCGGGCGCGCGGGCGACCCGATCCGCAAGACAATCGAGGCGACCGTGAAGCGCCTCGCCGAGCTCGGCTACACCCGCTCGAGCATCGGCCTCGTGGGCGACCGCCTGTCGGCCGACTTCTGGCGCGTCCTCGCGGACGAGCTGCCGAAGGCCCGCTTCTCGGACCGCACCGAGACCCTGAACGACATGACCAAGCTGCTCTCGGAGAACGAGCGCGACCAGGTCCGCACCGCCGCGCAGCTCGCCGATGTCGCCTACGAGGCGGCCTGCCACGTCACGAAGCCGGGCGTCACCGACTTCGAGATCTATGCGGCGTTCACCTTCGCACAGCTGTCGCGCGGCGGAGAGACCGGCGACGGCTACCAGATCGGCGTCAACCAGTGGGGCACTGCCTGCGGCAAGCCCTACGGCCACGTGATCCGCGACGGCGACCTGCTCAACCTCTACGTCTCGAACGTCAAGTACCACGGCTACACCGCGCAGATCGCCCGGATGATCGCGATCGGGAGCATCACCGAGAAGCAGGAGACCACGCTGGCCATGTGCGCCGACGCGGTCCGCCGTGCCGAGGCGCGCATCCGACCCGGCGCCCCGATCCACGAGCTGCACGACGCTGCCTTCAGCGCCTACACCGACCGGGGCTACCTCACGGCCGAGCAGACCGACACCGCGAAGATGCCCTACAACTGGGAGTCCGAGAAAGACGGCGGCGCTCGCAAGGTGCCGAAGCAGTACGTGCCCGACGTCGACTACGAGGCCACCGGCCGGCGCCTCGAGCGCGTCTACCCGGCGACCTTCGGCCCGCACAACCCGAACCTCGGCCACAGCGTCGGCAACATGGGCGGCCCGAAGTTCAACGTGACGAGCCACAACACCGAGCTGCTCCAGCCGGGCATGGCGATGGTGCTCCACGCGCAGTGGCTCGACCCGCTGAGCGACGGCGCCAACATCGGCGACATGTTCCTGGTCACGGAGGACGGCTACGAGAACCTGAGCCGCCACACGTCGGTCGACGCCTTCCGCGTCGAGGCCTGATCGGTACCGCGCCCGCTCCGGCTTCGGCCGGGGCGGGCGCGGTGCGTCGGCGGCTCAGCCGTCGTGAAGCGACCGCACCATGCTCTGCAGGATGCGGAACGCCCGGGATTGCTCGTCGGCCGTCATGCCGCTCAGCATCCGCAGCTCGACGGAACGGACCGCCGCGGTCGCCGACGCCAGGCTCCGCTGGCCCGCAGGCGTCAACCGGGTCGGCAGCGCCTTGCCGATCGGCGCCTCCGTGGGCCGGGTGACGTAGCCGTCGCGCTCCAGCGCCTGCAGCAGCACGTTCATCGACTGCCGGGTGACGAAGGTGCCTCGCGCGAGCTCGGAGTTCGACAGGCCCGGGCGCTGCGAGAGCAGCTCCAGGCACGAGTAGTGCGTCACCGTCATGCCGAGCGGCTTGAGGACGGCCTCCATCGCCGCACGCAGCGCACTCGACGCCTCTTTCAGCAGGTAGCCCAGGGACGTCTCGAGATCGACGCCGGCATCGTCTTGACTCATGTCAGTATTCTGACATAGCCTGGTGTGTGTCAGAAAACTGACACATGACCAAGGAGCACACCATGCCAGTCACCGGCCCCGACTTCATCTCGCTGCAGACCCGAGACCTCGACGCCTCGCAGGCGTTCTACGAGCAGTATCTCGGCCTCGTCCGCTCGCAGGCCGGCCCGCCGCACGCCGTCGTCTTCGAGACGAAGCCCGTCGCGTTCGCGCTGCGCGACCTGGTTCCCGGCACCGACCTCGACGCCGTCGCACAGCCGGGAATCGGCGCCGCCATCTGGTTGCACGCCACCGACGTCCAGGCCATCCACGACGCCCTGGCCGCCGACGGGCACGCGATCGTCGCCGCGCCCATCGACGGCCCGTTCGGCCGCACGTTCACGTTCGCCGACCCCGACGGCTACAGCATCACTCTGCACGACCGCGCCTGACGACGAGGTCCGGTCAGGCCGCCCGCTGCAGCGCCCGCATCGCCCGGATGTCGCTCTCCTGCGTCACGATCATGCTCCGCGCGAGCGCCGTCACCTGCGGGTTCGTCGAGCGGTCGAGCACGGCCTGGGCCATCTCGATGCCGCCCCGGTGGTGCGCGATCATGAGGCGAAGGTACAACCGGTCTTCGGCGGTGCCGGACAGCCTCGCCAGGCGCGCGAGGTCGTCGGCTGACGCGAAGCCCGGCATGACGGCAGGAACTGCGCCGCCCCCGCCGTGATCCATCGCCATGCCGCCCCCGGCCAGCGCCGGCCGGCTCATCCACGTCATCGATGGCTCGGCCGGTGCCTGCGGAAGCCCCCAGACCTCGAGCCACCCGAACATCTGGCCGGCCTGCTGCTGCTGCGACCGCGCGATGTCGTAGGCGAGCGTCTTGACGGCGTCGCTCTCACCGCGGTCGCGCACCGTGAACGACATGTCGACGGCCTGGTTGTGGTGCACCTGCATGTCGCGGGCGAAGCCGGCCTCGGCGCTGGTGGTCGCCGGTGGAGCCTCGCCCCGGACCGTCCGGGCGCCGAGGAAGACCCCGGCGACGAGGATCAGCGCCGCGGCGAGGAGGGCGGCGGCCGTGAGGCGGATCCTGCTTCGGGTCACGCGATCTTTCCGGGGCCGTCCACGCCGCCGGTGCAGGGCGCGCCCGGCTCGGGTGCCGTCGAGGTCTGCCAGTACTTCGTGATGAACTGCTCGACGCGCGGGTCGTCGGCCTTCGAGAAGCCGAGCTGCGCGCCCCAGGCCGAGATGTACATCGGCTTGTCGAGGCCGGGGAAGGGCGAGAGGACGGCGTAGGTGGTCGGGACGACCTTGCGCAGGGCCGTGACCTCGGCGTCGCTCACCTGATCGGGGTCGTAGGTGATCCACACGGCGCCGTGCTCGAGGTCGTGCACCGCGTTCTCGCTGGGCACCTGCTCGCTGTAGACGCCGCAGTTCAGCCAGACCTGGTTGTGGTCGCCGCCCGCCGGCGGAGTCTGCGCGTAGTCGACGGTGCCGGCGACGTGGTTGCTGGTCAGGCCGTCGTAGGTCTTCACGCCCGTGATCGACGAGGCCGTCGGCGCGGTCGACGAGCCGCTCGTGACGACGAACACGATCACGAGAGTCACCGCGGCGACCGCCGCCGTGCCGCCCACGATCAGGCCGACGAGGCGGTTGCGCTTGGTGCGGGCCTGCTGGCGCTTGAGCTCTGCGAGCTTCTCCTGCCGGGCGGCGAGCCGCTCCTGCTTCGTCGACGGGGTCTTCGGGGTGCCGCTGGTGGGGGTGCGAGCCACGGGGGTCCTCTGTGATCGGGGATCGTGTTGACGTGTCACCGAAGAAGGTAGGGAACCCGGCTGGAGGAGTGCCGAGAGGGCAGTGTCAGCGCGGCGTGGCCCTGAGCTCCTCGTCGTCGAGCTCGGCCTCGGCGGCATCGAGCTCGGCTTCCGGCGCGGCTTCGGCTTCGGTCGCGACCCGCGGCTTCCACGTCAGCGCCATCGAGGTGAGGGCGAGCAGGGCGCCGAGCACCCCGACGGCGATGAGCAGGCCGCCGATTGTGCTGCCCGACTGCGTCGCGAACAGCTTCGGGTAGTCGGCGGTGCCGGCCGTGTAGATCGCGGCCTCTCTCGTGTTCGAGATCGTCATGAGCAGGTAACCGCCGACGGCGACGACCAGCGACGCCAGCCACAGGATCATGCGGGGCAGGTTGATTCGCGACAGGCGGGGTGCAGGGGTCGAGGGCATGGCGGCTTTCCGTGGGGGAGCGATCCGGGTCGGATCACGGCCACGTTAGGGAGGCCGCCTATCCGTCGGGTAAGAGCCGGCCCTCCGGGGCCTCTGCGTCGGCGGGGCCAGCCGCAGCCCCGACGCTCAGATGCCGGAGACGAGCCTGACGCCCGCGGCGATCTTCGCGACGAGGTAGGAGGGAAGGTGCCCGACCGGATACGGGTCGAGGAACCCGCGGCTGACGGGCCCGATCTGCGTCACGACAGCGACGGAGTCCTTGTCGAGACCCGACGCGTCGAGGGGGACGAGCACGTTGCCCGGGAATGACTCGAGGGCGACGTTCGACGTGAGCGGCACCACCAGGACCGTGTTGATGTCGGTCGCCAGCACCCAGTTCTCCTGCGTGACGATGGCCGGCCGGATCTTCGCGGGCTCAGAGCCGCGAGGCGATCCGAAGTCGACCCACACCACGTCTCCGTGGGCGATCACCACTCCGTGCTGCGCAGAGTGGTGCGTGCTGTCTCGCGCAGGAACTCGCCCTCGCCCGACGGCTGACCGGCGCGGGCGATCGCGGCGTTGGCGAGAGCGGTCAACTCGCCCTCGCCCTCGAGCTCGCGCGCCAGCCTGTCGGCAGCAAGTCGGTAGAACTCCGACCGGTTCATGCCGTTGCGCGCGGCCACCCGCTCGAAGCGCGCGAAGTCGCCGTCAGGAAGCGAGATGGCTGTTCTCATTCAGTCAGTATAACAAGTTATACCGATCTGGGCTGAGGCGGTGGCGTCGACCGAGCACGGCGGGGTACAGGCTCCACGGGGCCTCAGAGTGCGGGCGTACCTTCAGCCGCGTCCACGCATCTGACCCCGAAAGCGAGACCACAATGCCGTTCCTCTCTGTTCCCCAGCTGTCCGCCCCCGACGTCGAGCTCCACTACGACGACTTCGGCACCGGCAGCCCCGTCGTCCTCGTTCACGGCTGGCCCCTCAGCGGCCGCTCGTGGGAGGGCCAGGTCCCGGCCCTCGTCGAGGCCGGCCACCGTGTCATCACCTACGACCGCCGCGGATTCGGCCAGTCGTCGCAGCCGTGGGACGGCTACGACTACGACACCTTCGCCGCTGACCTGAAGGCGCTGCTCGACCACCTCGACCTCACCGGCGTCACCCTCATCGGCTTCTCGATGGGCGGCGGCGAGCTGGCCCGGTACGTCGCCCAGTACGGCACCGAGCGCATCGCGAAGCTCGTGTTCGCCAGCGCGGTGCCGCCGTACCTGTACAAGGCGTCCGACAACCCCGAGGGCGGGGTCGACGACGACCTGGCGGCCTGGTTCCACGACGGGATCGTCGGCGACCGGCCCAAGTTCCTGCGCGAGTTCATCACCATGTTCTTCACGGCGGGCAAGCCCTCGCTGATCAACAGGCCGCTGGTGAGCGACGAGCAGGCCGCGTACAACCTGGCCATCGCCGAGCTGGCCTCGCCGAAGGGCACGCTCGACTGCACGGTCGCCTTCGCGACGACCGACTTCCGCGACGACCTGACGAAGATCGACGTGCCGACGCTGGTGATCCACGGCGACTCCGACTCGATCGTGCCGTTCGAGGTGAGCGGCAAGCGGACCCACGAGGCCGTCGCGAACTCCGAGCTCGTGCTGATCGAGGGTGCACCGCACGGCGTCACGGTCACCCACAAGGACGAGTGGAACCAGCACGTCCTCGCCTTCCTCGCGAAGTGACCGCCTACCCGATCGTCAGCCCGCTGGGGTACTCGCACGTCCGCCTCACCGTCACCGACATCCACCGGAGCAAGGCGTTCTACACGGCGCTCTTCGGCATGGGGCCGGGCAGCGACTTCAGCGACCAGATCGACGACCCGACGATCCACGACGACCCCGCCCGCACCTACGGCGGGTGCTCGTTCCGGTTTCACGGACAGACGCTCGGGCTGCGGCCGGTCGCCCCGGTCGGCGACACGTTCGACCCGAACCGGGTGGGGCTCGACCACCTGAGCCTGCGCGTCGGCTCGGTCGACGAGCTGCGCTCGGCGGCCGAGCGGCTGTCCGAGGCGGGTGTCGTGCACGGCGAGGTGACCGAGCTGCCGGCCTTCGGGCTCGTGATCCTCTCGTTGCAGGACCCGGACGACATCAACCTGGAGCTCGCCGCGGCGCTCGGCTGAGCTGCCCTGGGCTCACGCCCCCGCCGAATCGGCACGCCCCCTCCGTCTCGACGGAGGGGGCGTGCCGCTGTGGCGGGGTTGGAGCTGCTCGGCGGGTAGCGGCGGGGGCTCGGCGGGGGCGGCCCGCTGCGGCGGCGCGGGCGGGGGCGGCGGCGCGGGCGGGCGCAGGAACTCGCAGCCCGACGGCGGGCCGCGAGTTCCTGCGCCCCCTAGCCGGCCAGCGCCCCGAACCGGCCGCGGATCTCGCCCAGCACCGTCTGCACCGTGCGCCGCTGGAGGGCCTCGGGCCGGGCGAGCGCGTCGATGCGGCGCGTCACCGAGAAGCCCCGCGTCGGGCGGAGGTCGATGCCGGGCGGGCGGGAGTCGGCGGCGAGGTGGCGGGGGAGGAGCGCGACGCAGTCGGTCGCGGCCACGACGGACGCCGCCACCGCGAAGTCGTTGACGCGGTGGCGCACGGCGGCGTCGATGCCGGCGAGCGTGGAGAGCGTCTCGATGGCGCCTTCGAGCGGGAAGCCGTCGTGCACCGCGACCCATTCGGCGGTGCGCAGCTGGTCGGCTCCGACGGCGTCGAACCGCGACAGCGGGTGGCCCTGGCGCAGGGCGATGTCGAGGGGCTCCTCGAGCAGGGGGACCACCGCGACCGACGACGGCCACGGCGGGCTGTTGCGCAGGCGGTGCGCCACGACGAGGTCGTGGTCGAGGGCGAGCGACGGGAAGGCGTCCTGCTGCACGTCGTGGTCGCTGACCGAGACGGCGACGGTCGAGCGCGAGGGGGCGGCGAGCAGCGGGCCGAACAGGGCGAGAGCGGCACTCGTGAAGGCGGCGACCGTGACGTCGCCGACGGGCTCGGCGTGGAAGCGCCCGACCGACTCGTCGGCCTTCGCCAGGGCGATCTCGACGTCGACGACGGCGGCCGAGAGGGCGCGACCTGCGGCGGTGAGGGTGGTGCGGCGGCCGATCCTCTCGGTGAGCGGCACGTCGACGCCGCGCTGGAGGGCGGCGAGCTGCTGCGACACCGACGACGGCGTGACCCGCATCGCGGCCGCGACGGCGGCGATGCTGCCGCGATCGCCGAGCTCGCGGAGGGCGCGGAGCTGAGCGAGTTCCATTAGCCGAGACTAATGCTTCAGCCAGTCAAGCGGTGGCTTGTGCGACTGTCCGCGCGGCGGGACGATCGACCCATGCTCGCTCGCCTGCTCGGACTCCGCGTCGACGGACTCCTCCTGCTCGTCGCCCTGGTCTGGGGCTCGACCTACCTCGTCGCCAAGGAGCTCGTCGGCCCCGACACCGTCCTGGCCCTGCTCGCCGTGCGCATGCTCGTCGCGGCGCCGCTCATGGTCGGCGCCGTCGTGATGCTCGGTCGGCGCAGCCTGCCGACGCGCGCCGAATGGGGAGTCGGGGTCGTGCTCGGCGCCCTGCTGTCGGCGGTCTTCCTGCTCGAGACGTTCGGCATCGCCCACACCTCGGCGACGAATGCGGGCGTCATCATCAGCCTGACGATCGTGTTCACGCCGCTGCTCGAGTCCGCCGTCGCGCGGGTCGCTCTGCCGGGGCGGTTCTCTCTCGCAGCGCTCGGCGCCCTGGCCGGCGTGGTGCTCCTCACGAGCGGGGGAGCCCTGTCGCGGCCCTCCCTCGGCGACGGCCTCGTGCTCGGTGCGGCCGTCGTTCGCGCCGTCCACGTGACGACCATGCACCGGCTGACCCGGCGATCCGCGCGGCCGCTCGACTCGGCGACCCTCACCGCCGTGCAGCTCGCGACCTGCGCCGCCGTCTTCGCGGCCGCCTCGGCGCTCGTCGGGCAGCCGGTGGCGACCTACGTCGGGAGTCTCACGACGAGCGCCGTCGCACTGCTGCTGTACCTCGCCCTCGTCTGCACCGTGTTCGCGTTCTTCGTGCAGATGTGGGCCGTGCGCCGCACGTCGCCGACGCGGGTCAGCCTGCTGCTCGGCACCGAGCCGGTGTGGGCGGCGCTGATCGGAGCGTTCGTGGCGCGCGACGCGCTCGGGCCGGTGGGGTGGGCCGGCGTCGTCGTGATCCTGGTGGCGACCGCGTGGGGGCGGCGGGTGGAGGGGCGACGGGTGCTGGCGGCGGCGGGCGTGAACCCGCCGGACCGGCCCGTGCCCGCCGTCTGACCGGCGGGGGTGTGCCGGTCCGGCGGGTGGCGGGCGCGGCGGCGCGGCGAGCGTGAACCCGCCGGATCGGCTCGTGCCCGCCGTCTGCGTGGCGGGGGTGTGCCGATTCGGCGGGTGGGCGGGCTGGGCCAGCGGGGCTGTGCCGATCCGGCGGGTGGCCGGGCCGGGCCGGGCCGGCGGGGGTGTGCCGATTCGGTGGGTGGCCGGGCCGGGCTTGGGGGTGCCGGTGGCGGAGGGGCGGCGGGCGTGAACCCGCCTGATCGGCTCGTGCCCGCCGTCTGCGCGCCGGGGGTGTGCCGATCCGGCGGGTGGGCGGGCTGGTTCGGCGGGGCTGTGCCGATCCGGCGGGTGGCCGGGTCGGGCTGGGCCGGCGGGTGCCGGTGGCGGAGGGGCGGCGGGCGTGAACCCGCCGGACCGGCCCGTGCCCGCCGTCTGACCGGCGGGGCTGTGCCGGTCCGGCGGGTGGGCCGGGCCGGGCCGGCGGGGGTGTGCCGGTCCGGCGGGTGGCGGGCGCGGCGGGTGGAGGCGGCGGCGGCAGGCTGGCGGCGGCGAGCGGCGCCGGGACTCGCGGCCCGGCGGCGGGCCGCGAGTTCCTGCGCCCGGGTCAGGCCATCGACCCGACGACGCCGAGCAGCTGCAGCCTGTCGTAGGTCTCGGAGCCCGGCTCGGCCGTGTACACGAGGAGGAAGTGCGACTGCTCCGGGTCGATCAGCGTCTGGCAGGCCAGGTCGAGCGCGCCGAGCTGCGGGTGCACGAAGCGCTTGAGGGGCTGCGGGCGGAGGCCGATCTCGCCGAGCTCCCAGAGCTCACGGAACTCGGCGCTGCGCTCGGACAGGTCGGCGACGTAGGCCGCCGCGCGTGAGGCCGGACCGCGGCGGGCGGCGACGTCGCGCAGGCCGGAGACCCAGAGGCGCGACAGGAAGGCGTGGTCTTCGTCGGCGTAGAGGCGGCGGCTGCCCGCATCGGTGAACCAGCGGTAGCCGATGCTGCGCGCGGGCCCGGCGAAGTGCGCGGTATCGCCGGTCAGCGCGACGCCGAGAGGTGTCTGCCGCAGCGTCTCGCCGAGCTCCGACACGATCTCGGCCGGGGTGTCGTCGAGCCGGTCGAGGATGCGGAGCAGGCCCGGTGCGACGTGATCACCCGACGGCCCCGGGGTCGGCGGGTGGTGCCCGGCCAGATGGAACAGGTGGTCGCGCTCGGCCACCGACAGGTGCAGGCCCTGCGCGATGGCGGCGATCATCTGCTCGGACGGCTGCGGCCCGGTGCCGCGCTCGAGGCGCGCGTAGTAGTCGGGCGACATGTGGCTGAGCCCCGCGACCTCCTCGCGGCGCAGCCCGGCGGTCCGCCGACGCTGCCCGCGGGGGAGCCCGACGTCTTCGGGCTGGAGCGCCGTGCGCCGGCGGAGCAGGAAGGCTCCGAGCTGATCTCTGTCCACGTTCCAGTTCTAGTGCCCCGGCGCGGATCCGCGTAGCCGCCAGCCAGGACTTCACGAGTCCTGGTCAGACGCCGCCGCACGGGTCAGAGTCGGAGGACCCCACCGACAGGAGCAGCCATGCCGCGCAGCATCAGCGAGATCAGCCTTTCCGACCTGACCGGACAGCGCGCCGTCGTCACGGGCGGCAGCGACGGAATCGGACGCAGGATCGCGACCCGCCTCGCGGCCGCCGGCGCCGAGGTCGTGCTCCCGGTGCGGAACCCTGCCAAGGGCGCGGCGACCGTCGAGACGATCCGCGCGGCCGTGCCATCGGCCGCCGTGACCCTCCGGCAGCTCGACCTGTCGTCGCTCGAGTCGGTCGCGGCTCTCGCCGACACCCTCGCAGGCGAAGGCGATCCGATCCGCATCCTCGTGAACAACGCCGGGATCATGACGCCGCCGAGCCGCCAGGTGACGGTCGACGGCTTCGAGTCGCAGTTCGGCACCAACCACCTGGGCCACTTCGCGCTCGTCGCCCGACTGCTGCCGCTGCTCACCGCCGGCAGAGCCCGGGTCACGTCGCAGATCAGCGTCTCGGCGAACAACGGCGCCATCAACTGGGACGACCTCGGCTGGGAGCGCAGCTACGCCGGCGGCCGCGCCTACAGCCAGTCGAAGATCGCGCTCGGGCTGTTCGGCCTCGAGCTGGATCGGCGCAGCCGCGCCGGAGGCTGGGGGATCACCAGCACCCTGGCTCACCCCGGCGTCGCTCCCACGAGCCTGCTCGCCGCTCGGCCCGAGATGGGTCGGGCAGCCGACACGGCGGGCGTGCGGCTGATCCGCTGGCTCTCGGCTCGCGGCATCCTGCTCGGCACGCCCGAGTCGGCGGCCCTGCCGGCGCTGCTCGCCGCGGCCTCGACGGCCTCGGAGGGCGGCCGCTTCTACGGTCCGAGCGGCGCCGGGCACCTGGGTGGCCCGCCCGCCGAGCAGAAGCTGTACTCGCGCCTGGGCAGCGAGGAGGACGCCCGCCGCATCTGGACCGTGTCGGAGCACGTGACCGGAGTCGCCTTCCCGGCGGTCTGACCGCTCACGGCGTCGGAGGCGTCGTCCCGCTGAAGTCGACCTTCTGAGTGCTCGCGTTCCAGGTGAGCGTCGCCGTGGTGCGGCCCGTCGGGTCGGCGTTCGAGTCGCTGCCCTTGGCGTACCGGTAGGTGACCGACAGGCGGTCGTCGGCCTCCCTCGCGACGTTGGGAGAAAAGGCGTAGGAGGTGGAGGTGGCCGTCCCGAGATACGAGCCGTCATGGAAGAGCAGGATCGCGTACGGCGAGCTGGACGTGGCTCGGGCGAATGTGGCCACCGACCACGACAGGGCGGCGCACGCGTCGTAGCCGCTGTAGTCGGCCCCGGAGGCGTCCCACGTCTCGCCGCTCAGGCCCTCGGGGACGGGCAGGGCCGCGATCGGCGCGGCCGCCGCATCGCGCGCGTCGGATGGACCGCAGGTGCTGGTCGCGGTCCCTTCCGTCGGCGGGGGTGGGGTGGCGGTCGTCGTCACCGTGGCGGTCGGCGCCGACCCGGGCGTGGTCGACGTGCACCCCGAGAGTGCGGCGACCAGCCCGGCGCCGGCAAGGAGCAGGGCGGGGGCGGTGGTGGAACGCATGACTCAACCGTGCTCGCTCCCGCCTCCGAGAACCGTGAATGCGCCGGGGGAGCGTCGGCAGGAGGGGAGCGCCGGCGCGAGGGGAGCACTGCCAGGGCACCCCGCTCGCAGGCGCGGGCGTCTACCGTTCACGGCGACCGAACAGGAGACAGCACATGACAACCATGGCAATCATCGGCGCCGGGCCCGGCCTCGGCCTCACCGTCGCCCGCCGCTTCGGGCGCGAGGGATTCTCGATCGCGCTCATCTCTCGCCACCAGGGTCGGCTCGACGAGCTCGCCGCGACCCTCGAGGGCGAGGGGATCACCGCGCGCGGCTTCACGGCGAACGTGCGCGACCAGGAGTCGCTGCAGGGGGCCCTCGAGGCGGCGGCCGAGCAGCTCGGACCCATCGAGATCCTGCAGTACAGCCCTCTGCCCGCCAAGGAGTTCATGCGGCCCGTGCTCGAGACGGTCGCCGACGACCTGCGCGGCCCCGTGGAGTTCTCGATCTACGGGGCAGTCACGGCGGCTCGCCAGGTGGTCCCGGGCATGCGCGCCCTGAAACGAGGCACGCTGCTCTTCGTCAACGGCGGGAGCGCCGTGCGCCCCGGCCCGGCGGTGACCGGCACGTCGGTGGCCTTCGCCGGTGAGAGCGCCTACGCGCAGCTGCTCCACGACGCCGTGAAGGAGCAGAACATCCACGTCGGGCAGCTCATCATCCCGTTCGGCATCGACGACGGAACCGACGAGCACTCGGCCGCATCCGTCGCGGAGCGGCTCTGGACCATGCACGCCGAGCGCGGCGACTTCCGCGTCTACGCGGAGCCGCTGCCGTAGGGCGGCGCTACTCCGACGGCGGCCGCTGACGGTTGCGCTTGGTGGCCGAGCGCTCCGACTTCGCGTCGAGGCGCCGGCGGTCCGAACCGCGCGTGCGCCGGGTCGGCCGCCGTGGGGCCGCCTCGGGCGCGAGCCCCGCGGCGATGACCGCGGCGAGCTTGGCGAGGGCGCTCTCGCGGTTCTGCAGCTGCGACCGCTGCTCCGACGACACGGCCCTGACCTCGCCGCCGACGAGCCGACCCGCGAGGCGCGCGAACAGCAGCGCCCGCTGGTCGTCGGTCAGCACGGCCGATGCCGCCGGACTCCACGACACCTGAGCGCGCGTGTCGGACGTATTGACGTGCTGCCCGCCCGGCCCCGACGACCGCGAGAACTGCCACCGGAGCTCGCCGGCGGGGATCGTCAGCTCGGGCGTCACCTCCAGGTCCATGCGACAAGGGTGGCACGTCGGCCCGCGCCCGCGCCGCCGGTGCTACTGCTCGATGTCGCTGAACAGGCCCGTGAACGTCGTGCCGAGGCCGATGACCTCCTGGAAGAACGCTCCGCCGGGCTCGTCGGCGACGGCCGCAGACGCCGCCTCGTACGACTCGAAGTAGAGGTCGAGGGTGCGGTAGGCGGGGGTCGGGGTGCCGTCCTCCTTCGGCCAGACCTTCGCCGACTCGACGCGCTGCAGGCCGGTGAGCTGGGAGGCGAGCTCGAGGACGCGCGGGTAGGCGGCGTCGAATGCCGGGGTGTCGGCGGGGTTGTCGATGACGAGGGTGATCTTGGTTCCCATGGTGTGCCTTTCGTTAGGGGGTGCCGGTGCTCGGGGCGATAGCCGAGGTCAGGGAGAAGATACCGCCGCGCCTCCCCTGCCGGGCCAGACCTCACGGCAGAGGCGGGCCGCGTTTGCCGGGCGTTCAGCCGCGATCGCTAGACACGGGGCATGGACACCATGCCGATCGGCGACCTGCGCGAGTACATCGAGGAGCTCCGGGCTCAGGGGTACTCCGTCGGCAACGCCCACACCGCCGACCCCGACCTGATCGACCCCGAGGGCAACCCCATCTACACCTGGCAGGAGGACTACCCGTACGACGAGCGCATGAGCCGCGAGGAGTACGAGTTCGAGAAGTACCGCCTGCAGGTCGAGCTGCTCAAGTTCCAGTACTGGCTCGAGGACACCGGCAAGCGCGCCATCATCCTGTTCGAGGGGCGCGACGCGGCGGGCAAGGGCGGCACGATCAAGCGCTTCACCGAGCACCTCAACCCCCGCATGTCGCGGGTGGTGGCCCTGTCGAAGCCCAGTGAGCGCGAGTCGGGGCAGTGGTACTTCCAGCGCTACGTCGAGCACCTGCCGACGGCCGGCGAGATCGTGCTGTTCGACCGATCCTGGTACAACCGGGCCGGCGTCGAGCGGGTGATGGGCTTCGCCTCCGACGAGGAGTACGAGACGTTCATGGCGCAGGCGCCGTCCTTCGAGAAGATGCTGATCGACTCGGGCATCCACGTGACCAAGTTCTGGTTCTCGGTGACGCGCAAGGAGCAGCGCACGCGCTTCGCGATCCGGCAGCTCGACCCGGTGCGCCGCTGGAAGCTCTCGCCGATGGACATCGCCTCGCTCGGCCTGTGGGACAAGTACACGGCCGCCAAGGAGGAGATGTTCCGCCGTACCGACAAGCGGATAGCCCCGTGGACGATCGTCCGGTCGAACGACAAGAAGCGCGCCCGCATCAACGCCATGCGCTACTTCCTGTCGCAGTTCGAGTACGAGGACAAAGACCGCCGTGTCGCGGTCGCGCCGGACCCGCTGCTCGTGATGCGCGGCAAGTCCCTGCAGCTCGAGGAGTAGGTCGAGAGCGACGGACGCTCCTCTGCCGCCGCCGCCCGAACGGGTGCCCACCGAAGGGGGACTCGTGGCAGCGCGGGCCTCTGCCTAGCGTGGAGGCATGAGTTCTCCGCGCCACCGCGATGCTCCGCCGTCGCGCGGACGACACTCGCGCCCCGCCTCCTCCGCCTCGCCGAGGAGCGGCAAGCGCGTCGTGCTCTCGGCCTCGGCGGCCCTGGCGATCGGCGGGCTGTCGTTGACGGCGCTGATGCCGGCGTTCGCCGTGACCGGGCCGGCGGAGGCTCCGTCTGCCGCGAGTCGGTCCGCCGCGAGTCAGCAGGCCGCCAGCCGGTCCGCTGCGGGCACACCTGCGTCCCTGCCCGGTCAGCAGTCGTACACCGTGGCCGACACGGTCGACGTCGAGCCGTCCGTGGCGCGCGACGGCTACACCGCGACCTCGCCGCAGGTGCTCCAGGCGCGCATCGACGCCGCCCTCGCGCTGAAGACCAGCGCCGGTAAGAAGGCCGCCGCCATCCGCTCCATCCTGAAGACGCCGGTCACCGTCGTCTCCGTCAATGCGGCCGCGCTGAGCGACACCACCCCCGCCGACGACGTCGTCAACACCGCGACCGCCGACGAGAGCGTCACGACGACGACGGTCGGCACGGTCGCCGACGTCGTCTCCGAATCCACCCTCGAGTCGGCGTCGGCGACCCAGAACCGCCTCGTCGCCGCGGCCACGAAGTACGTCGGAGTCGTGCCGTACGTCCACGGCGGCGCGACCCCCGAGCAGGGCCTCGACTGCTCCGGGCTGGTGAAGTACGTCTACGCGGAGTTCGGCGTCGACCTGATCCACGACGTCGACGCGCAGGCCGCGGCTGGCACCGAGATCCCGGCCTCGAAGCTCCAGCCCGGCGACCTCGTCGTCTACCCGCACCAGCACATCGGCATCTACATCGGCGACGGCTACATGGTCGACGCCCCCAACGTCGGCCGCGACGTCGAGGTGCAGTCGGTCTGGGGCGACCCGGTCTACGTGCACATCAAGGTCTCCTGACAGGCGCCGGGCGCAGGAACTCGCAGCCCGCCGCCGGGCTGCGAGTTCCTGCGCCCGTGCTCGCGGGGTCGTCCTCGCGGGGTGTCCCGCGCCGGGGAGGTGAGACGATGGCCTCATGCCTCTCGGGTCGCGACGCCGTGCTCTGCCCGTCAGGCGCATCGAGCGCAACGATGCGGAGCCGCCGAAGGAGCCGGAGTGGCCGCTGACGCTGGAGCCGGTCCGCGCTCTTCTCGACGACGGGCTGGACCTCGGCGCGGTGACCGTGCTCGTGGGCGACAACGGCGCTGGCAAGTCGACCGTCGTCGAAGCCGTGGCGGACGCCTTCGGACTCAACCTCGAGGGCGGCTCGACCGGCGCGCGGAATCGGACTTTCGGCAGCGAGTCGGCCCTCGGGGAGCGGCTCACGCTCGTTCGCGACGTCGGGGCCTCCCGCAAGGGGTTCTTTCTTCGCGCCGAGACCATGCACGGCTTCTACACGTATCTCGACGAGGTGAACGACGCCGGCGGGTACCACTTGAAGAGCCACGGGGAGTCGTTCATCGACCTCGTGATGGACCGCAGCCTGATCCGCGGCCTCTGGCTGTTCGACGAGCCGGAGTCGGCGTTGTCGCTCCCCGGATGCCTCGCACTGCTCGGTCTGATGCGCGGCCTCGTCGAGAACGGGTCGCAGATCGTCCTGTCGACGCACTCGCCCGTCCTCGCCGCGTACCCGGGGGCCTTGCTCTACGAGCTCGGCGACTGGGGCATTCGGGCCTGCGACTACGACGACCTCGACCTCGTCCGGAACTGGCGCGGGTTCATGGCCGACCCTGTGCGCTACCTGCGGCACCTGGGGTAGCGGCCTCGGTCCGGAACGAGGCCCGAGCGGCGCGAGATGGCCCGCGCCGTCGGGCCGCGGGCTCGCACCCGACGCGGAGGTCCACCTCGCGGCGGCGACCGTCGGGCGCGAGGGCCAGGCGCCCCTAGCTCTCGGTGCCCCGCTGCTCGGCCTGGATCTTCGCGTCTTCGGCGGCGAGGATGCGGTCGGCCTCGGCGTTCACCTGCTGGGCGTCCCAGTCGGCGATGAACTTGTCGGCGTTCTCGCGTGTGACGCCATAGGCCGTGCCGCAGTACGCGCACGACACCGTGTACGAGCCATGGCCGAACGGGAAGATCGGCGCGAAGAACAGTGTGAACCAGGTGCGCCGTCGCACCAGGCGCTGCGCCGCCTCGTGGTGGCAGGTGGCGCAGACGAAGATGAGCATCGCAACGACCTTGGAGCTCGTGCGCGAACCGAAGATGATCATGTGTGTTCCCCCTTTTCGTGGTCGAACATACTCTTCGTCCGGTTCGCGCACGGCGCGGCGCGGTCAACCGTCCATGACCTGGGCCGCTCACGCCGCGCAACTTGTATAGTCAAGTTGTGCCCGCGCCCCTCCATGAACTGATCGCCGAGCAGCTCCGCGGCCGGATCCGATCGGGCGAGCTCGCTCCCGGCGCGTCGATCCCGTCGGAGTCGCAGCTCTGCGCCGAATGGCAGTCGTCGCGCGGCCCCGTGCGCCAGGCGCTCGCCACCCTTCGCGCCGAAGGCCTACTCGCCGGCGGCCAGGGGCGTCGCGCGGTCGTCAGCACCCCCGCCCTGGCCCAGCCGTTCGACACGCTCCTCTCGTACTCCGCGTGGGCGACCTCGATCGGCCGCACCCCGGGTCAGAAGACGCTGGAACTCGCACGGCGCCCGGCGAGCCCCCTCGCCCGCGAGCGACTCGGCCTCGAGACCGGCGAGGACCACGTCGTCGAAGAGCTCCGCCTCCGCCTCCTCGACGGCGACCCGGCCATGCTCGAGCGCACCACGTACGCCCTGCGCGTCGGCACGCTCCTGCTCGACTTCGACACCGACTCGGGCTCCGAGTGGAGCTACCTCGAGTCGCACGGCGTGGCCTTCGCCGCCGCCCGCCACGTCATCGACGCTGTGGCCGCCGACGCGGTCGACGCCGCCCACCTCGGCGTCGTCGAGGGCTCCCCGCTGCTGCGCCAGCGGCGCTGGGTGCGCGACGCCGACGGCGCGGTCATCGAGTACGACGACGACCGGTACCTGCCCGGCCTCGTCAACTTCAGTCTCGAGAACGGCCCGGCGCTGACGCATGTCTCCTGACCTCCTCCTGCTCCTGCTCGGCGGGGGAGTGGTCGCGGGCGTCATCGGCACGGCCGGCGGGGTCACCTCGCTCGTGGCGTACCCGCTGCTGCTCGCCGTCGGGATCCCGCCGCTCACCGCCAACGTCACGGGAGCCGTCGCGATGCTCGGCTCGGGCGTCGGGTCGACCCTGCGCGCCGGCCCCGACCTCGTGGGCCATCGCGCCACCCTGCGGCGCTGGATGCCCGTCGCCGTGACGGGGTCGCTGCTCGGAGCCGTGCTGCTGCTGGTGACGCCGCCCGACCTGTTCGGGCGGATCGTGCCGTTCCTGGTGGCGGCGGGTGCGCTGCTACTGCTCGTGCAGCCGACGATCACCGGCTGGAACGAGCGTCGGCGCGGGGCGGTGGGAACCGGGGTGACGGCCTCGGCGATGACCGGCGTCACGATCTACAACGGGTACTTCGGCGCCGGGTCGGGCGTGCTCATGATCGGCGTGCTGCTGCTGACGCTCGAACCGCAGATCCTGCGGGCCAATGCGCTCAAGAACGTGCTGCTGGTCGCGGCCGACCTCCTGCCGGCCGTGCTGTTCGCCGTGTTCGGGCACGTGGTGTGGCTCGCGGCGCTCGCACTCGGCGTCGGCACGCTCGCCGGCGGGCTGCTCGGGCCGAGCGTCGCCCGCCGGGTGCCCCGCACCGCGCTGCGCCTCACTGTGGCCGCGTCGGGCTTCGCCCTAGCCGCCTGGCTCTTCGCCCACCCCTGACGCCGCCGCCCGCCCCCGCCCGCCGCCCGCCGCCCGCCCCCGCCCCCGCCCCCCCGCGCCGTCGAGACTCCAGCGTTGGCCCCGGTTCCGCCGCAGAAAAGGGCCAAGTCTGGAGTCTCGATGCCACGGGGTCGGGCGGGGCGGCGGCGCCCCGTCCGGCAGTGACCCGCCGAGTCAGCGCAGCAGCGCCGTGACGACGTCGCCCACCGGCCCCGACAGATCGGCCGCCGACGCCGACGCCAGCGGGCCGAGCTCGGTCGACGCCCGCCAGAGCACGATCCCGAACCCCGTGGCCATCGCGATCTGGGCCCGCAGCAGCAGCGCCTCGGTCGCGGGGTCGTCGCGCTTCCAGCCGGCGATCGCGGCCATGCTCTCGGTGTAGCGGGTGAGGGTGGCACGGCGGATCTCGTCGGCCTTCTCGTCACCCGACGACCGGATCAGAAGCAGCAACTCGAGCGGCTTGACGCCGCCCGACTGGTCGGCGACGCGCGCGACGAGGCTGGCGACCATCTGGTCGAACGTCGTCTGCGACTCGGCCGGCGGCTCCATCTGCTCGACGGTGCGGTTCAGGCAGGCGGCGAACAGCCCCTCCTTGCTGCCGAAGTAGCGGTTGATCAGGGCGACGTTGACGCCGGCGTCGGTCGCGATGTCGCGGACGGTGGTGGCCGCGTACCCGTCATGCGCGAAGCGGCTGCGCGCCGACTCGAGGAGCGCCTGGCGCGTCTTCTCGGCGTCGCGGCTGCGTGATGCGACGGGGCTGTCGGTGGTCATGGTGCTCATCCTCCCAAGTCCCGCAACCGTACCGGCCCGTCTCGTCGATGTAAACAAAAGTTGACATTGCTCGGCGATTCACTAGTCTTCACAAGTCAGCAATTGTTTACACGACTCCGGAGACCGATGTCAGACACCCTTCAGGAGCCCACCACGGGCTCCATCGCCGCTGTCGAGCACAGCGAGCACAAGCCGAACCTCACCCTCGTCATCGTGTACCTGGCCCTCGGCGGCCTGGCCTACGCGGTCCTCCAGTCGCTGGTCGCCCCGGCGCTCTCGACCATCGGCGAAGACCTGAACGCCTCGACGTCGAACGTCAGCTGGGTCATCACCGCCTACCTGCTCTCGGCGTCGGTGCTCACGCCGATCCTCGGCCGCCTCGGCGACATGCTGGGCAAGCGCCGCATCCTGATCGTCGTGATGTCGCTCCTCCTGATCGGCACGCTGGTGGCCGCGCTCGCCACGAGCCTCGGCGTCCTGATCGTCGCGCGGATCCTGCAGGGTGCCGCCGGCGCCGTTCTGCCGCTGTCGATCGGCATCGTCCGCGACGAGTTCCCGAAGGAGCGCGTCAGCACGATGATCGGCCTCCTCTCGGGCATCTTCGGAATCGGCGCCGGCATCGGCATCGTCGCCGCGGGCCCGATCGTGCAGCACCTCAACTACCACTTCCTGTTCTGGCTGCCGCTGATCCTCGTGGTCATCGCGCTCGCCGGCATCATCTTCGGCATGCCCGAGTCGCCGATCCGCAAGCCCGGCCGCCTCGACCTCGTCGGCACCGTCATCCTGACGGTCTCGCTCGTCTCGCTGCTGCTGGCCGTCTCCGAGGGCGAGACCTGGGGCTGGGGCGACTTCAAGACGATCGGCCTCCTCGCGGTCGGCGCACTCGCGATGGTGGCGTTCGTGCTGGTCGAGCTCCGCGTCGCAGAGCCGCTGATCGACGTCCGACTCTTTAAAATCCGCGGCGTCTGGACCGCCCACGCTGTCGCGCTCGTCTTCGGCTTCGCGATGTACGGCACCTTCGTGCTCGTCCCGACCCTGCTCCAGCTGCCGGCCTTCACTGGATACGGCTTCGGCAAGGACGCCTCGCAGTCCGGCCTCTTCCTGCTGCCGACCGTCCTGATGATGATCGTCGTCTCGCCGATCTCCGGCGCCCTGGTGCGCAGGCTCGGCGCGAAGCCGCCTCTGGTCATCGGCGGCATCCTGCTCACGGCGGCGTTCGTCCTGCCGGCACTCACCCACGAGCACACCTGGCAGATTCTCCTCTCGGGCATCCTCACCGGCGCGGGCATCGGCTTCGGCCTGGCGGCGGCGTCCAATGCCATCATCGAGAGCGTCCCGAAGGCGCAGACCGGCGAGGCCATCAGCGCCAACACCGTCGTCCGCACCATCGGCTCGAGCGTCGGCACCGCCGTCATCGCAGCCCTCATCTCGTCGCACTCGAAGGTCTTCACGACGCCGGCGGGCTCGATCGCGCTCCCGTCGGGCGACACCTTCACGATCGGGTTCTGGGCGTGCGCCGGCGTCGGAGCCCTCGCCATCGTCGCGGCCCTCGCGGCGCCGGGCCTGCGCAAGCGCCACGACGACGCGGTCGCCGCGGGCGTGGACGACGTCGACGACCTGGTCGCCCACTAGGGCGCAGGAACTCCCCGCCGCCGCCGGGGTCAGACCTCGGCGGCGGCTGCGCGAGTTCCTGCGCCCCGTGTCGTCAGCAAGTCAGATCGCGCGAACCCGCACCATCTACGGCAGATTCGCCCGATCTCACAGGGGAAGGCTCCGACAGCGACCGGCCCCTCGACGCGACCCGATGTGGGGGAGGCGCCGACGCACGGCCCTTCCTAGGCTGGTCGCATGGGGGATGCAGCGCCGCGGGGCGCCGGAGAGGGCTTCGACGAGACGTCGCCGACCACACGGCAGCGGGCCAAGGGCGCGCTGGCCGTGGTCGCGATGATCGGGCTGCTGCTGGTCGTGCAGCCGGTGATCCGCGACGCGGTCACCGAGCATCCGATCATCAACGGCCTGCGCATCGGGTTGCCCTTTGCCGCGCTCGTAGTCGGCATCGCGGCCACGCTTGTCCGCAGCCGCATCGTCGCACGCCGCGTGCGCCGCATCGAGCGGCTGCGTCCCGACGCCGTCGTGTTCATCGCCCCGCGCACGCCACTGGTCCGCACGGCGCTCGCCGCCGTCCGCCCCGGGATCGGCCTGCCTGCGCGCTTCCTGGTCTCGGCCGGCTGGCAGGGCGTCGAGCTGTGGGCTCAGTCGACCGACGAGGCGCCGACCGTCACGTTCTCGTGGCGCGAGGTCGACGGAGTCGCCGCCGCCTTCCAGCGCGTCGGCGCGGGCACGTACGCCCCCGACGCCCGGACCGTGCGGGTCCGCATCGGGGCGGGCGGCCACGACTCCGTCGACCTCCCGCTGTCGATCTACTCGCCGAACCTCCTCGGCTTCGCCCGAGCGCGCCGAGCCAACGAGGTGCTCGCCGGCTTCACCCGCTGGGCACCGTCTCGCACGGCCACGACTCCCTAGGGCGCAGGAACTCCGTCCCCGCCGCCCTGCCCGCCGATCGCCGCGCGCGCCACGTCGATCACGTGCATGACTCCGACGATGTCGTCGTGCGTGTGCACGGGCGACTCGGCGAGGCCCTCGCCGATGTACGACGCCACGGCCGTCGCCTGGTAGCCGAGGCCCTCGTGCACGGCCTCGAAGCGGTCGTCGATCCAGGTCGCCGTCTCGTCGGAGCCCATGCCGCCGCGGGTCCAGGTGATGCCACTGGGGCCGAAGAACGGGCTGTGCAGGTCGATGCGGCCCTCGGAGCCGATCACCGACGCGACGACGGGAAGGGCGGTCACGAGCGAGGTGGACGCGAAGGCGCGGGCACCCGACGCGTACGAGAGGAGGAGGTCGGCGCGGGCGTCGACGTCGCCGGGGCCGAGGTCGCCCCGGGTCACGATGTCGGTCGGGGTGCCGAGCACCGAGGCCGCGAACGAGATCGGGTAGACGCCGGCGTCGAGGAGGGCCCCGCCGCCGAGCTCCGTGTTCCAGAGGCGGTGCGACGGGTCGAACGGCATGGTGAAGCCGAAGTCGGCCGTGACGAGGCGGACCTCGCCGATGGCTCCGTCGGCGAGGAGCAGGCGGAGGATCTCGGTCTGCGGGAGGTAGCGGGTCCACATCGCCTCGGTGACGAACACGCCCGCGGTGCGGCCGGCGTCGGTGATCTCGCGGGCCTCGTCGGCCGACATCGCGATCGGCTTCTCGATGAGCACGTGCTTGCCGGCGGCGATGGCGGCCAGGGCCTGCTCGCGGTGCAGGGGGTGCGGGGTCGCGATGTAGACGACGTCGACCTCGGAGTCGTTCACGAGTGCGTCGACCGACTCGGCAACGCGCGGGATGCCGTGCCGCGCGGCGAACGCGGCGGTCTTCTCGGCGTCGCGCGCCGTCACGGCGACGACGCGCTGCGTCGTGTGCGCGTGCAGGGCGAGCACGAAGCGGTCGGCGATGCCCGTGCCGATGACGCCCCAGCGGAGGGCGGGGACGGCGGCGGGATCGGGGAGTATCGGGGTGGGCAGGGTGAGGGACATCGTCGGCCTTTCAGTGCTTGGCTCGTGCTAACCACGTTACATCCACTCTACCGGCCCGGTTTCGGCGGTGTTTCGCGCTCGCGCCGGGTCTGTAACAGCTCTCGGCGTCCTCTAGCCGCGGCGCTCGGGCACGGCCAGACTGTGCTTCGGATCGACCGACCTGGACGATCGACCGAGAGGGATGCCATGGCACAGCGACGACCACTCGCCGAGACGCGGCAGCTGCTCGTCGACGCGGCGATCCGGGTCATCGCGCGGCAGGGCGTCGCCTCGGCGTCGACCCGGGCGATCACGGCCGAGGCACGGGTGCCCCTGTCGGCGTTCCACTACGCGTTCGACTCGTACGACCACCTCATCGACCGCGTCATCGAGTCGGTGACCGAGGGCGAGCGGGCCATCGCCGTCGCGGCCGTCGAGATCGACTCCGACGTCGACGCCGACCTCGAGACCGTCGTGCTCCGGGCCCTCGACCTGTATCTCGACGTCCTGGCCGCCCACCCCGACCAGCAGCAGGCCCTCCTCGAGCTGATGGCCTACGCGCAGCGCACGCCGGGCCTCGAAGGCCGTGCCCGCGACTACTACGCGAGCTCGTTCGCGCTCGCCGAGGGCGCGCTGGCCACCCGGGCCGGCGTCGAGTGGACGGTGCCGCCGGCCGAGATCGCCCGGCTCGCGATCGTGCTGCTCGACGGCCTCACGACGACCTGGCTCGCCGACCGCGACACCGAGGCGGCCCGGCGCACCGCCCGGCTCGCCGCGGCGAGCCTGGCCGGCTTCGCCGCGCAGCGGGTGCAGGTGTGAGCGCCGACGAGGTCACCGTCGAGGCGACGGCCGCCGCCCTCCGCGCTCCGGTCGGCCGCCGCTGGATCCAGCTCTTCTCGCTCGCCTGGTTCGGCATCTGGATCGCGCAGCTCACCCCCATCCAGCTCCTGCTGCCCGAGCAGGTCGCCGCCGTCCTGAAGCTCGACCCGGCCGACTGGGTGGCCAACGTCGTCGCGTTCGGCGTGGTGTCGGCGATCGCCGGCGTCTTCGCGCTCGTGGCGTACCCGCTCACCGGTGCGCTGTCCGACCGCACCCTGTCGCCGTTCGGCCGGCGCCGGCCGTGGATCGCCGCGGGAGCGGTGCTCTTCGCCATCGGACTCGTGCTGCTCGGCGTGCAGTCGTCCATCGTCGGGGTCACCGTGTTCTGGGTGGTGACGCTCGTCGGCTTCTGCGTGCTGACGGCGGCCCTGACGGCCGTGATCTCGGACCAGGTGCCGGTCGGCCAGCGCGGCACGATCTCGGGATGGATGGCGGCGCCGCAGCCGGTCGGCGCGCTGGTGGGGCTGCTCGCGGTGCTCGCGCTCGGGCTATCGCTGTTCGCCGGCTACGCGCTCGTCGCCGTGCTGCTCGTCGTGTGCGTGGCGGCGTTCGCGGTGCGGATGCCCGACCGGGTGCTGGCCCGGAGCGAGCGGCCGCGGCTGGGGGTGGCCGAGTTCCTGCGCGGATTCTGGATCGACCCGAGGACCCACCCGGATTTCGGCTGGACGCTGCTGAGCCGCGTGCTCGTCAACTGGGCGAACGCGCTCACGACG
The DNA here is from genome assembly GCF_003752365.1 of Frondihabitans sp. PhB188. Classification (GTDB taxonomy): domain Bacteria; phylum Actinomycetota; class Actinomycetes; order Actinomycetales; family Microbacteriaceae; genus Frondihabitans. The sequence continues at coordinate 591,377 of NZ_RJUO01000003.1, read as the reverse complement.
ACGCTGCTGCTGTACTTCCTGATGTTCGGGCTGACGCTGCCCGAGGGCGACGCCGAGACGGTCCTGCTCGTCACGACGGTGATCTACAGCGTGTTCTCGGTGATCGCGTCGCTGTGGTTCGGCGGGCTGTCCGACCGGCTGGGCCGCCGCAAGATGTTCGTCGTCATCACGGCCGTGATGCAGGCGGCCGCGGGGATCCTGCTCATCGCCGCTCCCTCCGAGCCCATGGTCTACGTGGCCGGGGCGCTGTCGGGCTTCGGGTTCGGCGCGTTCCTCGCAGTCGACCAGGCCCTCGCCACCGAGGTGCTGCCGTCGGCCGTCGATCGCGGCAAAGACCTGGGCATCATGAACATCGCCTACGCGATCCCGCAGGCCCTGGCACCGCTCGCCGGCGCCGGTCTCGTGGTCGCGGTCGGCGGCTTCTGGCTGCTCTTCGTGGCCGTCGGCGTCTTCGGCATCGCCGGCGCCGCGGCCCTCGCTCCCGTGAAAGGGGTCCGCTGATGCTGACGACGATCGACGACCGCGCTCTGGCGTTCGTCAACCTGCACGGGGTGCTCGGAGCACTCGGCGAGCTCTGCGCCCGAGTGCCCGAGGCCCGCGCGCTGGTCGAGAGAGACGATCGGCCGACGTCGATCGGGTTCGCCGTGCGCGGGGGGCCGCGAGCCGCCCTGCGCTTCGCCGACGGCGGGGTGACCGTCGACCCCGCGACCGGCCGGGGCACGATCACGCTCCCGTTCGCCGGGCCCCGCGCCTTCAACAAGGTGATCGCAGGAACCGCGACACCCATCCCGGTCACGGGTCTCCACCGCATCGCCTTCCTCACCGGGGTCTTCGCGCCCCTGGCCGAGCTCCTCACGAGATACCTCCGGCCCTCCGCCGACGACCTCGCCGACGAGGGCTTCCGCGACACGAGCACGGTCCTCACCCTCGTCGTCGCCCTGGGCGCCGTCGCCGAGCTCGCGACGCACGACCGCAGCGGACGAGCCAGCGCGAGCCTCATGCCCGACGGCGATCTGTCGGTGCGCATCGGCGACGCCGTCTCGTACACGCTGCGCGTCGCCGACCACCGCCTGACGTTCGTCGCCGCCGAGTCGCCGTCGCCCCGCGCGATCCTCGCGTTCGCCGACATGGAGGTCGCCCGAGGCATCCTCGCGGGCGACCTCAGCGCGCTCGCCTGCGTCTGCGACGGACGCCTCGCCATGAGCGGCTACGTGCCGATGGTCGACAACGTCAGCCGCATCCTCGACCGCGCCGGTCAGTACCTCTCGTAAAGGACAACGCATGAGCATCTCGACCCCCGCCAAGCCGTTCACCACGGAGCCCTACAAGTACCCGAAGAGCCGCGCCGCCTTCGCCCGCGCCACCGCCGTGATCCCATCCGGCATCTACGGCCACCAGGGGCCGTCGGAGGGCTGCTACATCCCCGAGGACGCCTTTCCGCGGTTCTCGTCGCGCGCCGAGGGCACCCGCTTCTGGGACCTCGACGACAACGAGTACATCGACTACATGTGCGGCTACGGCCCCAACGTGCTCGGCTACAACGACCCCGACGTCGTCGCCGCGGCCGAGGCGCAGCAGCGTCAGGAGGACGTCGTCACGATCCCCTCGTCGATCATGGTCGACTTCGCCGAGCTGCTCGTCGACACCGTCGCCAGCGCCGACTGGGCGTTCTTCGCCAAGAACGGCGGCGACGTCACGACCCTCGCCGTGATGACGGCCCGGGCCGCGACGCACCGCAAGAAGATCGTCTTCGTCAAGGGCTACTACCACGGCGTCGCACCCTGGACGCAGAAGCTCGACTACCCCGGGGTGCTCGAAGAGGACGTCGCGAACAACCTCACGGTGCCGTTCAACGACCTGGCCGCTCTCGAGACGACCCTACGGGAGCACCGCGGCGAGATCGCCGGACTCATCGCCCAGCCGTACATGCACGGCAACTTCGTCGACAACGAGCTGCCCGCCGACGGCTACTGGCAGGCGGTGCGCCGCCTCTGCGACGAGCACGGCGTCGTGCTCATCGTCGACGACGTGCGTGCCGGGTTCCGGCTCGACCTCGCCGGCTCCGACCACTTCTACGGCTTCCGTGCCGACCTGATCTGCTTCTGCAAAGCGCTCGCGAACGGCTACAACGTGTCGGCGCTCTGCGGCCGCGACTCCCTGAAGGACGCCGTCAGCAGCATCACCTACACCGGCAGCTACTGGATGAGCGCCGTGCCGTTCGCGGCGGGCATCGCGTGTCTCACGAAGCTCCGGGAGCTCGACGCGCCCACGCTGTTCCGGTCGCTCGGCGAGCGGCTGACCTCCGGCCTGGTCGCGGGTGCCGCCGACCACGGGCTCACCCTGGCGACCTCCGGCGAGCCGGCACTGTTCTATCTGCGGCTGGCCGACGACGACTCGCTGATGCTGCACCAGCAGTGGGTCGCCGAGTGCGTGCAGCGCGGGATGTTCATCACATCGCACCACAACCACTTCATCAACGCGGCGCTCACCGAGGCGGACGTCGACCGCTCGCTCGAGATCGCGCACGAGGCGTTCGGGATCGTGGCCGCACGGCGCTAGGCGGTGGTGCGGGCGCCGGTCAGTGGACGATGCCGCGCTCCAGGCGCCCGGCGAGGTGGTCGACGATCGCGAAGGCGAGCGGCTCGACGAGCGGCCCCGGCCGGTGCTGCGAGGCGTTGACGTCGAAGCGCTCGCGGAAGCCGGTCGTCCACGGCTGGTCGACGATGGGGCCGGCGCTGTGACGGCCGTCGGCGGGAGCCGACCAGCGCCACAGGAGCTGCCCGCGACGGTTGACCTCGACGTCGCCCGGCCCGGGCCCGACGACGATCGGGGTCGGGCGCACGCAGATGACCGGGGCGTCCGGCCGCGGGGGAGGCTCGATGCCGAAGGCGGAGCCGGTGAGCATCGTGTAGGGCAGGGCGACGCCCCGCGTCGTCAGGGCGAACAGCTCCAGCGGCCAGCACGCCGCGACGGCCTTGTACACGCCCGCGCGGGCCTCCATCACGGTCGGGACCGGCTCGATCCCGCGCCTCCGCAACGCGATGGCCGTCTCGGCGAGGAGCAGCTCGAGGGCCCACGAACCCGCCTGCTCATCGGTCTCCTCGGGCACGGCGACGACGTTCCGCCGCGGCCGCGCGAAGCGCTCGATGGCCTCGTCGAGTTCGGTCATGGTGCTCCTCTCGCGGGCCACCACGCTATCGGGCGGAGCCGGGCGCGAGAAGAGGCTCGGCGGCGGGGCGCCAGTTCCTGCGCCCGGAGCGGGACGGGGGCAGGGCTACGCTGAGCCTGTGACGACAACGGCGGCGCCCACCACGGACTACCCCGACCGTCTCCGGTACGGAGCAATCGCCGCGCTCGCCGGCACCGGCTTCGTCTACTTCACCGCCGAGACCCTGCCGGTCGGGCTGCTGCCGCAGATCGCGTCGGGGCTGCAGGTGACTCCCGCGCAGGTCGGGCTGCTCGTCACCGTCTACGCCGCATTCGCGGCGGCCGGGGCGATCCCGCTGACCAGCCTCACTCTCAAGGTGCCGCGGCACGTGCTCATCGCCTGCCTCGTCGCCGCGTACGTCGTGTCGCAGACGGCCGCCGCCCTGGCGCCGACCTTCCTGGTGCTGGTGATCGCGCGGATCCTGACCGCGCTGGCGCACGGGGTGTTCTGGTCGGTGATGGCCCCGGTCGCCCAGCGGCTCGGGCCCCGCGGGCAGGGCGGCAAGGCGGCGTCGCTGGTCATGGCCGGGACGACCGTCGGAATGGTGCTGGGCGTGCCCATCACCACGCTGCTCGGCCAGGCCGTCGGCTGGCGCGCCGCGTACGGGGTGCTCGCCGGGGCCGGGACCGTGGCGCTCGTCGGCGTGATCGTCTTCCTTCCGAAGACCCCGGTCACCCGTGCTCAGGCCGCCTCGAGCATGCGGTCGCAGTTCTCCGCCGTGCGCCGGCTGCTCGGCTCGCGCGCCATCACTCTCGTCTGCGCGGTCACGACGCTCGGGTGCCTCGGCCACTACGCCGCCTACACGTTCACCGCGCCCATCGTGGAGCGGAGCGGGCACATCAGCGGATCGGGCCTCAGCCTGCTGCTGCTCGGCTACGGCGCGATGGGGCTCGCGGCCACGGTCGTCGTCGGGCGGATCGTCGACCGACGCCCGGGTGCGGCGCTGATCGGCTGCTTCACGGCCGTCGTGCTCGCCCTGGTCACGCTCTCGATCACCCGCAGCACCGTCGTGACGGTCATCGCCGTGCTGGTGTGGGGCGCCGGATTCTCATCGGTGCCGCTCATCGTGCAGCAGACCGCGATGCGCGTGGCGCCGCAGGCCCGCGACTCGGCGTCGGCGATCCGGCAGAGTGCCGCGCAGATCGGCATCTCGAGCGGCTCGCTGGTCGGCGGGGCCATCCTCGCGGCCGGCGATGTGCGCTTCCTCGCCCCGTTCGGCGCCGTCGTGATCGGCGTGTTCACCATCGTCGTGATCGCCAACCGGTGGCTGTTCCCGCTCAAGCAGGACCCGTCGCTCGCGCCCGTCACCGGCGAGATCGGGATCATCGGGGCGCCGCACGACGCGTAGGGCGCGCCCCCCTGGCCGCCTGCCTGCCGGCAGGCCCTTGGCTCGCACCACGATCGGGACTCCGCACCGCAGAGAGTCGTGGTGCCGAGTCCTGATCGTGGTGTGCTGCGAGGCCCGCGTGGTGCCGAGTCCTGATCGTGGTGCAGCACGACGCGCACGCGCTACGCCACGGGGCCTAGGTCCGCGCGCGACGCCGCGGCGACGTCACGACGAGCAGCACCAGCGCGACGAGCACTCCGATGACCGTCTCGACGAGCCGGTCGGCGATGAGCGTCCCGAGCGGGGCGGGCGACGCCAGGTGCACCATGATCAGGGCGAGCGGCGTGACGGCCATGGTCGCCAGCGCGTAGTTGCGGAGCACGAACAGCTCGGCGAGCAGCTGGGCCACGCCGACGGCGGCGATCAGGACGCCCAGCGGCGGGTCGGCTCCGATGAGCGCGGCTGCGAGCAGCACGCCGACGACGGTTCCGACGAGGCGCTGCGTGCCGCGGCCGAACTTCGCGCCGAGGGTGGCCCCGGTGAGCGGGACGGTCGCAGCGACGGCCGCCCAGTACGGGTGGCCGATGCCGACGCCCGTGGCGATGGCTCCGGCGACGAGGGGGCCGACGACGTACCGCACCATCTCGAGCCGAGCGCCCGGTGCCGCGAGCACGGCGCGCAGGGGCACGATCTCGCGACGGGGGTGCTTGGTGGCGCGAGACGGGGGCAGGATCCGGCCGACCTGCCCGACCACGATCGCCAGCGCCGCGGCCCCGAGCGGCAGGGCGGCCGCCAGCACGAGGTCGGCCGGCGCGTGGTGGAACGACGACGTGCTCCCCGCCGCGAAGACGAGGAACAGCGACGGCACCGGGAGCAGGCCGACGCGCTTCGAGACGAGGAGGCCGACGAGCGAGAGGGCGGCGATTGCGCCGACGGCCAGGAACGAACCTGGTGCGACGACCCCGACCGCCGTGCCGACGAACACGGCCAGCGAGAGGCTGAGGCCGGCGACCGCCTGCTGGTAGAGGCGTGCGGAGTAGGTCGCGTGGCGGCCGAAGACGCCGGCCATGGCGCCGAACGTGGCGTAGAGCGTCAGGTCGGCGTGCCCGGTGAGGGCGAGGGTCGCGATCGGGACCGTGATGACGATCGCCGCACGCACGGCACCCCAGTGCGCGCGGTTGTGCGGGAGGACCGACAGGAGCTCGCGCCGCCACTCGGAGACTGCTCCGCCTGGCGCTGTGCTCGAGCTCACCCGCTCCCCGCCTCTCGATCAGTTATAAGAACATAATCATCCTACGCCCCGAGAAGCCGATCGACAACGGCGAGATGGCCCTCGCCGTCGGTTCGGGCATGCCGGGCCGACGGCGAGGGCCATCTCGCGAGAAGGAGCGCCTAGCTCTCGCCGCCGACAGCGGGCTCGCCGACGAACGAGTGCGACTCGCCCGCGAGCTCCGGCCACAGCTCGACGTCGGCGATCGAGACCCAGCCGGCTCCGTCGGCGTGCGCCTTCGCGACGCCGCGGGCGACGAGGTCGTCGCTGCGGTCGGCCGGGAGCTTGATGACGATCGAGTCGCCTTCGAGGTAGAGGAAGAGCGTGCCGCGGGCCAGAAGCCCGTCGTCGGTCACGGTGACATCGTCGTCCTCGTCCTGGCTGAGGTCGAGGACGAGCTCGTCGTAGGCGTCGGAGATGTCTGACATGAGGGGCTCCTGAGGTGTGAGGCGGACCTCGCCAGTATGGCGCGATCGGGTCGCGGCCGCCTGCTCACGCCACAGGGGTCCGCGACCTCCTCACGCGCACGACGCCGCTGACGACGATCGGCAGGACCGAGACCGCCACCACCAGGATCGACAGCACGTCGATGTGCGTGCGGACGAACGGGATCCGACCGAGGATCACGCCGAGGATCGAGACGCTGGCCGTCCAGATCGAGGAGCCCGCGAGGTTCCAGACTGAGAACCGGCTGTACCGGTACCGGCTCGTGCCTGCGGCCAGCGGCACGTAGGTGCGCACCACCGGCACGAATCGGCCCAGGATCAGCGCCGCGCCGCCGTACCGCGCGAAGAAGGCCTCGGCCTCCTCGAGGTGCTTCGTCTTCAGGAGGCGGGCGTCGGGCCTGAACAGGCGGCGCCCGAAACGGTGTCCGAGCCAGTAGCCGACCTGGTCGCCGAGGGCGGCTGCGACGAAGGCCACGACGATGACGAGCCACACGGGTACGCCGATCACGCCGCTCGCGGCCAGCAGCCCGGCGGTGAACAGCAGCGAGTCGCCGGGAAGGAAGGGGAACAGCAGCCCCGACTCGATGAACACCATCACGCCGAGGCCGATGAGCACGGCGGGGCCGAGCGAGGTCAGGAAAGACTGCGGGTCGAAGATCACGGCCTGATCCTGAATCGGCGGCTCTCAGAAACGGCGAAGAATCGGCCGCGTGAAACACTGTGGCCATGCCCGAGACCTCCCGCCCCCGCGTCACCATGGACGACGTCGCCGCGGCCGCCGGGGTGTCGCGCTCGCTCGTGAGCATCGCGTACCGCGGTGTCGCGGGTGTCAGCGACGAGACCCGCGAGCACATCCTCGCCGCGGGCCGAGCGCTCCGATACCGCCCGAACACGGTGGCCTCGCGCCTGGCGAGCCGCACCGGGAGGTCGCTGGGTCTCTTCCTTCTCGACCTGCGCAACCCCGTCTTCGCCGACATCTTCGACGGCGTCAGCGCCGTGACCGAAGAAGCGGGTGCCCACCTCGTGCTCGGCGTCGGCGACACGGCGGGCACCCGCGACCGCCTGGCGCTCGAGACGCTCCTCGGCGCGCGGGCCGACGTCGTCCTCGCGGCCGGCGCCGTGCTCTCCGACCGCGAGCTGATCGCGCTCGTCGGCGCCGACCGCCTCGTCAGCGTCGCTCGTCGAGTGCCCGGCGTCGACAGCGTCTACGCCGACGACCTGGCGGGCGCCCGCCTCGTCGTCGACCACCTCTACTTCCTGGGCCACCGCAGGATCGCCCACCTCGCCGTGCCGCCCACCGACGGCCGCACCGACCGCCGCGCCGGGTACGAGGTGCGGATGCGCGAGCTCGGGCTGACGCCGCAGGTCGTCACGGCGGTGCCGACACTGGAGGCCGCGCTCGCGGTGGCGACCCCGCTGCTGGGCGGGCCGGGGCGCCCCACGGCGGTGTTCGCGAACAACGACCTGGCAGCCCTCGGCGTCGTCGAGGCAGCCGGGCGCCTCGGCCTGCGGGTTCCCGACGACCTCTCAGTGGTGGGCTACGACGACAGCCCGCTCTCGGGGCTGCGGGCGGTGGGCCTGACGTCGGTCGACCAGCACGCGCTCGACCTCGGGAGGCGGAGCGCGGAGGCCGCCCTGTGGCGGCTCGAGAATCCGGCCGGGGAGGTCGTCGACGTGTCGCTCTCGCCGCGGCTCGTGGTGCGGTCGTCGGCGACCGCCCCGAGTTCCTGAGCCGTGTTTGTCATGACATGAGCGGCCTGGTATCGTCAGACTAGAGCGCTCTAGTCGTGCTCGCCGCGAACGCCGGTACGAATCGAAGGAGCTTCAATGGCGCAGGAACTCGGCATCGGACTCATCAGCGTGGGCTGGATGGGCCGCCTCCACTCGCGGGCCTACCGCGCCCTTCCGGACCACTTCCCCGAGCTCGACGTGTCGCCCCGCTTCGTCGTCGCCGCCGATCCGGTGCCTCAGGCCGCCGCCGAGGCCGTGTCGCGCCTCGGCTACGAGCGCTCGGTGAGCGACTACCGCGAGGTGCTCGCCGACCCCGCCGTCGACGTCGTGTCGATCTGCTCGCCGAACTTCCTGCACCGCGAGATGGCCGTCGCCGCCGCCGCCGCGGGCAAGCCGTTCTGGATCGAGAAGCCGATGGGGCGCTACGCATCCGACTCGCGCCAGATCGCCGACGCGGTCGCGAGCGCCGGCGTCATCACCTGCGTCGGCTTCAACTACCGTCACGCCCCGGCGATCGAGCGCATGAAGAAGCTCGTGAGCGACGGCCGCCTCGGGCGCATCACCAATGTGCGCGGCACCCTGCTCGCCGACTACTCGTCGAACCCGCTGGCGCCGCTGACCTGGCGCTTCGAGCGCGAGCGCGCGGGCTCCGGAGTGCTCGGCGACCTGCTGTCGCACGGCCTCGACCTCGCGCAGTACGTCGTCGGCCGGATCGCGAGCGTCTCGGCGATGGCCGAGACGTTCATCACGGAGCGCCCCGTCCCGGCGGCGGGCGTCGTCGACCGGTCGGCCGCCGGATCGGGCGAGCTCAAGCGGGTCGAGAACGACGACTACGCGGCGCTGCTGATGCGGTTCGAGAACGGCGCCGTCGGCACGATGGACTCCAGCCGGATCATGCGGGGCCCGCGCGCCGAGTACGCGCTCGAGGTCTACGGCACGCTGGGGTCGGTGCGGTGGGACTTCCAGCGGCTGAACGAGCTCGAGGTGTGCCTGCCCGACGACTCCGAGGCCGGCGAGTACGGCTACTCGACCGTGTACATGTCGCCCGGGCACGGCGAATTCGGGCGCTTCCAGCCGGGCGGCGGAACGGGCATGGGCTTCGACGACCTCAAGACGATCGAGGCGGCGCAGTTCGTGGCGTCGGTGCTCTCCGGCACGCAGATCGCGCCCTCGGTCGCCGACGGGCTCGCGGCGGCCGCCATCGTCGAGGCCGCCGAGAAGTCCCTCGTCGACGGCGCCTGGCACGACGTGCCGCCCGTCGACGGGCCGCTCACGTACGCCGCGCCGACCCCCGCCCTCTGACCGGGCTGCCCTGGCGAGGGCCGATCACGCGTAGATCTGCGACCACTCGTCACGCTGGCGCAGGAACTCCCGGGCGGCGTCCTGCGCGGCCTCCAGCGAGTGGTTCGAGCCCCAGCCGCACTGCGTCTCGTTCGCGGCCGGAACCTCCGTCGCCGCGAGGATGTCGGTCAGCGTCTGCTCGATGAGCGTGTAGACGTCGTCGACCTCGGGCGTGCCCTCGAGCAGCAGGTAGAAGCCGGTCTGGCAGCCCATCGGCGAGAAGTCGATCACCTTAGACGAGTGGTTGCGCGAGTGCTCGGCGAACAGGTGCTCGAGGGAGTGCACGGCCTTCATGTCGAGCCGCGAGACGTTCGGCTGGGCGAAACGGAGGTCGTACTTCGAGAGCGTGTCGCCGCCCGGCAGGTCTTTGTGATCGGCGAGCCGGACGAACGGCGCCTTCACGATGCGGTGGTCGAGGTTGAACGACTCGACGTTCATGCGCTTTTCTTCCATGGGACGAGCCTACGCACCGTCGGTGCGCGCGGGAACGACGATGCGCTCGATCAGGGCGAGGATGCGCGGGATGTCGATCCGGTCGTCGAGCAGCCACTGCACCTGCAGGCCGTCCGACGCGGCCATGATCAGCGACGCGAGGTCGTCGAGGTCGACGCCGGGGGCGATGCCGCGCTCGGCCAGGTCGTGCTCGAGAGCCGCTCGCGTGGACTCGCGTCCCCTCTCGAATCGGTCGGTGAAGAACTCGGTCGCGACCTCGTGACCCGGCTCGACGGCGGACGCCATCATCACCGTGTGCAGGCCGACCAGCCCCGGCACGTTCTTGTTGTGCTCGGCGATGACCGTGGTCCGCTCGAGCACGCCGTCGATGTCGGCGATGGCTTCAGCGCCCTGGAGGTCGCGCTCGCGCAGCACCTCGACGAGCAGAGCCTCCCGCGACTCGAAGTAGTGCGACAGGGCCGCGTGCGAGACGCCGATCGCCTCGCCGATGGCCCGCAGGGAGGTGCTCTCGAAGCCCTTCTCGGCGAACACCTCGAGGGCGCGGTCGAGGATCTCGCGTCGGCGCTGGACGCCCTTCGGGTACGGGCCTCGGGTGGTCATGTCCCGAGAGTAGCCGTTCAGCGAGGTCCCCTCGCAGAAAAACATCCACGTGGAGGTTTTCGGTGCTACGGTCGTCGCGACGGCCACAGGCGCGCGTCCCGGGCGAAGACGCCCGGCTCACTCTGGGAGAACCGATGGACATCTCGCTCCAGCTCTACACAGTCAATTCCGCCCTCGAGTCCGATCTCGACGGCGGCCTCGCCCGCCTCGCCGAGATCGGCTTCACGACGGTCGAGGCCTTCGACTTCGTGCGACGCGCGCCGCAGCTCGCGATGTCGTTCGGCGCCCACGGCATCACCGCGGCGACCGGCCACGCCTTCCTGGTGCAGTCCGAGATCCCGCTGCCCGACGGCACGACGATGACGGCCCCCAGCCGCGCCGAGACATTCGGAGCCGCGGCCGAGCTCGGCATGACGACCGTCATCGACCCGTTCGTCGGAGTCGACGAGTGGTCGACCCTCGACGGCGTGAAGCGCATCGCCGACGCTCTCAACGCGGCGTCGATCGACGCGGCGAAGGAGGGGCTCCTCGTCGGGTACCACAACCACGACCACGAGCTCCGGTCGATCATCGAGGGCAAGCCGGCCCTGGCCGTGCTCGCCGAGCTCATCGATCCTGCCGTGAAGCTCGAGGTCGACCTCTACTGGGCGACCGCCGCGCACGTCGACATCGCCGAGTTCGTCTCCGGGCTGGGCGAGCAGGTGCTCGCCGTCCACGTGAAAGACGGCCCGATGGACCGCGAGATCACGACGGCGAACGTCCCGACCGACCAGGTCTCGGCCGGCCGGGGCGACGTGCCGCTGGCCGCCGCGCTGGCCTCGAACCCGCACCTGAAGTACGCCGTCATCGAGTTCGACGGGTTCCAGGGCGACGTCTTCGACGGAGTCCAGGGCAGCTTCGACTGGCTGACCGCGACGATCGCCGAGATCGACGCCGCCGGCACGAAGGCGAGCGCCTGATGCCCGGCACCGGCAGGGTCGGAGTCGGCTTCATCGGAGCCGGCATGATCAGCGACGCCTACCTCGCCAACCTCACGCGCTTCCCCGATGTCGAGGTGCTGGTGATCGGCGACATCGACACCGAGCGCGCGGCCGCGCAGGCCGCCAAACGGGGCGTGCCCCGCTCGGGCACGGCCGACGACGTGCTCGCCGACCCCGACGTCGAGATCGTCGTCAACCTGACCATCCCGGCGGCCCACGTGGCCGTGTCGACGAGTGCACTCGAGGCCGGGAAGCACGTCTGGAGCGAGAAGCCGATCGGCGTCGACCGCGCCACGGCGAAGGGGCTCGTCGAGCTCGCCGCGAGTTCCGGCCTCCGTCTCGGCATCGCACCGGACACCGTGCTCGGCGCCGGCTGGCAGGCCGCCAAGCGCGCGATCGAAGGCGGCATCATCGGCACGCCGCTGACCGCCGTGACGAGCATGCAGTGGCAGGGGCCCGACCTCATGCACCCCAACGCCGACTTCCTGTTCGCGAAGGGCGCCGGCCCGCTGTTCGACATGGGCCCGTACTACTTCACGGCGCTCGTGCACCTGTTCGGTCCGATCGAGTCGGTCGCGGCTTTCGGCACGAAGGCGCAGGCCACCCGCACGATCAAGGAGGGCCCCCGCACCGGCGAGGTGTTCCCCGTCGAGGTGCCGACCCATCTCAGCGTGCTGTCGTCGTTCGAGGGCGGGGGAGCGGCGCAGAGCCTGCTCAGCAACGACACCGCGCTGTTCCGCCACGGGGTCTTCGAGGTCAACGGCACCGAGGGCACGATCGTGCTGCCCGACCCGAACACCTTCGGCGACACCCCGATCAAGGTCGTGCGCCCGCTGACCGGGATCACCGGGTTCCCGATCGAGCAGGACTGGGAGACCCTGCCCGACGTCGGCGAGGTCTTCGGCCGCGGACTCGGCGTGCTCGACATCGCCCGGGCCATCCGCGGCGGCGGAGTCCACGTCGCCACCGGCGAGGTCGGCTACCACGTGCTCGACACCATGGTCGCCGTCGAGGAGAGCGTTGCCCGCCGTGAGTACGTCGACGTCGAGAGCACCGTCGGCCCCGTGCCGTCGCTGCCCGAGTCGTTCGATCCGCTCGCGGCCACCCTGTAGCGCCGCGCCCGCGGCGCGGTGCCCGCGGCCCTGCCCGCGCGGCCCCGCGCTTTTGGGGCTCCGGCCCGCTGAATCGGCTCGCCCCCTCCGCTCTTCCGGAGGGATCGAGCCGTTTCTGCATCGTCTGCGGGCGATGCGATCATTCCTTGAAATCCCGACTTCTCATCCAGTATGTTGAATGAAAATGAGAGTGAGGCTTCAATGAAGAGACACCTGTTCTTAGGCATCATCACCGTTGCAGTGATCGCCGCCACGTCCGTTCCCGGGGCCGCTTACGCGTCCGCCTCGCCGTCGGCGACCGACGCCGTGGCCCGCGCCGAGGGCATGATGGGCCTCGATGACGACATAGACCCCGCAAAGCCGCTGGTGGCGGTGCCAGGCGAACGGGTCGCCGTTGGCGATTCCGCGGCCGGAGTTGCCGTAGCAACCGACGCCAGGGCGGCATCAAGCAGGGCTCCTGCGTACACAGTCGATCGCTTGGATCCTGAGACGACGCGACTTGCAGCAGTGCTCACGACGGCGGGGCAAACCGCGAGCTGGGATTTCGGTCCTGACACGGAGCTGTTCGTCCTGGCCGACGGTCGCGTGAGCGTCAGCGACGAAGACGGTGAGTTCCTGGCCGGGATCGCGGCACCGTGGGCAGTGGACTCGCATGGGGTCAGGCTGGCGACTCGGTATGTCGTAGACGGGTCCAGGCTCGTTCAAGAAGTAACGACTCGTCGGGACACCGTCTACCCGGTGGTCGCCGATCCGACGATCAAGACGTACGTCGGCTACTACCAGATCACGTTCACCAAGAGCGAGAGCTTTACGGTCGTCGGCACGGTCGGCAGTTGCACCGCGCTGCTTGCCAAGGCTCCACATCCCGCAATGCGCGCCCTCATGGTCGGGTGCGGAGTCTTCGCTGCCTTCAGCGCCGCCCAGCTCTCCGGCGGGAAGTGCATCCGAGCCCACATCGTCGGATTCCCGCCGACCATCGGCACGTGGTGGCCGACTTTCCCGAAGTGCTGACGGTGACCAGTTCAGTCGCCTTCGGCCTCGCGCTCGGGTGTGCTCTTGGAATCGCCCTGCTGCGACTCGGTCGTGTCGGGGGTGCACTCGTGGCAGTCTCTCCGGTCGTGGCGTGGACGGTGATCGGAGTCGTCCGGCCGGCTCCCATCGACGAGCCAGCGCTCGGGTGGTGGCTACCCGGGTACTTACTAGGCCTCGTGGGCATGAGCTTGCTGGTCCGACATCGACGCAGAAGCCACGGCGACTAGGGGCGCAGGAACTCGCCCCCGCCGCCGAGCCGAACCCGGCGCGGCTACAGCAGCACGGTCCCGGCGATCGCCGTCGTGCTCTCGCCGCCGACCCAGACCGCGTCGTCGACGACCGTGATGCGCACGACGCCGTCGCGGCCGAGGCGCGTGCCCTGGCCGTTCGTGTAGGCGGCGGGCGTGCGGCCCTCGCGGTGCAGCCACTGGGCGAGCGACGCGTTGAGGCTGCCGGTCACCGGGTCTTCGGGCACGCCGATGATCGGCACGAAGCCGCGCACCTCGTGGGCGTGCTCATGGCCCTCGGGGTAGGCGCCGAAGACGCCCGTGTTCAGGTCGGGGATGATCGACAGGTCGGGCTCGAGGGCCAGGACCCTCTCGGCCGACGCGAGCTCGACGGCCAGCCACGGCGGGCCGTTGACGATCCACTGGTGGCTGAGGATCTCGGAGCGCTCGACTCCCAGCCCTCGGGCGATGCGCTCGACGGTCTCCTCGTCGACCGGGCCGGAGCGCGTGGTCGGGGGAGCGGCGAAGGCCAGGGTGGCGCCGTCGCGGCGGATGTCGATCAGGCCCGCGATGCACTCCTGCACGATCAGGTCGCCGCGGGCGGGGACGCCGCCGGCCTCGAGCCAGGCGTGCGCCGAGCCGAGCGTCGGGTGGCCGGCGAACGGGAGCTCGCCGCCCGGCGTGAAGATGCGGAGGCGGTAGTCGGCGTCGGGCGTGGTCGGCGGCAGCACGAACGTGGTCTCGGAGAGGTTCGTCCAGCGCGCGAACGCGGCCATGGCCTCGTCGGTCACTCCGTCGGCGTCGAGCACGACAGCGACCGGGTTGCCGAGGTAGGGCACCGACGAGAAGACGTCGACCTGAGAGAAGGAGCGCTTGATCATGCGGCAACGCTAGGGGTGGTCAGGGGCCGCCGAAAGGGCCAATCGGCGGCCCCTGGCCCGCTAGGGCCTGCTGATGAAGCCTTCCTTCACCATCCAGTCGAATGCGACGTCGGCGGGCTCTTCGCCGTCGACATCGACCTTCAGGTTCAGCTTGCGCATCTGGGTGTCGGTCAGCTTCGGCGAGATCTGGTCGAAGACGCCCTTCAGCTGCGGGTACTCCTTCAGCGTGGCGGAGGCGAAGACCGGCGCGACGTTGTAGGCGGGGAAGAACCCCTCGTCGTCGTCGAGCACCGTCAGGTCGAGCGAGTTGATCCGGCCGTCGGTCGTGAACACCTCTCCGAAGTTGCACTTGCCGCGGTCGGTCGCCGTGTACACGGTGCCGGTGTCGAGGATGCTGACATTCGACGACGGCACGCCGTCCTCTCCCGACGAGCCGAGCTTCAGCCCGTACTTCGCGAGCATCGGCCTGAACCCGTCGGCGCGCGAGTTGAACTCCGACTCGACGCAGAAGGTCCGCTCCGAGACCGGCAGGTCTTTGATCTGCGACAGCGACGAGATGCCGTCGAGGTCTTTCACGGCCTCCGACCGCACGGCCATCGCGTACGTGTTGTTGAGCGGCGCGGGCGTCAGCCAGTCGAGGCCGTTCGCGGCGTCGGCGTCGCGGACCGCCGCGTACTGCTTCTGCTTGTCGGGGATGCCCTTCGTGTTGCCGAGGTAGGTCAGCCACGCTGTGCCCGTGTACTCGTACGTCATGTCGGCGCCGCCGGTCAGCATCAGCTGGCGCACCGCGACACTGCCGGGCGTGTTCGTCATGTCGGTCACATCGAAGCCCGCGGTCTGCGCCGCCAGCACGGCGATCTTGCCGAGGATCAGCTGCTCGGTGAAGTTCTTCGTCGTCACGGTGAGGTGCGCGTCGTCGGGGAGGCCGGCGATCGGCTTGATGGTGCCCGGAGCGGTGGCCGGCACGAAGGCCGTCGCGGGCTGGAGCCCGCAGCCGGTGAGGAGGAGGGCGGAGGCGGCAGTTCCTGCGACCAGAGCGGAGGTCAGGATCGGGCGGCGGCGGGTCATCGGAGTCCCTTCGGTCGGGCGACGTGCTCGACCATGCGGCCGAGCCAGTCGATCAGGAGGGCGAGCAGGGCGATGAGAAGGGCGCCCGAGACGAGCACCTTCGGCAGGAAGAGCGTCACGCCGGTCGTGATGAGCAGCCCGAGTCCGCCGGCGCCGATGAAGGTCGCGAGGGCGGCCGAGCCGACCAGGAGCACGAGGGCCGTGCGGATGCCCGAGAGCATCACGGGCACCGCCAGGGGCAGCTCGACCTTCATCAGCACGGAGAACGCCGACATGCCCATGCCGCGGCCCGCCTCGACGAGCCGGGCGTCGACGCTCTGGATGCCGATCATCGTGTTGCGCAGCACCGGCAGGATCGCGTAGGCCACGAGCGCGACGACCGCAGCCCAGAACGAGAAGCCGAGCCAGAAGGCGAGGAGCACGACGAGGCCGATGGCGGGTGCCGCCTGGCCGACGTTGCTGACGGCCAGGATCACGCCGCTGGCGCGGTTCAGCGGCGGACGGGTCAGGAGCACACCGAGCGGGATCGCGATGACGAGCACGATGACGGCTGACACGAAGGTGAGCGCCAGGTGCTGGCCCGTGTAGTCGAGCAGATCGGCCGGGTTGAGGGTCGAGCGCTCCGACGCCGAGAGGTCGGCCGTGTTCAGCCAGACGACGAAGCCGGCGAGCACCACGAGCACGGCGATCGGCTGTGCGGCGAGGCCGCGCCAGGGGTGCGTGCTCGCCGGCGCGCGGGCGGTGACGACGTCGCTCATGCCGGGGCCTCGGAGGCGAGCGCAGGATCCACGACGACGTCGAACGTGCCGGTGTTCGTGCCGACCGGCTTCTCGGCGCTCTCCGCCGCCAGCCGGCGGGAGCGCGTGATCGCCTCCATGACCACCTCGACGGTGATCACGCCGACGAACCGGTCGCGCGGCCCCGTCACCAGGGCGGCCCCCGCGCTCGACACGAGCATGGTGTCGAGGGCGTCGTTCAGCGTCGCGCCCTGTCCGACGACCGGGAGGTTCGCGTCGACGTCGGACGGCACGGTCTCCATGCGGCCGAGCTGGCGCTTCGAGGGCCAGCGGATCGGGCGCTCGCGGGAGTCGACGATCACGGCGTGGCCGTGACCGGCGGCCTCGATGCGCGCGAGCACCGCGGCGGCGGATTCGCCCGCCTGGACGACGACCGCGTCGGCGAGCTCGACGTCGCGCACGCGGTTGAGCGTGAGCTGCTTGAGGCCTGCGCCGGCGCCGATGAAGTTCTCGACGAACTCGTTGGCGGGCTCGGCGAGGATCCGCTCGGGGGTGTCGTACTGCACGATGTGCGCCCCCTCCGAGAAGACGACGATCCAGTCGCCGAGCTTCACGGCCTCGTCGAAGTCGTGGGTGACGATCACGATGGTCTTGTGCAGCTCGTGCTGGATGTTGATCAGCTCGTCCTGCAGGCGCTGGCGCGTGATCGGATCGACGGCGCCGAAGGGCTCGTCCATCAGCAGCACGGGCGGGTCGGCGGCGAGGGCGCGGGCGACTCCGACGCGCTGCTGCTGTCCGCCCGAGAGCTCTTTGGGGAAGCGGTCGCGGTAGACCTCGGGGTCGAGCGACACGAGCTCGAGGAGCTCGTCGACGCGGGCGGCGATCCGGTCTTTCGACCAGCCCAGCATCTTCGGCACGACGCCGATGTTGGTTGCGACCGTCATGTGCGGGAAGAGCCCGCCGGCCTGGATGACGTAGCCGATCTGGCGGCGCAGCTCGTCGCCGTCGATGCCGGTCACGTCGTCGTCGCCGAGGACGATGCGGCCCTCGGTCGGCTCGATGAGCCGGTTGATCATCTTGAGCGTCGTGGTCTTGCCGCAGCCCGAGGGGCCCACGAGCATGACGATCTTGCCGGCGGGGATCTCGAGGGTGATGCCGTCGACGGCGGGCTTCGCCTGGCCGGGGTAGCGCTTGGTGACCTGGTCGAGCAGGATGCTGCGACCGGAGTCGGTGGTGGTGGTGGTGGTGGTGGTGGGGTCAGCGTGCGACACGGATACCTCGCGAGATGGTCAGTCGGCCGAGGCCGAGAAGAAGGAGGTCGAGGACGAAGGCGAGGACGACGACGCCCACCACCCCGACCACGACGGACTGCAGGGAGTTGGCGCCGCCGAGGCGCGACAGACCCGAGAAGACGAAGCCGCCGAGACCGGGGCCGAGGCCGTAGGCCGTCACGGCCGCCACGCCCATGACCATCTGCGCCGAGATGCGCACGCCGGTCAGGATGATGGGCCAGGCCAGAGGCAGCTCGACGGTGGCGAAGGTGCGGAACCGGCTCATGCCGATGCCGCGCGCCGACTCGACGACGCCCTCATCGACCTCCGAGAGGCCGACGACGGCGTTGCGCAGGATCGGCAGCGCGGCGAAGAAGGTCACCACGACGACCGACGGCACGACGCCGAAGCCGAGCGGCGCGATCAGGAGCCCGATCAGGGCGAAGGACGGGATCGTGAGCCCCACGGCGGAGACGCCGTTGGCGATCCCGCTCCAGGTCCGGCTCCGGTAGACGAGGGCGGCGATCACCAGCGCGATCACCACGGCGAGCACGAGGCACTGGATCACCAGCGACAGATGCTGCCAGGACGAGAACCAGATCTGGTCCCATCGGTCGACGAGAAATTTCCACAGCATCAGTCGTATTCGTTCCGTTCACATCAGTAAGCACGAGGTCACGGCTCGTCTGGGCGACACCCGTCGCGAGCAAATGCCGACCAGCCTAGTGACGTTTCGCGTTTCCCTCGAATCAGACGGATGGCAGACGTTCGACCAGGGAGTAACTAAGTTCGGTCGATCCGCGTAGAGTCGGGCCCCATCGACCTTGAGAGGACCTCGTGAATCCCGCCTCGGACAGCAGTCGCCCCGACGGGCGTCGGCTGCGGAGTGCCGCGTCGCGGGTGGAGATCCTCGACGCCGCCGAGCGGGCTCTCGCCGAGGGCGGCTATGCCGAGACGTCGATCCGACGGGTGTCGGTCGCGGCCGGGATGAGCGCTCCGGGTGTGGCCCGCCACTTCGCCACGAAGCAGGCTCTGTTCGTCGCCCTGCTCGAGCGCATCCAGGACCGCAACCTGGCCGCCCTCACCGGCTCCGAGCTCGGCCGGCTCGACGCGGCCGAGCGGATCGTGCTCCAGGCCGAGCAGCTCGCCTCGCGGCGCCGGGAGACGGAGCTATACACGGTGATGCTCGGCGAGGCGCGGACGCCGGAGCACCTCGGGCACGACTGGATCATCGGCCAGATGAACGGCGTCCACGCCAGGCTGATCGGCGAGTTCGGCTCGGTCGGTCCGGCCCTGCACGCCGCCTGGGACGGCCTCCGCCTCCTCGGGCTGTACCTGCCCGGGCGGGTCGACGCCGCGCAGTCGCTCGCCTACCGGCTGCGGACGGGCGCGACGACGGAGACCCCGGCGGCGCCCCGGGGAGAGCCCGCCGCCGCGTCGGACGCGCCTCGCGGTGACGACGACGCGGTCGAGGCGCGGATCCTGCGCTCCGCCATCCGGGTCTTCGCCGGCTCGGGCTACCGGGACGCGAGGATCCGCGAGATCGCCGCGAACGCCGGCATCGCCCACAGCACGCTGCTCTACCACTACCCCACCAAGCAGGCGCTGCTGCAGGGCGTCTTCGACTCGGACGGGACGGAGCTGGCCACGCGGATTCCGCGGGGGATCGCGCGAGACGGGGGCGAGTTCCTGCGCCTGGTGCACGAGGTCGCCCGGAGCACCACCCGCGAGAACGAGGCGGAGATCGAGCGCGTGCGGTCGGCGCTGGCGTTCGAGGCGATCGAGCCCCAGCATCCGGCGAACGGCTACTTCGTCACGCGGTTCGGCGGTCAGCTCGACCGCCTGGTGGGGGTCTTCCGCGATGTCGAGGCTGCGGGCGAGCTGGCGCCGGGTGTCGAACCGGTGGCGGAGGCGACGTGGACGCTGGCGCTCTGGGAGGGTCTGCGGATCCAGACGTTCTACCTGCCCATGGAGGGCGCCGCCGAACTGATCCGTACCGAGATCAACCGGGCGCTGGTGCCGTCGCGGCACCTCACCTGACCACGAGACAACATTTTCTCGACCAGGTATTAACTTTGTGGTCGAACCTTGCTACATTCACGAGGCAAGCTCGATTAGACGGGGTGTAGGGGCCGCGGAGATCGAGTGACGGCCGATTCGGGTTCGGCCGTCGCACCCGCACAACTGCAAGGCCCGCCGTCTAGTTCGGGGACGACGGGCCTTCTGCGTGCGAGGCCGGTTCGGCGTCAGTCGGCGTTGCCGACGGCCTCGGCCTCGGCGAGGTGCTCCTCTTCGGCGGTGGCGGGCAGCGCCTCCTCGCCGCGGTCGGCTGCGGTGAGCGCCTTGTGCGCCGTGCTCAGGACGATCGCCGCGGCCACCAGGGTCGCCGTGCCCAGCAGGAAGGGGACGTGCTCGCTGAACGCGGCAGCCAGGATGCCGGCGACGAACGGCGCCATGCCGCCGCCGATGAAGCGGACGAAGCCGTAGGTCGCGCTCGCGACCGGGCGCTCGACCGGCGAGATGCTCATCACGGCCGTGGTCACGAGCGTGTTGTTCACGCCGATGAACGCGCCGGCGATGATCACGCAGACGATTACCGCGACGTGGTTCGACGGGACGATGCCGATGACCGCGAGGTCGACGGCCATCAGCACGAAGTTGACGTAGAGCGTCTTCGGGGTGCCGAACCGGCGCTGCAGCCAGGGCGCGCCCCAGACGGCGAAGACGGCGACGAGGATGCCCCAGCCGCAGAAGACGAAGCCGAGCTTGATCGGGCTGTCGATGCCCATCAGGAAGGGCGAGTAGCCGAGCAGCGTGAAGAAGGCCCAGTTGTAGAGGAAGCCCACGATGCTCGTGGTGCGCAGGGCCTTGTGCTTGAGGGCCGTGAGCGGCTCGGAGAGCTTCTGCTTGCGCGCCGGTCTCGGGAGCGGCGGCAGGAGGAAGACCGTCGCGAGGAGGGCGATGAACATCAGGGCCGAGACGCCGAAGAACGGCCCGCGCCAGCTGATCGAGCCGAGCACGCCGCCGATCAGCGGGCCGAGCGCGATGCCGACGCCGAGGGCGCTCTCGTAGAGGACGATCGCTCCGGCGAAGCCGCCGCTCGCCGAGCCGACGATGACCGACAGCGAGGTCGCGATGAAGAGCGCGTTGCCGAGGCCCCAGCCGGCTCGGAAGCCGACGATCTCGCCGATCGAGCCGCTGGCTCCGGCGAGGGCGGCGAAGACGACGATGATCGAGAGGCCGCCGATGAGGGTGCGCTTTGCGCCGATTCGGCTCGAGATCCAGCCGGTGCCGAGCATGCAGACGGCAGTGACGACGAGGTAGCTGGTGAAGAGCAGCTCGACCTGCGACGGGGTCGCGCTCAGCTGGCCGGCGAGGGTCTTGAGGATGGGGTCGACGAGGCCGATTCCCATGAACGAGACCACGCAGGCGAACGCGACGGCCCACACCGCTCGCGGCTGCTTGAAGGGGCTCGGCGCCTTCTCGTGGGGGCCGGCGGGGGAGTGGTGCGACATGTGATCAGTCCTGTTCTGTGACGAATCGGCGCAGGGCGTCGGTTGCCTGGGTGAGTGCGAGCTGCGACTCGGGGTCGAGGCGCTCGAGTCGCGCCGCGATCGTGGCGGTCCGCGAGACGCGGTACTCGGTCAGCCGCGCGACGCCGGCTCCGGTCAGAGCGACGAGCACAGCCCGGCCGTCGTCGGGGTCCGAGAGGCGCTCGGCGAGACCCTGGCCGACGATTCGATTGACGAGCGTGGTCATGCCCGGCTGCGTGATGCCCTCGCGCACGGCGAGGTCCGTGATGCGAAGCGGGCCGAGCGCGTCGAGGCGCGCCAGGACGCTGAGGGCGCTCTTCGACATGTCGGCGGGCTCGCGCGAGTCGCGGAGCCAGGTGATGACCGCCTCGAGGGCGTGCGCCGTGTCCTGGGTGGTGACGGGGCTAGGCATAAGCCAACTATATAACCGGCCTATGCAAAGCGTCCAGACTCTCGCGAAGGATCACGGTTGGATAACCGGTTCGCCAATTTGTGCGAAAACCTATGTACCGCTCGGTTTTTGTGTT
Organism: Frondihabitans sp. PhB188; assembly: GCF_003752365.1. Lineage (GTDB taxonomy): Bacteria > Actinomycetota > Actinomycetes > Actinomycetales > Microbacteriaceae > Frondihabitans. The sequence goes on along the minus strand of NZ_RJUO01000003.1, from coordinate 569,633 downwards.
AGCTTCCTCGATCAGAGTCGCTCCAACGGTGGAACGACCCGACCAGCGAGGATCAAAGATGTTCCGATGGAAGACGCTGACGGCGATCGCCGTTGTCGCCGGGCTGGCCCTGACGGGCTGCTCGTCGAACTCAGGCAGCACTGACAGCAGCAACTCCGGCAGCGGCACTCTCACGCTCGGCGTTCTCGCCCCGGCGACGAGCTTCGCCGCCCAGAGCATGAGCTGGGCGAACGAGTCGCCCTACGGCCAGGCCGTCTACGACGGACTCGTCCACGCCGACCCCGACGGCACGGTCGTGCCGTGGCTGGCGACCAAGTGGAGCTACGACTCCTCCAAGACCAAGCTCACGATGGACCTCCGTACCGACGTGAAGTTCTCGGACGGCACCAAGTTCGACGCCTCTGCCGCCGCGCAGAACGTGCTTCGGTTCCGTGACGGCGACTCGGCGAACAAGTCGCTCCTGGCGCTCGTGAAAGACGCGAAGGCGGTCGACTCCTCGACCCTCGAGATCGACCTCACGGCTCCCGATCCGGCTCTGCTCACGTCGCTGACGCAGAACGCCGGCCAGATCGAGTCGCCCGCGGCCTTCACGAGCTCGACGCTCAAGACCGTTCCGGTGGGCTCGGGCCCCTACACGATGGACGTGAAGAACACCGTCGTCGGCTCCAGCTACGCGTTCACCAAGAACCCCGACTACTGGGCTCCCCAGGACCAGCACTACGCCAAGCTCGTGCTGAAGTACTTCGCGACGCCGACCGCCCTGCTCAACGCCATCCGCGGTGGCCAGGTCAACGGCGCCAACGTCTCGGACATCACCACCGTCGACCAGATCAAGGCGGCCGGCTGGACGCTGAACGACCAGGAGTACAACTGGGCCGGTCTGATCCTGTTCGACCGCGGCGGCACCGTCGACAAGCCCCTCGGAAACGTCAAGGTCCGTCAGGCGATCAACTACGCGTTCGACACCAAGGCGCTCCTCAAGACGGTCGGCTACGGCTACGGCACGACGACGACCCAGATCTTCCCGACCTCGTCGCCCGGATACGACAAGTCGCTCGACTCCGCCTACGCGTACAACCCCACGAAGGCCAAGGAGCTCATGAAGGAGGCCGGTTACGCCGACGGCTTCACGCTCTCGCAGCCGAGCTCGGCGCTCCTCGGAACGGCCACCTACACGCTGCTCGCGCAGCAGCTCAAGGCCATCGGCATCACCGTGAAGTTCACCGACCCCGGCAACAACTTCATCGCCGACGTTCTCGCCCCGAAGTACACGTCCTCCTACTTCCAGCTGCAGCAGGATCCCACGGCGTGGCAGATCCTGAACTTCGAGCTGCTTCCGACCGCCACGTTCAACCCCTACAAGTACAACGACCCCAAGGTCGTCGCGTGGGGCAAGACCATCCAGAGCGGCTCCGAGTCCGAGGCCGCCGCGGCCACCAAGGAGCTGAACGCCTACATCGTCCAGCAGGCCTGGTTCGCTCCCTGGTTCCGCCCGAAGGGCGAGTACGTCACCGACGCCAAGACGAGCGCGATCGTCCAGGTCGGAAACGCGTACCCGTACCTCTACAACATCAAGCCGAAGTCCTAGCGGGCCGACGCCGCACCGCACCTCGGCGAGCCGGCGGGACTCCCCGCCGGCTCGCCACCCCCTCCGCACTTTCTCGAGTCACAAGGGAACCAACGATGCTGACCTTCATCATCCGGCGTCTTCTCGCCGGCGCCGTCCTGGTCGTGGTGATCACGACGGTGGCCTTCTTCCTCCTCTATGCCGGCAGCGGCAACGTGGCCAGGAAGATCCTCGGCAACAGCGCCACACAGGCGGGCGTCGCTGAGAAGAACCACCAGCTCGGCCTGGACCGGCCGATCCTCGTCCAGTTCGGCGACTGGCTGACCAATGCGCTCCACGGCAGCTTCGGCGACTCGTGGTTCACCGGCCAGCCCGTCAACGACGCCATCGCCAGCCGCCTCGGCGTGACGCTCACCCTCGTCATCGGCGCCACCGTCATCACTGCGGTGTTCGCCGTGGTCCTCGGCGTCTGGGCGGCCACGCGCCGCGGCTGGGTGGACCGCATCGTGCAGTTCCTCTCCGTCCTCGGGTTCGGCATCCCCGGCTTCCTCATCGCGCTGGCGCTCGTCCTGGTGCTCGCGATCAACCTCAAGCTCTTCGCTCCGACGGGATACACCTCGTTCTCGGACTCCCCGTCCGAGTGGATCAAGACCGTGACCCTGCCGGTCATCGCCCTCGCGATCGGCGGCGTGGCGGGCGTCACGCAGCAGGTGCGCGGCTCGGTGATCGACGCCCTGCGTCAGGACTACGTCCGCACGCTCCGCTCGCGCGGCCTCTCCACCACGAGCGTCGTCTTCAAGCACGTGCTCAGGAACGCCGGCGCTCCGGCCCTCGCGGTCCTGGCAGTGCAGTTCGTCGGCCTCCTCGGCGGCGCGGTCATCGTCGAGCAGGTCTTCGCCATCCCCGGCGTCGGGCAGGTGGCGGTCACCGCCACCAGCCAGGGCGACATCCCCCTGGTGATGGGCCTCGTCCTCGCCACCGCAGTCATCGTCGTCATCGTGAACCTGGTCATCGACCTGGCTCAGGGCGCTATCAACCCGAAGGTGCGTCTGTCGTGATCGAGCTTCCCACCGTCCTCGCCGACGAGGCCCCCAAGGCCACCGGCACATCGCTCTTCCGTCGCCTCACGAAGAACCCGGTCGGCCTCGGCTCGCTGATCTGGCTGGCACTCCTCGTCCTGACGGCGATCTTCGCGAACGTCATCGCGCCGATGGACCCGAATGCGGCCGACATCAACGCCGTGCTCGCGAAGCCGGGCGGCGCCCACCCGCTGGGTGCGGACAGCGCCGGGCAGGACGTGCTGTCGCGCCTGTTCTTCGCCAGCCGCTACAGCCTCCTCGGCGCCATGCTGGCCCTCGCCGTGGCCGCGGTGTTCGGAATCATCGGCGGCCTCATCGCCGGCTACTACGGCAAGTGGTTCAACGCCGTGTCGTCCTGGCTCACCGGCCTGCTGATGGCCCTCCCCGGCATCGTCGTCCTGCTCGCAGCCCGGTCCGTCCTCGGCCCGTCGCTCTGGGGCTCGATGGCCATCTTCGGCGTGCTTCTCAGCCCGGCCTTCTTCCGCCTCGTCTTCGCCGCGGTCTCGGCCGTGCGAAACGAGCTCTACGTCGACGCGGCACGCGTCTCCGGTCTGTCGGACGCCCGCATCATCGGCCGCCACATCCTGACCGTCGTCCGGGCGCCCGTCATCATCCAGGCCGCCATGATCACCGGAATCGCGATCGCCATCCAGGCGGGCCTCGACTTCCTCGGCCTCGGCGACACCTCGATCCCCACCTGGGGCTCGATGCTGTCGGACGGCTTCCAGCAGATCTACTCGAACCCGCTGCTCATGATCTGGCCCAGCCTCGCGATCGCACTCACGTGCGTCGCCCTCACGCTGCTCGCCAACGCGATGCGCGACGAGCTCGAGCGCTCGGGCGGCAGGAAGCGCCGTCGTCGCGGCGCCGTGGAGCTCTCCCCGGCCGAGGCCGAGCCGATCATCGTCCACGACGAGATCCCCGACACCGAGGGTCGCTTCGGCGAGGAGCTCCTCCGCGTCGACCGGCTCGCAGTCGGCTACGACCAGCCCGACGGGTCGGTCAAGCGCGTGGTCCACGACGTGTCGCTGGTCGTCAAGCGCGGCGAGGTCCACGGCCTGATCGGCGAGTCCGGATCCGGCAAGACCCAGACGGCCTGGTCCGTCCTGCGCCTGCTCCCCGAGGGCGGCCGTGTCGTCGGCGGCGCCATCTCGTTCGAGGGCGTCGACCTCGCCGATGCCAGCGAGAGGAAGCTCCTCGGGATCCGCGGAAAGAAGATCGCGTACATCCCGCAGGAGCCCATGTCGAACCTCGACCCGTCGTTCACGATCGGGTACCAGCTCGTCGAGCCGATCCGCAACAGCCTCGGGCTGTCGAAAGACGAGGCGAAGGCCAAGGCGATCGGCCTCCTCACCCGGGTCGGGATCCCCAACCCGGAGCGCACTTTCACGGCGTACCCGCACGAGGTGTCGGGCGGCATGGCCCAGCGGGTCCTCATCGCGGGAGCGATCTCATGCGATCCCGACCTCCTGATCGCCGACGAGCCGACCACGGCTCTCGACGTGACGGTGCAGGCCGAGGTGCTCGACCTCCTGCGCGACCTGCAGCGGGAGCTCCAGATGGGCGTCATCCTGGTCACGCACAACTTCGGCGTCGTCGCCGACCTGTGCGACCGCGTCTCGGTGATGCGGAACGGCCGGATCGTCGAGACCGGGCCCGTCCGCTCCCTCTTCGCGAACCCGCAGCACGAGTACACCCGGGCCCTGTTCGATGCGATCCTCGAGGAGGGACCGCCCCGAGGTGAGCTCAAGGAGCCCGACCTCGTTCCGATCATGACCGAATCGGTATTCCTGCCGTCGAACATCAACAAAGGAGTCGTCCTATGAGCACCTCAGCCGTGTCGGAGAAGCCCCTCGTCTCCACCCTGCTCGACGTCAAGGACGTCACGGTCGACTACCCGATCAAGGGCTTCCGCAAGGAGCCGTTCCGGGCGCTGAAGGGCGTGTCGCTCGACATCCGACCCGGTGAGACCGTCGGCCTCGTCGGCGAGTCGGGCTCGGGCAAGACCACCCTGGGTCGCGCTGTGCTCGGGCTCGCCCCGGTCACCGGCGGCAGCATCACCTACCGCTCGCAGGAGATCTCGCAGCTCGGCCGCAAGGCCCGTCGCGCTCTCTCGAGCGAGATCCAGGTCGTCTTCCAGGATCCGTACACCTCGCTCAACCCGTCGCTGACGATCGAGCAGATCCTCGCCGAGCCGCTCACCGTGCGGAACGTTCCGGCCAAGGAGGCCGGGAAGCGTGTCCGCGAACTGCTCGACCAGGTCGGCCTGCCGAGCGGCTCCGTCGACCGCCTTCCCCGCGAGTTCTCGGGCGGTCAGCGCCAGCGCATCGCGATCGCCCGCGCTCTCGCCCTCGACCCGCGCCTCATCGTCTGCGACGAGCCCGTCTCGGCGCTCGACCTGTCGACCCAGGCCCGCGTGCTCGAGCTGTTCAAGGAGATCCAGGAACGCACCGGCGTCGCCTACCTCTTCGTCTCGCACGACCTCGAGGTCGTGCGTCACCTGAGCCACCGCGTCGCGGTCATGTACCACGGCGAGATCGTGGAATGGGGCGACGGCGATCAGGTCACAGCCCGCCCGGAGCACCCCTACACGCAGCGCCTCTTCCTCGCGGCACCCGTGCCGGACCCCGTGCGACAGGAGCAGCGCCGCGCCGAGCGACGACGGCTCGAGCTGGAGCAGCGCGAGGCCGACCTGCAGGCCGGCGCCGTGGCGTAGCCGTTCCTCTCACCTCACCTCTTCCCGAACACCACCAGAACGGCTCAACGATGACGGACACCCTGGCGACCATCGACGCACGGCTCCAGCCCCTGCTCGATTCGCTCACCCTCGAAGAGAAGGTCCAGCTCCTCACGGGGCGCGACTTCTGGACCACCTGGCCGATCCAGAAGATCGGGCTGCGTCGCCTGCTCATGTCGGACGGCCCGTCGGGCGTCCGCGGCGAGGTGTGGGACGAGCGCTCGCCGTCGCTGAACCTGCCGTCGGCCACCGTGGTCTCTTCGTCGTGGGACACCGCGATCGCCGCGCGCTACGGTGCCGCCGCCGCCGTCGAGGCCCGCCGCAAGGGCGTCGACGTGGTGCTCGGACCCACCATCAACCTGCACCGCTCGCCCCTCGGCGGCCGGCACTTCGAGGCGTTCTCGGAAGACCCGGTGCTGACGGCCGAGCTCGCCGCCTCGTATGTCGACGGCATGCAGGAGAACGGCGTCGCCGCGACCCCCAAGCACTACGTCGCCAACGACTCCGAGACCGACCGCTTCACCGTCGATGTGAACGTCGCCGAGCGTCCGCTCCGCGAGCTCTACTTGCTCGCCTTCGAGAAGGCCGTCACCGAGTCGAAGACCTGGGCGATCATGAGCGCCTACAACTCGATCAACGGAGTCACCGCCACCGAGAACGAGCTGCTCGAGACCCCGCTCGCCACCGAGTGGGGCTTCGACGGAGCGGTCATCAGCGACTGGACCGCCGTGCGCAGCCTCGAGAGCGCGAAGGCGTCGCAGGACATCGTCATGCCCGGGCCCGACGGCCCGTGGGGCGAAGCGCTGGTCGCCGCGGTCCGAGCCGGCGAGATCGCGGAGGAGGCGGTGGATCGCAAGGTCCTGCGGATCCTGCGCCTCGCCCAGCGGGTCGGCGCCCTCGAGGGCTTCGACCCGGCGGTGGCCGAGCCCGCCCTCGTCGAAGACGGCATCGCCTTCGCCCGCGAGGCGGCGGCGGCCGGCAGCGTGCTGCTCGTCAACCGTGACGAGCTGCCCTGGGCCGACGCGGTCCCCGCCAGCATCGCCGTCATCGGCCACAACGCCGAGTTCGCCCGGAGCCAGGGCGGCGGCAGCGCGACCGTGCTGCCCGAGCACGTGGTGTCGCCGCTCGAGGGGCTCCGGAGCCGCTTCGGCGCCGACCGCATCACCTACTCCGTCGGCGCGGTCGTGCAGGAGGGCATCGCCGAGCTCGCCCGCGAGACCATCGCCAACCCCGTCTCGGGTGGTCCGGGCCTCCGTGCGGCCTTCCTCGACGCCGACGACGTCGAGCTCTTCGGCGAGGACCGCCTGGCGACGGCGCTGGTCTGGTTCGGCGGCGACGCCCCGATCGCGGAGTCGTCCACGCTCCAGCTGTCGACGGTCTACACGCCGACCGCCACCGGCACCATCAAGCTCGGCTTCGCCGCGGCCGGCACCGCCACGATCGTCGTCGACGGCGTCGAGGTGCTCCACGCCACCGTCGTGCCCGAGGGCACCGACCTGGGCGCGGCCTTCCTGTCGCCGCCGACGCGCTCGGTGCCCGTCGCGGTCACCGAGGGCGAGAGCATCGCCGTCACGATCCGCGTCGACCTGACCCAGCGCGACGCCGGCGCCCTCGGCAACGCCATGTCGTTCGCCTTCGGCATCGAGCCGAACGACGACGACCCCGAGGCCCTGATCGCCGAGGCAGCGGAAGCGGCCGCCGCGGCCGAGGTTGCCGTGGTCGTCGTCGGCACCAACTCGCGCGTGGAGTCCGAGGGCTACGACCGATCGAACCTCGACCTTCCGGGCCGTCAGGACGACCTCGTCCGCGCCGTCGTCGCGGCGAACCCGCGCACCGTCGTGGTCGTGAACTCGGGCGCCCCGGTGCTCCTGCCGTGGCGCGACGAGGTCGCCGCCGTCGTGATCGGCTACTTCGGCGGCCAGGAGATCGGCAACGCCCTGGCCGACGTGCTCTCGGGCGACTCCGAGCCCGGCGGTCGCCTCCCCACCACCTGGCCGGCCGCGCTCGCGGACGTCCCCGTGATCGACGTCACCCCCGAGGCCGGCGCGCTCCACTACGACGAGGGCATTCACATCGGCTACCGCGCCTGGCTCCGCGCTGGCACGGAGCCCGCCTTCCCGTTCGGGTTCGGCCTCGGCTACACGACGTTCGAGCTCTCGAATGCGGCGGCCACCTCGACCGCTGCCGTCGGCGACACCGTCACGGTCACCGTCGACGTCGCGAACACGGGGGAGCGCCGCGGCAAGCAGGTCGTCCAGGTCTACGCCTCGAAGACCGATTCGGCGATCGAGCGCCCGGTGCGCTGGCTCGTCGGCTTCGCTCCCGTCGTCGTCGACGCGGGCGCCACCGAGACGGCCACGGTCGAGTTCCCGGTGCGCCTCCTCGCCGACTGGCAGGGCGGCTGGCACCAGGAGCCCGGCGAGTTCGAGCTGCACGTGGGCGCGTCGGTCGTCGACCTGCCCCTGACGCAGACGCTCGTCATCTCCTCCTGAGACACCGCCCCGGACGCGCCGATCGGCCGTCCGGGGCGGTGGGCCCCCTCTCTTCTCGCATAGGATCACGACATGTCCGTCCCCGGGGCGCAGCGCGGCGCATACGCGAAGACGGCCCAGCGTCGCCGAGAGATCCTGATGGCAGGATTCGCGGTGTTCGCGAGCTCCGGCTACCGCTCCGGCTCCATCCGCGAGATCTCCGACCGGGTCGGCATGAGCCAGGCCGGCCTGCTCCACCACTTCCCCTCGAAGAGCGACCTGCTCGCCGGTGTCCTCGAGCTCCGAGACGAGGACGCCCGGAGTCGCGTGCCGCTCGACGTCGACGCCGGGATCGAGACGATCCGCGGCCTCGCCGAGCTGACCGACTACAACGCCACGATCCGGGGCCTCGTCGAGCTGCACTGCGTGCTGTCGGCGGAGGCGACCTCCGCCGAGCATCCCGCGCACGCGTACTTCGTGAACCGCTATCAGTGGAGCGTCGGCATGGTCACGACCTCCCTCGAAGTCATGCAGCGCACCGGGCAGCTCGTCGACGGCGTCGACCCTGCGGGGTCGGCTCGTGCGCTCATCGCCCTGATGGACGGCCTCCAGGTGCAGTGGCTGCTCGACTCGGACTCGGTCGACATGGGCGTCGAGGTGCGCCGCTACCTGCAGTCGCTCATGACAGTGCCGCTGGAGCCGTAGCCCTACGCCGTGCTGTCCCGCACCACCAGCTCCGGCTGGAACACGATCGCCTGCCGGTCGGCCGGGTCGCCTGACGCCGCCTCGGCGAGCACCAGGTCGATGGCGGTGCGGCCGATGAGCGCGCTCGGCTGGCTGATCGACGACAGCGGCACGACGGCCGTCGCGGCGAAGCCGATGTCGTCGTAGCCGATCACGGCGATGTCACGCGGCACAGCCACCCCGGCGGCGAAGAACGTCTGCAGAAGGCCGATGGCCACGAGGTCGTTGGCGGCGAAGACCGCGTCGGGGCGCCGGGCCGGCTCGCGGACGAGGAGCTCCGACGCGACGCGGCGCCCCTCCGGGATCGACAGCGCGTCGGTGGCGATGATCTCGAGGGGGACGCCGAGTTCCTGCGCCACAGTCGAGGCGCCGGCCGCACGGTCGGAGACCTGCCGGATGCCGAAGGGCCCGCCGACGAAGGCCACCCGGCTCGCCCCCTGCTCGATGAGGTGCCGCACCGCGAGGCGGCCCCCGGCGACGTCGTCGACCGACACAGAGCTCGCCACGGCATCGGGGATGATCCGGTCGACGAGGACGGCCGGGATGCCCCGCGACCGCAGCCGCTCGAGCCGGGACGTCACCTCGCCGACGGGGGAGAGGAGCACGCCCAGCACCCGCTGCTCTTCGAAGAGGTCGAGGTACGAGCGCTCGAGGTCGGGCTTCTCGTCGCTGGAGCCGAGGATCACGGACTTGCCGAACGAGGCGGCGTGCTGCTGGGCACCGCGGGCGACGTCGGTGAAGAACGGGTTGGTGACGTCGAGGATCACGAGGCCGATCGCGTTGCTGTGGCCGGCGCGGAGCTGGCGCGCGGCGTCGTTGCGGATGAAGCCGAGCTCGCGGATCGCGCTCTGCACTCGGGACACCGTGGTCTCGGACACCTTCTCGGGGTGGTTGAGCACGTTCGAGACCGTGCCGACGGAGACCTGCGCGAGCGCGGCCACGTCGCGGACGCTCGCGGACTCCATCATGGCTGTGAGCGTAGGGCACGATTCGCGATTGCGGCGAACCCTGTCGGCGGCTATGGTTATGAAACGATTCAACTGCCGTCGTGAACAGCAGCGGATCGAACCCGAGCTCCCGGGGCGACCGCCCCGGGCCACAACCCGTGAACTGTCAACGACGATGGACGGAGGGGCCGATGACGGTCCGAATCGGAAGCACCAGTACCACCGGCTGGAAGGCGACCGTCTCGGTCGCCATGTCGAACTACATCGAGTCGGGGTCGATCATCGCGATCGCGACCAGCCTCGCGCTCTGGCAGGCCCAGTTCCACATCGGCGACCTCGCGGTCGGCCTGCTCGCGAGCCTCAGCGCCAACGCGTTCGGCGCGGCCGCCGGCGCCATCATCGGCGGGCCGCTCTGCGACCGCTACGGCCGCAAGTTCATCTACACCTACGACCTGCTGCTCTACATGCTCGGCATCGTGCTGGCCGTCTTCGCCGGCAGCTACGCCATGCTGCTGATCGGCTTCATCCTCACCGGCATCGCCGTCGGCGCCGGTGTCCCGGCGTCATGGACCTACATCGCCGAGCAGGCCCCTCCCGGCAAGCGCGCCGCCCACGTCGGCACCGCCCAGCTCGCCTGGTCGGTCGGCCCGATGGTCGGCTTCGCCCTCGCCATCGCGGCGGCGCCCCTCGGCCTCCTCGGCAGCCGCCTGATCTTCGCGCACCTCTTCGTCGTCGCGGCCGTCGTCTGGTGGCTGCGACGAGGCCTCCCCGAGTCGACCCTCTGGAAGGAGGAGCGAGCGAAGACGACCGCCACCGCCCCCTTCTTCAGCGGGTTCAAGCTGCTCTTCACCAACAGGAAGAACCTCACGGCGCTCCTCTTCCTCTTCGGCGTCTACGCGCTCTGGAACACCGTGGCGGGCCAGGCGGGCATCTTCCAGCCCCGCGTCTACAGCGCCACCGGCGTCACGAGCGTGACCGAGCAGTACCTCCTGCAGATCCTCGTCTGGGCGTGCACGGTCGCCGTCACCTACTTCGGCTTCATGCGGTTCGCCGACCGGATGAGCCGCCGGGTGCTCTTCGCCATCGGAGCCGCTCTCGCGATCATCGCCTGGGCCGCCCTCATCTACGCACCCGCGAACCTCGGCACGCTCCTCTTCTTCGCCATCGCCTGGGGCATCTCGTCGGGCATCGGCGCGCAGGCCTTCTACGGTCTCTGGACGAGCGAGCTCTTCGCCACCCGCTACCGCGCCAGCGCGCAGGGCGTGCTGTTCCTCGCCGCCCGCGTCGCCGTGGGCCTGCTCAGCATCTGGTTCCCGCTGCTGCTCGCCGACATCGGCCTCCAGGCGCTCGGCGGCCTCATCATCGGCCTGCTCGCCGTGTCGTTCCTCGTCGGCACGATCTGGGCGCCGGACACCCGCGGCAAGACGCTGGACGAGATCGAGGCCGAGCGCTACGGCACGGCGACCACCGAGACCGGCACCGTCCGCCCGATCCGCGACCGCGCCGGGAGCCGACGATGACCCGCGTGTGCTTCCGGCTGCGGGTCGCACCCGAGCGCATCCCCGAGTACCGCGCTCGGCACGAGGCGGTGTGGCCCGACATGCTCCGTGAGATCGAGCGTGCCGGCCGCCGCAACTACTCGCTCTTCCTCGACCCGGACGGCCTGCTCGTCGGCTACTACGAGGTCGACTCGGTGCTCGAGGCCGACCGCTACCTCGCGCACTCCGAGGTCGCCGCGACCTGGGAGCGCCACATGGGCGACCTCTTCGACGGCCTCGACGGCCGTGCCGACCAGACCGCCACCGAACTCGCCGAGGTCTTCCACCTCGAAGACCAGCTCGCCGCACTCATCCCATCCACCCCGTCTTCGCACCAAGGAGAAAGCGCATGACAACCTTCGCTGACATCACCTCCACCCTCGAGCGGCAGGCCATCGAGCTGCCGTCCTGGGCGTTCGGCAACTCGGGCACGCGCTTCAAGGTCTTCGGCACGCCGGGCACCCCGCGCAGCCCCGAGGAGAAGATCGCCGACGCCGCCACCGTGAACGAGCTCACCGGACTCGCGCCGAGCGTGGCGCTGCACATCCCGTGGGACCTCGTCGACGACTGGTCGGCACTCAAGGCGCACGCCGAGTCGCTGGGCGTCAGCCTCGGCACGGTCAACTCGAACACCTTCCAAGACGAGGAGTACAAGTTCGGCTCCCTCGCGCACTCCGACCCGGCAGTCCGCCGCCGTGCGATCGACCACCACCTCCGCTGCCTCGAGATCATGACCGAGACAGGATCGCGCGACCTGAAGATCTGGCTGGCCGACGGCACCAACTACCCCGGCCAGGACAGCCTCCGCACCCGCCAGGACAACCTCGCCGCAAGCCTCGCCGAGATCTACTCGCAGCTCGGCGACGAGCAGCGCCTCGTGCTCGAGTACAAGTTCTTCGAGCCGGCGTTCTATCACACCGACGTTCCCGACTGGGGCACCAGCTTCGCCCAGGTGAGCGCCCTCGGCCCGAAGGCCTACACCTGCCTCGACACGGGCCACCACGCGCCCGGTACCAACATCGAGTTCATCGTCATGCAGCTGCTGCGCCTCGGCAAGCTCGGCTCGTTCGACTTCAACTCGCGCTTCTACGCCGACGACGACCTGATCGTGGGCGCCGCCGACCCGTTCCAGCTCTTCCGGATCCTGTTCGAGGTGATCCAGGGCGGCGGCCTCGAGCCCGACTCGCCCGTCGCGTTCATGCTCGACCAGTGCCACAACGTCGAAGACAAGATCCCCGGCCAGATGCGCTCCGTGCTCAACGTCCAGGAGATGACGGCCCGCGCCCTGCTCGTCGACCGCGTCGCCCTCGCCGCAGCGCAGGCATCGCACGACGTGCTCGGCGCCAATGGCATCCTGATGGACGCCTTCTACACCGACGTCCGCCCGGCACTCGCCGAGTGGCGTGAATCGCGAGGCCTGCCCGCCAACCCGATGAGGGCGTACGCCGAGTCCGGCCACGCCGAGAAGATCGCCGCCGAGCGCGTCGGCGGCAAGCAGCTGAGCTGGAGCGCCTGAGGCCATGACGACGACCACACCCGACAGCACGACGGGCACCACCACGACCGCCGCCGACCTGATCGCGCGCTCCAACCGCCTGGGCTCCGACCCGGCGAACACCAACTACGCCGGCGGCAACACCTCTGCCAAGGGCACGGCCGTCGACCCGGTCACGGGCGAGCCGGTCGAGCTGCTCTGGGTGAAGGGCTCGGGCGGCGACCTCGGCACCCTCGCCGAGAAGGGCCTGGCGGTGCTCCGGCTCGACCGGCTGCGCTCGCTCCGCTCCGTCTATCGAGGCGTGGACTCCGAAGACGACATGGTCGCCGCCTTCGACTACGCCCTCCATGGCAAGGGCGGCGCGGCGCCGTCGATCGACACGGCCATGCACGGCCTGGTCGACGCGGCGCACGTCGACCACCTCCACCCCGACTCGGGGATCGCCATCGCGACCTCCGCCGACGGCGAGGCGCTCACGAAGCAGATCTTCGGCGACCGGGTCGTCTGGGTGCCGTGGCGTCGGCCGGGGTGGCAGCTCGGCGAAGACATCGCCGCCATCAAGGAGGCCAACCCGCAGGCGATCGGCACGATCCTCGGCGGCCACGGCATCACGGCCTGGGCCGACACCTCCGACGAGGCCGAGGCGAACTCGCTCTGGATCATCGAGACCGCCGCCGCCTACATCGCCGAGCACGGACGCCCCGAGCCGTTCGGCCCCGAGCTCGACGGCTACGCCGATCTGGCGCAGGAACTCCGCCGAACCCGTGCGGCCGCCCTCGCGCCGGCCCTCCGCGGTCTCGTCTCAACCGACCACCCGCAGGTCGGCCACTTCACCGATGCTCCCGAGGTGCTCGAGTTCCTGCGCTCCTCGGAGCACCCGCGTCTCGCCGCCCTCGGCACGTCGTGCCCCGACCACTTCCTCCGCACCAAGGTCAAGCCGCTCGTGCTCGACCTCCCGGCGTCCGCGACGCTCGACGAGTCGTTCGCGCGCCTGAAGGAGCTGCACGCCGAGTACCGCGCCGACTACCAGGCCTACTACGACCGTCACGCGACGCCGGACTCGCCGGCGATCCGCGGGCAGGATCCTGCGATCGTCCTGATCCCGGGCGTCGGGATGTTCTCGTACGGCGCCGACAAGCAGACCGCCCGCGTAGCGGGGGAGTTCTACCTCAACGCGATCAACGTGATGCGCGGAGCCGAGGCGATCTCGACGTACGCCCCGATCGACGAGTCCGAGAAGTTCCGGATCGAGTACTGGGCTCTGGAAGAGGCGAAGCTGCAGCGCCGCCCGGCGCCCAAGCCGCTGGCCACCCGTATCGCGCTGGTCACCGGCGCGGCGTCCGGCATCGGCAAGGCGATCGCGACCCGACTGGCCGAGGAGGGCGCCTGCGTCGTCATCGCCGACCTCGACCTCGCCAAGGCCCAGGCCGCGGCCGCCGAGCTCGGATCGACCGACGTCGCGATCGGAGTCCAGGCGAACGTGACCTCCGAGCACGACATCGCGGCCGGCATCCAGGAGGTCCTCCTGGCCTTCGGCGGCCTCGACCTCGTCGTCAACAACGCCGGCCTCTCGCTGTCGAAGTCGCTGCTCGAGACGACGGTCGCCGACTGGGACCTCCAGCACGACGTGATGGCGAAGGGGTCGTTCCTCGTCTCCCGGGCGGCGGCGAAGGTGCTGATCGACCAGGAGCTCGGCGGCGACATCATCTACATCTCGTCGAAGAACTCGGTGTTCGCCGGCCCGAACAACATCGCGTACTCCGCGACGAAGGCCGACCAGGCGCATCAGGTGCGCCTGCTCGCGGCCGAGCTCGGCGAGTACGGGGTCAAGGTCAACGGCATCAACCCCGACGGCGTCGTCCGCGGCTCGGGCATCTTCGCCGGCGGCTGGGGCGCCAAGCGCGCAGCGGTCTACGGCGTGCCCGAAGAGGAGCTCGGCGCCTACTACGCGCAGCGCACCCTGCTGAAGCGCGAGGTCCTGCCCGAGCACGTCGCCAACGCCGTGTTCGTGCTCACCGCCGGCGACCTGTCGCACACGACCGGCCTGCACATCCCGGTCGACGCCGGGGTGGCCGCAGCCTTCCTGAGATGACGACGCGGTCGGGGATGACGACCCCCTCGGGCGGCTCGGTGGCCGCGGTCGACCTCGGTGCGACCAGCGGCCGGGTCATCCTCGGGCACATCGGGGCGCACGGGCTGCGGCTGCAGCACGTCGCGCGCTTCCCCAACCGCCCGGTGCGCCTCACCGAAGGCCCCGGCGCGGCGTCGCTCCACTGGGATGTGCTCGGGCTGTGGGCGGCCATCGAGGAGGGGCTCGCGAAGGCGGTGGCCGGAGTTCCTGCGCTCGCCTCCATCGGGGTGGACTCGTGGGCGGTCGACTACGGCCTGCAGCGCGGGGGACGCCTGCTGGGCGTGCCGTACCACTACCGCGACGCGCGCTCGGAAGCGGGCGTCGCGGCGGTGCACCGGGCCGTGCCGGCCGACGAGCTGTACCGGCGGACGGGCCTCGCGCACCTTCCGTTCAACACGGTCTTCCAGCTGGCGGCAGACCGGGAGGCAGGGGTGCTGCCGCTCGCCGATCGGGCGCTGCTGGTGCCCGACCTGATCGGGCACTGGCTGACCGGCGTCGACGTGACCGAGCGCACCAACGCGTCGACGACGGGGCTCCTCGCCGCCGAGACCGGCGAGTGGGATGCCGAGCTGTTCGACACGCTGGGGCTGCCGACGTCGCTGTTCGCGCCGCTGGTCGACCCGGGCACGGCGATCGGCGCCCTCACACCGGAGCTCGCGGCGTCGATGGCCGGCGGCCGGGAGATCCCGGTCACAGCCGTCGGCTCGCACGACACCGCCTCGGCGGTCGTCGGGGTGCCGCTCGCCGACGAGCACGCGGCCTACATCTCGAGCGGCACCTGGTCGCTCGTCGGGCTGGAGCTCGAGCGGCCCGTCATCACGGAGGCCGCGCGTGCCGCGAACTTCACGAACGAGGGCGGCGCCTTCGGGCGGATCCGCTTCTTGAAGAACATCTCGGGGCTCTGGCTGCTGAGCGAGTCGATGCGCACCTGGGATGCCGCCGCGGGCACGGACGCCACGCGGTCGAGCGACCTCGCGTCGCTCCTCGCCGCCGCGGCCGAGGTCACCGGGCCGGTCGCCGTGTTCGACGCGTCGGACGACCGCTTCACCGCGCCCGGCGACATGCCGGCGCGGATCCGAGGCTGGTGCGAGGAGCACGGAATCGCGGCGCCGACCACGCGCGCCGAGGTGGTCCGCAGCATCCTCGAGTCGCTGGCGGCTGCGTATGCGGCGACGCTCGATGAGGCGGAACGGCTCTCGGGGCGCACCATCACGACGGTGCACGTCGTGGGCGGCGGCTCGCAGAACGAGCTGCTCTGCCGGCTGACCGCCGACCGCACCGGACGCACGGTACTCGCCGGGCCCGTCGAGGCCACCGCTATCGGCAACGTGCTGGTGCAGGCGCTGGCTGCCGGGCTGGTGCCGGCAGGGTCGTCGTTGGAGGCGCTGCGTGACCTCGTGCGGCAGGCGTTCCCGCCGGTGCGGTACGAGCCGTCGGCTGCGGCTGCGGCTGCTGCTGCTGCGGCTGCCCGCTGAAGCCTCTGGCGGCTGAACCCTCCGTGTCGGCCTATCCGTCAGTCCGCGGGCTGTCGGATAGGACGATCGCGGGGGTCGAGCCGGCGCCGCCCCGGCGTCAGCTGCGCGCGCGGGGCGCCAAGCGCTCGAGCTGCGTCACGTGCGCGGGCGTGAGCTCCTCGAGCGAGTGCGCCCCGAGCAGCTTCATCGTGCGGCGGATCTCGTCGGAGAGGATCGCGATCATGCGGTCGACCCCGGCGCGGCCGCCGGCCATGAGGCCGTAGAGGTAGGCGCGCCCGACGAGCGTGAAGCTGGCGCCGAGCGCGATCGACGCCACGATGTCGGCGCCGTTCATGATGCCGGTGTCGACGACGACCTCGACGTCGCTCCCGACCTCCTTCACGACCTCGGGCAGCAGGTGGAACGGGATCGGCGCGCGGTCGAGCTGACGCCCGCCGTGGTTGGACAGCACGATGCCGTCGACCCCGAAGTCGGCGAACTTCTTCGCGTCCTCCACGCTCTGCACGCCCTTGATCGCGAGCTTGCCCGGCCACATGTCGCGGATGATCTTGAGGTCGTCGAAGTCGATCGTGGGGTCCATCGCCGAGTCGAGCAGCTCGCCGACGGTGCCGCCGGTGGAGGCGAGCGAGGCGAACTCCAGCTTGGGCGTGGTGAGGAAGTCGAACCACCACCACGGGCGGGGGATCGCATTCAGGACGGTGCCGGGCGTGAGCTGGGGTGGGATCGAGAAGCCGTTGCGCTTGTCGCGGAGGCGGGCACCGGCCACGGGAGTGTCGACGGTGAAGAAGAGGGTGCCGAAGCCGGAGGCGGCGGCGCGCTCGACCAGGCCGTACGAGATCTCGCGCTGGCGCATCACGTAGAGCTGGAACCAGTTGGTGCCGGTCGGGTTGGCGGCCTTGACGTTCTCGATCGAGGTCGTGCCGAGGGTCGACAGGGTGAAGGGGATGCCGGCGGCACCCGCGGCCCCGGCCCCGGCGGTCTCGCCCTCGGTCTGCATCAGGCGGGTGAAGCCCGTCGGGGCGATGCCGAACGGCAGCGCGGAGGCGGCGCCGAAGGTGGTCGTCGTGGTGTCGACGTCGGCGACGTCGCGGAGCACCTGCGGGTGGAACTCCACGTCTTCGAACGCCTGCCGGGCGCGGCTGATCGAGATCTCGCCCTCGGCCGAGCCGTCGGTGTAGTCGAACGCCGCCTTCGGGGTGCGGCGCTTCGCGATCGTGCGGAGATCGGCGATCGTCAGAGCCGACTGCAGGCGGCTGCGCTTGAAGTCGAGGTCGGGCTTCTTGAACTGCATGTACTCGAGGAGCTCTCTGGGCTTCGGAACTTGTCGCTGCGTCATTGCGGTGCCTCCAGGGTGTGGGTGGTGTCAGCGGGTGCGGTCGACGTGATCGATGAGGCGATCGCGCGAGGTCAGGATGTGCTCGCGCACGAGGCGGGAGGCGAGCTCGGGGTCGCCGGCCACGACGGCGTCGAGCACCCGGGCGTGCTGGGCCGCGATGTCGGCCGGGCGCCAGAGGGAGTTCGCGGCGACCTGCCCGATGCAGAGCTCGATCTCGCCCATGAGGCTCTCGTGCATGCGGCTCAGTCGCGGGCTCGACTGTCCCGTGACGAGCGCCCGATGAAAGGCGATGTCGTCGGCGGCGAACGGCGCCTCGTCAGGAGCGTCCGCGAGGGCGCGGTTGTGGAAGACCGCATCGGCAGGAACTGCCCCACCCTCGGCGAGCGCCCGAAGAGCGGCGCCCTCCACGAGCGCGCGGTTGTCGTACAGGTCGACGATGTCGGCGCGGCTCAGTGCCGGCACGCGCGCGCCGCGGTTGGCCTCGCGGCGCAGCAGGCCCGCGTTCACGAGCTGGTCGATGGCCAGCCTCGCCGTGGGCCGCGAGACGTCGAACCGGCTCGCGACGGACGCCTCGGTCACGGCGTCGCCGGGTCGGATGCGCACGGCGAGCACTTCGGAGCGCAGCGACTCGGCCACCGAGGCCGGTACGCGCGCGATCGATACGTCTCTGTCCATTGCCAGGCAATCTAGCAGATTGCTAGACAATCTGCGGGCGGTGACCGCCTCGAGTTCCTGCGCCCTCTTTTGCGGCTCGAACACGCCAGAAAGGCGGCGGGGCCGAGCCGATTCGGCGGGCCTGGCGGTGTCTGGCATCCGGCAGCTGACAGCCGGCAGCGGGCGCCGTCAGCCCCAGCGCAGGCTCGACCCGGCGAAGCTCGCCACGACGGCGCCCGACGAGCGGTCGACGACGAGGGTGGTCGCTCCCACCGGCGCCGGATCGATCGTGGAGCGGTCGGAGGCGGCGCTCGCGGGGGCGCTGACGACCGTGACGAACTGCCCGTTCGGCGACGACCCGAGCTGCGACAGCCGGGCGCCCTTCGGGGCCGTGTAGACGGTCCGCCCGCTCACGACGACGGAGCGCGAGTCGGCCGCCAGGCTCGGCGCCGCGCCCTGGCTCGCGTCGTCCGCGGGCAGCGTCGAGCCCTCGTAGGGCGCCGACGTGTGGACTCCGGTGAGCGAGATCGTGTACAGCTTCGTCGCCGTGCCCCGCGCCGTGAACCGGAACACGAGCACTCCCGTGGGCGCGTCGAGCGCGAATCCGGTGACCAGCCCCGGGCCGGGCAGCAGGAGGTCTTCGGTCGTCCCGTCGCTCGAGACGACGGTGATCCGCGACGTGCGGCGGTCGTCTGAGACGACGACCAGGTCGGAGCCGATCGGCGCGTACGCCTGGATCCGCCGCGCCTGGTAGACGACCGAGCGGCCGACGGCGTTCACGGAGGCGCGGACGATGCGATCCTGCCCCGCCGGATTCCGGTCGAGTGTCAGCACCTGAGCCCTGCCGGTCGTGAACTCCGTCGAGATCGTCGTCGCGCGCGAGCCGAACACGCTCGTGACGCCGCGGATGGTCACCCGGTACCGGGTGTCGTAGTCCAACCGGTGCAGGAACTGCACGGCCACCACCGTGCCCTGCGTGGTCACGGCGAAGCGGGCCGCCGGCGACACGGCCACCTGCTCCGCCCTCACCGTCGCGACCGACTCGTCGAGGAAGACCCGCGCCTGCTGGTCGGCCCGCAGCGTGACGGCCCGGCCGTCGACGATCGTCTCGCTCAGCCTCGGCCCCTGGCTGTGCGCGACGGCGACGAGGCCCGCGCAGAGCAGGGCGAGCACGGCGATCGTGACCGCGAAGGTCCGCACGAACGAGCGGTTCGACGGAGCCTCGTCGGTGCGCGGCTCAGTAGAGGTACGGGTCATGCGGCTGGTCGATCTTCGAGACGGCGCGCGGGACGAGCGCGATCGTGGCCGACGACGCGGCGCTCGGGTTCGTGGCGAACGCCCCCTGGATGCGCACCCACTGGTTCGCCTCGAGGGAGTCCTTCCAGGCCGGCGCGTACACGGGCACGCCGACCGGCTGCGCGTCGACGGCGCAGCAGGTGATGACGAAGCGGGTCACGTAGAAGGTGTCGTCGGGATCGTCGGGCGACGGGCTCACGAACCCGGTGACGTCGACGCTCTCGTTCTCGTACGACCCGATGTCGGTCGAGGCGCGGAGCTTCGACGCCCAGTCGAGCACGGTGTACTTCGTCGTGGCGCCGTCGGTGCGGACGCTCCCGGTCGTCGTGACGGCGGCGCCCAGGCCGCGGGTGGAGGCGGTGGCGCTGCTCAGGACGGCGGGCGGCAGGACCACGAGGGCGACGGCGACGAGGGTGACGACGAGGGCGGCGCCGAGTGCGACGGGGGAGGGGCGGCGGGATCTCGGGAGGTCGGCGGCGCCGGCCCCGCCGCCGTCGGCTGCGGCGTGCTCGTCCTGCTCGTCGGAGTCGCCGCTGCGGGCCAGCGCCACGAGGGCGAGCCCCATGCCGCAGAGCGTCATGACGACGGTGAAGACGACGTAGCGCGGGTGGATGTAGAGGACGAGCTGACCGGTGGCGGCGAGCCACAGGGTCGCAGTGCCGATCACGAGGGTGAGGGCGAGGCCGGGCCAGTTCCTGCGGCTACGCAATCTGGTTCACCACCAGGCCGAGCACCGCTGCCACGAGCCCCACGACCACGCCGATCTGCGCCAGCACCGCCGGGCGGTACGTGGTGCGCAGCAGCGTCAGCATCTTGATGTCGACGATCGGCCCGAACACCAGGAAGGCGACGATCGAGCCCGGCAGGAAGGTCGAGGCGAACGGCAGCACGAAGAAGGCGTCGACGTTCGAGCAGATCGAGATCACGAACGCGAGCGCCATCATCGCCAGGATCGACCACACCGGATTCGATCCGAGGGTCAGGAGGACGCTGCGAGGCACCAGGGTCTGCACGCCTCCGGCTACCGCCGCGCCGACGAGGAGCGCCGGCAGCATGGTCGTCATCTCGCGCCGGAACAGCCCCGCCGACGACCCCACCCGCGAGTGCGAGTGGCCGTCGTGGCTCCCGGCGGGCATCCGGCACTCGCGCGCGAACGCCGTCGTCAGCAGGGCGTCCTGGTCGCGGTGCTTCGAGTACAGCCAGCCGAGCAGGTTCGCGACCAGGAAGCCGCCGACGATGCGCGACACCAGGATCCCGTCGCTCCAGCCGAACGCCTGGTACGTCGTCACGATGGTGATCGGGTTGACGATCGGAGCCGCGATCAAGAAGGTCATCGAATCGGACACCGAGAACCCCTTGGCGACCAGCCCCCTCGCCAGCGGCACGTTGCCGCACTCGCATACCGGCAGGAGCACCCCCAGCAGCGACACGACTGCCCGACGCGCCATCGGGTTGCGGGGCAGCCACGCGGCGAAGAACCCCGCCGGCAGCCACACCTGGACGACGATCGACAGCAGGATCCCGAGCACGACGAACGGCATCGACTCCACGACGACGCTCACCGTCAGCGTCACGAAGTCCTGCAGGCGGTCGGGCAGGATCCCGGCCGGAAGCGTCGCCGTCCCGATCCGCGCCAGCGCGATGACGACGATCGCGCCCACCCCCGCCACCAGCAGCCGCCCGCCGGCCGCGCGGGTGCCGTGCGCGTGCTCGCGGTGCGCCTCGGTGGTGGTCACGCCCCGACGGTAGCCGTCAGCGCCGCTCGGCCCCGGTCGCAACACGCGGCTCACTTTCGCCTGGTGCGGCGCGGTGGGGCGGGGCCGGGTCCGCACATGTGCGGACTCCCCTAGTGGGGATTGATCGACACCTGTCGTGGCGAGGACAGTGTGAACCGTGCAGTCGATCCTTCATCACGCGGTCCTCCCGTTCCTCCGCAGCCGCTACGGCGCCGTCGGCGGACGCCTCTCCATGCCGCGACCCGACGATGCGCCTCGCGCGCACGCCCCCGGAATCGACCCCGACCGCATCCTCGTCTTCGGTAACGGCGCCGCCGTCGGCTGGGGCGTCCGCAGCCACGACCTCGCGCTGCCCGGCCAGCTCGCGCGGAAGATCTCGGCGCACACCGGCCGCGGCGTCGACGTCGACGCGGTCGCCGACCCGAAGCTCACCATCGAGTCGGCGGCGTCGGCCCTCCCCACCGAGCGCCTCGGAATCTACGATGCGATCGTCGTGATCCTCGGCGTGAGCGACGCCCTCCGCCTGGTGTCGCCGACCCGCTGGAAGCGCGGCCTCGCCGAGCTGCTCGACACGATCCAGGCGCACGCGCACGAGAACGCCGAGATTCTCGTCGTCGGAATCCACCGCCCCAGCTCCATCCCCGCCTTCAGCGTCAGGGAGGGCGGCATCGTCGATCGTCACGCCGCGCAGCTCGACCGCGTGTCGCGCCACCTGTGCGAGGAGCGCGAGCGCATCCACTTCGTGGTGCCGCCCGAGCTGCCCGTGTTCGACGGGCCGGCGCACGGCACCGGGGCCGGCAGTCGTGCCGCAGCCGGGTTCCGGCTGTGGGCCGCCGCGCACGCCGACCTGCTCGCGCCGCTCCTCGACCAGCACGTCGTGCGAGGCCGCACGGCTCGCGGCAACCGCAACCAGCCGCAGAGCGACGACCTGCGCCTCGCCGCGATCCGCTCGCTCGGAATCCTCGACACCCCGCCCGAGAAGCGCTTCGACGACATCACCGAGCGCGCCCGCATCCTGCTCGGAACGGCCGGCGCGGCGTTCTCGATCGTCGACGAGGACCGCCTCTTCAACAAGTCGTACTCGGGCGTCGGCATGACCGAGGTCCCGCTCCGGGGGGCCATGTGCGCCGTGACCATCACCAGCGGCGTGCCGTTCGTGGTGCCCGATGTCTGGCACGACGACCGCTTCGTCACGCACCCGGCCGTGCGCTTCTACGCGGGGCACCCCGTCGAGACTCCCGACGGCGTCCGCATCGGCGCCCTGTGCGTCACCGACCCGAATCCGCGCACCGCCGACAGCGTCGACCTCGTGCTGCTGCGCGAGCTCGCCCTGTCGGTGCAGCGTGAGCTGGCGATGCCGGAGCCCGTCGGGGTGTGAGCCGTGGGCGGGCCCGCGGCGAGATGGCCCAGGGCGTCGCGGCGGCGGCTCGGACCCGACGGCGCGGGCCACCTCGCGAGAGGTGCCGCCCGCGCCCGCACCGCCCCGACTCCACGAGATGGCCCGGGGCGTCGCGGCGGCGGCTCGGACCCGACGGCGCGGGCCACCTCGCGACTCGGGGCCAGGCGCGCGACCCGCGACCTCTACGAAGCCGCCGCCCGCTCCGCGATGATCGCCTTGAGCGCCACGTCGAGGTACGGGTACTCGAACCGGTACCCGGCCTGCTGAAGCCTCTCCGGGACGACCCACCGGCTCTTCAGCACGAGCTCCACCTCGGTGCGGATCGCGGCAGACCCGAGTTCCAGCATCCATCGCGTCGCCGGCAGGCCGAGGCGCACGCCCAGCGCGTGGCGGAGATCGCGCATCATCGAGCGGTTGTCGCTGGGGTTCGGCGACGACACGTTGACGACCCCGTCGATGTCGGCGTGGTCGCGAACGAAGTCGATGCTCCCGACGACGTCGTCGATGTGCACCCAGCTGAACTTCTGGCGGCCCCGGCTCGCGCCGAACGCGTGGTGGGTGCCGGCCTTCGTCCGCGCCGCCGACGCGGGCCAGCGGCCGTCGATCTGCGGGCCGCCGAGGCCGAACCGGGCGAGGTTGATCAGGGGCACGAGCGCGCTGCCGTCGCCGAGCACGATGGCCATGCGCAGGGCGACGCGTCTGGTGCCCGGCAGGTCACCCGAGAAGAACGCGGACTCCCAGGTCGTGGCGATCGACACCGAGAAGCCTGATCCGATGTCTCCGGTCGCCTCGGTCATCGGGCGGTCTTCGGCATGGCGGTAGATCGTGGCGGTCGACGAGTTCAGCCAGAGGGGCGGAGGCGTGGCGGCGGCGCGGATCGCCTCAGCGAGCTCGAGGGTGGTGTCGATTCGCGACTGCAGGATCTCGCTCCGGTTCTCCTCGTCGTACCGGCAGTTGACGCTCTTGCCGGCCATGTTGACGACGAGGTCGGCACCGTCGACGAGCCGCGTGATGGCCGCCGTGTCGCCCCAGCGCGCATCCGGACCGGATCGGCCGATCAGCTTCACGTCGGCGCCGCGGCTGCGGTACACCTCGGCGAGGTGCCGCCCGATGAAGCCCGACGCGCCCGCGATGACGATACGTTCTCGATATGTGCTCATGTAAATAGATCCCCCGTTGCTATGACGTTTCCGGTACCACGGCGTACTCGAAATACCCGCTGTACTCGTAGATCTTTCCGATGATCGGCATCGTCAGCACGATCGACACGTGCTGCTGCTCGCGGTCGTCGTCGAAGCGCTCGGTCAGCACCACCGTCGGTGCAAGAGGGCGCAGGAACTCGAGGCGCGCGCGTCCCCCTCCGACCCCCACGCCGACGCTGCGCATCGTCAGCGCGCCATCCCGCACGCCGGCCTCCAGGTCGGCACTCACCAGGCCGTGCGGGCCGAGGTGGTCGACGAGCCCACGCGCCTCGGCCGTGATCGCGTCGACCATGCGCCGCGTGCGGCCGGGCAGGTGGAACGTCCGCACGGCAGCCACCCCGATCGTGCCGTCGGCCAGCCGGATCGGCCGGTTCTCGACATCGAACGGGACGTCCGTCGCCCAGACCGGGAAGGCGACGCCCTCGAGGCCGAGCAGCGCCAGCACGGGCCACAGCCACCGCCGCGGCGTCCCGACGGCGTCGAACACCCCGTGGCCGCGCCCGACGGACCCGTCCGGGATCGCGCCGAAGTACGCCCGAAGCCGCGGGTGCAGCGCACCGAGCTCGGCTCCCAGGACCATCTCGTAGGGCGACGCCATGCCCCGACGGTAGCGCTGCGGGAGCTCGAGTGGCGCAGGCGTCCTTCGGCGTCGAGAGTCAGCGGTCAGAAGCCGCTCAGTTCGACCCGGTCTGGTCATCGACGATGGCGTCGGCGGCCGCCCGGCGTACCGAGTCGATGCCGTTCTGAGCGCCGCCCTTCGTCGAGTACATCTCTGACGACGCGATGACCTCGCCGTTGGAGGCCACGAGGGTGAAGTGGAACGCGCCGGAGTCGGATCTGGTGAGGACGAACTTGCTGGCCATGGCGCACCTCTCGGACGATCTCACCGACCGCCGTGGCCGGCTGGCCTCAGCCTAGGGCCGGCGGGGGTGCATCGGAAGGAGCAGAACTACTCCGAGAGCAGGACGGCCAGAGCGCTCTTGAGAGTCTCGCGATCGCGGCGGAGCTTGGCGACCTCGGCCTCGAGCTCGGCCACCCGGGAGTCGGCAGCCGCGCTGGCCGGCGGACGGCCGCGGCGCACGGGCGCCTCGGGCGCGGCGACAGCTTCGGGAGCAGGCTCGTCGGCAGCGGCGGCCGCCTCCGGAGCAGCCTCGGGCTCCGGCGTCGTCAACTTCTCGTGGACCCGGATCCAGCCGCGGAGCGACTGCTCGCCGACCTCGAACTCCTCGGCGGTCTCGCGGATGATCGCGCGGTTGCCCGGCTCGGCCTCGCGGCGCTCGAGGACGCGGGCCAGCGAAGCCTCGCGCGTCTCCGGCGTGTACTTCTGTTCGAACGGCATGGGACTCCAAGTCATCTACATGTACGGGGCGAAGTCGGGTTTATATGCGCATATTAGCCTACGAATCGATATGTAAACGATCACCGTCGTGTGCTCGTCGGGCTCGGCCTGGCAGAAACCCGCCCGTCCTCCCGGCATTCCCCAGCGCGACGCCTTAAGGTCGAGGTGTGTGGCGTGCTGACAGTGAGCAGGATGGCGGCGACGGAGAAGAGTCCGGTGCGCCGTCCGCTGGTCCTGCCACGATGCCCCACACCCTGAGCCTCGGCGACCCGACGCTGTCGGTCGGCAACGTCGCCCAGCCCACGTGGGACTCCTGGCGGTCGCGCCTCGCCGACGTCGGCGGCGAGTCCACGCTCCTCCACTTCCGCGACGCCCCGCGCACCCGCATCGAGCTGAGCACGACGCACCCCGGCGGCCTCGCCCAGTTCATCACCGGCAAGAAGACCTTCCTGTCGAGCCTGATCCGCGACGACCTCGCGCTCCGCTCCGCCCGCGTCGCCGCCGGCGAGATCGCGGCGAAGGGGCTCGAGCTCTCCACCGTCCGCGGCATCGACTCGGTGCACCTCGCCATCGGCATCGCGCAGTGGGTGTTCGCGGGGGAGTCGTACCGGGCCCCGCTGCTCCTGCGTCCGCTCGCGATCCGCCGATCCGGCCGCGACTTCGAGGTCAAGCTGCTCGGCTCGCCCTTCCTCAACCCGGCGCTGGCCGACGCGCTCCACGACCAGTTCGGCATCTCGCTCGACGCCGGAGCGTTCGTCGCGCTCGCCGACCGCGAGGGCTCGTTCACGCCGAACCCGGTCATCGACCGCCTCCGAGGCCTCACCGCCCACATCGACGACTTCACCGTGCAGCCCCGCCTGGTCGTCTCGTCGTTCGCCGCCGTCGCCGACCTCATGGTCGAGGACGCCCGCGAGCTCAGCCACCCCGTGCTCGACGCGCTCGCCGGCAACCCGACCGCGCAGCAGCAGATCCGCTCGTCGTACCGCCCCGTGTCGCCGACGCCGCAGGACGAACGCAGCCCCGAGACCGACACGCTCCTGCTCGACGCCGACCCCGAGCAGGAGAGCGTGGTCGCGCAGATCACCGCCGGCAACTCCGTCGTCGTGAAGACGCTGCCCGGCACCGGCGGCACCCAGACCATCGTCAACACCATCGGCACGCTCGTCGCGCAGAACAAGCGCGTGCTCGTGGTCAGCGCCCGCCGCGCCACCCTGCGCGGCATCGGCTCGCGCCTCACCGAGATCGGCCTGCCGGGCGTCGCCGTGTCGCCGGCCACGCTCCGTCGCGACGTGATCCGCGCCATCGGCCGCAACGAGAAGGCGAAGCAGGCCGGCATGGCCGAGGTCGACGACGCCCTCGTGCGCCTTCGCCGCGTGCTCGTCGACTACCGCGGCGCCCTCTCGCGCCAGGACCCCGTGCTCGGCGTCTCGGTGCTGGACTGCCTCACGGAGCTCGCGCGCCTCGCGCTCCTGCCCGCGGCGCCGGCCACGACGGCGCGCCTGAGCCGCCACAGCGTGGAGTCGATGGTGGAGGGCCGAGGCCGGGTCGCCGAGACCATGGTGGGTGCGGCGAACCTCGGCGAGTTCCTGTACGGACCGGGCGACTCGCCCTGGTACGGCGCGCGCTTCGACGACGGCAGCTCCGGCGGAGTCACGGCCGGGCAGGCGCACCAGCTCGCCAAGAACCTCTACCACCGCGACGTGCCGCACCTGCTCGAGCGCGCCAACGAGGTCGTCGGGTCGACGCGGATGCGGCCCTACGTCAGCATCCACGAGCTCGGAATCTACCTGCGACTGCTGGCCGACGTGCGCGACACCCTCGACAAGTTCCTGCCCGTGGTCTTCGAGCGAAGCGTCACCGAGCTGATCGAGGCGACCAGCGGCCGCACATCGTCCGACCGGATGTCGGGCGGCGATCGCCGACGCCTCAAGAAGCTCGCCCGCGAGTACGTCCGCCCGGGAATGCACGTGCCCGACCTCCACGAGGCCCTCCAGAAGGTGCAGCAGCAGCGGATCCTCTGGCAGCGCTACGTCGCCGCGGGCACGCCGCCCGAGGTGCCGACCGGCGTCACCGACACCATCGCGCTCTACAAGCACGTCGCCGACGATCTCGCCCAGCTCGACAAGCCGCTCGGCCTCTCCGGCGAAGACCTGCTCGAGGCCATCGGCATCGACGAGCTGCGACAGAAGCTCGAGGTGCTCGCCGCCGACAGCGACGTTCTGAACAACCTGCAGGAGCGCACGGAGCTGATGACGACGCTCCGCGACCTGGAGCTCGCGCCGCTCGTCACCGACCTCGCCAACCGCCACGTGCCCGAGACGCAGGTCGCGGCCGAGCTCGAGCTCGCCTGGTGGCGCTCCGCCCTCGAGTCGCTGCTCGAGGCCGACCGGGCCCTGCTCGGCGCCAACACCGCGATGCTCGACCGCCTCGAGGCCGACTTCCGTCTGGTCGACGAGGCCCACGCCGCCGGCAGCGCGCAGCAGCTCGGGTGGCAGCTCGCCGAGAACTGGAAGCTCGGCCTGGTCGACTGGCCCGAGGAGGCCACCCAGCTCAAGCAGCTCCTGCGACACGACCACGTCACCAGCCGCCTGCTGCAGGACGCCGCGCCGCACCTCGCGCGCTCGGTCGCGCCGGTCTGGCTGGCCTCGCCGTACGAGGTGCACCACATCGCCGACACGGTCCCGTTCGACACGGTGATCCTGGTCGACGCCGGAGCCACGACCCTGGCCGAGAACGTCGGGGCCATCCGCCGCGGCCGGCAGACGGTGGCCTTCGGCGACCCGGTGACCGAGACGCCCTCCGACTTCTCGATCGCGATCCCGCCGTTCGTCGACGAGGCTCCCGTGGCGCGCAAGCCGCACGCCGCCGACTCGGCCGACGACTTCGACGCCGTCGCCACCGCCGAGTCGCGACTCGAGCGCCTCCACGAAGAATCGGCGCTCGCCCGCCTCTCGACCCTGCTGCCCACGCTGTCGCTCACCCGCAGCTACCGCGCCGGCGGCGAAGACCTCGCCGAGCTCGTCAACCGCCGCTTCTACGGCGGACGCATCGAGTCGCTTCCCTGGGCCGGCAGCTTCCTCGGCCACGGCAGCATCTCGCTCGACTACGTCAGCGGCGGCACCGCCGTGCCCGACCCCGAGTCCGGAGCCGTCGAGAGCGTCGAAGCCGAGGTCGACCGCGTCGTCGCCCTCGTCGTCGATCACGCCCGCACGCGCCCTGCCGAGTCGCTCATGGTCATCACCGCCAGCGCCAAGCACGCCATCCGCGTGCAGCAGGCCGTGCTGTCGGCGATCTCGGGTCACAAAGACCTCACGGAGTTCGTCATCGGAGAGCGCCGCGAGCCGTTCACGATCGCGACCCTCGAGCAGAGCGTCGCCCAGAGCCGCGACCACGTGATCTTCTCGATCGGCTACGGCCGCACCCCGCACGGCCGCGTGCTCAGCGACTTCGGCTCGCTCGGCCAGCCCGGCGGCGAACGGCTCCTCGCCGTCGCCATGACGCGGGCCCGCCGGTCGATGGTCATCGTCACCTGCTTCCAGCCGAGCGACATCGACGCCGGGCGCATGGGCCACGGAACCGTCGCCCTCGCCGAGATCCTGACCGAGGTCCAGGTGCGCACGTCGGCCGAGCACGTGCCCGACGACTCCGACCCGATGCTCGTCGACCTGGCCCGCCGCCTCGAGGCCAAGGGCATCCCGGTCGCCCTCGGGCACCGTGGCAAGCTCGGCCTCGTCTGCGCCAACGACGGAGTCTGCGTCACCATCGAGACCGACTCCACCCTCGTCGAGTCGAGCCTCCGCGAGTCGCTGCGCGAGCGACCCGAGATCCTGCGCCGCCTCGGCTGGCACTACGTGCGCGTGCACGCCTTCCAGCTGTTCACCGATCCCGACGCGGTCGCCACACGGATCGCGGACGTCCTCGGCATCGGCGCCACGCACACCCAGCCCGTCCCCGTCGTGTCGGCTCGCGGGCACGTCAACCACGCCTGAGCCCGTGTCACCCGACGAGAGGCCTGCCGAGGGCGATCGGGCGCAGGAACTCCCCGCCCCCGCCGTCCACGGCCTCCGCCGGCGCGGCCGCCGCGTCACGAC
This sequence comes from Frondihabitans sp. PhB188, assembly GCF_003752365.1. Lineage (GTDB taxonomy): Bacteria > Actinomycetota > Actinomycetes > Actinomycetales > Microbacteriaceae > Frondihabitans. Next base: position 540,396 of record NZ_RJUO01000003.1, on the reverse strand, counting down.
CCAGCCCGCCCCGGGCACCGACCCCACGCCCGCGCCGTCCGACCGCCGCGTCGACAGCTCGGCCAACGACGAGCGCTTGAAGGCGGACAAGCCTCCCCACTGGTAGTCCTGGCGGCTGGCGCCGCGGGGTCGGCCTCAGTGCCTGCCGCTCGTGAGATCTGTCCTGCGGACGGTCGCACCCACGGGGGACGCGGCGAGATGGCCCTGCGCGTCACGTCGCCGGCAGTGAGGCGACGGCGGGAGCCATCTCGAGGCGTTCCGCACCGACGAAAAGCCCCGATCGGGGCGTTCTCGGGGTCGAGAACGCCCCGATCGGGGCATTTGGCGCGAAGGGGCGTGGCTATGCCGACGGCATCCCGGGGACTCCGGTGGTGCCGGTCGCCGTGGGCGGCGTCACCTCGGCGGCGTGCGTGCCGTGCGTGTCGCTGAGCGACGTGTTCTGCGCGCGGAGCAGGTCGCGGATCTCGCTGAGGATCTCGACGTCGGTCGGCGGGGTGTCCTGAGGCTTGCCCTCCTCCTGCTGCTGCTTCGCGAAGGCCCGCTTCAGAAGCGAGTTGACCGGCAGGACGAGGCAGAAGTAGACGACCGCCGCGATGATGATGAAGTTGATCGCCGAGCCGATGACCGCGCCGAACATCAGCGTCGCCGGCTTTCCGCCGGCGACGGTGGGGATGTCGACCTTGAGGGCCTCGTCGAGCATCGACGCATTGAAGAGCGCGCCGATCAGCGGATTGAAGATGTTCGTCACGAGCGAGGTGACGATGGCGGTGAACGCAGCGCCGATGACCACGGCGACGGCCAGGTCGATGACGTTGCCGCGCAGGATGAACTCTTTGAAGCCCTTCACGGGTGCTCCTTCGGGTCGGGGATCAGGACGCGAATCTCCGTCGACTCAACCACGAGGAGCGTATCGGTGTCAGGACGACGAAGTCGAACCGCCGGAGGAGGAGGCCGAGCCCGAGGGCTTGGAGGCCGGGGCGGCGGGGGTGCTCGAGGAGGAACCGGACGTTCCTGCGCCCTTGGACTCGGAAGACGAGCCCGACGACGACGAACCGCCCGACGAGCTCGATGAGCCCGACGAGTTCGATGAGCCCGACGACTCCGACCCTCCCGCCGGCTTGGCGCGCGAGTCGGTGCGGTAGAAGCCGGAGCCGTTGAACGTCACGCCGACGGCTGAGAAGATCTTGCGCAGCTTGCCGCCGCAGACGGGGCACTCGGTCAGGGAGTCGTCGGAGAAGGACTGCTGGATGTCGAACGCGTTGCCGCACTCGGTGCAGCGGTAGCTATAGGTGGGCACAGGGTCCTCAGGGAGAGAAGGGGGTCAGAACCGGTGGACGGCCAAGGGGGTGACGACGCCGTCGACGGGCTGGTCGTGCCGCTCGCTGGGCACCGACTCGACGTATTCGGAGTCGAACACCACAGCATAAACCGGCGGGCGCCGGGCCATCGACCCGAGGGTCTTGTCGAAGTACCCCTTTCCCCAGCCCATCCGCATGCCGGAGTGGTCGATCTGGGCGGCCGGCACGATGATGAGGTCGACGTCGTTGATGGCCATGGGGCTCAGGATCTCGCCGACGGGCTCGGGCAGACCGAACAGCCCCTCCGTCTCGGACTCGAAGTCGGTCGAGACGGCCCAGTCGAGGAGTCCGTCGGCCCGGGTGATGGGGAAGAGCACGCGAATGCCCTGCTCGTTGGCCCAGTTCAGGAAGGGCCGGGTGTTCGGCTCGTTGATCGCCGAGAGGTAGGCGGCCATCGACGACACCCCCAGTTCGGAGGCCAAGCCGACCAGGTGCGTCGTGAGCGCCTCAGTTGCTGAGACCCCCTCGGATTCAGTCATTGCGCGGCGTCGGGAGCGTAATTCCTTGCGAAGCACGCGCTTGGCATCGCCTACGGGATCGGTCATGCCCGCAATCTTAACCGCCACGTAACGTGACGAATAGATACGCTGAGCGGCATGGGATTCACCATTTCAAAAGCCGTCATTCCCGCAGCAGGGCTGGGAACACGATTCCTTCCCGCAACCAAGGCCATCCCGAAGGAGATGCTCGCGGTCGTCGACAAGCCGGCCATCCAGTACGTGGTCGAGGAGGCCGTCGCGGCCGGACTCACCGACGTGCTCATGATCACGGGGCGTAACAAGAACGCCCTCGAGAACCACTTCGACCACGTGTCCGAGCTCGAGGAGACCCTTCGCAAGAAGGGCGACCACGAGAAGCTCGCCAAGGTCAACCAGTCCACCGACCTCGCCGACATGCACTACGTGCGCCAGGGCGACCCGCTCGGCCTCGGCCACGCCGTGCTCCGCGCCTCCATGCACGTCGGCCGCGAGCCGTTCGCCGTGCTCCTCGGCGACGACATCATCGACGCCCGCGACCCGCTCCTCAGCCGCATGATCGAGGTGCAGGGCAAGAAGAACGCCTCCGTCGTCGCGCTGCTCGAGGTCCCCGACAACATGACCCACCTCTACGGCGTGGCCACAGTCGAGGCGACCGACGAGGACGACGTGGTGAAGATCACCGGACTCGTCGAGAAGCCCCCGCAGGGCGAGGCCCCGTCGAACCTGGCCATCATCGGCCGCTACGTGCTGCGCCCCGAGGTCTTCGACGTGCTCGAGAAGCAGGCCCCCGGCAAGGGCGGCGAGATCCAGCTGACCGACGCCCTCGAGAAGATGGCGGCGGCCGACGAGTGGACCGGCGGCGTGTACGGAGTCGTCTTCCGTGGACGCCGATACGACACGGGTGACAAACTCGACTACATCAAGGCGATCATCCAGCTCGCCAGCGACCGCGAGGACCTCGGCGAAGACCTGAAGGCGTGGATCCTCGAGTTCGCCTCGGGCCTGGAGAAGTAGCCGTAGCGGCCCTGCGCGATCGCAGGGCCGTCCACCCTTCCTGAAGTTGGCAATCACAAGTGACCACCATCCCCACGCTGGTGTCGGGGCGGGTCGGCATCCGACCCCTGCGGCTGCGTGACACGCGCGATCTCGATCGTGCCCTCGCGGCCAACCGCTCCTGGCTCCGGCAGTGGGAGGCCACCAACCCCCACGGCTTCACCACGATCGACGTGAGATCGAGCATCCGCTCGCTGCAGACCAATGCGCGCGCGGGGCTCGGCCTCCCGTTCGCGATCGAGCTCGACCAGCAGTTCGTCGGGCAGCTGAACGTCTCGGGGATCACCTACGGGTCTCTCGCCTCGGCCACCATCGGCTACTGGGTCACCCAGCAGGCCGCCGGCAACGATGCGACCCCGACGGCCGTCGCCCTCGCGACCGACCACTGCTTCCAGCGCCTGGGTCTCCACCGCATGGAGATCTGCATCCGGCCTGAGAACCACCCCAGCCTCCGAGTCGTCGAGAAGCTCGGGTTCCGGTACGAGGGCCTCCGTCGCCGCTACATCCACATCAACGGCGACTGGCGCGACCACTTCTGCTTCGCGCTCGTGGCCGAGGAGGTGCCCGAGGGCGTCCTGCGCCGCTGGCACGAAGGCCGTGTGCCGCCCGGCCAGGGCAGCGTCCCGCCGTCCGCGCTCGAAGAAAGCCAACACACCCCGCGATAGCCGCGGGTCGGAGGCGAGTGGCTCCTACCCTGTCCCACATGGGAATCGGGTCATGGGGTGGAGGCATCGTCCTCGGGCTGGTCGCCGTGCTCTGGCTCGTCTACCTGATCCCGTCATGGGCCCGTCGTCAGCAGTACCTCGCGACCGAGCGCAACGCGATCCGCCTCCAGCAGACGCTCCGCATCCTCGCGCAGACCGCCGAGGTGCCCGAGGAGTTCCAGGTCGAGGCCAACGCGAAGTCCGTCGCCACGGCCCAGCGCATCCTCCGCACCGAGGAGGCCAAGCGCGAGGCTATCCGCCGTGCTCACGAGGCCGCCCGGCAGCGGGCCATCACCCGCGAGCTCGCCGCCACCGGTCCTGCCCTGCGCGCCGCCGACAGCGACCCCGCCCTGGCCGCGCGTCGGCTCCGGCGCACCCGTCTCGCCACCACCCTCCTGCTCGTGCTCGGCCTCGTAGCCGTCGTCGCGGGTGCGGTGCAGATCGCCTCGGCGTGGCCGCTGATGGTCGCAGGAACTCTGGCCACCGCCGGCTCCCTCCTCGTCCTCGGCCAGCTCGCCCAGGTCTCGCGGGCCCGCGCCCGCCGGACGATCGCCGCCCCGGGGGTCAGCGACGCGGCCCCTGTCGCCCAGCCCTTCCAGGACTTCGCGCCGCGGCAGACCGTCGAGGCTCCCGCCGCAGAGTCGCCGATCGCGGCTGAACGCGAGTGGACGCCCGTGCCGCTTCCGCGCCCGCTGTACATGCGCCGTGGCGCCGGTCGCGCGCTGGCACGCTCCTCCGCCGTCGCCGGGTCGCCGACGACGTCCGCCGATGCCGAGGCCCTTCGCGAGGCCGCCGCCGAGCAGGTCCGCCAGGGCCAGGAGGCCGCGCGCCTCGAGGCCCAGCGCGAGGCGCTCCTCGAGGTCGCCCGGGCCGAGGCGGCCCTGCAGAGCCACCGCGAGCCCGCTGCGCCGGCCGCTCCCGTCGTCCGGGCCGCCCCTGCGTCGGCCCCCGCGCCCGTGGAGCCGCCCGCCCCCGCGAGCCCCTTCGCCCGCATGGGCTACGTCGACGAAGAGGCTCTCGAAGAGCTCCGGCTCGATGAGGTGCTCCGGCGCCGTCGCGCCGTCTGACGACGACAGCCCGTGGTGTCACGAGCGATCCCGACGGTCTGATATCGTTGAAAAGCAGTTGGGGGCCTTGGCGCAGTTGGTAGCGCGTCTCGTTCGCAATGAGAAGGTCAGGGGTTCGAATCCCCTAGGCTCCACGATGCAAATGGCTCTCCCTCTCGGGAGGGCCATTTTGCGTGGTGGTCCTGGACGTGCTTCTCCTGGGCGTCGGTGCTCGTCTGGGCGCCGGCGTAACGAAGCGGCAACGTTCGATGAGCCGGGGTGAAATGCGCCGGGGTTAGCGTCGAAGACATGACGACACCGACGGTCACGAAGCACTACGTCGACCTCGAGCACGGGCAGCTTCACGTCCGGCTCGCCGGCCCGGACGACGGCCCCGCCCTGCTGCTGATCCACCAGGTGCCGAGCTCGTCGCAGATGTGGGAGGCGGTGATCCCGCGGTTCGCCGACCGCGGGCACCGAGTCATCGCCGTCGACCTGCCCGGGTACGGGATGTCCGATCCGATGCCGACGGCCCCGGAGCTCGAGGACTACGCCGCCGTCCTCTTCGCCGCCCTCGACCAGCTCGGCGTCGTCCGGGTCGCGATCGTCGGACACCACACCGGCTCGTCGGTCGGCGTCGCCATGTCGGTCGCCGACCCGTCGCGGGTCACGGCCGTCGCCGTCTGGGGCTACGCCATGGTCGACCCGGAGCACGCCGCCGTCCTCGCGAGCGAGCAGCCTCCCGTCTTCGACGACACCTACGTCGACGACGTGGCCGACTGGTGGCACCGCCGCAAGAGGTGGGCGACGCCGGGTAATGACGGCTGGGTCATGGCCCGCTCGCTGATGGAGTACGTCGTCGCCGGGCACCACCGCCCCGACGGGCACAACGCCGTCGGCCGTGCCGACCACCGCGCCCTCCTCGACGCCGTGACCGTGCCGGTGCTCTTCCTCACCGGCGACCGCGAGATGCTCGACGCCGACACCCGCTCGGCGTTCGAGGTCGCGCCGCCCAGCGTCGAGCTGTACGGCTTCGGCGACGAGGGCATCGACATCGCCGACGACATCCCCGAGCGCTTCGCCGCCGTCGTGCACGAGTTCGTGGCGAAGGCGGCCGCGCCGGTCGCCTGATCACCGTGCGGGAGCCCTGGTGCGTGCCGGTAGCCTGAACCGGTGACCGCCGCAGACGCCGCTCGCATCGAGCTCACCCTGACCAAGCCGCCCGTGGGCTGGTTCCCGAAGCCGACCGTGGTCGTCGGCGGGCGGGGGCATCCTGCGCAGTGGGGCACCGGTACGTGGCAGGTGGAGCCCGGGGCCATCGTGGGCGTCTACCTCTTCAACCGGGTGTGGCGGTTCGGCGCCGCCGAGATCGCCGTCGACGGCCGGCCGCTGCGGTATCGGGCGCCGCTGCTGCCGTTCCTCCGGGGTCGCCTGGTGCCGTCTGAGTGACCTCGCTCGGCGTGACTCCACGCGAGCCTGAAGCGGTCGCGCATGACCTCGACCACGCGTGAAGTCACGGGACGGTGAAGTGGTCTGGAGAGACTTTCCCTGGGCGTGAATTCAGGCCCAGGGAAAGCGGCTCCAGACGAAAGCCCGGGCCCCGGCCCGCCGTGCGGCAGGATGGTCGCGTGCCTCCCGCTTCGCGCCCCGCCCTGCTCGCCCGCCTCCGATCCGACCTCGGCTCGTCGCTCTTCACCGTCGCCCGCCTGAGCGGCGCCGGAGCGTGGGGTGCGTCGGGCGGCGCGGCGCTGTTCCGGGGCGAGCGCGTGGCCGCCCGCCGTGCCCTCGCGAGCCGCACGCCCGCGTCGGAAGCCGAGCGCCGATCCGACACGCTGGCCCTGCTCTTCGTGCTCGGCTACCCGCAGCCCGCCGCCGACGTGGCGGCAGCCCTCCCCGAGCTGGGCCTCGCGGGAGCCACCGAGCTCGGCCTCGTCGCCGAAGACGACGACCGCCAGGTGCGCGCCCTCGTCGACCTCCGGCCCTACTCGTTCACCGACTCCGCAGGCGAGGCCAACTGGTGGATCGCCTCCGACCTCGGCGAGCTCGCCTTGCAGGGGCCTCTGCGCGAAGACCACGTGCTGGGCATCGGCGGCGCCTCGGCCACCCTGAGCTCGCTCATGATCCCGCGCCCCGTCGACCGGGCCCTCGACCTCGGCACCGGCTGCGGCATCCAGGCGCTGCACGCGGCCCGCCATGCCCGTCACGTGGTCGCCACCGACATCTCGCAGCGCGCCCTCGACTTCGCGGCCTTCAACGCCGAGCTCAACCTGGTCGACGGGATCGAGTTCCGCCTCGGCAGCCTGTTCGAGCCGGTCGCCGGCGAGACGTTCGACCACATCGTGTCGAACCCCCCGTTCGTCATCACGCCGCGCACCGAGGGCGTGCCCGCCTACGAGTACCGCGACGGCGGCATGGTCGGCGACGCCCTCGTGGCGCGCGTGGTGGCCGAGGCAGGGCGCCACTTGACGCCGGGCGGGGTGGGCCAGTTCCTGGGCAACTGGGAGACGGGGCAGGGGGCGAAGCGGGGTGCGTACTCGGTGGCCGACTGGGCGGAGCAGGGTGGCGTGCCCCTCGACGTCTGGGTGGTCGAGCGCGAGACTCAAGACCCGGCGGCATATGCCGAGACGTGGATCCGCGACGGTGGCACCCGTCCGGGCACGCCCGACTTCGAGCGGCTCTACGGCGCATGGCTCGACGACTTCGACGAGCGGGGCGTCAGCGAGATCGGCTTCGGCTACATCACCCTCAGACGACCGCAGGAACTCCACGCCGCCGCCCCACCGCGCATCGAACGGCTCCTCGCCCCCGTCGCCGCCGGCCTCGCGCCGCACATCCTGGAGTGTCTGGCCGCCCAGGACGCCCTCCGCGACCTCCCCGACGACGCTCTGGCAGCCGCGACACTGCGCGTCGCCGGCGACGTCACCGAGGAGCGCCACTACTGGCCGGGCAACGACGACCCGACGGTGATCACCCTCAAGCAGGGCGGCGGGTTCGCGCGCTCGGTCGACTCGGGCACGGCGCTCAGCGCGCTCGTCGGCGCCTGCGACGGCGACCTGAGCGTCGGGGCCATCGTGGGTGCGTTGGCGCAGCTGCTCGACGCACCCGAGGCCGACCTGCGGGCCGAGCTCCTGCCTCAGGTGCGCGAGCTCGTCGCGACGGGCATGCTGCGGTTGTGACGCGCCTCAGGGCGGGGCGGCCTAGCGGCCGACCCGCTCCCCCCAGCCGCGCCAGGAGAACTGCGGCACGAAGCCGAGCAGGTCGCGGGCCTTGTCGCTCGACAGCAGCGGCATGGTGCCCTCGATCGACGCGCGGCGCTCGACGTGGGGGAGGAACTCCTCGGCCAGCACGGCGGTGTCCGTCGTCATCACGGTGTCCGAGGCGGCGATGACGAACGCCTCGAACCCGGTCAGGTCGGACTCCAGGGCGAGACGGACGGCCAGCGCGCCATCGCGGGCGTCGATGTACGACCAGAGGTTGAACGAGCGCGACGCGGCGTCGTCGTCGAACGGGAACGCGCCGTAGTCGCCGTCGTCCATCACGTTCGAGAAGCGGAGGCCGAACATCTTGAGCTGAGGGTCCCAGCGGGTGAAGTGGCGGGCCATCTCCTCGTCGACGGCCTTGCCGAGCGAGTACGACGACTCGGGGCGAACGGCGTACTTCTCGTCGACGGGGATGTACGGCGGGTCGACCTCGAACGGCAGCCCCAGCAGGGTCTCGCTCGACGCCCAGACGACATTGCGGATGCCCGCGGCCTTGGCTGCGGCGAACACGTTGTACGACGAGGTCACGTTGTTGGTGAACAGCGCGGCGTTCGGCACCTGGCCCGGCGCGGGGATCGCCCCCAGGTGCACGACGGCGTCGACGTGGTCGTACCGGTCGTCGATCGCGGTGAGCGACTGCAGCACCTGGCCGAAGTCGGTCAGGTCGACCCGAGTGAACTGCACGCCGGGGACCGGCTCGGGCGAGGGGATGCGATCGAGCAGGACGACGTCGTAGCCGTGCTCGGCGAGGTCGCGCACGACAGCGCGGCCGAGCTTGCCGGAGCCTCCGGTGACGGCGACGCGGACGGGGTTTTCGGGTGACGGCATTGTCGGTCCTTCGAGCTCGGTGGGGGAGTGCGGTGGGTACCGCGGCATCGTCTTCACCGTAGCGGAGGCGTGCTCTTGTGGTTCGACGACCACCGGGTAGAGCACGAGAAGACCGATCCTGTGCCCCAAATGGCTGATTACGTACCCCGCGTAGGCAGTTATGCCCGTGGACCGAGTTGTCTATCACCCGGTTTTCACCCGCACTTCGCATGCGTTGGCATATAGGTTGATAAAGCTCTCGGCTGGTTACCGAGGCAACACGTCCACCATCTGGCTCCATGTGCGCGGCAGTCACCTGATCCGATTCCGCTCGCATGGCATCACCAGGGGCGTGCGATGCGCCCTCCGTTCCGAAACTTGTTTCGTCGAGCAGGGGGCGCATCCCTCTGTATTGCCTCGGCGGCTTTGCCGCGGGGTCGGCCGCCGACGCTGCCGCTCGTGAGATCCGTGCCTTCGGCACCGTCCGACCGAGGGATCTCTCGTGCTGAAGAGGCGGCTGGCGCCGCGCGCTCCGAGTAGGCCTGCGAGGATAGGGGGATCATGCCGACGTACCCCCTTGCCGCGCTGCTGTCCCAGTACTACGGGCCGAACGACACCAAGGGCGACGGCGAGTTCGACGCCGACACCGTCTACATGGACTTCGCCACCTGGGCCGAGTCGTCGGGCCGCCCCCTCTACCCCGCCCAAGACGAGGCCATGATCGAGCTCGTGTCGGGCGCCTCGGTGATCCTCTCGACCCCGACCGGAACCGGCAAGTCGCTCGTCGCGGCCGGCGCGCACTTCGTCGCCCTGGCCACGGGCAAGCGCAGCTACTACACGGCACCGATCAAGGCCCTGGTGAGCGAGAAGTTCTTTCAGCTCGTCGACCTCTTCGGCCCGGAGAACGTCGGCATGGTCACCGGCGACTCGTCGGTCAACTCCGACGCCCCGATCATCTGCTGCACGGCCGAGATCCTCGCCAACCTGGCTCTGCGCCACGGCCCGGCCGCCGAGGTGGGGCAGGTCGTCATGGACGAGTTCCACTTCTACGCCGACCCGAGCCGCGGGTGGGCGTGGCAGGTCCCGCTGCTTCTGCTGCCGGAGGTCCAGTTCCTGCTCATGTCGGCCACGTTGGGCAACGTCGAGGCCATCAGCGACGACCTCGGCCGACGGACGGGTCGGCCGGTCGCCCTGGTCACCGGGGTCGAGCGACCGGTGCCGCTGCACTACTTCTACGCGACCACCCCGGTGCACGAGACGGTCGAGGAGCTGCTGTCGACCGGCGAGGCCCCGATCTACGTCGTGCACTTCTCGCAGGCCGCAGCGCTCGAACGGGCGCAGGCGCTGTCGAGCATCAAGGTCGCCACGCGCGAGCAGCGCGACGAGATCGCCGAGCTGATCGCGGGGTTCCGCTTCTCGACCAGCTTCGGCAAGACCCTTAACCGCCTGGTGCGGGCAGGGATCGGCGTCCACCACGCGGGCATGCTCCCCAAGTACCGCCGCCTCGTCGAGCAGCTCGCTCAGCGCGGGCTCCTGCGGGTGATCTGCGGCACCGACACGCTCGGCGTGGGCATCAACGTGCCGATCCGCACCGTGCTGCTCACGGCGCTCACCAAGTTCGACGGCACGCGCATGCGCCAGCTGAGCGCGCGGGAGTTCCACCAGGTCGCCGGTCGCGCGGGGCGTGCGGGCTACGACACGGCCGGCACTGTCACCCTGCAGGCTCCCGAGCACGAGATCGACAACCTGCAGCAGATCAAGAAGGCCGGCGACGACGCCAAGAAGAAGCGCAAGATCGTGCGCAAGAAGGCGCCCGAGGGCTTCGTCTCGTGGGGCGAGCCGTCGTTCTTCAAGCTCGTCGAGGCCGAGCCGGAGCCCCTGTCGTCGAGCATGCAGATCACGCACGCGATGATGCTGAACGTGATCGCGCGCGGCGGCGACGTCTTCGGCAACGTGCGGTCGCTGGTGTTCGAGAACCACTCGACGCGCGCCCAGAAGTACGCGCTGGCGCGGCAGGCCATCTCGCTGTACCGCAGCCTCCGCGAGTCGGGGGTGGTCGAGCAGATCCCCGATCCCGCAGGAACGGGCAGCCCCACCATCCGCCTCACCGTTGACCTGCAGCCCAACTTCGCCCTCAACCAGCCGCTGTCTCCGTTCGCGCTCGCCGCCTTCGAGGTGCTCGACCCCGAGTCCGACACCTACGCGCTCGACATGGTGTCCGTCGTCGAGTCCACCCTCGACGACCCGCGGCCGATCCTGTCGCAGCAGCAGTTCAAGGCGCGGGGCGAGGCGGTCGCCACGATGAAGCAGGAGGGCATCGAGTACGAGGAGCGCATGGAGCTGCTCGAGGAGGTCACCTGGCCGAAGCCGCTCGACGAGCTGCTCGGCGCCCTGTTCGAGACGTACAAGGCGTCGCAGCCGTGGATCGGCGACTTCGAGCTGTCGCCCAAGGCCGTCGTTCGCGATCTGTTCGAGCGCGCCATGACGTTCGGCGACTACGTGAACTTCTACGGGCTGGCGCGCTCGGAGGGGCTCGTCCTGCGCTATCTCTCCGACGCCTACCGGGCGCTGCGCCAGACGATCCCGAACGAGGCCAAGACCGACGAGCTGCTCGACATCATCGAGTGGCTCGGCGAGCTGGTGCGGCAGGTCGACTCGTCGCTGCTCGACGAGTGGGAGGAGATGGTCAATCCGACCGAGGTCGCCTCGCACGACGCCATCGTGCCGCCCACCCTCCGCACGCTCACGGCCAACCACCGGGCCTTCACAGTGCTCGTGCGCAACGAGCTGTTCCGTCGCGTGCAGCTCGCGGCCCGCGACGACGCCGAAGCACTGGGCGAGCTCGACGCTGCCGCCGGCTTCGACGCCGACGCGTGGGGCGCGGCCCTCGACCGCTACTACGACGAGTACGACACGATCGGAACGAGCCCGGCCGCTCGAGGCGCGTCCCTCCTGGTCATCGACGAGGGCGCGACCGCATGGACCGTGCGGCAGATCCTCGACGACCCCGAGGGCGACCACGACTGGGGCATCTCGGGCACCGTCGACCTGGCGGAGTCGAACGAGCAGGGCCAGGCGGTGCTGCGGGTCACGGCCGTCGGGCCGGTCGGCGCCTAGAAGAGCGTCGCGGGCGGCGCCGGGTCGACGGCGGCAGCGTCGCTGACCGTCGTCACGGGCTTGTCAGGCCAGCCGGGTCCGTGCGGCACGGCGGTCTTGCGCTGGAACGCCTCGGCGGCCGTCCGCGCCCGGATGTCGGCGGCCTCGTTCATGACGTGGCCCACGTGCCCGCGCACCCATTCGAACTTCACCCGTCGACCCTGCAGAGCCTCGTCGAGCTCCTTGATGATCTCGACGTTCATCACCGGCTTGCCGTCGGCCTTGCGCCAGCCCTTGCGCTTCCAGCCGGCGAGCCACTCGGTGCACGCCTTGATGGCGTACTGGCTGTCGCACAGGATCAGCAGGTCGTCGTCTTCATCGGCCGTCGCCCGCAGCAGCTCCAGCACGGCCGTGAGCTCGCCCACGTTGTTGGTGTTGCGCGGCCAGCCGCCGGCCGCCCAGCGCTCGTCGTCGACGTACCAGGCCCAGCCGGCGGGCCCGGGGTTGCCGAGGGCGGATCCGTCTGCGGCGGCTCTGATCGTCATGGTGCTCCTAGCTCTCGGGGTGCCCCACAACGGTACCGGGCTCGAGCCGATGCTCCGATCAGAGGGCAGCGCCGTCGACCGGCTAGCCCACCTCGTCCGGGTGCGACCCGACGCGCTCGCCCGAGTCGAGACCCGCGATCGTCGCCATCTCGTCGTCAGAGAGCTCGAACCCGAACACGTCGAGATTCTCGGCGATGCGCGACGGCGTCACCGACTTCGGGATCACCACGAGCCCCGACTGGAGGTGCCAGCGGATCACGAGCTGAGCGGTCGAGACGCCGTGCTTCTCGGCGAGGCCGGTGAGGAGGGGCTCGTCGAGGATCCGCCCGCGTGCCAGCGGCGACCACGCCTCCGTCGCGATGTGGCGGGCGTCACCGAAGGCCCGAAGCTCGGTCTGCTGCAGCCACGGCTGCACCTCGATCTGGTTCAGCACCGGCACGACGTCGGTCTCGCCGAGGAGGCGCTCGAGGTGATGCACCTGGAAGTTCGAGACGCCGATCGAGCGGGCTCGTCCCTCCTCGCGGATGCGCTCGAGGGCGCGGTACGTCTCGACGTAGAGGTCCTGGCGGGGGGCGGGCCAGTGGATGAGGTAGAGGTCGACGAAGTCGACGCCGAGCTTGTCGAGGCTCCGGTCGAACGAGTGGAGGGTGGAGTCGAATCCCTGCTGATCGTTCCACACCTTGGTGGTGACGTAGACGTCGTCGCGAGGGAGGCCCGAGGCCGCCAGGGCGCGGCCCACGCCGGCTTCGTTCGCGTAGTACTCGGCCGTGTCGAGGTGGCGGTAGCCGGCGTCGAGGGCCGTGGCGACCGTCCGCTCGGCGGTGTCGTCGTCGACCTTGTAGACCCCCAGCCCGAGCTGCGGGATCGAGTTGCCGTCGTTGAGTCGGATCCGAGGGACCACGTCGTTCGCCATGTGTCGATTATCGCCGACGCGACGTCAGCTCGCCTGGATCGGCACCGGCTCCGTGTCGGCGAGGGGCCCGGCATCCGTGCCGCGGAGGTCGGGCAGCACGCGCTGGAAGAGCGTCGGCACGAGGACGCCCAGCAGCGCGAAGCCCGCAGCGACGTAGAGCCCGCCGACGGTGCCCGTCTGGTCGATCAGGGCGCCGGCGATGGCGGAGCCGATCGCCGCTCCGATGAGCTGGCCGGTACCGGCCCAGCCGTAGGCCTCGGCCGTGTCGCTGAAGCGCACGCTCGACGAGATGATCGCGAACATCACGGCCAGGGCGGGGGCGATGCCGACGCCGGCGATGAGCAGGGTCACGCACAGCCAGACGAACGACGTCGGGATGAAGATCGTGAGCGCGATGCCCGCGAACACGATCACCATGCGGATCGGCAGCGACCACGGACCGACCGGGAGATGGCCGAGCAGGAGGCCGCCGGCGAGCGAGCCGATCGCGAAGACGGCGAGTACGAAGCCGGAGTTCGGGCTGCCGTCGCCGAACGCCGAGATGACGCCGGCCTCGACGGCGGCGCAGGTTCCGATGAGGAGGAAGCCGGTGATCGTCGACAGGAGCACCGTCGGTCGGGCCAGCACCTTGCCGAATGAGCGCTTGCTCTTCGGAATCCGCACCTGGCCGACCTCGGGCGAGGCGATGAACCAGATGCCGCCGCCGATGAGGAAGGCGGCCGCGGTCAGGATCGCGTAGGTCGTGCCGATCTGCGTGCCGACGAAGGTGGTGATGACGGGGCCGGCGACCCAGATGATCTCCTGCGCGGAGGCGTCGAGCGAGAAGAGCGGCGTCAGCTGCTTCGAGTTGACCATCTTCGGGTAGATCGTGCGCACGGCCGGCTGGACCGGGGGCACGCTCAGGCCCGCCACGAAGCCGACCACCATGTACAGGGGGAGCGTCAGCGGGGCGAGCGCGAAGACGATGAGGCTCGCGAAGCAGACGGCCAGCGTGAGCAGCAGCACCGGGCGCATGCCCCAGATGCCCATCCACCGGCTGGTGAGCGGACCCGAGATCGCCTGGCCCACGCTCGTGGCGGCGAGGACGATTCCCGCGGCGCCGTACGAGTGCGTCACGTGCTCGACGTGGAGCAGGAAGGCGAGCGAGAGCATGCCGAACGGGAACCGGGCGGTCAGCTGCGCGGCGATGATCCGCGCGACCCCCGGCGTCTTCAGAAGATTGGAATAGGCGCCCACGAGGTGACCAGTCTACGGAAGGGGGGCCACGCTCTGCGAGACTCACCTTGGTCCTTGATATGTTGATCTGATGCACAGAATGCTTAGTTGTGTCTGAGATCTGGATCTATCTCGATGAGTCGGGAACGGTGGATTTCGAGCCGACCAAATCGAAGTCGCCGTACTTCGCGTTCGGCAGCGCCTCGATTCGAGGGTCTCAAGCACAATTCCTTGAAGAGTCTGTCCTGGCGCGAGCGTCTCGAGAAGCACTTACGGCCGGTTTTCACGCCTACAACGACTCTCCCGGCACCAGGCAGGCCTTCTTTGAAGTCTTGGGTCGCACCGATGTCCGATTCGCGTCGACGTTCATGGCCAAGTCGAATGCATTCCCTCGGGTGCGCGAACGTCCCAAGATCTGGCTCTACAAATACACGCTCTACGTGCATCTCAAGGCCGCGGTTCCCCGTTTGTCTGCACCGGGCGACACAGTGCATGTGGTCGCAGCCCACATTGACATGGGGGCCAGGCAGGAAGCGGTATGGAATGCCCTCGCGGATGTGTGCGCGCAGTTCGCCGACAAGCGGGATATGCGACCGCATATCTGGCGGAGCTCCTCGTCAGCGGGCTTGCAGATGGCTGACTACGCGCTGTGGGCTATCCAGCGGAGCGTCGTCCAAGGCAAGGATTGCCATCACCTCGAGCAGGTCGTTCTTCCGCGGCAGGAGTTCCGCCATTTTCCTTGGGCAGCCGACGTGTCCTTGCTCGCCTTCGCCAAGCAGGTCCGGTGATCTCGGGCAGTCGATTCCGGGCAGGTAAAAGGTCGGCTATCCCGAAGGGAAGAACACCCGTGGCGTTCTTGTCACCGACCCGTATATGCATCCTAGATGCCTCCTGGTCCGGTGTCGAGGCGTTGACGGATCTCACGGCTCGAGCCGATGCCCGAGAAGGTCGGAGGGGCGATTCACGCGACACGCCGCACCCCCGAAATGGGGGCGCGACGGGTTATCCACAGTTTCGAGTGTCGGGGGTGGGGAGGAGGCTGTGGAGAAAGCCGATTTTCCGGGGATAAGCGCTCCCAACTGTGCACAACCCCTGTGGATAATCCGGCGGTCGTAATTACAGCCGTGTAACACCGGATCTAGTGGTGCCTTCCAATGTCGGCCCCTAGATGTAGTATCGATCCGCAGCACCAACCACACCCCGCAGAAGCCCTTGCAGGCATTCGCGGGTCCGCGAACCGTCGTTTTTCTAGGGGAGAACATGGCCATCACCGTCTACACGAAGCCGTCCTGCGTCCAGTGCACGGCCACCTACCGCGCTCTCGACAACAAGGGCATCGAGTACGAGGTCTTCGACGTCTCCGTCGACGACAAGGCCCTCGAGACGGTCAAGGCCCTGGGCTACCTGCAGGCTCCCGTCGTCGTCACCGACGAAGACCACTGGAGCGGCTTCCGCCCCGACAAGATCGCCGGCCTCGCTGCCGCCATCGCGTAGTTCTGAAACCACCCCGAGGAGGAGTGTCGTGACTCACCTCATCTACTTCTCGAGCGTGTCGGGCAACACTGCGCGCTTCGTCGAGAAGCTGGGCCTCCCGGCCGAGCGGATCCCGCTCTTCCCGACCGACGAGCCGCTCCACGCCCGTGACCCCTTCGTCCTCGTCCTCCCCACCTACGGCGGAGGCGAAGGGCGAGGCGCCGTCCCCAAGCAGGTCATCCGCTTTCTGAACGACGAGGTCAACAGAGACCTCATCCGCGGAGTCATAGCGACGGGCAACACCAACTTCGGAGAGGGCTACTGCCTGGCCGGCGAGATCGTCAGCGCCAAGTGCGGAGTGCCCCTCCTCTACCGTGCCGAGGTCTTCGGCACCCCGGACGACGTACGAGCAGTACAAGAAGGATTGGACCAATTTTGGACGCAGCAGTCGATGACCTCGAGGTAATCGCGGGGCCAAACGCGGGTATGGACTACCACGCGCTGAACGCCATGCTCAACCTCTACGGGAGCAACGGCGAGATCCAGTTCGACAGGGATCGCGAGGCGGCCAAGCAGTACTTCCTGCAGCACGTCAACCAGAACACGGTCTTCTTCCACAACCTCAAGGAGCGTCTCGACTACCTGGTCGAGAACGACTACTACGAGCAGGCGACGATCGACATGTACTCGTTCGAGTTCATCGAGAAGCTCAACGACCTCGCGTACTCGAAGAAGTTCCGCTTCCAGACGTTCCTCGGCGCGTTCAAGTACTACACCTCCTACACGCTCAAGACCTTCGACGGAAAGCGCTACCTCGAGCGCTTCGAGGACCGCGTCGTCATGACCGCCCTCGGCCTCGCCCAGGGCGACGAGCAGCTCGCGATCGACCTCGTCGAGGAGATCATCGCCGGCCGCTTCCAGCCGGCCACCCCGACCTTCCTCAACACGGCCAAGGCCCAGCGCGGCGAGCTCGTCAGCTGCTTCCTCCTGCGCATCGAAGACAACATGGAGTCGATCTCGCGCGGCATCAACTCGTCGCTCCAGCTGTCGAAGCGCGGCGGCGGCGTCGCCCTGTCGCTCTCGAACATCCGCGAGGCCGGCGCGCCGATCAAGCAGATCGAGAACCAGTCCTCGGGCATCATCCCCGTCATGAAGCTCCTCGAAGACAGCTTCAGCTACGCCAACCAGCTCGGCGCACGCCAGGGGGCCGGCGCGGTCTACCTGTCGGCGCACCACCCCGACATCCTGCGATTCCTCGACACGAAGCGTGAGAACGCCGACGAGAAGATCCGCATCAAGACGCTGTCACTCGGTGTCGTCGTGCCCGACATCACGTTCGAGCTCGCGAAGAAGGACGAGGACATGTACCTGTTCTCGCCCTACGACGTGGAGCGCGTCTACGGCGTCCCCTTCGGCGACATCTCGATCACCGACAAGTACCGCGAGATGGTCGACGACGCTCGCATCAAGAAGACGAAGATCAACGCTCGCGAGTTCTTCCAGACCATCGCCGAGATCCAGTTCGAGTCGGGCTACCCCTACATCGTGTTCGAGGACACGGTGAACAAGGCCAACCCGATCAAGGGCCGGATCAACATGTCGAACCTCTGCTCCGAGATCCTGCAGGTCAACACGCCGACCACCTTCAACGAAGACCTCTCGTACGACGAGATCGGCAAGGACATCTCCTGCAACCTCGGGTCGATGAACATCGCCCTCTCGATGGACAGCGACAACTTCGGCCGCACCGTCGAGACCGCCATCCGCGGGCTCAGCGCCGTCAGCGACATGAGCCACATCACGTCGGTCCGCTCCATCGAGGTCGGCAACGACTCCTCGCACGCCATCGGCCTCGGGCAGATGAACCTCCACGGCTACCTGGCCCGTGAGCGCGTGCACTACGGCACCGAAGAGGCCATCGACTTCACGAACATCTACTTCTACACGGTGCTGTTCCACGCGCTGCGCGCCTCGAACAAGATCGCGATCGAGCGCAAGGTGAAGTTCGGCGGCTTCGACGACTCGAAGTACGCGTCGGGCGAGTTCTTCGACAAGTACACCGAGTCCGAGTGGGTCCCGTCGACCGAGCGCGCTGCGAAGCTGTTCGCCGACGCGAACGTGGAGATCCCGACGCAGGACGACTGGCGCGCGCTCAAGGCCAGCGTCATGGAGCACGGCATCTACAACCAGAACCTCCAGGCCGTCCCGCCGACCGGTTCGATCTCGTACATCAACCACTCCACCTCGTCGATCCACCCGATCGCGTCGAAGATCGAGATCCGCAAGGAGGGCAAGCTGGGCCGCGTCTACTACCCCGCGCCCTTCATGACCAACGACAACCTCGACTACTACACCGACGCGTACGAGATCGGCCCCGAGAAGATCATCGACACCTATGCCGCGGCCACGCAGCACGTCGACCAGGGCCTCTCGCTCACGCTGTTCTTCAAAGACACGGCGACCACCCGCGACATCAACAAGGCCCAGATCTACGCATGGCGCAAGGGCATCAAGACGATCTACTACATCCGTCTCCGTCAGATGGCGCTCGAGGGCACCGAGGTCGACGGCTGCGTCTCGTGCATGCTGTGACAACTTAAAAAGCTGGAGGCCGAACCCTTGCAGGGGTTCGGCCTCCAAAGCCCCGGTAGAGGGGACTTCCAACTGGTGAGCTGGATTGTCAACTTTACATGAGTTACCACCGGTCGCCAGGCCGGGCTCAACCGGGGCGTGGAGCCCTGGGAGGGGGTGGAAATCATGGGCAAGACCGTGAATCGAAGTGCAGGTTCGGGTCGATTCGTCAGTAAAGCGGCCGCCGCACGTTGGCCAAGCAAAACAACGACGGAACGAGTTGGAACAGGTACGAGTAACAACACATCGGTGAACCGTTCAGCAGCAACAGGTCGTTTCGTAACGCAGGCGGCTGCGACGCGGAACCCGGGCGGAACTATCACGCAACGCGTGTAGGCCGTGGCTGGGGCGAACGGGCCAACCCCGGGCGCCCCAGCTCTCCAACACATCTATCAAAAAACTCGGAGCAGGATCCAGATGACGACAACGTCCAATTCGACCGATACAAACCTGTCGACAGACCCGGCCCACGCCCTCGGCAAGAGCATCCCGCTCGTGCGCGCCGTGAGCGCGATCAACTGGAACCGCATCCACGACGACAAAGACGTCGAGGTCTGGAACCGGCTCGTCAACAACTTCTGGCTCCCCGAGAAGATCCCGCTGTCGAACGACGTCCAGTCGTGGAACACGCTGACTCCCGAAGAGCAGCAGCTGACGATGCGCGTCTTCACGGGCCTCACCCTGCTCGACACGATCCAGGGCACCGTCGGGGCTATCAGCCTGATTCCCGATGCGATCACCCCGCACGAGGAGTCCGTCTACACGAACATCGCGTTCATGGAGTCGGTGCACGCGAAGAGCTACTCGTCGATCTTCTCGACGCTCGCGTCGACGCCCGAGATCGACGACGCGTTCCGCTGGTCGGAGGAGAACGTCAACCTTCAGAAGAAGGCCCAGATCGTCCTCGACTACTACACGGGCGACGACCCCCTGAAGCGCAAGGTCGCCTCGACGCTGCTCGAGTCGTTCCTCTTCTACTCGGGCTTCTACCTGCCGATGTACTGGTCGTCGCGTGCCAAGCTGACGAACACCGCCGACATGATCCGCCTCATCATCCGCGACGAGGCCGTTCACGGGTACTACATCGGCTACAAGTTCCAGAAGGGGCTCGAGGGCGCCAGCGAGGAGCGCAAGCAGGAGATCAAGGACTACACGTTCAACCTCCTGTTCGAGCTCTACGACAACGAGGTGCAGTACACGCAAGACCTCTACGACTCGGTCGGGCTGACCGAGGACGTCAAGAAGTTCCTCCACTACAACGCCAACAAGGCGCTGATGAACCTCGGCTACGAGCCGATGTTCCCAAAGGACGTCACCGACGTGAACCCCGCGATCCTCTCGGCGCTCTCCCCGAACGCCGACGAGAACCACGACTTCTTCTCCGGCTCCGGCTCGTCCTACGTCATCGGCAAGGCGGAGACCACCGAAGACGAGGACTGGGACTTCTAGAACCGTCTCGTTCAGGCCGAACACAAGCCCCTGAGGGAGCCCAGACACTTGGGATCAGGGAAGAGCCGCTTACCCGGGCGGCGAAGTATCACCTAGCAGGGAAGGGCGTCGGCACAGCCGGCGCCCTTCTTGCGTACCCAGACGACTCGGCGCGGGCCGAATACCATTCCGAATCCGTCAGAGCCCCTTCTTCATCTGCACGGACGTCGTCTCGTAGCCGAGCGACTCGTAGAGCTTTCGGGCGATGGTGTTGTAGCCGAACACGTTGAGTCCGATGGAGGCTGCGCCGAGTTCCTGCGCCGTCGTCTCTGCGAGCTCCATCGCGGCCCGGCCGTAGCCGCGACCGCGTTCCGACTCGGAGATCTCGACGTCGAAGACCCACCAGTCGTTCGAGGCGGAGTCCATGACGCCGATCCACAGGATGCCGACCGGCGCACCGTCGGCGACGACGTCAAACACGTGCTGGCCCGCCGCTGGTACGCCCTGGGGAAAGTACGTCTTGAACGACCTGTCGGCGTTCGCCGTGGCCTGTCCGAGCGTCTCGCCGGCCTTCTGCCGTGATTCGATGTACTCGGACCGCGACCGGTCGAGCCACGCGGTGCGGCGGTCGGCGGGCATGGGCTCGAGCGTGACGGTCATGCCCCTAGGGTGCCACCGTCGACGTCGGCGTGGGGGAGGGGGTGCTGGCCTGGCGGGACAGCTCGTGTCCCGCGAAAAGCCCCGCGACCACGACCGCCGCGACGAAGACGACGAGGATCCCGACGATCGCGGCGACGGCGAGCGGCTTCCGCGGCGAACCCACCCCGCTCATCGGAGCGCCCCCGTGAGCGTCATCGTGGCGAGGGTCGTGGCGGCGACCAGCACCCACAAGATCGCGCCCAGCGCCAGCGGCTTCCATCCAGCCGAGCGCAGCCCCTTCACGTCGGTACTCAGACCAATGCCGGCGAGGGCCATCGCGATCAGGAACGTGCTCACCTGCACGAGCCCGCTCAGGCTGCCGGCCGACATCGGCACGAACGACTTGACGATCGCGATCACGACGAACCCGACGAGGAACCAGGGGACGAGACCGGCCACGCGGCGTGCGGTCATGGGGCGAGCGGCGGCGGGCGAGTTCCTGCCGTCCAAGCCGGCCGACGCCTCTCGGCGCCCCTCGATCACGGCCAGGCCGACGCTGATCGGGATGATCATCAACGTGCGCACGAGCTTGACCACGACGGCGAAGCCGAGGGCCGACGCGCTGAACACGCTGGCCGCGGCGACGACCGAGCTGGTGTCGTTGACGGCGGTGCCGGCGAAGAGGCCGAACGCGTGCGGCGACAGGCCGAGTGCGTGCCCGACGAGGGGGAACACGACGACCGCCGTCACGTTGAACAAGAAGATCGTCGACACGGCGTAGGCGATCTCGGCCGACGCCGCACCGATCACGGGTGAGACGGCGGCGATGGCGGAGGCGCCGCAGATGCCGGTCCCGACGCCGATCAGGGTGCGCAGCCGGCGCTCGACCCCGAAGGCGCGGCCGAGCAGCGCCGCCGCGACGAGGCAGACGACGAGCGACGTGAGCATGACGGGAAGCGACTCGAGGCCGACGGTCGCGATCGTCCCGAGCGACAGCTGAAAGCCGAGCAGCACGACTGCGCACTGGAGCAGGAACTTGCCCGAGTACGCGATCCCCGGCGCCACCCGGGCCGTCGGCCGCCGCACGAGGGCGACGACGACGCCGATCACGACCGCCGGTACCGCCGACCCCACGAGAGGCACGACTCGGCCCACCAGCGTTGCAACGACGGCGATGACGAAGGCGACCGCCACACCCGGCGCCACCTCGACGGCCCGATCGCTCAGGCGGTGCGGGAGGGTCGAGACCGGGGCGATGTCCATGAGACCACTATGCAGGAACCCGGGTCGGTTATTCGGCCGCGAGCGTGGCCTTCGAGCACCGCGTCACGTACGGGACGCCCACTGTTGCCCGGCCTGCCGTGTCGGGGTGCGTCGCCAGCAGGGTCCGCACCCGTTCGAGCTGCTCGAGCCGTTCGCCCTCCGGGAGGGTCAGGATGTAGCTGCGCGAGGCGACCATGTCGATCACCTCGTCGGGCGTGATCTCGTTGACCCACTCGAAGTCGCGGCGCTCGATCTCCGAGAACGGCGGGCCGACGCGAGGGCTCTCGGACTCGGCGTCGCTCTCGCTGGCCGGGGCGATGATCTCGTCGAGGGCGATCATCCACGGGTCGGTGACGATGCGGATGTTCCAGAGCAGAGCGAGCACGCCGCCCGGCCGGAGCACTCGGGCAGCCTCGGGCACAGCCCGGTCGACGTCGACCCAGTGCCAGGCCTGCGCCGCGAAGATCGCGTCGACGCTCTCGCCGTCGAGGGGCAGGCGCTCGGCAGAACCCGGCAGCGCCTGGGCGCCCGGGACCGACCGCACCAGCTGCTCGCGCATGCCCTCGGAGGGCTCGACAGCCGTCACCAGGGGTACGCGGTCGACGAGCATCCGCGTAAGCTTGCCGGTTCCGGCGCCGAGGTCGAGCACGTGGTGTGCGCCCTCGGGCAGCAACCAGTCGACGGCCGTGGCCGGGTAGGACGGCCGCCCGCGCTCGTACACCTCGGCCGCGGCCCCGAACGAGGTGGCGTTGGCGGCGTAGCGCTGGTCGGGTTCGAAGGCGTCTCCGGTGGTCATGAGTCCACCCTGGCACGGTGATTTGGGCGCGTGCACAGGTCTGTGTAGTGTGTGGAATTTCGGTATTTACATTCGTTTGGAGAACTATGAAAATTAATTCCATCGCCCTTGTCGTCGGACTCGCCGCGGCGTCGCTCCTGGCCGCACCCGAGGTTGCGTCCGCAGAGACACCGGCTCCTTCGGCAGCGTCGGGCTCTGTCAACTTCGATGACAGCAGGGTTTCGATCAACTACGTCGTCACGCCGGAGGGCGGTGGCACCTGGACGTACGGAACAAACAACGAGGCCTACTCGAATTTCTTCCACAAAACGCGCAAGCACGGATCGACTGTCAAGAACGGAACCGGAAAGACATTCAGGACCGACGACACGAATAAGGGTCAGACGTCGAAGGCCACAGTCAAGAAGACGTGGAGCGGGAACTCCGCGTATTACCGATTCGTCAAGTGAACATGAGCCGGCCGCCATCCGAGGCGGCCGGCTCTCGGAGAAGGGTTGGGATGGCTCTGCGAATCAGCGTCGGGGCGGCAATCGTGCTCGCCTTGCTTATGGCGTTCTTCTTCGTGCGGACGAGCGACGAGCTCGCGCCGCGCGGCACTCAGACGGTCGTGACCGTCTGGGACAAGGGCGACGGTCGGACCCGGTCCGAGGCCCGACAGCTCATGATCGACGAGGCGCGGCGCCAGCACCTGACGCTCTACAAGAGCGTGACAGCCGCCACTGATGGTGCGACCTCGCGAAAGCTCTTCATCATCAACTCGGAACCAGCAACGGCCCTGGCTACGGCATCGACTGACGGTTATCCCGACTTCAGCCGATCGCAGAGGACGGTGTTCGCCGACGGCAGAGAACTCCCCGATGCCGAGCTCGACGGTATGTACGTGACTGACGCGGGTGAAGAGGGCGCTGACGCCTACGCCCTCGCGCTCAACGCCCGGGGCATGTCGGTCTCGACGCTTCCCTTCGGGGTGGTGGGTATCGGGTTCTGGATTGCCGACGAGGTCCCGATCGTCTCAGTCAGCCTTGCCGCTGTTCTCATGCTCGCCCTGGGCTGCATTTTCGACGCCGTCTCCAGCCGTCGGCGAGCCGCCATTGCACGTCTGGCAGGGCGGTCCCGATCCGTCATCGTCATTCACGAGAGTCTTATCACCGGGCTGACGGGCGCGGTGTCAGCCGTCGGCGCCTGCGTTCTGGGATTCGTCGCCATCGTCGCCTACAACGGGGGTGCCCAGATCGGGCGACTAGGTGTGGCAGCCGGAGTGGCATGCGGCGCCATCTGCATTGTGTCAATGGCATTCACCGCCGCCGCGGTTGTCACCACGACGGGATCCGGTCTCGCCTCGGTCCTAGCGGTCAGGGCGCCGTCCCGACGGATCGTGGTCGGAGCGGCCGGCGTGCACGCGAGCATTCTTCCTCTTGTCCTGACGACCCTGAGCCCCACGGTTCTTGCGGCCGGCACGGTTGCGGCGAACACGCGCGAGCGGCAGCAGTGGGATTCGGTCAGCGACTACTTCGCGCTGTCGTTTCGCTCACAACCAGCCGAATTCGACGAAAGCGAGTCGGTCGTCGCCCGGATTATTCGAACGGAACTCGATGGTGGACGCGCCATGATCACCTTCACTCCGATGGACCCCGACGACGGTTATTCACCAGGTAGGGGGAACAGCCTCATCGTCACGGACCGCTACCTCGACGAAGTAAGAGTCAATCGATCCGACGGTTCGGCAGTGGTCGCGTCGGATCTGCCCGACACCTCATTGACGCTACTCATCCCCGAAACCCTTGTGGAACAGAGCGCCCAGATCGTGGCCGAGTACAGAAGCTGGATCAGCTATCAGGTCGGCTCCGAGGCAGGTGACGGCCGCGAGGCACCGGCTATAGACGTGATTCCGATCGCGTCAGACCAGGAAATCTTCTCATTCCAGACATGGGTCGTGTCTCGCAGTTCGCTCACCGAGCCAGTGATCGCCGTGCTGCCGTCTGAGGCCTCGCTCCTCTCCGACAACTGGCTCAGCTCGACAGTCACCTCGGCGGAGATCCTCTTCGACGACCCCGCCTCCATTCAGGCGGCGATCGACGCGGCGGGCCTCACCGACCAGATCGGCGCCATCGAATCCGTGAAAGATCTCGCCGCCGTCCGGCTGGCCGAGCAGTCCGTGACAGTGAGAGCAAGCCTCTTCATCGGAGGCGTGGCGATCGTCTCGCTCGTCCTGTCCGCCCTGGTCCTGGCGACAATCGTCGCTCAGCGGAGCCGGCGTGCGGTCGCTCTTCGGTTCATCCACGGCGTCACGCTTTTCCGTGTCATGACACCGGCACTCGTCTGCCTGGCCGTGCTCAGCGCGGCGATCCTGGTCGCTGCTTTCTCCCGTGGCTCGAGTGCAGACGGCGTCCGGTGGGCGATGACCCTCTGCGTGGTCGCCGATGCCGCGATCGTGGCTCTGGCGCTGGGCGCGCAACGCCGCACCGAAAGGAATCTCCGATGACCGACCCAGCCCTCTCCGTCTCCGGAGTCTCGAAGGCGCGCGGCGCGAACACCCTGTGGAGCGACCTGTCCTTCGACGTCGCCGCGGGGCAGAGCATCGCCATCTGGGGCCGAAGCGGCTCCGGCAAGTCGACCCTGCTCGACTGTCTCGGCCTGGTCGACCGCTTCGACGCGGGGAGCCTTCGAGTCGAGGGCGACGACGTCACTCGCCCCCACGAGAGCCGACGCCGCGCTCTGTTTCGAGGGGTCGTCGCTCACCTCCGCCAGGACTACGGGCTCGAGGGCTCGTGGACCGTTGATCGCAACCTCGACCTGGGGCTGATCGGCAGCAGGATCAGCCGCTCCGAGCGCGCTCGGCGACGGTCGGCAGCGCTCGACCGCGTCGGGCTCGCCGGCGCGAACCGACGGCGAGCGCACACGATGAGCGGCGGCGAGCAGCAGCGGGTCGCTCTCGCGCGACTGCTCCTGCGCCGCCCGCGGATCGTCCTCGCGGACGAGCCGTCCTCGGCGCTCGATGCGGAGAACGCAGGCCGAGCCGTCGACGTGCTCGACGAGCTGCGCAATGCCGGGGCAGCGATCGTCGTGGTCACGCACGACGTCGATCTTGCGTCGTGGTGCGACTCGCGGATCGACCTGGGAGGCGAGGGCGTGACCTGCCGCTGAGGCACGTCGAGCCTCGCGAGATGGCCGTGGCCGTCGGCGGGACTGGGCGCTGGCGACGACGAGGGCCATCTCGCGCCGCCGAGCGCAGCAGCCCGTGGCCTTCAGGCCGCGCCCGAGGCGAGCGCCTCGCGCACCGCCGCAACGCCCGCCTCCACCTCGGCGAACGACGTCGAGAGCGGCGAGAGCCCGAGGCGCAGGGCGTCAGGGTTGCGGAAGTCGGGGATCACGCCGGCGTCCCAGAGGCGGGGGAGGAGCGCCTTGAAGTCGGGGTGGCGGAGGGTCACGTGGCTGCCGCGCACCGCAGGGTCGCGCGGAGTGGCGGTGACGACGCCGAGCGGGGCGAGGTGCTCGTCGGCCAGGGCGAACGCGTGATCGGTCAGCGCCAGCGACTTGGTGCGCACCGCGTCGATGCCGACCTCCTCGATCAGGTCGAGCATGTCCTGCATGGGCAGCATGCCGAGGACGGGCGGGGTGCCGCTGATGAACCGGCGGATGCCCGGCGCCGGCTCGTAGGACGCCGCCATCGCGAAGACGTCGGCTGCGCCCATCCATCCCTGGATCGGCTGCTCGAGTCGCGCCTGCAGATCGGCCCGCGCGAAGAGGAACGCCGGGGCTCCTGGTCCGCCGTTCAGGAACTTGTACGTGCAGCCCACCGCGAGGTCGGCGCCCGCCTCGTCGAGCGACATCGGCACGACGCCGGCCGAATGGCAGAGGTCCCACACGACGAGAGCCCCGGCGTCGTGCACGATCGCGGTGATCGCCGGCAGATCGGCCAGGAACCCCGACCGGTACGACACGTGATTGAGCAGCACGACCGCCGTGCCGGGTCCGACGGCGTCGCCGACGAGTGCGGGCGTGACGCCGGCATCCGGGTCGACGTGGATCCAGCGCACCGTCGCACCTCGCTCGCGGGCGATGCCCTCGACGACGAAGCGGTCGGTCGGGAACTGGTCGTCGTCCAGCACGATCTCGTGTCGTCCGGCGCGCTGCCCGATCTCGAGAGCGGCGCGGAGGGCCTTGTAGAGCAGCACCGTCGTGGAGTCGCCGACCACGGTCTGGCCGGCGGCCGAGCCGAGGGCGAGCGCGCCGATGCGGTCGCCGACGACGGTGGGGAGGTCCATCCACCGGTCGTCCCACGAGCGGATGAGGCGGGTGCCCCAGTCGTGCGCGACGAAGCCGGCGATCCGGTCGGCGGTCGCGCGCAGCGGTCGGCCGAGCGAGTTGCCGTCCAAGTAGGCGGTCACTCCGACGGCGGGCACGAAGCGATCGACGTACGCGGCGAGGGGGTCGGTGGTGTCGAGATCGGTCATTCGGCGAGCTCCTGTTCGTCTGCCAGTGAGAGGAGGGCGGGTGGGGACAGGACGGCGGCTCGGGCGAGGTCCTCGAGCCGGGTCGGCCGCGCCGGCAGCCAGGTGACGAGACGCGTGTCGAACCCGGTCTCGCCGCTCCCCGGCGTCAGCGCGCGCACGACGTCGTCGAGCCCAAGGCCGGCGGCGGCGAGGGCGGCGATCTCGCGGCCGTCGAGGCCGGGCGGCAGCGCTCCGTTGCCGAGGTCCGTCCCGTACAGCACGGCCCCGCCGAGGCGATGGAACCGGGCCAGGTTGTCGACGGCGATGTCCTGAGCCGCGGTGCCCCGGTGGATGTCGAGCGTCGAGATCCACGCCATCGAGCGCGCGAGGTCGGCGATCAGGTCGTCGTCGAGGCGCTCCGAGAACGGCGTGTGCGCGAGGGCGTCGACCCCGGCGCGTGCGGCGCGCCGCACCTGGCCGAGGCCCTGCGCGTGCGCGAAGACCGGCAGCCCTCGCGCGTGCGCGGCGGTCACCACGGCATCGAGCGTGGCGTCGTCCCACACCGGCCCGGCGTCCGTGTTCAGTGCGATCTTGACGAGCGAGGCGGCGGCCCTGGCCACGCCCTCGACCACCGCATCGGCGTCGTCGGGAGCCGCCACGGCCACGGAGGCGGTGTCGGGCGCCCAGCCCGAGCGCGATGGGTAGCCGTTCGGCGCCGTGAGGAGGGGCCCGGCGACCGACACCTCCGGCCACGCGCTCGCCGGGTCGCGCGTGAGGGAGGGCCACGTTCCTGCGACCTCGGGGTCCCAGCCCAGGTCGACGACCCGGCCGATACCTCCCGCGACGAGCGCCCCCGCGTCGACGAGGCCGAGGTGCACGTGCGAGTCGGTGAAGGGCGCGAGCACGACGCCCGGGATGTGGGCCTCGGGCTCTGACGCGGCAGAGGGCGCAGGAACTACCGGCCCCCCGAACTCCACCCGCCCGCCGGTGACCACGAGGGTGCTGGGCCCGCGCCAGCCGCCGAACCAGACGTCGTCGCAGGTGAGGAGCATGCGTCCATCCTGCCGTGCCCGGGCGGCGCCCGGCCGCGCCGCTACGCTCGGAGCATGCGCATCCGCCTCGCGTCCGAAGCCGATTGGCCCGCGATCTGGCCCTTCTACCGCGTCATCGCCGAGGCGGGCGAGACGTACTCGCTCCCGGACGAGCCGATGGAGACGGCGATCGCGCAGTGGTTCGCACCCGGCCACACGGTCGTCGTCGCGGTGGAGGACGACGGCACCGCACCACGCGACGACGGCGTGCCGGGCCGTGACGGTGTACCGGCCGGCGACACCGTGCTGGGCTCGGCGCACTACGGGCCGAACCGCCCGGCGCGAGGGTCGCACGTGTCGACCGCGAGCTTCATGGTCGCGCCCGAGGCGGCGGGCCGGGGCATCGGCCGCGCGCTCGGCGAGCACGTGGTCGCCGCGGCGGCCGCCGACGGCTACCGGAGCATGCAGTTCAACGCCGTCGTCGAGACGAACACCGCCGCAGTGAAGCTCTGGACGAGCCTCGGCTTCCGCATCATCGGCACGGTGCCCGAGGCCTTCGATCACGCGACCGAAGGCCTCGTCGGCCTGCACATCATGCTCAAGCCGTTCGAGCGGGCCGACAGCTAGGCCCGCGAGACCTCGACCTCGACGACCGCCCACGACAGGGCCGGCAGCGAGAGGCTCACGCCCGAGCCGTCGACGCTCACGCCCTCGAGCGGCACCAGACCCACGGAGTCCTGAGCCTCGAGCGTGTTCGCCGTGTGGCGCGAGCCGCCCTGGGGCACCTCGAGCAGCTCGGCGCGCACGACCCGTCCGCCAGCGAAGCCGTTGAGCGCGATGTCGACGGACGCCGACTCGTCGAGCCCGCGGTTGGCGAGGAAGAACGCGACCTTGCCCGACTCCTCGTCATAGGTCGCCGAGACGTCGACCGCGTCGGCGTCGCCGAACGTTCCTGCCGCCACCTTGTCGCTGATGACGGACGTGCGCAGGATCTCGCCCCGCGCCAGTGCGGCCATCCGGGCGAAGGGCCAGAAGATCGTCTGCTTCCACGCCGGGCCGTTCTCTTCGGAGCGGATCGGCGCGATCACGTTGACGAGCTGCGCCTGGTTCGCGATCGACACGCGGTCGCCGTGGCGGAGGAGCGAGTTGAGGAGGGTGCCCACCACGACCGCGTCGGTGACGCTGTAGGCGTCCTCGATGAGGCGGGGGTGCTCGCGCCACGACTGCGAGACGGCGTCGGGCTGGTCGTCGGTGTCGAGGCCCGACTGGTACCAGACGTTCCACTCGTCGAACGAGAGGTTGATGTACTTCTTGGCCTTGCGCTTGGCGCGCACCGCGTCGCAGGTCGCGACGACCGACTCGATGAAGTAGTCCATGTCGACCGACGAGGCCAGGAAGGACGCGGCGTCGCCGTCGTGCTCCTGGTAGTAGGCGTGCATCGACATGTAGTCGACCTCGTCGTACGCGTGCGACAGGACGGTGTGCTCCCACGAGCCGAAGGTCGGCATGCCCGAGTTCGACGAGCCGACCGCGACGAGCTCGATCGACGGGTCGACGAAGCGCATGGCCTTGCCGGCCTCCTGCGCGAGGCGGCCGTACTCGTCGGCGGTCTTGTGGCCGATCTGCCAGGGGCCGTCGAGCTCGTTGCCGAGGCACCAGAGCTTGATGTCGAACGGGTCCTTGGCGCCGTTCGCGATGCGGCGGTCCGAGAGCGCGGTGCCGCCGGGGTGGTTGGCGTACTCGACGAGCTCGCGGGCCGCGTCGACGCCGCGGGTGCCGAGGTTGATCGCCTCCATGACCTCGACGTCGGCCTCCTTGGACCACTCGACGAACTCGTGCAGGCCGAAGGCGTTGGTCTCGACGGTGTGCCAGGCGCCGTCGAGGCGGCGCGGGCGGTCTTCGACCGGGCCGACGCCGTCTTCCCAGTTGTAGCCCGAGACGAAGTTGCCGCCGGGGTAGCGGACGACCGTCGGGCCGAGCTCCTTGACGAGCTCCAGGACGTCCTGGCGGAAGCCGCGGTCGTCGGCCTCGGCGTGGCCGGGCTCGTAGATGCCGGTGTAGACGCAGCGGCCCATGTGCTCGACGAACGAGCCGAAGAGGCGGCGGGGCACCGGACCGATCGTGAAGTCGCGGTCGATGACAATGCGGGCGGAGGGCATGGGAATCCTTACGTGTGGGGGTGTGGAAGAGGGGCGCGGTCGCCCGCGCCCCTCTCGAATCGGTGGAGCGGCGCAGGTCAGCCCTTGAGGCCCGACCCGGTGACGCCTTCGACGATCTGACGCTGGAAGGCCAGGTACAGGATGATCAGCGGCAGGGCGGCCAGGAGGGCGCCGGCCTGGATGTCGGCGTAGCGCTGGCCGAAGCTGCCCTGGACGGTCGCGAGACCGACGGGAATGGTCATCAGGTTCGGGTTCGAGAGCACGAACAGGGGCAGGAGCAGGTTGTTCCAGACCCCGACGAAGGTGAGGATCACGACGGCCGCGACGACGGGACGCGACAGCGGCATGATGACCGACCAGTAGACCTTCCACAGGCCGGCGCCGTCGATGCGCGCCGCCTCCTCGAGCTCGCGGGGGATGCCGTCGAAGAACTGCTTGAAGATGAAGACGGCGATGGCTGCGGGCACCTGCGGGAAGATGACCGACCAGTAGGTGTTCAGCAGGTTGACCGCGCCGAGCTCCTGGAAGATCGGGATGATCAGCACCTGGGTCGGGATCATGATTCCGAACAGGATCGCCAGGAGCGCGAGGTTCGAGCCGCGGAACTTCAGCCGCGACAGCGCGAACGCGGCCATCGAGGCGAAGAGCACGGTCAGGGCGGCGGTGATGACCGACGTGATCCCCGAGGCGAGGTACCAGTTCCAGATGTCTCCGGCCTGGAACAGCGACGCGTACGAGTGCAGCGTCGGGTTCCAGTTCTTCAGGATCTCGGGGGCTCCGAGCGCGGCCACGCCGTTGTCCGAGAGCGAGGTCTTCAGGGCGAAGAGGCTCGGGATCAGCCAGATGATGGCGAAGACGGTGAGGACGATCGCCGAGACGATGCCGAACGTCTTGCCGCTGGTGCCGACGCGGGCGCCGGTCGGGCGGGGTGCGGGAGCTGCGCCCGAGATCGGGGACTTCGGCCGGCGGGGTGCGTCGGTGATCGCCATGATCAGGCCGCCTTTCGTTCTGCTGCGCGCTCGATGAGCTGGCGGATCACGGCGATGGCCACGATCACGATGAGAAGGAGGACGGAGGCGGCGCTGGCCGCTCCGAGCCGGTTGTCGGTGAAGCCGGTGTTGGTGACCAGGCCGAGTGCGACCTGCGTCGAGATACCGGGCCCTCCCGAGGTCATCAGGTACACCTGGTCGAAGATCTTGAGGCTGGCGATGATCTGAAGCAGGATCACGAGGGTCGTCGTGCGGTTGAGGAGGGGAAGGGTGATGTAGCGGATCTGCTCCCAGTTCGATGCGCCGTCGACGGCCGCGGCCTCGTACAGCTCGCGCGGGATCTCCTGGAGGCCGGCGAGGTAGAGCACGAAGTTGAATCCGAGGGTCCACCACACCGTCGCGATCGCAATGCCGATCATGGCGGTCTTCGGGTCGGCGAGGACTCCGCTGCCGGCCGTGATGCCGACCCAGCCCTGCGCCGTCGCCCAGAGGCCGGAGCCCGGCGTGAAGATGAACAGCCAGATCAGCGAGATCGTCGCCGACGGGAGGATGTAGGGCAGGAAGAACGCCAGACGGAAGAACCACTGACCGCGACGCACCCGGTTCGTCAGGATCGCGAACACGAACGCGATGATGACCAGCGGCGGCACGGTGTAGAGCGTGAACTGGAGCGTGTGCCACATGGCGCTCCAGAAGTCGGCCCGGGTCAGCATCTCGGCGTAGTTCGAGAAGCCGGCGAACGAGCCGAGTCCGGTCCGCACGGTCGACGTGTTGAAGAAGCTCGAGATGAGCATCCACACGGCGGGTCCGAGCAGGAAGGCGATGTAGAACAGGCCGAACGGGGCGAGGAAGAGCCAGGCTCCTCGTCCCTCGCCTCGGGCCAGGGCAGACCCGATGCTGCGTCGGGCCTTCGGTGCGGCCGCTTGCGAGCGGCGGGTGAGAGCAGGTGCGGCGGTCACGTCGTTGTACCTCCAGGGTCGGGAAGAGAGAGGGGGATCAGAGCGGGCTGGGGGTGTTCGTGTAGACCTTGAGCTGGCCCTTGATGGCCGAGAGCGCGCCCTGCGGCGAGACGGCGAGCTGCTGCACGAGGCCCAGCTGCGCGCCGACCGTGTTCTCGAAGGTCGAGCCCGACCCGCCGTACCAGGCCGGATCGTCGTAGATCGCGTAGCCGGCAGCCGACGCGTAGTCGGCCTGCGGCTCGAGCGCCTTGTACGCCGAGCTGTCGAGGGTGGGGAGGTACGCAGGAACGTGGCCGCCCATCGCCCAGGTCTGGCTCTGGTCCAGCATCGACTTGATGAAGGTCATCGCCTGCTTGCGCTGCTCGGGCGTCCGGTCTTTGCGGGGCAGCACGAACGTGTGCGAGTCGGCTTGCGCAGCCGGCTTGTCGAACAGGTTCGGGATCGGCACCATGCCGAACTTCAGGCCCTTGATCGACTGCGCGGTGGTGATCTCCCACTCGCCCTCGAGGTAGAAGCCGGCCTTGCCGGTGAACATCTGCGTCTGGGCGCCGGCGTAGTCGAGGCCCTTGTTCAGCCAGCCCTTCTTGACCCACTCCTGGATCTTGGTGAGGACCTTGACGAAGGCGTCCTCGTCGACCGAGATCTTCGCGCCGTTGTCCGAGAGGAAGGGCGAGACGCCGTTGATCTGGTGGTAGAGGGTCGTGAAGACGCGCCACGGGGTGGCGTTCTCGTTGACGTTTCCGACCGTTATCGCTGTTCCGCCGGTGACCTTGGCGATGGCGGCGAGGGCCGACTCGAAGGCGTCGAGCCCGGTGAGGTCTTTCAGCTTGCCGTCGGAGTCGAGGAGGCCCGCTTTGCCGACGACGTCGGAGTTGAAGAACATCACGAGCGGGTGCGTGTCGAGGGGGATGGCGATGTTCTTGCCGTCGGTCTTCTGGGCGTCCCACGAGGCCTGGTTGAAGTCGGTCGACGACAGGCCGACCGACGCGAGGTCGGCCTCGGTGATCGGGTCGAGGATCCCGCCGTCCCACAGCGGCTTCGCGCGGGTGAGGTGCGCGACCGCGACGTCCGGCGGCTTGTTGCCGACGGTGGCGAGCGTCAGCTTCGAGTAGTACGGGTTGCCCCAGGCGAAGACCGTGGCCTGGAGCGCGCCGGAGCCGCCGTGCTGCTTCTCGTAGCCGGCCTCCATGGTCTGCATGCGGCTGCCGTCGCCGCCGCCGAACAGGTTCCAGAAGATCAGCTGGTCGGGGTTGAGCGGGCTGCCGACCAGGCCGGCGCCGATGGGGCTGGTCGCGCAGCCTGCCAATGCGACCGTGCCTGCGGCAGCGAGTGCGCCGCCCAGGAATGCTCGTCGTGAAAATGCGTTCGCTGTCGCCATTTCGACCTCCTCGTCGGTGTGACAGTGCAAGTGATTGCACGATGCCGCGGTCGGGTGGCCGGGCTTCGTAGAAGATGACTATTACATCGTTGTAACGCGGCGTCAAGACCTTCTTGACGGAAGTATGCGCGTCTTCACGCCGAAACGGTCGATGCGCGGATCACGATCTGATGCGGAATGTAGATCCGACGGGGCGCGAGAGCGCGGTCGGCGATGCGATCGGAGAGAAGCGACAGCGTGGTCTCGGCGAAGGCCCGCTTGTCGAAGGACACCGTCGTCAGCGGCGGGGATGCGAACCGGCCGCTGTGCACGTCGTCGAACCCGGCGACGGCGATCTGCTCGGGAACCCGGATCCGGCGTTCGAATAGAGCGCTCAGCACGCCGTTGGCCATCGAGTCGGTGAAGCAGAACACGGCGTCCATCTCGAGGCCCGCATCGAGGGCCCGCACGATCGCCGCTTCGGCGACACCCGGTACCCAGTCGTCGGCGACGAGCTCGAGAGCGGGGTCGTGCGGAACGCCCGCCTCGGCGAGAGCCTCCCGGTAGCCGCGGGTCCGGGCGCGGGCCGAGGCGGTGTCGAAATCGGGTCCGTCGGCTCCGACCACGGCGATCCGGCGGTGGCCGAGCGAGAGCAGGTGAGCGGTCATGTCGCGTGCCGCGGCCACGCTGTCGACGGCGACCCGGTCGACGAGATCCTGCTCGACCTCGCCGATCAGCACCACGGGAGGCAGGTCGTCGGTGCCGACGATCGCGCTCGACTCCAGGTTGACCGGGTTCAGCACCAGGCCGTCGATCAGGTGCTCGCGACCCCGCGACAGGAGCTCCCTCTCGCGCTCGGGCCGCTTGCCGGTCTGCTCGAGCTGCACCGACCAGCCCTGCTCGTGGGCCACCTCGACGAACTGGTCGAGCATCTCGGCGCTGTACTCCATGCTGAGGTCGGGGAAGGCGAGCGCGATCGCGCCCGTTCGCCCGTTCCGGAGACCTCGCGCGCTGAGGTTCGGAACGTACTGGAGCTCGGCGACCGCGAGCTCGACCCGTTCGCGCGTCTCGGGGCGCACGAAGACGACGCCGTTTATCACGTTGGAGACGGTCTTCGGGCTCACCCCGGCCAGGGTCGCCACGTCTCGGACGGTTGCGCGCATCGCCTCACAGTAGCGCGGCGGGTGTCGCCGGCTCGCGGGGGTGCTTGTACCTACGCCGACGCGGCTCGTCGGGTGAGGGGTCGCTGCTTGCTCGCTGATGGCCGCGGGCGGACAACGAGCGACTCCTCACCGGCGCGGCGCGGGCCGGCGCGGGGCGGCGCGGGCCGGCGCGGGGCGGCGCGGGCCGGCGCGGGCCGGCGCGGGGCGGGCCGGGCCGGCGCGCCGGCGAGGGCCGGCCAGAGGGGCGCGACAGGTTTGTCTGTCCCGCGAAATGCGCCCTTCATGCTGAATGTGAAATCGATATATTGATGACGTCATCATGGAAGGGATGTATCGAGAACACATGCACGAGGTCGATCATCCCCTCCGCCACTTGGCGACGAGCATCAGCCGAGCGCCCGCGGGCTGCCATCCCGCACTCCTGGACAGAGCTGAGATCGCATCGCTCGCCCGCTCACCGGTCTCCCGACCGTCGGCAGCCCCGAACTACATCAGCGATCTCGGCCTTCGGCGCTCGCCGGATCCGGCCGACTTCCTCACCCATGCTCTCGCCGGACGCCACGACATCGTCTCGTTCGCTGGGGCATGGCAGGCCTCGGTGACAGCTGCCCGCGCAATCATCAGATCTGGGCGTCCTGCGACGACCTGTCGTCTTCTCACGTACCTCGGTTCGATCTTGTCCCACGACGAGTCGTCCGACGCCGGTGCCCTCTTCCTCCGGGCGGGTGTCGCGCCGGATGCCGGAGAAGTGGACGCGGCGATGGCGAAGATTCGATTCTCGGCCTGGTCGATAAAGCGTCGGTCGGACTTCGACACCGGTCTCACGACGCTGCGAGCGGTCCGGAGAGATCTCACGCAAGCGATGCTCGACCGACGGGTGTCCGACGGCGACGCCCGAGTCCTCGAGGCCATCACGGTCAACCTCGAGGCTCTCGTCGCGGTGAGGCGCCGGGAGCTCGACTCGGCCGGCTTCCTGATGGATCGTGCGGCTCGGGCCGTGGAAGGCTCGCGGGTCGTCATGGTCGGCGACAGCGAGCGTCGCCGATACTCAGCGCAGATCGAGGTCAATCGCGCTCAACTGCTCGTCGGCGCGGGCAAATACGGGGCGGCTCTCAACCGGCTCGAGACGGTCGTCGCGGGAGAACGCGGCGGTGATTCCGCGTCGCTGTCCGAGGCGCTCGCCTTGAGCGGCTATGTCCATTACCGGTGCGGCGGCTTCCAGCGCGCGAGCGAGCTGCTCAGCGAAGCCGAGTCGCTCATCGCTCGAGAAGGAGCGCCAAGTCGACTGGCCCTGGTCCGGAAGAACCTCGCAGCGGCGACGGCTCTGAGTGGCGATGACGAGGGTGCGGGCGATGTCCTTCGCAGGATCGCCGACGACCCGATCGGCTCGTCCCTTGTGGCGGAGGCAGCGGCATGAGCGAACCGATGCTCGTCCTCTCGGATGTCACCCGTGACTTCGGTCGCGGTCCGGCGCGACGCCGCGCCGTCGACGGGGTGTCGCTGCAGATCGGACCCGGCGAGGTCCTCGGCGTGCTCGGGCCCAACGGCGCAGGTAAGACGACCACCATCAAGATGGCGGCCACCCTCCTCGAACCCGGCTCCGGCGGCGTCCAGGTGGCAGGCGTCGATGCCGTCCGGCGTCCCCGGGAGGCCCGCCGGTCAATCGGCCTCGTCCTCGGCGGCGACCGCGGCTTCTACCTGCGCGCGACCGCGACCGACAACCTCCGCTTCTTCGCCGACTTGAGCGGGGCCGCCTCTCCGCGCGACTCCCGGGTCGCAGCGGTGCTCGAGCGGGTCGGGCTGGGTGACCGAGGCTCGTCCCGGGTCGAGACGTTCTCGCGCGGAATGCGGCAGCGACTCCACGTGGCCCGGGCGCTCCTGGCCGATCCACCGCTCATCCTGCTCGACGAGCCGTCGATCGGGCTCGATCCCGAAGGCGCGCAGGAACTCCGCCAGCTCGTCCGCGAGTTGAGGTCCGAGGGGCGCGGCATCCTCCTCACGACCCACTACCTCGACGAGGCCGACCAGCTCGCAGACCGACTCGTCGTGATCGTCGGCGGCCGGGCCGTCGTCACTGGCTCGTCAGCGGACATCGCCGCGCACGCCGGGATCTCGACCGTCACCGGATTCATGGTCGAGTCGGCGTCCGACCCGGCCGACCTCGTGGCGTCCGACCCGGATGTCGCGACGACGTTCTCCGCGCGCGGGCTCTGGTCGCTCGACGTCCTCTGGGGAGCACGCGGCTACCGGGAGGAGATCGCAGCGGATCTCCGGTCGCGCCTCGTCGTGGTGTCCGAGCACACCCGCGGCGCGACCCTAGAGGAGTCCTACCTGGCGCTCCTCCGCGGTCAGTCGTCACCCAACGCGTTCTCGTGATGCGGCTCTTCATTCGGTTGGCCGCGTTCCACACCCGCCAGCTCCTCCGCACGTCGTTCTTCGTCCAGCAGGCCGTCACCGCGCCGCTCGCATTCCTCCTCCTCGGCACTCTCGGCGGCCTCGCCTCCGGGCACATCGTTGCACCGAACGCCTGGTTCACGGCGTCCGTCGCAGGGCTGTGGGCCACCACCACGACGGCGGTCGGCATGATCGGCTTCCAGCGATTCCAGGGGACGCTCGAGCACCTGGTGATGTCGACCGCCCCGCCGTCCATCGTCTTCGGGGGGCTCTGCGCCGGCGCGGCGCTCATCGGCCTCGTGGGTGTTCCGGTCGCAGTTCTCGGGCAGCTGCTGTTGGGCGGCGGTGTCGTCGTCCGCGACGTGCAGGTGCTGGCCGTCCTCCTCACGGTCGCCGCGTGCGTGGCATC
Organism: Frondihabitans sp. PhB188; assembly: GCF_003752365.1. Taxonomy (GTDB): domain Bacteria; phylum Actinomycetota; class Actinomycetes; order Actinomycetales; family Microbacteriaceae; genus Frondihabitans. The sequence goes on along the minus strand of NZ_RJUO01000003.1, from coordinate 502,796 downwards.
CTCGGCGGTCCTCGCCTCGCTCTTCGTGGTCGTCCGCGGGGGAACGGTCGTCGAATCCCTCCTGGTGACTCCGATGTGGCTCCTGTGCGGCCTGGTGATCCCCGTCTCGCATCTTCCAGCGTGGGCGCTCCCCCTCGCTGCACTCCATCCGCTCACCGGTGCCGTCGCGCTCGGTCGATCCGCCTCGATCGCCGAGTCCTGGGGGTGGGCGATCCAGGCCCTCGCCCTCTCCGCCGTCTGGACCCTCGTCGCCCGGAGGCTGCTGTCCGTTGCGGTCCATCGGGCTCGCGTGGCCGGAACACTGGCCCTGTCATGACGGCGAGCCTGCGCACCGCTGTCCGGATCGCCTGGGCGAGCCTGCCCGAGTCCCGCGATCGGCGTCTGCTGGCAGTCCGGTTCGTTGGAACCCCGCTGGCCGCCGCGCTGTTCTACTTCGCGATGTCAGCGGCGGGAGGCGGTGCCCGCGACGCGGGCGATGCGGTCGCCGCGGCTATCGGCGCGGGAGCCTCGGGTGCCGCGGTCTCCGTCGCGGTGCTCCTCGCGAGCGACCGGTTCGAAGGAACCCTCCCCTTCCTGCTGATGGCCTCCCGTGGCACCGTCGTCGCCTGGTTGGGCCGAGCGTCCGTCCTGCTGACGGTCGGCATCGGAATGGCCTCGGTCGGCGCGGTCGTCCCGCTCGCGCTCGTCGGCGGAGTCGGCGGGCTGGATCGAGTCGCGGGGGTCGCGCTGGCGTTCGTGGCCGTGGCACCGGCATCGGCCGGAGTCGGGTTCCTGGTGGGGTCCGTCGGGCTTCGAATGCGCGATTCGCTGTTCCTGGCCAACGCCGCCGAGTTCCTGCTGCCCCTCGTCACGGGCGTCGTCGCGCCGCTGTCGACGCTCCCGGTCGGCATGGCCGGCGTGCTCCGGCTCATTCCGATCGCGGATGTCATCGATGCTGCGAGAGTCGCCGCGACCGCAGGAACGACGCCCGCCTACTGGTCGGACCTCGGGCTCGCGGCCCTCGCTTCGGTCGCGTGGGGTGCCGCCGCGGTGGCGTCGTGGGTGTTCTTCGGCCGGCTCGCTCGACGGACGGGCTCGGCGGACGGCTTCGCCGGCGGCTGAGGCAGCCGATCGCCGTCGGGAACGCGCCGCTGGCGTCGACGTAGCGCTGCTTCCTCCCTGACCAGACCGAACGATGAGGCTCTCGCTGATGAACACGGTCGGTCCATAGCGGTGATCGGGTCATGGCCAGCGTCTTTTCCCTCGGAGGATCTGTCTGATCGCGCCCGGCACTGAGGCGTCGGCGCGAGTCGCCCGACGGTCGGGGTTCGTCCACGAGGGAGCGGCACGTCAGGCCGGTTTTCTGCCAGAGGGTCAGGTCATCGATCTCGAGATCTGGTCGCGGATTCAAGCTGAGGTCGGGTGAGGGGTCGCTGCTTGCTCGCTAATGGCCGCGGGCGGACAACGAGCGACTCCTCACCGGGCGGCGCGGGCCGGCGCGGGGCGGGCCGGCGGGGGCCGAGGCTAGGCCGTCGCGAGCACCTTCGCGATGCGCTGCAGCGAGACCGACTCGCTCGGGCGCAGATCTTGCGCGAAGAGCGAGAGGCGGAACTCCTCGAGCATCCACCGGGCGCGGACGAGCGGCGCGGCGGCACCGATCGCCGGCGGGAACGCGCCGCCGGCGTCGACGTAGCGCTGCGTCGCCTGCTGCACCTCGACCATCCAGGCGCGGTCGCGCGCCGGATTCTCGAGGAGCTTGACGATGCGGCGCTGGATGCCGACGAGGTACACGGGAACGCGCTGCATCTGCGCCAGGCCGGTGCGCGACACGAAGCCCGGGTAGATCAGGCGCTCGCGCTGCTCGCGCGCGTCGGTCAGGGCGGGAAGCAGCGACATGTTGGTCGCCTGCTTCAGCGCCTTGTCTGCGTCACGCGCCGCCGTCAGCGTGCGGGCGACGAGCGACACCGTCTGGAACATGCTGTCCATGACGGCGGCCGAGACGCGGTCGCGGACCGTCTCGAACTCCTTCTTCGTCAGCACCATGCCGTCGGGCTTCACGCGGAACAGAACGTCGTCGACGACCGCCGTCAGGCAGTCCGCGAAGAGCGCCGCCGTGTTCTGGTACGGACTGGTCGCGAGGATCAGCTTCTCGGGGCTGGTCAGGTGCTGCTGCACGTACGCGACCGGCGACGGCGTGCCGAGCATCAGGAGTCGCCGCACGCCCTTCGGGGTCGCGAGGGCCTGGTCGGCCGCCGTCGCCATGAGCTGGATGGACACGCTGGTGCCGTCGTCGACGAGGGCGGGATAGGCGCGAATCGTCGTCTCGCCGTGCCGGGTGTCGACGGATGCGGGGAGATCGTCGAAGTCCCACTTCGCGATGCCGTCGCGCTGGATCGTCGTCTGGGCGCGCGGCGTCTCGGTGGCGCGTGCAACGCTGCGGCGGGTGTCGGCGGCGAGCGACGTCTGCAGGGCGCCGAGGTCTTTGTCGATGCCGACCACGCGCCCCCGCTCGTCGACCACGGCGAAGGTCATGCGGAGGTGCGCTGGGAGGCGAGAGACATCGAAGTCGTCGCCCGTGATCGGCGCGTACGTGAGGCGCTTGATCACCGACGCGACGGTGGTCGTGAACGGATCGGGGAGTTCCTGCGCGGGGGTCGCGGGGAGCTCGGCGGTGATCTTCGCCGCCCAGTCGGCGGCCGGCACGACGTTCTTGCGGATCTGCTTCGGCAGCGACTTGATGAGCGCCGTCACGAGCTCGTCGCGGAAGGCGGGCACCTGCCAGTCGAACCCGGCGGGCGAGAGGGTCGCGAGCAGGGGCAGCGGCACGAGCACGGTCACCCCGTCGTCGTGCGAGCCCGGCTCGAAGCGGTAGCGGAGGGTGAGCTGCTGGTCGCCCTGCTGCCAGATCGACGGGTAGGCGGTCTCGTCGACCTCGGCCTCCTCGTCGCCGAGGAGGTCCTCGGCCTTCATCGTCAGGAGATCGGGCGTCTCGGCGCGGGCCTTGCGCCACCAGCCCTCGAAGCCGCGCGTCGTCGACACGTCGGCCGGCACCCGGCGGTGGTAGAACTCGAACGCCGCGTCGCCGTCGACGAGCACGTCGCGACGGCGCGTGCGCTCCTCGAGCTCGGTCAGCTCGTCGATGAGGGCGTCGTTCGCGTCTTGGAAGCGCTGATGCGACTCCCAGTCGCCCTCGACCAGGGCGTGCCGGATGAAGAGCTCGCGAGCGTAGACCGGGTCGATCCTGTTGAACTGGACCCGCTGCCTCGGGATGATCGGCACGCCGTAGAGCGTGACGCGCTCGAACGCGACGACGGCGCCCTGCTTCTTCTCCCAGTGCGGCTCGGAGTGGCTGCGCTTGACGAGATCGCCGGCGATCGGGGCCGCCCACGCCGGATCGATCGAGCCGTTGACGCGAGCGAAGAGGCGGCTGGTCTCGACGAGCTCGGCGCTCATGATCGCATTCGGCTGCTTCTTCGCCAGCGCCGACCCCGGGAAGATCACGAAGCGCGACTGGCGAGCGCCCACATAGTCTTTCTTCTGCAGGTCCTTCAGGCCGATCTGGCTGAGCAGGCCCGCGAGCAGCGACTTGTGCACGCCGTCGGGGTTGGCGCTCGGCTCGCCGACGTGAAGGCCCAACGTCTTCGATGCCCGGACCAGCTGCCGGTAGACGTCCTGCCACTCGCGGATCCGCAGGTAGTTGAGGTACTCGGCCTTGCACAGGCGGCGGAAGGCGCTCGAGCCGAGCTCCTTCTGCTTCTCCTCGAGGTAGTTCCAGAGGTTCAGGAAGGTTAGGAAGTCGCCGCTCGGGTCGGCGAACCGCGCGTGCTGCTGATCGGCCTGCGCGCGGCGCTCGAGGGGGCGCTCTCGCGGGTCCTGGATGCTGAGCGCGGCGACGATGGCCATGACCTCGCGGGTCGTCGCGTGCTGCTTCGACTCGAGCACCATGCGGGCGAGCCGCGGGTCGATCGGCAGCCGCGTGATCTGGCGGCCGATGCGGGTGATGTCGCCCTTTTCGTTCACCGCGCTCAGCTCGCGGAGCAGGTCGAGGCCGTCTTTGATGCCGCGCGAGTCGGGCGGCTGCAAGAACGGGAAGCCGGCGATGTCGCCCAGTCCGAGCGAGATCATCTGGAGGATCACGGCCGCCAGATTCGTGCGCAGGATCTCGGGCTCGGTGAATTCAGGACGCTTGGCGAAGTCGTCCTCGCTGTAGAGGCGGATCGCGATGCCGTCGCTGGTGCGGCCGGAGCGGCCCGAGCGCTGGTTGGCGCTCGCCTGCGAGATGGCCTCGATCGGCAAGCGCTGCACCTTGGCCCGCGTCGAGTAGCGGCTGATGCGCGCCGTGCCGGCGTCGATGACGTAGCGGATGCCGGGGACCGTGAGGCTGGTCTCGGCGACGTTGGTGGCCAGGACGATCCTTCTGCGGGTGCCCGGCGTGCGGCTCGTCTCGAACACCCGGTGCTGGTCGGCGGCGCTCAGACGGCCGTAGAGGGGAAGCACCTCGGTGTGCGGGAGGTTGCGGCCGCGGATCGACTCCTCGGCGTCGCGGATCTCGTTCTCGCCCGATAAGAAGACGAGCACGTCGCCGGACGACTCGCGCGCCAGCTCGTCGAGGGCGTCGTTGATGCCCTGGAGCACGTCTCGATCGCCGCCAGGCGGTCGAGGCGTCATGGGCACAGCGTCACGGTCGTCGAGAAGGCCGTCGGCGACGAAGTCGTCGTCCTCGCCTTGGTCGCTCGCACCCGCGTCGTCGGCTACCAGCGGGCGGTAGCGGACCTCGACCGGGAACGTGCGGCCCGAGACCTCGATGATCGGGGCGCCGTCGAAGTGCTTCGAGAACGACTCGGGGTCGATCGTCGCGCTCGTGATGATGAGCTTGAGCTCCGGGCGCCGCGGCAGGAGCTGCTTCAGGTAGCCGATCAGGAAGTCGATGGTGAGGCTGCGCTCGTGCGCCTCGTCGATGATGATCGTGTCGTACTTCGTCAGGTCGCGGTCGAAGTGGATCTCGTTGAGCAGGATGCCGTCGGTCATCAGCTTGACGCGCGTGTCGTCGCTCACGTGGTCGGTGAATCGCACCTGGTAGCCGACGAGGCCGCCCATCTCGACGCCGAGCTCGTCGGCGATCCGCTCGGCGACCGTGCGGGCGGCGATGCGGCGGGGCTGGGTGTGGCCGATCATCTCGCGCCCGAGCTCGAGGCAGATCTTCGGAAGCTGCGTCGTCTTGCCCGAGCCGGTCGCGCCCGCCACGATGACGACCTGGTTGTCGCGGATGGCCGCGGCGATGTCGTCGCGGCGCTGCGAGACGGGCAGCTCCGGGGGGAAGGTGATGGCGGGGATCATGAGCCTCTCATTCTACGTCGGCTACTGGCGTCCCGGAGGCGACGGGGTCTTCCGGGAATGTGAAATGCATGGCATTCTCGATGGATGAGCACCAAGCTGCGCGACACCGACGTCGACCACATCACCGCGGGTCTCGGGGGAGGCGCGATCGCCCTGTCGGCCCTCCTCCAGCTGACTCCGACGCTCGGTCCGCCGGCGGTCGTGCTGCACCTGCTCGCCGCCCTCCTGCTGGCCGGCGGCCTCGTGGCCCTCGCTCTCGGCATCCCTGCCGTCGACGGCCACGCGCGTCGGCCCGGCGTGCTGGGATCGTCGATCGCCGTGCGGTACCTCGTCGTGGTCTCTGCCGGCTTCGCCCTGCTGCTGTATCTGGTCTCGGCACTGCCGTACTCGTGGGGCATCGTGTTTCCGGGGCCGGGCTACACGACGTACCTGCCGCTGGTGCTGCTGGTAGTCGCGGCGGTGCTCCTGGTGCGGGACACCCGTTCGACGCGGTATCCGGTCGTCGGCATCGGCGTCCTGGCTGCGCTCGGGCTCCTGCACGTCGTCCTCGACGTCGTGATCGTGGCCTTCGCCGGCGTGCTGTCCGCGCTCGCGGTCGACGGACTGCAGGTCGTCGCGACGCCGCTGTACCTCTTCAGCCGCGTGAGCACCCTCGCCACGGTCGCCGTCGGCGTCTGGTTCGCGTGGCCGTGGCTGGCGCCTCACGTCGATGCGGCCACCGCCGCGGCCCGCCGGGCGCGCCAGAGCCACGTCGACTCCACCCCCTGAGGTCCCGGTCCGAGCGAATCACGCGGTGCTGACCGACAGAGCGGTCGGCGGTGCGGGCGGGCAAGCGGGTGGGCGGCGGGCGAGGCTGAAGTACACCTGTGGTCTGCGGCGGGGCTCGGACGTATGATTCCCTCACCGCTCGAACCCGAGTCGTCAACGAAGACGAAGAGGACCACCGATGAGTACTCAGCACCATGATCAGGCCGCCGCTCCGATCACCCGCGCCAGCGCATCCGTCGCCGCCATCCTGAAGGAGTCCGCCGACCGGTATGCCGACGCGGTAGCCGTCACAGTCGGTCAGCAGAAGACGACGTACGCCGAGCTGTGGGCCCAGACGAGGGCCTATGCCGGAGCGCTCCGGGCCAAGGGAGTCGGGGAAGGCGACAAGGTGGCCATGCTGGTGCCCAACGTCGCCGACTTCCCGCGGGTCTACTACGCGGTCCTGTCGCTCGGAGCGGTCGCCGTTCCCATCCACGCGCTCCTGAAGCAGCACGAGATCGAGTACGTCCTGCGCGACAGCGGCTCGACGATGCTCGTGTGCGCGGCGCCGCTGCTCGGCGAGGGCGGGCCGGGCGCCGGTCTGGCCGGAGTGGACGTCGTGACGGTCCTGGCGCCCGCCGACCTGCAGACCGGGTTCGACCGGCTGGAGGCGCTCGCGGAGGCGGCCGAGCCGATCGACACCTACGTGCCGCGCGACCCGTTCGACACCGCGACGATCCTCTACACGAGCGGCACGACGGGCAAGCCGAAGGGCGCCGAGGGGTCGCACTTCGCTCTTCTGGAGCAGACGAGCACGCTGCTGCTGAGCACGTTCAAGATCACGACGGGCGACCGCCTGCTGGGGGCGCTCCCGCTGTTCCACACGTTCGGGCAGACGTGCACGATGAACGTGGCATTCCGCGCGGGAGCGACGGTCGTGATGGTCCCGAAGTTCGACGGCGACACGGCGCTGAAGGTCATGGTCGACGAGGGCTGCGACATCTTCATGGGCGTCCCGACGATGTACATGGCGCTGCTCGACGCCGCGACGCGCACCGAGGCTCGGCCGAAGCTGAAATACGCGATCTCCGGCGGCGCAGCGTTGCCGGTGGCGATCATCGACCGGTTCCGCGACGTCTACGGTGCCGACATCCTCGAGGGCTACGGCCTGACCGAGACGTCGCCGGTGGCGACCTTCAACCACGTCGGGGTGCCGCCCCGGCCGGGAACGATCGGCACGGCGATCTGGGGCGTCGACGTCGAGATCGCCGACTCGGCGGTCGAGGACTTCATCGTTCTCATGCCGAACGGCTCGATCGGCGAGATCGTCATCCGCGGCCACAACATCATGAACGGATACCTGAACCGCCCGGAGGACACCGCGAAGGCGATCGTCGACGGCTGGTTCCGCACGGGCGACCTGGGCACGAAGGACGACGACGGCTACCTCACGATCGTCGACCGCACCAAGGACATGATCATCCGCAACGGCTACAACGTGTACCCGCGTCAGGTGGAGGAGGTGCTGGCGGCGCACCCCGACGTCACCATGGCGGCGGTGTTCGGCGTGCCGCACGAGACCCACGGCCAGGAGATCGAGGCCGCTGTCGTGCTGCGGCCGGGAAGCACCGCGACGCCCGAGGAGCTCGTCGCCTTCGTCTCGGACGAGATTGCGGCCTACAAGTACCCGCGCATCGTCCACGTCCTCGACGCCCTGCCGCTCGGCCCGAGCGGCAAGGTCCTCAAGCGCGAGCTGGTCACGCGGTTCGCCCCGCAGCACGCATGACGGAAGCCGTCGAGGTCCGGGTCCACGCGAGCGGCGACGGCCTGCCCCGGGAGGAGGAGCTCGCCTGGCACCTCGCCCGGGTGGCGGCCGACCCGGTGCCGGTCGACGACGACGTCACCGAGATGGTGATCAACCGGATCATCGACAACGCCGCCGTCGCGACCGCATCCCTGCGGCGCGCCCCGGTCGCCGCCGCGCGCTCGCAGGCCGAGGCGCATCCGATCGACGGACGCCGTGACGACCGGCACCGCGGCTCGACCGTGTTCGGCACGGCGCAGCACCTCCGGTTCACCCCGGAGTGGGCGGCGTGGGCCAACGGAGTCGCCGTGCGCGAGCTCGACTTCCACGACACGTTCCTGGCGGCGGAGTACTCGCACCCGGGCGACAACATCCCGCCGATCCTCGCGGTGGCCCAGCACGCCGGCCGCTCGGGCGCCGAGCTGATCCGCGGCATCGCCACGGGCTACGAGATCCAGGTCGACCTGGCGCGGGCGATCAGCCTGCATCGGCACACGATCGACCACGTCGCCCACCTGGGTCCGAGCGCCGCGGCGGGCATCGGCACGCTGCTCTCGCTCGATCCCGAGGTGATCTACCAGTCGATCGGGCAGGCGCTCCACACGACCACCGCCACCCGGCAGTCGCGCAAGGGCCTGATCTCGACGTGGAAGGCGTACGCGCCCGCGTTCGCCGGCAAGCAGGCCGTCGAGGCGATCGACCGGGCGATGCGCGGCCAGACCAGCCCGTCGCCGATCTACGAGGGTGAAGACGGAGTCATCGCCACGCTGCTCGACGGCCCGGAGGCGTCGTACTCCGTTCCGCTGCCGCTGCCCGGCGAGCCGAAGCGGGCGATCCTCGACACGTTCACGAAGGAGCACTCGGCCGAGTACCAGGCGCAGGCCTGGATCGACCTCGCCCGGCGGCTCGGCCGCGAGCGCCCCGAGCTCCGCGATCCGGACGCCGTCGAGAGCATCGTCCTGCACACGAGCCACCACACGCACCGGGTGATCGGCTCGGGAGCGAACGACCCGCAGAAGTACGACCCGACCGCCAGCCGCGAGACGCTCGACCACTCGATCCCGTACATCGTGGCCGTCGCGCTCCAAGACGGCGAGTGGCACCACGAGCGCAGCTACCTCCCGGAGCGCGCCGGCCGCCCTGACACGGTGAGGCTCTGGCGCTCCATCTCGACCGTCGAGGATCCCGAGTGGACCCGCCGCTACCACTCCCTCGATCCGGCCGAGCAGGCGTTCGGCGGGCGAATCGAGATCCGGCTCAGGAACTCCGAGACCGTCGTCGACGAGATCGCCGTCGCGGACGCCCACCCGCTCGGTGCCCGCCCCTTCGGGAGGGCGGACTACGTCGCGAAGTTCCGGTCGCTGGCCGACGGGGTGCTCGAGCCGGCGACGGTCGACGCGTTCCTCGACCTGGCCCAGCGGCTCCCCGAGCTGAGCGCCGACGACTTGTCCGGGCTCAGCGTCACGCCCCCGCCCGCGCACCTGGCGCAGGTCGCCCCGACCGAAGGGCTGCTCTAGTGCTGTACTCCACCGTCGCCGCTGCCGACAAACGGCTCGGCCTCAGGCGCGCTCTCGACGGTCCGGGCCTCCTCCGGCTGCCGGGTGCCTTCAATCCGCTCAGCGCCCGCCTGATTCAGCGTCACGGGTTCGACGGGGTCTACGTCTCGGGAGCCGTGATCAGCGCCGACCTGGGCCTGCCCGACATCGGCCTCACCACCCTGACCGAGGTCGCGACCCGGGCCGGGCAGATCGCCCGCATGACCGACCTGCCCGCGCTGGTCGATGCCGACACCGGCTTCGGCGAGCCGATGAACGTCGCCCGGTCGGTGCAGACGCTCGAGGACGCCGGGGTCGCCGGCCTCCATATCGAGGACCAGGTCAATCCGAAGCGCTGCGGACACCTCGACGGCAAGAGCGTCGTCGATACCGAGACCGCGGTGAAGCGGATCCGGGCGGCAGTCGATGCGCGGCGCGACCCGAACCTCCTCATCATGGCCCGGACCGACGTCCGGTCGGTCGACGGGATGGCGGCGGCGGTCTACCGTGCGAAGGCGCTGGTCGACGCGGGCGCCGACGCGGTCTTCCCGGAGGCGCTGGACGGCCTCGCCGAGTTCGAGGCGATGGCCGACGCGCTCGACGTGCCGATCCTCGCCAACATGACCGAGTTCGGCAAGGGCCGCCTGCACACTGCCGACGAGCTCGAGGGCGCCGGCGTCAAGATCGTCATCTACCCGGTGACCCTGCTGCGCCTCGCCATGGGCGAGGCCGACCGCGGACTCGCCGAGATCGCGGCGGCGGGCACGCAGGAGTCGCTCCTGCACCGCATGCAGCACCGCGCCGACCTCTACGACCTGCTCGACTACGAGGGCTACTCGCAGTTCGACGATCAGGTCTTCACGTTCACCGTCACGAAGGAGTGATCATGTCCGACACCGAGATCCACAAGGGACTCAACGGAGTCGTCGTCGACGAGACCACCGTCTCGAAGGTCGACGCCGCCTCGAACTCCCTGCTGTACCGCGGCTACCCCGTCCAGCAGCTCGCGGGGCACGTCCCGTTCGAGGACGTCGTGCAGCTGCTCTGGCGCGGAGAGCTTCCCTCTGACGGCGAGAGGGCCGAGTTCCTGCGCTCGGAGCGAGGCGCCAGGGCGCTCGACCCGCACGTGCGCGCGGCGGTCGACTCGCTGCCCCGGTCGGCGCACCCGATGGACGTGCTGCGCACCGCCATCAGCGCGATCGGCGCCCACGACTCGGAGCCGGCGTCGCCCACTCCCGACCAGACGTACGAGCGGGCGCTGCGGGTTCTGGCGCAGACTCCGGCGGTCATCGCGTACGACCAGCGCCGGCGTCGGGGCCAGGAGCCGCTCGAGTCGCGCGACGACCTCGGCTACTCGGCGAACTTCCTCTGGCTGGTGTTCGGCGAGGAGCCCGACCCGGCCGACGTGCATGCGTTCGACGTGTCGATGACGCTCTACGCGGAGCACTCGTTCAACGCGTCGACCTTTACGGCGCGGGTGATCGCGTCCACCCTGTCCGACCTGCACAGCGCTCTCGTCGGGGCCGTAGGAGCCCTGCGAGGGCCGTTGCACGGCGGCGCGAACGAGATGGCGCTGGCGCTGCTCGACGAGATCCACGATGCCGACCGGGTCGACGCCTGGCTCGGCGAGGCCCTCGCGCAGAAGCGAACGCTGATGGGGTTCGGGCACCGCGTCTACAAGAACGGCGACAGCCGCGTTCCGACGATGGAGGAGGCGCTCGGGCGCCTGCTCGAGGCGCGGCCGGGGTCGGAGAGCGACCGGCTCGGCGAGCTGTACGAGGCGCTGCAGCGCGGCGTGCTCGAGCGGAAGAACCTCAAGCCGAACGTCGACTACCCGTCGGGGCTCGCGTACCACCTGCTCGGCTTCGACACCCCGGTGTTCACGCCGCTGTTCGTGGCGGCGCGCATCGCCGGCTGGACGGCCCACGTCGTCGAGCAGCGGTCGGCCAACGCGCTGATCCGGCCGCTGAGCGAGTACGTCGGCGAGCCGTACCGCGAGGTGGAGGTAACGACAGTCGACGCCTGAGCGGGCCGACGCGCGTAGCGTGAGCGCGTGCCGAACCGCCTCGCGAACGCCATCAGTCCCTACCTCCGCAGCCACGCCGACAACCCCGTCGACTGGCGCGAGTGGGGTGCCGACGCGTTCGACGAGGCAGCGCGGCGCGATGTTCCGGTGCTGGTCTCGATCGGGTACTCGACCTGCCACTGGTGCCACGTCATGGCGCGCGAGACCTTCTCCGACGAGGTCGTCGCGGCGTTCGTGAACGAGCGCTTCGTCGCCGTCAAGGTCGACCGCGAGGAGCACCCCGACGTCGACGCGGCCTACCTCGCGGCGGCCGGCGCTTTCACCGAGAGCCTCGGCTGGCCGCTCACGGTCTTCGTGACGCCGACCGGCCGCGCCTTCTACGCGGGCACCTACTACCCGCCTGTCCCGGTGCAGGGGCACCCGTCGTTCCGGCAGGTGCTCGACGCCGTGCTCGACGCCTGGACCGACCGCCGCGACGAGGTCGACCGGAATGCGGCCGACATCGCCGCCGCGCTCCGAGCCGCTTCAGCGCCCCAGGGTGCAGGAACTCCGCCCACCCCCGCCGACCTCGACCGGGTCGTGGCGCAGCTGGCCGCCGCCCAGGACCCCGTCAGCGGGGGATTCGGGCGTGCTCCGAAGTTCCCCATCGCCCCGGTGCAGCTGCTGCTGCTCGATCTCGCCGCCGGGGGCAGCGCCGAGGCAGGCGCCCTCGTGTCGCGGACCCTCGGGGCGATGGCGGCGTCGCCGCTCCGAGACGCCGTCGAGGGCGGCTTCTTCCGGTACGCGGTGCGGCACGACTGGCACGAGCCCCACTACGAGCGGATGCTCTACGACAACGCGCTGCTGCTCGACGCGTACTCGCGGCTCGGCGACGTGGCAACGGCGGCGGGAGTCGCCGAGTTCCTGCGCGCCGTGCTCCAAAGGGAGGAGGGCGGCTTCGGCTCGGCCCAGGACAGCGAGAGCCCGCTGGGGGAGGGCGGCTACTACGCGCTGTCGGCCGCTGAGCGAGCGAAGGAGGTGGCCCCGAAGGTCGACGAGAAGGTGCTCGCCGGCTGGAACGGTCTCGCGATCGGCGCGCTCGCCGAGGCGGGGGCTCTGCACGGGCGGACGGACTGGGTCGAGCTGGCGAGGCGAGCCGCCGACCGCATGCTGCGGACGCACCGGCAAAACGACGGGACGCTCCGCCGGGTCGCGACCGAGCGGGGTGCGTCTGACGCCGTGGCGACCCTGGAGGACTACGGGATGCTCGCCGACGGGCTGCTGCGGCTCGCGCTGGCGTCGGGCCAGGAGTCGTACGCGGTGGCGGGGCGCGGCCTCGTCGAGGCGTGCCTGGTCGACGACGACCGGGTGTTCGCGGCTCCCGGAGAGGGCGACCCCGTGCTGGCCGCCCAGGGGCTCGGGCTGCGGGCCGATCCGTCGGAGGGCGCCTACCCGTCGGGCCTCAGCGCCGCGGCGTCGGCGGCCCTGACCCTGTCTCAGCTGTCGCACTCGCCGCGGCTGCGCGAGGCTGCCGCTCGAGCGATCGGGTCGATCGCCGCGCAGGCGGTGCAGAATCCGGCCGCGTTCGGTGCGTCGCTCTCGGTCGCGGCAGCTCTCGCAGCGCCTGCCGAGCAGCTCGTCGTCGTGGCGGACGCCCTCGGCGAGGTCGCGGCCGTCGCGCGCGATGCTCGCCGCCCGGGCCGCGTCGTCGGTGTCGTCACTCCCGCGCAGTCCGCCAGGTGGGCCGCCGCCGGGTTCGACCTGTTCGAGAGCCGTGATGCGCGGCCGGGTGCCGACGAGACCGCGTACCTGTGCCGCGACTTCGTGTGCGCCCTCCCCGTCACCACGGCTGCGGCTCTTGCGGCCGACCTCGCTACTTCCAGCTCGGGATCCAGTAGTGCAGTGAGATGAACGACCAGTTCTCCTGGATCGCGGTCCACATCGGGTAGTAGAAGACGCTGAGCACGATCGACAGGATCACCACGATCCCCACGACCCGGATGCCGCTGAGTCGCCGGTCGATGTCGTCGGTCCGCCGGCCGAGGATCACCCCGAGCGCGGCGGCCAGCCCCATGATCAGGTAGGGCTCGAAAGCGATCGTGTAGAACTGGAAGACCGTCCGGTCGAGGTACATCAGCCACGGCAGGAAGCCCGCGCCCGCCCCGATCAGGATCGCCCCGACGTGCCACTCGCGGTAGCGCACCAGGCGGTAGCAGAGGTAGAGGCACGCGGCGACGGCGGCGTACCAGATGAGAGGGTTCGCGATGCCGGTGATCGCCTGGCCGCAGCGGTCCGACGCGCAGCCGTCCTGGCCGGCCGAGAGCCCCAGGTAGTACATGCTCGTCGGGCGCTGCATCAGAAGCCACAGCAGCGGGTTCGCCTGGTACGGGTGCGGCGTCGAGAGCCCGACGTTGAACGCGTAGATGCCGGCCTGGTAGTGCCAGAAGTTCTGCACGACGTCGGGCACCCACGCGAGCGCGCCCTTCCAGCGATCGCCTCCGTCCTCCACCCAGGTGCGGTAGTAGCCGCCCTTCGTGGCGAACCAGCCGGTCCAGCTCGCAATGTACGTGGCGGCGGCGATCGGCACCATCAGCAGGAACGACACCGGACCCTGCCGGAAGATCGTGCCCGTGCCCCAGAACTCGACGCCGATGCGTCGGCGGGCGGCCATGTCGACGGCGATCGTGTAGACGGCGAAGATGGCGAGGAAGAACGCGCCGTTCCACTTCACGCCCGTTGCGGCTCCGAGCATCAGCCCCGCGACGACCAGCCACGGCCGGTTCCAGAGCGCCGGGCCCCACGCGAGATCGCGCCCCTGCGAGTCCCGCTTCGCGACCCACGCGTCGAGCCGCCGCTGGGTTCGATGCCGGTCGAGCAGGATCGCGCCGAACGCCAGCAGCGCGAAGAACATCACGAAGTTGTCGAGCAGCGACACCCGCGACAGCACGATGGCCTGGCCGTCGATCGCCATGAAGAAGCCGGCCAGCACGCCGAGCACCGTCGACTTGAGCAGGTGGGTCGTGATCAGCGTGACGAGCAGCACCGCGATGATGCCGACCACCGCCGTGCTGAGGCGCCAGCCCGCCGGGTTGTCCGGCCCCGTGACCGCCATGCCCAGCGAGATGATCCACTTGCCGAGCGGCGGGTGCGCGATGAACTCCGCCGACCGCAGGAAGACGTCGGTCTGACCGGCCGCGAACTTGGCGTCGACGTCGCCCGGCCACGATGCCTCATAGCCGAGATTATGGAGGGTCCAGGCGTCCTTGACGTAGTAGGTCTCGTCGAACACCAGCGAGTCGGGGTGGCCGAGATGCCACAGGCGCAGGAACGCGGCGACCAGCGTGACGAGGAACGGCCCGCCCCACCGCCAGGCCCGCTGCCGCGCGGGCGTCGCGAGCACGCGACCCCACCACGCATCCAGGGGCGCGAGCCGGGCCACCCGCACCGGAGAGTGCTGCGGCGCGCGCGCAGGCGCCTCGACCGGAGCCGTCGCGTGACCGACGAGCTCGTCGAAGTCGTTCACGGGCCGATCGGTCATCCGGGCAGTCTAAATGGCCGAGCCATGGAGAATGGGCAGGTGATCGTTCTCGCGGCAACACCCATCGGCAACCTCGGCGACGCCTCCACGCGCCTCGTGCAGGCGCTCGAGAACGCCGAGGTGATCGCCGCCGAAGACACCCGCACCGCGATCCACCTCATGCGCGCCCTCGGCGTCGAGAACCGGCCCCGCCTCATCGCCCTGCACGAGCACAACGAGCGCGAGAAGGCGCATGAGGTCGTCGAGCTCGCGCGCGCCGGCGACGTGCTGGTACTCACCGACGCCGGCATGCCCGCGATCAGCGACCCCGGGTTCCCGCTCGTCGAGGCGGCGTCGGCGGCCGGGGTCACCGTGACGGCGATCCCGGGGCCGAGCGCGGTGCTGACGGCGCTCGCCGTGTCGGGACTGCCGACGGACCGGTTCACCTTCGAGGGCTTTCTGCCGCGCAAGGGGGGTGACCGGAGGAAGTTCCTGCGATCGATCTCCACGGAGCGCCGCACGATGGTCTTCTTCGAGTCGCCGCACCGGCTCGCCGACTCGCTGGTCGACCTGGCCGCGGAGTTCGGGGCCGAGCGCCGCGTCGTGGTCTGCCGCGAGCTCACGAAGCTGCACGAGGAGGTCAAGCGCGGCACGGCCGCCGAGCTCGCCGCCTGGGCCGCCGACGGGGTGCGCGGCGAGATCTGCGTCGTCGCGGAGGGTGCCGAAGAGACCGAGGTCGACCTGGCCGCCGGCGTCGCGCTCGTGCTCGCCGCCGTCGCGTCGGGCGATCGGCTCAAGGACACCGCCGCCGACGTGGCCAGCGCCACCGGGCTGTCGAAGCGCGACCTGTACGAGGGCGCGCTCGCCGCGCGCTGACCGGGCGGGCCGCGCCCCGCGCTGGCCTCGTGCTCGGTTCGGCGGGAGTTCGTCGGAGCCGGCGGGTCTCCGGGGAGGCGCCCACTGCGACCAGACCCCGCCGAAGCGAACGAGCCGGTTCACGCTAGGCAAGCGGGACACCCGCCCCGTCTTCGCGGCGCTTCTCCTTCCACGCGGCGTCGGCATCGCCTGATCCGTCGGCGCGCGCGTACTTGAGGAAGCCGTCGAACTCGCCGATGAGGTCGACCTCCTCCCAGTAGAAGTCGACGAATGCGTTGGTGCCGTCGGGCAATTGGAATTCGCGCTGCAGATCGGGCGCCGCAAGACCTGCCTCGAGGATCACGGCCCGGCTCAGGGACTCGCCGGCGTTCGCCGCTCGGCCGTCCGCCCATTCGATCGCGCGACGCACACGGGCGTGGGCCCGGATCGGCGGGCCGTCTTCGAGGAGGGCGATCAGGTCGGCTGCGGTCACCCACTCCCGGCGGATCGCCTCGTCGAGCATCGGCAGCGATCGACCGAGACGGGATGTCGCAGCGACGTCCACGAGCGTCTGCGCGACAGACGTGACGACGAGGCCGTCAGCGTCTGCCAGATCGGGCGCGACCGCCCGCCGGTGAGCGAGCAGCCCCGGCTCGGAGCGGCCTCCCGACGCACCGACCATCAGCACGTCGACGCGCGAAGGCAGCGGGCCCACGAGCGGAAGCCCGAGCAGGACCGCGGCCGTCACGTGGCTGAATATGAGGGGCTTCCGGCGGTTGAGAGCGGTCGCCCGGGCGAGCGCAGCGAATCGGTCACGGGCTGGTCGCGCGGCCCAGGCGGCGCCATCGGCGTAGACGCCGCGGCGGACGCGGTGAAGGTGAGCGCGGTCGACGGCTCGCGACTGCTGCCAGCGGGCGACGCCGGCGCCCGCGAGGTTCGCGCTCGTGCGAAGGGGGATGGGCTCCATGCCCGCAATCGTGGTCGGCGTACCGCGCGCGAATCCTGCGCCTCGAGCATCTGTGGAGAGTGCGCACCCTGTGGACAGCCGGATGGGCGGGAGCTCGTCGGGTAGGGCGGGTCTCCGGCGCCCCGCCCGAGCCGACCAGCACCCGCCGACACCACGGGCGGGCGCCACAGGGGGAGCGGGCGCTTTAGGATGGACGACATGCCCGCCGGCGAGTCCTTCTACATCACCACTCCCATCTTCTACGTCAACGATGTCCCGCACATCGGTCACGCCTACACGGAGGTGGCCTCCGACGTGCTCGCACGCTGGCACCGCCAGCGCGGCGACGACACCTGGCTGCTCACGGGCACCGACGAGCACGGGCAGAAGATCCTGCGCACGGCCACCAGCCACGACGTCACTCCCAAGGAGTGGGCCGACAAGCTCGTCGAGGAGTCGTGGATCCCGCTGCTCGAGACCGTCAACATCCGCAACGACGACTTCATCCGCACCACCGACGCGCGCCATGAGACCGGCGTGCAGCTCTTCCTGCAGAAGCTCTACGACGACGGCCTGATCTACCAGGGCGAGTTCGAGGGCTTCTACTGCGTGGGCTGCGAAGAGTACAAGCAGGCGTCCGACCTCGTCGACGGCACCGGTCCGTTCGAGGGGCAGCAGGTCTGCGCGATCCACTCGAAGCCCGTCGAGCTTCTCAAGGAGAGCAACTACTTCTTCCGCATGAGCGACTTCGAGCAGCCGCTCCTCGACCTGTACGAGTCGCAGCCCGACTTCATCCAGCCCGAGAGCGTGCGCAACGAGATCGTCCAGTTCGTCAAGCAGGGCCTCCGCGACCTCTCGATCTCGCGCGCCTCGTTCGACTGGGGCATCAAGGTCCCGTGGGACGACAAGCACGTCGTCTACGTCTGGTTCGACGCCCTCCTCAACTACGTCACCGCCGTGGGCTACGGCGTCGACGACGAGAACTTCGACCGGCGCTGGCCCGCGACCCACATCGTCGGCAAAGACATCGCGCGCTTCCACGCCGTCATCTGGCCCGCCATGCTCATGGCGGCCGGACTACCCGTGCCGAAGCACGTCTTCGGCCACGGCTGGCTGCTCGTCGGCGGCGAGAAGATGTCGAAGTCGAAGCTGACCGGCATCGCACCGCAGCAGATCACCGAGACGTTCGGCGTCGACGCGTTCCGCTACTACTTCATGCGCGCCATCACCTTCGGCCAGGACGGCAACTTCTCGTGGGAAGACATCTCGGCCCGCTACCAGGCCGAGCTCGCCAACGGCTTCGGCAACCTGGCATCGCGCATCATCGCGATGATCACGCGCTACTTCGACGGCACCGTGCCGGTGATCGGCGACCTCACCGAGGCCGACCTCGCCATCCGCGAGACCGAGCTCCGCGTCACGGCCGACGCCGACGCCGCGATCGACCGCTTCGCCATCAACGAGGCCGTCAGCACGGTCTGGGAGCTCGTCGACGCGCTCAACGGCTACATCACCGAGCAGGAGCCCTGGGTCCTCGCCAAAAACGAAGCGACCCGCGACCGTCTGGCGACCGTGCTCGGCACGGCCCTCCGAGGTCTCGGCACGCTGACGGTGCTGCTCAGCCCGTTCATCCCGGACGCCGCCCACAAGCTCTGGGAGTCCATCGGCCAGGGCGAGCTGACGAGCCAGAACATCGACCGCGCGGCCGAGTGGTCGGCGGCGCCCGCCGTCGTGCCGCTGCCGTCGACGCTGTTCCCGCGCATCGAGCAGCCTGAGGTCGCGACCGCGTGAGCGACGACGGCACCTTCATCCGGAGGCGGACGGACGAATCGGGTGGCCAGAAGCGCGATCTGACCTATCCGCCGCTGCCCCAGGCTCTGACCGTGCCGGTGTACGACAACCACACGCACCTCGAGATCGAAGACGGAGAGGGGCTCGACCACCGCGAGCACCTCGACCGGGCTTCGAGCGTCGGCATCCGCGGCGTGGTGCAGGTCGGCAACGACGTCGCCACCTCCGTCTGGTCGGCCGAGATCGCCGCACGGGAGCCGCGTGTGCTCGCCGCCGTGGCTCTGCACCCCAACGAGGCGCCGCGTCTGGCATCTCGCGGCGAGCTGCACGATGCCCTGGCCGTCATCGACGAGCTCGCGGGTCGGCCGCGGGTGCGGGCTGTCGGCGAGACCGGGCTCGACTGGTTCCGCCTCGGCGAGAGTGGGATTCCCGTCGAGCAGGGCCGGGCGGCCCAGATCGAGTCGTTCGAGGCGCACATCGAGATCGCGAAGAAGCACGGCCTCGCGCTGCAGATCCACGACCGCGACGCGCACGACGACGTCGTCGCGACGCTCAAGCGCGTCGGCGCCCCTGAGCGCACCGTGTTCCACTGCTTCTCGGGCGGGCCCGAGCTCGCCGCGGTGTGCACCGAGAACGGCTGGTACATGTCGTTCGCCGGGACCGTGACGTTCAAGAACGCGCAGCCGCTGCGCGACGCACTGGTGGCCGCGCCCCGCAACCTGATCATGGTCGAGACCGATGCGCCGTTCCTGACCCCGTCGCCCTTCAGAGGCCGACCCAACTCGCCGTACCTGATACCGCACACGCTCCGCTCGATGGCCGAGACGCTCGGCACCGACGTCGGGCTGCTCGCCGCCCAGATCACCTCCACCACCGAGCTGGTGTACGGCACGTGGGAGTCCGAGCCCATCACGATCGAGGCCTGACGTGGCGTCCACCCTCCTCGGGCCGGCGGAGATCCGCGACCTCGCCGACCTGCTCGGCATCCAGCCGACCAAGAAGCTCGGCCAGAACTTCGTGCACGACGGCAATACCGTGCGCCGAATCGTCCAGGCGGCCACGGTGCCGAGCGGCACGGCCGTCGTCGAGATCGGCCCGGGACTCGGGTCGCTGACGCTCGGCCTGCTCGAGGCAGGGGCGGTCGTGACGGCCGTCGAGATCGACAAGCGCCTCGCCGAGCAGCTGCCCGAGACGGTCCGGCTGCTCCAGCCCGGCGCCGACCTGACGGTGGTCGTCGCCGACGCCATGAAGGTCACGGAGCTCCCGTCGTCGCCCACCCACCTCGTGGCCAACCTGCCCTACAACATCTCGGTGCCCGTGCTGCTGCACTTCCTCGAGTTCTTCCCCTCACTCGAGCGCGGGCTCGTCATGGTCCAGGCCGAGGTCGGCCTGCGGCTCGCAGCCACCCCCGGTTCGAAGGTCTACGGCTCGCCCAGCATCAAGGCCGCCTGGTACGGAGCGTGGTCGACCGCCGGGCAGGTGAGCCGCCAGGTGTTCTGGCCGGTGCCGAACGTCGACAGCATCCTCGTCGCCTACGACCGGCGCGAGCCGAAGGGCACGGAGGCGGAGCGCGCGGTCACGTTCGAGCTCGTCGACGCCGCGTTCCAGCAGCGCCGCAAGATGCTGCGTCAGTCGCTCTCGGTCGTGTTCGGGTCGTCGGCCGAGGCGTCTGACGCGATCGAGCGCGCTGGGCTCCCGGCGACCGGCCGGGGCGAAGAGCTGACCGTCGACGACTTCCTGGCCATCGCCCGAGTGCGGCTGGCCGACGCGGGCGAGTAGCCGTGTCTCCCAAGCGCCGCCGTGAGTCCGGCGCGCCCCGAGCGGATCGTGCGGCCGAGTCGGCGCGGGCCGAGGGCGTCGCCGGCACGACCAGCGACGCCAAGCTGGCGGCGCGGAGCGGGCGCGGCGTCGCCGAGTGGTTCGAGATCCTCGACGCCGAGGCCGCCACCCGCCTCTCGCACGACCAGATCGTGGCGCTGCTCGTCGACGTCTACGAGGCGCCGGAGTGGGGCGCCGAGTCGGTCGCGGTTCGCTATCAGCGCGAGCGCGGCATCCGTCTTCCGGGCGAGCAGGATGACGGGACGTTCGCCGTGTCCGTGAGCCGCAGCGTGCGCGGCGCCCAGGTGGCCCTCCTCGATGAGGCGCTCGTGCGCGTGGCGGCGTTCGCGAAGTCGGAGCCCGTCGAGGTGCACCGCCTGCCGGAGCGCTGCCAGGCCGTCTGGGAGCTCGCCGCGGGGGACCGCCTCGAGCTGCGCGTCGGCGTTCCTCGCGATTCGCGGTGCGCCGTGACGATCGCGCAGAGCGGCATCCGCCTGCCGGAGCGCGTCGCCGACGTGCGGCGGGCGCTCGAGCGGGTCGTCGTCGCCCTGTCCTGATCGGCCGCCCGCCCCGATCGGGGCGGCGTGGCCGTCGAGTCGCCCCGATCGGGGAGTGTCGCGCGGCTCGCGACTAGGGGGTCGCGGCCTTCCACGCCGTGAACTTCAGGGTCTGGGCGCCGTTGGTCGCGGATCCGGACTCGTAGGCGACGATGCCCACCGCTCCCGGGACCTGCAGGCCGGCCGCCGAGTTCGTCGCCGAGACCGTCCACGCCGTCGGCTCGGCCTGGCCGGTGAGCCAGACCTTGGCCCGGACGGTCGTCGGCGCGGTGCCGGTGACCTGCAGGCGGGCGCTGAGCCCGGTACCGGCGGCGAGAGTGCCGGGCACCGTCACCGGCGCGGCGATCGTCGTCCCGGCGCCGACCAGCGAGACGGTCGCCGCACCGCCGGCCTTGAGCGCGATCGTGGCGCGGTAGTCGGTCGACGAGTCGATCCGGCGGCCCTGCAGCGTGACCTGGGTGCCTCCGCCCGTGGCGACCTTGTCGAGTGAGAACTGCGTGGTCAGGTCGACGTTCGTCTGCGCCACGGAGCCGAGGTAGACGCCCATCTGCTGGCCGGGTCCGGTGAGCAGGATCGAGCCCGCTCCGCCGCCGACGGACAGGTTGGAGTTGGTTCCGGCGCGCGTCCAGTCGCCACCGACGTCAGCCGTGCCCCAGCCGGCGGTGAGCGTCCGGGCGAACGTGTCCTGGGCGATCGGCTGGGTGCCGCCGCCGGTCGGCGCAGTCACCGCGATGCTCTTCGAGGTGGTGCCTGTGGCGCCCTGGTTGTCGGTGACCTTGAGGGTGACCGTGTAGGTGCCGGCGGCGGTGTACGTGTGCGACGCCGTGGAGCCGGTCGCGGTGCCGCCGTCGCCGAAGGTCCAGGCGAAGGATGCGATCGATCCGTCGGGGTCGGACGACCCGGTCCCGTTGACCGAGGTTGTCAGAGCCGACGAGGTGCTCGTGAACGACGCCGTCGGCGAGACGTTGGCCGGGGTTCCGCCGGCCCCGGTCTTGGCGGCCGCGTACTGCGCCGAGACCTGCGCGCCCGTCAACGCGCTCGGATACACCGAGACGTCGTCGATGGAGCCTGTGAAGAACTGCGACCCCGACCACGTCGAGTCGCCGCCCACCCGCCAGAAGCCGTCATACGACTGAGCGGTGCCGATGCCGGTCTTCGTGCCGACGAGGGCGCCGTCGACGTAGAGCGCCATGCTCCCCGAGCCGAAGGTGCCGACGGCCTGATGCCACGCGCCGTCGGTGACGGTCCCGCCCGTCGAGATGGTCCGGCTGCTCCCGTCGTAGACGCCGAAGGTCAGCTGGCCCGACGAGTTCACGGAGAGCTGCCGGTCGTAGTTGAGCGACGTGCCGACGTTGAGGTCGCCGAACCCCACGATCCTGCCTGACTTGGTCGTCTTGAACCAGGCTTCGAGCGAGAACGTCTGCGGCGCGGCCACCTTGGCCTGAGTCGCCGAGTAGCCGGTGGAGCTGCCGTCGAACGTGGCCGCGGTGTCGCCGTCGATCGTCGCGCCGGCGGTGCCCTTCGTCACGCCGGACTGAGCCACCTGGTCGGAGTAGCCGATGAAGTCGCGGACCTTCGCGCCCGACTCGTCGAAGCGCCAGTAGTTCGAAGCGCCGTCCGAGACCACACGGGCCTGGTACCCCGTGGGCGAGCTCGACGCGACGGTCACGGAGACGCTGTCGCCGAGGACCGTGTTGCCGAAGGGGTCGGTGGCGCGCAGGCGATAGCTGTGCGTCGAGCCGGCGGCGAGGCCGTTGTCGGTGAAGCCCATCTGCGGCTTCGACCACGTCGTCGAGTACTGCGTCGTCGTGAAGACCGGGGTGGCTCCGCCGTCGCGGTGGAGGCTGTAGGTCAGCGTGCCGTTGTCGCGGTCGGAGTTCGCGAGCCACGAGGCCTTGACCTTGCCGGGCGCCGTCGAGATGAGGTTCGGCGTGAAGCTCGATCCGGTGGCCAGCGGGCCGGCCTTGTTCGGAGCGATGGACGGAACTGCGAAACGCACGAGCCCCTGCTGGGCGACGCCGTTGACCGTGGGGAACTCACCGCCGTAGAGCACGTACCTGCTGTTCGCCGCGACGCTCCAGGCCGCCTGCGTCTGGCCCGTGAACGAGCCGGCGACGAGGTCGGGGTTCCAGTTCAGGAGCGACGGGGCGGGCTTGCCGGCGAAGTTGGCGTAGCCGCCGATCGGGTTGGCAGCGAGGGTCTGCGTGGCGGCCTTGCTGAAGGCGGTGCCGCGGTGGAAGACCCACGTCGACGAGGGGTTGTTCTGCGGGAAGCCGCCGAGGTCGCCGCAGAAGTGCTCGTGGCTGGCCACGTACACGGCATTGTCGGTCGGAGCGACCGAGTAGGTGTCGCCGTGGCAGTCCTCGAGCCAGATGAGGTTGCCGTTCCAGTCGGTGCGGAAGGCTCCCTCGACGTTGCCGCCGGCTCCGAAGACGTAGCCGCTGCCGTACACGCCGTCGGCGTCGGACGTGATGCTGGTGATGCCGGACTGGGCGCCGCCGTCGCGGACGACCGAGTTGACGGCCCAGGGCAGGAGGGAGCCGCTGACGGCGTCGACGGCGCCGAGGCCGTAGCCGGGGTTGCTGGAGCCGTTGAGCGTCGTGAACGCGCCGCCGACGACGACCTTGCCGCCGTCGGGCGAGACGGCGAGCCCGGTGACCTGGCCGCCGGATGCCGACGGCGCCCACGACTTCACGGCACCGGTCGTGGCGTCCACGGCGGCGAGGTCGGAGCGGGTCTGGCCGCCGACGGCGGTGAAGCCGCCGCCGAGGTAGAGGGTGTTGCCCGAGAGCGCGAGCGCGTTCACCGTGTAGGCGGCGTTCGGGTTGAACGCCGTGACGACGGCCCCGGTCGTGGCGTCGAGCTTGGCGATGCGGTTGCGCGTCACGCCGTTGATGCTGGTGAACGATCCGCCCACATAGACGTACTTGCCGTCGGCGGAGGCGATGACCGACTTGACCTGGCCGTTGGCGGAGGGCGCGAAGCCGGTGCCCAGGACCCCGGTCGTGATGTCGTACGACAGCAGGTAGTTCCTGCTCACCGTGTTGACTCCCGCCGCGGAGCCGGCGGGTCGGGCGTTCGTGAAGTTGCCGCCGACGAAGACCGTGCTGCCCGAGATGACCTGCGTCCAGACGACGCCGTTGATCTGAGGCGTCGCGAGCACGTCGGCGGTGACGGTGGTCGGCGTCGTCGGATCGGTCGGCGACACCGGTGCCGAGTCGGCGAGGGCCGGTGACGCCACGGCGAGGCCGGCGAAGACGAGAGCGGCGGTCGCGATGACGGCGGACGCGGGGGCAGGACGAAGCAGACGGCGCATGGGTGGCCTCGGGTGTGATCGAGTGGTGTGGTGCCTGTGCGGTGGTGCTGGCGGGTTTCGGGCCCCGGACGCTGTGCTCAGCGTTCGTCGTGACACGCTCCTCAGTGAGCGTGGTCTGGTGGTTGCCGCGATCCCAGGCTCTGAACCGCGTCGAGCGCGACCCTTAGCCGAAGAAATCTCAGGAATTCACGTCCGCTGCGGCGTAGTGAGCGGCGACGCGATCGGCGGAGAGCGTCGAGGAGTACACCGACACGTCGCGGATGCTCCCGACGAAGAACCGCGGCCCCGGCCATGCCGAGTCTCCGCCGACCCGCCAGTAGCCCCACGCCTTCGACATGGCGAACGTGCCGCTCTTGCCGGTCACCTGCGTGCCGTCGACGTAGAGGCGCATCGACGTCGTCGACACGGTGACCACCGCCTGGTGCCACTTGCCGTCGGCGTACGACTTCGAGGTCGCGACGGCGACGCGGCCCGGGTTGCGGACGCCGAACGTCAGCGTGCCGTTGGACTGCAGCACCAGGCTGCGGTCGACGACGCTCGACAGGAACGTCGCGTTGTTGCCGAAGTCCACGATCGTGCCGGAGCCGCCCTTGGCGGCCTTGAACCAGGCCTCGATGGTCAGCGACTTCATGGCGGGAGTCGATTCGTCGCGCGAGTGCCCGTAGCTCGAACCGGTGCCGATGATCGGGGGAGTCGCCGTCTCGACGGAGCGCCCGCTGGACGAGACCGCCGACACGACCAGCGGAGACCTGCTCGTCGAGTCGGTCGCCTGTGCGGTCGCGCCCTCGCCGAGGCGCCAGAAATCGACCGGGGCGTCTTGCAAGACCGCCCCCTCGTACCCGGTCGTCGTCGCGCTCGCCACCGTCACGCTGATCGCGTCGCCGAGCACGCTGTTGCCGAACGGATCGGTCGCCCGGACGCGGTACGAGTACGTCTGCCCGGCGGTGACCCCGGTGTCGACGAACTGCAGCGAGGGCCGGTAGTAGAAGGTCGAGTTCGACGTCATCGACGTGACCGGGTGGTCGTAGTCGCTGTCGCGGTAGAGCGTGTACGTGAGAGTCGAGTTGTCGGGGTCGGAGTTGCTGGGCCAGCTGACGGTGACCTGGCCGGCGCGCGACGAGACCGCGGAGGGCACGAACGTCGCCCCCGACGCCTGGGGGCCTGCGGAGTTCGATGCGAGCGATGACACCGCGAACCGGGCCAGGCCCTCCTGGGCGACGCCGTTGACGGTCGGGAACTCTCCGCCGTAGACGACGTACTTCGAGTTGCCGGTCACGCTCCAGGCCGCCTGGCTCTGACCGGTGTAGGTGCCGATCGACATGGTCGGGAACCAGTCGAGCAGCGTCGGGGCGGGCTTGCCCGAGAAGTCGGCGTAGTTCTTCGAGCCGTTGTTCGTGAGCTTCTGCGTCGCGGCCATCGTGAAGGCCAGGGCGGGGTAGTGCATGGTCGGAGTGCTCTCGCGGAACCCGCCGAGATTGCCGCAGTAGTGCGCGTGGCCTGCCGTGTAGACGATGCTCCCGACGATCACCGACGAGTAGGTGTCGCCGTGGCAGTCCTCGAGCCAGACGAGGTTGCCGTTCCAGTCGGCGCGGAAGGCGCCCTCGAGGTTCCCGCCGACGCCGTACACGTAGCCGCTTCCGACCACTCCCGCCGACGACGAGCTCAAGCTGGTGATGGCGGCGTTCAGGCCGCCGTCCTGCACGAGCTTGCTCACCGGCCACGGCATCGACTTGCCGGTGGAGCGCGAGACGGCCGACATGCCGTAGCCGCTGTAGGAGCTCTTGATGCTGCGTCCGTAGCCGTTCGTCGACGTGAACTTGCCGCCGAGCACGACCTTCTTGCCGTCGGGCGAGATCGCGATCGACGTGACCTGGCCGCCGGCCAGCTTCGGCGCCCATGACGACGGCGACCCCGACTTCGGGCTCACCGCGGCGATCTGCGTGCGGACCTTGCCCTTGATCTTCGCGAACGAGCCGCCGAGGTAGAGGTAGCTGCCGCGCAGCACGATCGAGCGGACGGTCCCGCTCGCCGCCGGGTCGAACCCGCCGACGAGGTTTCCGGTGGTGCCGCCGATCTCGGCGACGCGGCTCCGCTTCGCCGTGCCGATCTTCGTGAAGTCGCCGCCGATGTAGAGGTGCTTCTTGTCGGCCGTTGCCGCGATGGCCAGGACCTGGCCGTTGACCTTGGGCGCGAACGCCGGAAGCAGCACGCCGGTGCGCACGTCGTAGGCCAGCATGTTCGAGCGCGCGACCTCGTTCACGCCCGCGGGTGATCCGGAGGGGCGGGCCTTGGTGAAGGAGCCGCCGACGTACACGGTGTTGCCCACGATCAGCTGCGTCCAGACGACGCCGTTGATCTGCGGCGCTGTCAGAGAGTCCGCGGTGACGGTGGCGGGGGTCGTGGAGCTCGGGGTGGTGGGAGCGGAGTCCGCATGCGCGGCACCCGCAGAGAGGAGGCTGCCGGCGACGAGCGCTACGGCGGCCACGACTGCGGGCAATCTCCTGTTTCGGGACAGGAAAGACAAGTGTGCCTCAGAGATGTGTATTCGGTTGACTCGTTCGCCCCGCCGGGCACGCCTGGGTAAGGGGCGGTCCGTCGGGAAGCGGGTCGAAGCGAGGGCGGCTCGGGTAGCCGTTTCTGCGACAGTACTTCGCTTTCGGGCGGAATGCGACCCTCGAACAGGGGTGATCTGTCCCCCGGAGGTGGGTCGAAGGGCGGACAGGGCCCGGAGCTAGAAGTCGAGCAGGTTCGAGCGCAGCCCGCCTCCGCCCAACTCGCGCCGCAGGATCCCGCGCTGCCGCAGCTCCGGAACGAGCGCATCGAGGGTCCGGTGCACCGTCGCCGGGTGAAGGTCGCCGTTGAAGATGAAGCCGTCGTTGTCGGCGTCGTCTCCGAGCTCCTCGATGAAGTCGGCGATCTCGCCGACCGTCCCGACGAAGCCCGTGCCGTCGCTGATGCGTCCCTTGCGGTACTTCGCGGTGAACAGCTCGCGCAGCGGAGTCGCCGGATCTGCGTTGCCCACGAGCCCGCCGATGCTGCCCTTCGACACGTGCTGCCCGAACACGGCCAGGTCGAGCGGCCTGTCGAGGTCGAGGCCGGTCAGGTCGGTCTCGGTGATGATCGACTGCCGCTCGATCACCTCGTGCAGGTCGGAGTCGCTCGGGTGCGCGCTCGCCGCGACCAGTCGATCGGCTTCCTCCGTCGAGGCGACGATCTCGGGCGTCAGCACGAAGAGAATTCGCAGAGACGCAGGAACTCGCCCCTGCGCCCGCGCGGCCTCATGGATCCGGGCCCGGTAGGCCCGAACCGTCTCCACGTCGAGCCGTGCGAGTGCGAGTTGCACGTCGCTGTTGCGCCCGGCGAACTCCAGCCCGCGCCCCGAGCCGCCGGGCGACACGATGACAGGGTCGCCATCGGCCTTGCCGCCCTCGTTCCCGTCGAAGGGCGGGGCGTTGAGCGGGCCGTCGAGCGAGAAGTACTCGCCGCGGTGCTCGAACGCGTCGAGCTTCGCGCCGTCGGCGTAGCGCCACGTCTCGGTGTCCTCCACCACGGCGCCGTCGGCCCAGCTGTGCCAGAGGCGGCGCACGACATGCATCCACTCCTCGGCGCGGTCGTACGAGGCGTCGTGGTCGAGCTCGGGGATGCCGAAGTGGCGGCTGCCCTTGACGTCGGTGACGACGTTGATGCCGACGCGGTAGTCGCTCAGGTGCTGTAGGGTCGCGAAGCTGCGGGCGGCGAGGTACGGCGGGAGCACCCCGGCGTTCACCGTGGGGGCCACGCCGAGGTGCTCCGTCGCTGCGAACAGCCACGGTGTCAGCTGCAGCGGGTCGAGCTTCGGGGCGCCGAGCGCCCCGCGCACGCGGAGGTCGAGCTGCTCCTTCGGGCCGGGGGAGAGGC
Source organism: Frondihabitans sp. PhB188 (assembly GCF_003752365.1). Lineage (GTDB taxonomy): Bacteria > Actinomycetota > Actinomycetes > Actinomycetales > Microbacteriaceae > Frondihabitans. Next base: position 474,692 of record NZ_RJUO01000003.1, on the reverse strand, counting down.
TGTCCTCGATGATCAGCAGGTCGAGGCCGGCGCGCTCGAGCTCCGTGGCCGACTGCTGATAGAGCCCCGGGCGGTCCCACCGCAGGTTCCAGTGCCAGTCCGGCCGGAGCCATCCCTGCGGCCCGAAGCCGCGGCCGAAGAACCATCCGAAATGCTGGAGACGTGCCATGCCGTCAGTCTGCCCGTCGCGCCTCCGAGAGCGACGGGCGACGCGTAGCGCGGCGAAACACTTCTGCGGTTCTCGGGGGGAGTGCCTAGGCTGAGCGGGTGACCGATCAGCCCACCGTGTACGTGATCCACGAGAACCCCGAGTGGTTCCCGCCGCTGGCCCGAGCCTTCGAGCTCGAGGGAGTCCCCGTCGAGCAGCTGCTGCTCACCGACGGCGCCATCGACCTCACCGTCGAGCCCGCCCCCGGCATCTACTGGTCGCGCATGTCGGCCAGCGCCCACACGCGCGGCAACGAGTTCTCGAAGGAGTACACGCGGGCCACCCTGTCGTGGCTCGAGGCCGCCGGTCGCCGCGTCGTCAACGGGCGGAAGGTCATCGACATCGAGGTCAGCAAGGTGCAGCAGCACCTCGCCCTCCAGCGTCTCGGCTTCGATGTGCCGAAGACCAAGGCCGTGTTCGGCACCCGCGACCTCGCGGCCACCGCCGAGTCGTTCGCCACCCCCTTCATCTCGAAGCACAACCAGGGCGGCAAGGGCCTGGGCGTGCGGCGCTGGGACGACCAGGCCGAGTTCGCCGCCTGGGTCGAGTCCGACGACTTCGAGTCGTCTCCCGATGGCATCACTCTCATTCAGGAACTCCTGGTCGGCGCCGAGTCCTTCGTCACGAGGGCTGAATTCGTCGACTCGCAGTTCGTCTACGCCGTCCGCGTCGACACCTCCGGCGGCACCTTCGAGTTCTGCCCCGCCGACGCGTGCGCGCTGCCCGGACAGGCGCCGCTCTTCGCGCTGCGGGAGAGGACCGCCGGCGGCGAGCCGATCGCCGAGCACCCGCTGGTCCGGCGGCTTCCCGAGTTCCTGCGCGATCAGGGCATCGAGATCGCCGGCATCGAGTTCATCGAGACGACCGACGGCCGCACGGTGGTCTACGACGTCAACACGAACACGAACTACAACCCGGAGGTCGAGGCCGCGGCGACGCTGTCCGGGCCGCGCGAGATCGCACGCTTCCTCGGGCGCGAGCTGGCGGCCGCCTACCCGGAGACGGCCCCCGTCGAGGTCCTCGCGTGAGGTTCGGCTTCTGGACCCCGATCTTCGGCGGCTGGCTCCGCAACGTCGACGACGAGCAGATGCCAGTCACCTTCGACTACGTCAAGAAGGTCGTGCAGACGGCTGAGCGAGTCGGGTTCGACCTGACACTCATCCCCGAGCTCAACCTCAACGACATCAAGGGCGTCGCCGCCCCCTCGCTCGAGGCGTGGGCGCTGACGGCGTCGATCGCCGCCGTGACCGAGAAGCTCGAGCTGATGGTCGCGGTGCGCCCTGGCTACCATCTGCCGGCCGTCACCGCCAAGCAGGCGGCGACCATCGACGAGGTGTCGAACGGCCGCTTCACGCTGAACGTCGTCTCGGCGTGGTGGGCCGAGGAGGCCCGGCAGTACGGCGGCATCTTCTCGGAGCACGACGATCGCTACGCTCGCACGTCGGAGTTCGTCTCGATCCTCAAGGGCCTGTGGAACGAGACGCCCTTCGACTTCCACGGCGACTACTACGACCTCGAGCGCTCCCACCTCGAGCCGAAGCCCCACGTTCAGCCGCGTATCTACGCCGGTGGCGAGAGCCCGGCCGGCAAGGCCGCGATCGTCGGGTTCGCCGACGCCTACCTGACGCACGGCGGAACCGTCGACGAGCTCCGCGCCAAGGTCGACGACATGAAGGCCAAGCGCGCCGAGGCCGGCGCGACGCCGTTCGAGGCGTTCGGCATGGCTGCGTACGCGATCGTCCGCGACACGGAGGCGGAGGCGGAGCAGGAGCTCGCGCGCATCACCGACGTGAGTCACGGCGCCGCGTACGAGTCGTACCAGGACTTCGTCGCCCAGTCGCACCTCGAGCACGAGCCCGACCTGCGCGACTACTCGGTGTCGAATCGCGGACTCCGCCCGGGCTTCATCGGCACGCCGCGTCAGGTCGCCGACCGGATCCTCGAGTTCGAGGCCGCCGGCGTCGACACGCTGCTGCTGCAGTTCTCGCCCCAGGTCGAGGAGATGGAGCGGTTCGCCCGCGACGTCATCCCGCTGGTGCGTGCGGAGTCGCCGTCGGCACGAGAGGCCTCCGTCTCCCGGTAGGTTGGACGTATGACGTCCGTGGGGAGCCCGACTGTGGTCCACACTCGTGCGCCAGGCAAGATCAACGTCTACCTGCGCGTCGGCGACCTGCAAGACGACGGCTATCACGAGCTGGCGACGGCCTATCAGGCCGTCTCGCTGTACGAAGACGTGCGCGCCGCCGAGGCCGACGCCTTCACGGTGCGGTTCACGTCGGTGCACGCCGGCATCGACCTGTCAGGCGTGCCGGTCGACGACACCAACCTGGCGATCCGCGCGGCCAAGCTGCTGGCGAAGGCGACCGGCCATCGCGGCGGCGTCGAGCTCGTCATCGACAAGAACGTCCCCGTCGCCGGAGGCATGGGCGGGGGGTCCGCCGACGCGGCCGCGACGCTGCTCGCCTGCGACACCCTGTGGGGCACGGGGCTTTCGCGCGACGAGCTCCTCCGTCTCGGCGCCCAGCTCGGGGCCGACGTTCCCTTCGCCCTGATGGGTGGCACTGCCATCGGAACCGGGCGCGGCGACGAGCTCAGCCCGGCGCTGGCGCAGGGCAGCTTCCAGTGGGTGCTCGCCCTGGCCGACTTCGGCCTCTCGACGCCCGCCGTCTACCGCGAGCTCGACGAGCACCGCAACCGACACCGCGCCGACATCAGCCCGGTCGTTCGTACGCCGCGGGTGGAGTCGGGCGTGCTCCAGGCCCTCCGCGCCGGCGACCCCGCGCTTCTGGCCGACGTCCTGCACAACGACCTCCAGGCGCCCGCGTTGCACCTCGAGCCCGGTCTCGCCGACGTGCTCGAGCTCGGCGAGCAGAACGGCGCCCTCGCCGGCGTCGTCTCGGGGTCGGGGCCGACCGTCGCCTTCCTGGCGCCCGACCTCGACGGGGCCCTCGAGCTGCAGATCGCGCTCAGCGCCTCCGGGCTCGACGTCGTGCGGGCGACAGGGCCGGTGCACGGCGCGCGGGTCGTGGCCGACTAGCTCGGCTCGGCGTCCCACAGCCGCGGGCGGCACGAACACCCGCGATCGGCACCGACACCCGCGATCAGCCGAGCTGGTACCGCACGATGTTGACGTAGGTCAGGTGCCACTGCTTCTCGACGCGGAACCCTTCATCGGCCAGCGCCTGCGTCACGGCCGGCCGGATGTCGCGCTTGTCGCTGGTGACGAGCCACACGTACTCGTGGCCGTCGACCCGCTCGATCGTGTCGGCGAGCGCGAACCGGTCTTCCCAGAGCTTGCCGGTCTCGGCGGCGGGCTTCTTCAGGGTGACGTCGGTGAGGCCGGCGAACGCGTCGGGGTAGGTGTACGCGATGTTGCGCGCCGACGCGGCCGCATGGCGTCGCAGGTGGCCGTAGATGATGGCGTCGTCGCCGCCCGAGGGCTCGAGCGACCGCTCATGCGCGATGAGGTCGGCCACCTCGGCCCATGACGAGTTGTCTTTCGCCTCGGGCTGGCGCTGGCTCACGTAGCTCGGGGCGGTCAGGGCGATCAGCACGACGAGGCCGGCCGCGATGAAGCGGCGGCGGCTGAGAGCCGTGAGCCCGACGGCGATCAGGATCGCGACGGCCGGAGCGCCGAACGTCACGTAACGCGGCGAGTACACCGGGTTCGAGACCATCGAAACGGCGATGAGCCCCACCGTCGGCACAGCCATCCACGGCACGACGACCTGGAGCACGTTGGGCGCGTTATGACGCGCACCCCGGCGCAGCACCGACACGACTCCGACCACGACGAGCGCCCAGGCGACGGCGGTGAGCTGCCAGTTGGCCATGAACCACTGCCAGCCGAGCACGTTCGGGAAGACGTTCCAGCCGGGCCGCAGGATCCAGTTGATCTGGCGCGACTGCGAGCTGGCGAGGTGAGCGAGAGGGATCAGCGCGAGCGCCGCGGTCGCCGAGGCGATCACCCAGCCGCCGAGGGCCTGGCGCCACGGTGTCTCCCGGTCGTGCAGACGGCTGCGGAGAGCCCAGAGCGCGAGGGTGAGACCGTGCGCGACGACGACGAGCGCGACGTAAAGGAAGACCATGCCGGCCGCCAGGGCGAGAACGCCGTAGAGCACCCAGAGCCGCTTCGACGGCCGCGGCCTCGTCGTGGCGTGCATCAGCACCAGCGACAGCGCGACGGCGAGCAGGGTCGCGGTCGCGTACGAACGACCTTCGGCGCCCATCCACGTCACGCGGGGGAGCACGGCGAACACGAGGCCCGCGACGAGGCCCGTGCGCTTGTCGGTCAACCGCGCGGCGAGCAGCACCACCAGCGCCGCGGCGAGTCCCGTGGCGACAGCACTCGGAAATCTCAGCGTGAACGGCGTGTAGCCGACGAGGTCGAACCACCCGTGCATCAGCCCGTAGTACGTGGCGTGCACAGCGTCGACCGTCTGCACCTCGGCCCCGAGCTGCTTGTACGAACGCGTCGCCGACACGACCGTGGCCGATTCGTCGAACCACACCGACGGCACCCACGAGAAGGCCACCGAGAGCAGGAACGCGAACGCCCCCGCGATCCCGGCGTCTCCGAACCGGCGCGCTCGCACGTCGCGGTACCACCCAGCAGGACGCAACGACCGGCGTCGTACAGTGGGTGTCGCAGCGGTCCGCGAGTCGAGGAGGTCGGTCATGGTGCGGCTTCCTCCCCTGGTGGGTGCTGGCGGTGACGGCGCGAGCGCTGATGATGGACGTTCGGAGCAGACGAGCCCCTCGGCGGGCGGCCTGCCAGAGGTCGAACGCTACACGCGCACATCACGACTGGCTGAGATCGGTCTCGACGGCCAGCAGCGCATCGGCCGGGCGCGCGTCCTGGTCGTGGGCGCAGGCGGCCTCGGCTCTCCGGTCATCCAGTATCTCGCGATGTCAGGTGTCAGAACTCTGGGAATCGTCGACCACGACGTCGTCGACGTCTCGAACCTGCAGCGGCAGGTGCTGTACCGGCCCGACCAGGTGGGGCTCCCGAAGGCGAGGGCGGCGGCCGACTGGGTGCGTGCCGCGAACGGCTCGGTCGACGTGCGCGTGCACGCGTTCCTGCTCGAGAAGAGAACTGCGAGCATCTTCGACGACTACGACATCGTCGTCGACGGGAGCGACTCGTTCGACACCTGCTACGTCGTCGCCGATGCCGCCGCCGAGCGCGGGCTCCCGGTCGTCTGGGCCAGCGTCTCGCGGTTCGACGGCCAGGTCGGCGTCTTCTGGGACGCCGCCCCCGACGGCCGCGGCGTCGACTACCGCGACCTGCACCCCGAGCCCCCGGCGGACGGGTTCGACGAGTCGTGCTCCGACGTCGGGGTCCTCGGCCCCCTCTGCGGCACTGTGGGGTCTGTGATGGCGTCCGAGGTGCTCAAGCTCGTGACCGGAGCGGGTGAACCGCTGCTGGGCCGGATCGCGACGATCGACGCGCTCACCGGCACCTGGCGCGAGAGCCGCCTCGTGCGCTCGCCCGAGCGACAGGCGATCAGGGCGCAGGAACTCGGCACCCCGCGTCACGCCGCCCCGCAGCCCGAGGCGCAGGTGCGCGTGATCGCTGCCGACGCCCTCGAGTCGCGCCTGGCCGCCCGAGCGGCCGGCACCGACGACTTCGCGCTCGTCGACGTGCGCGAGCGGCAGGAGCACGACGTCGAGGCGATCCCCGGCTCGGTGCTCGCCGCCGGCTTCGGCTCGACCACGCCGGTGCGGCCCGAGCTCGATCCGGCTGTTCCCGTCGTCGTGTACTGCGCGCGCGAGCCGCGCTCGCGCGCCGCCGCCCGGCTCCTCGCTCAGGAGGGGTACGACGTCACGGTGCTCACCCGCGGCATGCTCGGCTGGACCCTGCGGCCGTCCGCCCTCGCCGGTGCCGCCTCGCCCACCGCCGGGACGGGCCGCGTGCCGTTGCCGCTCGGCGACATCGACCCCGACGGGTTCAGGCCCAACCTGCGCGGCTGAGGGGCCGGTGCCGGTCTAGTGTTCGTCTGTTTCAGCCTCCGGCACTGTGTTCGTCTACTTCAGCCTCCGGCACTGTGTTCGTCTACTTCAGCCTCCGGCACTGTGTTCGTCTACTTCAGCCTCCGGCGAAGGGCGGCATGACATCGACGACGGCACCGCCGGGGACGCGCTGCGCCCGATCTCGCGTCGTCGCGCCGTCGACCAGGAACGAGCACCGCGTGAAGATGCGCTCCAGCTCGTCGGGGTCGGTACCGGCCGCGGGCAGGATCGCGTCGACGAGCTCGCCCAGCGTCGGGACCTCCGCCGACACGCACTCGATCTCGTCGAGCCCGGTCGCTCCCTTGGCCGCGGCGAAGAACCGCAGGGTCACCGTCACTGCCACGCTCAGCCGCCGATCGCGCTCATCGAGCGGGCCGGCTGCACGAACGAGGGGTCGTCCAACCCGTGCCCGGCCGGCTTCTGCCACATCGCGCCTCGCCACAGCTCGGCGATCGCCGCGTCGTCGGCGCCGGAGCGCAGCGACTCGCGGAGGTCGGTCTCGGTGTGCGAGAACAGGCAGCTGCGGACGCTGCCCTCGGCCGTGAGCCGCGTGCGGCGGCAGTCGACGCAGAAGGGCTCGGTCACCGAGGCGATGATGCCGACGGTGCCGGTCAGGCCCGAGCCGTCGGTCGCCGTCGCGGTGAAGCGCTCGGCGGGTGCGCCGTCGCGCGGCGCTTCGACGGGGGCGAGGCCGAAGTGCGGTGCCAGCAGCGCGCGGACGTCGGCCGCCGTCACCATGCTGGAGCGGCTCCAGGTGTGGTCGGCGTCGAGGGGCATCTGCTCGATGTAGCGCAGCTCGTGGCCCTGCTCGAGCGCCCAGCGCAGCAGCGCCGGCGCCTCGTGGTCGTTGACGCCCGGCAGCAGGACGGCGTTGATCTTGATGGGGCCGAGGCCTGCGGCGGCAGCGGCGTCGACGCCCTCGAGGACGCGCTCGAGGAACGGCCTCCTCGTCACCTTCATGAACGTCTCGGCGTGGAGCGAGTCGAGCGACACGTTGATCCGGTCGAGACCGGCGGCCGCGAGCGACTCCGCACGCGACGCGAGGCCGATCGCGTTGGTGGTCAGCGAGAGCTCGGGGCGGGGCTCGAGGGCGGCGCACCGGGCGATGATGTCGACGAGGTCGGCGCGGAGCAGCGGCTCGCCGCCGGTGAACCGCACCTGGCGCACACCGAGGTCGCGCACGCCGATCTCGACGAGGCGGACGATCTCGTCGGCGCTGAGCGCCTGCTCGCGATCGAGCCAGGGCAGGCCGTCAGCGGGCATGCAGTAGGTGCAGCGCAGGTTGCAGCGATCGGTCAGGGAGACGCGGAGATCCGTCGCTGTGCGGCCGAAGCGGTCGACGAGGCCGGGAGTCGCGGGGCGGCCGTCGGTCGCGCCGTGCACCCGCCCGGGGAGGGTGGGGATTCCGAGAGAGACGACCATTGGATGAGCCTAAACGAGGCGGGTCGAAGTTCCTGCGCCCTGGGGATCTTTGTCACGAGGTCGTAAGAGACGGCACCCCGTCGACGAGCAACGCCCGGGGACCGCAACGCGAGTTGTTCGCTGCGGGCCGCCGGGCGTTCATTGATCCGGTGTGGTGCTGGTGGAGCGGTCTTACTGGTGATTCCGTGATGCTGGTGGTTCCGTACTGCTGGGATGGTCAGCCGGCTTCGGGTCTCTCGCCGGCAGAGAGGGGTGCGATCTGATCAGTGATTCGCAGTGATGAGTTCGACACCCGCCCCAGAACGGTTTGGTCGCCCGGCTAGTTTTTCTGCGGCGGGGTCTCGACGATGACCGTCGTCGCCTTCACCACGGCTATCGCGACGGAGCCGAGCTCGAGGCCGAGCTCGCGGACGGCCTCGCTGCTCATCAGCGAGACGACGCGGAACGGCCCGCACTGCAGCTCGACCTGAGCCATGACGGTGTCCATGACGATGTTCGTCACCAGGCCCATGAAGCGGTTGCGCGCGGAGCGGCCGATGTCGGAGGTGTCTTCGGGCAGGACGGCGTTCTTCTGAGCGAGCTTCGCCAGCGCGAGGCCGTCGACGACGGTGCGGCCGTTCGGGCCTTTCTCGGCGTCGAGCGTGCCGTTGTCGATCCAGCGGCGGACGGTGTCGTCGCTCACGCCGAGATAGCGGGCGGCCTCGGAGATCCTGATCTGTGGCATGGCCCGACCTTAGCGGCGCTGGAGTCGCGCGGGCAGGAGCAGGTGCCACTCGTCGCGCGCACGATCGCGGATACGGCCCCGCCAGCCCGGGCCGGATCGCCAGATCGCCATCGCCACGATGATGACGAGAGCTGCGCCGAGAGTCCACGCGCGCACGTACGCGTACGGCCAGAACTGCCGGATCGAGATCGCCAGCGCGATGCCGAGCCACTCGAAGCGGCCCGTCATCGCGACGAACGGCACGAGCAGCAGGGCGTACCAGGGGTAGCGCGGGCTCAGCACCAGCAGGAACGCGCCGATCATGACGAGCTGGCCGAGCCACGGGTTGTCGGGGTCGGTCGTGCGCCAGACGATCAGCGCCACCACGAGGAGGATCAGCACGGCCGCGACGGTCGTCGCCTTGCCGTGGACGAAGAGGAACACGAGGGCGAAGCGGGAGCCGTCGTCGACGCCCTCCTCCATGAGGTAGCCGGGCAGGAAGCCGATGACCTTCGGGCCGGTCGAGATGACGTAGGGCACGTAGAGGAGTGCGAAAGCGGCGATCGCGCCGACGACGACGCCGACCGGCCTGCGCCGCAGCAGGGCCGGCGCGGCCACGACGGGGAACAGCTTGACCGCGATCGCCACCCCGAGGACGGCTCCGCCGCGCCATCGCCTGTTGCTCGCGACGAGCGCGGTCGCCCCCAGCCCCGCCACGGCCGCCAGCAGGTCGACGTGCGAGTTGGTCACGGCCTCGGACGCGACCAGGGGGCACCAGGCCCAGAGGGCGGCCCAGCGCGGGTCGAGGCCCCGGCGGCGCAGGAGCGCCAGGAGCAGGACGGTGACGCCGAGGCTCAGGATCAGGCCCGCGAGCTGGAACGGCCAGTACTCCGCGGTCACCGGGACGACGGCCCGGACGGCAGCGAAGTACAGCTCGGCCGCTGCCGGGTAGATGGTGAACACGCGGGGTCGGTTGATCGTCGTGCAGAGGAGGTCGTGCGTGCCCTTCTCGTGCGTCGTGAAGACACGGGTGCCGGTGCACTCCTGCGTCCCGTCGGCGGCCGTCGTCGGGGCGGGGAAGAGCCAGTCGGGCTTGAGGTCGCGCGTCACCGCCGAGTTGGGAGCGTGCGCGAAGGGGGAGATGCCGTGGCCCTGAACGATTCCGTCCCACGCGTAGCGGGCGGAGTCGGTGCTCGTGTTCGGCGGGCCGGCGATCGCCGCACCGCCGATGAGGGCGGCGCCGACGAGGACGACCGCGGTGGCGGCCCGGGCCGGAACGCGTCGAAGGAGGAGGAGGGCCGCGGCGAAGAGCGCCCAGCACGCCAGCGTCCAGACCTGGAAGGTATGGCCGACGCCGGCGACGTAGAAGCCGAGGTGGGTGACGCCCCAGCCGACGGTCGCCGCGAGGACCGCAGAGGCCAGGACGGCGAGGAAGGTGCGCACGGCGACAACTCTGCCCTACCGAGTCCGACCGCGGGTCCGAACTCCTTACGCGACGGTGACGTTTCGAGCAGATCGGCTCGACGAGAGGACCGTTCGTGGTGAGATACAGCATGCGCGAATTGATGTACGGCCTCCGGCGGTCGATGACCTCGCCGAACCGCAACGCGCGGACGGCCGTGGCTGTCGGTCGACTCCTGGGCCTCGCCTTCCTGATCTGCCTGCTGACGGGGCTGTACAGCCACTTCCTGCAAGAGCCGGCGTCGTGGATGCGCTTCCCGACGCGTCCCGTCTCGCTCTACCGCTGGACCCAGGGCATCCACATCACCGCCGGCATCGCCTGCTTCCCCCTGCTCTTCGCCAAGCTCTACGCCGTCTTCCCTCAGTTGTTCCAGTGGCCGCCGATCAAGACGCCCCTGCAGGTGCTCGAGCGCGCGTCGATCGCTCTGTTCGTCGCCGCCTCGCTCGTGCAGATCTTCACCGGCCTGCTCAACACCTTCCAGTACTACCCGTGGCCGTTCCCGTTCAAGCAGGTGCACTACGCGCTCGCCTACGTGATCATCGGCTCGCTGGCCGTTCACATCGGCGTCAAGCTGCCGGTCATCCAGCGCTACTGGCGGGCCCGCGACAGCTACGACGAGAACGGCGACTTCATCCCGCTCGCCGACGACATCGTGCCGCCATCGCGCGGGCACGTCGCCCGCGAGCGCCTCGCCGCCCTCGACTACGACGCCGACGCGCTTCGCGACCCCGATGTCGTGTTCCCGGCCGAGATCTCGAGCGCCGTCGTCGAGTCCCGGCCCCCGCGCGGCTTCGTCGGGCGCATCTTCGACTGGATCGACCGCACCCCGGAGGTCGAGAAGAAGACTTCCCGGCGTGGCTTCATCGCCGCCGTCGGCGGCACGACCGTGGGGCTCGTCGCTCTGACGGGCGGCCAGTCCATCACCGCCCTCGGCCCGATCAACGTCTTCGCGCCCCGCAAGAACGGCATCGGTCCGAACGACCTGCCCGTGAATCGCACCGCAAAGGCGGCGCAGGTGCTCGAGACGGCGACCGACCCGAGCTGGGTGCTCACGCTCATGCGCAACGGCGAGGCCACGACCTTCTCTCTCGACGACCTCGAGGCCATGCCGCAGTCCGCCGAGTCGCTTCCGATCTCCTGCGTCGAGGGCTGGAGTCAGATGGGCCACTGGACGGGCGTCCGCCTCCGCGACCTGGTCGCTGCGGTCGGGGCGACCGAGACCGAGAGCCTGCGCATCACCAGCCTCGAGAAGAAGGGCGGCTACCGCGTGACGCTGATGGGTCGCGAATACGTCAACGACCCCACGACGCTCGTGGCGCTCCAGCTCAACGGCAAGCGGCTCGACATCGACCACGGGTATCCCGCACGCATGATCGCGCCCGGCCGCCCGGGCGTCCTGCAGACCAAATGGCTGAGCTCGATCGAGGTGATCGCATGACCGCCGCACCGTCCGACGGCGTCGAGCTGAGGGTGGGCCGCGGCACCCGCGTCGTGCGCACGGTGCTCATCATCGCCGGAGCCCTGGCGATCCTGCTGGGGGCCTGGGTCATGGTCGACACCGTGAAGCCCAAGAGCATCTGGGGGCTGCTGACCTGGTTGATTGGCGCCGTGATCATCCACGACGGCATCATCTCTCCGGCGGTCGTCGCGATCAGCGTGGTCATGAGGCGAGCCGGGCGCAAGGTCCCGGGCGGAGTCCTCGCGATCATCCAGGCGGGCGTGGTGGTCGGATCGATCTTCACCCTCGTCGTCGTACCGGAGATCATCCGCAAGGCCAAGATCCCGAAGAACCCGACAGTGCTGCCCTTCGACTATGCGCCTCGGCTGGCGCTGCTCTGGGCCGCCATCGCCGTCATCGTCGGGCTGAGCGTCATCGTGTACCTGCGGGTGCGCGCGCGGCGTGCGAGCAAGCTGGCCTGACGTCGCGTCGTGGCGTGGCGCGCGCAACGCCTCGCGCCCCTTCGCGGCGCCCCCCGCCCCGCCACCGGCGGTGAGGGGTCGCTCGTTGTCGGCGAGCACCGCCTCGAGAGCAAGCAGCGACCCCTCACCAGCCCGGGCGGGCCTGGCCCGGGCCGGGCGGGCCCGGGCGGGGCAGGCGCGCCTGCGTCAGCGGCGGGTCGGCGTGAGGCGGCAGAAGACGCGGCCGTCGGCACGCCACACGTCGTCGAGCTCGAGGCCCGCGCGGTGGGCGTGGCGGGTGAGCGCCTCGGAGCCGACCTCGGCCCACGGGAAAGTCGAGCTCGTGCGGCCCTCGTCGTCTCGGACCGACGCGGTGAACACGTCGTCGACGGAGTCGTCGGACTGCGCCTCGACCACGACCGCGCCTCGGCGGTCGAGCAGTTCGGCGCAGCGTGCCAGGAGGGCGGCGGGGTCGCCGCCGATGCCGATGTTGCCGTCGATCAGAAGGGCCGTCTTCCAGTGGCCCTCGCGGGGCAGGCGGTCGAAGACGCTCCGGGCCAGCACGGGAAGCCCCGCGCGGCGTGCGACCTTGACGGCTGCACGCGACACGTCGACGCCGAGGGCGACGAAGCCGAGGTCGACGGCCGCGGCGACCATGCGCCCGGGGCCGCAGCCGATGTCGAGCACGGGCCCGGCCTCGGCGGCCAGCAGTGCGCGGTCGACGGCATCGGCGTCGGCCATCCAGCGGCCGAGGTCGTACGAGTCGATGACGGCGCCGGCGTCGCGCACCAGCTGAAGCCGGCCCTCGCGGCGCAGGGCGTGCGCGTAGGGCTCGGAGCCACCTGCCCCGAAGGTGGCCTCGCGGCCGATCTCGGCGATGCTCACAGGGTGGCTCGACCGTCGGTCGAGGCGTCGGCGAAGGCCAGGGGCGCAGGAACTGCGGTGGTCGCCAGATCGCGGAAGGTGCCTGCGAAGCGGGTGGTGGGCGCCGCCGCGGACACGGCCCGGGCGTCATCGATCGTGTCGACGTCCGTGAGTTCCTGCAGGAAGCCCACTCCGAGACCGGACTCGGCGAGCCGGGCCAGCTGGTGGCGGCCGGTGTCGTCTTGCGACATGGGCACGCCGCGGACGAGGTCGCCGGTCGGCTCGCGCAGGGCGATGCCCCAGAAGCCGCCGTCGTTGGCGGGGCCGAACCACGCGTCGACTTCGTCGGGCCACGGCTCGAACACGGGCGCGAGCATCGACGGGGTGAGCTGCGGGGTGTCCATGCCGACCAGCAGCAGGGGGCCGTCGACGAGGTCGAAGACCGCGGCGAGGCGCTCGTCGAGACCGCCGGAAGCCTGCGGGACGACGTCGAAGCCGTGGGCGTCGGGCGGGGGAGTGACGCCGTCGAAGAGGAGGATGCGTCGGGCCGCCGGCAGCGCGGCCACCGTCTGGAGCGTGTCGGAGAGGCTGGCCGAGGCGAGGACGGCTGCCTCCTCCAGGCTGAGCGGCGGGTGCAGGCGGGTCTTGACGCGGCCTGGCAGGCATTCCTTGGCGATCACGACGACCGTGATGAGTGGTGCCGCGCTCATCGGAGGGCTCCTTCGCGGGACTCGGCACGGACCGGCGCCGTGGCGACGGGGCGCTGCTCGCGCAAGAGCGCAGACATGTCCTGGACGGCCCGGATCGTTCCGCGCAGCGTGCCGGTCACCTTGCTGCGGCCCACGCGCGGCGAGTAGGGGGCGTCGAGCTCCAGAACGGTCAGGCCGGACCCGGTCGCCCGCAGCACCATCTCGAGCGGGTAGCCGCTGCGGCGGTCGCGGAGGTCGAGGGCGAGGAGGTCGTCGCGGCGGGCGGCCCGCATCGGGCCGAGGTCGTGCAGGCGGAGCCCGGAGGCGCGGCGCATGAGCCGGGCGAGGACGAAGTTGGCGAGGCGGGCGTGGACGGGCCAGGCACCGCGCCGGGTCGGGCGCCGACGGCCCAGAGTGAGGTCTGCGGCACCGGTGACGACGGGCGCGACGAGCGCGGGCAGGTCGGCGGGGTCCATGGAGGCGTCGGCGTCGCAGAAGGCGACGTAGGGCGCGGTCGCGGCAGTCAGCCCGGCGTGGGCGGCGGCGCCGAAGCCGCGGCGGGGCTCGTGGACGACGGTGGCGCCGAGTTCCTGCGCCACAGCCGCTGAGCGGTCGGTCGACCCGTTGTCGACGACGATCGCGCGGTAGCCCTCGGGCAGCCGCGACAGCACCCATGGCAGCGCCGCTTCTTCGTCGAGACAGGGCAGGATGACGTCGACCTGGATGGTGCTCATGGGAACTCCGGTTCTTCTCGGCCCCCCAGTGGCGCCGTGGTGGTAGTTCGGAGCCGTCCCGCTTCCGGTGGGAATGGTGGACATTCCCTGACAGTAGGTGTCTCGTCGAGCCGAAGGCCGCCGGAATCATTACAGAACCTGGACATCTGCGGAAATCGGCTTTCCTCTCGGGAAGCGGACGTAAAATATCAGACGTGTCCTTCTCTGCTCCGAGTCCCGTCGCGGCCGTCACCCCTGCTCCGGGCCGGAGTGTGCTCGTCGTCGAAGACGATCCGATCGTCGCGGAGGTCGTCGTCTCGTACCTCCGGTCGCGCGGACACGCTGCCGCCCTTGTCGCCGACGGGTTGTCCGCCGTGGCCCGGGTCCGCGACAACCGGCCCGATCTGATCCTGCTCGACCGCATGCTGCCCGGCGTCGACGGGCTCGAGGTGTGCCGTCGCATCCGCGCGTTCACCGACGTGCCGGTGATCATCCTCACCGCTCTCGGCGAAGAGGCCGACCGCATCGACGGGCTCGAGGCCGGGGCCGACGACTACCTCGTGAAGCCGTTCTCGCCACGCGAGCTGATGCTCCGGGTCGATGCCGTGCTGCGCCGCACGACTGCGCCCTTCGAGCCTCAGGCCGTGGTCGTGGAGGGCGTCTTCCGGCTCGACGTGTCGCAGCGCGAGATCTCGGTCGAGGGGCGGCGGCTCGTGCTCACCGTGCGGGAGTTCGACCTGCTGGCGTTCTTGATCCGACATCCCGACCAGGTGTTCCGCCGCGAGGAGCTGCTCAAGGCGGTGTGGGAGTGGGAGGTCGGCGACCTGTCCACCGTCACCGTCCACGTGCGGCGCCTGCGCGAGAAGGTCGAGGCCGACCCTGCTGCACCCGTGCACCTGCTTACTGTGTGGGGCGTCGGCTACCGATTCGTGCCCGACGCGGCGGTCGCGGCGTGACCGCTCTCGACTTCGTCCACCTCGCCGCCTGGGCTCTGGGCGCCGCCCTCGTCGTCGGCATCGTCGCGCTCCTCGTGCTGCGGCTGCTCCGACGCGTCTCGCTCGTGGCGCAGATCGCGATCGTCGCGGTGGCCGCCATCGGATCCCTCGTCGGCGGCATGGTCGTAGCCGCCGACCAGATGTACCTCTCGGCGCATGATTTCCACCTCTTCCTGTGGGTGGCGGCCGTGGCGGGCGTCGTCTCGGTGGGGCTGGCCCTGGTGCTCGGGTTCACGCTGGTCCGCAACAGCCGCGAGCTGATCGCGCAGGCGAAGCGAGTCGGGTCCGGCTCGGTCGACTCCCTCGAGCCGGCGTCCGCCCCGGTAGCCAACGAGTTCGCGGCCCTCGCTCGCGAGCTCGCCGCCTCCGACTCCCGACTCCGCGAGTCGCGCGATCGCGAGGCCCGCGCCGAGTCCGCGCGGCGCGAGCTCGTCGCGTGGATCTCGCACGACCTCCGCACCCCGCTCGCCGGGCTCCGCGCCATGGCCGAGGCCCTCCAGGACGGAATCGTCGCCGACCCGGCGCGATACCACCAGCAGATGCTCGCCCAGGTCGACAAGCTGGGCGGCATGGTCGACGACCTCTTCCAGCTGTCGACCATCCACGCCGGCGCTCTCAAGCTCACGGTGCAGAAGGTGCGGACGAGCGAGCTGCTCGACGACATCGTGACCGAGCTCGAACCCGTGTCCAGCGCGCGCGGCGTCGTGCTCGTGGCGCGCGACGTCGCCGACGTCACCCTCGACGCCGACCCCGACGAGCTCACCCGGGCGATGGCCAACCTGATCATGAACAGCGTGCGGCTATCGCCCGTCGGCGCTGAGATCGAGCTGGCGGTCGCGGTCGACGGCGACGACGTCGTGCTGTCGGTCAGCGACGCCGCCGGCGGCATCAACGAGGCCGACCTCGGGCGGGTCTTCGAGCCCGGCTGGCAGGCCGGCAAGGCTCGGACGCCCGGGGCCTCCGGCGGTGCCGGGCTCGGCCTCGCGATCGTCGAGGGAATCATCACCGCGCATCGCGGTCGTGTGCGGGTGCAGAACACGGGCGCCGGCTGTCGCTTCGACCTCATCGTGCCGCAGCGGGTCGTCGGCTAGCTCGCTGCTGTGGGGCAACTCGTCGGCAGCGTCGGCGGCCGACTCCGCGGCGAAGCCGCCACGACGACTCCGGGCTAGGGGCGCAGGCTCGCGGACGCGAACTCGCGCATCCCCTCGTCGAAGCTAACCGCCGGTGCCCAGCCGAGCTCGCGACGGAGGCGAGCCGACGACGCCGTGATGTGGCGGACGTCGCCGGCGCGGTACTCACCTGTGGTGACCGGCGGGAGCCCTCCGCTGTGCCGCGACAGGGCGGCTGCCATCTCTCCGATCGTGTGGACGTCGCCTGATCCCACGTTGTAGGCACGGAAGGTCCGCGGCTCCTGGGCCTTCGTGGCGTCGAGCGCGGCGAGGTTGGCGGAGGCGACGTCGCGGACGTGCACGAAGTCGCGGCGCTGTGCTCCGTCTTCGAAGACGCGCGGTGCCTCACCGCGCTCGATGGCGGAGCGGAAGAGGCTGGCCACGCCGGCATACGGCGTGTTCTGCGGCATGCCGGGCCCGTAGACGTTGTGGTAGCGGAGGGCGATGGCTCGCCCGCCGGTGGAGCGGGACCAGGCGGTGGCGAGGTGCTCCTGCGCCAGCTTGGTCGTCGCGTAGACGTTGCGGGGGTCGAGGGGGGCGTCCTCGCTGATGAGCTCGGGCGTCAGGAGGTCTCCGGCCGCGTCTCGGGGGTCGAAGACGCCGGCGTCGAGGTCGTCGATACGGCGGGCTGCCGGTCGCACGATGCCGGACGGGCCGCGGTAGGCGCCCTCGCCGTAGACGACCATCGACGACGCGATGACGAGGCGGTCGATGCGGGCGCGATCCATGGCGGCGAGCACGACGGCCGTGCCGACGTCGTTCGAGGACACGTAGTCGGGGGCGTCCTGGAAGTCGACGCCGAGCCCGACCTTCGCAGCCTGGTGGCAGACGGCGTCGATGCTGTCGAGGGCGGCGTCGACCACGGCGTGGTCGCGGACGTCTCCCTCGACGAAGTCGACGCGCGGGTCGGGTTCGGGCTTCGCGCCGTGAACGTCGGAGCGCAGGCTGTCGAGCACGCGGACGCTGTGCCCCGCGGCGAGGGCCGCCTCGACGATGGTGCTGCCGATGAACCCGGCGCCGCCGGTGACGAGCAGCATCAGCGCGTGACCGGCCGAGCCAGCACCTCGGCGACAGCGGCCGGTGCGATCAGCTCGCCCGACGCGTAGTCGGCGGGGATCGACGAGACGATCCGCTCGATGGCGGCGACGATGCGCGGCTGCGCCTCGGCGAGCCGGGAGAAGACGAGCTCGGCGCTGACCGCATCGCCGTCGGTCTCGTCGTCGTCGGACGGCGCCAGACCCGCGTCGCTGTCCGTGACGAACGAGAGGTTGACGGTGCCGATGTTGAGCTCTGCCGCCAGCGGGACCTCCGGCGCCATCGTCATGTTGACGGTGTGGGCGCCGAGCTGCCGCCACATCACCGACTCGGCGCGCGTCGAGAACCGGGGTCCCTGGATCACGACGCAGGTGCCCGAGGGAGCGAACGAGCCCAGTTCGGCGGCGAGCGCGTCGACCGCGAGCGACCGGAGCATCGGGTCGAACGGGTCGGCCGCCGCGAGATGCTGCACCGACCCCTCGTCGTAGAAGGTGTCGGCGCGTCCCCAGGTGCGGTCGATGAACTGGTCGGTGACGACCAGCGTTCCCGGCGGGTAGTCGGGGTGGACGCCGCCGACGGCGGACGACGAGACGATCGCCCTGGCGCCGAGCGACGCGAGCGCCCAGATGTTGGCGCGATAGCCGATGCGGTGCGGCGGCACCGAGTGGTCGCCGCCGTGCCGGGTCAGGAACGCGACACGCCTGCCGCCGATCTCGCCGATCGTGACGGGGCTCGAGGTCGGCCCGTACGGGGTGTCGATCACGTGCGACTCGGCCTCGGGGAACAGCGAGTACAACCCCGATCCGCCGATCACGGCGATGTCGACGCGCGGCGCGGAGCCGCTCGCCGGGGCGTCTGTGGATAACTCACGAGGCACCGATGTCATGGATGCGAGACTATCGGGAGCAGCCCGGCCGAAGATGAAAGAGAGGCGCGAGTGCGCACTATCGAAGAGCACGCCGAGGCCGTCGCCGGGCTGGTGGCGCGGGTGTTCGAGGGGCTTTCCACCGAGACCCTGAGCGTCGACTCACGCCTGCTGGCCCGCGGCGACAGCTCCACTCGACGGCGGGTCCTCGCGGCAGACGTGGTCGCTCCGATCGACCTCCCTCCCTTCGACAACTCGCAGATGGACGGCTATGCCGTTCGCAGCCGCGAGCTCGCCGACGGGCCGAGAGCCCTGACGATCGGGCGCAGGATCCCGGCCGGCGTCGCACCCCCACCCTTAGAGGCCGGCACCGCCGCCCCGATCATGACCGGCGCACCCATCCCCGATGGGGCCGACGCGGTCGTGCAGATCGAGGTCGCCGACCCGCCGCGGTTCCTTCCCGAGGGCGAGCACGGCGACGTCGTGCTCCCGCACGCGCCCGCCGGGCAGTTCGTGCGGACCGCAGGCTCCGACGTCCGCCGAAACGACCTGCTGTTCGCCGCGGGCACGGTGCTCGGCCCGGCCCACTGGGGCGTGCTCGCCTCGGCCGGGGTCGCCGCCGTCGACGTCGTCGCCCAGCCGCGCGTCGCTGTCGTCTCGACGGGGTCGGAGCTGCGGGTCGAGGCCTCACCCGCATCGGCACCCGCACTGAGACCTGCGTCCGGGCAAGCACCTGCGTCCGCGCCGGCACCTGCGTCTGCGCTCGCCGCCGCTGAGATCCACGACGCCAACGCGGCATCTCTCAGCGTCGCCCTCACCGATCTCGGGGCTCGAGTCGAGGTGTTCCAGGTGCCCGACGCCGTCGACGCCCTCCTGGCGCTGCTCGTCGGGTTCGCCACCGCCGACGGCCCGGCGTTCGACCTCGTCGTCACCACCGGCGGCGTGAGCGCCGGTGCCTACGAGGTCGTCCGCGAGGCGCTGGAGCCCCGTGGCATCGAGTTCGGCTCGGTCGCCATGCAGCCCGGCGGCCCGCAGGGGTGGGGTACCCTTCCCGTCGGCGAGGCCTCGCTGCCGGTGGTGTGCTTCCCGGGCAATCCCGTCAGCGCACTCATCTCGTTCCAGGCTTTTCTGCGGGTGCCGCTCGCCGCCGGGGCCCGCCGAGCGCTCCCGCGACGCGACGCGACGGCGGTCCTCGCCGAGGGTGCCGACTCTCCTCCAGGCAAGCACCAGCTCCGTCGAGCCCGCCTCGATGCCGCCGGGCTCGTCCACTTCGTCGGCGGCCCGTCGTCGCACCTCCTCCACCAGTACGCGCAGGCCACCGTGCTCGCGCACATCCCCGTCGGCGTCGGCCGCGTCGAGGCCGGCGACGAGGTCGTAGTGTGGGCGCTCGATGACTGACACCACGCCTCCCGGAACGCCGCAGCCCGCCCTCTCGCACGTCCGCGCCGACGGCAGCGCCCACATGGTCGACGTGACGGCGAAGGCCGAGACGAAGCGGATCGCGACCGCGCAGGCCGTGCTCCGCACCCGCGTCGACGTCGTCGCCCGGATCGTCGACGGCAGCCTGCCCAAGGGCGAGGCGCTCAGCACGGCCCGCATCGCCGGGATCATGGCGGCGAAGCAGACGTCGACGCTGATACCGCTGTGCCACCCGCTGCCCATCGGATCGGTGACCGTCGACTTCACCTCCGAGGGCGACTCGGTCACCGTCATGGCGACCGTGTCGACGCGCGGGGTCACCGGCGTCGAGATGGAGGCGCTCACCGCCGCCAGCGTCGCGGCGCTCACCCTCTACGACATGATCAAGGCCGTCGACAAGCTCGCCGAGATCGGCGAGATCAAGGTGCTGGAGAAGTCGGGTGGCAAGAGCGGCGACTGGAGCCGGGCATGACGGCGGGCGACCCCGCCGAGTCGACCCCGGCGACCCCGCTCGGTCAGCCTCGCACGGCGCTCGTGGTGGTGGCGTCGACGCGGGCAGCGGCCGGGACGGCTGAGGATCGCACCGGCCCCGTGATCCTGCGCTGGCTTCGCGACCGCGGCTTCGCCGTCGACGAGCCGGCCATCGTGGCCGACGGCGAACCGGTCGGTCGGGCTCTGATCGCCGGCATCGCGCAGCCTGTCGACCTCGTCGTCACGACCGGCGGCACCGGCGTGACGCCCACCGACGCGACGCCCGAGATGACGCTGCCCCTGCTCGACAGGCAGCTGCCCGGGGTCGAGGAGGAGCTGCGGCGCCGTGGCCTGGCGGTCACGCCCACGGCTATGCTGAGCCGCGGCGTGGTCGGCGTCGCGGGGCGCACGCTGGTCGTCAACCTCCCGGGATCGCCCGGCGGGGTGAAGGATGGCCTGGCGGTGCTCGACACCGTGCTCGACCACCTGCTCGACCAGATCACCGGGAGCGACCATGGCTGAATCGTCCGTCCTGCAGGCTCGCGTCACGTCCGACGTGCTGGGCGTCTCCGACTGCGCCGACCTCGTGCGGCGCGCGCACGCCGGTGCCGTGGTCACGTTCGAGGGCGTGGTCCGCGACCACGACGGCGGCCGGGAGGTGGCGGCGCTCGAGTACGAGTCGCATCCGACGGCCGGTGACGTGATGGCAGAGGTCGCGGCCGAGGTCGCGAAGGCCCACCCCGGCGTGCACATCGCCGTCGAGCACCGCGTCGGCGCGCTGATGATCGGCGACGTCGCGCTCGCCGCCGCCGTGTCGAGCGCGCACCGCGCCGAGGCGTTCGCGGCCTGCGGCGCCCTGGTCGACGAGATCAAGAAACGCGTGCCGATCTGGAAGAAGCAGGACTTCGCCGACGGATCGAGCGAGTGGGTGGCGTCGCTGGGCTGAGAGGTCGGCGGGGGTCGGCGTCAGCCCGTGCCGCCGGGCGGAGCCCCGCCGTTTCGGCTCGCGCCCGCCGTCGCGCGGGCGGGATCCTGCCGATTCAGCGGGCCCAGCCCCGCGGCCGCGAGCCCGTTCCGCCACCGCAGGGCCCAGCCGGTCGGACCGCCGGCCGATACCGCCTACCCTTGTCAGGTGGCACACCTCCTCGGCGCAGAAGCGCTTCACCTCGAGTTCCCGACCCGCGTCGTCTTCGAAGGCGTCACCCTCGGCATCGACGAAGGCTCGCGCATCGGCGTCGTCGGCCGCAACGGCGACGGCAAGTCGACGCTCCTCTCCATCCTCGCGGGGCGGCTCGAGCCCGACTCCGGCCGGGTCACGACTCGCCGCGGCGTCACGATGGGCGTGCTCGACCAGCGCGACATCCTGCCCCTCGACGCCATCGTCAGCGAGGTCATCGTCGGCGACCGTGAGGAGCACGAGTGGGCCGGCGACTCGCGCATCCGCGACGTCATCTCCGGTCTCGCGACCGATATCCCGTGGGGCTCCACGATCAATGACCTCTCCGGCGGCCAGCGCCGCCGTGTCGCCCTCGCGGCCCTGCTCGTCGGCGACTGGGACATCCTGTTCTTGGACGAGCCCACCAACCACCTCGACGTCGAGGGCGTGGCATGGCTGGCCGAGCACCTCAAGCGCCGCTGGTCGTCGAACCAGGGCGCGCTCGTCGTCGTGACGCACGACCGGTGGTTCCTCGACGAGGTGTCGACCGACACGTGGGAGGTGCACGACGGCATCGTCGAGCCCTTCGAGGGCGGCTACGCGGCGTACGTGCTGCAGCGCGTGGAGCGCGACCGCTCGGCCTCGGTCACGGAGGCAAAGCGGCAGAACCTGATGAAGAAGGAGCTGGCCTGGCTCCGCCGCGGTGCTCCGGCCCGCACGGCGAAGCCGAAGTTCCGGATCGAGGCCGCCGAGACGCTGATCGCCGACGAGCCGCCCGTCCGCGACAAGGTGGCCCTGAGCCAGATGGCGACGTCGCGCCTGGGCAAGCAGGTCGTCGACATCATCGAGGCTGACGTGTCGTACGGCGAGCGGCAGATCCTGAAGAACATCGAGTGGCGCATCGCACCGGGGGAGCGCACCGGCATCCTCGGCGTCAACGGGGCCGGCAAGTCGACGCTGCTCAAGCTCGTCACGGGCGAGGTCGAGGCCACGGCAGGCCGCGTCACGCGCGGCAAGACGGTCAAGTTCGCGATTCTCGACCAGCAGCTCTCCGACCTGGCCGAGTTCGCTGACGAGCGGGTCAACACCGTGGTCGGCCGCTACCGCACCTCGTACGTCTCGGGCGGCAAGGAGATGACGCCCGGCCAGCTCCTCGAGCGCCTCGGGTTCACCACGCCGCAGCTCCAGACCGCCGTCAAAGACCTGTCGGGTGGCCAGAAGCGCCGCCTGCAACTCCTGCTGATCCTGCTCGACGAGCCGAACGTCCTGATTCTCGACGAGCCCACGAACGACCTCGACACCGACATGCTCGCCGCGATGGAAGACCTGCTCGACACCTGGCCGGGCACTCTCCTCGTCGTGTCGCACGACCGGTACCTGCTCGAGCGCGTCACCGACATGCAGTACGCCGTCATCGGCGGACGCATGCAGCACCTCCCCGGCGGAGTCGACCAGTACCTGGCTATCCGCCGCGAAGCCGTCGACGGTCAGGGCGAGGCGACCGACCGGCCCACCGCCACCCAGGGGGCCAGTGCCTCGGTGGTCGCCGCCGCGAAGGCCTCCGGGCTGTCGGGCGCCGAGAAGCGCAACGCCGAGAAGGAGCTCGCCTCCCTCGACCGCCGCCTCAAGAAGGCCGGGGTCGAGCGCCAGACCCTCCTCGACACGTTCGCCGCGCACGACCCCAACGACTACGCCGGGCTCGGCGAGCTCCAGAAGCAGGTCGCCGCGGTCGAGTCCAAGGCCGAGGAGCTCGAGCTCGCCTGGCTGGCCGTCAGCGAGAAGCTCGAGGGCTAGCGGCTCGGCCCTGCACAGGGCTGAATCGACGCAGGAACGACCGGCCTCAGTCCCCGAGGCTCAGCGACAGCGCCCGGAGCAACCCCGCCAGCGCCTGCCGCTCGTCGGGGGAGAGGTCGACGAGGAGTTCCTGCTCTGCCTCGACCAGCTTCTCGATGGCCGCGTCGACGACCCGCCCGCCCTCGCGCGTGAGCCGCACGAGGATTCCGCGACCGTCGCTCGGGTCGGTGCGCCGATCGACGAGCCCGCGGGTCTTCAGGCGGTCGATGCGGTTCGTCATGGTGCCGCTGGACACCAGGGTCTGCGTCAGGAGCGCCTTGGGCGACAGCTCGTAGGGGGCGCCGGCGCGGCGGAGGGCGGAGAGCACGTCGAACTCCCACGACTCGAGCTCGCTCGCGGCGAAAGCGGAGCGGCGTGCCCGGTCGAGGTGCTTCGACATGCGGCCGACCCGCGACAGCACGTGGAGGGGCGCGAAGTCGAGGTCGGGGCGCTCGCGGTTCCACGCGGCGACGATGCGGTCCACCTCGTCGTGCGTGCCCTCGGCGTCGGGTTCGAGCATCCTGCCATTATGGCCGTGCCCGCCGTGTCGGCGGGGTGCTTCGGCGGGTGCCGGTCGGCTCGGGCGGGCCTCCGGGGGCGTGCCCGTACCGACCAGCACCCGCCTACACCGCGCGAGCCGCTCCGCGCGCCGGCACAGGCGCGATCTGGCAGACTGATTCGGCGCCTGAGCGCGCGATCCGCCTTGGTGTAATGGCAGCACGACAGCCTTTGGAGCTGTTAGGTCTAGGTTCGAGTCCTGGAGGCGGAGCCGAGCGAGCGGTCAGCTCTCGCCGGAAAAGCGCCGTGCCGCCGCCATTATGGTGGCGGCCACCGCCTGCACGGGCTCGTTCTGATACAGGGCGGCGGACAGCTCACGCTGCAGGAGCTCGTTCTGCTCGGCATCGAGACCGGGGACGGAGATCGAGTCGGTCTCCGTGTCGTAGGTGATCCTCATCGCGTCGGCTTCCTTCTCTGCAGATCTGCTGCTCAGTAGGCGGGTGTGGCGCCGGCGATGGTGATCGTGGCCCCGGAGGTGTAGCTGGATTCGGGGCTGACGAGGTGGACGTACGCGGCGCCGAGCTCCGCCGGCTGCCCCGGACGACCGTACGGGGCCTGCTCGCCGAACGAGAAGACGGTCTCGGCGTCGTCGGATCCGGGCTGCAGCGGGGTCCAGACGGGGCCGGGCGCGACGGAGTTGACGCGGATGCCCTTGGGGGCGAGCTGCTGAGCGAGGGCGGCCGTGAAGACTCCGATGGCGCCCTTGGTGACCGCGTAGTCGATCTTGTCGGGAGACGGCTGCGCGCCTTGGACGGACCCCGTGGTGACGATGCTGGAGCCGGGCTCCAGGTGCGGGATCGCCGCCTGGCACAGCCAGAGGAGCGAGTACACGTTGGTCTTCATGGTCGAGTCGAACGCCTCGGTGGTCAGCGTGAGGATGTCGTCGTTGCTGTCCATGCGGCCGGCGACCATCACGAGGGTGTCGAGCCCGCCGAGCTCCGAGACGGCCTTCTCGACGAGGTCGTGGCAGTACTGCTCGTCCGAGATGTCGCCGGGGAACAGGATCGCCCGGCGCCCCTCGCCCTCGAGGAGATCGCGGACTTCCTCGGCATCGGTCTGCTCGTCGGGAAGGTAGCCGATGACGAGGTCGGCTCCCTCGCGGGAGAGGGCGATCGCCGCTGCTCGGCCGATGCCGGAGTCGCCGCCCGTGACCACGCCGCGGAATCCCTTCAGGCGTCCGAGCCCGACGTAGCTGCTCTCGCCGTGGTCCGGTCTCGGGTCCATCTTCCAGGCGCCGCCGGGAAGCGACTGCTCCTGCTTCGGGAACGGCGGGGCCGGGTAGAGGGAAACGGGGTCGACTTTGTCGTACTGGCTCATGGGTCCAGCATTCTCGTCGCCCTCGTCGTCGGGCCGAACTCGCCTACCCCTTGACAGGAGGTCCATCGGGCTCGGCCCGGTCGGAGAAGCTCAGGACACCCCGGGCCCGGATCTGCAGGTCGACGTCCCTGCGCGGCCCCACGGCCGCCGCGCCGTAAGCTGATCCGGCGTCCGGAACCCGACGACCTCAGGAGAAACCGTGCCCCCACTCGCCGTCATCGTCCTCGCCGCTGGGCAGGGCACGCGCATGAAGTCCTCCACCCCGAAGGTGCTGCACCGCCTCGCCGGCATGCCGATCGTGCACCACGTGCTCGAGACCGCCCGCGCGCTGGAGCCGGAGCACCTGCTCGTCGTGGTGCGTCACGACCGCGAGGTCGTCGCCGAGAGCGTCCGCGAGGCCGCGCCGCACGCCCGCTTCGTCGACCAGGACGAGATGCCCGGCACCGGCCGTGCCGTCGAGCAGGCAGTCGAGCAGCTCCCCGCCGACTTCGACGGCGACGTCGTCGTGGTCAGCGCCGACGTCCCCTTCCTCGACCTCGCCAGCGTCTCGGCCCTGCTCGAGCTGCACCGCGAGCAGGCGGCCGAGGTCACGCTGCTGAGCGCGATCGTCGCCGACCCGACGGGCTACGGCCGCGTGATCCGCCAGGGCCGCTCGGTGACGCGCATCGTCGAGCAGAAGGACGCATCGGCGGACGAGCTCGCGGTCACCGAGATCAACTCGGGCACGTACGCGTTCACCGTCGCCGCGCTCCGCAGGCATCTCCAGTTCGTCACGGCCGCGAACGCCCAGAACGAGAAGTACCTCACCGACATCGTCGGCCTGGTCGCGGTCAACGGCGGTGTCGTGGCCGCGCTCCCGGTCTCGGAGTCGTGGCGCGTCGAGGGCATCAACGACCGCGTGCAGCTCGCCGCGGCTGCCCGTCGCCTCAACGACCGGATCGTCGAGCACTGGCAGCGCGAGGGCGTCACGATCCTCGACCCCCAGACGACGTGGATCGACCGCGACGTGAGCCTCGCCGCCGATGTGGAGATCCTGCCGGGAACCCAGTTGAAGGGGGCGACCGTCGTCGAGACCGGCGCGATCATCGGCCCCGACACCACCCTGGTCGACACGGAGGTGGGCGAGGGCGCGACCGTGAAGCGCACGGACGCCACGCTCGCCGTGATCGGCGCCGGTGCCACGGTGGGTCCGTTCTCGTATCTGCGGGCCGGCACGATCCTCGGGGCCGACGGCAAGATCGGCGCATTCGTCGAGACGAAGAACGCCGACATCGGGCGCGGCTCGAAGGTGCCGCACCTCAGCTATGTCGGCGACGCCGAGGTCGGAGAGAGCGTGAACCTCGGTGCCGGGTCGATCACGGCGAACTACGACGGCGTGGACAAGCACCGCACCGTCATCGGCTCTCACGTGCACGGAGGCGCGCACACGGTCTACGTCGCGCCCGTTAGGATTGGCGACGGAGCGGCGACCGGGGCCGGAGCAGTCGTGCGCAAAGACGTGCCGGCGGGTTCGCTGGCCCTCACTGTCGCTCCGCAGCGCATCATCAGCGGATGGACCGAGGCCAAGCACCCCGGTTCGGCTGGGGCCCAGGCCGCAGCCGCCGCACGAGACGACGAATCGGCAGCCGTTCCCTCCGAGCGGGCCAGTGCCGAGGCCTCACGGCCAGAGAGCGAGTGACGTGTCCGGAATCAAGATCACCGGCGAGAACCGACTCGTGCTGGTGACAGGCCGCGCACACCCTCAGCTCGCGATCGACATCGCGGGAGAGCTCGGCACGGAGCTCACTCACACCGACGCTCGCACCTTCGCGTCGAGCGAGATCTACGCCCGCTACGACGACAGCGTCCGCGGCTCCGACGCGTTCGTGATCCAGTCGCACACCCGCCCGATCAACGAGTGGCTCATGGAGCAGCTCATCATGGTCGACGCCCTCAAGCGCGCCTCGGCCAAGCGGATCACGGTCGTCGCTCCCTATTACCCCTACGCACGCCAAGACAAGAAGGGCCGCGGCCGCGAGCCGATCTCGGCCCGCCTGGTCGCCGACCTGTTCAAGGCCGCCGGCGCGCACCGCATCATGAGCGTCGACCTGCACGCCCCGCAGATCCAGGGTTTCTTCGACGGCCCCGTCGACCACCTCTTCGCGATGCCCGTGCTGCTCAAGCACTTCCAGGAGAAGCTCGACGCGAGCACGCTGACCGTCGTCTCGCCCGACATGGGGCGCGTCAAGGTGGCCGACATCTGGAGCGAGAAGCTCGGCGCCCCGCTCGCCATCATCCACAAGCGCCGCGACCCCCGCGTCATGAACGAGGTCTCGGTGCACGAGATCGTCGGCCAGGTCGAGGGGCGCGTGTGCCTGCTCGTCGACGACCTCATCGACACGGGCCGCACGATCGCGAAGGCCGCCGAGGCCCTCAAGAAGGCCGGCGCGCTCGGCGTCATCGTCGCCGCGACCCACGCCGTCTTCTCCGACCCGGCGCCCGAGATCCTGCACAACGAGTTCATCGACTCGGTCGTCGTCACCGACACCCTGCCGCTCACCGAGCACCAGAAGTTCCCGACGCTGACCGTGCTGCCGATCGCACCTCTCATCGCGCGGGCGATCCACGAGGTGTTCGACAACGGCTCGGTCACGTCCATGTTCGACGGAGCCGCCTAGCCCGTGGCCTCTGAAGCTGCGCTGCCGAAGCTCGTCGTGCTCGACTTCGACGGCACGGTGTGCCTCGGCGACGACCCCGTCCTCAGCTACGCGCGGCACCTCGACGAGGCGCTGCCAGCGCCGCGGCGGGTGGTCGAGGCGACGGTGGCGCAGTTCCTGCGCGGCCCTGATGAGCAGGTCGCAGGGCTGCGTTCGTCTGCAGGGCTGCATTCGTCGGCAGTAACTCGCGCCGCTCACCTCGACTCCGTGGTCGACGCCGCCGACGGCTACGCGGCCGCCGCCACGCTCGCGACGGAGCTCGGGGCGACCCCGGCGCAGCTCGGAGCCGCGTACGAGGCCAGCCGCGTCGAGCTGGCGGAGGGTCGCCTGGAGACGTGGGCCCCCGAGGGGGTGGGCGAGTTCCTGCGCGAGATCGACGCGATCACCGTGCTCGTCACGAACGCGACGGCGACCGGCGTGGAGGCGCAGCTCGTGCACCTCGGCCTCGACGGAGTGTTCGACGAGGTCGTCACCAGCGCTGGCAAGCCCGCGGGCATGGGCCCGATCCTGACGAGGCTCCGCGCCGCGCACGGCCTGGCCGAGGCTCCGGAGCGCCTGCTGAGCGTCGGCGACATCTGGCGCAACGATCTGGCTCCCGCCGCCGAGCAGGGGTCGGTGACGGCGCTCATCGAGCGGTTCGCCGCCGCCGAGGCCGCGCCGTCGTACCGGGCGCCGACGTTCGAGCAGCTGTACGCGCCCCTTCGGCTTGGGCCGCCACCGCCTGACGCCCTCGGCGAGTTGCCCCGATCTGGGCGACCGCGTCGTCGAGCTGCCCCGATCGGGGGAAGTCGGCAGCGCCGTCGCCGACTACGCCCCGACGGGCGCCGGCGTCACCTTGAACCGGCGGCCCGGGTGGTCGGCCGACAGATGCGCGCCGGGGCGCCCGAGAACCTGCTCGCGCAGCGTCCCCTCCAGCGGCTCGGCGGGCATCCGACCGCGGCGACGGAGCTCGGGCACCACGAGCTCGGCGAAGTCGACGCAGTCGGCCGTGCCGAAGAGCGGCTCGATCATGAAGCCGTCGAGGTCGGTCTCGTCCATGATCTGCTCGAGCCGGTCGGCGACCTCGATCGGGTCTCCGACGAGCTGCAGCCCGCGGGTGCCCTTGCCCTTGAGGTCGTCGAGGATCTCGCGCACCGTCGGCGGCTTCGATCCGTCGGTGGGGAGGAACCTGTCGATGTTGCTCTGCGCGATCTGGCCGATCTGGCCGCCGTCGTCGCGGAGCTGCGTGAGGTCGCGCTCCGGGTCGAGGTCGAGCAGGTTGATCCCGGTGTTGCCGGCGTAGAGCACAGCCACCACCTCGTCGCTCTGCATGGCGTCGAACTCGGCGCGGAGGCGGTGGGCCTCCTCGCTCGTCGGGGCGACGGTGACCGAGAGGCCGATCATCGTGACGATCGACGCGGGGTCGCGTCCGTTCTCTGCCGCCTTGGCGCGGATGTCGGCGACGTTGGCCTTGGTCGCGGGCCCGGTCGTGTACTGCACGAACACGCCCTCGGCGTTGCGCGCGGCGTAGGCGCGGCCGCGGGCCGAGGTGCCGGCCTGGAACAGCACCGGGGTGCGCTGCGGCGACGGCGTCGAGGTGAAGTAGCCGTCGGAGCGGAAGTGCTTGCCCTCGAAGGTGATGCGGTGGATCTTCGACCGGTCGGCGAGCACCTGCGTCTCCTTGTCGCCGATGTAGGCGTCGTCCTCCCACGATCCTTCCCAGAGGGTCATGGCGAGGTCCAGGTACTCGTCGGCTTGGTCGTAGCGGTCGTCGTGCTTGACCATCTCGGTGTGGCCGAACAGCTCGGCGACCGTGTTGGCCGAGCCGCCCGTGACGATGTTCCAGCCGACGCGGCCGCCGGTGAGGTGGTCGAGCGTGGCGAAGCGGCGGGCGGTCTGCAGCGGGTGGTCGAGGCCGGTGGCGGCGGTGACGACGAAGCCGAGGCGCGAGGTCTCGCGGGCCAGCGTGGGGATCAGGAGCGCAGGATCGATGCCGGCGAAGTTGATGCCGCCGCGGGCCGCCATCTCGGGGAGGTCGCCGTCGATCGACGGATAGCCGAAGCCGTCGGCGAAGAACAGGAAGTCGAAGCCGGCGTCGTCGAGGACTTTCGCCATGCCGATCCAGAGGTCGAGCTCGCGGTAGCGGACGGAGTCGCTGCGGGGGTGGAACCAGCTGCGGGTACCGCCGACCTGGGGGGAGGCGACTTCGAACACGCCGAGGTGGATCTGCTTCATGGGATCAGTGAACCAAGTGGTTCAGGTCAAGTCCAGCCACGAAACAGAGACTTAACAATCCATCGGGTCAGGGCCGGGTCGCACGGGCCACGAGGCCCGCGTGAGCGTTCGCCGCGGCCCGGCGGACCACGGCCCCATCGCCCAGGCTCAGGAGCGAGGCCTGGAGTCCGCGCCACAGGGCGACCGTCTCGTGGCCGGCGTCGAGGGCCTCGTCGGCGGAGAGCCCCGCGTCTTCGAAGGCCGCGGCCACGTGCTGCACCCACTCGGTGCCGATGAGCCCGAGCAGCGCCTCGAACCTCTCGCGCTCGAAGCCGGCGAGGCCGAAGATCTCGAAGAAGAGCCGGTGAAACGGGAGGTTCTCGGGCAGCGCGATGACGTCCCAGGCGCTGCCGATCCGCTCGGCGAGCGAGAGCGACCGGTCGTCGAGCAGCTCGGCGACGAGGGCCATCGTCGGGAAGCGCGACTCGGCGCCGTGGAGGGCCGTGACGATGAGCTCCTCGCGGCTGCCGAAGTAGTAGAGCAGCATCCTGTTGTTCGAACCGACAGCTGTCGCCAAACTGCGTAAGGTGATCTGCGCGATGCCGTGGTCGATGACGTGGTCGACGATCTTCGCGAGGAGATCGTCGCGGCGCCCGGTCGGATCCGGCGTCGGGTGCTCGTTCATGGAAGCGACGCTAACGGTTCGCCGAGGATGCGACGACGGCAACACTCCCGAAATACGGGGGTAACAATCGCCGTCTAGCGTTCCGAGAATCACGGATTGATGCCAGGGCATGCAGCGGAAACAAACTCGCCCCGAACGATCCCCACTTCCCGAGACACCTAGCCCCTTGGAGTGCCCATGAGCGCCTTCTCTGCCCCGCCCGTGCTGAAGAAAGACCTCGACCGTCGCGCGTTCTTCCGCCTCGGCGGAACCGTCGGCCTCGTCGCCGGAACCACCGCGCTCCTCGCAGCGTGCTCCACCGACAGCCCCTCGTCGACCTCGTCGTCGGGTGGAGCCGCCGCCGCCGGAAGCCTCGGCACCATCGCCGTCCAGCTCTCGTGGATCAAGAACATCGAGTTCGCCGGCGAGTACTTCGCCACCGAGAAGGGCTACTACACCAAGGCCGGCTTCAAGGGCGTCACGCTCCTCGCCGGTGGTGGCCAGACCGGTGCCGAAGAGGCGCTCGTCGCCGGCCAGGCGCTCGTCGGCCTGTCGGGCCCGTCGATCACGGCTCCGGCGATCCTCAAGGGCGCACCCCTGAAGATCATCGGAACCACGTACCAGAAGAACCCCTTCTGCCTCCTGTCGCTCGAGGAGAAGACGCCGATCAAGACGGTCGCCGACCTCAAGGGCAAGAAGATCGGCGTGCAGTCCGGCGGCAACCAGACCACCTTCGAGGGCTTCCTCAAGGCCAACGGCCTGACGACCTCCGACGTGACGCTCGTCACCACGCAGTACGACATCGCCCCCCTCGAGGCCGGCAAGTACGACGCGCACATGTCGTACCTCACCAACGAGCCGCTTCTCGCCGAGGCCGACGGCTTCACGCCCGTCACCCTGGGCTTCGCCGACAACGGCCTCCCGTTCGTCGCCGAGACCTTCACGGTCACGCAGGACACCATCGACAACAAGCGCGACACCCTCAAGGCCTTCCTCAAGGCCGAGATCCAGGGCTGGACCGACGCGGTCAAGGACCCCGAGCAGAGCGCGAAGTACGCCGTCGAGAAGTACGGCAAGGACCAGGACCTCGACCAGGCCGAGCAGGTCAAGGAGATGACGGCCCAGAACAGCCTCGTCCTCACCGACGACGTCAACTCGAACGGCCTCTTCACGATGACCGACGAGCTCGTCTCCGAGACCATCAAGTCGCTCGGCGACATGGGCACGACCATCACGGCCGACAAGCTCTTCGACCTCTCGATCCTGAAAGAGGTCTACAAGGAGAACCCCGACCTCATCACCTCCTTCACGATCCCGGCTTCCTGATAGCTCCGCTCCAGTAGAGATGTCCTTCATGCCCAGTACTCAGCTCGCCCTCGCCACGAACGACCCGGCCGGTTCGCCGGACCTTGCGACCGGCATCAACATTCAGGGACTCACCAAGACGTTCCAGCTCGGCCGCAAGTCGGTGCAGGCGCTGTCCGAGGTGAACCTGGGCACGAAGAAGGATGCCTTCCTCACGCTCCTCGGCCCGTCGGGATGCGGAAAATCGACGATTCTCCGCATCCTGGCGGGGCTGGAGACCCCGACCACCGGCTCCGTCGTCGTGAACGGCAAGTCGTCGGCCGAGGTCCAGAAGAGCCACGAGACCGGCATCGCCTTCCAGGACAGCGCGCTGCTGCCCTGGCGCACGGTCGCCAAGAACATCCGGCTGCCCCTCGAGGTGGCCGGCATCACCCCCGAACCCGGCCTCATCGACGACCTGATCGACCTCGTCGGCCTCAAGGGCTTCGAGAACGCCAAGCCCGCCCAGCTCTCGGGCGGAATGCGCCAGCGCGTGTCGATCGCCCGCTGCCTCGCGGTGCAGCCGACGATCATGCTCCTCGACGAGCCGTTCGGCGCCCTCGACGACATGACGCGCCAGCGCATGAACGTCGAGCTCCTCCGCATCTGGACCGAGAAGCCCTCGACCACCCTCATGGTGACGCACGGTATCTCGGAGGCGGTCTTCCTCTCCGACGTCGTCGCGGTCATGAGCGCTCGCCCCGGACGCATCGCCGAGGTCGTCGAGATCGACCTTCCGCGCCCGCGCCTCCCTGAGCTGACCCGCACCCCCGAGTTCCACGCCTACGTCGACCAGATCTCGGAGATCCTCTTCGGAGCGCACGGGGCGGCGACCGATGACTGACATCAGGAGAGAGTACGAACGCGATCTCTCGCAGAGCATCGCGCTCGACGCCGAGACGAGCAGACGCACCCGCCGCTCCGTCATGGGCACGTTCCACGCCATGCCGCCGTGGGTCGGGGCCGTCGTCGGCATCGTCGTGATCCTGATCGTCTGGCAGATCGTCGCCGTCACGATCTTCAAGGTCACCGGCAGCGTGCCGCAGCCCGGCCTCGTCTTCGCGCAGCTCTTCCACGACCTGACCGACTCGGTCTACTGGAACGCCATCGCCAAGACCGCGTCCAGCGCCGGCTGGGGCTTCCTCTGGGGCAACGTCATCGCGCTCGTGCTCGCCGCGCTCGTGCTGGTCTTCCCCTGGTTCGAGGGCATGTCGACGCAGCTCGCGGTGGTCACGACATGCATCCCGCTGACTGCGATCGCCCCGATCGTCACCCTGCTGATGCCGGCCGGCAGCCGCACGACGTCGATCTTCCTGGCGGCGCTCAGTGTCATCTTCACGACGGTGGTCGGCACGATCCTCGGCCTGAACGCCGCCAGCCAGACTCAGATCGACGTGATCCGCGCCTACGGCGGCTCGCGCTTCACCGTGCTGGTGAAGGTGCGCCTCATCGCGGCCCTCCCGAGCATCATGGCCGCCCTCAAGCTCGCGGCGCCCGCGGCGTTCCTCGGCGCCGTCCTCGGCGAGTACTTCCTCATCGGGGTCGACTCCGGCATCGGCATCCTCCTGCTCGCAGCGACGGCCACCGCCGCCTCGGTGAAGCTCTGGGCGGTCGCGCTCATCAGCGCCGGCGTGGCCGGCCTCGCCTACTTCGTCATCGGACGCATCGGACGCCTCGTGGCGCCCTGGTCGGCCGGCGACGCCCGAGCTGGAGGAGGGTTCTGATGGCCACCGCACTCACCACCGCCCGTCGCGCTCCCGTGACAACGACGGCGAGCGCGTCCACCGCCCGGTTCATCGGGCGCCGCGTCGGGCGCACCGTGCTGACGATCGCGATCTCGCTGATCCTCATCTGCATCGCCTGGCAGCTCGCCCTGATCGCTCTGCACGCCAATCCGCTGATCGCCAAGACGCCACTCGACGTGTACCGCTACCTGTTCGTGGACAGCGCGGGCACCCCCGCGAACGACGCCTCGAAGAACCGCGAGGTGCTCGTGGGCCTCAGCGGCGAGACGCTCTTCCACTCTCTCATCGGCTTCGTGTTCGGCGTCGGGGGGTCGGTCGTCATCGCGATCGCCTTCACGCTGATCCGCCCGCTCGAGTTCATGTTCATGCCGATCGCCATGGTGCTCCGCACCGTGCCGCTGCTGGCCATGGCCCCCGTCATCTTCCTGATCTTCGGCGTCGGCTGGGTCACGGCCGCCTTCGTCGGCGGCGTGGTCGTCTTCTTCCCGCTCCTGGTCAATCTGACACTGGGCTTCAACTCGGTCAGCGCGCAGTCGGTCGACCTGATCCGCGTCTACGGCGGCAACCGCTGGACGATCATGCGCCGCGTCGCGATCCCGACGGCGCTCCCGCACTTCTTCGCCTCGATGCGGATCGCCGTCCCCGGTGCGATCACGGGTGCGATGCTCTACGAGTGGCTCTTCACGTACCAGGGGCTCGGCGCCGCAGTCACCAGCGCCAAGGCGCAGTTCGACTACGGCCAGATCTGGGCCATCGGCGTGATCGTCACGGCCCTGTCGGTGCTCTTCTACACGATCGCGACCTTCGTCGAGACGGCTGTCCTGGCCAAGTGGGGCCCTGACGCCGGAAAGGCCGTCACGAAGTGACCCGCACCGTCCACGTCGATACCGATACCGGCATCGACGACGCGTTGGCCCTGCTCTTCCTCGCCGCGCAGCCGGATGTCGAGATCGTCGGCATCAGCGCCGTCTACGGCAACTGCGTCGTCGACGACGCCCTCCGCAACATCGGCCACGTCACGCGCCTCGGAGGCCGGCCTCTGACGCCCGTCTCCCGGGGGGCCGCCGGCCCGCTCGCCGCGGAGGCGCACATCGCGCACTACGTCCACGGTCACGACGGCCTCGGCGACGTCGTCGAGACGCGTCTCCTCCCCGAGGTGCTCCTCGAGCTGACGGCGGCCGAGCACCTCGTGAAGTCCGCGAACGACGCCCCGGGCGAGGTCGACCTGCTCACGCTCGGCCCCCTGACGAACCTGGCCCTGGCACTGGCGCAGGATCCCCTGCTCTTGACGAAGTTCCGGTCCGTCACGATCATGGGCGGCAGCGGGCCCTTCCCCGAGCTCGGCGCCAGCCACATGTTCGACGCCAACATCCAGAACGACCCGAAGGCGGCTAAGGCGGTCTTCTCCGCACCGGCCACCCGTCGGGTCATGGTCGGAGTGAACGCCACGGGGACTGTCTTCACCGACGAGGCCGACATCAAGGCCCTGCACGCCTCCGGCACCCCGACCGGCACCTTCGCCGCCGACATCCTGGAGTCGTACCTCGACTTCTACCAGTTCGCCTGGGGTCGCCGCGTCAGCCCGGTGCACGACGGACTGGCCGCAGCCCTGACGGTCCGCCCCGAGTGGATCGCCGAGTCGGCGAGCGGGCCCGTCAACATCACCGACGACGGATTCACGGTCCGGGCGCGCATCATGACCGCCGCCGACGGCACCCCCGTGCCGTGGGCGATCGACGAGGTCCCCGACACGATCGCCGTCCTCACCGTCGACATCGACGCATTCCACCGAGCATTCCTCGACGCCCTCGTCGGCGGCGGGGCTCGCACCCAAGGAGCACCCGAATGACCGAAGCACCCGCAGCCGTCCGCGACCTCGTCGCCGTCCGCGACCTGAAGGACCTCCCGAAGGCCCACCTCCACATCCACCACGAGGCGGCCATCCGGCCAGAGACCCTCGCCGAGATGGGGGCGGCGGAGGGCGTCGATGTCAGCGTCCCCGATCACTTCGACGACTTCAGCGACTTCAGCCAGACCTACCGCGGCATGCTGCAGGTGCTGTCGATCAAGGAGAACCTGTTCCGCCTGATCGAGGAGTCGATCGAGGACTGCGCTCGCGACGGCGTCGCCTACGCCGAGTTCGGCGCGAGCCCGCACTTCTACGTCGACACCTTCGGCTCGACCGAGCTGGCCCTCGACGCCATGATCGAGAAGGCCCGCGAGTACGGCGCCAAGTGGGGCGTCGAGGTCGGCTACATGATCACGGCCGACCGCGTCGAGAGTCCCGACGAGGCAGTGACCTACGCGAAGACGGTCGCTCCCTACGCGGGCCGCGGCGTCGTCTCGTTCGGTCTCGCCAACGACGAGCGCGGCCACCCTGCCGCGCAGTTCGAGGAGGCCTTCCGCATCGCCAAGGAGGCCGGGCTCCTCGCGACTCCGCACGCCGGCGAGCTGGCCGGCCCCGACGAGATCCTGTCGGCGCTCGACGTGCTCGGTGCCGACCGCATCCTGCACGGTGCCACCGCCGTGCAGAGCGACGAGCTCGTCGCCCGCCTCGCGCAGGACGGCACCTGCCTCGACCTCTGCCCGACGTCGAACCTGCTGCTCGGCGTGGTGCCGACCCTCGAGGCGCACCCGCTGAAGACGCTGCTCGACGCCGGCGTGCGCTGCTCGATCAACGCGGACGACCCGGTGCTGTTCGGCCCCGGAATCCTCGAGGAGTACCAGCTCTGCCGCGATGTGCTCGGCCTCAGCGACGAAGAGCTCGCCGCGTGCGCGCTCTCGTCGATCGAGTGCAGCGGGGCGTCCGAGGTCGTGAAGCAGAAGGCCGTCGCCGGCATCGCGGCGTGGCTGGCGTGACCCGGCGCCTCGTCTTCGAGGGCGCCTATGTCGCGACGGTCGACGCGGCGGGCTCCGAGTTCGCGGCGGGCCACGTCGTCGTCGACGACTCGCGCATCGTCGCGGTGGGCGACGGGCCCGCCCCGGAGTGGGCCGGCCGTGCGTCGGGCGACGTGACCGTCGAGCGCATCGACGCTCGCGGACGCCTCCTGACGCCCGGACTCGTCAACACCCACCACCACCTGTACCAGTGGCTCACGCGCGGCATCGCGCAGGACTCCATCCTGTTCGACTGGCTGGTCGCGCTGTACCCGACCTGGGCGCGCATCGACGAGACGCTCGTCGAGGCCGGCGCGGAGGCAGGACTGTCCGTCCTCGCCAAATCGGGCTGCACCCTCGCCGCCGACCACCACTACGTCTTCCCCGCAGGATCCGGCGACATCCTCGGCGGGATCGTCCGGGCGGCGGCCCGTGTCGGAATCCGGCTCCACGGCACCCGCGGCTCGATGGACCTCGGACGCTCGGCCGGCGGCCTCCCGCCCGACTTCGCCGTCGAGACCACGTCCGCCGCCCTCGAGGCGTCCGCGGTCGCCGTCGAGAAGTACCACGACGCGTCTCCCGACGCCATGACGCAGATCGCGCTGGCGCCGTGCTCGCCGTTCTCGGTGACGTCCGACCTGCTGCGCGAGGCCGCCGTGCTCGGGCGCTCGCTCGGGGTGCGGCTGCATACGCACGGTTCCGAGACCGTCGAAGAGGACGCCTTCTGCCAGGAGCGCTTCGGAAAGACGCCGACCCAGTACCTCGACGATCTCGGCTGGCTCGGCGACGACGTGTGGATGGCGCACAGCGTCCACCTCGACGAGCACGCGATCGCCCGCTTCGGCTCCACCGGCACCGGCAGCGCGCACTGCCCGTCCTCCAACGCGCGCCTCGCCGCGGGGATCGCGCCGATCCCGCAGCTGCTCGCCGCCGGGGCTCCCGTCGGGCTCGGCGTCGACGGCTCGGCCTCGAACGAGTCCGGCCAGCTCGGCACCGAGATCCGCCAGGCCGTGCTGATGAACCGGCTCCGCGCCGGGGCCGACGGCTTCAGCGTGCGCGACGGACTCCGCATCGCGACCATCGGCGGCGCCCGGGTGCTCGGACGAGACGCCGATCTCGGCTCGATCGAGGTCGGCAAGCTGG
Organism: Frondihabitans sp. PhB188; assembly: GCF_003752365.1. Taxonomy (GTDB): domain Bacteria; phylum Actinomycetota; class Actinomycetes; order Actinomycetales; family Microbacteriaceae; genus Frondihabitans. The sequence goes on along the minus strand of NZ_RJUO01000003.1, from coordinate 437,240 downwards.
CCGACCTGGCGCTCTGGGACGTCTCGGGCGTCGAGTTCGCCGGCCTGGTCGACCCGGTCGCAGCTCTCGGCCTGGCGTCGATGCCGCCGGTGGCGGGACTGTTCGTCGGCGGCGACCGCGTCGTCACGGACGGCCGCCTGACGACGGTGGACGAGGTCGGCGTCGCGGAAGCGGCGGCACGGGCGACGACGGAGCTGCTCGGGCGGGTGTGAGACGGACGGGCGGCGGGACAGTTCCTGCGCCCGCCGCCCGTGCTCTTCTCTGATCTGCCTCTAGTGCGTCGAAGGGTCCTGTGCCACCTCGCTGCGGTCGTCCGACCACAGCGTGTGGAAGGTGCCCTCCTTGTCGACGCGCTTGTAGGTGTGCGCTCCGAAGAAGTCGCGCTGGCCCTGGATCAGGCTCGCGGGCAGGCGCTCGGAGGCGAGCGAGTCGTAGTAGCTGAGCGCGGACGCGAAGCCGGGAACGGGGATCCCCGACAGGGCGGCCTTGGCGACGATTCGCCGCCAGGCATCCTCGCCGTCGGCCACGGCCTTGGCGAAGTACTCGTCTTCGAGGAGCGTCGCGATGGTCGAGTCGTTCTCGTAGGCGTCGACGATGCGGTTCAGGAACTGGGCCCGGATGATGCAGCCGCCCCGCCAGATCTTGGCGACGGCGCCCTTGTCGATGTCCCAGCCGTACTCCTTGGCCCCGGCGATGATCGCGTCGAAGCCCTGAGCGTAGGCGACCATCTTCGAGGCGTAGAGCGCCTTCTGCACGTCGTCTTCGAAGCCCTCGCCGGCCTCCTGGATGTCGGGACGGTTCTTGAGCGTCTTCTGCACCGCGGCGCGCTGGTCGGGCTTGGACGACACGGCGCGCGCGAACACGGCCTCGGCGATGCCGCCGACGGGGACGCCCAGGCCGACCGAGTTCTGCACGGTCCAGACGCCGGTGCCTTTGGAGCCCGCCTCGTCGAGGATGAGGTCGACGAGCGGCGTGCCGGTCTCGGCGTCCTTCTGCTTGAGCACCTCGGCGGTGATCTCGATCAGGTACGACTCGAGCTCGCCCTTGTTCCACTCCTCGAACACGGCGGCGATCGCGTCGGGGTCGTGGCCGCCGACGCGGCGGAGCAGGTCGTACGACTCGGCGATGAGCTGCATGTCGGCGTACTCGATGCCGTTGTGGATCATCTTGACGAAGTGCCCGGCGCCGTCGGTGCCGATGTGCGTCACACACGGCTCGCCCTCGGCGACCGCGGCGATCGACTTCAGGATCGGGCCGAGCGTCTCCCAGGCCTCGGCGCTGCCGCCCGGCATGATCGACGGGCCCTTGAGCGCGCCCTCCTCGCCGCCCGAGATGCCGGTGCCCACGAAGTTGAGGCCCTTCTCCTTCAGGTCGTGCTCGCGGCGGATCGTGTCGTGGAAGTTGGCGTTGCCGCCGTCGACGATGATGTCGCCCTCCTCGAACAGGTCGGCGAGCTGGCCGATGACGGCGTCGGTGCCACGGCCCGCCTGGACCATGATGATCGCCGTGCGGGGCTTCGACAGCGAGGCGACGAAGTCCTCGATCGACTTCGACGCGATGAACCCGGCGTCGCCGTGCTCGTCCATGAGCAGGTCGGTGCGCTCGGGGGAGCGGTTGTAGACGGCAACGGTGTTGCCCTCTCGGCTGGCAAGGTTGCGGGCGAGGTTCGAGCCCATGACGGCCAGCCCCACGACGCCGATGTTCGCCTTTGCGGTCTCTCCGTGTTCGGCCACGGTGCCTCCTTCACAGTAAGTACGGACAATCTATCCACGCTCCTGGGCGGACAGCCAGGGTCTGGCAGTACGAGGTTCGACCATCCGGTGAACGTGCCGTAGACTCCTACCCGAACTTCGGCGAGGGGTGCGGTGCACCCGTTATCGACGCGGTGGGCGGACAGTCCCTGTCTTTCCTCACGCTTATTGATGCGTTCGAGTTGAATTCCCGGGCTCCACGAGAGCCCACCACTTCCAGAAGGAGACACACATGTCTGACGACAACAAGCTGTCCGTCGAGATCCGCACGAGCTTCGGCAAGGGCGCGGCCCGCAAGATCCGCGCCGTCAACAAGATCCCCGCCGTCATCTACGGCCACGGCACCGAGCCGGTCCACGTGACCATGCCCGGCCACGAGACCATGCTGATCACCCGCCGCTCGAACTCGGTCCTCGAGCTCGACATCGAGGGCACCAAGCAGCTCGCCCTCGTCAAGGACATCCAGCGCGACCCGGTCCGCCAGATCATCGAGCACATCGACCTCGTCATCGTCCGCGCCGGCGAGCGCGTCGAGGTCGAGGTCCCCGTTCACATCGAGGGCGAGTCGTACCCCGGCACGATCCACGTGATCGAGTCGAACACTCTGCTGCTCGACGTCGAGGCCACCCACATCCCGCAGAACGTCGTCGTCTCGATCGAGGGCCTCGAGGACGGCGCCCAGATCCTGGCCTCGGCCGTGGAGCTGCCGTCCGGCGCCAAGCTGATCAGCGACCCCGAGTCGCTCGTCGTCATCATCAGCCTCCCTCGCGCCGAGGTGGCTGCGGAGGACGAGGTCGCTGCCGAGGGCGACGTGCCCTCGATCGAAGACGAAGAGCGCTCCGAGTAGGTTCTCGCAGCGGCACATCCCGAAGGCGGATCAGCGAAGGGCGCAGTCCTGGACGACAACAGATGGCTCGTGGTCGGGCTCGGCAACCCCGGGCCCGGCTACGCTTCCACCCGGCACAACGTCGGCCAGATGGTGCTGTCGCTGCTCGCTGACCGTCTTCACTCGGGTTTCAAGACCCACAAGACGCAGGCCACGGTCGCCGAGGGACGCTCGTTCCCCGGCGGCCCTCGGCTGGTCCTGGCGAAGCCCACCACGTTCATGAACGTGTCCGGCCCGCCCGTGGCAGCACTGCTGCGCTTCTACGACCTCGACGTGTCGCGGCTCATCGTCGTGCACGACGAGCTCGACATCCCGTTCGACACCCTCAAGATCAAGCAGGGCGGCGGGCACGGAGGCCACAACGGCCTCCGCGACATCATCTCCGCGTGCGGCTCGAAGGACTTCCTCCGGGTGCGGGTCGGCATCGGCCGTCCCCCCGGTCGGCAGGACGCCGCCGATTTCGTGCTGCATGACTTCAGCGCCACCGAGCGCAAGACGCTCCCCAACCTCCTCGACGAGGCGGCCGACGCGGTCGAGCTCATCGCGACCGACGGTCTGACCGCGGCGCAGCTCCGGTTCCACACGGCGAGTTAGGTCCGCGCTGCGGGTCGGGTCGCCGCGGCGGGCCCTGTGCGCGGCCTCCGCCCGGGCCAGTGTCGCCCGGGAGGACTCAGCCTGTGTGGCTTCTCACCTCCGCCGTACCCGCATGCCGAGACGGCCTTCGCGGATCTCCTTGCGGACTGTCAGCAAGACGGACACGGATACGCCGCCAACGACGACGAGTAGCAGACCCAAGTCATTCACGGCGAAGCTCACGTCGGGCAGGCCGTCGTTTTCCGCGAACCGTCCGGCAACGAGCCCCGGCAGGCGGATATCGACCGCACTGAACAGTGATATCGAGACCGCCGTGAGGATGACAACGACTAGTACGGCCAGCCCGCCCAGCGCGCCGCGTAGGGCGCCTGCAACGAGTCTCATAGTTACACGCAATCTGTCCTCCAGGAGCTCGCGTCACGTATGAATACAGAATTCCACACTGATCCGTGGGGCGCATCCTCTGAGCAGATAAAACCGTGCACAAAAGAGGACTCTCGTGATGGCGACCTCCGCCCGGGCCAGTGTCAGAGGGGGCCCGTACACTCGTACGAGTGATCCTCCAGGGCTTGATTCCTGCGCTTTCGCGCGCCTCGACGTTCGGCGACGCCCTCGAGGGGGCTGAGAGATCGAGCGACTTCTCCGTGGTCGACGGGCTGCGCGTTCCGCTGCTCGCCGGGCTCCTCTCCAGCCGGGAGGGGCCGCAGCGCCAGACCCCCCAGTGCCTCCTCGTCATCACCGCGACGGGCCGGGAGTCCGAGGCAGTCCGCTCGGCGATCTCCTCCTACATCCCCGAGGCCGAGGTGCTCGAGTTCCCCGCGTGGGAGACCCTGCCCCACGAGCGCCTCAGCCCGAGTGCCGAGACCGTGGGCAAGCGCATCCGCGCGCTCCGGCGCCTCGCGGAGTGGGAGAAGACCGACAAGGTCGCAGGAACTCCGCCACTCGTCGTCGTCGCCGGCGTCCGCGCGGCCCTCCAGCCCCTCTCCGACAACCTCGCCGACGTCGACCCCGTCGTGCTCGCCACCGGCACGCGCGGCCACGACCTGTCGGGCATCGCCACGCAGCTCGTCGACCTCGCCTACGCCCGCGTCGACATGGTCACGCGACGCGGCGAGTTCGCCGTGCGCGGCGGCATCCTCGACGTCTTCCCGCCGACAGCCGAGCACCCCGTCCGCGTCGACTTCTTCGGCGACGAGGTCGACCAGATCCGTCCGTTCTCCGTGGCCGACCAGCGCAGCCTCGACTCCGAGGTGACCGAGGTCGAGTTGCCGCCGAGCCGCGAGATGCTGCTCACCGAAGTCGTCCGACAGCGTGCGCGCGAGATGCAGCACGAGTTCCCGAGCCTGGCGCAGATGCTCGAGAAGCTCGGCCAGGGGATCCCCGTCGAGGGCATGGAGTCGCTGGCACCGGCGCTGGTGCACCGCCTGGTGCCGATCACGCACTATCTGCCGCAGAGTGCGGCCATCGCGGTGCTGTCTCCCGAGCGAGTCGTGTCGCGGGCGAAGAGCCTGGCCGAGACGAACCGCGAGTTCCTGCAGGCTGCCTGGATCGCGGCCACCGCCGGCGCCGAGGCCCCGATCGACCTCGACTCGGGCGACTTCCTCACCGTCGGCGACCTGCGGCTGAAGGCCGACGGCCGAGCCTGGTGGTCGATCTCGGGCTTCGACTCGGGTCTCGTGCTCACCGACGAAGAGAAGATCGAGGCCGCCGGCGACTACCGCCGCGTCGACGCCGAGACCGTCCCCAGCTTCGCCGGCAACGCCGAGGGCGCCGCCCTGCACGTCGCCGAGCGCGTCTCCGAGGGCTGGACCGTCGTCGTCACGGCCCGCGGCACCGGGCTCGTCGACCGCGCCCGCGACGTGCTCGCCGAGCTCGGCGTCGCGGCACGCGTTCAGGAGTCCCTGCCCGCCGACCCCGAACCCGGCGTCGCGCACCTCGTCACCGCCGGCGTCGAGGCCGGCTTCGAGATCCCGTCGGCGAAGCTCTCCGTGCTCAGCGAGTCCGACTTCTTCGGCCGGGCCGCCGGCTACGAGTCGCGGCAGGTCAAGAAGCTCGCCTCGCGACGCAAGAACGTCGTCGACCCCTTGCAGCTCAAGGCCGGAGACATCGTCGTGCACTCCACGCACGGCATCGGCCGGTTCCTGGAGCTCACCAGCCGCGAGGTGTCGACCGGCGGCCGCAACGCCGTCAAGCACAACCGCGAGTACCTCGTGCTCGAGTACGCGCCGTCGAAGCGCGGCCAGGCGGGCGACCGCCTCTACGTGCCGACCGACCAGCTCGACCTCCTCAGCCGCTACGTCGGCGGCGAGGCCCCGAAGCTCAGCAAGATGGGCGGCAGCGACTGGTCTCAGGCCAAGGGCAAGGCCCGCAAGGCCGTCCGCGACATCGCCGTCGAGCTCGTGAAGCTCTACTCCGCGCGCATGGCCTCGAAGGGGTACGCGTTCGGCCCCGACACCCCGTGGCAGCGCGAGCTCGAAGAGGCGTTCCCGTTCGCCGAGACGCCCGACCAGCTCACGACCATCGACGAGATCAAGGCCGACATGGAGCGGCCCATCCCGATGGACCGCCTCATCTCGGGCGACGTCGGCTACGGCAAGACGGAGGTCGCGATCCGTGCCGCCTTCAAGGCCGTGCAAGACGGCAAGCAGGTCGCCATGCTCGTCCCGACGACACTGCTCGTGAAGCAGCACATGGAGACCTTCTCGGAGCGCTTCGCCGGGTTCCCGGTGCACCTGCGCGCCCTCAGCCGCTTCCAGTCGGCGAAGGAGTCGAAAGAGACGATCAAGGGCATCGGCGACGGCACCGTCGACATCGTCATCGGCACGCACCGCATCCTGACCGAGGGCCTCGCCTTCAAAGACCTCGGCCTCGTCATCATCGACGAGGAGCAGCGGTTCGGCGTGGAGCACAAAGACCAGCTGAAGAAGCTCAAGACCAACGTCGACATCCTCGCGATGAGCGCGACGCCGATCCCGCGCACGCTCGAGATGGCGGTCACGGGAATCCGCGAGATGTCGACGCTGGCGACGCCACCCGAAGATCGGCACCCGATCCTCACCTTCGTGGGGCCGAACAGCGACCGCCAGATCGCCGCCGCCATCCGGCGGGAGCTGCTGCGCGAGGGTCAGATCTTCTTCGTGCACAACCGCGTCTCGTCGATCAACCGCATCGCCGCCCAGCTCGCCGAGCTCGTGCCCGAGGCGCGCATCGCCGTCGCTCACGGGCAGATGCCCGAGTCGGCGCTCGAGCAGGTCATGGTCGACTTCTGGGAGCGCAAGTTCGACGTGCTCGTCTCGACGACCATCATCGAGACCGGTCTCGACATCGCCAACGCGAACACCCTGATCATCGACCGCGCCGACCGGTACGGCCTCTCGCAGCTGCACCAGCTCCGCGGCCGCGTCGGCCGCGGGCGCGAGCGCGGCTACGCGTACTTCCTCTTCGACGCCGACAAGCCGCTCAGCGAGACTGCTCAAGACCGCCTGGAGACGATCGCCGCCAACAACGAGCTCGGCGCGGGCATGCAGGTCGCGCTGAAAGACCTGGAGATCCGAGGCGCCGGAAACCTGCTCGGCGGCGAGCAGTCGGGCCACATCGCGGGTGTCGGCTTCGACCTCTACCTGCGGATGATCGGCGAGGCCGTGAATGCGTTCCGCGGCGATGTGGCCGAGGGCCAGACCGAGCTGCGGCTCGAGCTGCCGGTCGACGCCCACATCCCCGAAGACTACGTCGAGAGCGAGCGCCTGCGCCTCGAGGCCTACCAGAAGCTGTCCACCGCCTCGTCGCCGACCTCCACCGACGAGCAGATCGACTCCGTCCTCGACGAGATGAAAGACCGGTACGGCGAGCCGCCCGCCGAGGTGCTCGCGCTCATCGAGGTCTCGCGCCTCCGCCGCATGGCCCAGAAGACGGGTCTGAGCGAAGTCGTCGCCATGGGCTCCAACCTCCGGGTGGCGGCGCAGGAACTCCCCGACTCCGTCCAACTCCGCCTCGGCCGGCTGTTCCCCGGCGGCCGCTACTTCGCGCAGACGAAGTCCGTGTCGGTGCCCATGCCGCGGAAGAACGGCGAGCCCCTGCCGGACGCCGAGCTGATCGAGTGGGTCGAGCAGCTGCTCACCGCGATCTACGATGCGGCGCCGGCGAAGCCGGCCGGCAGCGCGGCGCCGTCGCCGGGGTAGGCGCCGCGCGATCTGCGGGGCGCGAGATCGCGATCCGCGTCGGGTCCGACCCGGGGCGGCGACGGGAAGTGCGATCTCGCGGCCGCGTCGTGGGGCGGTCGGGCGGCGGGTCCGGAGTTCCTGCGCCCGGGGCTGCCCCTCGGAATCGGCACGGAGAGACGCGGTCGGCTGCAGAGTCCACGCGCTCGGTGCGGCCGCGCGGCTGGCTTGGGCGCGAGATCGCGATTGGCGTCGGGTCTGACCCGGCGGGGCGACGAGAAGTGCGATCTCGCCGCCTCGGCCTGCGGCCCGGTGAGGTGCGGCGGGCGCGAGGAATGCGCCGGCGCGAGGAATGCGCCGGCGCGGGGAACGCGGCGGGCGCGAGGAACGCGGCGGCGCGAGGGGCGGCGCTCGGCGGGGCGCGGCGCGGGCCGGGCTCAGCGCACGCGACGTTGGTGCGCGCGCTTGAGCATGCTCACCAGGACGGCCGCGATGACGATCGAGATGCCCGAGCCGAGGAGCACGGCGAGCGTGCCCTCGTCGACGATCTCCTCCGACTGCTTGAAGGCGAGCTCGTTCATGAGGAGCGAGACGGTGAAGCCGATGCCGCCCAGCATCGCGACGGTGACGATCTCGACCATCGACAGCGTCTGACTGCGGCGGGCCGGGTCGGGGTTGCGGAAGATGCGGGAGGCGATCCCGCCGGCGAGAGTGATCCCGATGAGCTTGCCGACGGGGAGCGCGATGACGATCGCCCAGAACACGGGGCGGAGCTCGCCGAGCCCGACGCTCGGCACGACGACCGCCGCGGCGGCGAACGCGAAGACGGGCAGCACGATGCCGTTGGTGAACGGCTCGAGCGCGTGGACGGCCTTGCGGGCCGGACCGAGCGGCAGCACCAGGCCGACGGCGACCGCGGCGATCGTCGCGTGCACGCCCGAGCGGTAGACGAGGTACCAGGTGACGACGGCCAGGACGGTGATCATCACGACAACGGCGACGCCGGCGGCGCCCGTGCGACGGCCGAGCAGCTTGCCCGCGGCGAAGGTGGCGATCACGGCCACGACGCCGAGCGCGAGAAACAGCAGGTTGCTGCCGTGGGTGAAGAACACCGCGATGATCAGGATGGCGATGAGGTCGTCGAGCACGGCGAGCGCCAGCAGGAACACCCGGATGCGACCCGGCAACGCCGACCCGAAGACCGCGAGGACGCCGAGGGCGAAGGCGATGTCGGTGGCGGTCGGCACCGGCCAGCCCGAGGAGTACCGGGTGCCGGCCGTGACGAGCAGGTAGACGCCGGCCGGGACGATCACGCCGCCGACCGCGGCGATCGCCGGCACGAGGGCCTTCGACACCGAGTTGAGGTCGCCGCGCACCAGCTCGTGCTTGAGATCGACGGCGACGACGAAGAAGAAGAGGGCGAGGAGGCCGTCCGAGATCCAGTGCCCCACCGACAGGTCGAGCCCGATGGACGGGAAGCCGAAGTGGAAGGCCTTGATGTCGAGCAGAGCGGGCCCGGTGGCGAGGTTCGCGAGGAGGAGGCCGAGCACGGCGGCGCCGAGGAGGATGCCCGCGGACGCGCGCTCCGAGCGGAAGAGAGAGCTCATGGAGTCCTGACTGATGAGGTCGAGCCCCGAGAAGAGGTCGACGGAGGAAGCGTCGACCAGACTTCCCGACTCACCGAGAAGCATTCTATCGTGAGACCACCGACATCGGCTGGGACAGGAGACACGTGACGGACCACGACGCGGGCACGGCCATCGAGGCTCTTCAGCACACGGTCGACGCCCTGCTCGACCCGCCCGGCTGCGAGTGGAACCGCGCCCAGACCCACGCCTCGCTCGTGACCTACCTGCTCGAGGAGTCCTACGAGCTGGTCGAGGCCATCGAGGCGGGCTCGGCTGACGATCTCCGCGAGGAGCTCGGCGACGTGCTGTACCAGGTGGTGCTCCACGCCGGTATCGCCCAGCGCGCGGGGGAGGGTTTCGGCCTGGCCGAGGTCGTCGAGGACGTCGATGCGAAGATCCGGAGGAGGCACCCGCACGTGTTCGGCGCGGACACAGCCGCCGACGTCGACGACATCGTCCGGCTCTGGTCGGCGGCGAAGGCCGTCGAGAAGGCGGGGCGCGAGAGCGCGTTCGACGGGGTCCCTCTCGGACTCCCGGCGCTGTCGCGCGTTCAGAAGATCGCGGGTCGCGCAGGCGAGGCAAGGGGCGCAGGAACTCGACGCGGCACCTTTGCCGCCGACACCGAGCTCGACTGGGGACGCCACCTGCTCGCCGAGGTCGACGAGGCATCGGCTCGCGGCTGGGATGCGGAACGGGCTCTGCGCGAGGCTCTGCGTGAGCGCGAGCGGGCGCTGCGTGCCCGAGAAAAGTCGCTCCGCACCCGAGAAAAGTCGCTCCGCACCCGAGAAAAGTCGCTGCGCGGAGAAGAAGAGTGGCGGGGCGCCCCACAACCCGAATAGAGGGGACCCCGCCCGGATCAGTGATCAGCCGACCCGATCGCGCTTGTTCAGCGCGACGTGATCACTCTACACCAGACTGAAATGTCATCTGAACATTCTCGGTATTTCACCAGGTCGTTTTCGTGTGCGACTGCTCTGTTATCGTGATTCAGCTTGCTCGGGGGCGCAGGGTCTCCGGAGGCGGGCAATCGTGAAGGACGGCTCGTGCCCCGGAAACCCGACCCCACTCGCAAGCCGGAGCTCCTGGGGCGGATTCTCGAGCATCTCGCCGGCCGCACGCTCGCGACCGTGTCGTTCCGGACGCTGGCCGAGGCCCTCGGTGTCAGCACGTACGTCTTCGTCTACCACTTCGGCAACCGGTCGCAGCTCGTCGATGAGATCGTGCGCGCGATCGTCGCCCGCCAGGACGCCCTCCTGGCCGTCGACCCGGTCGACCTCGACGAGCCTGCGTGGCTCCAGTTCATCGAGACGGCCTGGACCGAGGTATCGACGCCGTACAACCTGCAGCTGATGCGCCTCGAGTACGAGGCGGCGATGCTGGAGATGATCGACGGCGATGCCGGCGGGATCGCGCGCTCGGCCGTGTCGCGGTGGCAGGCCTTCACCAAGGACTGGTGCATCGCGCGCGGCCTCGACGCCGACGTCGCCGACGTGGAGTCGCGGCTGTTCACCGACACGATCTACGGGCTGCAGTACGACGCTCTGGCGACGGGCGACACCGAGCGGGTCACGGCGGCGTTCCGCCTCCACGTGCGCGCGTTCGCGGCACGAGTGCGGGCGACGGCAGCCGCGGCCGTCTGACCTGTCAGTCGTGAGATGAACGGTGCCCCGCGCTCTAGCGCGGGGCACCGCCAGCCTGGCCGGGATCGTCGCCGCAGGGAAGGGACGAGCCGCCAGGCAGACGAGCGCGCAACCCGATTCGCGCTCGTCGGTCTCGGGGAGCAGCAGTCACGACGAAGGGGTGACTCGTGTCTGCTGCTCTGCCATGCGGGCGACACCCAGCGTACATGACATGTCACATGGAGACAAGTCACGGCTTCATCCGCCCATCTGGGAGGATTGATGCATGCCCTCTCCCGTGAACCCGCCCCGCGGAATGCGCGACTTCCTCCCGGCCGACAAGCGACGGCGCGACCTCGTGCTCGGGACCATCCGCGAGACCTATCGCTCGTACGGCTTCGACGAGATCGAGACGCCCGTCGTCGAGGAGAGCTCGCGGCTGCATGCCGGGCTCGGCGGAGACAACGAGAAGCTCGCCTTCGCGATCATGAAGCGCGGCCTGAGCACTGAGAAGCTGCAGAGCGCCGAAACGGCGCTCGACCTCGCCGATCTCGGCCTCCGCTTCGACCTCACCGTGCCGCTCGCCCGGTTCTACGCCACCCACCGCGCGACGCTTCCGACCGTCTTCCGCGCCATCCAGATCGCCCCGGTGTGGCGCGCAGAGCGTCCGCAGAAGGGTCGCTACCGCCAGTTCGTGCAGTGCGACATCGACATCATCGGCGAAGCCGGCCCGATGGCCGAGATCGAGCTGATCAGCGCGACCGCCGAGGTGCTCGGGCGCCTCGGCCTCGTCGGCACCACCATCCGAATCAACGACCGGCGCATCCTCCTCGGGCTGCTGTCGCACTGGAAGGTGCCGACGGAGCGATTCGACACCGCGCTGGTGATCATCGACAAGCTCGACAAGATCGGGATCGACGGCGTCGTCGGCGAGCTGGCCGAGATCGGAGTCCCGACCGACGACCTCGCGGCGCAGCTGGCGGAGCTGGCGGGGGCCACCTGGGAGTCCTCGGCGGGTGCTCGGTGGCTCGACGCCGAGGCCTTCGGCGACCTGCTGTCGCTGCGCGAGGCGCTTCCGGACGCCCGGCTCGAGTTCGACCCGACGCTGGTGCGCGGCATGGGCTACTACACGGGCACCATCTTCGAGGTGGCCCACCCCGACTTCGGCTACTCGCTCGGCGGCGGCGGGCGCTACGACGGGATGATCGGGCGGTTCCTCGGCGCCGACGTGCCGGCGGCCGGCTTCTCGCTCGGCTTCGAGCGGCTCGTCGACCTCGTCGAGCTGCCCGGCGGCTCGGCCGAGGGCTCCGTCATCCTCTACGACGCCACAGTCCCACCCGCCGAGCTGGTGCGCCTCCAGCACGAGCTCGCCGCCGACGGCACCCGGGTGCGCCTCGACAGGCGCGCGAAGAACCTCAAGAACCAGCTCGCCGGCCTGGCCGAGCTCGGCTACACGCGCTTCGCCACCCTCGCCGATGCGGCAGCGCCCTTGGAGTGGAAGCCGCTCAGCTAGACGGGGCGGCTACGGCCGAGCGGGGCCTGTGGAGAACGTCTCCTCCCCGATGAGGCCGGTGGGTAGGATTGGGGCCGGGTCAGCGCCGGTGACGCTCGCGGCCCTCGTAGTCAGTCAACCGAAGGAGTAATTCCGTGGCAGCAATCGACGCCGTAGGCGCCCGCGAAATCCTCGACTCGCGGGGCAACCCCACGGTCGAGGTCGAAGTCCTGCTCGACGACGGCGTGGTCGCCCGCGCCGCAGTGCCGTCCGGCGCATCGACCGGTGCCTTCGAGGCGTACGAGCTCCGCGACGGAGACAAGGCCCGTTACCAGGGCAAAGGCGTGCTCAAGGCCGTCGCCGCCGTCATCGACGAGATCGGCCCTGAGATCGAGGGCCTCGACGCCACCGACCAGCGCGTCATCGACGGCGCCATGATCGCCCTCGACGGCACCGACAACAAGGCCCGCCTCGGCGCCAACGCCATCCTCGGCGTCTCGCTCGCCGTCGCCCGTGCCGCAGCCGACTCGGCCGACCTGCCGCTGTTCCGCTACATCGGCGGCCCGAACGCGCACACGCTGCCCGTGCCGATGATGAACGTCATCAACGGCGGCTCGCACGCCGACAGCAACGTCGACATCCAGGAGTTCATGATCCTGCCGATCGGCGCCTCGACGTTCTCCGAGGCGCTCCGCTGGGGCACCGAGACCTACCACGTGCTCAAGGGCCTGCTCAAGTCTCAGGGCCTCTCGACCGGCCTGGGCGACGAGGGCGGCTTCGCGCCCAACCTCTCGAGCAATCGCGCCGCGCTCGACCTCCTCGTCGAGGCGATCACGACCGCCGGCTTCACCCCCGGCAAAGACATCGCGCTCGGCCTCGACGTCGCCTCCAGCGAGTTCTTCAAGGACGGCTCGTACACCTTCGAGGGCTCCGCGAAGTCGGCCGAGCAGATGTCGTCGTACTACGAGGAGCTCGTGGCCTCGTACCCCCTCGTCACCATCGAAGACCCCCTCGACGAAGACGACTGGGAGGGCTGGGCTCACCTGACGTCCGTCATCGGCTCGAAGACCCAGATCGTGGGCGACGACCTGTTCGTCACGAACCCGACGCGCCTCGCCAAGGGCATCGAGAACGGCGCCGCCAACGCGCTACTCGTCAAGGTCAACCAGATCGGCACGCTGACCGAGACCCTCGACGCCGTCGCGCTCGCTCAGCGCTCCGGCTACAAGACGGTCATGTCGCACCGATCGGGCGAGACCGAAGACAACACGATCTCCGACCTCGCGGTCGCGACCGACGGCGGCCAGATCAAGACCGGCGCCCCGGCTCGCTCCGAGCGCGTCGCGAAGTACAACCAGCTGCTCCGCATCGAGGAGGAGCTCGGCGAGGCCGCGGTCTACGCCGGCGCGTCGGCGTTCCCGCGCTTCACGGCGTAGTCACGAGCACCGGCAGGCCCGCCCCGCGCACGTCGCGGGGCGGGCCTTCGCCGTGTCGGCGGCGGGGTGGCAGTTCCTGCGCCCAGAGCACTCTCAGCGACCCACCGCCGCAGCGGCTCGAGATGCCGGAACGGTCGCCTAGGGTCGGAGCATGGCCGAGACACCCCGCACCCGCAGTGCGTCCGACAGGCGGGCACCCGTCAAGCGCGTCCCCGTCAGCCTGCCGGCGATGGAGAGCGCCGCCGGCGGGTGGCTCCGCGGCATGCGGTTCTCCGGCTTCAGTCTGCTCATGCTCGTGATAATCGTGCTCTTCGTCGTCATCCTGGCCCCGAGCCTGCGCACGCTCATCCAGCAGCAGCAGCAGATCACGCAGCTGCAGGGGCAGGTCGACGAGCAGAAGCAGAACGTGGACGACCTCAAAGACGACGTCGCGCGCTGGAACGACCCGGCCTACATCGAGGCACAGGCCCGCGACCGCCTGCTCTACGTCTACCCGGGCGAGTACAGCTACCTGGTGATGGACGACTCGAAGTCGAGCGGCACGACGTCGACCACGTCGACCGGCACGAAGATCACCAGAGACATCCAGACCCCGACGGTCGACTGGGTGAGCGCGATGCAGGCGTCGATCCTCGATGCGGGGCTGACCGACGAGCCGGCGACGAAGCTTGTCGCCCCCGACATCAGCGGCAAGAAGTAGCGTTTAGGCTTGGTGGCGAAATGACCACGCCTCCCTTCGCCGCCGTCGCCGAGCGCGACATCCAGATCGTGTCCGCCCAGCTCGGCCGCCCCGCGCGCAACGTGATCGGCATCGCAGCGCGGTGCGTCTGCGGCAACCCCACGGTGGTCTCGACGAAGCCGCGTCTCGCCGACGGGACGCCGTTCCCCACCCTGTACTACCTGTGCCACCCGGGCGCGACCGCCGCCATCTCGACCCTCGAGGCGAACGGCGTCATGGCCGAGTTCACCGACCAGATGGCATCGAGCCCCGAGCTCAAGCAGCAGTATGCCGCGGCGCACGAGGCCTACCTCGCCGACCGCGAGAGCGTCGAGCACGTCGACGAGATCGCGCACGTGACCGCCGGCGGCATGCCCGAGCGCATCAAGTGCCTGCACGCGCTGGCCGGCCACTCCCTGGCCGCCGGCCCCGGCGTCAACCCGTTCGGCGACCTCGCCCTCGAGCGCGCGACCTGGAGCCCTGACGTCTGCACCTGCGACGACTACCTCCTCGAGAGCTGATCGGATGCGCCGGGGGAGCGCCATCGCGGCGTTCGTCGCCGCAGTCGCCCTTGCCCTCCTGCTGCCGGCCTCGGCGGCGTCGGCCGACTCGATCCGCGACCGCGAGTACTGGCTGAGCGACTACGGCATCGAGCGGGCGTGGGCGACGACCCGCGGCGAGGGGGTGAAGATCGCCGTCATCGACTCGGGCGTCGACGGCAGCGTCCGAGAGCTGCAGGGCGCCGTCGCGGGCGGCACCGACTTCTCGGGGTCGGGCGGAGCGAACGGCCAGACCCCGATCGGCGACGACTCCGCGCACGGCACGCTCGTCGCCTCCCTTCTCGTCGGGAGGGGCACGGGCGCAGGAACCGGCGTGATCGGCGTCGCACCCGACGCCCAGGTGCTCAGCATCTCCGTCGGGTTCGGCGCCCAAGCCACGGACGCCGACGACCAGATCGCCAAGGCGGTGCGGTGGGCTGTCGACCACGGCGCCAAGGTCATCAACATGTCGTTGACACGCAACACGCTGGACTGGCCGCAGAGCTGGGACTCCGCGTTCCTCTATGCGATGAAGAAGAACGTCGTAGTCGTGGCTGCCGCAGGCAACCGGGGGAGCGGCACGGACGAGGTCGGGGCGCCGGCGACCATGCCCGGCGTGCTCGCCGTGGCCGGTGTCGACCAGTCGCAGAACGCCTCGTTCGACGCGTCGAGCCAGGGCATCACCATCGGCGTGGCCGCACCGAGCGAAGGCCTCGTCGGCGTCGGCCCCGGTGGGCAGTACCTGCTCTGGTCAGGAACCAGCGGTGCGGCCCCGCTCGTCTCGGGCATCGCCGCTCTCGTGATCGCGGCGCACCCCGGCATCAGCGCGGATGACGTGATCCAGCGCATCGTCTCGACGGCGACGCCGAAAGGCAGCCCGTCGCCCGGGCCGATCTACGGGCACGGACTGGTGAACGCCGAGGCGGCTGTCACGCGCGACGTCGCCCACGCCACCGAGAACCCTCTCGGCAGCCTGACCGACTGGGTGCGGCTGCACCGTCGGGCCGAGGCCGCGCCCATCCCGACCTCGTCGCCCGAGCCCTCGGCTCCTGTGACGGCGACGCCGACGACAGCTGTCGCCAATAGGGACGGAAACGCTGGGTTCCCCCCGTCAACCCAGGAGCTGCGCTCCACTGCCATCCCGCTGGCGGTTTACGCTGGTCTCGGTGTCAGTGTGATCGCCGTCGTCATCGGGGCCGTTCGGCATTTCAAACGCTTACGCAACAGGCACTAGCCTGTTTCTCGTCCACACCTACCAAGGAGTCAATCCCTCGTGCCCAAAATCCTGATCGTCGGCGGCGGCTACGCCGGTTTCTACACCGCCTGGAAGCTCGAGAAGTGGCTGCGCAAGGGCGAGGCGGATGTCACGGTCGTCGACCCCCTGCCGTACATGACCTACCAGCCCTTCCTCCCCGAGGTCGCCGCCGGCTCGATCGAGCCCCGCCACGCCATCGTGTCGCTGCGCCGTCACCTCACGCGCACCAACGTCGTCACCGCGAAGGTGACCAAGGTCGACCACGCCTCCAAGACCGCCACCATCACCCCCGAGGTCGGCGATGCCTGGGAGATGGAGTACGACCAGATCGTCATGACGGCCGGCGCAGTGTCGCGCACCTTCCCGATCCCGGGTGTCGCTGACGAGGCCATCGGACTCAAGACGATCGAAGAGGCCGAGGCGATCCGCGACAAGCTCCTCACCAACTTCCAGAAGGCGGCGAACCTCGACGCCGGCCCCGAGCGCGACCGCCTGCTCACGACCGTGGTCGTCGGCGGAGGCTTCGCCGGCATCGAGGTCTTCGCCGAGCTCCGCAGCTTCGCGACCGACCTCCTCAAGAACTACCCGAACCTCACCATCGATGACACGCACTTCCACCTCGTCGAGGCGATGGGCCGGATCATGCCCGAGGTCGCTCTGGAGACCAGCCACTGGGTGCTGAAGAACCTCGCCGAGCGCCAGGCGATCGTGCACCTCGACACGCAGCTCCAGTCCGCCGTCGGCGGCAAGGTCGAGCTCTCCACCGGCGAGTCGTTCGAGTCCGACCTCATCATCTGGACCGCGGGCGTCATGGCGAATCCCGTCGTCCGCAGCACCGACTTCCCGCTCGAGGCCCGTGGCCGCATCACCGTGCAGCCCGACCTCCGCATCGTCACCGAAGACGGCACCGTCGTCCCCGACGCGTGGGCCTGCGGCGATGTCGCAGCGACCCCCGATCTCACCGGCGCCGGCGTCGGCGGCTTCTGCGTGCCCAACGCGCAGCACGCCGTCCGCATGGGCAAGCAGCTCGCTAAGAACATCACCGCGGTGCTCCGCGGCGAGAACACGAAGGACTACCGCCACGACAACCTCGGCGCTGTCGCGGGCCTGGGTCTCGGCATCGGCGTGTTCCAGAGCGGCAAGTTCGCGCTCAAGGGCTTCCCGGCCTGGGCCGCGCACCGCGGCTACCACGGCATGGCGATGCCGTCGTTCGAGCGCAAGATCCGCGTCGTCACCGGCTGGGCCAACAACATGATCCTCGGCCGCGACATCGCCTCGCTCGACAACGTGACCAGGCCGCGTGCGGCCTTCGAGGAGTTCGCGTCGCGTCCGAAGCCGGCCGCCCCGGCCGAGGCCTCTGCTCCGGCGCCCGAGATCGGTGCGCCGAAGGACGCCCCTGGTCCCGCTTACGCGACGCCGGCCGACTCGTCCACCGAGGCTGCGCCCGTGAAGAAGGCTCCGGCCCGCAAGGCCGCCGCCAAGAAGGCTCCGGTCGCCGAGTAGCTGTCAGCTGCCGGAACGCCCCGCGTCGACATCGGTCGGGCGGGGCGTTCCTGCGTGCGGTACATCCCCCGGCCGCTCGCACCACGATCGGGACTCCGCACCACGGCTTCGCGTGGTGCCGAGTCCCGATCGTGGGTCGAAGCGCGGCCGGGGTGGTGTCGAGTCCGGATCGTGGTGCGGCGGCGGGAGGCCGGGCGTCCCCTACGCTGGAAGCCCGCGCCCCCGTAGCCCAATTGGCAGAGGCAGGCGACTTAAAATCGCTTCAGTCAGGGTTCGAACCCCTGCGGGGGCACCGCGTGACCAGGTCAGACGTAGTCGTCGGTCGCCGGCTCGACGAACCGCACCCACGCCCACGCGCCGAGGGCGACCACGGCGAACGCTATCGCGGCGACGACCAGCGGGCCGATGGGGAAGGCCTCGGCAGGGCCCCCGGCGTAGACGACCGCGGCGGCAGCGACCCCGACGATCGCGAGCCCGACGAGGGTCGGCTTCGACCACGAGTAGAGCGCGCGGCCGGGCAGCCTGCCGACGGGCACGAGCAGCACGATGAGCGACCCGAGGCCCGCCAGGCACACGGTGGCCAGCGTCTCGCGGGTGATCTCGACGGCGAAGACGGCGTTACCCGCGGGAACGAGGCCGTGGGCGACCCAGGCGACGAGCGAGACGAGGGCGAGGCTGCCGAGCTGCGCGGTGGCGACGATTCCGCCGCGCCGCACGTCGCCGATCTCATCGAGGTCGCGCCCGGCGGTGTCGACCAGGCCGGCCGCGAGGAGCACGCCCAGCACCATCGGCGGGTCGAGGTCGAGGATGCGCGTCGCGAGGCAGGCGAGGGCCGCGGCCAGCAGCAGGCGGGGCGACAGGGTGAGACGCAGGCGCAGGCCCAGTCGGCGCCCGGCGATCCACGTCGGCAGGACGATGCCGAGCCCGTTGATGAGGCCGAGCCCGATGACGATGGCCACGGCGAGGCGGACGTAGCGGACCTGGTCGTCGACCCCGGCGGCGAGGGCGACGAGGAGAGCGCCCGCCGCCAGGGCGGTGGCCACGGCGGCGGCCGGAGAGAGCGCAGGCTGCGCGGAGTCGTCGCGGCGGGAGCGGTTGCGGCCGGTGAGGTGCCGGGCCCGCATCGCGAGGCGGCCGCCGAGCGCCGACGCGGCGAGCCTCATCGGAGCGAGCACCAGGGCGACGAAGACCAGCCCGAGAAGGAGCGCCCACGCCCACGCGGAGCCGCCCACGCTCTCCGAGAGGGTCGGCAGACTGCGGCCGAAGCCCGTCGAGGCCGTCCAGGAGGAGGCCTCGGACAGGGCGGAGCCCGGTGCGGCGGCCGAGCCGTGAGTTCCTGCGCCGCCGTCACCGGGGACAGCCCCGCCGGAGCCCGGGCCTCCTGCGCTGCCGGGGCCGCCGCCGGTCGACCCGCCGCCGCCGGGCACGCTCGGTGCGGCGGTCGAAGAGGAGCCGGGGTCGCTCGGCGTCTGGCCGCTGCCGGGTGCCTGCCCCGGCGTGTTCGTCGAGGGGGCCGACGGCGTCGACGACGGGGTGGCCTCGGCGAAGTCGACCTTCACGGCAGCGCTCGGTGCGCCGTAGTTGCCGGCGGCGTCGCGCTGCGCGGCCTGGACGCTTCGCGTACCGGAGGGAAGCAGGAGCCCGGCCGAGGTGCAGCTCCAGTAGCCGTTCTTCACGACCGCGGTGCAGACCGGGTTGCTGTCGACGTAGGTGGTGACGGTCGCGCCGTTCTGGCCGTTGCCGTCGAACGTGAGGGGCTGCGTCGAGACCGTCGAGCCGGCGGCGGGGTGCAGGAGCCGCGGGGCGGGCGGGGCCTCGCGGTCGATCGACACGGAGAGCGGCGACGACGCGCTCGACACGGGCACCTTCGGCACGGCCGTCGACGACTGGACGCCGGTGACCGAGTACGTGCCCGTCGGGACGGTCGAGGCGGGCAGCACGCTCGACCATGAGCCGTCGGAGGCGACGGTCGTCTTGACCTCGGTGCTGTAGCCGCCCTCGACGAGGGTCAGCGTCACGGTCGCGCCGGCGAACGCCGTGCCCTGCAGCCGGGCGCCCACCGAGACACCGGCCGACGTCGAGACGGCGGGGGCCGCCAGGATCGAGAACGGCTCGGAGATGACGTCGGCGAACTGCGTGTTCGTGAGGTCGCGGAGGGTCAGGCGCTGGTCGGCACCGCTCGAGACGGTCACCGAGCAGTACCAGGAGCCGTCGCTCGCCGCTGTGGTCGTGCACAGCGACGAGGCGGGGTGCGTCGGGTCGAGGATGCGGAGGCTCGCTCCGGGGGTCGCGGTGCCGGTCGCGCGCGTCGTCGATGACGGAGCGTCGGCGACCGTGATCGTGGGCGTGACCGGGGAGAGCGTGGGAGCCGCCGAGCCACCCGGGTTCGGGCCGGCGGCCGGCTCGGCGATGGCCGGGAACTGGCCGAGCACGAGTGCCCCGACTAGGCCGGCGAGAGCTGCGAGGCCGAGGAGGCCGACCACTCGGGCACGGCGACGACGCGGACCGGCGAGGGCCGCGGAGCATCGGGAGCTGGGGGTCGTGTCGGTGAGCACTGTCACCCAGTAAGCCAAGGCGCGGGGTACAAGTCAATCCACCCCAGGGCTGAACCGCGAAAAGTTTCACCAATCGTTAGATTGCGCGGTCTGCCACTTCGTGAGTTGGCTCCGAGAATGCCCAGGCCACATGAAGGCCGCACCCCGCCCGTTTATAGTGAATGCCGAATCAACAAGGAGCAACTCGAGCATGGATTCCGCCCTCATCGGCATTCTCATCGCGGTAGGCATCGTCGTCCTGCTGCTCGTCATCGTCGGCATCTACTTCTGGGCGACCTACAACTCGATGGTCACGCTGAAGGTGCGTGTCGACGAGGCGTGGAGCGACATCACGGTGCAGCTGAAGCGCCGAGGCGACCTGATCCCTAACATCATCAGCACGGTCAAGGGATACGCGTCGCACGAGTCGGGCGTGTTCGAAAGCGTCACGAAAGCCCGCGCCGAGACTCTGAGTGCTTCGTCGCCCGCCGAGGCCGCTGTCGCCGAGGGCCACCTGCAGAAGTCGCTCAAGAGCATCTTCGCCGTCGCCGAGAACTACCCCCAGCTGCAGGCGAGCCAGAACTTCCTCCAGCTTCAGTCGGAGCTCGTCGACACCGAAGACAAGATCCAGGGCGCTCGCCGCTTCTACAACGGCGGGGTCCGCGAGTTCAACACGAAGACGACCGTCTTCCCGAACACTCTCGTGGCGAAGCGCCTCGGCTTCACGAACCGCGACTTCTTCGAGGTCTCCGAGCCGTCGGCGATCGCCGAGCCCCCGCGCGTCCAGTTCTGACGCGAGGCTGAGACGCCCCATGTACAACGCCGTCGCGCGGAACAAGCGCAACACCGTCTTCATCATCCTGATCTTCCTGGTCATCATCGGTGGTCTCGGCTTCGCCGCCAGCGCCATCTGGAGCAACCCCTCCATCGGCTTCACCGTCCTGGTCGTGGCCGCCCTCTACGCCCTCGTGCAGTACTTCTTCGCCTCGCGCCAGGCCATCGCGATGAGCCACGGCATCCGCATCGACGCGACGACAGAGCCTCGCCTGTATCGAACCGTCGAGAACCTCTCGATCACGATGGGCATGACGATGCCCGAGGTGTACGTCGTGCAAGACCCCGCACCCAACGCCTTCGCCACCGGGCGCGACCCGCAGCACGCCGTCGTCGCCGCCACGACCGGCCTGCTCGAGATCATGGACGACGCTGAGCTCGAGGGCGTCATGGCGCACGAGATGGGCCACGTCAAGAACTACGACATCCGCGTGTCGACGATCGTCTTCGGGCTGGTGGTGGCCGTCGGCTTCCTCGCCGACGTCCTCGTGCGGATGTCGTTTTTCGGCGCCATGTTCGGCGGGAGCAACAACGACCGGCGCGAGGGCGGGGGCGGAAGCAACCCCGTCATGATCATCCTCGGCCTCGCGGGCATGATCGTCGCGCCCCTGGCGGCCGCCGGCGTCCAGGCCGCCGTCTCGCGCCAGCGCGAGTACCTCGCCGACGCCACCGGAGCCCTGACGACCCGCTACCCCGAGGGCCTGGCCCGGGCGCTCGAGAAGCTCGGCGCCTACGGGCGGCCGATGCTGACGCAGAACTCGTCGATGGCCCACCTGTGGATCAGCGACCCGGCCCGACCGGGCCTGATGTCGCGCATCTTCTCGACGCACCCGCCGATCGAGCAGCGCGTCGAGCGGCTGCGGTCGAGCGCAGGCACCTTCTAGCCGCGAATTCGACGGGCACCCGCCGATTCGGCGCATTCCCGTCGAACAGACGGCGGGTTCCTGCCGATCCGGCGGGCCTGGCACGGCCGGTGCGACGCGCAGAACCAGGGCGCAGGAACTGCCCAGCCCCGCCGTACCGACGTCAGGCGGCCCGCAGCGCCGACGCCACTGCCGGCGCCAGGTCGCCCCGCCCCGTCACCTCGACGTCGCCGAGCCCCTGCCACGCCGCCGTGCGCCGGAGGAGCGCCGCGAGCCGCTCCACGTCGACCGCCTGCCCGGCCTCGTGCCACGCGGCCTGGACGCGCAGGATGCCCGCCTGCCGGTCGGACTTCAGATCGATGCGGCCGACCAGAGCCTCGTCTTGGAGGATGGGCAGCACGTAGTAGCCGAAGACGCGCTTCGGCTGCGGCGTGTAGATCTCGATCCGGTAGTGGAATCCGAACATCCGCTCGGCGCGAGCGCGCTCCCACACGATCGGGTCGAACGGCGACAGCAGCGCGTCGGAGGCGATGCGACGGGGGAGTCGCGCACCGGTGTGCAGGAACGCCTTGCGCTTCCAGCCGGGCACCTCGACCTCCTGGACGATGCCGGCGTCTTCGAGCTCGCGGAGCGCGGGGATGACGTCGACGGCCTTGAGCCGGTAGTAGTCGGCGAGGTCGGACGCCGTGCCGATGCCGTGGGCGGCCGCGGCGCGAGCTACGAGCTCGCGGTGGGCGTCGGCCCGCGACACCTCCCGCGACGCGATCTCGGCGGGCAGGACCTGCTCGGGCAGGCCGTACACGCGCTCGAATCGGCTGCGACCGTCGCTCACGACCTCGCCGGTGCGGAACAGCACCTCGAGGCCGCGCTTCACGTCGCTCCAGCCCCACCAGGGGCCGCGGCGGACGTTCGAACCCTCCTGCCCCATGAAGTCAGCCTCGATGGCACTTGCCGGCAGCGGCCCCGTCGAGCGCAGCTCGTCGAGCAGCCAGTCGAGCATCGGACGATTCGTGCGCGAGAAGGACGTCTCGTCGGCCGCCCATTTCGCCCGGTAGTCGTGCATCCGCCAGCGCCAGAGGGGCCAGGACTCGGTCGGCAGGAAAGCCGCCTCATGCGCCCAGTACTCGACGTAGCGGCCGCCGCGTGCGAAGGTCAGCCGGTCGAGCAGGGACCGGTCGTAGGCGCCCAGTCGGGCGTACAGCGGGAGGTAGTGGCTGCGCTCGAACACGTTGACGGAGTCGATCTGGACGATGCCCAGGCGGTCGATGGCCAGGTTGAGCTGACGCGTCCCCACTGCGGCCGCCGGGGTCTGGCCGAACCCCTGCGCGGCGAGGGCGATGCGACGGGCGAGGGCGGGGGAGACGACGGACTTCGACACGCCCCGAGACTAGGGGGAACCAGTGACATCGGGCGGGAGTTCCTGCACCCTTTCGAGCCGTACACTCTTCCCATGCCTGACGTCATCCTTGCCGGACCCACGCTCGCGGACTTCCATGCGGCGCGGGAACGCGTCTCGCAGGTGGCACACGTGACGCCCATGGAGAGCTCGTCGTTCTTGAGCGCCGTTCTCGGCACGCCTGTCTATCTGAAGTGCGAGAACCTGCAGCGCACGGGGTCGTACAAGATCCGCGGCGCGTACAACCGCCTCTCGCAGCTGAGCGCCGATGAGAAGGCCAACGGCGTCGTCGCCGCGTCGGCCGGCAACCACGCTCAGGGCGTCGCTCTCGCGGCCCGCGAGCTGGGCATCACGGCCACCATCTTCATGCCCGTGGGCGTCGCCCTGCCGAAGCTGCAGGCCACGCGCGACTACGGCGCCGACGTCGTGCTGAGCGGACACTCGGTCGAAGACGCCCTCCGCGCCGCGCGGGACTTCTCGGAGCAGACCGGCGCCGTCTTCATCCCGCCGTACGACCACGCCGACGTCATCGCCGGCCAGGGCACGCTGGGCCTCGAGATCCTCGACCAGGTGCCCGACGTCGAGACGATCATCATGGCGATCGGCGGCGGCGGCCTCATCTCGGGCGTCGCCAGCGCCATCACGCAGACGCGGCGCGAGACCGGCGGAAGCATCCGAATCATCGGCGTCCAGGCGGCCAACTCGGCGCCCTACGCCGTGTCGATGAAGCTGGGAGAGCGCACCGGCGTCGTGCCGACCCCGACCATCGCCGACGGCATCGCCGTCGCCAAGCCCGGCGAGCTCAACTGGCAGATCGTGCGCGAGGTGGTCGACGAGGTCGTCACCGTCGGCGACGACGACACGGCCAAGGCGATCCTGGTGCTGCTCGAGCGCGCCAAGCAGGTCGTCGAGCCCGCGGGTGCCGTCGGCGTCGCCGCCGTGCTGACCGAGCAGGTGCAGGCGCTGGGCAAGACGGTGATCGTGCTCTCGGGCGGCAACATCGACCCGCTCATGATGGAGCGCGTCATCAGCCGGGGCCTCGCGGCCTCCGACCGCTACCTGCACTTCCGGGTGATGCTGCCGGATCGTCCCGGTCAGCTCACCCGTGTCTCGGAACTGATCTCCGAGGCCAACGCGAACGTCGTCGAGGTGCTGCACACCCGCCACGGCCGCGGCCTCCAGATCAGCGAGGTCGAGCTCGAGCTCAGCGTCGAGACGCGCGGGCCGGATCATGCTGAGCAGGTGCTCGCCCGGCTCGCCGACGCGGGCTTCACGCCGGTGCGCGTCGACTCGTAACCCGCGCAGACGCGAGAGGGGCCCGGGTTCGCGAACCCGGGCCCCTCTCGCGTCAGCGCGGCTCAGCCGTCGTAGGGCTCGACGCTGCTGATCGACACCGCGATGTCTTTGCCGTTGGGCGCCGTGTAGCTGGTGCTCTCGCCCGACTTCTTGCCGGTGATCGCCTCACCCAGCGGGCTGGTCGGGCTGTACACGGTGAGGTCGCTGCCGGGCGCGATGATCTCGCGGCTGCCCAGCACGAACGTCGACTCGTCGCCGGCGATCGTGGCGGTGATCAGCATGCCGGGGCCGACGATGCCGGTGTCGGCCGCACCCTCCGAGATGGTGGCGGTCTTCAGCAGGTTGGTCAGCGTGCGGATGCGCGCTTCGAGCTTGGCCTGCTCGTCTTTCGCGGCGTGGTAGCCGCCGTTCTCTTTCAGGTCGCCCTCTTCGCGCGCGGCGGAGATGCGGCCGACGATCTCGTCGCGACCCGAGGTGCTCAGGGTCTCGAGCTCGGCGACCAGGCGGTCGTGGGCCTCCTGCGAGAGCCAGGTGGTCGATTCGGCGTTGCTCATCGGTACTCCCATGAAACGGTTGCCGTGGCGTGCAAGTCTGCAGGCCAGGCCTAAAAAACGAGACCGGCCGTGTGGCCGGTCTCGAGGTCGATCAGACGAGCTTATGGCAGCCAGCACTTGTCGATCAAGCCCGTGACACCGCGGTTCATCGTGTTCAGGTCGGTCGTGTAGGTGTTCGACTGGCTGGTCGAGACGGGGAAGTGGACGACCTTCCAGCCCACCACGTCGAAGCCGGAGTTGAGTACCTGGATGGCGCAGTCGACCCTCGTACCCGGCGCGACGCTGACTTCGGAGCGAACGGTCGCCGAGTGGGCGTCGTGGATGACGTAGCCGGCATCGTCGGTCTCGATCGAGGCGCTGGTGCCGTCGAACGCGGCGAAGATCACCCAGGCACCGAAGACGACGACGAACGCGCCGCCGACGATCGCGGCGATCCAGCGACGACGCAGTCGGAACGCGCGTGTGCGCCCGTAGCGCCGGTCGAGAGCGGAGTCGGCGGGTCGCGAGTCGCGCTCACTCGTAGTCGAGGGTGTGGGGGCCACCGTGGAACTCCGTCCGATTATCCTTGGGAGAAGGTTAGCAACGCTGGCCGTGATCAAGATCCGAGGTAACCCCGTGCCCTTGCGCCTGCTGGCAGTCCACGCCCATCCCGACGACGAGTCGAGCAAGGGTGCCGCCACGTACGCCCACTACCGCAAGCGGGGCGCCGAGGTTCTCGTCGTCAGCTGCACCGGCGGGGAGCAGGGCTCGATCCTGAACGAGCACCTCGAGGCGAAGGCCCACGCCGAGCGCGACATCGCAGGACTCCGCGTGTACGAGATGGCTCGAGCGCAGGAGGTCATGGGCGTCGAGCACATCTGGCTCGGCTACGCCGACTCCGGGCTGCCCGGAGAGGGCGAGCCGCTGGCGCCGAACTCGTTCGCCACGATCCCCGTCGAGATCTCGGCCGAGCCCCTGGTGCGCATCATCCGCCGCTTCCAGCCGCACGTCATCGTCACCTACGACGAGAACGGCGGCTACCCGCACCCCGACCACATCCGCACGCACGAGGTCTCGGTCGCCGCCTACGAGGCCGCCGGCGATCCGGCGAGGTACCCCGACGCCGGGCCCGCCTGGCAGGCGTCGAAGCTCTACTACGACCGCATCATGAACTCCACCAAGATGCGCGCGATCTACGACGTCATCAAAGACGAGACGCCCGACTCCGAGGTGCTGAAGCAGATGGACGAGATGTTCGAGCGCTGGGGCGAGCGGCCCGACCTGTCGACGACGCACGTGAACGTCGCGGACTCGTTCGCGGAGCGCGACGCCGCCCTGATCGCCCACGCCAGCCAGGTCGACCCGACCGGATTCTTCTTCTTGCACTCGCGCGATCTCCAGGCCCGCACCTGGCCGACCGAGGACTTCCAGCTCGTCGACTCCAAGGTCGAGTCGACGCTGCCCGAGACCGACCTGTTCGCAGGGATCGCCGAATGATGCTCGCAGCCGTGATCACGACCGTCCTGGCCGAGACGGGCGTCCCGTCTCCCAGTGGGCAGGCCGTGCCCGACAGCCTCGTCACACCCGGCTGGATCGGCTTCCTGGCCATCTTCGGGATCGGGCTGGCCACCGTCTTCTTGATCATCGACATGACCCGACGGGTGCGCCGCACGCGGTACCGCGGAGAGGTGCGCGAGCAGATCGAGCGGGAGCGCGACGAGGCCGCACGCGCGGCGGCGGGGCTCGACGACGAGCTGCGCGGGGGCGACGTCAAGTAGGTGGCGGGGTCGCGGTTCCTGCGCCCCTGATTTCTCGCATCGGGCACTGCCCGCTCACGGCGCGGTTCAGATCGCGACGAGAAGCACGGCGGTCCAGTGGCACAGGAACGCCGCCACCGTGAGCGCATGGAACAGCTCGTGGAATCCGAAGACGCCGGGCACGAGGTTGGGGCGCTTCGTGCCGTAGCAGACGGCTCCGATGATGTAGAGGAGCCCGCCGGTGAGCACCAGGATCATGGACGCCGGGTTGTTCGCCACCATCTCGCGGACGAAGAGAAGCGCGCCGACTCCGAGGAGCACGTAGAGAGGCGTGTAGAGCCAGCGGGGTGCGCTGGTCCAGAAGACGCGGAAGGCGATGCCGGCCAGGGCGCCGCTCCAGACGATCCAGAGGAGCGTCGTCGCCTGCGGACGGTCGAGGCTCAGCACGGCGATCGGCGTGTAGGTGCCGGCGATGAGCAGGAAGATGTTCGAGTGGTCGAGCCGCTTGAGCAGCAGCTTGGCCTTCGGCTTCCAGTTGAAGCGGTGGTACGTCGCCGAGATGCCGAAGAGCAGGAGCGACGTGCCGAAGTAGATCGCAGTGCTGGCCTTGGCGGGAGCGCCGTTGGCGAGGCACACCAGCAGCACGCCGAGAGCGATGGCCACGGGGAAGGTGGCGGCGTGGATCCAGCCACGCCAGGTGGGCTTGACCTCGAGGGCGGAGGGGATGACCGTCATGGGCCGAGCGTAGGGCGCGCGGCTGGCCGTTCGCCTTGCTCTGGCAGCTGAGGCATCGTCTCATTTGCATGTGAGATTTCGGATTCTCTAGGGTGGACCTACCTCGCCGACGAGGCTGTCTAGGAGATCGATATGTCTGTTCGCGTTGCCGCCGCCTCTGCCGCCGCCCTCGCCCTCATGGGTGGCGCGATCGCAGTGGTGGCCAGCGCCCCGGATGCGTCGTCGGCACGAGCTTCTGCGGCTGCCGGGATGGACGTCGACAGCTGGCGCCTTCCGCTCGACCGGTACGTCGACGACTCGGCGGCGGACGAGCGCTACGCGGAGGCGCTGCTCGTCGCACGGTGCCTGAGATCGAGGGGGATCGATCGGCCGGTGCCTTCCCGGCCGCCGACCACGGCGGAGGCCAGAACGACGAGCGCGGCCGGGTTGACGCCATTCTCCGAGGAGATCGCGGCTCGTTTCGGCTACCACCAGGCGCCGAGACGCGATCGGTCTCCGAGTCGCGAGACCGCCCGAGACGCTGTCTCCGCGGCATGTCTGGACGAGGCTCGCACCGTTCTCGTCACCGATCATCCGGAGATCCCCCTGGCGCAGGCACTCGTCGCGGAGGCGCGCGACACGACTTCCGCCTCGGCCGCCGTGAGGGAGGCATCCGACCGGTGGGCCATGTGCATGTCCCCGCACGGGGTAAGCGACCTCGGAACACGTCCTGTCGACATGCCCAGCGATTCCGTCTCCGAGCGCTTCGGCCTGGCGGGCCATGCCGACCGAGGCAGTGCTCCCTCCGCCGCCGAGGTCGAGTTGGCGGTCGCGGACGCCACGTGCCGGGTCACGAGCGGGTACCGGGACGCGTACTACGCAGGGGAGTGGAGCCAGCAGGAGTCGCTCCTGCTCGCGAACGCCGACGAGCTCGAGCGCTCTCGGGTCGAGATCGAAGAGAAGAAGAAGCGGATCGCACGGGTCATAGACCGGCTCGCGCCATCCCGCACCACCGCTACCGAGGCTCCAGGAGGCCGCAGATGAACACAGTCCGAATCGCAATCGCCGTGGCGGCTGCTGCCGCCGCAGTCGTTCTCGTCGCCGGACCAGCAGTCGCGGCGCCTTCGGCAGCCCCGGCGAGCTGCGGGAAGGGCTACGCGTGCGTGTTCCGAGACCACAGCTACGGCGGCACGCAGGTCGCGTTCGAGTACGGGATCCCCGACCTCAGGAAGGTTCTCGTGGCCGGGCCCGGCAGCGCGAACGCCGACAACACGACGTCGTCGGCGTACAACAACGGCCGCACGCACACGGCGCAGTTCTGGGCCGACAAGAACTACAACGGGCCGTCGTTCCGCCTGCTGCCGGGCTACGGCGACAGCAACCTCAACAACTCGACCGGCACCGTCCCGGTCAACTTCAACGACCGGGTGAGCTCGGCGCAGTTCGTGCTGGGGTAGCGGAACTCGCTGCCTTTCTATCCTCCTCCCCCCCAAAGGAACCTCAATGAAACGTCCACTGCTCGCTGTGGCTGCAATCGTCGCTCTGGTCAACGGCCCAATCGCGGTAAGTGAATCAGCTCGCGCCTCGACTGCGTCGGACTCCCTGGAAGCCCGGGCCGTGTCGCCGGCTCCTGCGTCGTGCAAGAAGGGGTCCGCCTGCATCTGGCGAGACAAGAGCTACGGCGGAGATCGGATCTCGTTCACGCACCGAATCGACAGCTATGCCGCGATTCTCATTGGCGACGTCGGCTACCGGCACGCCAACGACATCGCGTCGTCCCTTTACAACAACGGTCAGTACAACAGGGCGAAGTTCTGGCAGCACAAAGACTTCACAGGTCCTTCGATCCTGCTCGAGCGGCAGAACGGCGACAAGAATCTCGCCGATGCCACTGGCACTGTAAAGAAGGTTTTCAACGACCGGATCAGCTCGAGCATGTTCGTCCAATGAGACGACGTCTGGCCGGGGTGGCAGCGATCGTCATTGCGACCGGGGTGCTCAACGGCTGCGCCTCCGGGTCTGGCGGCAGATCTCTCGAGCACCCGGAGAAGAACCAGGCCCGTTACCTCATGCCGACCGACGCGTATGCCGACAGCGAGTCCGACAACACGATGTATGCCGAGAATGTGTTCATCTCGAAGTGCTTCGCAGAGAAGGGGCTCGAGTACCCTGTCGAGCACCGCACGCTTCGCGAGGACGGCAATGCCAGTTGGAACACCGTGACGAGGCTCCTCTTCGACGAGAGCACAGCGCGGCAGTTCGGCTATCACCAGCAGGTCGGCACGGGCGGGATGACTCCCGAGGAGATCCGGCGGGGTTTCGAGGGGCCGGAGCTGACTCCAGAAGGAGAGCGCCTTTTCTCGAAGTGCCTGGGTGACGCGCGAGAGGAGCTGGGCACCGAACAGCAGATCGAGCAGTACGCGACGGAGCTCGCCGTCGACGCGTACGACGCGACACTCGTCGACCCCGAGGTGAAGGCGGCGACGGCGCGGTGGCGCGAGTGCATGAAGCCGCTCGGGATCAGCGGCCTGGACGCGTCGCCGTCGGGCCCACCGAGTGATGAGTTGAACGCGAGGTTCGGGTTGTCCGGCGACATCCTGCCGACCGAGGACGCCTCGGCCGAAGAGATCCGAATCGCGGTGTTCGACGCGCGATGCCAGGAGTCGAGCGGCTACGCGAAGACGATCTACGACACGGAGTGGGCCTTTCAGCAGGAGCTCGTGGAGAAGAACGCCGACAAGCTCCTCCGCGTGAAGGCGCAGATCGATGCGAAGAACGCGCGCGTCCACGAGTACATCGCCGAGCATGCGCCCTCGAAGTAGACGCCTCGCGCGGGTGGGCGTCACCACCCTCGTGGCCGCCGCCGTCTTCGGCGGCGGCTGGGCGGCGGCATCCGCGGTGCAGTCGCCCACCCAGCGGGAAGCAGCGGCATCGGCTCCGCCGAAGCAGCCTGTGACGGCCGCGGTCACGCGGGGCGACCTGGCCGACACGATCACGAGCGAGGCCACCGTCAGGCGCGCGGCGCGGGAGCGGCTCGCGCTGACAGCGGCGGAGGCGCCGGCCGTGGTGACGGGGACGCCAGTTCCTGCGGGCCAGGAGGTCGTCGCCGGGCACAGCCTGCTCGAGGTGAACGGGCGCCCAATCGTCGCGATGCCCGGAGCCTTCCGCTTCTACCGCGACCTCGAAGCCGGCCGGAGCGGGCCCGACGTGCGGCAACTGCAGCAGGGCCTCACCGCCGCGGGCTTCGCGGTGCCGGCCGACGGCGTCTTCGGCACGGGTACCGAGCGCGCTGCCCGCGATCTCTACCGTGCGATCGGATACCCGGCCCACGAGGTCGCCGACCCGGCCCCGGCGAAGGCCGACGCGGGTGCCAGCGACGCAGAGTCCTCACCGCCGACGACCCACATCGTCATCCCGCGTGCCGAGCTCATCGTCATGGCGACCGATCGCGCCCACCTCGTCACGGGGCCCGCGGTCGGGGCATCCGTCGACGACGAGACCGAGATCGTCGTCGAGCGCGGCGAGCTGATCGCGGTAGCGGAGGTCCCCTCGACCGTCGGCGTCCGGGTGCGGGCCGGAATGACCGGCACGCTGACAGCGGCCGGGAAAGACGCCCCCATGAAGGTCACCCGGGTCGACGACTCCGCGAAAGAGGGCGAGTCGACGATCGAGCTCGCCCCGACGGCGGCGGGTGCGACCGTCTCCTCTGCGGCGGGCAGGGCGTTCCTGAGGCTCGACATCGAAGTCGTGCGCAGGAACTCCCTCCTCGTTCCCAGCACGGCCGTCGTGACGGGCGGCACCGCCGGCGGCCACGTCCGCAAGCGCCTCGCCGACGGCGGCTTCGTGCGGGTGCCCGTCGACGAGGCCGGGCAGCTCGGCGGCCAGAGCGCTGTCGTGCCGACCACGAGGGGGATGCTGCAGACCGGCGACCTCGTGCGGGTGGACTGAGGTGGTCGATCTCGACCTGTACTCGGTGCGGCGGCGCTACGAGCCCGGCGGCCCGGAGGCGCTCGCCGGTGTCTCTGCCGTGATCCGCTCGGGAGAGTTCGTGGCGATCGAGGGGCCGTCGGGCGGAGGCAAGTCGACGCTCCTCAACACGCTCGGACTCCTCGACAGCCCCGACGCGGGAACGTACTCGATCGACGGCATCGATGCGATGTCGGCGTCGCCGGGGCGGCTGGCCGAGCTCCGGTCGGACACGTTCGCGTTCGTCTTCCAGAGCTTCCACCTTCTCGACCGGCGTCCCGTCGTCGACAGCGTGGAGCTCGGGCTGCTGT
The DNA here is from genome assembly GCF_003752365.1 of Frondihabitans sp. PhB188. Taxonomy (GTDB): domain Bacteria; phylum Actinomycetota; class Actinomycetes; order Actinomycetales; family Microbacteriaceae; genus Frondihabitans. Next base: position 405,458 of record NZ_RJUO01000003.1, on the reverse strand, counting down.
ACCGAGCGGTCACGCCGTCCGAGCGCCGTAATGCGGCGCTTGCCGCACTCGCCGCCGTGGGGCTGTCCGCCTTCGCCGACAAGCGCGCTGCCGACCTCTCCGGCGGCGAGCGCCAGCGGGTGGCCATCGCACGCGCCCTCGCGACGAACGCTCCGGTGCTCGTCGCCGACGAGCCGACAGGCAATCTCGACAGCGCCAACAGCCAGCGGATCGTCGAGAGCCTGCGGTCGGTGCACGAGCGGGGCGCGACGGTGGTCCTGGTGACGCACTCGCCCGAGGTCGCGGCGGAGGCCGAGCGGCGGCTGACCATGAACGACGGCCAGCTGACCGAGCGCGGGGCCACCCCGCCGGGGCGCGACCTGCCGGAGGTGCCCGCGCCGGCGGGACGGGCTTCGCGCCTGCGGCTTCGCGACCTCCTCGCCGACGCCCGCGCGTCGGTGCTGTCGCGGGCCGGCCGCACGGCAGGCCTCGTCGCGGCCGTGGCCGTCGGCGTCGCGCTCGCCGTCGCGACGCTGGGCATCTCCGCCTCGGCCTCATCGCAGGTCGCCGACACGTTCGACGCCCACGCGAACCGCGCTGTGACAGCGTCGTGGGGTGACGGAGACCTGTCGCCCGCAGCGGACGTCGACGGAATGCCGGCTCGGCTCCGGGCGCTCGCCGGGGTGGATGCCGTCGGCATCGTCACGGACCACGGGGGTGTCGACGTCCAGGCATCGCCGCGGCGGCCGATGCTCCAGGCCGGCGGGTACAGCACGGAGGACGCCGGGCTGTCGGCCACGGATGCGTCGATCCGGTGGGCCGACGGGCACCCGCGGGCTCTCGACAACGGCGAGGTGGTGATCGGCCGCAACCTCGCCGCGCAGCTCGAGCTGGCCGGCGTGGACGCGCGGCCGGCGATCACCGTGGCGGGACGACGAGCGATCGTCGTCGGCGTCCTGCGTTCGTCTTCCCGGATCCCGACACTCACCGGCTCCGTCCTGCTGCCGACCTCGGCGGGGCTTCCGGCTGAGTCGAGCCAGGTCTACGCGTTCGTGACCGTGCGGCCCGGTGCCGCTCAGCAGGTGGCGTCGCAGGTCTCGCTGGCGATCGATCCGTACACCCCGTCAGCGGTCGCGGTCGACGCGCCACCCGATCCATCGACGCTGCGGGCCGACATCCAGAGCGACGTCCGCTCGACGCTCCTGGCGTTCACGGGACTCGCGGTCCTCGCGTCGGTGGTCGGCCTCGGCAACTCGATGGTGCTGTCCGTGCTCGAGCGCCGGGCCGAGTTCGGTCTGCGTCGAGCCGTCGGGGCGCGTCCGGTGCACATCTCCGGGCTGGTGCTCGCGGAGTCGTCGATCATCGGCGCGATCGGCGGTCTCGCGGGCCTGGCGGTCGGCGTGGCCGGGATCCTGGGCATCACGATCGCACGGCAGTGGATCCCCGTCTTCGACCTCCGTCTCGCGCCGCTCGCCGTTCTCGGCGGGATGGCGATCGGGGCACTCGGAGGAGTGCTCGCGGCCGCTCGGGCGTCGCGGATTCTGCCGCACGAAGCCCTGCGGCAATAATGGCTGCGGTGCCGGCGCGGGGGTCCGCACGGACGACCCGGGTCCACCCGACGGCCGACGCCGACTCACTGGCGGGTGGGCTACCGTAGCTTCGTGACGACACGGCGACGAACCACGGGTGGCGACGCGGGCGAGAACCCGGTCGGCCGCGGGTTCGCCTACCGCCTCTACCAGCGTCGCATCCGGCGCGGCCTTGCGGGCCTGGAGCTGCCGCACCACGTCGCCATGATCGTCGACGGCAACCGGCGCTGGGCGAAGCAGCGGATGCTCGAGACGGCCGCGCACGGCCACCGGGCGGGTGCGGCGAAGATCCGCGAGTTCCTGACCTGGTGCGACGAGCTCGGCATCAAGGTCGTCACGCTGTACCTCCTGTCGGCCGACAACCTCACGAACCGCCACGACGCCGAGCTGGAGGCGCTGGTCGACATCATCTCGGAGCTGGCGCACGACCTTTCGCGCACCGGCGACTGGCGCGTGCAGCACGTCGGAGCCGTCGACGGGCTGCCCGGGTCGCTCGTCGACGCCCTCCACGATGCCGAGTCGCGCACTGCCGACCACACCGGCCTGCACGTCAACCTCGCCGTCGGCTACGGCGGCCGTCGCGAGATCGCCGACGCGATGCGCAGCATCGTGCGCGCTCACGGAGAGGGCGGCGGTACCATCGACGACCTCGCCGAGGTGCTCACCCCCGAGCTCATCGCCGACCACCTCTACACCGGCGGCCAGCCCGATCCCGACCTCGTGATCCGCACCTCGGGCGAGCAGCGCCTGAGCGACTTCATGCTGTGGCAGAGCGCCCACAGCGAGTTCTACTTCGTCGAGGCGTTCTATCCCGATCTGCGCGAGGTCGACTTCCTCCGAGCCGTGCGAGACTTCGCCAACCGCCATCGCAGGTACGGTAGTTAGGTTCAGTTTTCAGCAAGGAGCCCGATTGAGCAGCATCGACGACTACAGAGACGGCTTCTCTGAAGACCCCGGCTACCTCGACTTCGCCTCGTTCGGCCCCATGGGCCGCGCAGTGGTGGCGGAGCAGGCGGCCCTCGACGAGATCCACGTGCGCGCCCGCTTCGGCGCGGCGAACGTCTTCGACGAACAGGACATCCGGGTGCGCGAGGCGGTTCGCCGCGTCACCGGGTTCCCGACCGAGCGCATCGTGTTCCAGCCGAACACCTCGATCGGCCTCTTCCACGCGATGTTCGGCCTGTCGGGCCAGGTGCTGTACTCGGCGCGCGAGTACCCGAGCATCCCGGTGGCCGCACAGCGCGCCGCTCAGGCGCTGCACGTGCTCGACCAGATCACGATGGAGCCCCCGGCGGGCGTCGTCACTCCGTCGGTCGTCCGCGACAACCTGACGCCGGCCACGACCGCCGTCGCGGTCAGCCTCGTCGACTACCGCACGGGCTACAAGGTCGATCTCGAGGGCATCCGCGACGTCATCGGCGACCGCCTGCTCATCGTCGACGCGATCCAGGGCTTCGGCGTCACCGAGGCGCCGTACGAGGTGGCCGACGTGGTCGTCGCCGGGGGCCAGAAGTGGGTCCGCGCCGGCTGGGGCACCGGCTTCCTCGGCCTCAGCGAGCGTGCCGCGACCGATCTCGTGCCTCTGATCAGCGGCGTGAGCGGCACGATCGTCCCGCTCGGGGGCTCGTACGACGAGGTGCCGCCGCCGCTCCAGGGCGCCGCGGCCTTCCAGGTGACCCGTTGCGACCCGATCGCGCAGGCTCGGTTCGCGACCGCACTCGAGGGCATCGCCGACGCCGGCGTCGGGCAGATCGCCGGCGCCATCGCCCTCACCGTCTCGGCAGTGATCGACATCGCCGACGAGTTCGCCATCCCGGTCGTCTCGTCGCGCGACGAGACCGAGCGCGCCGGCATCGTCGTCCTCCAGCCCGAGGCCGGTCACGTCACCGCCCTCACCGCCGCCCTCATCAACCACGGCGTCACCGCGACCGTGCGCGACGGGCTCGTGCGCCTCAGCGTGCACGTGTCCACCGGCGAAGAGACCCTCGGGGCCCTCCGCGGGGCGCTGACCTCGTACGGGTCGGCGATCCAGTACTGACGGGCGCAGGGCGGTGCTGATCGGCGCAGGAACGCCGGCCCTCGCGTCGGCGGGGCGCGAGTTCCTGCGCCCTGTGACGCCTGTGACGGGGGTTAATCTGCTCGTAACCCGGCGTCAGCGTGTCGCATTTGTGGGATGTCGGTGGGCTGACGTAGCTTCAACCCATCAGGTAAGGCACCTGATCGAGACGGCCACGTAAGTTCGTTTCGAAACTGCTCCACGGCCGTCTTGAGGGAAGGTACCGAGTGCCCACCGCACCCGGAGATGGAGTCGGTCGTGACCGCATACGACGTCGCAGAAACCCCCACCACCAGCGCCGAGGGGGTGAAGACCGGCCAGAAGACCTACGTTCTCGACACCTCGGTTCTGCTCAGCGATCCGCAGGCGATGTTCCGCTTCGCGGAGCAGTCGGTCGTGATCCCGGTCGTCGTCATCGGCGAACTGGAGAAGAAACGTCACGACCCCGAGCTCGGCTACTTCGCACGTCAGGCTCTGCGCCTGCTCGATGAGTTCCGCGTCAAGCACGACCGCCTCGATTTTCCGGTCGAGGTCGGCAAGGGCGGTTCGCTCCGCGTCGAGCTGAACCACTCGAACATGACCGTGCTGCCCTCGGGCCTCCGTCTCGACGACAACGACTCCCGGATCCTCGCCGTCGCATCGAACCTGTCGAACGACGGACTCGAGGTCGTAGTCGTGTCGAAAGACCTCCCGCTGCGGGTCAAGGCGGCGTCGATCGGTCTCGCGGCCGAGGAGTACCGGGCCGAGCAGATCGTCGACTCCGGCTACACGGGGCTCGCCGAGGTCGACATCTCGAGTGAGCAGATGGCGAAGCTGTACGACGACGAGCACATCTCGACGCGTGCCGCAGAGCAGCCGGTCAACACGGGTCTCGTCATGCACTCCGATCGCGGTTCGGCCCTCGGCCGCGTGGTCTCGAAGGGGCACGTGCGCCTGGTGCGCGGCGACCGCGACGTCTTCGGCCTGCACGGTCGCTCGGCGGAGCAGCGCCTCGCCATCGACCTGCTCCTCGACCCCGAGGTGGGCATCGTCTCGCTCGGCGGCCGCGCCGGCACCGGCAAGTCGGCGCTCGCCCTCTGCGCGGGCCTGGAGGCCGTGCTCGAGAAGCAGCAGCACAAGAAGATCATGGTGTTCCGGCCGCTGTACGCGGTCGGCGGCCAGGACCTCGGCTTCCTGCCGGGCGACGCAGGCGAGAAGATGAACCCGTGGGCGCAGGCCGTCTTCGACACGCTCGGCGCGATCGTGTCTCAGAACGTTCTCGACGAGGTCGTCGAGCGGGGCATTCTCGAGGTGCTGCCGCTGACGCATATCCGCGGTCGCTCGCTGCACGACGCGTTCGTGATCGTCGACGAGGCCCAGTCGCTCGAGCGCAACGTGCTGCTCACGGTCCTGTCGCGCATCGGCCAGAACTCGCGCGTGGTGCTCACGCACGACGTCGCCCAGCGCGACAACCTGCGGGTCGGACGCCACGACGGAGTCGCCTCGGTCATCGAGACGCTCAAGGGGCACCCCCTGTTCGCCCACGTGACGTTGACGCGTTCGGAGCGGTCGGCGATCGCCGCGCTGGTCACCGAGCTGCTGGAGTCGAACGAGCTGGCCTAGTCGCCGTCGGGCGGCCTCGGGTCTCCTGCACAGTGCAGGGCTGTGCTCACACGAGCAGGACTGTGTGCACACAGGCAGGACCCGGGGGCCGCTCTCCACAGATCGAGCCCGGGGTGACCGGGGGTGCATCGCCGGCTCCTACGGTCGACGCATGCACCCCCTCGTCGACGCCCTGGTCATCCTCGCCCTGCTCGGCGTGAGCGTCTCCCTGCCAGTGGCGGCGCTTCCGCTGGCCGTGTGGCTGGCCTTCACGACGCCGCTTCTGGTGCGGAGTGATGTCGCGTCGCTCCGCCTCCCCAACGCCGTGACGCATCCGGCTCTGGCAATCGCCGCGGTCGGCGGGGTGGTGGCCGTCGTCGCGGGCGACTGGCCGCCGTCGGCCGCCGCCGTCGCGCTGGGCGTCGTGGTCGCCACAGCCGCCGTCGGCTGCCTGGCGGCCTCCCGCGGCGCCGTGGGAATGGGCGACGTCAAGCTGGCCACCGCCGTCGCCTGCGGGGCGCAGTCGGCGTGGCCGGGCGGGGCCGCCGTCGCACTCGTCGGGTGCGGCGTCGCGGGTCTCGTCACCCTCGTCGTGTCCCGGCGCCCGCGCCCGACGCCGCTCGTGGTGCCGTACGGCCCGGCCGTTCTCGCGGGCTTCTGGCTGGCCGCTGCCCTCGCGCCGTGACGACGGAGTGCCCTGGAACGGCGGTTCCGGGGGCGGACGGGCAGCCCCCGTGGACGCCCACCGGTCGCGGCGCGTTCCGGGACGGCTCGGCTCAGCCCGGGTGGGTCATGCTGAGCACGTCGAGCGCCTTGTCGAGCTGCTCCTCGGTGACCTCGCCGCGTTCGACGAATCCGAGGTCGATGACGGCCTCGCGCACGGTCATCTTCGCGCTGACGGAGTGCTTGGCGATCTTCGCCGCCGCCTCGTAGCCGACGATGCGGTTGAGGGGCGTGACAATCGACGGAGAGGACTCGGCGAGGGCGCGGGCGTGCTCGACGTTGGCGATTAGCCCGTCGACAGCCTTGTCGGCGAGAGCGACGGTTGCGTTCGACAGCAGGCGGATCGATTCGAGCAGCGCGGTGCCCATGACGGGGATGGCGACGTTGAGCTCGAAGGCTCCTGAGGCGCCCGCCCAGGCGATGGTGGCGTCGTTGCCGATGACGCGGGCGCTCACCATGAGCACCGCCTCGGGGATGACGGGGTTGACCTTGCCGGGCATGATCGACGAGCCGGGCTGGAGGTCGGGGATGTGCAGCTCGCCGAGGCCGGTGTTGGGGCCGGAGCCCATCCAGCGGAGGTCGTTGTTGATCTTGGTCAGGCTGACGGCGAGCACGCGCAGGGCGCCGGACGCCTCGACGAGGCCGTCGCGGGCGCCCTGGGCCTCGAAGTGGTCGAGCGCCTCGGTGACGGGCAGGCCCGAGTCGGCCGCCAGGGCCGCGATGACGCGCTGCGGAAAGCCGATGGGCGTGTTGATGCCGGTGCCGGTGGCCGTGCCGCCGAGCGGCACCTCGGCGACGCGGGGGAGCGTCGCGGTGACGCGCTCGATGCCGAGGCGGATCTGGCGGGCGTAGCCGCCGAACTCCTGGCCGAGGGTGACAGGCGTGGCGTCCATCAGGTGGGTGCGACCCGACTTGACGACGCCCTTCCATTCGTCGGCCTTCTTCTCGAGGGCGAGGGCGAGGTGGTCGAGAGCGGGGACGAGGTCGTGCAGCAGGGCGCCCGTGACGGCCACGTGGACCGAGGTCGGGAAGACGTCGTTCGACGACTGCGACGCGTTGACGTGGTCGTTGGGATGAACCGGCGAGCCGAGGATTCCGGAGGCCAGCGTGGCGAGCACCTCGTTCATGTTCATGTTCGACGAGGTGCCGCTGCCGGTCTGATAGACGTCGACAGGGAACTGGTCGTGATGCGAGCCGCCGATGATGAGGTCGGCCGCCTCGGCGATCGCCGCTGAGATGGGGCCCTCGAGGATCCCCATCTCGCCGTTGACGATCGCGGCCGCGCGCTTGATGCGCGCGAGGGCGACGATCTGCGCCGGCTCGAGCCCCGCACCCGAGATCGGGAAGTTCTCGACGGCGCGCTGCGTCTGGGCACTGTAGAGGGCGCTGGCCGGGACCCTCACCTCGCCCATCGTGTCGTGCTCGATGCGGAACTCGCCGGCGGCGCCGCTCGAGGTCGAGTCGGGCGTTGCGGTGGTCTCGGTGGTGGTCACGTCGCTGTGGTCCTTCCGTCAGGGGGTGTGGTGTGCGGGCCGGGCCTCAGAGATCGCCGACGACCGTGTGGAAGTCGACTCGGCCGTTGGCAAGGTCGTAGTTGGCTCCGACGACTGCCAATCTACCGCTGGCGACTGCGTCCGAGATCACAATCGAGCGCTGGAGGAGAGCGCCCACGGACGCCTCGATGTGCAGTCGGCCGACCTCCCGCGGATCGAGAGCGCCCGCGGCATCCGCGAGCTCGCGGTGCGCCCGCTTGACCGAGGGCACGATCATGTCGACGAGGCGCTGCAGGTAGAACGACTGCGACTCGGAGTTGGCATCGATCGACGCGATGGCGGCGGCCACGGCACCGCAGCTGTCGTGCCCGAGCACGACGATCAGCGGCACCTTCAGAGCGGTCACAGCGAACTCGAGCGAGCCGATCTCGTTGTCGCCGACGACCTGACCGGCGTTCCTCACCACGAAGAGGTCGCCGAGACCGCTGTCGAAGATGATCTCGGCGCCGAGGCGGCTGTCAGCGCACCCGAACACGGCCGCGATCGGCTTCTGACCGGAGGCCACCAGGGAGCGACGGTCGGCGTCCTGGTGCGGGTGCTCGGGGCGGCCCTCGACGAACCGCACGTTGCCGGCGGACATGGCCTTCCAGGCGGTGCCGGGGGTCGGGGTGGCTGTGGTGTCGGTCACGAGGGCTCTCCAGGGGTCGGGATCGGGAGGGTCGGGGGGGGCTTGGCTCGTCGGCTGCTCAGTCGGCCAGCTGCGCGGCGACGCGGGTAGCGAGAAGGTCGAACTGGGTGTCGCTGGCGGTGCCGGCGAGGACGACGGTGGAGTCGCCCTCGGTCGCGACCATCGCGTACGCGTTGTTGCCGGTGTTGTTCTCGGCGCGCTGGTCGTACACGGTCCAGGTCACGCCGCCGACGGTCTTCTCGGAGGTCTTGCGTGCCTCGTCGAGTTTGTTGCTGACCCACGTCGCATTCGCTTTGAAGCCCTGCGTCAGGCCGATGAACTGCGTGTCGGGGGTGAGGAAGCCGACGTACCAGGTGGCTACGCCGTCGGCGCCCGCGGGCGCGATCTCGGCGCGGTTCGACGTCCACTTCGAGGGCATCGCGGGTGCGGCGAGCTTCTCGGTCTGCTGGGGCTGCGCCTCGGAGGCCACCTTCTGGTAGTCGACGACCTGCAGGTGCGAGCCGTCGTCACGAGGCACAGCCAGAACGAGCAGGACGACGATGGCCACCGAGACGATGATCGCGATGGCCAGGTTGAAGGCGGTCTGGTTCTCGCGATGCGCACGCGAGCTGGCGGCCTTGCGGGCTGCCGTCTCGCCGGGGGTCTCGGGGCGGCCGAGCTCGGCGACCACGCGGGGCGCGCGCTGCTTGCCGAGAGGAGGGGGCGGGATGTCGCTCATTCGGCGACCGCACTCGAGCGCGCCTTCTCGAGGCGCTCCTTGGCGCCCTGCAGCCACTCTTCGCACCGGGCGGCGAGGGCCTCGCCGCGCTCCCAGAGGGCGAGCGACCGCTCGAGCGTCGAAGCGCCCTGCTCGAGCTCGTTGACGACGGTCACGAGCTCGTCGCGAGCCTGCTCGTAGGTGTACGAGGAGACGGCGGGGAGATCGGCGACATCGGAGACAGGGGAGGTTGCCACGGTGAAATCCTATCGAGCGGGGGTGGGAGCGCCATCCGAGGCGCCGTCGGTGCGAGGCCCTCGGCTGACGGTGTCGAGCGAGCCGGAGGCGAGGGTCAGCAGCAGGGGAGTGTCGGGCGGCGCCTCGGACGAGTCGCGGAGCACCGCGCCCGAAGGGAGCTGGGCGATCGAGTAGCCGCGCCGGAGCGTGGACTCGGGCGAGAGGGCGCGGAGCTGGGCGGCGAGCTCCGAGACCCGGACGCCGGCGCGCTCGATGGCGCGTCGCAGGAGCTCTTCGCTCCGGGCGACGTACCGGAGCAGCTCGTCGGCGCGGATGTCGAGGAGAGTCTGCGGGCGGGCGAGCACGGGCCGGCTGCGGATCTGGCCGAGCCGGTCGATCTCTCCGTTGATCAGGTGCGTGAGGCGGCCGGCCATGCGCCCGCGGGCCTGCTGCACGCGCAGGAGCTCTTCTCCGACGTCCGGCACGACGCGCTTGGCCGCGTCGGTCGGCGTGGAGGCGCGGAGATCGGCGACCTCGTCGAGCAGCGGGCGGTCGGCCTCGTGGCCGATGGCGCTGACGATGGGCGTCGTCGCGGCGGCGGCCGCGCGAAGGAGCCCCTCGTCGCTGAAGCCGAGCAGGTTCTGGAAGTCGCCGCCGCCGCGGGCGACGATGATGACGTCGACCTCGGGGTCGGCGTCGAGCGCCTTCACCGCCGCGGTCACCTCGCTCGGCATGCGCTCGCCCTGGACGGCGGTGTGGATCGTCTTGAACCGCACCGAGGGCCAGCGCAGCTGGGCGTTGCGGAGCACGTCCTTCTCGGCGTCGCTGTCCTTGCCGGTGACGAGGCCGATGCACTGAGGGAGGAAGGGCAGTCGCCGCTTCCGAGCCGGATCGAACAGCCCCTCGGACGCGAGCTGCCGGCGCAGGCGCTCGAGCCGCTCGAGCAGGTCGCCGAGACCGACGTGCCGCATGTCGAACACCTGCATGGTGAGCGATCCGCCCTTGACCCAGTAGTTGGGCTTGATGGCGGCGATGACCCGGTCGCCCTGCTTGAGGTCGTCGGGGATCTTGCCCCGCACGCTCGACCAGATCGAGAACGAGACCGTGGCGTCCTGCTCGAGGTCTTTGAGCTTGCCGTAGACGTTGCCGCCGGAGCTGTTCCACTGCGTGATCTCGCCCTCGACCCAGGCCGTGCCGAGGCGGTCGATCCAGTCGCGGACCTTGGCCGCCAGCAGCCCGACGGGCCAGGGCGCGTCGGCTGTGGGAGGCGGGGTGACGATCGTCAAAGAAGCTCCTCCTGGGCGCCAGCGTCGAGAGACTCTCAGGCCGGTCGGACCAGGCCCGCCTAGAATCACTCCGTGAGCCGAATTACGAATGGCGCTCTCGCCATCGACCTTCCGACACCGCGTGTTCCCGCGGTGCGCAACAGGCTAAAGGATACCCCCGTCATCGGGCGCAAACGCGTGCTCCTGGCGGCCCCCCGCGGCTACTGCGCCGGTGTTGACCGCGCCGTGATCGCCGTCGAGAAGGCCCTCGAGCACTACGGCTCGCCGGTCTACGTCCGCAAGCAGATCGTGCACAACGTCCACGTCGTGGCCACGCTCGAGCAGCAGGGCGCCATCTTCGTCGACGAGGTCGACGAGGTACCCGAGGGCTCGCACATCGTCTTCAGCGCGCACGGCGTCTCGCCGGCCGTCGTGAAGGGCGCCGACGACCGCGGTCTGCTGTCCATCGACGCGACCTGCCCGCTGGTCACCAAGGTGCACCGCGAGGCCATCCGATTCGCGAAGCAAGACCAGCACATCATCCTCATCGGCCACGCCGGCCACGAGGAGGTCGAGGGCACCATGGGCCACGCTCCCGAGCGGACCACCCTCGTGCAGAACCCCGGCGAGGTCGACACGCTCGTCGTCGACGACCCCGACAACCTGGTCTGGCTGTCGCAGACGACCCTCAGCGTCGACGAGACGATGGAGACGGTCAACCGCCTCCGCCAGCGCTTCCCGAACATCCAGAACCCGCCGTCCGACGACATCTGCTATGCCACGCAGAACCGCCAGGTCGCGATCAAGAAGGTCGCGAAAGACGCCGATCTCGTGATCGTCGTCGGCAGCGCGAACAGCTCGAACAGCGTGCGCCTCGTCGAAGTCGCCCTCGAATACGGCGCCAAGGCCGCTTACCGCGTCGACTACTCCTCCGAGATCCAGCAGGAGTGGCTCGACGGCGTCGAGACCGTCGGCGTCACCTCCGGCGCCTCCGTGCCCGAGGTCCTGGTCGACGAGGTCCTGGCCGAGCTCTCCGACGCCGGCTATGCCGACGTGGGCGAGGTCAAGACCGCCGAAGAAGACCTGATGTTCTCGCTCCCGAAAGAGCTGCGCAAAGACTCCACCGGCGGGGTCGACTCCCGAGCCCTGGGCGGCCGCACCCGATGACCACGCCTCCCGAGCAGACCGCGCACGCCGAGACACCCCAGTCCGCGGCCGCCGAGCCCGTCCGGGTCGAGGGCCGTCCAGCCCCGGAATACGGCGAGTACGCCCCGCCGGGCTGGGTCAGCCCCGTCGCTCCGGCGCCTGAGCCGAGCACAGCCCAGACACCGGCGCAGCAAGTCAGGGCCTCCGCCGCACCGCAGCGTCCGGGTGCTCCGACCTTCGACGCGCCGCCGCCCACCGGCGCGCCCGTCCCCGGGGCTCCGCCCAAGGCACTTCGCAATGCGGCCTTCAACCGCTTCGCGACGCTCGGTCTCATCGTCTACGGGCTGTACGACGTGGTCCGCTCCGCCTTGGAGTCCGACACCTTCGTGACGACCTACGTCGCGGAGTTCCGCTCGCTCGGGTACCTCTCCGGCGCGTTCGAGAGCACGGCGGCGCTGCAGCTCGTCGGGGTCGTCAGCGCCGCCGCCTCGGTGCCGATCTTCCTGATCACGATGATCGTCGCGATCCGCCGGCTCCGGGCGGGCAAGCGCTCCTGGCTCGTGCTCCTGATCGTCGGACTCGCCGTCAACGTCGTGACCGTACTGGTCGTGGTGGGCGTCGTCATGGGCGACTCGTCGTTCGTCGGGGCCTGACGGCCCCCATCAGGACGCAGACGAGGCGGCCGCCGAGTGGCGACCGCCTCGAGATCCTGCGCAGGATCTGCTGACGAGCCCTGCGATCAGCTCTTGCTCTGGCCGTGCGAGCCCAGCTGCTTCGTCGCCTCCAGCACGCGGGCGGCCATGGCGGTCTCGGCGATCTTGCCCCAGGAGCGCGGGTCGTAGACCTTCTTGTTGCCGACCTCGCCGTCGACCTTGAGGAACCCGTCGTAGTTCTTGAGCACGGTGTCGGCGATCGAGCGCGAGAACGCGTACTGCGTGTCGGTGTCGATGTTCATCTTGACGACGCCGTTCGACACGGCCTCTGAGATCTCGGCGTCGGACGAACCCGATCCGCCGTGGAAGACCAGCTCGAGCGGCTTGGCCGCGGTGCCGAACCTCTCGGCGATGCCGGCCTGGATCTCGCCGAGGAGCTCGGGGCGCAGCTTGACGTTGCCGGGCTTGTAGACGCCGTGCACGTTGCCGAAGGTGAGAGCGGCGATGTAGCGGCCCTTGTCGCCCAGGCCGAGCGCCTCGACCACGCGGGTCACGTCGCCGACGGTCGTGTAGAGCGCGTCGTTCGTGCCCTCGTGCTCGACGCCGTCCTCCTCGCCGCCGACGACGCCGATCTCGACCTCGAGGATCGCGTTGATGGCCTTGGTGCGCTTGAGCATGTCTTCAGCGATCGAGATGTTCTCGTCGAGGGGCACCGCGCTGCCGTCCCACATGTGCGACTGGAAGAGGGGGTTGCGGCCCGCCTTGACCTCCTCCTCGGAGGCGGCGATGAGCGGCATGACGAAGCCGTCGAGGGCGTCCTTGGGGCAGTGGTCGGTGTGGAGGGCGACCGTGACGGGGTAGTTCTTGGCCACCTCGGTGGCGAACTTCGCGAATGCGATGGCGCCCGCGGCGCGGTTCTTGACCGTCTGGCCGGCGAAGTAGTCGGCGCCTCCGGTCGTGACCTGGATGATGCCATCCGACCCGGCCTCGGTGAGACCCTGCAGCACGGCGTTGATGGTCTGCGACGACGAGACGTTGATCGCGGGGTAGGCGAACCCCTGCGTCTTCGCTCGGTCGAGCATCTCGGCGTACTGCTCTGGGGTGGCGACGGGCATGACTTCTCCTTCGATGACGGGCGCGTTCTCGTTTCACTCTACCGAGGCGCGATGGGCGCTCGCCGGGTCGATCCGGCGCTGCACATGTGTGCACCTGCAATCGCGCGACGGCGTAATGGCTCGGACTTCCGACCCGGGTAAAGTTCGCCTCATGACCATCAGCGATCCTGGCACCCTGTTCACCCACCCCGACCGGAACCTCGGAATGGAGCTGGTGCGGGCGACGGAGGCCGCGGCCATCCGGGCGGCACCGTGGATCGGCCGCGGTGAGAAGAACCTCGCCGACGGCGCCGCTGTCGATGCGATGCGCAAGTTCCTCGGCACCGTCGACTTCGACGGCGTCGTGGTGATCGGCGAGGGCGAGAAGGACGACGCCCCGATGCTCTTTAACGGCGAGCACGTCGGCACCGGCAACGGCCCCTCGTTCGACATCGCGGTCGACCCGATCGACGGCACCTCGCTCACCGCGACCGGCCGCATGAACGCCGTCTCCGTGATCGCCGTCTCGGACCGCGGCACGATGTACGACCCCAGCGCCGTCTTCTACATGGACAAGATCGTGACAGGCCCCGAGGGCCTCGGCGTGATCGACCTCAGCCTCCCCATCGGCGACAACATCCGCGCCCTCGCCGCGGCCAAGGGCATGCCGGTCGAAGAGATGCAGATCGCGGTCCTCGACCGTCCGCGTCACAAGCAGCTCATCGCCGACATCCGAGCAGCGGGCGCAGGAACGCGGCTCCTCCTCGACGGCGACGTCGCGGGCGGAATCAACGCGGCCCGCCCCGAGTCCCGCATCGACATGTGCGTCGGCGTCGGCGGCACCCCCGAGGGCATCATCACCGCCTGCGCAGTCAAGGCGCTCGGCGGCGTCATCCAGGGCAAGCTGAAGCCGAAGGACGACGCGGAGCGCCAGCGCGCGATCGACGCCGGCCACGACCTCGACCGCATTCTCACGGGCGACGACCTGGTCACGGGCGACAACACCTACTTCGTCGCGACCGGCGTCACCGACGGCGCTCTCGTCGCCGGTGTCTCTCGCAAGAACGGCCTGATCCGCACCGAGTCGCTGGTGCTCCGCTCGCACTCGGGCACCCAGCGCCGCGTGATCGCCGATCACCTCGAGTCGAAGTGGCTCGGCGAGGCCTAGGTCTCTAGCTCTCGCGCACGCGGTCGAGCTCGGCAGTGAGCTCGACCGCCGCGAGGTCGCGCGGCAGGTCGTCGATCGGCGCGGCCGGTGCCAGCACAGTCGCCTCGTCGAGCATCGACAGCCGTCGGGCCGACGGAAGCACCTGCCTCTCCAGCGAGCCGACGAACCTGTTGTAGTCGGTCACCGTGCCGCGGATGGAGCGCCCGAGCTTGTCGACGTGCCCGGCCATCGTCGACAGGCGGCCGTACAGCTCGCGACTGAGGTCGAAGAGCTGCTTGGCCTCTTGCGTCACGACGTCCTGCTGCCAGCTGAACGCGATGGTCTTCAGCACCGACCACAGGGTGACCGGCGAGGCCAGGGCGACGCGCTTCTGGAACGCGTAGTCCATGATCGACGGGTCGGCCTCGAGCGCCGAAGACACGAGCGACTCGCTCGGGATGAACGCGATCGTGAGCTCGGGCGACGAGTCGAGACCCGACCAGTACGCCTTCGCGGCGAGGGCGTCGATGTGGGCCCGGACGGCCTTGACGTGCGCGCGGAGCAGGTCGTCGCGGCGTGCACGGTCGGCGCCGGTCGCCGTGGCCGGGATCGTCGATGCCTCGAGGTAGGCGGTGAACGGCACCTTGGCGTCGACGGCGATGTTCTTGCCGCCGGGCAGGTGGATGACCATGTCGGGGCGGCGTGCCCCGGAGTCGGCCGCGATCGACGACTGGACGTCGAAGTCGACGCGCTCGAGGAGCCCCGCGGCCTGCACGACGTTGCGGAGCTGCGTCTCGCCCCAGACGCCGCGCGTGCTGTTCGACTTGAGGGCCGCCGCCAGCGACTCGGCCGTCGAGCGCAGGCGCTCCTCCGACTCGGAGGCGGAGCGCAGCTGCTCGCTGAGCTCGCCGTGCTGCTGTTGGCGCTGCTGCTCGAGCTCGGCGACCTTGAGCTGCACGGCACGGAGGCTCTCGGCCACGGGGCTCAGGGCGGTGAGCACCCGGCCGTCGGCCGACGAACGCGCCGTCTCGGCCTCTGCCGAGGCGATCAGCCGGTCGTGCAGCTCGTCGACCCGTTGCTCCTGCAGTTCGAGCTGCCGGGCGTGCTGCGCCTCCTGCGCGTCGAGGCGCTCGCGCAGGGCGGCGGCCGTCGACGCGGAGCCGGCGACGCGGCCGCGCGCCAGCGCGAGGCCGATGAGGATGCCGAGCGCGGCGCCGGCGAGGAGCCCGAGGAAGAGAGCGGCGGTGGAGGACATGCTGGGAGTCTGGCAGTGCCCACCGACAAAGGTCTCGCAATCCGGAGGCTTAATGTCCTGACATTAAGGCAAGAGACGTGTACGCTCGACATCACAGCACGGTTCCGCCTTCACACAGGAAGTTGTACATCGGAGTATGACCCAGACAGCAGGTACCCCCTACGACGTCGTGACCATGGGCCGGGTCGGCGTCGACATCTATCCGCAGCAGGCCGGAGTGCCTCTCGAGGAGGTCGAGACGTTCTCCAAGTCGGTCGGCGGCAGTGCGACCAACGTCGCCATCGCGGCCACGCGCTACGGCAACCGGTCCGGCGTCATCACCCGCACCGGTGCCGACCCGTTCGGCCGCTACGTCGTGAAGGAGCTCGAGCGCCTCGGCGTCTCGACGGAGTTCATCTCGACCGTCGCCGGGCTCAACACCCCCGTCACGTTCTGCGAGATCTTCCCGCCCGACGACTTCCCGCTCTACTTCTACCGGGCGCCCAAGGCCCCCGACCTGATGATCACGGTGCAGTCGCTCGACCTCGCCGCCATCGAGCAGGCCCGGGTCTTCTGGACGACCGTCACAGGCCTCTCCGAGGAGCCCAGCCGACAGGCCCACCACGTCGCCTACCAGGCGCGCGGCCGACGCCCCCTGACGATCCTCGACCTCGACTACCGTCCGATGTTCTGGTCGTCGGCCGAGGTGGCCACCCGCGAGGTCGGGCGTGCCCTCGAGCACGTCACGGTCGCGGTGGGAAACAAGGAGGAGTGCGAGATCGCCGTCGGCGAGACGGAGCCCGAGCGCGCAGCCGACGCCCTCCTCGAGCGCGGCGTCGAGCTCGCGATCGTCAAGCAGGGCCCGCGCGGGGTCCTCGCCAAGACGCGCGACGAGTCGATCGAGGTACCCGCCCACCTGGTCAAGGTCATCAACGGCCTCGGCTCGGGCGACGGCTTCGGCGGCGCCCTCATCCACGGGCTCCTGCAGGGCTGGGAGCTCGAGCGCGTCCTGCGCTTCGCCAACGCCGCCGGCGGCATCGTCGCCACCCGCTTCGAATGCTCGACCGCGATGCCCACCGCGGCCGAGGTCGAGGCAGTCCTCGAGGAGGCCCTCCATGTCTGACGCATCCTCGTCGTTCGCCGACAGGGTCGCGCGTCTGCGCGACATCCGCGCCGCCGAGCCGGAGGCGATCGGCGCCGCTCTCGCGAGCCGCGTCCGGCGCCCGCTCCTGGAGGGCGACGGCCGCCTGTTCATCGTGGCCGCCGACCACACGGCCCGCGGCGCCCTTGGAGTCCGCGGAGACTCGCTGGCGATGTCCGACCGGGGCGAGCTGCTCCGCCGCCTCGTAGTCGCTCTCGAGCGACCAGGCGTCGACGGCGTGCTCGGCACCCCCGACATCCTCGAAGACCTGGCCCTGCTCGGCGCTCTCGACGGGAAGGTCGTCGTCGGCTCGATGAACCGCGGCGGCCTCCAGGGCGCCACGTTCGAGATGGACGACCGCTTCACCGCCTACTCGTCCCAGGGCATCGTCGACGCCGGGTTCGACTTCGCGAAGCTGCTCATGCGCATCAACCTCGAGGACGCCGGCACCGCGACGACCATCGAGGCGACCGCTCGGGCCGTCAGCGAGTCGGCCGCCCTCCACCTGCCGATCATGCTCGAGCCGTTCGTGTCGAACTGGGTCGACGGCCGCATCGTCAACGACCTCTCGACGCAGGCCGTCATCAAGTCGGTCGCCATCGCCTCGGGCCTCGGCGAGTCGACGGCCTACAGCTGGCTGAAGCTCCCGGTCGTCGACGACATGGAGCGCGTGATGGCCGCGACCACCCTGCCGACGCTCCTCCTGGGAGGCGACCCGGCCGAGAACCCCGACGAGACCTACGCGAAGTGGGGCGCCGCCCTGGCGCAGCCCGGCGTGCGCGGCCTCACCGTCGGCCGGACCCTGCTCTACCCGTCCGACGACGACGTCGTCGCAGCCGTCGACACGGCGGCCGGGCTCGTCCACTCCACTGTCCCGGCGCAGGCCCAGAACGCCTAGACCGAACGCTCCGCTCAGAAAGAAGAAGCAGATGACTACCACCGCTCCCACCGCCGGCGCGACCGCGACCGAGCTTCCCGAGATCACCCACTGGATCGACGGAGCGCGCGTCTCGGGCGCGTCGGGCCGCACGGCCCCGGTCTACGACCCCGCGCTCGGCGTCGCGACGAAGACCGTCGCCCTCGCCAGCCAGGAGGAGATCGACCGCGCCATCGCGAGCGCCAAGGCGGCGTTCCCGAAGTGGCGCGACCTGTCGATCACGAAGCGCCAGCAGATCATGTTCCGCTTCCGCGAGCTGGTCAACGAGCGCAAGGACGAGCTCGCCGAGATCCTCACCGCCGAGCACGGCAAGGTCATCTCCGACTCGCTGGGCGAGATCCAGCGCGGCCTCGAGGTCCTGGAGCTCGCGACCGGATTCCCGCACCTCATCAAGGGCGAGTTCAGCCAGCAGGTGTCCACCGGTGTCGACGTCTACTCGACCAAGTCGCCGCTCGGCGTCGTGGGCATCATCAGCCCGTTCAACTTCCCGGTCATGGTGCCGATGTGGTTCTTCCCGATCGCCATCGCGGTCGGCAACACGGTCGTCCTCAAGCCCAGCGAGAAGGACCCGTCGTCGAGCATCTTCCTGGCGGAGCTCTTCAAGGAGGCCGGTCTGCCCGACGGCGTCTTCACCGTCCTGCAGGGCGACAAGCTCGCCGTCGACGGCCTGCTGAACAGCCCCGACGTCGCCAGCATCTCGTTCGTCGGCTCGACGCCGATCGCGAAGTACATCTACGAGACCGCAGCCAAGAACGGCAAGCGCGTCCAGGCCCTCGGCGGCGCGAAGAACCACATGCTCGTGCTGCCCGACGCCGACCTCGACCTGGTGGCCGACTCGGCCATCAACGCGGGCTTCGGCTCGGCCGGCGAGCGCTGCATGGCGATCAGCGTTCTCGTCGCCGTCGGCGACGTAGCCGACAAGGTGGTGCCGATGATCAAGGAGCGCATGTCGAAGCTCGTGATCGGCGACGGTCGGCGATCCTGCGATATGGGCCCTCTGGTCACCGAGCAGCACCGTGACAAGGTCGCCTCGTACGTCGACATCGCGATCGCCGACGGAGCCGACGTCGTCGTCGACGGCCGCGGCATCGAGGTCGACGGCGACAAGGCCGGCTTCTGGTTCGGCCCCACCCTGATCGACAGGGTGCCGCTGACCAGCCGCGTGTACACGGAGGAGATCTTCGGACCGGTGCTCAGCGTGGTCCGCGTCGACACCTACGAGGAGGGCGTCGAGCTCATCAACTCGGGCGCCTTCGGCAACGGCACGGCGATCTTCACCAACGACGGGGGAGCTGCGCGTCGCTTCCAGAACGAGATCGAGGTCGGCATGATCGGCATCAACGTGCCGATCCCCGTCCCGGTCGCCTACTACTCGTTCGGCGGGTTCAAAGACTCGATCTTCGGCGACTCGAAGGCCTACGGCATGCAGGGGTTCCACTTCTTCACGCGCGAGAAGGCCATCACGTCGCGCTGGTCCGACCCGTCGCACGGCGGCATCAACCTCGGCTTCCCCCAGGCGTGACGCACCCATGACCACCTGGTTCCACCCCGCACAGAGCCTGGCCCGCGGTGGCTGGCAGTCGGTCGTCGACGACACCCTCGAAGGCTGGCAGCACACCGGCCTCCGGGTCGGCGAGCTGGCGGCCGGCGAGCTGACGCTGACCGCCGGCGATAGGGAGCGCATGATCGTGCCGCTGACCGGCGACGTCCGCATCGAGTGGGCGTCCGCCGGCGACCGCGGCACGATCGAACTCGAGGGCCGCGCCTCGGTCTTCGACGGTCCGCCCGATGTCGCCTACCTCGGCGTCGGCACCTCGGCGACCCTCTCCGGCTCCGGCCGGGTCGGCGTCGCCGAGGCGCCCGCGACCGAGGTGCTCTCGGTGCAGGTGCTCCGCAGGGCCGACATCCCGGTCGAGATCCGCGGGGCCGGCCGCTCGACCCGCCAGGTGCACAACTACGGCACGCCCGCGGGTCTGCACGCGCAGAAGCTCATCGTCTGCGAGGTCATCACACCCGCCGAGAACTGGTCGTCGTACCCGGCGCACAAGCACGACGAGGCCGTGCCCGGCGTCGAGTCGCGGCTGGAGGAGATCTACTACTTCGAGTCCGAGGTCACCCGCGGGGCAACCGCTCCGGCTGAGGCGCAGCCCTTCGGCATGTTCGCCACCTACTCGTCGCCCGCCGGTGCGATCGACATCAACGCCATGGTCCGCACCGGCGACATCGCGCTGGTGCCCTTCGGCTACCACGGCCCTGCCGTGGCCGCCCCGGGCTACGACCTGTACTACCTGAACGTGATGGCCGGGCCCGACCCGGAGCGCGTCTGGAACATCACCGACGATCCGGCGCACGGGTGGGTCCGCGCCGAATGGTCGGAGCAAGAGACCGACCCCCGCCTCCCGTACGCCGCCGCAGAGCCGCACACGCTCAACCAGAAAGCATCAGGTCGATGACGACTTCCCCAGCACAGACCATCCGGATGACCGTGGGCCAGGCCCTCGTCGAGTTCCTCGCCAACCAGTGGACGGTCGACGGCGATGTGCGCGAGCGCACGATCCCGGGCATCTTCGGCATCTTCGGCCACGGCAACGTGGCGGGCGTCGGCCAGGCGCTCAAGCAGCTGCACGAGACCAAGCCCGGTCTCATGCCGTACCTCCAGGCCCGCAACGAGCAGGCCATGGTGCACGAGGCCGTCGCGTACGCGCGCATGCACCGCCGCCGCGCGACCTATGCGTCGACCGCGTCGGTCGGCCCCGGCGCCGCCAACATGCTGACCGCCGCGGCCCTCGCGACGACGAACCGCCTGCCCGCGCTGCTCCTCGCCAGCGACACCTTCGCGACCCGGGTCTCCGACCCGGTGCTGCAGCAGATCGAGATGCCCCACGACACCTCGATCAGCGTGAACGACGCGTTCCGCCCGCTCTCGCGATTCTTCGACCGGGTGGTCCGCCCCGAGCAGCTGTTCTCGATAGCCCTGTCGGCCATGCGCGTTCTGACGGATCCGGTCGAGACGGGAGCGGTGACGATCGCGCTTCCCGAAGACGTGCAGGCCGAGGCGATCGACGTCCCCGTCGAGTTCCTGCGTCCCCGCGAATGGCACGTTCGCCGGCCCGTC
The DNA here is from genome assembly GCF_003752365.1 of Frondihabitans sp. PhB188. Classification (GTDB taxonomy): domain Bacteria; phylum Actinomycetota; class Actinomycetes; order Actinomycetales; family Microbacteriaceae; genus Frondihabitans. The sequence continues at coordinate 384,683 of NZ_RJUO01000003.1, read as the reverse complement.
CCCGAGAAGGGCCCGCTCGAGCGCGCGATCGCCGCGATCCGCGGCGCCGAGCGCCCGTTCATCGTCGCCGGCGGCGGAATTCTCTACTCGGGCGCCGAAGAGCAGCTCCGCGCCTTCGCGGCGGCGACCGGCATCCCGGTCGGCACGACGCAGGCCGGTGGCGGCGCCCTCGACTGGGACCACCCGCAGTACCTCGGCGGCGTAGGCGCCACCGGCTCACTCGCGGCGAACGACCTCGCGGCCGAGGCCGATGTCGTGATCGGCATCGGCACCCGCTACAGCGACTTCACGACGGCTTCGCGCACCGCGTTCCAGGACCCCGACGTGACCTTCGTCAACATCAACGTCGCGTCGTTCGACGCCTACAAGCACGGCTCGCAGCTGCCGATCATCGCCGACGCCCGCGAGAGCATCGACGCGCTGTCGCACGGCCTCTCGGAGTTCGCCGTCTCGAGCGACTACGCCGCGCGCATCGCGTCCGAGAAGGCCGCGTGGGACGACCTCGTCGACGAGGCCTTCCTCCCCAGCGGCCTCGCGCTGCCGGGCCAGCCCGAGATCATCGGAGCCGTCCAGGCGGCATCCGACCCGACCGACGTCGTGGTCCAGGCCGCGGGCTCGCTCCCGGGCGACCTGCACAAGCTCTGGCGCACCCGCGACGCCCTGGGCTACCACGTCGAGTACGCGTTCTCGTGCATGGGCTACGAGATCGCCGGCGGCATCGGCGTGAGGCGCGGCGCCCCCGACCGCGACGTCATCATCATGGTGGGCGACGGCTCGTACCTGATGCTGCACACCGAGCTGGTCACGGCGGTCGCCGAGGGCATCAAGGTGATCGTCGTCCTGATCCAGAACCACGGCTACGCGTCGATCGGCCACCTCTCCGAGACGGTCGGCTCGGAGCGCTTCGGCACCCTGTATCGCAAGCAGGACAAGGCGACGCTCGACTTCCAGGGCTCCGAGATCCTGCCGGTCGATCTCGCGATGAACGCGCGCAGCTACGGCGTCGACGTCATCGAGATCGAGCCGACGACGAACGCGATCGCCGACCTGTCGGCGGCGCTCGCCACGGCGAAGGCGTCCGAGACCTCGACCCTGATCCACATCAACAGCGACCCGCTCGTCTATGCGCCCGACGGCGCCGGCTGGTGGGACGTCCCGGTCGCTCAGGTCTCGACCCTCCCCTCGACGCAGAAGGCCTACGACGACTACCTCGTCGAGCAGGCGAAGCAGCGGCCCCTCCTCGGCTGAACCCCGACAACCTCCTACCACGAAAGAGACAGCGCAGTCATGACCGTCACCGACACCCAGGGCATCCGCATCGGCACCGCACCCGACTCGTGGGGCGTGTGGTTCCCGGAGCACCCCAGCCAGATCCCCTGGGACCGCTTCCTCGACGAGGTCCAGAAGGCCGGCTACGAGTGGATCGAGCTGGGGCCGTTCGGCTACCTGCCGACCGACCCGCACCAGCTGGAGGACGAGCTCGGCAAGCGCGACCTCAAGCTCTCGGCGGGCACCGTCTTCACGGGGTTCCACAAGGGCGACGAGCAGTGGAAGCGCGCGTGGGACCAAGCGCTCGACGTCGCCGGCCTCGCCTCCAAGCTCGGTGCCGAGCACCTCGTCGTCATCCCCGACCTCTGGCGGAGCGATGCCACCAACGAGGTGCTCGAGGCGCGCACCCTGACCGACGAGCAGTGGGCGAAGCTCGGCGCCGGCCACGACAAGCTCGGCAAGGCGCTGCTGGAGGAGTTCGGCATGCACCAGCAGTTCCACACGCACGCCGACAGCCACGTCGGCACCTACCAGGAGACCGAGCGCTTCCTGCAGGTCACCGATCAGCAGTTCACCAACCTGTGCCTCGACACCGGCCACTTCGCCTACTACGGCGGCGACAACGTGCGCCTCATCGAGCAGCACCCGGAGCGCATCGGCTACCTCCACCTCAAGCAGGTCGACTCCGACCTCCGCTTCACGGTGCTGAAGAACGACATCCCCTTCGGCGAGGCCGTCGGGATGGGCGTGATGGTGGAGCCCCCGAAGGGAGTTCCTGCGCTGGCCCCGATCATCGAGGCCGTGGCGAAGCTCGACTCGAACATCTTCGGGATCGTCGAGCAGGACATGTTCCCGGTGGCCTCGATCGACCTGCCGCTCGGCATCGCCACGCGCACCCGCGAGCACATCTTCGGGTGCACCCACCTCGCCCGAGTCAACTAGTCCCGCTGACATACAGAGCACCAGAGAGAGAAGAGAACCATGAGCACGCAGGAACTCCGCGTCGCCGTCGTCGGCGCCGGCATGATGGGCGCCGACCACGTCGCCCGCATCACCCAGCGCATCTCCGGCGCCCGCGTCACGGCCGTCGTCGACCCCGACGCCGCCCGCGCCACCGCCGCCGCGGCCCTCGCGCCCGGCGCCCAGACGTTCGCCGCCTTCGAGGACGCCCTCGCGGGCACCGAGATCGACGCCGTCATCATCGCGACCCCCGGGTTCCTGCACGAGCCGGTGATCCTGCCCGCGCTCGAGAAGGGCCTGGCGATCCTGAGTGAGAAGCCACTGAGCGACACAGTCGACTCGAGCCTCCGCATCATCGAGGCCGAGCAGAAGCTCGACCGACCGCACATCCAGGTGGGCTTCATGCGCCGCTTCGACGCCGGCTACCTCCAGCTCCGCGAGCTCGTGCGGTCGGGAGCCAACGGGTCGCTGCTCGCTCTCCATTGCGCTCACCGCAACGCGTCCACGCCTCCGAACTACTCGGAGTCGGCGCTCATCACCGACTCGGTGATCCACGAGATCGACATCGTGCCGTTCATCGCTGGCGAGCCGATCGTCTCGGTCGAGGTCAAGAAGCCGCGTCGCAACTCGCTCGCGCCCGACGGCCTGGTCGAGCCGCAGTTCGTCCTGCTCGAGACGCTGTCCGGCACCCTCGCGATCGTCGAGATCAGCGTCAACATCCAGTTCGGCTACCAGGTGACGACCGACGCGGTCTTCGAGTCGGGCGTGGCGTCGATCGGCCGCGCCGAGACCATCCAGATCGCCAGCGCGGGCCAGATCGGCCAGAGCGTCACCCCGTCGTTCAAGGAGCGCTTCGGCGCCGCCTACGACGTCGAGATCCAGCGCTGGGTCGACGCGGCGCACCGCGGCGAGATCGACGGACCGTCGGCCTGGGACGGCTACCTCGCCAGCGTCGTCGCCGACGCGGGTGTGCTCGCGCAGTCGTCGGGCGAGAAGGTCGTCGTCGAATACGCCCTCGAGAAGCCTGCCTTCTACGAGACGGGCGCCCGCGAGGCGGTCTCGGCCTGATGGTCAAGATCGCCCTCGATCCGACGCCGTTCCACCACGACTACTCGCTCCTCGAGCTGCCGCAGAAGGTCCGCGACCTCGGGTACGACCACCTCCAGCTGACACCGCACAGAGACTTCATCCCGTTCTTCCGGCACCCGAAGGCCGACGACGACCTCGTCGACGCCTTCGCCGCGGCCTGCCGCAATGCCGGGGTGACGGTGGCGTCCGTGCTGCCGGTGCTCCGCTGGTCGGGTCCGTCCGACGACGAGCGCCGTGCCGCCGTCAAGCAGTGGAAGCGCGTCATCGACATCACGGCCCGTCTCGGCGTCGACCTCATCAACACGGAGTTCTCCGGGCGGCCCGAGCTGCAGGAGGAGTCCGAGCGCCAGTTCTACTGGGCGATGGAGGAGCTCCTCCCGCTGTTCGAGCGCGAGGGCATCCGGGTGCTCATCGACCCGCACCCCGACGACTTCGTCGAGGACGGCTTGGAGGCCGTCCGTGTGATCCGCGGGCTGAACTCGAAGCAGGTGGGCATGGCGTTCGTCTCGTGCCACACCTTCCACTACGGCGACCAGACCCCGGCGATCTTCGAGGCGGCCGGCCAGTCCATCGGCCTCGTGCACATCGCCGACACGTTCGACCACCACCGGTCGCACGGGCTCCGCTACATCACCAACCCGCCCGGCAATGCCGTGCGAGTGCATCAGCACCTGCCGATCGGCCACGGCGACGTCGACTGGGCCGAGTTCTTCGGCGGTCTGGGCGGCCTCGGATTCTTCGACCGCGACGACACGGTGGCCGTGTCGAGCGTGTTCGCCGAAGACGAGAACGCCGACGAGGTCTCGAAGTTCCAGCGCAAGCAGATCGCAGCCCGGATCGCCGCCACCCGCACCCCGCAGTCCTCTCGCTCGACGCTGTCGTAACCGGCACGCGGTCGACTCACACGATCAAGGAGACATCTCATGACGACAGTTCTCGCCGATACCCGGCCGAGCACCCTCCGCGCCGCGCAGGACACCCCGACGAGCCTCTGGAACGACTCGGCCGACCCGCAGGAACTCGCGCGCTCCATCGCCGAGTTCGGCGCCGTCGGCGCCACCTGCAACCCCGTCATCGCCCTCACCTGCATCAAGAACGACCCCGGCACGTGGATCCCGCGCCTGCGCGAGCTCGCCGCCGAGAACCCGACGATGGGGGAGTCCGAGCTGGGCTGGAAGGCCGTCGAGGAGCTCTCGATCGGCGCGGCGAAGCTGCTCGAGCCGGCGTTCGAGGCGTCGGGCGGTCGCAACGGCCGTCTGTCGATGCAGACCGACCCGCGGTTCCACCGCGACAAGGACGCCCTCGTCGAGCAGGCCGTCTCCTTCTCGGGTCTCGCGAAGAACATCATCGTGAAGATCCCCGCCACGAAGCTCGGCATCGAGGCGATGGAGGAGGCCGTGTACCGCGGCGTCTCAATCAACGCGACCGTGTCGTTCACGGTGCCGCAGGCCGTCGCCGTCGGCGAGGCTCTCGAACGCGGCCTGGCCCGCCGGGCCGCCGACATGCTCCCCGCGGCCCTGCACCCGGAGAAGACGGAATTCGGCAACGTCGTCACCATCATGGGCGGTCGCCTCGACGACTGGCTGAAGGTCGTCGCCAAGCGCGACGGGATCCTCATCGATCCGGGCTACCTGGAGTGGGCCGGCGTCGCCGCTCTGAAGAAGGCGCACCACGTCTTCGTCGAGCGCGGCTTCTCGTCGCGCGTGCTCTCGGCCGGGTTCCGCAACTACATGCAGTGGTCGGAGCTCGTCGGAGGAGACCTCGTCGTGTCGCCGCCGTTCCAGTGGCAGGTCGACATCAACGCGAACGAGATCCCCGCCGAGAACCGCATCGACGTGCCGGTCGACCCGGAGATCATCGAGACGCTCCGTGCGAAGATCCCCGACTTCACCCGCGCCTACGACGTCGACGGCATGGAGCCGGCCGAGTTCGACCGGTTCGGCGCCACCGTCACGACGCTCCGTCAGTTCCTCGACGCCGACGCTCAGCTCGACGCGCTCGTGCGCGACGTGATCGTGCCGGGGGTCTGAGCGCGCATGCCCCTCGTCAGAATCGACGTCACCGCCGGCCGTCCCGACTCGGAGGTCACCGCGATCGCCGACGCCATCCACGAGGCGATCGTGGAGGTCTACGGCATCCCGGTGCGCGACCGCTTCCAGATCATCACCGAGCTCCCCGCCAGCCGCATCATCGCGCAGGACGCCGGGCTCGGCTTCGAGCGCACCGACGGCGTCGTCATGATCCAGATCGTCACCCAGCGCGGCCGCACCGACGAGACGAAGGCGGCGCTCTACGACCGCATCGCCACCGGCCTCGCCGGCGTCGGCGTCGCGGGCGAGGACGTCTTCATCGGCTACGTCGAGAACGGCCCGCAGGACTGGTCGTTCGGCCTCGGCGTCGCCCAGTACATGACCGGCGAGCTCTCCGTCCCGAAGGCGTAGCCGACTGCCATCAGCGGGAGTGCTCGGGTGCGTGAGATGCAAGGCGGAGCCCCGCCGGCAATAGCGAAGCTATGCCGGCGGGGCGACAACGCCGCAGATTGCGCGTCCGAGTGCTCCCCTACTTCTCGACGAGGGTGATCGAGAACGAGTACAGGTCGGGGCGGTAGCAGTGGTAGCCGACCTCGACGGCACGGCCCGACGCGTCGTAGGCCGTGCGGCTCATGGTCAGCACGGCCCCGTGCTCGTCGATCTCGAGCAGCGACGCCTCGTCGTCGACGGCGGCCCGAGCCCCGATGGTCTGCTTGGCGACGCGCATCGTCACGCCGCGGCCGCGCAGCACCTGGTAGAGGCCGAACTCCTCGAAGTCGATGGCCGACAGGTCGGCGACGACCGTCGGCAGGTAGTTCTCGAGAAGCGCGACCGGCACGTCGTCGGCCAGCCGGAGGCGTCGGATGTGCGTGACGGGATCGCCCACCGCGATGCCCAGGGCCTCGGCGATCTGCTCGTCGGCGGGGAGGACGCTGTGCGACAGCACGCGCGTCGTCGGGTGCTGGTCGCCCGAGCGGAGATCGTCGAACAGGCTCGTCAGCTCGACCTTGCGGCTCACGGGCCCGTGCACGACCTGCGTGCCGATGCCGCGCCGACGCACGAGCAGGCCCTTGTCGACGAGCTCCTGGATCGCACGGCGGATCGTGGGGCGCGACAGGCCGAGGCGCTCGCCGAGGGCGACCTCGTTCTCGAGGCGCGATCCTGCCGGAAGCACTCCCGTGGCGATCGCGTTCTCGATGCGGCTCGAGACCTGGAAGTAGAGCGGCATGGGCCCCGAGCGGTCGAGGTCCATGAAGAGGTCGGGCGGCAGCACGCCATCGTGTTCGGTCATCGAGTCTTCCCGGTACAGGCGGCGGCCCGAGGCCGTCGCGCGATTGTTCAGACATTATCATCGGCGATGCGCGGCTGGTGCGGTCCGCGCCTCTCAGACGCGCGGGGTTCTGTCGGTTCCCTCTTTGGGGGACTGACGGGGGAGGCGGCGGCACGTAGCGTGGTCGTCAACCGATCACTCTGGAGGCCCCATGCCCCGCCCTCTGCTTGCGCGTGCTATCGCGACGACCGCGGCCCTCGCACTCGGGACCGCCGCTCTCGTCGCCGCGCAGCCCGCCGCCGCTGCGACGACGGGCGTCCATGTCACCGGTACGACGGGCCACTGGTCGCTCACGGTCGACGGCCAGCCGTACGCGGTGAAGGGCGTCACCTACGATCCCAAGGTCAACGCCCCGGCGAAGTACCTGCCCGACGTGCACGCGATGGGCGCCAACACCGTGCGCGACTGGGGTACCGACATCTCGTCGACCACCCACGACCTCTTCACCGCCGCCGAAGACAACCACCTGCGCGTCATCGCCGGCTTCTGGATCGACTACGGCCAGGACTGGACCACGAACTCCGCCTACCAGTCGCAGATGATCAGCGAGATCACCAAGACCGTCACGTTCTACAAGAACAGCGACGCCGTGCTGATGTGGGACGTCGGCAACGAGGTCATGCAGAACCTCCCGTCGAGCGCCCAGCGGGCCGCCTACGCGAAGTTCATCGAGAAGGCCGCGAAGGCGATCCACAAGGCCGACCCCGACCACCCGGTCACGTCGACCGACTCGCAGACGTCGTTCTGGCCCGCGTACGAGAAGTACGCCCCGTCTCTCGACCTCTTCGCCCTGAACACGTACGGCGGCATCACGTCGGTGAAGAAGGCCTGGGGCGCAGGAACGTACACGAAGCCGTACATCCTCACCGAAGCGGGTACGGACGGCTACTGGGAGGTCCCCGCCGACCGCAACGGTCAGCCGACGCAGCCGAGCGATGCGGCCGCCGCCGCCGACTACACCGCCGCATGGAAGGCCATCGTCGGCGACCCGGGTGTCGCCCTGGGCGGCACCATGTTCCACTACTCGAACGAGACCGACCAGAACGCGATCTGGTTCGGCCTCCGCCCCGGTGATCTCAAGCGGGCGTCGTACTACGCGCTCGTCAAGGCGTGGGGTGGGAGCGTCGGGGCGAACCGGCCGCCGGTGGTGTCGCAGATGAAGTTCTCGACGTACGCGGTGAAGGCGGGCAAGACGTTCATCCTGGCGGCTCCCGCCACCGATCCCGACCGCGACGCCATCGCCTACGCGATCACGCGCACACCCCTGGCGATCGGCGCCAACGGGATCCCGCCGGCCGCGCATGCCACGAAGCTGACACCCGGGCGGTACACGGTCAAGGCGCCGGCGACACCTGGGGTGTACCGGTTCTACGCGCGCGTCAGCGACGGGCATGGGAACGCCGACTACGAGTCGAGGACGATCCGCGTCACGCGGTGACGACGGCGCTGCGAGCCCGAAGCGGTCTCGTTTGGACGTCGTCTCGTGTCGACGTCGTCTCGTCTCGACGCCGTCCTGTCTCGTCTACACGAAGCGGACGGTGCGCTTCGGCTCGAGCACGTTGACGCGGACGCCCGCGGCCGCGGCCAGCTCGTCGACGGTCGTCGCGCCGTGACGTTTCGCCGCGTGCACGATGATCGCCGCGCACGCCTCGGCGTCGGCCAGGGCGTCGTGGTGCGTGAACTCCTCGAAGCCCGCGGCCCTGGCGGCCACCGGCAGGCGGTACGACTCGAGGGCGTACGTCTTGCGCGCCACCTGGAGGCTGCAGAGGTAGCGGGACGCCGGCGGCTCCTGGCCGGTGGCCTCGCACGCGCCGCGGATCACGCCCATGTCGAAGCCCGCGTTGTGAGCCACGAGCACGTCGTCGCCGGCGAACTCGACGAGGTCGTTGAGCTGCTCGTGCCAGCCCAGCGCGTCGATGACGTCGGACTGCCGGATGCCGTGGATGCGGGTGTTCCACTCGCTGAACTCGTCGTGCCCGGGCGGCGGCTTGATCAGCCAGTACGCGCGATCGACGACCCGGCCGTCGCTGACCCGCACCATGCCCACCGAGCACGCGGAGGCACTGGACGAGTTAGCGGTCTCGAAGTCGATGGCAACGTAGTCGAGTGGCATGGCGACATCGTGTCACGGGGTGCCGACATTGCCGGAACCCACGCGGGCGGTCCCGCGGTCGGCCCTCCGTCTGTCCTGCGGGCCCTCCGTCCGTCCCGTCGGGCCCTCCGTCCGTCCCGTCGGGCCCTCCGTCCGTCCCGTCGGGCCGGCTCCGGTTAGGCTCTATGACCGTGGCTCTCACTATCGCGATCGTCGGACTCCCCAATGTGGGCAAGTCCACCCTCTTCAACGCCCTGACCAAGAACCAGGTGCTGGCGGCGAACTACCCGTTCGCGACCATCGAGCCGAACGTCGGCATCGTGAACCTGCCCGACCCGCGCCTGCAGGTGCTCGCCGACCTCTTCAGCAGCGAGAAGATCCTGCCCGCGCCGGTGTCGTTCGTCGACATCGCCGGCATCGTGAAGGGCGCGTCGGAGGGCGAGGGGCTCGGCAACAAGTTCCTGGCCAATATCCGCGAGGCCGACGCCATCGCCGAGGTGGTCCGCGGATTCGCCGACCCCGACGTGGTCCACGTCGACGGCGTCGTCGACCCGGCGGCCGACATGGGCACGATCAACACCGAGCTGATCCTCGCCGACCTCGAGACCGTCGAGAAGGCGCTCGTGCGGTACGAGAAGGAGCTCCGCCTCAAGCGCGTCGAGCCGATCGTGCACGACACTGCGGTCGCCGCCCGCGACGCGCTCCAGCGCGGCGAGGCCCTCTCATCTACCAAGCTCGACCTCGAGCCGATCCGCGAGCTCGGCCTGCTCACGGCCAAGCCCTTCATCTACGTGTTCAACGTCGACGAGGCCGTCATCGGCTCGCCCGAGCGCCAGGCTGAGCTCTCTGCCCTCGTGGCGCCGGCCGAGGCGATCTTCCTCGACGCGAAGATCGAGTCCGAGCTCATCGACCTCGATCCCGCGGACGCCGCCGAGCTGCTCGCGTCGACGGGTCAGGAGGAGTCGGGCCTCGACCAGCTCGCCCGCATCGGCTTCGACACGCTGGGCCTGCAGACCTACCTCACGGCCGGCCCGAAAGAGACCCGCGCCTGGACCATCGGCAAGGGCTGGAAGGCGCCGCAGGCCGCCGGCGTCATCCACACCGACTTCGAGAAGGGCTTCATCAAGGCCGAGGTCATCTCGTTCTCCGACCTCGTCGAGACCGGCTCCATCGCCGAGGCGCGCAGCCACGGCAAGGCCCGCATCGAGGGCAAGGAGTACGTCATGCAGGACGGCGACGTGGTGGAGTTCCGCTTCAACAACTAGGCGTTCTTCGCGGTGTGGACGAGCGCTCTCCGGGCACCTGTGAACTTGTTGTCCGCGGTGCTTCACTGGGTTATGGCCGTCTCACCGATGTTCCCGCTGGGATCAGTGCTGTTCCCATTCGTGCCCATCCAGCTGCGTATCTTCGAGCCTCGGTATCTCACGTTGGTCGGCCGCTTGCTCGACGAGGATGAACCCGAGTTCGGCGTCGTCCTCATCGAGCGCGGATCAGAAGCCGGGGGTGGCGACCAGCGCGCCTCGGTCGGGACGATGGCGCGTCTCGTGAGCGCCGCCGCGGGCGCCGACGACCTGTTCATCGTCGGCCTGGGGACCCGGCGGTTCACGGTCGAACGTTGGGTCGACGAGGATCCGTACCCGCGGGCCGAGCTCTCGATTCTGCCGGATCTCGAGTGGTCCGAGAAGCTCGCACCCCTGCGGGCCCAGGCCGAAGCAGCTGTCCGCCGCCTGATTGTTCGCGCCGCGGGGCCCCAGTCGGATGACGACATCGAGCTGTCGGACGATCCAGTCGCAGCCGTCTGGCAACTGGCGGCGATCGCCCCGCTGGGTGATTACGACAGCTACACCCTGTTGAGGTCGACGACCTTGGGGGGTCTCCTGCGTCAACTGATCGATCTGGTCCTCGAGGCCGAGGAGCTCTGGTCCGCCGAGTGAGGCTTCTCACCACCGTTCACTTCGGGCGTGAGGACTGTTTTGGAGAGAGACGCCCCTCGCCTCTGCAGCGAGACGACGTGCCAGGGTGGGGAAATGACGCAGGACGAGCCGACAACCGTGACCCTGTGGCGACCGACTGGTCCCGAGGAGCTCGAGCTGGTGCGCGAGTCAGGATGGTCAGCGTGGCCGCCGCGCCTCCCGGAGCAGCCGGACTTCTACCCGGTGCTGAACGAAGACTACGCGATCCGGATCGCGCCGGACTGGAACGTGCGGGCGTCGGGGGTGGGGCACGTGACGAAGTTCGAGGTCGACGGCGAGTTCCTGCGCCAGTTCGACGTGCAGCAGGTCGGCGGCGAGATCGTGGAGACCGTCGGCCAGCCCTAGGTGGTCCGGCGCGAAACGCGACGCGATTCGAGAACCGCGGCGACACGGAGGCGCGCTAGCGTTGCCCCACCGAGAACACCGAGGAGCCCCATGCCCTACACCGTCGACTTCGTGAACGTCTCCACGACCGGCCTCGAGACATCGCCGGTCGCCGACGCGCTCGCCGGCCTCCGCGCCAATGAGGCCCGCTACTTCAAGAACAAGTACGATCACGTCTTCGTCACATCGACGGTCGAGGAGGCTCCCGAGACGCTCGCCTGGATCACCGACATCCTGAAGACCGAGCGCGACATCGAGATCGCGTCGAAGCCGCTCGAGGTCACCGAGTTCGAGGTCGAGGGCATGCGCATGGCATACGTCTTCTTCGAGTCGGGGCTCTCGATCAACGTCATGTACACGGTGGCCGACGGCAGCAAGCGCGCCGTCGGCATCAAGCTCTCCGACGGCATGGAGGTGCCCGACGAGCTGGTCGAGCGCTTCAAGTTCGCGCGCCAGAAGTCAAAGCTCGCCGGAACGATCCGCGGCTCCTTCTTCGTCATCAAGGGCGAGCACTAGCGCGACTGCGACGACCGCCGGGTACATCCGGTGAGCCGCGCACATCTTCGGGGGAGTGTGCTGGGGTCAACTCCTTGCTCCATCTCAACCGAAAGGCTCCACCATGAACCCCGTCAAGTTCGTCCACGACCTCGGCTTCCGTAGCGAGCACATGTACCTCGGCGGCTTCGCCTCCATCATCATCGCCCTGCTCGCATGGCTGGTGTCGCGTGGCAAGAAGTCTGACGACAAGGCGCAGTCCGACCGCTGGGGCATCTTCGTCGGCCACTGGGCGCCGACGTTCTTCGCGCTCGGCCTCGCCCTGAAGAACGAGGAGTAGCCGCCTCCGGGTGGGCGCACCTCGTCGAGGCCGCCCACCCGTGCCACGGGCGCAGGAACTGCAGCTCCCCGGGCTCACCCGATCCGCCAGCGCACCCGATGCGCCCGCGCACCCGGTGCGCCAGTTCACCCGATGCGCCCGCTCACCCGATGCGATAGACCACGCCGTGGCCGGCCGCCGCGGTCCGCGCCGTGAACTCCTTCGCCTTCTCGAGGTAGTGCCCGACGTACGAGACGTCTTCGCGGAGCCGGTCGGCCGCCTCGTCGTCCATTCGCCCGCGCCAACGCTCGGAGGCGAGGAACATCGCGAGGACGTCGACCTTGTCGACGTGAGTGATCCAGAGCGCGATCTCGGCTATCTCGGAGGGCTCCAGCACGGCGTAGTGGCAGCGGTACCCCTCCGCATAGCCGTTGGGATACTGCACCTCGCCCTGCACGAGCTTCAGACACGGGTCGTCGGGGTAGCGGTGGGGCCAGACGAAGAGCCGCTGGAAGTACTGCCAGGACTTGTCGAGCTCCAGCACCAGACGGTCGTCGTCGGGATCGTCGTGATCGACGATCGGATTGTTGTTCATGTAGTCGAGTGGGTTCTGGCGAGCGAGCGCGATGTCGTCGGCGAGGACCGGATAGGCGTAGTAGCGGATTCCCATGCCGACGATCCTCGAGTCGGAGCGGCGGTGTCCGCTGGCGTTCTCCACAGGCCCAGCGGCAATCGTTCTGCCCTGGGCGGACTGGGGAGAATCCTCCACAGGTCGAGGCATAGGCTCCGACCATGCCGCACATCGTCTACGCCGGAGTCCGCACCGCCATCTCGTCGTCGCAGCTCGTCGACCTGAAAGACAAGCTCACCGCGGCCGCAGCCGCGGGCGAGCCGCTCGAGATCAGCCTGATCGACGCCGAGGGCAGCGCCTCGTGGCTGTTCTGGACGCCAGGTGCGCCCATCGTCCTCAACGACGCCGACGTGCCGCCGGTGCCGGAGTTCCCGTTCCCCGACCTCTCGTCGCTCGGGTTGCCCGGGTTCCCAGAGGCGCCGCCGCAGCAGCAGCGGCGCGTGGGGTTCTGAGGCGCGGGATCCTCAGCGGAGGACGCCCCGCGGGCGCACAGGGATGCGGCCGCGGATCTGCACGCCCCACAAGGAGAAGACGGTCGCGCCGCATGCCTCACAAGGATGGCCAGGGCCTGAATCCTTGTCAGTCACCCCGCGAGTCGCGCCGCCAGAGTCGCCTCGTCGCGCACGAACCACACCTGCGAACCGGTGTTCGACTCGCGGATCCAGTCGCGAAGGGCTGAGCTCGACGCCTCGAACGCCGAGACGTCGCCCAGCACGACCAGGCGGACGCGGTAGTTCACGAGCTTCTGCGCGAAGTGGCCGGCCAGCCGCGTCGACAGGTCGAAGAACGCCGGGTCGAAGCGCCCGACCGGAATGGCGATGACCTCGGCCTCCGCACCGAACGCCTCGCCCAGGAGGTCGACGGCGTCGCCTTCCGTCGAGAGCGGCGGGCCGTCGTCGTCGGCGAACAGCACGCGCCCACCCGGGAAGTCGTCGATGCGCATGCCGCCAGCCTAGGTCGCGGCTGCGTCCTCATCGAAGGACGCCCTGCGACCTCGCAAGGAGATCGCCCACGATCTGCACGCCCCACAAGGAGAACGGCCCTCGCCAGCATCGCTGACAAGGACCGCCCTCCCTTACTTCCTTACCTAAGGACGACGCCTCAGCTCACGACGCTCGCGTCCCGCGCCGGCAGCCGCCACCCCGGCCGCACGTAGTGGCACGTGTACCCGTACGGGTCCTTCTCGAGGTAGTCCTGGTGCTCCTCCTCGGCCTCCCAGAAGTCCGACGCCGGTGTCACCTCGGTGACGACCTTGCCCGGCCAGAGACCGGAGGCGTCGACGTCGGCGATGGTGTCGAGAGCCGTCTCGCGCTGCGCCTCGGACGTGAAGAAGATCGCCGAGCGGTAGCTCTCGCCGACATCGTTGCCCTGGCGGTTCTTCGTCGACGGGTCGTGGATCTGGAAGAAGAACTCCAGGATCTCGCGGTACGACGTCAACGCCGGGTCGAACACGATCTCGACTGCCTCGGCGTGACCGGCGTGGTGCCGGTAGGTGGCGTTGGCCTGCGTGCCGCCCGAGTACCCGACGCGCGTCGAGATGATGCCCGGTCGGCGGCGCAGCAGCTGCTGCGCGCCCCAGAAGCACCCTCCGGCCAGCACGGCCGTCTCACGCGCCGATGAGCCGATCGGTGTGGTCGGCGACTCGAACAGGTGCGAGTACTCGCCGTAGCCCTCCGACTCGAGCGACCCCGCCGGCACGAACCGGAGAGCCGCGGAGTTCATGCAGTAGCGCTCGCCGCCGGCGGCCGTCGGGCCGTCCGGGAAGACGTGGCCCAGGTGGCTGTCGCCCGTCGCCGAGCGGACCTCGGTGCGCTTCATGAACAGCTTGCGATCGGTCTTCGTGGTAACGCTCTCAGCCGCGATCGGCTTCGTGAAGCTCGGCCAGCCGGTGCCGCTGTCGTACTTGTCGGTCGACGAGAACAGCGGCTCGCCGGTCACGACGTCCACGTAGATGCCGGGCGCCTTCTGGTCCCAGAACTCGTTGTCGAACGCCGGCTCGGTTCCGCCCCGCTGCGTGACACGGAACTGCTCGGCGTTCAGGGCCTTCACGGCCTCGTCGGTCTTGCTGTATGAGTTCGACACTGTGCCTCCAATGGTCGGTATCTGGTCTCTACAACACGCACCGGGGCCGATACGTTCCCTGTCAGACTGAGTCCATGAGTCTGCTCCGCCTGAACGACGTCACCGTCCGATTCGAGAACCGTCCCGTGCTGCGCGAGGCCTTCCTGAAGCTCGAGCAGGGCGATCGAGTCGGCCTGATCGGCCGCAACGGATCGGGCAAGACGACGCTGCTCAAGCTGATTCTCGAGCAGGTGCAGCCCGACGAGGGCACGGTCGCGGTCGAGCAAGGTGTCACCGTCGGCTACTTCTCGCAGTTCTCCGAGCTCGACGGCGCCAACACCATCGTCGCGGAGCTCGAGGGTCTGTTCAGCCACGTCACCGACATCGAGCAGGAACTCGCGGCCATCGACGCCCGCATCGCCGTCGTCGCCGTCGATCCCGATGCCGGCGACGAGCTGACACGCCTCATCGACCGCCAGGCCGAGCTGTTCGCCGAGATGGACCGTCTCGACGGCTGGGAGTACGGACGCCACATCGACACGGCCCTCAGCGTGCTCGGCTTCAGCGATGCCCACCGCACGAGCCCGATCGACGACCTATCGGGCGGCTGGCGCAATCGCGCGGCCCTCGCGAAGCTCGTGCTGCAGAAGCCCGACGTGCTGCTGCTCGACGAGCCCACGAACTTCCTCGACGTCGCGGGCGTGGAGTGGCTCGAAGCGTGGTTCCGCGACTTCCGCGGCGGCGCGATCGTCGTCTCGCACGACCGGTCGTTCCTCGACGCCATCGCGACCCGCATCGTCGAGGTCGAGAACTTCCACCTCCACGAGTACGCGGGCAACTTCGCCGAGTACATCACGCAGAAGACCTTCCGCCTCAAGACCCTCGAGTCGCAGTACCAGCACGAGTCCGAGCTGCTCGCCTTCGAGTCCGAGGGGATCGCCGACCGCCGCGAGGCCGCGAAGGCGGCGAAGGCGGGCACGACCCTGTCGAAAGAGCTGGCGAAGATCAAGAAGTCGCGAACGCCGCGCCCCGTCGACCAGATCATCACCGAGATCTACGGCGGGCTGCACGTCAAAGACGTGCTCGGCCGCGTCGAGGGTCTTGCCAAGTCGTACGGCGACCGCACGCTCTTCCGCGACGTGTCGTTCGAGGTCCATCGACGCGAGCGCATCGTCGTGCTCGGCGCCAACGGCAGCGGCAAGAGCACCCTGCTGCGGGTGCTCACGGGCGAGGAGGCGCAGGAACGCGGGTCGGTCACCTGGTCGGCCGGCGCCAAGGTCGTGTCGTACAACCGCGTGCTCGACGAGCTGGACGGCGACGACACGGTCACCCACGCCGTCAACGCGATGCCCGACAGCCTGGCGCTGACGGCGACCCGCAAGTCGGTCGGCCGGTTCCTGGCGATGTTCCAGTTCTCGGAGGCCGATCTGCAGTCGCGGATCAAGAACCTCTCCGGCGGGCAGCGCGCCCGCGTGGCGATGGCGCAGTGCCTGCTCTCGGGAGCGTCGGTGCTGCTCCTCGACGAGCCGACCAACCACCTCGACCTCGCCAGCACCCAGGTGATGGAGCGGGCGCTGGAGCACTTCCCCGGCGCGGTCGTCGTCGTGTCGCACGACCGCTTCTTCGCCGAGAAGGTCGGCACCCGTCGGGTCGTCTTCGGCGCCGAGGGCGCCGAGGCCGGCGAGCTCGAGATCACCGCGGCCTAGGCGCCTCGACATGACGATCCTCATCGCCGGAGCCGGCGACCTCGGCACCGAGGTCGGCCTCCGCTTCGTCGCGCAGGGCGAGCACGTCGTCGCCGTGCGACGTCGGGCCGATCTCCTCCCCGCCGCCCTCGACTCCGTGTCGCTCGATCTCCGGAGCGATCGGCTCGTCGTCCCGCCGGACACCACCGTCATCGTCGTGGCTCTGACCGCGGGGGAGCGCTCGCCGGAAGCGTATCGAGCCACCTACGTCGACGGGCTCGCAGCGGTGCTCGACGCGGTGGACGCATCGGAGGCCGATCCACGGATCCTGCTGGTGTCGTCGACAGCCGTGTACGGCGTGGACGACGGATCGGAGGTGACGGAGGCGACGGAGGCCCTGCCATCGACGCCGACCGCCGAAGTGCTGCTGGAGGCCGAGGTTCTCCTGAACCGGCGGGCAGCGCACCCCGTCGTGGTGCGGGTGGGAGGCATCTACGGGCCCGGGCGCGAGTTTTTAATCGATCAGGTGCGCAGCGGTGCGTCGTCCGTGCCGGAGGCGTCGCCCTTCACGAACCGGATCCACCGCGACGACATCGCCGCGGCCCTCGTCCATCTCGCCGGGCTCGAGGCGGCGCCGCCTCTCGTGCTCGCGGTCGACGACGAGCCCGCACGCCTCGGCGACGTCTTCCGCTTCCTGGCCGCCGAGCTCCAGGTCGCCCCGCCCGACGAGACGCGGAAGGAACTGCGCGGGGCCGGCGACAAGCGGATCAGCAACGCGCTGCTCCGGTCGACGGGGTTCCGCTTCGTCTACCCGACGTTCCGCGAGGGCTACCGGGCCGTGCTCGCGGGCGAGGGGATCCGGCACCCGTAGGCTTCCGGCCCGGGATGGCGGAAGCTATCCGATGGGGCTCGCCGACGTCGTCGCTCAGCGGAGCTGCTCGACTACCGCCTTCGTCGCGTCAGCGAGCAGGTCGTCGTCGCTGGCCGCGCCCTCGACGCCGCGATCGCTGAGGAGGGCGAGCACGATCGGGTCGCCGGTCGACGGGTAGACCACCGCGATGTCGTTGCGGGTGCCGTAGGAGGCGTTCCCCGTCTTGTCGGCGACCCGCCACCCGGCGGGGACCCCGGCGCGGATCCAGGGCGCCCCGGTCGTGTTGCCGAGAAGGAGGTCGCGGAGTTCCTGCGCCCGGGTTCGCGAGAGGGTGCCGCCGAGGACGAAGCCGCGCAGGTCGCCGGCGATGGCGGCGGGCGTGGTCGTGTCGCGGGGGTCGCCCGGCGTCGCGGTGTTCACGTCGGGCTCGGTGCGGTCGACGTTCGTCACGTCGTCGCCGAGCGACCGGAGCGCACTGGTCAGGTCCGCCGGGCCGCCGAGCTGCTCGAGCAGGAGGTTCGCGGCGGTGTTGTCGCTGTACTGGAGGGCGGCGGCGATGATCGCGCGGACGGTCATTCCGCTGGCGACGTGCTTCTCGGTGACGGGGGAGTAGTCGACGAGGTCGCTCGCGGAGTACCGGACCACCGCGTCGAGCTCGGCATCGGTCTGCGTCTTCAGGAGGACGCCCGCGGCGAGGGCCTTGTACGTCGACGCGAAGGTGAAGCGCTCGCCGGAGCGGTACTCGACGGTGCGGCCGGTGCCCGTGTCGACGGCGTAGACGCCGAGCCGGGCGGAGTAGCGGGACTCGAGGGCGCGGAACGGGGCCGCGTCGGCGGTGGGGGATGCGGTCGGGGCGGCTGTCGTCGAGGCCGACGTCGTCTCGGTCGCCATTGTCTGGCCCGCGGTCGGCGGCGGGGCCGTGCAGCCGGCGAGGAGGAGGGCGGACGAGGCGAGGGCGATCAGCGGGAGGGCACGCACGGTGCCAGTGTGCGCGGGCCGACCTGGGTGTTCCGTGGTGGCTTGGCCGCTCGCGCGCGCGAGGTGGCCCTCGTCGTCGGGGGGCCCGGGCCGGGGCGACGCCGAGGGCCATCTCGCGGGCGGCCGGGCAGCCCGAAGCGACGCGGACGGCCACCTCGCGCAAGAGCGTCGGCCGCCCCGGCTAACCTGGGAGCATGAACCACGAGACCGAGCCCACCCCCGCCGACGTCGCCGGGATCGTCGACCACACCCTCCTCAAGCCCGAGGCCACGCGCGCCCACGTCGACGCCCTCATCGCCGAGGCGGCCGACCTGGGCACGTACTCGATCTGCGTCTCGCCGTCGATGCTCCCCGTCACCCTGCCGGAGGGCAGCGGGCTCAAGGTCGCCGTTGTCTGCGGCTTCCCGAGCGGCAAGCACACGTCGGCCGTGAAAGCGTTCGAGGCCGCCGAGTCGGTGCGTCTCGGCGCCGACGAGATCGACATGGTCATCGACGTCGGGGCCGCGAAGGCGGGCGAGTTCTCCGCCGTCGAGGCTGACATCGCCGCGGTGCGGGCGGCAGTTCCTGCGCCCACGGTTCTCAAGGTGATCATCGAGTCGGCCGTGCTCACCGACGACGAGATCGTCGCCGTCTCGAAGGCCGCCGAGGCGGCCGGGGCCGACTTCGTCAAGACCTCGACCGGTTTCCACCCCGCAGGCGGCGCCACCGAGCACGCCGTCGCGCTCATGGCTCAGACCGTCGGAGGCCGACTCGGCGTCAAGGCGTCGGGCGGGGTGCGGAGCCTCGCTGACGCACGCCGCTACATCGCCGCCGGTGCCACTCGCCTCGGTGTCTCGGGTACGCGTGCGCTGCTGGCCTCAGGTGACGATGCGGGCGCAGGAACGAGCGCTTCGTCGTCTTACTGAGCACCGCCCGCCGTCAGATGCGGCACGGTCTCCGCCACCCCCGACAGCATGAGCCCGTCGGCCCCGAGTGCCAGGGCGGCGCGCGCGGCCTCGAGGGAGGGCACGACGTGAGCGATCACGGGCTTGCCCATCGACCGCACCCCCGCCCACTGGCCGGAGGCGCCGCCGTAGTCGAGGCCGAGCACCGACCAGTAGTCCTGCGTGTCGGTGAGCAGAGACGGCTCGGCCGCGATCTCGTTCGCGTAGTAGAACCCCCAGCCGCGATAGCCGCGCGAGCGGGACTCCGTCGCCCAGGGGATGCTCGTGCAGTAGCCCTTGGCGATGATCGACTCGGTCGGCGCCGAGACGCGCTTCTCGATGATCGCGAACACCTCGCCGAAGCGTGACGGGTCGGCCGCCTTCGGGTCGACGAAGAGCGTGTGCGTCGAGGCATGCGCGTCGAGGATGCTCTCGAATCGCGCGTACGGGCGGGTCGCCTGGCCGGGAGTTCCCGTGCTCGGCGGCTTGATGCGGAGCGCGTTGATCTCGGCCCAGGTGTAGTCGGCCGCCTCGATGTGGAAGGTGCCCGACGTGCGGTCGAGGGTGGTGTCGTGGAGGCCGAACCAGACGCCGTCCGACGAGCGCGCGAGCGACACCTCGAGGGCGTTGATGCCGGCGGAGACCGATCGCTTGTAGGCGTACAGCGACTCCTCGGGCCAGTCGCGCGATCCGCCGTGGTGGGCGACCGTGAACCCCGGGGTGTCGAGGAGCCGAGTGGCCAGGCGCCCTGCCGTCTCGGCCGCTTCGGCGGGTTGCTCGGTGGCGGCCGGTGGACGCAGTGCGAACGCCGCGCCGGTGCCGGCCCCGGCCAGCGCGACCGCGCCCGCGCCGATCAGGACCGCCCGGCGAGACGGCCCGCGCTTCGGTTCGGGTCCGGCGCTGGACATATCGCAAGTATGAGCATTCGTCACGCCGATCGATAGGGGGTCGTCGAAGTTCGCTGGCCCATCGGCGTCGGCGTGTGCCGTGGCGTACCCTGCGGGCATGACGACACGACCTTCGATCCGCCTCGACCTGACGGTGCTGGACGCCGCCGACATCGCAGGCCTCGCCGACTTCTACCGGACGATCCTCGGCTGGGACTTCATTGACGCCGACGACGACTGGATCACCATCCGGCCCGCCGAGGGCGTCGCGCCGGGCATGGCCTTCCAGCTGGCGCCCGACCACGTCGCACCGACCTGGCCCGACGGGGCCGTGCCGCAGCAGAGCCATCTCGACCTCGACGTGGTCGATCTCGACGAGGCCGAGGCGTTCGTGCTCGAGGCGGGCGCGACCGCGACGGGGCTGCCCGAAGGAGAGGGGCACACGTTCCGGGTGTACCTCGACCCGGCGGGGCATCCGTTCTGCCTGTGCCGCGAGCCGGCCTGACGGCGGCGGGGCTCACCCACGTGGGCGGCAGATGATCGCCGCCGGGGCGGGGCTCCTGCGCCGCCGGCGGGGGTAGCCGCCGGGGCGGGGAGGCCACCCCTCAGCTCAGGATGTCCTTCGTCGAGAACCGGCCCCACGCCAGGAACCCGAACACGACGATGTAGCCCGCCTGCAGCAGCGCGTTGTCTCCGAACGACTCCCACGAGATCGGCGCGCGCAGCAGGTCGCCGAACTCCAGCCAGTGGTCGGTGAACAGCCACGGGTGCAAGAACTCCAGCTGGGGCAGCGACCCCAGGATCTGCGCCACCGTCGAGAGCACGATCGTCGCGGCCATCGCTCCGACCGGCACCGACGTCAGCGTCGAGATGAACAGGCCGATCGCCGACAGGCCGAGCATCGACACCGTCACGTAGAGAGCGAGCAGCAGCAGCCGGGCGAAGTAGGCGCCCAGGCCGACCGTCTGACCGGAGAGCAGCGTCACGGGCCCGATCGGAAACAGGATCGCCCCGATCGCCGCCCCGACGATCACGATCACGAGAGTCGACGCGAGGCAGAACACCGCCGTCGCGAGGTACTTCACGACGAGCAGCCGGACGCGGCCCGCGGGCGCCACCAGGAGGTACCGCAGCGTCCCGAGCCCGGCCTCGCCGGCCACCGTGTCGCCCGCGACCACGCCGACCGTGAGCGGCAGGAAGAGCGGGATCGCCACGACGAGCGAGGTCAGGGCGACGAACAGCCCGTTCTGCGTGATGTCGCCCAGGAACGCCGGCCCCCGACCGCTCTCACCGCCGGTCGTGATGCGGACGGCGACGGCGAGCAGCACCGGCACCGCCGCCAGGGCACCCAGCATGGCGATGGTCCGCGCGCGGCGGAACAGCGTCTTCATCTCGGACAGCAGGAACTCGAGGCCGAGCCGCCCGCCCCGAACCCGCGCCTCAGCCTGCGACATCGAACCCCTCCCCGGTCAGGTCGACGAACCGATCCTCGAGAGTGGCCCCGGTGACCTGGAGCCCGCGAACCCGCACACCCGCCGCCACCAGCGCGGCGGTGATGCGCTCGGGCTCGGTGTCGTCGACGGGGAGCTCGGCCGAGACTCCGGCGGGCGTCGTCGCGGCTTCGAGCCCTAGCCCCGCCAGGACTGCGGCGGCCTCGGCGCCGTCGGGCGTCGTGACGACGATGCGCTGGACACCGTGGCGCCGCACTTCGTCGAGAGTGCCCTGGGTGAGCAGGCGCCCGGCGCTCATGACGGCGACGTGCGAGCACATCTGCTCGATCTCGCTGAGCAGGTGGCTCGAGACGAACACGGTCGTGCCGTCGTCGGCGAGGGAGCCGATCAGCGACCGGACCTCGCGCGTGCCCTGGGGGTCGAGCCCGTTGCTGGGCTCGTCGAGGATGAGCAGCTCTCGCGGCATCAGCAGGGCGCCGGCGATACCGAGGCGCTGCTTCATGCCGAGCGAGTACGCGTGCGCCTTCTTGTCGGCGGCGTGTCCGAGACCGACCCGGTCGAGGGCCGCGTCGACGCGGTCGCGGCGGCTGGCCGACGGGGCGTCGCGGTCGGCGGTGTCGAGGCGGTGCAGATTGGCGCGTCCCGAAAGGAACGGCGCGAACGCCGGACCCTCGACGAGAGCACCCACCCGCGGGAGGACCCGGCGCAGGTCGCCGGGCATCGGCGCACCCAGCAGGCGGATATCGCCGCTCGTCGCCTGCGTCAGGCCGAGCAGCATGCGGATCGTCGAGGTCTTACCCGACCCGTTGGGCCCCAGGAAACCGAAGACGCTGCCCCGAGGAACCCGCAGGTCGACGCCGTCGACGGCGCGCTGCCGACCGAACGTCTTGGTGAGAGCCGTCGTCTCGATGGCGGCCTCTGTGCTCGCCGAGCTCTTCGGCGCTGTGCTGTCGGGCACCCCTGTCGCAGTTACTCGCCGGCGGCGGCTTCGAGGGCGGACGGCTTGACGGCTCCGACGTAGACGTGGCCGTCGTCGGTCAGGAGCACCGACACGAGCGAGGTCTGGAGCAGGCGGCCACCCGCGACGGCCGTCGTGACCTGATCGAGCATCCCGGCCTGAGAACCGCTCAGCGCCGAGGTGTCGCCGGCTGGCAGCGTGAGCCCCACGACGGTCGACCAGCCGGTGCCGGTCACCGTCGGCTCGGCCTCGGACTTCGCGACTCCGTCTTCGCGGGAGACCGCGCCCGGGTGGACGAAGCGCTTCGACGACGAGGCCGACGTCGGGGCCGTGATCGTCTTGACGGCGGTGCCCTTCGGCGGCGTGAACGCGAAGGTCGACGCCGAGGGCGTCGAGTAGTCGATCGACGTGAAGGCGACGGAGTAGGCGGGGTCGGTCTGGCCCGCGGCTGTGATGGCTGCGCGGAGCGGGATGCCGGTCGAGGCGTCCACGGCTAGTGTCACGTCGCCCACGAGCGTGGTGGTGTCGTTCTTCGGCGTGAGCGTGATCTGGTACGCCTTCTGGCCGGCGACGCGGACGTTGCTGCTGGTGGTCACGGTCGTGTAGTCGTCGATCTGCGCGAGGACCTGGTCGGCGATGTCGGTGGGCGAGGAGGGGACGGCGCTCGGCAGCGAGCGGCCGCCCGAGGACGGGATCGTCGCGTGGACGGCCTTCTTCGACGACGAGTCGTAGGCCCAGACGGAGTCCCCGTTGCGGATCACGTCTCGCTCGGACAGCTGGTCGAGGGTCTGGATGCGCGACTTGGTCGAGCCCGAGGCGAACACGCGGGCCTTGTGGGTGCCCGACAGCTGGCTGACGATGTCGCTCACGCTGCCGGAGTCGCCGCTGCCGCCCTGGAGGGACGACAGGTCGGGAAGGCCGAGGTTCGCGGTCTGCTCGACCGTGCCCGAGAAGGACGACCCGCCGCTCTTCTGCGCCAGGGCGACGATCTGCGCCGCCGACTTGTGCGGGAGGTTGACCGACGCAGTGGCCATGGCAGGGACCGCTATGGCGCCGGCGACCACGAGGGCGGGCACGGCGATCGCGGGGATCCAACGGAGCTGCTTGTTCATCTCAGGACCTTCTTACGCTGTTCGAACTTCTGAGAAGGCTACGTCTGCAGACTGCGAGCCCGCCGGGGAGATCCTGCTCAGGCCGTCTTCATGATGTCGGCGGTGAAGTTCTGCACCCGCGCGAGGAGCCCGGCGGCGCGCTCGGCGATGCGCTCGGGAGGGTTCAGGTGCGGGGGAGCGACGCGGATCAGCAGTGAGCACGCGAGGTCTTCGCAGATGTAGGTGCCGACGGTGTTGCCGTTGAGGCCGGCCTCGCCCGCGCGCGGCGCCGTGAATAGGCGCACCTGAGTGGCCGGCTGCGGCGAGTGGCAGAGCGAGCACATCGCGGCGATGCCCGGGCGCAGCGAGGTGGACGAGGTGCGGACCACGAGACCCGTCGGCTTGTCGTCCATCCAGACGACGATGTAGCCGCGCAGGTGGGCCTGGCTGTCGCGCCAGCCGAGGAACTCGCGCTCTTCCCACAGCATCTCGTGGAGACCCGGGATCGGGAGCCGCTCGAGGTCGCCCGGCATGGCGTTCACGAACGACGAGCGGATGTCGTCTTCGGTCAGGGGCTTCACGCTTCCAGCCTACCCACGCGCCCGGCTTGCGCGGCGAGCTCAGCCGGATCGGTAGGGTCGGGGCATGAGCACCGAGCGCGCCATCGACGGCAGCGCGGGCGACGCCGACTACGGGCGCATCGGCCGCGGGTACACCGACTACCGGCAACCCGATCCGCAGATCGAGAGAGCCATCGCGCAGGAACTCGGCGATGCCGCCACGATCCTCAACGTCGGGGCCGGCGCGGGCTCGTACGAGCCCCGCCGCCCGGGCGTGACCGCCGTCGAGCCCAGCGCGGCGATGCGCGCCAACCGACCGCCCGACCTCACGCCCGCCGTCGACGCGACCTCCGAGAGCCTGCCGTTCGCCGACGAGTCCTTCGACGCGTCGATGTCGACGTTCTCGATCCACCAGTGGGGCGACCTGGGCGCTGGCCTCGCCGAGATGCGGCGCGTCACCCGCGGGCCCGTGGTGCTGCTGTCGTGCGACCCCGCCGCGCTCGACCGGTTCTGGCTCGTCGAGTACGCGCCGGAGGTGATCGCGGTCGAGGGGTCGCGGTATCCCGCACCGGCGGCGGTCGCCGAGCTGCTCGGCGGAGACGTGTCGGTCACGAGCCTGCCGATCCCGCTCGACTGCACCGACGGGTTCGGCGAGGCGTACTACGGGCGTCCCGAGCGGCTACTCGAGCCGGGAGCGCGTCTCGCGAACTCGGCGTGGAGTTTCGTCGAGCCCGGCGTCGAGGAGCGCTTCGTCGAACGGCTGTCGGCCGACCTCGAGTCCGGCGCCTGGGACGCCCGCTTCGGACACCTGCGCACGCAGCCGTCCTTCGACGGCTCGCTGCGGCTCATCGTCGGTCGCCCCTGACCGGTGCGGGAGGGTCAGGCGGGGGAGACGGCGCGGGCCCCGCGGCGCCGACGCGGGAGCGACGACAGCAGCGCCGCCCCGATGATGAGGCTCCCGAACCAGCCGGCGACGGCCGCCGGGATCGGCACGGCGAGGCTCGCCCACAGCAGCACAGACAGCACACCCAGCACGTAGGCCGCACCGGCCTTGAGGTAGCGCAGCCGCGTGAGCCCCTGGTGGGAGTCGACCGTGGCCGTCAAACGGGCGAGGAAGACCGCGCCGACCCCGACTCCACCCGCGGCGACGAGCGCCTGGTCGACCTGGCTGAGGCCCGACTCCGGCGACGGCGACGACAGCGTGTAGGCCCCGTCGAGGATCTCGAACAGCATGAACACGGTGAGGCCGCGCTCGAAGACGACGGTGGCGGCGTGCACGTGCAGGCGCCACGGCGGTGCGGCGTCGCGCTTCGCCCAGGCCTGAGCGAGCTTGACGCCGAGGTACGACGCCAGGCCGGTCGCGCCCCCGACGGCGATGGCGGCGCGCTCGCCGGGGGTGCCGAGGAGGGCGGCGGCAGTTCCTGCGCCCGCAGCGATCGTGAGGGCGGCGATCCGGGGGAACCTCACGTCGGCCAGCACCGCCTCGAACCTCCCGAGCCAGGCGCGGCGCGGGGCGCGGTCGACGTTGAAGAGGTACTCCGAGAAGACCAGCCAGATGAAGACGGCGCCGAAGGCCGCGATCCCGGGGCGCGCCATGGCGAGGTGCTCCGCGAACAGGCTGGGCTGCAGCACGGCTTCGGCGGCCGCGTCGGCGGGCGACTCGGCGAGCGACACCGCGACGGCGGCGGGCGGCAGGATCAGGCGCATCGCCAGCACTCCGGCGACCAGCCCCACCGACAGGAAGATGCGTCTCGCCGGGTGATGGATCCGCGACGCGATCCCCGCCATCGGCACCGACGAGTCGGCCGCCATCGCGATCTCGAGCACGGCGAGCGCGATCAGGGCCAGCGCGGCGGCGGGCGAGATGAGCAGCCACGCGGCGACCACGGCCCCGGCGAGCAGAGCGAGCGGCAGGGTGAGGCTTCGACGGACGAGCGGGCGCATCGAGGGCTCCTCGGGTTCGCAAGGCGGCGGCGCGTCGTCGGGCCCGGGCGTCCAGTCACCCACCCGACCCTGGGCGGGGCCTCCGTTGTTGCACGCGGCGCAGGAACTCCGGACCGCCGTACCACCTGAGCGCCCGACGCGAAATTGTGCGATCCGCCCCCATCCCGGGCAGAGTGGTGCGATGACTTCCTCTGAAGACACCCCCACGACTCCTGATCTCGCGGCCGATGAGACCGTTGCCGACGAGACGAGCACCGACGAGACCGGCACCGACGCGCCCGAGCGCGAGGCCACGCCCCTCGAGGCGTCCATCCTGAAGGGGCAGACCGGCGAGGGCGACATGAACGAGGTCATCGGCCAGTTCGTCAACGCGCTGATCGTCGTCCCGACGGCCACCGAGGTGACCGACGACCTGAACGCGCTCGAGCCCGTGCTGTTCGACCGCGAGGGCATGCCCATGCTCGCCGTGTTCTCGCACATCGACCGCGTGCCCGAGCAGGTCGCGCAGGTCGCGGGGTATGCCGTGCAGATGCCCGCCGCCGAGCTCGTCCAGGCGATCCCCGAGGGGACCGGCCTCGTCGTCAACCCCGGCCACACCGCCGGCTTCGAGATGCTCGCCGAGGGCGTGCAGCAGCTCGCCCACGACGTGCGCGGCATGCTCGAGGCGATGGAGCAGGGTCAGGCGGCGGCCGGCGCCGGAGGCTCGGGCGAGCCGGCCGCGCCGAAGAAGGTCGACCCGTCGGGCATCCCGAACTTCTGAGCCGCGGCGCCGGCACCTCCGGGTGTCGGCGCCTCTTGCTAGGCTTCACGCACAATCGAACATCGGGCCATTTCCACTGCGCGGGAGAGTGCCCGGCCATCCGGCCGGCCACCGAAGGAGCAAGCTTCCCCGCCAATCTCTCAGGTAGACGTACCGCGCGGTGTGGGCCACTCTGAAAAGCAGGAGCGCGCTGTCGCACGCTCCTCGCCCACGGTGAAAGTCGCGACCACGGACGCGGTGAAGCTCTCAGGCCTATGACAGAGGGGGAGCACGACTGCGAGTCCGCGGTCGTCTGCCCTCGATCATGCGGAGCCCTGATATGTCCGACGCACCCGAACTGCCTTCCGAATCCGAACCGCGCGACGACGACCTGCTGGCCGAGGTCGCAGCCACGGACGCGCCGGAGGTCCGATTCAGTCCCCTCCACGACGTCCACGTCGCGGCGGGCGCCAGCTTCACCGACTTCGCCGGCTGGCAGATGCCGGTCCGGTACAGCTCCGACCTCCAGGAGCACCATGCCGTGCGCCAGGCCGCGGGGCTGTTCGACCTCTCGCACATGGCCGAGATCGCCGTCGTCGGGCCGGAGGCGGGCGCGTTCCTCGACCACGCCCTCGCCGGCACTCTGTCGTCGATCGCGATCGGCCGGGCGAAGTACTCGCTCCTGCTCGCCGAGGCGGGCGGCATCGTCGACGACCTCGTCGTCTACCGGCTCGACGAGCACGACTTCCTGGTGGTCGCCAACGCCGGCAACCGCGAGGCGGCCTTCGCCGCGCTCGCGCAGCGCGCCCACGGCTTCGACGTGACGGTCGACGACGAGAGCGACGACACCGCGCTGATCGCCATCCAGGGTCCCGAGTCGGCCGGGGTGCTCGACGAGCTGATCACCTCCGACCGCCTCGCCCCCGACGAGCCGCTCTCCGAGCTGCGCTACTACCGCGCCCTGCAGGGCACGTTCGACGACGTGCCCGTGCTCCTGGCCCGCACCGGCTACACCGGCGAAGACGGCTTCGAGCTCTATATCGACGTCGACGACGCCCCCGCGCTCTGGCAGGCGCTCGCCGAGGCGGGTGCTCCGCGCGGGGTCGTCCCGGCCGGTCTCGCCAGCCGCGACACCCTCCGCCTCGAGGCCGGCATGCCGCTCTACGGCCACGAGCTCGGGCTCGACACGAAGCCGGCCCAGGCGGGTCTCGGCCGCGTCGTCGACCTCGGCAAAGACGTCTTCGTCGGCCGCGATGCCGTCGAGCCGGCCGAGGGCGCCCGCGTCCTCGTCGGCCTCGCCCTCGAGGGCCGCCGTGCCGCGCGCGCCGAGTACCCCGTGCTCGACGACTCGGGCGCCGAGGTCGGCGTCGTGACCAGCGGCGCCCTCTCGCCGACCCTCGGCCATCCCGTGGCTATGGCCTACGTCGACCCGTCCGCCTCTGCCGTCGGAACGACGCTCGGCGTCGACGTCCGCGGCACCACGATCCCCGCGACCGTCGTCGCGCTCCCCTTCTACAAGCGCTCCTGAAAGGTGCCGACCGTGTCAGACCTCACCACCCTCCAGTACACCGCCGAGCACGAGTGGCTCCTGATCGACGGCGACACCGCGACCGTCGGGATCACCGACTACGCCGCCGACAAGCTCGGCGACGTCGTCTACGTCGACCTCCCCGCCGTGGGCACCGCCGTCGAGGCAGGCAAGGTCGTCGGCGAGATCGAGTCGACGAAGTCGGTCGGCGAGCTCTTCGCGCCGGTGCTCGGCACCGTGACCGAGATCAACGACGCCGTCGTCGACAGCCCCGACCTGGTCAACTCGGCGCCGTTCGGCGACGGCTGGCTCGTGAAGATCACGCTCTCCGGCGACCTCCCGGCCCTCCTCTCGCGCGACGAGTACGTCGCCCTGACCGCCGAATGAGCGGCCTGATCCCCGGCACCGCGGCGAGCGGGTTCGTCGACCGCCACATCGGCACCACGCCCGAGGCGCAGGCGCAGATGCTGGCCGTCACCGGCCACGCGAGCGTCGACGAGCTCGTCCGCACAGCCGTGCCCGACAGCATCCGCGCGGCGGCCCTCGAGGCGACGTCGCTGCCCGAGCCCGCCTCCGAAGAGGAGACCCTCGCCGAGCTCCGCCAGATCGCACGGCGCAACACGGTCAGCCGCTCCTTCCTGGGCCTCGGCTACTACGGCACCATCACGCCCGCCGTCATCCAGCGGAACGTGCTCGAGAACCCCAGCTGGTACACCGCGTACACGCCCTACCAGCCCGAGATCTCGCAGGGCCGCCTCGAGGCGCTCATCAACTTCCAGACGATGGTCTCCGAGCTGACCGGCCTGACGACGGCGAACGCCTCCATGCTCGACGAGGGCACGGCCGTCGTCGAGGGCATGCTGCTGGCGCGCCGCGCCTCGAAGGCGTCCTCCGACGTGTTCGTCGTCGACTCCGACGCCCTCCCGCAGACGAAGGCGCTCCTCGCCGGCCGCGCGGCCGCCGTCGGCATCCGCCTCGTCGAGCTGCCGCTCGCGTCCGTCGACCCGGCCGACGTGCCCGAGGCCTTCGGCGGCTTCGTGCAGTATCCCGGTGCCTCCGGCCGCGTGTGGAGCCCCGCCGCGATCGTCGACCGGCTGCACGAGAGCGGCGGACTCGCCGTCGTCGCCGCCGACCTCCTCGCCCTCACGCTGCTCGTCGCCCCCGGCGAGTTCGGCGCCGACGTCGCCGTCGGCACCTCTCAGCGCTTCGGCGTGCCGATGGGCTTCGGCGGCCCGCACGCCGGCTACATGGCCGTCCGCACCGGCCTCGAGCGGCAGCTGCCGGGGCGCCTCGTCGGCGTCTCGCAGGACGCCGTCGGCAACCCCGCGTACCGCCTCAGCCTGCAGACGCGCGAGCAGCACATCCGCCGCGAGAAGGCCACCTCGAACATCTGCACCGCGCAGGTGCTGCTCGCCGTCATGGCCTCGATGTACGCGGTCTACCACGGGCCGTGGGGGCTGAAGCACATCGCCGGTCGGACGCACCAGCACGCCGCCGACCTGAGCGCGGCGGCGAAAGCCGCAGGGCTCGCCACCGGTTCCGACGTGTTCTTCGACACGGTGACCCTGACGGTGCCGGGTCGCGCGCACGACATCGTCGCCGCGGCCCACGACGCGGGCTACCTGCTGCTCGAGGTCGACGCCGACACGGTGGCGATCTCGACCGATGAGACGACGACGGCGGACGACCTCGCCGCCCTGGGCGAGGTGCTCGGGTTCGAGGTGCCCGCGGGGGCGGAGTCGCCGCTGGCGGGCGAGTTCCTGCGCACCAGCGACTACCTGACTCACCCCGTCTTCAGGACGCATCGCAGCGAGACCAGCATGATGCGGTACCTCAAGCACCTCGCCGACAAGGACTACGCGCTCGACCGCGGCATGATCCCGCTCGGCTCCTGCACCATGAAGCTCAACGCGGCGACCGAGATGGCGGCCGTGACCTGGCCGGAGTTCGCGAACATCCACCCGTTCACGCCGGCCTCCGATGTCGAGGGCTACCTCGGCCTCATCGGGCAGCTCGAGGGCTGGCTCGCCGAGGTCACCGGCTACGACACCGTCTCGCTGCAGCCCAACGCCGGCAGCCAGGGCGAGCTCGCCGGCCTGCTCGCGATCCGCGGCTACCACCTCTCGCGCGGTGACGACGCGCGCACCGTCTGCCTGATCCCGCAGTCGGCGCACGGCACCAACGCCGCCAGCGCTGTGCTCGCGGGGCTCCGTGTCGTGGTGGTCGCGTGCGACGAGCTCGGCAACGTCGACCTGCCCGACCTCCGGGCCAGGGTGTCGGAGCACGCGCAGGAGCTGGCCGCCCTCATGATCACGTACCCGTCCACGCACGGCGTCTACGAGCACGACATCCGCGAGATCACCGACGCGGTGCACGCGGCCGGCGGCCAGGTCTACGTCGACGGCGCGAACCTCAACGCGCTGCTCGGCTACGCGCGCTTCGGCGAGTTCGGCGGCGACGTGTCGCACCTGAACCTCCACAAGACGTTCTGCATCCCGCACGGCGGGGGCGGCCCCGGCGTCGGCCCGGTCGCGGCCAAGGCGCACCTCGCGCCGTTCCTGCCGGGGCACCCGCTGGCGCAGCAGGCCGACCGGCGGCCGGGGAGCGTCTCCGCGGAGCGGCTCGCCCACGCCGGTGTTCCGGTCTCGGCGGCGCCGTACGGCTCGCCCAGCATCCTGCCGATCTCGTGGGCTTACGTGCGCATGATGGGCACCCGGGGCCTCACCGAGGCCACCGGAGCCGCCGTGCTCGCCGCGAACTACGTGGCTGCGCGCCTCCGCGACCACTACCCGGTGCTCTACTCGGGCGAGGGCGGGCTCGTCGCGCACGAGTGCATCCTCGACCTGCGGCCCCTCCGCGACGCCACCGGCGTGACCGTCGACGACGTCGCAAAGCGCCTGATCGACTACGGGTTCCACGCGCCGACGATGTCGTTCCCGGTCGCGGGCACGCTGATGGTCGAGCCGACCGAGAGCGAGGACCTCGCCGAGATCGACCGATTCGTCGACGCGATGATCGCCATCAGGGAGGAGGCCGACCGGGTCGGCGCGGGGGAGTGGGCGGCCGACGCCTCACCGCTGCGCGGTGCCCCGCACACGGCCGAGTCGGTCATCCTCGGCGAGTGGTCGGAGGCCTACAGTCGCGAGGAGGCCGTCTACCCCGTGCGCTCGCTCGTGCGCTCGAAGTACTGGCCGCCCGTGCGCCGTATCGACCAGGCCTACGGCGACCGCAACCTGTTCTGCGCGTGCCCTCCGGTCGAGGCCTTCGCCTGACGCCGCGCGACGCTCGGGGCGGCAATCTGCCACGTTGTCGCCCCGGGGGCATAGCTCCGCTATAGCCCCCGGGGCTCCGCCTTGCATCTCACCGCTCCGAGCGACGCGCCCCGGACTCGATAGGCGACACCGCTTTCGCCGCGCGACACCGGCGATAACCGGCGTCACGAGGCGAAAGCGGTGTCAGCTGCCGAAGAGGGCCGGGAACGCGGCTGCCGCCCAGGGGTAGCCGACGAACACCGCCGCATCCATCAGGAAGTGCGCGATGACGAGGGGCAGGATCCTGCCGAAGCGCATGTAGAGCCAGCCGAAGACGAGGCCCATCACCGCGTTGCCGATGAACGCGCCGAAGCCCTGGTACAGGTGGTAAGTGCCGCGGAGCAGAGCGGCGGCGAGCAGGATCCAGAGCGGCCGCCACGACAGGTCTTTGAGCCGAGCGAAGAGGTAGGCCACGACGATGACCTCCTCGGTGATGCCCGAGCGGAGAGCCGAGAAGAGCAGCACGGGCACTGTCCACCAGTGGGCGGCGAGGTTCGTGGGAACGACGTCGACGGTGATCCCGATGGCGCGGCCGGCGAAGTACAGCGCCAGCCCCGGGATGCCGATCGAGAGGGCGAGGGCCGCGCCGAGAAGGGCGTCTCTGCCGAAGCGCGAGAAGTCGACGCCGAGACGCCCGAGGTGGGGCCTGGCGGTCTTCCAGAGAAGGAAGCCGACCAGCACGACGGGCACGAGGTCGAAGCCGTTGCCGAGCACCTGGTAGACGAAGTCGAAGATCTCGCGGCTGTCGAGCGAGGTGTTCAGCTGCGCGGTCTGGTTCGACAGGGGAGCCGACCGGGTCAGGAGGTCGAGGATCTGAACGACGGAGTACACCGCGCTGGCCCCGAGCGACAGGGCGAGGACGATGAGGATCTCGGCTCGGACCCGCCCGCGCGTGTTTCCGGAGCCCAGCGGTTCGGCCACAGGGAACGGCAGCGGTCGGCGGAATGGCAGCGGCTGGCGGATCGGCACCGGCCCATGATGTCAGACGATGACGGGGAAGTTGCGAAGCTTGGGCGCACCTGCATACTCCCTGAAATGACGGATTGTTGCGCGTAAATGCGAATCCACGCAAGGAACTGACCGACTTCGCAACAAATGCGCTCCGCGTGTTTCCAAGTCGTAACGCTTTGGTTCGCGGTTTGGCGTTTCGCAACCGTTTACTTATGGTCTTCTTATCCAGAGCCGTTCGGCGTGCCCCTTGCGCGTTGGCTCGTGTGCGTCACATTCCATCAGGAGGAACATTCAGTGAAAATCACTGGTAAGCGTCTGCGCCCGCTCTTCGGCGCCATTGCGATCGTGGGTGCGGCCAGCATGGTCCTCGCCGGTTGCAGCTCGTCCGGCGGCGACTCGGCGACGAAGTCGGCCGCGGCCGGCGACGCGACCGCGATCATCTCGGCCAACGGAACCGAGCCGCAGAAGCCGCTCATCCCGTCCGACACCACCGAGACCGGCGGCGGCAGGATCGTCACGCAGCTCTTCGACGGACTGGTCAGCTACGACGCCAAGGGCGCGATCGTCAACGAGGTCGCCAAGAGCATCACCTCCGACGACCAGCAGAACTGGGACATCAAGCTCAACGACGACTGGACCTTCACCGACGGCACGAAGGTCACCGCCGAGTCGTTCACGAAGGCGTGGGCCTGGGCGGCCGACCTCAAGAACGCTCAGACCGCGTCGTCCTTCTTCGCGAACTTCAAGGGCTATGACGGCGCGAAGAGCTCGCAGCTCGACCTCACCGTCGTGAGCCCGACCGAGTTCAAGGTCGCTCTCCTCGCGCCGCAGGCGGACTTCCCCCTCAGCCTCGGCTACTCGGCCTTCTACCCGCTGCCTTCCTCCTTCTACAAGGACACCAAGGCCTTCGGTCAGGACCCGATCGGCAACGGCCCCTACAAGCTCAAGTCGGCCACCGCGTGGAAGCACAACGTGGGCATCGACCTCGTGACCAACAAGGACTACGCCGGCTCGCGCAAGCCCGTCAACGGCGGACTGAACTTCTCCTTCTACACCGGTCTCGACTCCGCCTACGCTGACGCGCAGGCCGGCAACCTCGACATCGACGACACCGTGCCGGACGCCAACTTCGCCACGTACCAGTCCGACTTCCCGGACCACTTCTCCAACTCGCCTGCCGCGATCTTCCAGTCCTTCACGATTCCGAGCAACCTCGCTCACTTCAAGGAAGACAAAGAAGGCAAGCTGCGTCGCGAGGCGATCTCCCTCGCAATCGACCGCTCGCAGATCACCAAGGTGATCTTCCAGGGCACCCGCACGCCCGCCAAGGACTTCACCACCCCGGTGATCGACGGCTACTCGGCTGACGTCGAGGGCAACGACGTCCTGAACTACAACAAGTCGAAGGCTGTGGAGCTGTGGAAGGAAGCTGACGCGATCTCGCCGTTCACCGGCACCTTCACCATCGCGTACAACGCCGACGGCGGCCACAAGGGCTGGGTCGACGCAGTCACCAACGGCATCACCAACGTGCTCGGCATCAAGGCCGCTGGCCAGTCGTACCCGACGTTCGGCGGATTCCGCGATGACGTCGCGGGTGGCAAGACCAGCGGTGCCTTCCGCTCCGGCTGGCAGGCCGACTACCCGTCGCTGAACGACTTCCTCGCCCCGCTGTACGTCACGGGTGCATCGTCGAACGACGGCAAGTACTCGAGCTCCGAGTTCGACGCCCTCGTCAAGAAGGGCAGCTCGCAGGCCACGGTCGCGGACGCCAACAAGATCTACCAGCAGGCGCAGACCGTCCTCTTCCAGGACCTCCCCGCCATCCCGCTGTGGTACTCGAACGAGGTCGGCGTCTGGAGCACCAAGGTGTCCAACGTCAAGTTCGGCTGGGACTCCACGCCGCTGTACTACGCGGTCACCAAGAACTAGCCAGTTCGCGTAACCTCACTACAAACAACTGAAGGGTCCGGGGTGGGTTTCTCACCCCGGACCTTTTGGTGAGTTCCCTCCATTCCCCATGATTGCGACACGAATGACTTCGCAGATAGACCTCTTGCTTTCGCAGACCGGGGAGGACGACTGATGCTCTGGTACATCGGCAAGCGCCTCCTCCAACTGATCCCCGTCTTCTTCGGGGCGACGTTCCTCATCTACTTCATGGTCTTCGCCTTGCCAGGCGATCCGGTCGCAGCACTGTACGGCGACAAGCAGCCCAGCCCTCAGGTCATCGCCGAGATCCGTGCTCAGTTCAACCTGGACAAGCCGTTCATCGTCCAGTACCTGATCTACATCGGGCACCTCTTCCAGGGCAACCTCGGCACCACCTTCTCGGGCATCCCGGTCATCGACCAGCTCAAGCAGGCCTTCCCCATCACCTTCCGACTCTCGATGCTGGCCCTCCTCTTCGAGGCCGTCGCCGGCATCCTGGTCGGTCTGATCTCGGGTCTGCGCAAAGGCAAGATCTTCGACAACTCGGCGCTCGTCGTCAGCCTGCTGCTGATCTCGGTCCCGACCTTCGTCGTCGGCTTCCTGCTCCAGTTCTTCCTCGGCATCAAGTGGGGCCTCTTCGCGGTCACGGTGAGTCCCGAAGCGCCCTGGGGCGACCTCGTCCTGCCGGCGATCGTGCTGGCCACGGTCTCGTTCGCCTACATCGTCCGCCTCACTCGGGCCTCGGTCTCCGAGAACATGAGCGCCGACTTCGTGCGAACCGCCACAGCGAAGGGCCTTCCGCGCCGTCGCGTGATCTCGGTCCACATCCTGCGCAACTCCCTGGTCCCCGTCGTCACCTACCTGGGCGTCGACATCGGATCGCTCATGGTCGGCGCCATCGTCACCGAGGGAATCTTCAACATCCAGGGCGTCGGAGGAACCGTCTACAAGGCGATCCAGCTCCAGCAGGGGCCGACAGTCGTCTCGTTCGTCGCCGTGATGGTCATCATCTTCATGCTGGCGAACCTGCTCGTCGACCTCCTCTACGCTCTCCTCGACCCCAGGATCCGTTATGCCAAGTAGCACGACTCCGGGCCAGCTGTCGCCCGACCACTACGTCGCCGACCTCGAGGAGACGCCGCTCAAGGCCGTCGACGCGGTCGACGAGTCCGAGAAGCCCCGCTCCAGCGCGCGCGACGCCTGGGACTCCATGCGCACCCGCCCGCTGTTCTGGATCTCGGGGGTCCTCATCGTCCTCGTGATCGTGATCGCTCTGTTCCCCGGACTCTTCACGCACGTGAGCCCTCAGACGAACAGCCTGTCCAACAGCAACGCCGGGGCCCGGTCCGGTCACCCGCTGGGCTTCACGTTCCAGGGCTACGACGTCTTCTCCCGAGTGATCTACGGCACCCGTGCCTCGCTCCTCGTCGGCATCCTCGCAACGGTCCTCGTGACCGTCGTCGGCGTGGTCATCGGCTCGCTCGCCGGCTACTACGGAGGCTGGCTCGACGCGGTCGTCTCGCGCATCGGCGACATCTTCTTCTCGATCCCCACCGTCCTCGGTGCGATCGTCGTCATGTCGACGATCACCGATCGCAATCCGCTCACCGTCGCGCTGATCCTCGCCCTGTTCGCCTGGCCGCAGATCGCGCGCATCATGCGCGGCTCGGTCATCAGCGCGACAGCGACGGACTACGTCATGGCCTCGACCGCTCTGGGCGTCTCCCGGTTCCGGATCCTCCTGCGGCATGTGGTGCCGAACGCCATCGCGCCGGTCATCGTCGTCGCCACCGTCTCGCTCGGCACGTTCATCGTCGCCGAGTCGACCCTGTCGTTCCTCGGCATCGGCCTGCCGGGCACGACCGTCTCGTGGGGTGGCGACATCGACAACGCTCGCACGACGCTCCGCACGGCACCGCTGCCGCTGTTCTGGCCGGCCGCCGCGCTGAGCATCACCGTTCTCTCGTTCCTGATGATGGGCGACGTCGTGCGCGACGCCCTCGACCCGAAGGCGAGGGCCCGCCGATGACCACCACGACCGACACTCAGACCCAGGCTGCGAACGGCGTGGTGAAGGGCGCTCCGCTGCTCGAGATCAAAGGCCTGAACATCGGGTTCAAGACCCAGTCGGGCTACGTCGAGGCCGTCCGCGGCGTCGACCTGACCCTCGGTCAGGGCGAGACCCTCGCGATCGTTGGCGAGTCCGGCTCGGGCAAGTCGACGACCGCGACGAGCATCATCGACCTGCTTCCCGGGACCGGCAAGGTCACGGCCGGCGAGATCTTCTTCGAGGGCCGCGACCTCGTGAAGCTGCCGAAGCCCGAGATCTCGGACATCCGCGGTCGTCTGATCGGCTACGTGCCGCAAGACCCGATGTCGAACCTCAACCCGGTCTGGTCGATCGGCTTCCAGGTCGAAGAAGCCATCCGCGCCAACCGCGTGGCCTCCGGCAAGGACGTCCGCAAGCGCGCCATCCAGGTCCTCGAAGAAGCCGGTCTCCCTGACGCAGGAACCCGCCTGAAGCAGTTCCCCCACCAGTTCTCGGGCGGTATGCGCCAGCGCGTCCTCATCGGCATCGGCCTCTCGGCCCGGCCGAAGCTCCTGATCGCCGACGAGCCCACCTCGGCTCTCGACGTGACGGTGCAGCGCCGGATCCTGGACCACCTCGGGACCCTGACCCGCGACTACGGCACCTCGGTGCTCTTCATCACGCACGACCTCGGCCTCGCCGCCGAGCGTGCCGAGAAGCTCGTCGTCATGTACAAGGGCCGCGTCGTCGAGTCCGGCCCGTCGCAGGAGATCCTCGCGAACCCGCAGCACCCGTACACGCAGCGCCTGGTGGCTGCGGCTCCGAGCCTCGCGAGCCGCCGCATCCAGTCGCAGATCGCTCCGTCGGCCGTCCACGGCGACGCCGTCGCCGAAGCGGGCTCGGACGACGCGCGCCGTCTCCAGGCCGCGCACGAGCGCGAGCAGATCGCCAAGCACGAGGCGCCCGACTTCATCAAGGTCGAGAACCTGACCAAGGTCTACAAGATCCGTCAGGGCGGCTTCAAGTCGACCGAGCTGAAGGCCGTCGACGACGTGTCCTTCGAGATCCCGCGCGGCACGACGATGGCGCTGGTGGGGGAGTCCGGCTCGGGCAAGTCGACCGTCGCGAAGCTGGTGCTGCAGCTGGAGTCGATCACATCCGGCACGGTCACGGTCGGCGGCAGCTCCGTCGGCGCTCTGACCGGCAAGGACCTGTTCAACTTCCGCCGCCGCGTCCAGCCGGTCTTCCAGGACCCGTACGGATCCCTCGACCCCGTCTACAGCGTCGGCAACACGATCGCGGAGCCGCTCATCACGCACGGCGTCGGCGACAGCGCGAGCCGTCAGGCTCGCGTCCGCGAGCTCCTCGAGCAGGTGTCGCTTCCGATCTCGATGATCAACCGCTACCCGAACGAGCTCTCCGGCGGTCAGCGCCAGCGGATCGCGGTCGCGCGCGCTCTGGCGCTCAAGCCCGACGTGATCGTGCTCGACGAGGCCGTGTCCGCCCTCGACGTGCTGGTGCAGGGCCAGATCCTGAACCTGCTAACCGACCTCCAGTCCGAGCTCGGCCTGACCTACCTCTTCATCACGCACGACCTCGCGGTCGTGCGCCTGGTGGCCGACAAGGTCGCAGTGATGCAGAAGGGCCGGATCGTCGAGAGCGCATCGACCGACGAGGTCTTCAGCAATCCGTCGAAGGAGTACACCCGCGATCTCCTCGAGGCGATCCCGGGTGCGAACTTCGCGTTCGGCAAGTAGGCGCAGCCCCGTCCGGCACCCCGCGAACCCCGGTTCGCGGGGTGCCGCCCGTTAAGCCCTCGGAGGACGAAATCTGCTGTTCACCCGTTGGCAGGTAGACTCTTGAGGTCGGGGCCATGATCGCCCCTCTCGACTTTCTCCCAAATCCCTCTTCCAAAGGACGTACAACTATGGCGACTGCCATCCGCAGTGACCTGCGCAACGTGGCAATCGTTGCCCACGTCGACCACGGCAAGACCACTCTCGTCGACGCGATGCTCAAGCAGACGAACTCGTTCGACGCGCACTTCGACACCGAAGACCGAATGATGGACGGCAACGAGCTCGAGCGCGAGAAGGGCATCACGATCCTCGCCAAGAACACCTCGGTGCTCTACAACGGCAA
Organism: Frondihabitans sp. PhB188; assembly: GCF_003752365.1. GTDB lineage: Bacteria > Actinomycetota > Actinomycetes > Actinomycetales > Microbacteriaceae > Frondihabitans. The sequence continues at coordinate 346,070 of NZ_RJUO01000003.1, read as the reverse complement.
GCACGCGACCGACGGTGCCATCACGATCAACGTGATCGACACACCGGGCCACGCCGACTTCGGCGGCGAGGTCGAGCGCGGCCTCTCCATGGTCGACGGCGTCGTGCTGCTGGTCGACGCGTCCGAGGGCCCGCTGCCCCAGACGCGCTTCGTGCTCCGCAAGGCCCTGGCCGCGAAGCTTCCCGTGATCCTCCTGGTCAACAAGACCGACCGCCCCGACGCGCGCATCGACGACGTCGTCGCCGAGTCGCAGGACCTCCTGCTCGGTCTCGCCTCCGACCTGGCGGAAGAAGTCGAAGACCTCGACCTCGACGCGATCCTCGACGTTCCCGTCGTCTACGCCTCCGGTCGCGCCGGTGCCGCGTCGACGAACAAGCCCGAGAACGGCTCGCTGCCCGACAACGACGACCTCGAGCCGCTCTTCGAGGCGATCCTCCAGCACGTCCCGGCTCCGACCTACGACGACGAGCACCCCCTTCAGGCGCACGTCACCAACCTCGACGCGTCGCCGTTCCTCGGCCGCCTCGCCCTCCTGCGCGTCTTCCACGGCACGCTGAAGAAGGGGCAGACGGTCGCCTGGGTGAAGTCCGACGGCACCGTCCAGAACGCCCGCATCACCGAGCTGCTCATCACCAAGGCCCTCTCGCGCTACCCCGCCGAGAGCGCGGGCCCCGGTGACATCGTCGCCGTCGCCGGGTTCGACACCATCACGATCGGCGAGACCCTCTCCGACCCCGACGACGTGCGCCCGCTGCCGACCATCACGGTCGACGACCCGGCCATCTCGATGACCATCGGCACGAACACCTCGCCCATCATCGGCAAGGTCAAGGGCCACAAGCTCACCGCCCGCATGGTCAAGGACCGCCTCGACCGCGAGCTCGTGGGCAACGTCTCGCTCAAGGTCGTCGACATCGGACGCCCCGACGCGTGGGAGGTCCAGGGCCGCGGCGAGCTCGCGCTGGCCATCCTCGTCGAGCAGATGCGCCGCGAGGGCTTCGAGCTCACTGTCGGCAAGCCGCAGGTCGTGACGCGTCGCGTCGACGGCAAGCTGCAGGAGCCGTTCGAGCACATGACCATCGACGTCCCCGACGAGTACCTGGGCGCGATCACGCAGCTCATGGCGTCACGCAAGGGCCGCATGGAGAACATGGCGAACCACGGCTCGGGCTGGGTCCGCATGGAGTTCATCATCCCGGCGCGCGGCCTCATCGGCTTCCGCACGCAGTTCCTCACCGACACGCGCGGCACCGGCATCGCCAACGGCATCTCGCACGGCTACGACGCCTGGGCCGGCGAGATCCAGACCCGCACGAACGGCTCGATCATCGCCGACCGCTCGGGAGTCGTCACCCCCTTCGCGATCATCAACCTGCAGGAGCGCATGTCGTTCTTCGTGCAGCCGACTGAAGAGGTCTACGAGGGCATGGTCGTGGGCGAGAACTCGCGCGCCGACGACATGGACGTCAACATCACCAAAGAGAAGAAGCTGACCAACATGCGTCAGTCGACCGCCGACAACTTCGAGTCGATGACGCCCTCCAAGGTGCTCTCGCTCGAGGAGGCGCTCGAGTTCGCCGGTGACGACGAATGCGTCGAGGTCACCCCCGACGCGATCCGCATCCGCAAGGTCGAGCTCGACGCGTCCGCGCGCCAGCGTTCGACCGCTCGCCTCAAGAAGCAGAACGCCTAGGCGCACCCCGCCGGCGCAACGCGACGCCCCGCAGTTCCTGCGCAGATCTTCTGACGCAGGAACGGCGGGGCGTTCGTCGTACGCGGCGTCTGTGGCGCGGCACCCGCACGCGAAACGCCCCCGCCTCAGGAAGAGAGCGGGGGCGTTCCGGCTCGTGCCGGCCGGTCGGCTACTTCTCGAAGCCGATCTTGGTCCAGTCGAGGTCGGTCGCACCGGGGCGGGCGCCGTAGTTGGCGAGCTTCGGGCTGGACGCGATCACGCGAGGCTGCTGCGTGATGGGGAGCGAGTGGCCCTCTTCCCAGATCAGCTTGTCGGCGTCGTTGTAGTCCTGGTTCGACTTCGTCGTGTCGGGCTCGGTGATGGCCGAGGCGAGCAGCTTGTCGACGGCCGAGTCGCTGACGCGGCCGTAGTTCTGTCCCTGCTTGGCGGAGGTGTAGATGCTGACGCCGGCGGCGTGGTAGCCGGTGCCGCCCCACGAGAACATCGTCAGGTCGTACTTGCCGGGCGTGATGTAGTCGGAGAAGAACGTGTCGACGGGAACCGTGTTGATCGTCAGCTTGATGCCCACGTCGGCGAGCTCGCTCTGCACGATCTGCGCGATCTGCGACGACGTTGGGACGCCGGCGGGGATGGTGACGGCCATGGTCAGCTGCTTGCCGCCCTTCTCGCGGACGGACCCGGAGCCGGTCTTCCACCCGTCGGCGTCGAGGATCTTCTTCGCCGAGTCGGGGTCGGACTTCCCGTAGTCGCCCGCCTCGTCTTTGTAGCCCGCGTCGGTCGACAGGAAGATGTGGTTGTTCAGCAGAGACACCTTGTAGGGCAGCGTGCCGTAGATGACGCCGGCGATAGCCTCGCGGTTGATGGTGCTCTGCACGGCGAGTCGGAGCTGCTTGTCTTTCAGGATGCCCGACGACGACATGTCGATGTGGAAGAAGTTGGCACTGGGAGCGGCGCGGAGCACGCTGTTCTTGGCCTTCTTCACGCGGTCGTAGCGGTCGGAGGTGGCGGCCGAGACGACGTCGATCTCGTTGTTCAGGTAGGCGTCGATGTCGGCGTCGCTGTCGAGGGCACGGAAGGTGACTGAGTCGAGCTTCGGCTTGTCACCCCACCAGCTGTCGTCGCGCACGACAGTGACCGTCTGGGCGGTCTTGTCGATCTTGCTGAGCTTGAACGGCCCGCTGGTGACGGGGATCTTGTTCAGGTAGCCCGTGTTGAAGCCGTCAGCCGTGCTGATGACGCTGGCGGGGTAGAGGTAGTTGAACATCGACTTCCAGTCCGCGAAGGGAGTGGAGTACGTGACGATAGCCTGCTTGGCGCTGGTGCCCTGCGTGACCGACTTCATCTGGTTGTAGCCGGTGGGGTCGGCGATCTGGTACTTGGAGTCCTTGCCGTTCAGGGCCTTCCAGTTGGCCTCGAAGTCCTTCCAGGTGATCGGCGTGCCGTCGCTCCACTGCGCCTTGTCGTTGATGTTGTACGTGATCGTCAGCGGGTCGTCCTTGACGTCGACGCTCGAGACGAGGTCGGTGTCGAGGGTCGGCTCGCCCTTGGCGTTGATCGTGTACGGCGACAGCATCATGGTCTTCATGACGTCGAAGGCGTCCTGCAGGGTGCCGTCGACCTCGCCGTAGTTCCAGTTCGCCGGGAACGACGAGAGCGGCACGCGGAGGGTTCCGCCGTCTTTCAGTGCCGATGCGGGCTGGATGTTCTGGTCACCCGAGGACGACAGGGTCTGCTTGCCGTCCGAGGTGCTCTTCGTATCGCCGCCACCCCCGCTGCACCCGGTCAGAACCAGGGCGACCGCGACGGCCCCGGCGGCGAAAACGGCAGATTTCTTCAGTTTCATGGCGCTCCAAGAGTGATCTAATTGCTGATCAGCGGTTGGTTTTCGCCGTCATTCCGAGTGTCTGCCCCCGGCGGCGAAACCGCGTTGTGAATCGGCAATGACTATGACCCTACCGATCCTGAGAATTTCTGCACTCACAGCACGATCTTTTAACGTGTCGGAAACTTGCCGTGCGCGATCGGCTCGGGGGTGCGTCTAGTGTGAGTCACCATGATCCGCTACCTCTCGCGGCGTCTGGTCTATTACGTGATTCTCGCGTTCATCGCCACATCGCTGACGTACTTCCTGGCTTCGGCCACGTTCGACCCCCGGGCCCAGTACTCCCAGCGAAACCCGGCACCGCCCGTGTCGGTCGTCGACGCCAAGCTCGATCACATCGGAGTGAACGACAAGACGCCGATCCTCGTCCGCTACGGGCACTGGGTCGGCGACCTCGCGCACGGCGACCTCGGCCAGACCATCCGGGACACCTCGGTCAACCAGGAGTTCTGGCCGCGTCTGGGCGTCAGCCTCCGGCTGCTGCTCGCGGGCTCGATCGTCGGCATCCTGCTCGGCGTGCTGGTCGGCGTCTGGAACGCGGTGCGGCAGTACAAGCTCTCCGACCGCGTGACGGCGGTGCTGTCGTTCATCCTGATCTCGACACCGGTCTTCTTGACGGCGGTGTTCCTCAAGATCGGAGCGACCCAGCTCAACTCGACCCTCGGCTTCCAGCTCATCAGCTTCACCGGCGAGGCGACGCCGAACCTCCAGGGCGGGCTCGCCGCCATCGCGGGGGACCGCTTCGTGCACCTGCTGCTGCCGACCATCTCGATCGCCCTCGGCTCGATCGCGATCTACAGCCGGTACCAGCGGGCGACCATGCTCGACGTGCTGCAGGCCGACTACATCCGCACGGCGCGGGCGAAGGGTCTCCGCCAACGGCCGGCGATCCTCAAGCACGGCCTCCGGACCGCTCTGATCCCGATGACGACGCTCTTCGCCTACGGCTTCCTCGGCGTCCTCACCGGTGCGACGTTCACCGAGAAGATCTTCGGCTGGAACGGTCTCGGCGCCTGGTTCATCGACTCCGTCAACGCGAACGACGTCAACTCGGTCGTGGCCTACACGCTGTTCAGCGCTTTCGTGGTGCTGTTCGCCGGCTTCCTGTCGGACGTCCTGAACGCCATCCTCGACCCGCGCGTGCGCACCCAGAGCTGAGGCACACACCATGACTCGATTCAGTCCCGACCTCCTGCAGGGGTCGAACGACGAGACGCTGCCCGAGACGCCCGAGGAGGAGGTCGCCGCGTCGCCCAACCGCGCCGTGCTCACCATCCGCCGCCTCTTCGCGAACCGCGGGGCAGGCGTGGGCCTCGTCGTGCTCATCCTTCTGTTCGTCTTCGCGTTCATCGGCCCGCTGGTGACGCCGTGGAGCTTCTCGCACATCGACTACCTGAACCTCTCGAAGCCGCCGAGCGGCACGCACTGGTTCGGCACCAACACGATCGGCCAGGACGTCTTCGCGCAGACCGCGCGAGGCATGCAGAAGTCGCTCCTGATCGGACTCTTCGTGGCCCTGTTCTCGACGGTGATCGCCGGCCTGCTCGGCTCGATGGCCGGCTACTTCGGCGGATGGACCGACCGGATCATCATGTTCGTCGTCGACCTCATGCTGGTGCTGCCGTCGTTCCTGATCGTCGCGATCCTGTCGCCCCGCTTCCGGCAGTTCGGCTGGGTCGCCCTGATCGTCCTGCTCGCCGTCTTCGGCTGGATGATCACGGCGCGCGTGGTGCGCTCGATGACGCTGAGCGTGAAGGAGCGCGAGTTCGTGCGTGCCGCTCGCTACATGGGCATCGGGCACTTCCGCATCATCCTGCGACACATCCTCCCGAACGTGGCGTCGTTCCTCGTGGTCGACGCGTCGATCGCGATCGGCTCGGCGGTGCTGACCGAGGCCGGCCTGTCGTACTTCGGCTTCGGCGTGCAGTCGCCCGACGTGTCGCTCGGAACGCTGATCGCCAACAACCAGGACGCCGCCCTGACCAAGCCGTGGCTGTTCTACTTCTCGGCCGGCGCCCTGGTCGTCTTCGCCCTCGCCAGCAACCTGCTCGGCGACGGCCTCCGGGACGCCCTCGACCCGACCTCCACCGCGGGCCGCAAGGGCCGTCGACGTCGTCGCACCGGCGTCGACTCGAAGCCCGCCGGCCGCGTGACCGCGATGACCGCGACCGACACTCCCACCCCCGAGAAGATCCGCAAGGCGGGACGAGACCGATGACCCTCACCGATTCCAGCACCAGCCGCGCCGCCGGCGGCGATGTCCCCCTCCTCGAGGTCAGCGGCCTGACGGTCGGATTTCCGACGCCCGACGGCGTCGTCGAAGCCGTGCGCGGCATCGACTTCACGCTCCGCCGCGGCGAGGTCCTCGGCATCGTCGGCGAGTCCGGCTCCGGCAAGTCGGTGACGAGCACCGCCATCCTCGGCCTGCTGCCGCCGACGGCCCGCATCGGCGGCTCGATCCGCCTCGACGGCACCGAGCTCGTCGGCGCCGACGACCGCTCGATGTCGGCGATCCGCGGCAAGCGAATCTCGATGGTGTTCCAGGACCCGCTGTCGGCGTTCACGCCGGTCTACACGGTCGGCCAGCAGATCGCGGAGACGGTGCGGATCCACCGGGGCTCCTCGAAGGAGGAGGCCCGCGCCCGCGCCATCGAGCTGCTCGAGATCGTCGGAATCCCCGATGCGCCCCGACGCGTGGACTCGTTCCCGCACGAGTTCTCGGGCGGCATGCGGCAGCGTGCCATGATCGCGATGGCCATCGCCAACGACCCCGACGTGATCCTGGCCGACGAGCCCACGACGGCTCTCGACGTGACCATCCAGGCGCAGGTCATCGCGGTGCTGCGGAAGGCGCAGCAGGAGGCGGGCGCGGCTCTCGTCTTCGTGAGCCACGACCTCGGCGTCATCGCCGGGTTCGCCGACCGCATCGCCGTCATGTACGCCGGTCGGATCGTCGAGACGGCCACCGCCGAGGACCTTTTCACGAAGCCTCGGATGCCTTACACCGTGGGGCTCATCGGGGCGCTCCCGCGTCTGGATCAGCGCTCCGGCCAGCCGCTCGTGCCGATCCCCGGAACACCGCCGTCGCTGCTGAACCTGCCGACCGGCTGCCCGTTCGCGGCGCGCTGCCCGCTCGTCACCGACGAGTGCCGGTCGTCCGAGCCGCCGCTGGCCCAGGCCGAGGGCGTGCTCGGCGGCCACCTGGCCGCGTGCCACCACTCCGACGAGCTCGCGCGCACCGGCGCCGACCCCGACGAGGTGTTCGACCTCCCCGAGCTCGAGGCGGGTGCGCTCGACGGCGTGCCGCGCGACGAGCGCGAGACGGTGCTTCACGTCGACGGCCTGGTCAAGACGTTCCCGCTCCGCCGCGGCGCCGTGTTCAAGCGCACGGTCGGCCAGGTCTGGGCGGTCGACGGGGTCGACCTCGACATCAGGGAGGGCGAGACGCTCGGCCTCGTCGGCGAGTCGGGTTCGGGCAAGAGCACGACGCTGCACGAGATCATGGACCTCCGCCGCCCCGAGCAGGGCTCCATCCAGGTGCTCGGCACCGACCTGGGGGCAGGGCAGCTCGACGGGGCCACCGTCCGCCGGCTGCGGTCGACCGTCAGCATGGTGTTCCAGGACCCGATGGCCAGCCTCGATCCTCGGCAGCCGGTGAGCGACATCATCGCGGAGCCGCTGCTCGCGGCGGGGACGCCGGCGGGTGATGTCGCACGTCGAGTTCCTGCGCTCATGAAGATGGTGGGCCTCGACTCGTCAGCGGCCAGCCGGTTCCCGCACGAGTTCTCGGGCGGTCAGCGTCAGCGCATCTCGATCGCGCGGGCCCTCGCCGCGTCGCCGCGCCTCGTCGTGCTCGACGAGCCGGTCTCGGCGCTCGACGTGTCGATCCAGGCCGGCGTGCTGAACCTCCTCCGCGAGCTCAAGGCGAAGCTCGGTCTCTCGTACCTGTTCGTCTCGCACGACCTCAGCGTGATCCGGCACGTCGCCGATCGGGTGTCGGTGATGTACCTCGGCCGCACGGTCGAGACCGGCGCCGTCGACGAGGTCTTCGAGCACCCGCTGCACCCGTACACGCAGGCGCTCCTGTCGGCGGTACCGGTGCCCGACCCGGCGCGGGAGCGCGCCCGCGAGCACATCCTGCTGCCGGGCGACCCGCCGAACCCCACCGAGAAGCAGGTCGGCTGCCGGTTCCGCGGCCGGTGCCCGGTGTTCGCGATGCTGGGCGCCGCCGAGAAGGAGCGCTGCGCGACCGAGGTGCCGCTGGCGCTGCCGCACGGCCGTGACGGCCAGGACCACACGGCCGCCTGCCACTTCCCGCAGGAGAAGCAGCTGGTCTAGACGACGAGCGAGCCGTCGGCGGGACGCTACGCGAAGAGCGTCTCGCCGACGTAGCCTCCGGCCGAAGCGCCGGGCGGCACCGCGAAGATGCCGCTCGACACGTGCTGCACGTACTCGTTCATGGCGTCGTTCGCCGCCAGGGCGCTCTGGATGCGCACGAACTGGTTCTCGGGGTCTCTCTGGAAGCAGATGAAGAACAGCCCGGCGTTCAGGCGCCCCAGATCGTCGTTGCCATCGACGAAGTTGTAGCCCCGGCGCAGGATCTGCGCACCGCCGTTGTGCTTCGGGTGCGCGAGCGAGGCATGGGCGTCGGCGGCCACCAGCGGCGCGCCGTGCTGCTTCTTCGAGAAGTCGAACGCGGTGAACTCGGTGCCTCCCGAGAGCGGTGCCCCCTCGCCCTTGTCGCGGCCGATGACCGTCTGCTGCTCCTTGAGCGACTGGTGATCCCAGGTCTCGATCTGCATGCGGATCTTGCGCGACACGAGGTAGGTGCCGTTCGCCATCCAGTCGGCCCCGTCGGCGGCGGACGCCCAGACGTCCTGCTTCACGAGCGAGGTGTCCTCCGCCTTGAGGTTGGCGGTGCCGTCCTTGAAGCCGAACAGGTTGCGCGGCGTGGTCTGGCCGCGCGTGGTCGACGAGGTACGGCCGAAGCCGAGCTGCGACCAGCGGAGCGACGCGCGGCCGAAGGCGATGCGCGACAGGTTGCGGATGGCGTGCACGGCCACCTGCGGGTCGTCGCTGCAGGCCTGGATGCAGAGGTCGCCGTTCGAGGCATCCGCCCGGATGTTGTCGCCCGCGAACTCCGGCAGGTCGATCAGGCGCGCGGGCTTCTTCGACGCCAGGCCGAAGCGGTCGTCGAAGAGCGACGGTCCGAAGCCGATGGTGATGGTGAGGCCGGCGGCGGGAAGGCCGAGCGCCTCGCCGGTGTCGTCCGGGGGAGCGTAGAGCGAGCCGCCGACGGCACCCGACTTCGAGACCTGCTCGCCCTGGGTCATCCGACCGGCGGCGTACGACCAGTCTTTGAGGAGGTCGACGAGCTCGGCGCGCGTCATCCCCGACGTGACGTCGAAGGCGGCGAAGTGGAGGCGATCCTGCGCTGCCGTGATGATCCCCGACTGGTGGGTCGCATAGAACGGGTACGTCTCGGCGGCGCCCGAGGTGCCGGTCGCGCCGCTCGTCACGGCGGTCTCGATGCCGAGAGCGGCACCGGCGCCGACGACTCCGGCTCCGAGGCCGACGCCCGCGAGGCCGAGCAGGCCTCGGCGGGACAGCCCGCGGGAACGGGCCACGCCCGAGTCGTCGATCGACTCGGGCGGGGCCGCGTGCTGGTCTTCCGTCACAGGTGGATCATCCCAGGAGCGCTGCCGTGAGCTGGCTGAGGGGCTCGCTCAGGGCGTTGACGCCGTCAGAGAGAGCCTTCTTGTCGGCGGTCGTGAGCGTCGTGTACGACGGGTAGCCCTTGTCCAGCGAGCCGTACTTCGCGAGAAGCTCGTCGAGCGAGGTGAACTCGGCGTCGAGCTCGGTGGCGAGCGCCTTGTCTTTCGTGAGGAGGATGGAGCGCACGCCCTCGTAGGCGACCTGGGCGCCCTCGAGGTTGGCCTGGAAGTCGTACAGGTCGGTGTGCGACCAGGTCTCCTCCTCGCCGGTGATCTTCGAGGTGGCGACCTCGTCGAGCAGGCCGACAGCGCCGTTGCCGATGGTGTCGAGCCCGACGGTGAAGTCAGACGCATTGACCTCGTCGTACAGCTGCTTCGTGTTCTTCGTCAGCTGCGCGCCCATCGTCTTCTTCTCGGCGGCGGTCAGTGCCGGGTAGGACGTCGACGAGCCGGGGACGGCCGCGGAGGGAGCCCACAGGTCCTTCTCGATGCGGTGCCAGCCCGTCCAGGTCTCGCCCTTCTCCAGGTCGGCCGCGCGGTTGTCGAGCTCGGGGTCGAGGTCGCCGAACGACTCGGCGACGGGCTCGATGCGCTCGTAGTGGGCGCGGACGGTCGGGTAGAGCTCCTTGGCCTTCGTGTCGTCGCCCGAGAGGTAGGCGTCGAGGAACTCCTGCGTGCCGGTGACGAGCTGGCCGGTCTGGTCCTTGACGTAGCCGACGTACGCCGCGTCGGCCGCGTCGATCTGCTGCTTCTCGGTGCCGGTGGCCTTGACCGTCTTGCCGGAGTCGGTGACGGTGAACTTCGCGCGGACGCCCTCGCCGACCAGGCCGGGGATGCAGGCGGTGTAGTAGTCGCCCGCGGCGAGCTGCGTGGTCAGCGTCCCCGACGTTCCGGGGCCGATGTTCTCCTTCTCGGAGACGATGCGGAGGCCGTCGGAGGCCAGGACCTCGAACTCGCTGTTGTCGGAGCCCTTGTTGGCCATCGTGAACGTCACGGTGCCGCTGGGGGCCGTGGTGGACGAGAGCTCGCAGGTGGTGTCCTTGCCGGTGACGGCGATCGTGCCGGCGGCGGAGGACGAGCCGCCGCCCGGGTTGTTCTCGACGCAGCCGGTGAGGGCGAGGGCGGCGATGGCGACTCCGGCTGCGATACCGAGGGGACGGAGGGTCATTCGGGGGCTCCTGTGGTGAGGACGGGCTCGGGGGTCGAGCGCTGCGCGATGGGATCCGCCGGTGAGCGGCGGCGGGTGGCACGGAAGAAGAGGGGCAGGACGATCGCGAGGTACACGACCCAGACGGCGGACTGCAGCCAGGTCGGTCGCGGCGTGAAGTTGACGAGGCCCTGCAGGAGGGTGCCGTACCAGCTGGTCGGGGGGATCGCCGCCGAGATGTCGAAGGCGTAGTGCCCGACACCGGGGATCACGCCGGCCTCCTGGAGGTCGCCGATGCCGTAGAGAAGGACGCCGGCGGCGACGATCACCAGGAAGAAGCCGGTGATGGTGAAGAAGCGCGCGAGGTTCAGGTGCACGAAGCCGCGGTAGATGCCGATCTCGATGACGACGGCGCTGACGATGCCGAGCAGCGCGCCGATCGCGGGGAGGGCGGTGCCGCCCGCTGTCGAGACGGTGGCCCAGACGAACAGCGCGGTCTCGATGCCCTCGCGGCCGACCGACAGGAAGGCCAGGCCGACGATCGCCCACGCGCCGCCGGCCAGGGCCTTGGCGAGGCTCGACTGGAGGTCGTGCTTCATGTGGTTGGCGGTCTTGGCCATCCAGAACGTCATCGTGGTGACGAAGCCCACGGCGACGATCGAGAGCCCGCCGCCGATGATCTCCTGCGCCTGGAACGACAGGCCATACTTGCCGAAGGTCAGCAGGGCGCCGAGGCCGAGCGAGAGCACGGTGGCGAGCCCGACGCCGACCCAGATGCGGGGCAGGACGTCTCGGCGCGAGACCTTGACCAGGTAGGCGATGAGGATGCCCACGACGATGGAGGCCTCGAGGCCTTCACGGAGGCCGATGAGGTAGTTGGCGAGCACGGGTGAGCCTTTGGCATTTCGGCGGCCGGAGCCGGTTCGGCGGGGACAGTGGCCCGAGCCGGGTAGGGGAGCCTAATCAAGGTAAGCCTTGCCTAACCAGAGATGACGATAACGGGCGCTCGCCTATCCTGTCCAGTGATGAGCCTCACCGATCCCACCCCCCAGAACCCCGTTGTCTCGATGTCGAACGACATCGAGCGCGTGCTCGTCGTGCACGCCCACCCCGACGACGAGACGATCGCGACCGGAGCGCTGCTGGCGACCCTGGTCGACGACGGCGCGCGCGTGACCGTCGTCACGTGCACTCGGGGCGAGCTGGGCGAGGTGCTCGACATCCCGATCCCGGCGCAGGAACTCGCCGCCCTCCGTGCCGATCCAGCCGCACTCGCAGTGCACCGCCAGGGCGAGCTCGCCGCCGCCATGCGGGAGCTCGGCGTCTCCGACCACCGCTTCCTCGGCGCCGAGGCCGCCCGCACGCCGGGCCTCCCGGTGCGCGCATACCGCGACTCGGGCATGGAGTGGGGGGCCGACGGCATGCCGATCCCCGTCATCGACGTGCACCCGGCCGCGTTCTGCTCGGCGCCCTTCGGCGAGATCGTCTCCGACCTGGCGGCCGTCATCGCCGACGTGCACCCGACTGCGATCGTGAGCTATGACGCCGACGGCGGCTACGGCCACCCCGACCACGTGCGCACGCACCGCGCTGTCCTGCGGGCCGCCCGGCTCGCCGGTGTCCCGTTCTACGCGATCACCGGCGGTACCGCGCACCCCGGGGCCGAGCTGGTCGCGGCGGGCGGCGACCTGGTCGTCGACGGCACTCCGGTGCTCGACCGCAAGGTCGCGGCGCTGGGGGAGTACCGCTCGCAGGTGACCCTGGTGTCGACGCCCGGCGGCCCGGCGCTCGAGTTCCCGCACGGGGCGATCGAACCGGTGACGGTGGTCGAGACCTTCCGCCACGTGCCCGACCAGGCCGACGAGCCGCCGGCATTCCCCGGCCTCGGCGGCCCGGACGAGCTCGGACCGCTCGGCAAGGGAGTGACGCTCGCCGCCTCGCTCGTCGTCGGCGCGCTGTTCGGCGCCATCGGCACGGTGGCCCACCAGGAGGCGCAGGGAGCCTTGCCCTACGGCGTCATCATCGCGCTCGCCATGGTGGCCGCCCTGCTCGTCGGCTTCCGCCTGCAGTTCTCGTCGCGTCTCGCCGGCGTGCTGGCCGCGGTCGGGATCGTCGGCATCATCGGGCTGCTGTCGCTGCCGCAGTCGAGCGGAACCGTGCTGATCCCGGGCAACGCGCTCGGCTACACCTGGCTGTTCGGGCCGACCCTCATCGCCCTCGTCGTGCTGGCGTGGCCCAGGTTCCCCGCCCGCCAGGGCGATAGGATTGCCGGATCGCCGCAGCGCCCTCAGGCGCAGCCCGACGCGAAGGAACAGACAAGCCCGTGACGTATGTGATCGCCCTCCCCTGTGTCGATGTCAAAGACCGCGCCTGCATCGACGAATGCCCGGTCGACTGCATCTACGAGGGTGAACGCTCGCTGTACATCCACCCTGACGAGTGCGTCGACTGCGGTGCGTGCGAGCCGGTCTGCCCCGTCGAGGCGATCTACTACGAAGACGACCTCCCCGACAAGTGGTCCGACTACTACAAGGCCAACGTCGAGTTCTTCGACGAGGTGGGCTCGCCCGGCGGTGCGGCCAAGGTCGGCGTGATCGCGCACGACCACCCCGTCATCGCCGCGCTGCCCCCGCAGTCCGCCGAGCACTGATCTCCGCCTCGTGCCTCTGAACGCCGTGCCGCTGAAGCTCGTGCCCCTCACTCTCCCCGACTTCCCGTGGGACTCCCTGGCCGACGCCACGGCGACAGCCCGGGCGCACGCCGACGGCATTGTCGACCTGTCCGTGGGCTCGCCCGTCGACCCCACGCCCGCTCTCGTGCGCGACGCCCTCCGCGAGGCGACCGACGCCCACTCGTATCCGCAGGTCGCGGGCACGCCGGCTCTCCGGGCCGCGATCATCGAGTGGTACGAGCGCCGACGCGGCGTCAGCGGGCTCGGCGACGCGAACGTGCTGCCGACGATCGGCTCGAAGGAGCTCATCGCAGGCATGGCGCTCTGGCTCGGCCTCGGCCCGGGCGACACGGTCGTCTACCCGCGCAACGCCTACCCGACCTACGAGCTCGGCGCCGCCCTCGTCGGCGCGAGCGCGCTCGCCTCCGACGACCCGGCCGAATGGCCCGAGTCGACGAGGCTCGTCTGGCTGAACAGCCCGGGCAACCCCGACGGCCGCGTGCTCTCGATCGACCGGATGCGCGCCGCTGTGACCCGGGCGCGCGAGCTCGGAGCCGTCATCGCGGGTGATGAGTGCTACGCCGAGCTGGGCTGGACGCCGGAGTTCGAGACGGACGCGACCCCGTGCATCCTGGACCCCCGTGTCATCGGCGACAGCCGTCGCAACGTCATCTCGGTGTACTCGCTGTCGAAGCAGTCGAACCTCGCCGGCTACCGCGCGGGCTTCATCGCCGGCTGCGGAGAGATCGTCGGCCGGCTGCTCGGCGTCCGCAAGCACGCGGGCCTCATGCCGCCGGCACCGGTGCAGCAGGCGATGATCGCCGCCCTCGCCGACGAGGAGCACGTGCGCGCCCAGAAGCAGCTCTACCGCGGCCGTCGCGACCGCCTGTCGGCCGCGCTCGTCGCCGCCGGCTTCCGCATCGACCACAGCGAGGCGGGCCTGTACCTCTGGGCCACGCGCGACGAAGACGCCTGGGCGACCGTCGCGTGGCTCGCCGAGCGCGGCATCCTCGTGGCGCCGGGCACCTTCTACGGCACTGACGGCGCCCGTCACGTGCGGGTCGCGCTCACGACGACCGACGAGCGGATCGACGCAGCGGTCGAGCGCCTCTCCGCCTGAGGCGTGTCGTTCCGGCCTGCGCGCCTATTAGGCTGGACAGGTGACTGACACTGCCAATGACGCTCAGAAGGCCACGCTCTCTTTCCCGGGGGGATCAGCCGAGTTCCCGATCATCCCCGCGACCGCCGGGGCTTCGAGCGTCGACATCTCGACGTTCATGAAGCAGACCGGCTTCTCGACGCTCGACTCGGGCTTCGTCAACACGGCGGCCACCAAGAGCGCCATCACCTACATCGACGGCGATAAGGGCATCCTGCGCTACCGCGGCTACCCCATCGAGCAGGTCGCCGCGAACTCGACCTTCCTCGAGACGGCCTGGCTGCTGATCTACGGCGAGCTCCCTACGGCCGACGAGCTCGCCCGGTTCGACGCCCGGATCCGCCGCCACACGCTCCTCCACGAAGACCTGCGCCGCTTCTTCGACGCGCTCCCCGCGTCGGCGCACCCGATGTCGGTGCTCTCGTCGGCCGTCGGCGCCCTGTCGACGTTCTACGAGGACGACACCAACGTCCACGACCCGGAGCAGGTCGAGGTGCAGATGATCCGCCTGCTCGCCAAGCTCCCGGTGATCGCGGCCTACGCGCACAAGAAGAGCCTCGGCCAGGCGTTCCTCTACCCCGACAACAGCCTCTCGTTCGTCGACAACTTCCTGCGCCTCAACTTCGGCACCATGGCCGAGCCGTACGTCGTGAACCCCGTGCTGTCGAAGGCGCTCGAACGCCTGCTCATCCTGCACGAGGACCACGAGCAGAACGCCTCCACCTCGACCGTCCGGCTGGTCGGGTCGACCGAGGCCAACATCTACTCCTCGATCTCGGCCGGCATCTCCGCCCTCTACGGCCCGCTCCACGGCGGCGCGAACGAGGCGGTGCTCACGATGCTCGCCGAGATCCGCGACTCCGGCCAGGGCGTCGCCCGGTTCGTCGAGCGCGTGAAGAACAAGGAGGAGGGCGTCAAGCTCATGGGCTTCGGCCACCGGGTCTACAAGAACTACGATCCGCGCGCGAAGCTCGTGAAGGAGAGCGCCGACGAGGTGCTTGCCGCCCTGGGCGTGAAAGACGAGCTGCTCGACATCGCCCTCGAGCTCGAGCAGGTGGCCCTGTCGGACGAGTACTTCATCTCGCGCCGCCTCTACCCGAACGTCGACTTCTACACCGGCATCATCTACAAGGCGATGGGATTCCCGCCTCGCATGTTCACCGTGCTCTTCGCCATCGGGCGTCTGCCCGGGTGGATCGCGCACTGGCGCGAGATGAACCTCGACGCGTCGACGAAGATCGGCCGCCCGCAGCAGCTGTACACGGGCTCGCCGGCGCGCGACTGGCCCGAGGGCCGCTAGCGCGGCCTCGCTCCCGCGCCGTCAGGCGTGCAGCGCCTCGTTGAGCGCGACGCCTGTGCCCTTGCGGGTCAGTACCTCGACGGCACCCGTGAGCGAGTTGCGGCGGAACAGCAGCCCCGGCCTGCCCGACAGCTCGACGGCTTTGACGGTCTGCGCCTTGCCGTTGCTGTCCGACGCCGAGCCCACGACGACGACCTTGGTGCCGGCGGTCACGTAGAGGCCGGCCTCGACGACGGTGTCGTCGCCGATCGAGATGCCGATGCCCGAGTTCGCGCCGAGCAGCGCGCGGTCGCCGATCGAGACGCGCTGGGTGCCGCCGCCCGAGAGCGTGCCCATGATCGACGCCCCGCCGCCGATGTCGGAGCCGTGGCCGACGACGACGCCCTGCGAGACGCGCCCCTCGACCATGGACTCGCCGAGCGTGCCGGCGTTGAAGTTGACGAAGCCCTCGTGCATGACCGTGGTGCCGGGCGCGAGGTGCGCGCCGAGGCGGACGCGCGAGGCGTCGGCGATCCGCACGCGCTCGGGCGTCACGTAGTCGAGCAGGCGCGGGAACTTGTCGATGCCGCTGGTGACGATGCCGGCGCGCTGGAGCGTCATCCGCAGGCGGCTGAAGTCGTCGGGGTGCACCGGCCCCGCGTTGGTCCAGGCGACGATCGGCAGGTGCCCGAAGATGCCGTCGAGGTTGATGGTGTTCGGCTTGACGAGCAGGTGGCTCAGCAGGTGCAGGCGGAGGTACGCATCCGGGGTCGAGGTGGGAGCGGCATCGAGGTCGATGCGGACGGTGAGCGGTTCGAGACGGACGGCCCGGCGCTCGTCGCGGCCGGCGAGCTCCTCGACCCAGGCGGGGGCGAGCTCGGGGTCGCGCTCGGCGGGGAAAGCACCCAGGGTGGGCTCGGCGAACCAGGTGTCGAGCACGGTGCCGTTGTCGGCGACGGTGGCGAGGCCGTAGCCCCAGGCGCGGGTGGCGGCGGTGTCGTCAGGACTCATGGCAACGACTGTACCGGTGGAGGCAGGCTCTTCAGGTTCGTTGTCGGACCCCGCAGGTTCGATGCGGGGAGCCCCGGATAGGCTGTGCCCATGGCAGCTCTCGACCTCTCCGTCTCGTCGACCGACCTCACGCGCCAGCTGTGCGACGTCCCCTCCGAGTCGGGCGACGAGAGGCGCGTCGCCGACGACATCTGGGACGTCCTGTCGGGGGTCGCGCACCTCGAGCTGTTCCGGGACGGCGATGCGATCGTGGCCAAGACGAACCTCGGTCGCGAGAAGCGCGTCGTGATCGCCGGGCACATCGACACGGTTCCCATCAACGACAACGTCCCGACCCGCTACGAGACGATCGACGGCGTCGACTACCTCTGGGGCCGCGGCACGGTCGACATGAAGGCCGGCTGCGCCGTCGCGCTCACGCTGGCCGTCGAGCTGTCCGAGCCCGCCGTCGACGTGACCTGGGTCTGGTACGACCACGAAGAGGTCTCCGACGCCCTCAACGGCCTCGGGCGCCTCACGCGCGAGTTCCCCGACATGCTGCTCGGCGACTTCGCCATCCTGATGGAGCCCTCGAACTCCAGCGTCGAAGGCGGCTGCAACGGCAACCTCCGGGCCGAGATCCGCACCTTCGGCCTCCGGTCGCACAGCGCCCGCTCCTGGATCGGCGATAACGCTATTCACAAGGCCGCCCCCATCCTCGACAGACTGGCCGCGTACGAGCCCCGCCAGGTCGAGGTCGACGGCCTCGTCTACCGCGAGGGCCTGAACGCCGTGGGCATCTCCGGCGGCATCGCCGGCAACGTGATCCCCGACGAGTGCATGGTCCACATCAACTACCGCTTCGCCCCGAGCCGCTCGGCCGACGAGGCCGTCGCGCACATCCACGAGGTCTTCGGCGAGTACGACGTCACGATCGTCGACCTCGCCCAGGGTGCCCGGCCCGGTCTCGACGCGCCCCTCGCGCAGGAGTTCCTGGCCGCCGTCGGCGGCGAGGCCAAGCCGAAGTACGGCTGGACCGACGTCGCGCGCTTCGCCGGCCTCGGCATCCCGGCCGTCAACTACGGCCCCGGCGACCCGATGAAGGCGCACGCCGACGACGAGCGCGTCGCAGTGGAGCAGATCGTCGAGTGCGAGCGCGGGCTGCGGGCGTGGCTGACGGCCTGATCACCGGACGGCCGGAGGTGGCCGACGAGGTCGAGGCGCCCGAGCGGCCGATGCGCGAGAAGGCGGGCGAGTTCCTGCGCGCGCTGCCGTGGTGGGTCCGCGTGCTGGCGATCTTCGCGGCCTCGCGGCTGGTCAGCACGGCGCTGCTGCTGGGGTTCGCACGGGTTCAGGCCAACAACGCGTGGACCCTGGCGCACCCCGTCTACGCCGACTACGCCAAGATCTGGGACGGCCAGTGGTACTACATCGTCTCGCAGGTGGGGTATCCGACGACTCTTCCGCTGACCGACGCCGGCCAGGTCGCGCAGAACGCCTGGGCCTTCCTGCCGGTGTTCCCGATGCTGATCAAGGGGCTGATGGTGCTCACGGGCGCCGCGTTCGCGCCGACGGCAGTCGTCGTCTCGGTCGCGGCGGCGGCGGTCACGTGCGTGGTGTTCTTCCGGATCCTGCGCCGGTTTCTGCCGGCGTCGACCTCGTACTTCGCCGTGCTGCTGTTCTGCGTCGCTCCGCTGTCGCCGTTGCTCCAGGTCGCCTATGCCGAGTCGCTCTTCCTGCTGCTGATCGCAGTGGCCCTCTGGCTGCTTCTCGAGAGGCAGTACTGGCTGATGCTGGCCGTGCTGGCCGTCGCGTCGTTCACCCGGCCGGGCGTCGTCGCCTTCGCGCTGGCGCTGGCGCTGCACTGGGGGCACCGGTGGCTGGTGCGCGAGCGCGAGCCGTTCCCGCCCGCGGAGCGCCTGAAGGTGGGCATCGTCGCCGTGGCGACGGGCCTGCTGGGCTTCGCCTGGCCGGTCGTCGCAGCGCTCGCCACAGGACGCCTCGACGCGTACACGGCCACCGAGCTCTCGTGGCGGGCCGACTACGTCGGGTACGGGCACCTGCTGCCGTTCACGCCGTGGGTGCAGGGTGCGAACTGGTGGGTGCCGGGCGGCGCGGGCATCGTCTTCCTCGTGGTGGCCGTGGCGTTGTTCGTGCTGCTGATGCTGTCGCCGTGGGTGCGCCGGCTGCCGCTCGACCTGCGCTTCTGGATCGTCGCCTACGTGGTCTACCTGCTCGCCGTCTTCTTTCCGCAGTCGTCGACCTTCCGCGTGCTGATGCCGATCTTCCCGCTGCTCGGAGCCCTCGCGATCCCGCGCTCGCGCGTCTACCGGGTGCTGATCGTGGCCGGCGGCATCGTCGGCCAGTTCGCGTGGCTGTACATCTGCTGGTGGGTGAACGGCTACGACTGGACCCCGCCGTGAGCGGGCGGTTCCGCCGAGATCACCCCCTTCGTTTAGGGATAGTCAGCTAAATCATCGATAATGGTACGAAGCATTCCGCGAAAGGGGACTATCTGATGGCAGCCATGAAGCCGAGAACCGGCGACGGACCAATGGAGGCTGTCAAGGAGGGTCGGCTCATCATCGTGCGGGTTCCGCTCGAGGGTGGTGGGCGACTTGTGGTCTCGGTCAACGACGACGAGGCCAAAGAACTGCACGACGCCCTCGCCGGCGTCGTGAAGGCCGCCTCCTAGGCATCCCACCGACGCCCCGTCTCTCACCCTCGCGGGTGGGCGGCGGGGCGTCGCTCGTTGAGGCGACGTGAGAATCGGGCGCAGGAACTGCCCGACCATCGCCCGGCTCAGCGCTTGACGAGCTGCAGCAGGCCGTCGCCCGCGGTCGCCAGGGCGCTGAACACGGCAGGCGACGTCGACACCTCCGTGAGGAGGGTCCGGAAGCCCGTCGTGGTGGCCTCGCGCGCCGCCGGGTTCGCGACGCGGCCGTTCCACAGGGCGTGCGCGACGAGCACGACGCCGCCGGTCCGGGCCAGGCGGAGCCCGTGCTCGACGTACTCGATGACGCCGTCGGGGTCGGCATCGATCAGCACCACGTCGTAGGCGCTCTCGTTCATTCGCGGGAGCACCTCGGAGGCGCGGCCGGTGATCATGCGCACCCGGTTGGCCGGGATGCCGGCGAGCACGTAGCTCTCGCGGGCGGTCTGCTGGTGGTCGACCT
Organism: Frondihabitans sp. PhB188; assembly: GCF_003752365.1. Taxonomy (GTDB): domain Bacteria; phylum Actinomycetota; class Actinomycetes; order Actinomycetales; family Microbacteriaceae; genus Frondihabitans. Next base: position 326,359 of record NZ_RJUO01000003.1, on the reverse strand, counting down.
CGATGTCGATCGAGGTGAGGGTCGCCCCGGGCGCGCCCTGCATCAGCCAGAGGCCCGAGACGCCGAGGCCGGTGCCGATCTCGATGATGCTCTTGGCCGACACGAGGGCGGTCGTGAGGGCGAGCTGAGCGCCGACTCCGGGGGAGACCGCGTCGACGCCGGCCTCCAGGGAGTGCTGCCGCGCGAGGCCGATCGCGTCGACCTCGGTGACCAGTTCTTCGGCGAACTTCCAGCTGGACTCTTTGTGTGGCACTCGTCACTCCTTGTCGCCCAAGTCTAGGGCGCGTTTTGAAGCGAAAGCGGTTACTCTCATCACGTGCCTGCCGGATTCGACAAACTGATAGTGATCGCGCTGATAGCGGTCCTGCTCCTCGGTCCGGCGCGCCTTCCGATCTACGCGTCGAAGCTGGCGCAGCTGGTCAAGACCGTCCGCGGCATGGCCGACACCGCCCGAGCCCGCATGCGCGAGGAGATGGGCGACGAGTTCGACGACGTCGACTGGCAGAAGCTCGATCCGCGCCAGTACGACCCGCGGCGGATCATCCGCGACGCTCTGCTCGAAGAGCCCACGACGGCCATCAGCACGCCGGCCTCGGCGGCTGCCGCGGTGAGCGCCGGGCTTCCGGCCTCGGCGCACGTCCGGTCGGCCATGGTGCCGCTCGCCGCGGGCGAGACGCCGCCGTACGACAACGAGGCGACGTAGGGCAGTTCCTGCGCTCTGGCTCGGCCGTCTGGCCGCTCGGCGAGATGCCCGGACCTGGGTGTTCTCGGCGGCGAGATGGCCTGATCTGGGGAAGTGGCGCGGTCAGATGGTGCCGTGCAGCGCCGCCACCCGCGTGGCCTCGGCTCGGAGGGCGTCGACGACGCGCCGGACCGACGGCCGCTCCGCCCGGTCGGGCCGCATGAGCACCGACAGATAGCGGACGGCGCGGATCCCCTCGAGCGGCGTGAGGACCATGTCGTCGCGCACGCCGGACGACGTGAAGCGGGGGAGCACGGCGATGCCGAGGCCGGCCCCGACGAGTGACTCGGTGATCCGGGTGTCGCTGAACCGCTGCGACACCCGGGGTGCGGAGCCGGTGACGCGCTCGATCTCTCGGTAGATCCAGTCGTAGGGGTAGCCGTCGGGCACGCCGACCCAGGTCTCGCCGACGAGGTCGGCGGGCGTGAGAGCCGGTCGGCCGGCGAGGCGGTGGTCGGCGGGCAGGGCGACGTCGAGAGGCTCCCGGAGCAGCGGGACGACCATGAGGTCGCGGCTCTTCCAGCTCCGGTCGCCGTCGGGGGAGTGGGCGATGACGACGTCGTGATCTCCGGTGAGGTCGGGGAACGCGGCCGTCGCGGGGTCGTGGTCGGTGGCCCGCACGACCAGGCCGGGGGTCTCGGAGACCGTGCGCAGCAGGCCCGGGAGCAGCATCTGGCCGGCCGTCGGGAACGTGGCCAGGGTCACCTCGCCCTGCGGCGCCACCACGAAGTCGTCCCACACCGCCTGTGCGCGTTCGAGGGCGACTGCGACGTCGGTCGCCGTCTGAGCGAGCACGCGCCCGGAGCCGGTCAGCACGATGCCGCGCCCCACGCGCTCGGTGAGGCGCGTGCCGGCCTCGCGCTCGAGCACCTTGAGCTGCTGCGAGACGGCCGACGGCGTGCGGTGCGTGGCCTTCGCGACGGCGGCGATGCTGCCCCGCTCGGCGAGCTCGCGAAGCAGTTCGAGGCGCTTGACATCCATGAAGTAAAACTACATTATCGGGCGAGAAAAGATCGATTGTTCTTTACTGTCGATGAATTCATACTCGTATTACACAGTTTGAATCAACCCCCAGGAGCACTCATGTTCATCGGTCTCGGCATCTTCATCGCCGCTGCCGTCGCTGCCGTCGCCGGCACCGTCGTCAGCACCGCCCGCGACGGCTACCACCGTCAGCCCACGCGCCTCTTCGACTGAGAGGTCGGCGCGCGCCAGGCCCGTCCGGGTCGGCGCACCAGCACGAGGCGACCCTCGCATCTGCGGGAGGTCGCCTTCGCTGTCTCCCGGCGTCTGTCGGGGCGCGTGGGCAAGTCGGCAGACCGATGGGGCGCAGGAACTCCGGCTAGCCGACGCTCAACCCGAGCTTGCGCCCGGCCAGGCCCCGCTCGCGCACGGCCAGGCGCGCCGCCAGCCGGTCGATGGCCTGCGCCGCGGGGTCGGCGGGCTCTCCGAGGACGACGGGCACGCCCTCGTCGCCGCCGGTGCGGAGCCCCACGCTGAGCGGCACGCTCGCGAGCAGCTCGACGGGGGCGTCCTGTCCCGCCGAGAGGCGACGGGCCGTCTCGGCGCCGCCTCCGGTGCCGAACAGCTCGAGAACGCTGCCATCGGGCTGGACGAGCCCTGCCATGTTCTCGACGACGCCGAGGATCTTCTGGCCGGTCTGGCGAGCGACGAGGCCCGAGCGCTCGGCCACGTCGGCGGCGGCCGGCTGCGGGGTCGTCACGACCAGCACCTCGGCGTTGGGGAGCAGCTGCCCGACCGAGATGGCGACGTCGCCGGTTCCCGGGGGCAGATCGAGCAGGAGCACGTCGAGGTCGCCGAAGTAGACGTCGGTCAGGAACTGCTGGATGGTCCGGTGCAGCATCGGCCCGCGCCACGCCACCGCCGTCGACGTGTCGTCGACGAACATCCCGATCGAGATCACCTTCACCCCGTGCGCGACCGGGGGCAGGATCATGTCGTCGACCTGCGTCGGCTTCACGCTGGCGCCAGAGGCATCGACGAGGCCGAGCAGGCCGGGGATCGAGAAGCCGTACACGTCGGCGTCGACGATGCCGACCGCGAGGCCGCGTGCGGCGAGGGCGACGGCGAGGTTCGCGGTGACGGTCGACTTGCCGACGCCGCCCTTGCCGCTGGTCACGGCGTAGACGCGGGTCAGCGAGTCGGGGCCGAACGGCATGACGCGGCCGGCGCGACCGCCCTTGAGCTTCGCGGTCAGCGCGGCCCGCTCGTCGCGGGTCATGACGGTGACCCGGACGTCGACCTCGCTGACGCCCTCGACCGATTCCGTCGCGGCGCGGACGTCGCGCTCGATGGTGTCGGCGGCGGGGCAGCCCACGATGGTGAGCTTGACGCCCACGGTGGCGGTGCCGTCGGCCGTGACCTCGACCTCGCCGACCATGTCGAGCTCGGTGATGGGCTTGCGGATCTCAGGGTCGATGACGCGGGCGAGCGCCGTGCGGATCCGCGTGGCGACCGCGTCAGGCACGGGCCGGGCTCTCGCCTCCGGGCTCGTCGCGGCGGTCGAGCTCTTCGAGGAGGGAGCGGAGCTCGTCGCGGATGAAGTCCTTGGAGGCCATGTCCTTCATCGCGAGGCGGAGCGCGACGACCTCGCGCGCGAGGTACTCGGTGTCGGCGAGGTTGCGTTCCGCCCGCTGGCGGTCCTGCTCGACCTGGACCCGGTCGCGGTCGTCCTGGCGGTTCTGCGCCAGCAGGATGAGGGGAGCGGCGTAGGAGGCCTGCAGCGAGAGAACGAGGGTGAGCGCCGTGTAGCCGTTGGCGGCGGAGTCGAAGCGCACGGAGAGCGGAGCCACCGTGTTGAAGGCGATCCAGACGAGGCAGAAGAGCGTCAGCGCGATCAGGAAGTACGGCGTCCCCATGCCGCGGGCGATCGCCTCGGTGGCTCGACCGAAGCTGTCGCGACTCTGGCGGCCACGGCCTGGAAGCACGCGGACGCGGAGGCCCTTGGGGGAGTCGAGACGGACGTCGCTGCGGCTATCGCGTGCCATTGGGCGTCCTCCTTCCGGTTGGGGTCACGGGTGCTCTTCTGAGGCGGGGCCGCGTTCGGCCCAGCGGTTGCTCGGGATCCTGGCTGCGCCAGTCGTCGGGCAGCACGTGGTCGAGGACGTCGTCGATTGTCACCACCCCGACCAATCGGTGGTTGTCGTCGACGACGGGGACGCTGACGAGGTTGTACCGCGCCATGACGCGCGTCACCTCGAGCGCGGAGGCCCCCACGTGGACCGGTTCGGTCTGGGCGTCGAGAAGCGTGCCCAGACGCTCGTTCGGCGGATACCGGAGCATCCGCTGGAAGTGCACCATGCCCAGGAACCGGCCGGTGGGCGGCTCGTAGGGCGGCAGGACGACGCACACGGCCGCACCGAGCGCGGGAGCGATCTCATGCCGTCGGATCATCGCGAGCCCCTCGGCCACGGTGGCGTCGCCCGACACGATCACCGGCTCGGTGGTCATCAGACCGCCGGCGGTGTCGGAGTCGTAGCTGAGCAGCATGCGGACGTCTTCGGCCTCGTCGGGCTCCATGAGGCCGAGGAGCGCCTCGCCGCGCTCGTCGGAGAGCTGGGCGATCAGGTCGGCGGCGTCGTCGGGCTGCATCTGGTCGAGCACGTCGGCCGCGCGGCTGTCGTCGAGCCGGTTGAGGATCGACACCTGCTCGTCTTCGGGCATCTCCTCGAGCACGTCGGCGAGCCGGTCGTCCGAGAGCTCCTCGGCCACCTCGAAGCGGCGCTCCTCGGAGAGGTCGAGCAGCGTGTTCGCGAGGTCGGCCGGCAGGAGATCGGAGTAGGCCGCGATCACGTGCTCGGCGCTCTGCGCCTCGCCGTCGGCGGTCTCTTCGGTGACATCGCTCCAGGCCGCGAACATCGTCGGACCCTTGCCGAACGGCGACGGGCTGGTCTTGGGCTTGCGGACGAAGACCTGGCCGATCTCCCAGCCGCCGTCGGCGGTCTCGTCGATCGCGACGTCCTCGATGGTGGCGCGGGCGTTGTCGTGGCGCAGGCGGACTCGTCGGCCGAGGAGCTCGGCGATGACTCGCACCTCCCCGCCGCGCTGCTCGAAGCGGCGCAGGGTGATCGTGCCGGTCGTGATGATCTGGCCGGAGCCGATGCTGGTGACGCGCCCGATCGAGACGAAGACGCGGCGTTTGCCCGGGACCTCGACCACGAACCCCACGACTCGCGGAGACTCGTCGGCCCGGTACACCACGAGGACGTCGCGCACCTTGCCGACCCTGTCGCCCGCGGGGTCGAAAACGGAGCACCCGGCGAGCCGGGCGACGAAGACTCTCGTGGCGCTCACGGAACCAATTTAGCCTGTGCGGGAGGGCGACCCGCGCAGATCGTCAGGTGGAGCCGACTTAACGGCGCCCGGCGATCCACGCCTCGACGTCGGACGCCGTGCGGGGGATCGACACCGAGAGGTTCTCGGCGCCGTCGGCGGTGACGAGGATGTCGTCCTCGATCCGGACGCCGATGCCTCGGAACTCGGCGGGCACGCTCAGGTCGTCGGGCTGGAAGTAGAGGCCCGGCTCGATGGTGAAGACCATGCCCTCCTCCAGGACGCCGTCGAGGTAGAGGTCGCGGCGGGCGGCGGCGCAGTCGTGAACGTCGATGCCGAGGTGGTGGCTGGTGCCGTGGACCATGTAACGGCGGTGGAACTGGTTCTCGGGCTTGATCGACTCGGCGGCGCTGACGGGCAGGAAGCCCCACTCGGCCGTCTTCTCGGCGATGACGGCCATCGCGGTGGCGTGGATCTCGCGGAACCTGATTCCGGGCCTCACGATGGCGAAGGCGGCGTCGGCCGCCTCGAGCACGGCGTCGTAGACGAGACGCTGGATCTCGGAGAAGCGGCCCGAGACCGGGAGGGTGCGGGTGATGTCGGCCGTGTACAGGCTGTCGAGCTCGATGCCGGCATCGATCAGGATCAGGTCGCCGGGGCTCACGTGACCGTCATTGCGCGTCCAGTGCAGGATGCAGGCGTGGTCGCCCGACGCGGCGATGGTGTCGTAGCCCACCGTGTTGCCGTCGGCACGGGCGCGCCGGTTGAAGGTGCCCTCCACGATCCGCTCGCCGCGGGGGTGGGCGAGCACCTCGTCGAAGTCGGCGATGATGTCGCGGAAGCCGTCTTTCGTCGCGGCGACGGCGGCCCGCATCTGCGCGACCTCGTACGCGTCTTTCACGAGGCGGAGCTCGCCGAGGTCGCGGGTCAGGACGTCGAGACTCGCTGCGCGGTCGGCGACGGTGTCGACGCTCTCGTCGGCGGGCTCTGTGGGCAGAAGCGCGTCGAGGCGGCGGGTGAGGTCGGGGTCGGCGTCGCGGACGAGCATCGTCTCGGCGTCCGAGGTCGTGACGACCTCATCGAAGTCGGCGAGGTCGCGCGTGGCGACGCCGAGGTCGACGGCGACGTCGGCGAGCGACGGACGAGGCCCGATCCAGAACTCGCCGATCTCGGGGTTGGCGTAGAACTCGTCGGAGTCGCGGCCGGCGCTGGCGCGCAGGTAGAGGGTGGCCTCGTGGCCGGAGTCGGCGGGCTCGAGCACGAGCACCGAGCCGGGCACGGTGTCGGAGGCCCAGCCGGTGAGGTGCGAGAAGGCGGAGTGCGCGCGGTAAGGGTAGTCGGTGTCGTTCGACCGGACCTTGGCCTGGCTGGCCGGGATCACGAGGCGCTTTCCCGGGTGCAGGGCCGAGAGCGCCGCCCGGCGCTGGGCGGCGTACGGCGACTGCTCGCGGGGCTCGGTGACGGTGTCGGGACGCTCGGCCCACTGCGACGAGATGTACTCCTTGAAGGCGTCGGAGCCGGGAGTGGTGGAGCGGTTCGAAGTGGCGCGCGGTGCCTTCTGATCAGCCATGCTCACCATTATGCAGGCGCCGCACTGAACGAGCCGTGGCTGATCCTGCCGGCTACTGGTTCTTCGAGACCAGCTGCGCCAGCACGGGCCGGTGGTCGCTGCCGGCATCGTCGCGGCCGCCGATCACCTTGAAGCCGGTGACCTTCCAGTCGGGGGTCGCCATGACGTGGTCGATCGGCGTGGCGAGGAGCTCTGGAACGTTCGTCGGCCACGTGCCGACCGCGGCGTTGCCCGTCGCCTTGGCGGCGTCGCGGCAGCTGCCGAGGGCCGACGTGGCGTCCTTGCCGAGGCCGGACTCGTGGTCGAGCGTCGAGTTGAAGTCGCCCGCCATGATCATGCTCTCGCCGGAGCAGAGCTTCGCGAGGTACTTGAGGTCTTTGCTCCAGGCGGCCATGTGCGCCTTGACAGGGGCTACCGGGTGCGCGGCGACGATGACGGGGCCCGTGCCGTCGGCGGGTCGGGCGACCACGGTGGGAAGCACATCGGTCGTCGTCTTGTCGGTGGAGGTCGTGTACGAGCCGAGCTTCGTCGAGATGAGGAGCGACGTCGAGTCGGCCGACGACGTCTGGTCGTAGGCGAGCACCAGCACTCTCATCGGGCGCCCCGCCTTCTTCATAGCGGCGGCCACAGCTGCGGCGGTCTTCTTCTGCGTCTCGGGGAGGCTGACGATGTCGGCCTTGGTCGAGATGGCGAGCGAGGCGATCGCGGCGGCGCCGGGTGCCGCACCGCGCGTGTTCCAGGCGAGGACGCGCAGGTCGCCGGTCTGGCGCTTCGCGAACTCCGTCGACCCCGTGCCGCGCTCGATCAAGACGCCCGCCGACACCGCCGCGAACGCGACGAGCAGCACGGTGACGCCTGTGAAGAGGCGGCGGAGCGGGCGCGCGGCGAGCCCGACGACGAGCAGGATCACCGCCAGGACGAGCGCGACCACGCCCATGACGCCCCGGAAGGCGATGATCTGGGCGACGTAGTAGTGCTGCTGGAGGCCGAGGGCCTGGGGGAATGCGGCCACAGCGAGCACCGCCGCCACAGCGAGCAGGAGGACGAGGGTCACGAATCGGCGAAGCACAGTGGACCGATCCTAACGGCTGCGGCCCCCGGGACTCGCGGCGCTTACGATGGGGGAATGTCTTCCGGTCCGATCGACCTGCACACTCACAGCAGTGTCTCGGACGGCACCGAGACCCCGCGCGAGCTCGTCGACTCGGCGGTCCGCGCGGGGCTCGGCACCGTCGCACTCACCGACCACGACTCGACCAGCGGCTGGGCCGAGGCCGCCGAGGCGGTCGAAGGAACCGGTCTCACGCTGATCCGCGGCATGGAGCTGTCCACCCGCGTCGGCTACAACAGCGTCCACATGCTCGCCTACCTGTTCGATCCGGCTGCCCCGGGTCTCGTCCGCGAGACCGAGCGGCTCCGCGAGGACCGCCTGCACCGGGCCGAGCGCATGGTCGCGCGCATCCGCGCCGACTACGACCTCGAGTGGGGCGACGTGCTTGCACAGGCGACCGTGGGCGCTACGCTCGGCCGCCCCCACATCGCCGACGCACTCGTCGCGAAGGGGTACGCGCGCGACCGCAGCGCCGCCTTCGCCGGCATCCTCCACTGGCGCAGCGGGTACTACGAGCCGCACGAGGCGCCGAGCCCGCTGACCGGGGTCCGTCTGATCCGCGAGGCCGGCGGCGTGCCGGTCCTCGCCCACCCGGCGACCCGTGGTCGGGATGCGAACCTGCCGATGACCGACCTCCTCGAGCTGATCGAGGCGGGGCTCGGCGGGGTCGAGGTCGGCCACCGGGAGAACACGGATGCGGGCCGCGAGTTCCTGCGCCGGCTTGCTCGCGAGCACGATCTCATCATGACGGGCTCGAGCGACTACCACGGCGACGGCAAGCCGAACCGGCTCGGCGAGAACTCCACCGAGCCGTCGCAGCTCGCGCGCATCGTCGAGCAGGCGACCGGCGCCGCGCCCGTCGTCGGCTAGCAGGGCCCGCGGCGCATGCGAAAGCCCCGCACCCCTCGTGGCGAGGAGATGCGGGGCCGGCAGGACTGCGACTAGGCCTGAGCCGGTGACGAGCCCTCGCCGGAGGGCCGGCGGCGACGGTTGCGGCTGCGGTTGCGGGGCGGCCGCGACTCGCCGTCGGCGGTCGACTGCGACGGGGCGGTGGTCGACGCGGAAGCCTCGGACGACGAGCCCGTCTCCGACCCCTGGCCGCCGCGGGTGCGACCGCGGCCGCCACCGTCACCGGAGGAGCGCTGGCCGTCGCCCGACGAGCGCTGGCCCTCGCCCGATGAGCGCTGGCCCGAGCGGCCGGACGACGAGCGGCCGGAGGAGGCGGGTGCCTGCGTGCGGGGAGCGGCCTCGCGCGAGGTCGGCTTGAGGCGGCCACGCGTGCCGGCCGGGATGTCGAGGTCGCTGAACAGGTGCGGGCTCGACGAGTAGGTCTCGACGGGCTCCGGCATGTTCATCTCGAGCGCGCGGTTGATGAGGGCCCACTTGTGCAGGTCGTCCCAGTCGACGAAGGTGACCGCGATTCCGGTCTTGCCCGCGCGGCCGGTGCGGCCGGCGCGGTGCAGGTAGGTGTCGTGGTCGTCGGGCACCGTGTGGTTGATCACGTGGGTGACGTCGTTCACGTCGATGCCGCGAGCCGCGACGTCGGTGGCGATCAGGATGTCTTTCTTGCCGGCCTTGAACGCGGCCATGGCGCGCTCGCGCTGCTCCTGGTTGAGATCGCCGTGCACGGCGGCGGCGTTGAAGCCGCGGTCGTTCAGCTCTTCGACCAGCTTGGCCGCCGCGCGCTTGGTCCGCGTGAAGATGACGGTCTTGCCGCGGCCCTCGGCCTGCAGGATCCGGGCGATGACCTCGTCTTTGTCGAGGTTGTGCGCGCGGTAGACGACGTGCTTGATGTTCGCCTGCGTCAGGCCCTCGTCGGGGTCGGTCGCGCGGATGTGGATCGGCTTCGACATGAACCGGCGAGCCAGGGCCACGATCGGGCCGGGCATCGTGGCCGAGAACAGCATGGTGTGCCGGGTCGGGGGGATCTGAGCGAAGATCTTCTCGATGTCCGAGAGGAAGCCGAGGTCGAGCATCTTGTCGGCCTCGTCGAGCACGACCTCCGTGACCTTCTTCAGGTCGAGGAGGCGCTGGCCCGCGAGGTCGAGGAGACGGCCGGGCGTGCCGACGACGATCTGGGCGCCGTCTTTGATCTGCTCGACCTGGCCCTCGTAGGCCTTGCCGCCGTAGATGGAGACGATCTTCACGTCGCGGCGGTTGGCGATGGCGGTCTGCAGGTCTTCCGTGACCTGGACGCAGAGCTCGCGGGTCGGGACGACGACGAGCACCTGCACGCCGGGCGTCGGGTGGAGGCCGATTCGCTGGATGATCGGGAGGCCGAAGCCGAAGGTCTTGCCGGTGCCGGTCTTCGCCTGGCCGATGATGTCCTGGCCGGAGAGGGCGAGGGGAATGGTCTGGGTCTGGATGGGGAAAGGCTCGATGATCCCCTTGGACGCCAGTGCGTCGACGATGTCTTCGTCGATCGAGAGGTCGCTGAATGTCAAGTGTGGCCCTGTTTCAAATAGAGGGGTAAGCCTGTAGTTTAGCCGGTCCTCGTCCGGGGCCGACTGTCCTCGCCCGGCCGACCCTCTAAGGTGGTGCCGTGGTGTCGTGGAAGGGGTTCCGAGTCGGTCGTTCGAAGACCGCTGGTTCCCGCCCCCGGCAGACCCCCCGCCCGCTCCCCGTCAGCCGGGTCGAGCTGGGCGACTTCACTCCGGATCTCGACGTCTATCTCGGTCTCGTGGCCTACCTGCAGCTCGCGCTCTTCGAGTCGCTCGGCCGCGCGTCGAGCATCACGCCGAGCACGCGCGCCAAGGCCCTGACCGGGGTCGTCGCGACCTCCACCCTCGAGCGCCACAAGGCCCTGCTGGCCGAGATCGAGCGCCAGGGCGGCGACGCGGCCGACGTCATGCAGCCGCACTCGGCGCTCATCGACGACTTCCAGCGGCGCACCGGGGGAGGCGACTGGCACGAGTCCATGCTCGCGACCTACGTGGCGGCCGGTCTCCTGAACGACGTCTTCATCCGTCTCGCAGCCGGGCTCTCCGCCGACTACCGGGAGCGTGTCGTCGCGGCCCTCGAGCTCGGTGCCGAGACCGACGAGAGAGAACTCGTGGCCGAGCTGTCCCTCGCCATCGGCGCCGACCCGAAGCTGGCGTCGCGCCTGGCGCTCTGGGGGCGCCGTCTCGTCGGCGACACCCTCCTCGTGGCGCGGGCGGCGATCTCGGCGTCGCACCAGTCGGCCGACGACGAGCGCCTCGAGCCGGTCTTCACCGAGCTGATCGCCGCCCACACCCGCCGCATGGACGCGCTGGGGCTGACGGCGTAGCGGACCGCCCCACGCGGCGAGGCTGCGCAGCGAACCGCCGCGCGCGGCGTGGCCGCGGAACGGACCGCTCTACGCGGCCTGGCCGCGCAGCAGCTCGTCGAACAGCTCGCGGTCCCGGTCGGCACGGCGACGAGCGCTGATCCGGGCCACGGCGGCGCCGGTGAGGGCGGCGACGACCAGGGTGACGGCCCAGATCCATCCCCTGTCGGACTTCCACTCGAGCCAGGTCAAGGCCTCCCACACGACGATCGCCGCGCAGGTCGCCCAGCCGGCCGTCCAGAACAGCCCGCGGCTGTCCTGGCCCGGGAGGGCGAAGTGGACGATCAGGCCGAGGATCGCGCCGCCGAGCGCCGCGAACAGGAGTTCCATGTCGTGCCTAGTTGACGAAGCCGACGCGGCCGCGCTCGACGCTTCCGACCTCGACGTAGGCGAGGCCCGCGGTCGGGATCAGGTAGACCTTGCCCTTGTTGTCCTTCAGGGTGAAGTAGGTCTTCGAGCCGTCGAGGGCGTCTGCGATGACCTTCTCGACGTCTGCAGGCGAATCCGTCGACTCGATTGCGATCTCACGGGGGCTGTTGGCGATACCGATGCGAATGTCCACGTCATGACGATATCCGACTTCGCGAAGCGCGTGCGCGGGCGTTCACTGTCGGCAGATTTTCGTCGGCTTCCGGGCGCAGGAACTCCCTGCCGGCTCCCCCGAGCGACGGTGGCTCCGACTAGCGTCGTTCCCGTGACGCCGACACCTGCCGCCCTCGACCCCTTCCAGCGCGCTGTCGTCGCTCTCGGCGACGGCGAGTCGGCCGCCGTCATCGGGGCACCCGGGTCGGGCAAGACCACGGCCCTCGTCGCCTTCGTCCTCGATCGCGTCCACCGCGAGGGATGGGGGCCGCAGGCGGTCGTCGCCCTCGCGCCGACCCGTGCCTCGGCGACGGCGCTGCGCGACGTGCTGGCCGCCGGGGTGGATGTGCCGACGCCCGGCCCGCTCGCCCGCAGCGTGGCCTCGCTCGCCTTCGACATCGTCGGCCACGCCGCCCGCCTCGCGTCGGCCCAGGTGCCGACGCTCCTGACCGGCGGCGAGCAGGACACCCTGATCCGCGATCTTCTGCAGGGCCACCTCGACGAGGGCGCGGGGCCGGTCTGGCCCGAGCACCTCGGCGCGTCGGTCCGCGAGCTGCGCGGCTTCCGCACCGAGCTGCGCGAGCTGATGATGCGCGCCACCGAGCACGGAATCACGTCCGACCGGCTGCGGCAGCTCGCCGTCTCGGCAGAGCGGCCCGAGTGGGCGGCCGCCGCCGACTTCCGCGACGAGTACCTCCGCGTGGTCGACGGTCTGCAGGGCGCCGCACTCGACTCGGCCGAGCTCGTCGACTTCGCCGTCGCCGCACTGGACCGCGGCGAGTCGTCGCCGCTCGTCGAGCCGCTCCGCGCCGTGGTGGTCGACGACGCGCAGGAGGCGACCGAGTCGACGCTGTCGCTGCTGCGGGCTCTCTCCCGCCGAGGGGTGACAGTCGTCGCGTTCGGCGACCCCGATCTGGCGACGACGGCCTTCCGCGGGGGATCGCCGGACGTCCTCGGCCGTCTGGCCGTGCGCCTCGGCCTGCCGTCTGTGACGACGCTGCACCTCGGCGCCGTGCACCGCCACGGTCCTGCGGTGCGGGCGCTCGTCGGATCCGCGACGGAGCGCATCGGCGCCGCCGGAGCCGGCCGCCAGCATGCCGCGGGATCCGCCGTGGCCGACGTCGGCGGCGTTCAGCCGCTGGTGCGGATCGAGTCCGACAGCCCGGCGCACGAGACCGCCGCCGTGGCTCGCCTGCTGCGGGAGCACCATCTGTTCCGCGACGTGCCGTGGTCGCGGATGCTCGTCGTGGTCCGCAACGGCGCCCTCGTGCCGACGGTGGCCCGGGCGCTGCAGCTGGCCGAGGTGCCCACGCGCACGCCGGTCGCCGGCCGCGCGGTCCGCGACGAGTACGGCGCCCGTCACCTCCTGCTCGCGGCGTCCGTCGCGACCGGTCGCGTCGAGCTGACGGCCGACGTCGCCGGCGACCTCCTCTCGGGTCCGCTCGCCGGCTTCGACTCTCTCTCGCTCCGCCGACTGCGCCTCGCGCTCCGCGCCGAGGAGCTCGCCGGCGGCGGCTCGCGCTCCAGCGACGACCTCCTCGTCGAGGCGCTCGCCGGCCCGGGGCGCTTCGCCACCATCGAGTCGCGGTTCGCGGCTCGCGCCGGCCGCTTCGCCGCGAGCCTCGACACCGCCCGGGGCGACGCTCAGGGAGGCGCGACCATCGAGGAGATCCTCTGGGGCCTGTGGGAGCGCAGCGGGCTCGCCGACGAGTGGAGCACCCGCTCGGCCGGTCACGGCATCCTCGCGGCCGAGGCCGATCGCCACCTCGACGGGGTCGTCGCCCTCTTCACGTCGGCGAAGCGCTTCGTCGAGCGCTCGCCGGAAGCCGAGCCGGAGGAGTTCCTGGCCGCGATGCTCGACGCCGACGTGCCCGAAGACACTCTGTCTCCGCAGGCGCTGGCCGAGTCCGTGCTGGTGTGCACGCCGAACGGCGCCATCGGCCTGGAGGCCGACGTGGTGGTGGTGGCTCGCCTGCAGGACGGCGTGTGGCCCAACCTCCGGGTCCGCGGCGGCCTCCTCGGCCCCGACGATCTGGTCGATGCGGCGGACGGCCTCGTCTCCGACCTCAGTCCCGTCGACCGGCGCGCCGGGGTCCTGTCCGACGAGCTGCGCATGTTCACCCTCGCCGTCTCGCGGGCGACCACCCAGGTCGTGCTGGCCTGCACGGCGAACGACGACGAGTCGCCGTCGATGTTCCTGCGCCTGCTGCCCACCGACCTCGAGCCCACCGAGGTACGGCCGCCGCTGTCGCTGCGCGGGCTCGTCGGCCACCTCCGGCACGTGGCCACCACCGCCGAGCCCGGCGGCGTCCGCGGAGCCGAGGCGGCGGGCGGGTTGGCCCGACTGGCCGAGGCCGGCGTGACCGGGGCGTCGCCCGACGACTGGTACGGACTCCTGGAGCCGACGACCGCCGACCCGCTCGTCGACCTCGCCGCCGACCCCGAGGCCCGCGTGCGCGTCTCGCCGTCGGCCATCGAGTCGTTCGAGACCTGCCCCCTGCACTGGTTCCTCGATCGCTTCGGCGGCACGCAGGCCACGTCGGCCATGGGCATCGGCACCGTGATCCACGACGTCATGGAGCATGCGACCGACATCGACCCCGATTCGCTCTGGGCCCAGGTGGAGGCGCGCTGGGGCGAGCTCCAGTTCGAGTCGCCATGGATGTCGGCGGCCGAGAAGCGGAAGGCGCGAGTACTCACCGAGGGTCTCTCGGGCTACCTGCGCGACTTCCGAGCGGCCGGTGCGACCCTGCTCGGCGCCGAGACGGAGTTCACGCTGTCCGTCGGCCAGGCCGAGCTCCGCGGCAAGATCGACCGCGTCGAGCAGCAGGCCGATGGCAGGGTCGTCATCGTCGACCTGAAGACCGGCCGCAAGACCTTCACTGCGATGGAGATCGAGGAGCACGCTCAGCTGGCCGCCTACCAGCTGGCTCTCGCCGAAGGGCAGGTCGACTCGGCCCCGGAGGTGCACGAGCCCGGCGGCGCGAAGCTCGTCATCGTGTCGTCCGGCGTCAGGGGCAAGGCGTATCGAGAGCCCGCCCAGGCCGCCTACGGTCCCGAGGAGCTGGAGGCGTTCCGCATCCGCGTTCAGGGTGACGCGGCCGGGATGGCGGGGCGCACCTTCGTCGCCCGCGTCGAAGACCACTGCCTCGGCCGCCTGGGTGGCTCATGCCGGATCCACGTCGTCGGAGAGGTGACCCAGTGAGCGCGACCCCGATGGCGCCCCGTGCGGCGCTCTCGGCCCTCGACATCGCCGAGGTGCTGAGCCTGCCCGCACCCACGCCCGAGCAGCAGGCCGTCATCGAGGCGCCGCTCGAGCCCGCGCTCGTCGTGGCCGGTGCCGGTAGCGGCAAGACCGAGACCATGGCCGGCCGTGTCGTCTGGCTCCTGGCCAACGGCCACGTCTCGGTCTCCGAGATCCTCGGTCTCACGTTCACGCGCAAGGCCGCCGGCGAGCTCCAGAAGCGGATCGAGAAGAGGATCGCCCTCTTGAGCGAGCGCGGACTGCTCGGTGCCGACCGCGACCCGTTCGACGCGCCGACTGTGTCGACGTACAACTCGTTCGCGAGCACGATCTTCCGCGACAACGCCCTGCTCGTCGGCCGGGAGAGCGAGTCGCAGGTGCTGAGCGAGGCGTCCGCCTGGCAGATCGCGCGTGCCCTCGTGGTCACCAGTGGCGACGAGCGCCTCGCGTTCCTCGACCGCTCGGTCGACGCCATCACTCAGGCCGTCATCGACCTCAGCCACGCGCTCGCCGAGAACGTCGCGTCCTCCGACGACGTCCGGCGCATGGCGCGGCAGTTCGAGAGGCTGATCGACCTCCCCGCGACCAAGGCGTCGCCCTACAAGAGCGTCGTCGACGCGGTGGCCGACGTCGGCTCGCTGGCGCCCTTGCTCGACCTCGCCGACGCGTTCGCCCGCGAGAAGGCCCGCCGCGGACTCGTCGAGTTCAGCGACCAGGTCGCGCTGGCTCTCGCCGTCTGCGAGACGGCGCCGCGCGTCGTCGAGGAGCTGCGCACCCGCTTCCGCGTCATCCTGCTCGACGAGTACCAGGACACGAGCGTCGTCCAGACGCGTCTCCTGGCACGGCTGTTCGCCCGCACCGGGGTGATGGCCGTCGGCGACCCGCACCAGTCGATCTACGGGTTCCGCGGTGCGAGCGCCGCCAACCTGGGCCGCTTCCCGGTCGACTTCGGCGCCGGTGCCGGTGCGCACTACACGCTGTCGACCAGCTGGCGGAACGCGAAGGTCATCCTCGACTCGGCCAACGCGGTGGTGCACGAGCTGGCTGCGGGCGCCGGCGTCGGCGCGCTCACCGCGCGGCCGGGCGCACCGGACGGCCGCATCGACATCGCGTACGAGGAGACCCTCGTCGACGAGGCGGCCGCCGTGGCCGACTGGTTCGCCCGCGAGCTGGAAGCCCGCACCGCCGAGGGCCACCTCAAGACCGCGGCACTGCTGTTCCGCTCGAAGAAGACCGTGGCGGTGTTCGCCGACGCCCTGCGCGATCGCGGCGTCCGCTACCGGATCCTCGGGGTCGGCGGCCTGCTGCAGCGCCCGGAGGTGGTCGACCTGGTCAGCTGCCTGCGGGTCCTCGGCGACCCGGCGGCCGGCTCGGAGATGATCCGCCTCCTCGTGGGGGCTCGCTGGCGGGTCGGCCTGCGCGACATCGCGGCGCTCCGTGACGTGGCCTCCTGGCTGTTCCGGCACGATCACGCCCAGAAGCTCCTCGACGACGACGTGGCCACGGCGCTGCGGTCGTCGGTCGCACCCGGCGAGCAGGGCTCGATCGTCGATGCGGTGGACTTCGTGGCGACCGCGCCCGCGACGCACCGTCAGCTCGCCGGGTTCACCCCGGCGGGGGTCGAGCGGATCCGCACGCTGGGGCGGCACCTCGCGTTCCTGCGCAATCGCATCGGGCTGGACCTCGTCGACCTCGTCACCCTCGTGCAGCAGGAGATGCTGCTCGACGTCGAGGTGGCCGCGGCCGGCGGATCGCTTCGCGGAGGCGCCTACCTGCAGGCGTTCGACGACGAGGTCGCGGGCTACGTGGCCACCGACGAGTCGGCGAGCCTGCAGGGGTTCCTCTCGTGGCTCTCGGCCGCCGAGCGCCGCGACGACATGGGCCCGCGCTCGGACGAGGGCGAGGACGGCGTCGTCCAGCTCCTCACCATCCACGGGTCCAAGGGGCTCGAGTGGGACCTCGTCGGCGTTCCGCGGCTCGTCGCCGACGAGCTGCCGGGAGCCTCGCGCGCCGGCAGGGGCTGGCTCAACTTCGGGCAGCTGCCCTACGAGTTCCGCGGGGACTCCGCCGAGCTCCCGGCGCTCGCCTGGCGCGGCGTCGACGATCAGAAGCAGTTCGACCAGGGCAAGCAGGGGTTCGAGGCCGAGCTGAGGGCGCGCCACTACGACGAGGAGCGCCGCCTCGCCTATGTCGCCTTCACCCGCGCCAAGGAGGCTCTGCTGCTCAGCGGCTCGTTCTGGGCGACCCAGTCGAAGCCGCGGGCACCCAGCCGCTACCTCGTCGACCTTGTCGAGGCGGGCGTCGTGCTGCCCGACGCCCTGCCCGACGCGCCCCGCTCCGACGAGAACCCGCTGAGCGAGAGCAGCCTCACCCTGAGCTGGCCCGTCGACCCGCTGTCGACCCGGCGCGACGCGGTCGAGTACGCGGCGGCCCTCGTCCGCACGACGGGCGCGGCCGGCGGTGCGCGGTCGGCCGACATCGACCTCCTGCTCGCCGAGCGCGACTCCTCTCGCGACCGCGCCCTCCAGGTCGCGCTGCCGCAGCGCATCCCCGCATCGCGCTTCAAGGACTACGTCGACGACGCCGCCGCCGTGGCGAGGTCGCTGCGGCGGCCGCTGCCCGAGCGCCCCTACCGCGCCACCCGGCTCGGCACGCTTTTCCACGCCTGGGTCGAAGACCGCTACCAGCCCACGGGAGCCGGCGAGACGCTCGACGCCGCGGCGTTCGACCAGGAGGCCGCCTTCGCGCTCGACTACGACGCCGACGAGGCCGCGCCTCTGGGCGGCGGTCGGAGCGGGCCGGTCGACCCCGACGACGCGCGACGCCTGGCCGAGCTGCAGGCGACCTTCGAGGCGTCCGAGTGGGCCGACCTCGATCCGGTCGACGTCGAGCTCGAGATCCACCTGCCCCTCGGGCCGCGCACGGTCATCTGCAAGATCGACGCCGTGTTCGTGCGCGACGGGCGATACCAGGTCGTCGACTGGAAGACCGGCAAGGCGCCGCGCGACGCCGACGACCTGCGGCTGAAGCAGCTGCAGCTGGCTCTGTACCGCGAGGCGTATGCGTCCTACCGCTCGATCGACCCCGCGATCATCGATGCCGTCTTCTACTTCGTGGCCGACGACAAGGTGGTCCGGCCCGAGAACGTCAGCAGCCGGGCGGAGCTGGAGCGGCTGTGGGCCGGGGTCGAGGGCGGCCTGGCTGGGTAGCCCTGCCGGTCCGGGTTGGCCCCGCCGGTCCGGGTTGGCCCCGCCGGTTCGGGTTGGCCCCGCCGGTTCGGGTTGGCCCCGCCGGTTCGGCACCGCCGATTCGGTTCAGTCCCGCCGATCTGCGCGGGCGACCCGCCGAATCGGCAGGATCCCGCCGAACCTTCTGCGGGGTTGTGCCGATTCGGCGGGCGTGGCGGCGGCGGGCTCCGCGACGGCGGGTACGGCGACGGCGGGTTCCGCGACGGCGGCGGGGCCGGCGACGGCGGGCCGGCCGCCGGCAGCGGCGAACGGCGGCGACGCCGACCCGCTACGGCCGGTGGCGCTCCGTCGCCGCGAGCAGGTCAGCCACCCCGTCGACGTCGAGCGCCTCGGTGGTGCCGACGACGAGCGGGCGCTCCTCGTCGTGCTGGACCGCGTCGACCAGGCGCGACATCATCTCGACGGCGTCGTCGACGACGTCGGCGTTCTTCGTGTGCGTCCCGTGGAGCAGCCACTTCGCGAGGTCGAGCTCGTGGTAGAGCGTCGCGCGGTTGCGGAGCTGCCGCTCGCTGGTGCCGCGGGCTGCGGCGTAGGCGTCGAAGACGGCGTCCACGGCGTCGGTCGTCGGGGCGCCGAGCACCCAGGCGAGGTCCTTGGCAGGGTCGGCGATCTGGAGTTCCTGCCAGCCGAGGATCCCGGTGATGCGGTCGCCCGACACGAGCACCGACGACGACTCGAGCGACCCGTTGATGACGGTGGGCTGGAACTGCCACAGCTGGGAGTCCTGGATCGCCGTCTCCCAGCGCTCGAGGAGAGCGGCCGGGAGCAGGCCCGTGGAGGCGGCGCGGTCGACGACGCTGGCCGACGACCGCATCGCCTCGAACGGCGTGTGGCTGGTGAGTCCGGCGTCGGTGACGAAGCTCGTGGGCAGCGAGTGGATCGCCGCGACTGCACCGCCGACGGCGGACGGCAGACCCGATCCGACGACGACGTCGGAGACCGACAGGGGCGAGCCGTCGACGAAGTCGTAGAGGATCGCTCGGGTCTGAGCGACCGGCGCCTGGCCCCGGTACGCCGGCACCTGGAACGACAGGCGACCGCGGACGCCCGGGCTGAGAGCTCGGAGGGCGACGAGGTCGGCCGACTGGACCGCCTCGGCACGCTGGGTGCGCGGAACGCGGATGATCCACTGCTCTCCGGCGCCGCCGGCGAGGCGCGCGGAGTCGAAGTCGCCCGCGCCGACCGAGCCGTGCGGCCCCGTCGATCGGACGTCGAGGTCGGCGACGGCTGCGGTCGCCAACGCGGCTAGAGTGAGGTGGGATCTGGCCATGCCGCAAGGGTAGGTCGGAGGACGCGATCTCCGGGCCTCCGCCACGCACGATCATCAAACAAGCACAGCCTGAAACACGCACAGCCTCAAACAAGCACAGCTCGCGAATACAGCGAATCCCAGACGATTGGTGGTCGGATGCCTGCACGCCCCACGGTTCCGCAACGTGACTCCGGCTCCCAGGCGTCGTTCTCGGCGAAGCTCCCGCTCTCTCGGCACCAGATCGACCGTGACTACCTCGCGCGCGACGACGAGGAGCTCTTCGCCCGCCTGCTCGGCGACTCGGCGACGCGAGTGCTCCCGGTGTGGAAGGGACGAGCGCTGTTCCGCGGCGACGACGCCCTGGCCCTCCTGGCGCCGGCCGACGTTCCTGCGACCGCGCACTTCATCTACCTGGGGCTGTCGACGGCTGACGATGCACCGGAACCCGTGGGCACGCCGATTCTCGCCGCGATCCTCACCGACGAGCAGGCCGAGGCGGTGGCATCGGCCGACGAGTGGGGCAACCTGCGCATGTTCGCGACCGAGCTGAGCGACCGCGACGCCGGGCTCGCCACCGAGGCCATCGCGATCGCCAACTGGCACGCCTCGCACCGCTTCTCGCCGCGCACCGGGCGCCCGCTCGTCTCGACCAAGGGCGGGTGGGTGCTCGTCGACGCCGACGACGGCCACGAGATCTTCCCGCGCACCGACCCGGCGATCATCGTCGGCGTGACCGACGCCGACGACCGCCTGCTGCTCGGGTCGAACGCGATGTGGGAGAAGAACCGCTACTCGCTCCTCGCCGGGTTCGTCGAGCCCGGGGAGTCTCTCGAGCAGGCCGTCGAGCGCGAGATCTTCGAGGAGTCGGGCGTGCGCGTCCACGACGCCGTCTACCTCGGGTCGCAGCCGTGGCCGTTCCCGGCGTCGCTGATGCTGGGCTTCCGCGCCACCGTCGACGCGGCGAACCCCGGCAGCCTCGAGCCCGACGGCGCCGAGATCGTCGACCTGCGCTGGTTCACCCGCGACGAGCTGATCGCCGCCGGTGACGAGGTGATCCTGCCCGGCCGGTCGTCGATCGCCCGCGCGATCATCGAAGACTGGTACGGCTCCGAGATCGCCGACTGACGTGGAGGCCGCCGATCTCATCGCCGGCCTCGACGAGCAGCAGCGCCGCGCCGCCGAGACGCTCCTCGGGCCGGTCTGCATCCTCGCGGGCGCCGGCACCGGCAAGACGCGGGCCATCACGCACAGGATCGCCTACGGGGTCGCGACCGGCGTCTACGCGCCGAACCGCGTCATGGCGCTCACGTTCACCAAGCGGGCGGCGGGGGAGCTCCGCAGCCGTCTCCGCGCGCTCGGCGCCGGGGGCGTGAGCACCCGCACGTTCCACTCGGCCGCGCTGTCGCAGCTCGCCTACTTCTGGCCCGACACGATGGGCGGCACCATGCCGCGGCTCGTCGACGGCAAGGCCAAGCTCATCGCCCACGCCGCCGAGACGCTGCGCCTGCGCCTCGACACGGCGACCCTCCGCGACCTGGCGGCCGAGATCGAGTGGCGCAAGGTCTCGCGCCTCACCTACGAGGAGTACGAGGCGGCCCTGCCGACGCGCAGCCTGCCCCAGAACGTGTCGGTCGACCAGGCGGTGGCGGTGCACAAGGCCTACGAAGACCTGAAGGACAGCCGACGCCAGCTCGACTTCGAAGACGTCCTCCTCGCGACCGCCGGCATGCTCGAGCTCGAACCTCGGGTGGCGCAGCAGGTGCGCGAGCAGTACCGCTTCTTCGTCGTCGACGAGTACCAGGACGTCTCGCCGCTCCAGCACGACCTCCTCGACCTGTGGCTCGGCGATCGCAACGACCTCTGCGTCGTCGGCGACGCCAGCCAGACCATCTACTCGTTCGCCGGCGCCTCGGCCGACTACCTCCTCGGGTTCGGCTCGCGTCATCCCAACGCCGACGTGCTCCGCCTCGAGCAGAACTACCGCTCGGCCCGGCCCATCGTCGAGACCGCCAACCAGCTGATGCGGGGGAGGCCCGGTGCGCTGCACCTGCACCCCGTCGACACCGAGCCGGGGCCGGCGCCGCGAGTCACCGATCACGTCACCGACTCGGCCGAGGCACGGTTCGTCGCCGAGAGCATCGCGGCCGAGATCCGCGCCGGTGCCGCTCCCGAGAGCATCGCCGTGCTGTTCCGCGTCAACGTGCAGGCACCCGCTCTCGAGCGCGCCCTCGACGACCTGGGCGTCACCACCCGCCTCCACGGCAGCGCCCGCTTCTTCGACCTCGCCGAGGTCAAGCAGGCGATGATGATGCTGAAGGGCGCGGCGATCAGCATCGTCGACGAGCCGCTGTTCAAGACGGTCAGCGACGTGCTTCGCTCGCTGGGCTGGCTGCAGCAGGCTCCCGAGCAGCGCGGTGCCGTGCGCGACCGGTGGGAGTCGCTCAACGCCCTCATGGGCCTCGCCGAGGCCGCCGGCCCGCAGACCACCCTCCGCCAGTTCGTCGACGAGCTCTTCGCCCGCCAGGCCAGCCAGCACGAGCCGACGATGGCGGCGGTCACGCTCGCGACCCTGCACTCGGCCAAGGGGCTCGAGTGGGAGAGCGTCTACATCGTCGGCCTCACCGAGGGGCTGCTGCCGATCAGCTACGCCCAGACGTTCGAGGCGGTCGACGAGGAGCGACGCCTCCTGTACGTCGGGGTCACGCGAGCGCGCCGGCGGCTGAGCCTGTCGTGGGCGCGGCAGGGGCAGAGCCGAGCGACGATGGAGCGCCGGCCGAGTCGTTTTCTGGAAGAGCTGCGCATCCGCACGCCGGATGGGGTCGGCTCGTCGATCGCGTGACACGGCCCGTGTCGAGCTCGACCATCTCGAGATCGGCGCGATCCACCTCGGGCGGCCCGTCGCCATCGCCCACCTCGGCGAGAACGCGCCGCGCGATCTTCGACGAGAGCTCCCTCCGCAGCACTGGCCCCGGCGCGGTGCCGCGTCGACCCCAGAGCTGAGCGGCGATCACGCCCCACCGGTCGTCCACCTCGGCGCGGAAGAGGTCGAGGCAGTGGGCGCAGGCCGTCTCGCCCGGCACGACGACCGGGCCGACGCGGCACAGGGAGTCGCCGACCACGACCTGCAGGTGCGGGATATCGCGCCGCAGCCAGGCCCCCGAGACCACGGGGTCGTGCACGTGGTCGCCGATGGCGATTCCGAGCGCAGGAACGGGCCACCCCTCACCGAGGTCACCCGACCGGCGACGTACCTCCAGGCCGCACTCGCCCAGCACTTCCGCGACATCGTCCGCCACGTCGCCTGCGCCGGCGAGCTCGACGATTGGCGCCGGCACCGCGCGCGTCGTGACCAGCGCGGGCGCCAGCTGCTCGAGCAGCTCGATGACCTCGCGTTCCAGGCAGCCGATCTGCTGGGCCAGAACGGCGGTGCCGGCTCGCCCGTGGCCGGACGCGATCGCGGCGACGATCCGCTCGTCGCGCGCGGTCAGGTCGGCGACGACCACGCGGGGGCGGTCGACGCCGATCTGCAGGGTCTGCGGGTCGCGCCAGACGAGGGGGAGGCGGGGGTCGAAGCGGATGTCCATCCGAGAATGGTGGCCCGGATCCTGCCCGCGCCGCTCCGTCTGTCCACAGGCCCCGCGGCGTGCGCTTGGGCTACGCCTTGGGCTCCTCGGCCGATCCGTCGTCGCCTTCGCGCGGTCGGTCGTCGCTGACGTCGTTGAGGAGGTCCTCGATGGCGCGGTCGACGTCGTCGAGTGCCGGCTCCGTCGAGGTCAGGCGAGCGATCAGACCGGTCGGCGAGTCGATGTCGTCGCTCGTCGGCACGATGTCGGGGTGCGCCCAGAGGGCATCCCGCGCCTCGCCGCCGACGGCGTCGGACACGGCCTGCCACATGGCGGCCGCCTCGCGCAGGCGTCGCGGCCGCAGCTCGAGGCCGACGAGCGTGGCGAACGCCGACTCGGCGGGGCCGCCGGCCGCGCGCCGGCGGCGGACCATCTCGGCGATGGCGTCGGACTTCGGCAGTCGCTCGGTCGCCTTGGCCGTGACGACGTCGACCCACCCCTCGATGAGAGCGAGGGTCGTCTCGAGGCGCGCGAGGGCAGCCATCTGCTCGTCGGTCTTCGGCGGGATCAGCGCCCCGGAGGCCATAGCCTCGCGCAGCTCCTCGGGGTTCGAGGGATCGAAGTCGGCGGCCAGCTCTTCGAGTCGGCTGGTGTCGATCGAGATGCCCTGGGCGAACTCGCGGATCGACGAGATGAGGTGCAGGCGCAGCCACCGGGCGTGGCGGAAGAGCCGAGCGTGGGCGAGCTCGCGCACTGCCAGGTAGAGCTGCACCTGGTCGGAGGGCACGTCGAGGCCCTCGCCGAAGGCGAGGACGTTCTGGGGCAGGAGCGCGGCCTGCTGGTCGTCGAGGAGGGGGATGCCGACGTCGCCGCCCGAGACCACCTCGGTCGACAGCTGCCCGACGACCTGGCCGAGCTGCATGGCGAACAGGGCGCCGCCCACGTTCCGCATGACCTGGCTGGCGCCGGTCAGCATCTCGCGCATCTCTTCGGGCGCCTGGTCGCGGAGGACGGTCGTCAGGGAGTCGGCGATCGAGTCGGCCACCGGCTCGGAGAGCTGGCTCCACACGGGCATGGTCGCCGCGGCCCACTCGGCGCGCGTCATGAGTCGGGGGGCCACGGTGAGCTCGGCCACGTAGGCGACCTCGTCGAGCCAGAGGGCCGCGACGTGGAAGGCCTGCTCGAGTGCCGAGGTGGTGCCGGGCGCGGTGGCCACGGCGGACTGCGAGCCGATGCCCGAGGCCTGCTCGGTCGCGAGCGACCAGTCGATGCCGTCGCCCGACCGGCTCACCGCGGCCTGGAGCTGGCTCATCAGCCGGGCCATGAACGCCGGGTCGTTGGGCAGGCCCGCCGCCCCGACCAGCTTGGCGGGGTCGATCTCGGAATCGCCGGACAGGAACTGCCGCAGCATGTCGCGGAACTCGTCGTCCGGCCCCGGCTGCGCATCTTCAGACATGCCAACTACGCTAGCCTCTGGCCACTCGATGAGCCTGGGATTCCACCGCTTCTCGGGGCCCGAGACTGCGCCCACGGCGAACACGCCGGAGCCTCCCGAGGCGGGCCACAGCTCGTCTCGAACCCGTGTGTCCTGAAAGGCAGCATCCGACTTGGCTCGTTTCACCGCCCCCGCCTCCGCTCCCAGCGCCCCGCGGCGTCGTCGGGGAGTCCTGGGGCCGGCGCTTCTGGGCGGCGCCGTCGTGCTCGCGGTCGTGCTGTCCGTCCTGCCCGCGCCCTACCTGATCGAGCAGCCGGGCCCGGTCTTCAACACCCTCGGCACCAACGAGTTCGACGGCAAGCAGACTCCGCTGATCTCGGTGAGCGGCCACCCGACCTACCCCACCGGCGGCACCCTCGACCTCCTGACGGTGAGCGTCGTCGGCAACCAGACGCAGCGCCCCAACTGGGCTGAGATCGTCGGCGCCTGGTTCGACCCCAGCAAGGCCGTCATCCCGGTCGAGGCGATCTACCCGACGGGAGTCTCGAACACGCAGGTCGACCAGCAGAACACCATCGACATGGAGCAGAGCCAGAAGTCGGCCGTCACGGCCGCCCTCGCCCACGAGGGCTACGACGTCGGCACCTCCATCTCGGTCAGCACCGTCTCGAAGGGCAGCCCCGCACACGGCGTCCTGAAGAAAGGCGACGTGATCCGCTCGATCAACGGCGTCGACCTGACCGAGAACTGCGACGTCGACAGCCTCCGTGCGCTCGTCGCGAAGAACAAGGGCGCGAAGGCGACGATCACCTACACGACCGGCGGCTCGACCGACCCCGGCCCGGTCAAGACCGTGACGATCGCGCCCGAAGAGGTGCAGGGCAGCTACCTGCTCGGCATCGGCGCCACCGTCGCCTACACCTTCCCCTTCTCCGTGACCCTCAAGCTCGCCGACGTGGGCGGCCCCAGCGCCGGCCAGATGTTCGCCCTCGGCGTCATCGACAAGGTCACCCCCGGCGAGCTCAACGGCGGCAAGAAGGTCGCAGGAACGGGCACGATCACCGCCAGCGGCACCATCGGGGCGATCGGCGGCATCCGCCAGAAGATGTACGGCGCCCGAGACGCCGGCGCCACCGTCTTCCTCGCTCCCGAGAGCAACTGCAACGAGGTGACCGGCCACATCCCGTCGGGTCTGTCGGTCTACGCCGTCAAGACGCTCGACGACTCGGTGACCGTGCTCGAGACGGTCGCCTCGAAGGGCGACACGTCGAAGCTGCCGACCTGCCCCGCGTCCTGACACACGGCTCGTCCAGAGGTCGTCCACAGGCTGACGTACGCCCGGACTGACATGGAGGTTGGGCACATAGGATGACAGCTCATCCTCTCCACCAGCCAGGAGCACCCTCTTGACTTCCTCTGCATCAGCCCCGTCGGGGCCTGCGCGTTCATCGTCGACGCGACCCGGGCGCCGCTCGCCCCGGGTCCCCGTCCTCGTCACCATCGCGATCCTCGCGGCGTTGGTGATCCTCTTCTTCATCTTCTCGGGGCTGGCCACCGACTACCTGTGGTACCAGCAGCTCGGCTACACGCGCGTCATCATGACCCAGTGGATCACCGGCGTCTCGCTGTTCTTCATCGGCTTCCTGGGCATGGCCGTCCCGGTCTACGTGAGCATCGACATCGCGTTCCGCTTCCGCCCTGTCTACGCGAAGCTGAACTCGCAGCTCGACCGCTACCAGCAGGTCATCGAGCCCCTCCGCCGCACGGTCATGCTCGGCATCCCGATCATCCTCGGCCTCTTCGGCGGCATCGCCGCCTCCAGTCACTGGTCGATGATCCTGCAGTGGATCAACCGCACGCCGTTCGGCAAGGTCGACCCGCAGTTCCACCTCGACATCGGCTTCTACGTCTTCTCGCTGCCCTTCTACCAGGGCATCGTCGGCTTCGCCTCGGCCGTCGTGCTGCTCTCGGCGATCGCCGCGCTCGCGACGAGCTACCTCTACGGCGCGCTGCGCTTCTCGGGTCGCGAGGTCCGCATCTCGAAGGTGGCGCGCATCCAGATCGCCGTCACGGCCGGTCTGTACCTGGCCCTCCAGGCCGTCAGCCTCTGGCTCGACCAGTACGCGACGCTGACCGACGGCTCCAACAAGCGCTTCGTCGGCGCCACCTACACCGACGTGTTCGCCGGCATCCCGGGCAAGCAGATCCTGGCCTACGCCGCCGCCGTCGTCGCGATCCTCTTCATCGTCACCGCGGTCATCGGCCGCTGGCGCCTGCCCGTCATCGGCACCGCGCTGCTGATCATCATCAGCCTCATCATCGGCGCGATCTACCCGTGGATCGTCCAGCGCTTCACCGTCGACCCCTCGGCCAAGACGGTCGAGTCGTCGTACATCCAGCGGAACATCAACGCGACGAGAGACGCGTACGGGGTCTCGGACGTGAAGGAGGAGACCTACCAGGCGAAGTCCGACGCCACCGAGGGGGCTCTGGCGAGCGACGCCGTCACCACGGAGAACATCCGGATCATCGACCCGTCCCTCGTCACCGAGACGTTCGCCCAGCTCCAGCAGCTGCGCCAGTACTATTCGTTCCCCGACGACCTCGACGTCGACCGCTACACGATCGACGGCAAGGTGCAAGACACCGTCATCGGAGTCCGCGAGCTGAACACGCAGGGCCTGGGCTCGGCGAACAACGCCTACAACTCGACCTTCGTCTACACCCACGGCTACGGAGTCGTCGCGGCCTACGGCAACGAGCGCGCCTCGGACGGCACGCCCGTGTTCCTCGAGTCCGACATCCCGGTGAAGGGCAAGCTCGGAGACGCCTCCGACTACGAGCCCCGCATCTACTTCGGCGAGCAGAACCCGGCGTACTCGATCGTCGGCGGCAACTCCAAGAAGCAGATCGAGCTCGACTACCCCTCGGGTACGTCCGACGACACCGGCAACCCGACGACGAACTACACCGGCGACGGCGGTCCGAAGCTCGACAGCATCTTCAAGCGCCTCATCTACGCGATCAAGTTCCAGTCGGAGCAGGTCGTGCTGTCGAACGCGGTCAACAACGACTCGCAGATCCTCTACGACCGCGACCCCAAGACGCGCGTGCAGAAGGTCGCCCCGTACCTCACTCTCGACAGCGACCCGTATCCTGCGGTCGTCAACGGGCACGTGGTCTGGATCGTCGACGGCTACACGACGTCGAACGACTACCCGTACTCCGACCAGCAGAGCCTGACGAACACGGTCGAGGGCACGACGACCGCGCAGAGCGCGTTCGCGTCCGATCAGATCAACTACATCCGCAACTCGGTGAAGGCGACCGTCGACGCGTACTCGGGCAAGGTGACCCTCTACGCATGGGACAAGACCGATCCCATCCTGAAGACGTGGGAGAAGGTCTTCCCGACCACGGTCAAGCCCATGGCCGACATGAGCGGCACGCTGCTCAGCCACGTCCGGTACCCCGAAGACCTCTTCAAGATGCAGCGCTCGATCCTCGCCACGTACCACGTGACCGACGCCGGGTCGTTCTTCTCGGGCGACGACGCGTGGGCTATCCCCAGCGACGCGTCCGACTCGACGAGCACCGCCTCGGCCGAGCAGCAGCCGTACTACCTCACGATGAAGCTGCCCGATCAAGACGCCGCGTTCCAGCTGTACACGACGTATATCCCGCAGCAGTCCTCCGAGGCGAACGCGCGGAACGTCTTGACGGGCTATCTCGCGGCCAACTCCGATGCCGGCAACACCAAGGGCAGCGTCTCGAGCGACTACGGAAAGCTCACGCTCCTGACCCTGCCGAAGGACGACAACGTCGCAGGCCCCAACCAGGTGCAGGCGAGCTTCAACTCCGACACCGACGTGGCGAACGCGCTCGCGCTCCTGCGCCAGGGCGACACGTCGGTCAAGAAGGGCAACCTGCTCACACTCCCGGTCGGAGGCGGGCTGCTCTACGTGCAGCCGGTGTACGTCCAGTCGAACTCGAGCGGGTCGTACCCGATCCTGCAGAAGGTCCTGGTCTCGTTCGGTGGTCAGATCGAGTTCGAGGACACCCTGCAGGAGGCGCTCGACAAGCTGTTCGGCGGCAATGCCGGTGCGTCGGCCGGTGACAGCGGCGTGCCGTCGGCTGGCGACGGCACGGGCACAGAG
The DNA here is from genome assembly GCF_003752365.1 of Frondihabitans sp. PhB188. GTDB lineage: Bacteria > Actinomycetota > Actinomycetes > Actinomycetales > Microbacteriaceae > Frondihabitans. The sequence continues at coordinate 297,855 of NZ_RJUO01000003.1, read as the reverse complement.
ACGGGGAGCGGCTCGGGCACCGGCTCGAACACCGGCTCTGGCACGGGCTCAGGCTCCGGTTCGGGTTCTGGCACCGGGTCCGGTTCTGGCGGCACGTCCAGCGCGGCCCTCAAGGCGGCCCTGGCGGACGCGCAGACGGCTCTCGACGACCGTGCTGCGGCCTACAAGGCCAACGACCTGGTGGCCGCCGCCGAGGCCGACAAGGCGCTTCAGACAGCCATCGAGGCCGCAGTGAAGGCGTCGCAGTAGGCCTCGATTAGACCGAATCCAATCCGCGTGATAGAGTCATTTCTTGTGCCGCGGGGTGGAGCAGTTCGGTAGCTCGCTGGGCTCATAACCCAGAGGTCGTAGGTTCAAATCCTGCCCCCGCAACAAGAGAAAGGCCCCCTGATCAGGTGATACCTGATCAGGGGGCCTTTCGTCTTTCCCCGCCGCCGCGCTCATCCGGAGCGCGGAGCGCGGTGGTCAGACGATGTCGACGGTCGGGTCGGGGCCGTCGAACTCGAGTCGCGTGGTGGCCAGATACCAGGTGCGTCCGTCGTCGGGATTGCCTTGGAACGTGAGGTACTCCTGGCCGTCGTGGTCGCGAAGGTACCCGGGGTGGCCTGACTCCGAGCTGTTCCACTCGCCGTCTCGGCCGGCGGGGATGAGCGGTTCGTCAGAACCGCGGGTCCACGTGCGGCCGTCGGGGCTCGTCGCCCAGCCGATCTGCTGGGGCCGGTTGTTGTAGGCGCCGGCGTAGAACATCGTGAAGGTCGTGCCGTCCCACCGGAGGGCGGGCGCCTCGATGCACTCCTGCTCCCAGGGCAGCTCGGGGGCGAGAGCGGGCCCGTCGACGGACAGCTGCTCCCAGTCCTCCGGCCCGTATGCGCTGCCGAGCGGTGCTCTCGCGGTTCCGACCATCTGGATTCGCATCTCGGGATCCCGAGTGACCCAGGCCATCAGGAGGTGGTCGCCGGCTACTACCAGGTCGGCGTCGATGGCGCGCCCGCAGGTCCAAGCGCCCGTGGGGGAGAACACGGGGTTCTGCGGGTTCGCGGTGAAGACGGTTCCGTCGTCGCTCGCGGCATGGCAGATCGCGTCGTCTCGGCCGTTTCCGTAGGTCTGGAAGAACAGGTGGACCCTGCCGTCGATGACGACCGCTCCGGGGGCCGCAGCACCGGTGGCGTCGTAGTCGCCGAACGCGGGCAGGACGGCGATCGTGTTCCAGGCCACGAGGTCGTCGCTCTCAGCCACGGCCACCGACCATCCCTCAGCGCGGTCGTCGTCCTGCGACGGCAGCGAGAAGTACATCAGGTAGCGGCCCTGGAAGCGGACGACCGACGGGTCCTTGGCGTAGGGGCGTCCTCGTCGTGAGCTGTCGCCCCAGGGAGCCCCCAAGATCCGAACGGATCCAGCCCGGTTGAAAGTCGCCTCGTCGTCGATGTGCATGCCTTCCAGCATGCGCCGGCCCCCCGCAGAAAGGCCCTCTCAACACGAGTCGTCTCGGTGAGGGGGCCCTTCTCGTTCTCGCGGGGTCGACGCCGCGCCCCGTCTCAGGACTCAGGCGGCCTTGCCGTCCAGGTACCCGTTGGGGTTGAGCACGTACTTCGTCGCGGCTCCCGCGTCGAACTCCTTGTAGCCGCGGGGGGCGTCCTCGAGGGTGATCGCCGTGGCGTTCACGTTCTTGGCGATGTGGACGCGATCGTGCAGGATCGCGTTCATCAGTCCGCGGTTGTACTTCATGACGGGGCACTGGCCGGTCGTGAACGAGAGCGACTTCGCCCACCCCGTGCCGAGTGACAGCGAGAGGGAGCCCTTCTTTGCCGCCTCGTCGGACGCACCCGGGTCGCCGGTCACGTACAGCCCGGGAATGCCCATCGCACCGCCGGCGGCCGTGATGTCCATGAGCGAGTTCAGGACGGTCGCCGGCGCCTCCTTGGCGTCGTGTCCATGCCCCTTCGCCTCGAACCCGACCGCGTCGACCGCGCAGTCGACCTCGGGTACCCCGAGGATCTGCTCGATCTGCTCGGCCGGGCCGCCCTGGCTCAGGTCGACCGTCTCGCAGCCGAAGCTCCTGGCCTGGGCGAGCCTGCCCTCGTTCATGTCGCCGACGATGACGGCTGCGGCGCCCAGGAGCAGCGCGCTGGTCGCCGCGGCCAGGCCGACCGGACCGGCGCCGGCGACGTAGACGGTGGAGCCCACGCCGACACCCGCGGTGACAGCGCCGTGGAACCCGGTCGGGAAGATGTCGGACAGCATCGTGAGGTCCATGATCTTCTCGAGCGCCTGGTCCTTGTCGGGGAACTTCAGCAGGTTCCAGTCGGCGTACGGCACGAGCACGTACTCGGCCTGCCCGCCGACCCACCCGCCCATGTCGACGTAGCCGTAGGCGCTGCCGGGTCTGTCCGGGTTGACGTTCAGGCAGATGCCGGTCTTCCGCTCGATGCAGTTCTTGCAGCGCCCGCACGAGATGTTGAACGGCACCGAGACGAGGTCGCCGACCTTGATGAACTCGACTCCCGGCCCGACCTCGACCACTTCGCCGGTGATCTCGTGCCCGAGCACGAGGTTCGCAGGTGCTGTGGTGCGACCTCGGACCATGTGCTGGTCCGAGCCGCAGATGTTCGTGGCGACCGTGCGCAGAATGGCGCCGTGCGGCACCTTGCGGCCCACGTTGGCCGGGTTCACCCCCGGGCCGTCCTTGAGCTCGAACTCGGGGTAGTCGGTGTCGATGACCTCGACCTCGCCCGGGCCCTTGTAGGCGACTGCTCTGTTTCCTGACATGAATCCTCCTTGATCCATCGGCCTCTGACGGCCGTCGCGCTGATGCTACGTCCGCTGCCGACATGTTCGCCGGTTTCCTCCCAGGTCCGCTGGCAGACGGATGGAGCCAGACAGCGAGCCTGCAGGCGAGCAGGATGGGTCACATGCCACTCGCGTTCGACGCCGTCCTCCTCGCCGGAGGCCGGGCGTCCCGCGTCGGCGGTCTCGACAAGACGGCATTCACGACCGGCGGGTCGACTCTGCTCGATCTGGCGGTCGAGGCGGCGGGTGCTGCGGCGGCTCGAGTCGTCGTGGGGTTGCGCGACGGCCGCGAGACGCCGGCCGGTTCGGTGGCGACCCGGGAGCACCCGCCGTGGTCGGGCCCGGTCGCCGCCGTCGCCGCGGGTCTCGCGGCGGTGCCCGAGGCGGCGTCGGAGTTCGTCCTCGTGCTGGCGTGCGACCTGCCCCGCGCGCCGGAGGCGGTACGGGTGCTCCTGGACGGCGCGTCTGCGGGATCCGACGGCGGGATGGCCGACGGCTGGATCGCCGTCGACGACGATGTCCGCCGTCAGCCCCTCCTCGCCCTCTACCGCCGGGCTGCGCTCGACGACCGCCTCGCCGCTCTCTCCAGCTCCGTCGGCCTCGCGAACCTCTCCCTTCGTCGCATGCTCGATGGCGTCGAACTGATCGACGTCGCGGTGCCGACCGAATTGTGCGCCGACGTCGACACGGTCGACGATGCCCGGCGATGGGGTGTCGTGGGCGCGCCCGAGTCGACGGCTGGTTAGGTGGAGGCCATGACCGAGACACCTGCCGAGCTCGAGGCGTGGGCGAAGACGCTCACCGAGGCTCTTCCTCTGCCGCCCGGCTTCGCCGCCGACATCCCCGCCGTGCTCGACCTGGCCCGGGATGCAGCGCACGGCGTCGCGCGCCCGGCCGCACCTCTGACGACATTCCTCGTCGGTCTCGCAGCCGGTCTGGACGGCGGCTCACCGGAGGCCCTCGACCGCGCGTTCGCGACCGCGCGGCGCCTGGCCACGGCCGACCCGGAGTGACGCTGGCGGGCGGTACGTGGAGCGAGGTTCGCTGCGCGGCCTTCGATGCAGGATCAGCCCTCCGGGCCACCGCCGAGACGGTTCCCCTGACCTCCGCGGCCTTCCGCACCCTCGCCGCCCCTCTGCGCTCGCCCGGGCTCGTGCCGGGCTTCGATGCCGCCGCCATGGACGGCTGGGCCGTCTCGGCTGCCGGGCCCTGGATTTTCGGCGAGCCGATCGTCGCCGGACCCGTGATCGACTCCCGACCGCTGGCGCCCGGCGTCGCTCGCCCCATCACGACAGGAGCAGCCGTTCCCCTCGGCGCGGAACGCGTCCTGCGTTCGGAGTCCGGACGGATAGCCGACGGCCGTCTGGTCGACGACGGCCCTCCCGCGGCTCCGCGCCACATCCGCGTCGCGGGCGAGGAGACCACGCCCGGCGATCTGCTGTTCGAGGCGGGTGTCGTCCTCACGCCTCCGCGCGTCGCGGTCGCCGCCGTCTGCGGGCTCGACACCGTGACCGTCGCGACCCCGCCTCGGGTGGGCATCGCGGTGCTCGGCGACGAGATCGTGTCCGAGGGCGTGCCTGCACCCGGTACCGTCCGGGACGTCTTCACCGTGCAGCTGCCCGATGTCCTGCGCCGTCTCGGCGCCGTTGCGGACTCGGCCGTCCGGGTCGCCGACGACCTCGATGCCACCGTCGCGGCTCTCGACCGCCCCGATCTCGCACTCGTCATCACGACCGGGGGCACGGCGCACAGCAGCACCGATCATGTCCGAGCGGCCCTCGCACGCCTCGGCGCCGAGCTCGTCGTCGACCGCGTCGCCATGCGCCCCGGCCAGCCGACGATGATCGCGCGCCGAGGCTCGACCCTGCACCTCTGCCTCCCCGGCAACCCGATGGCGGCCATGGTCGCCCTCGTCGTCGTCGGCGTACCGCTGATCGACGGCCTGCTCGGCCGTACGGTGGCCGTGCCGAGCACAGTGGACCTCGCCGCCGACGTCAGCCACCCGCGAGGGGGAGTGCTCGTGCAGGCCTACCGGCAGACGCTCGCAGGTGCGCTTCCGCAGCTCCGCCAGTCGTCGGCGATGCTCCGGGGGCTGGCCGACGCCGACGGGATCCTCCTGGTCCCCGAAGGCGGGGCCCGCGCGGGTGATTCCGTGCCCTCACTGGATCTTCCCTGGTGAGCCGTCTTCCCAGACCGTGCCCCGGAGGGGTAGACCATGAGTCATGGGACGCATCACCGCACGCAAGCACGTGACACGCCTGACCGTCGGCGGCGAGAGGCGTTCGACGACGGACACTCTCGCGGTCGAGGAGCCACTCGAGATCCGCGTCGGCGGGCAGTCGCTGGCCATCACCATGCGGACGCCCGGCCACGACTTCGACCTGGCTGCGGGTTTCCTGGTCTCGGAAGGCGTCATCTCGCGCGGAGACGAGTTCTCGGCGGCCCGCTACTGCGCCGGCGCGACCGACGAGGGCCTGAACACGTACAACGTGCTCGACGTGGCTCTGGCACCGGGCGTTCCCGCCCCGGATCCCTCTCTCGAACGGGCCTTCTACACCACCAGCTCCTGCGGGCTGTGCGGCAAGGCGTCGATAGACGCGGTGCGGACGAAGTCGCAGCACGGCGTGCTGCACGACCCGCTCGTGGTCGACCCTGAACTGCTCGCCACGTTCCCGGACCTCCTCCGGGCCGGTCAGGACGTGTTCGAGAAGACCGGAGGCCTGCATGCGGCAGCGCTCTTCGACGGGCGGACCGGACGCCTGCTGGTTCTCCGCGAGGACGTCGGCCGGCACAACGCTGTCGACAAGGTGGTCGGCTGGGCCGTCAAGGAGAACCTGCTGCCGCTGACCGGCATGGTGCTCATGGTGTCGGGACGAGCCTCGTTCGAGCTGACGCAGAAGGCGTCGATGGCGGGCATCCCGATGATGGCGGCTGTGTCCGCACCCTCGTCACTGGCCGTCGATCTGGCTACCGAGCTCGGCGTGACCATCGTCGGGTTCCTGCGCGGTGCGAGCATGGTCGTCTACTCCCGCCCCGATCGACTCGCCGCCACGGCGACTGCGGCAACCCGACCGATGGAGAGCATCGCATGACCGAGAAGCCTCCCGTCCACGACGTCAGCGACGACCACCTCGAAGTCGGGGAGCCTCGCGAGTGGGCCGCCGGAGTGCCGGGGGTGCTCCACTCGATGGAGCCGGCGATCAAGCAGCTCGGCCTCGCCCGCACCGTGAAGCTGATGACGTCCTTGAACCAGAAAGACGGCTTCGACTGCATGAGCTGCGCCTGGCCCGATCCTGCGCATCGCAAGGTGGCGGAATTCTGCGAGAACGGGGCCAAGGCGGTCACCTGGGAGGCGACGCCCGTCCTCGTGCCTTCGTCTTTCTGGGCTGAGCACTCCATCGACGACCTGCTCGACAAGTCGGAGTACTGGCTCGGGATGCAGGGACGCCTGTCGAAGCCGGTCTACAAGCCGGCCGACAGCGAGCACTACGAGGAGGTCAGCTGGGAGCGCGCCTTCGAGGTCATCGGCGAGAAGCTCAACTCGCTGGCGAGCCCGGATGACGCTTCGTTCTACACCTCCGGTCGCACCTCGAACGAGGCCGCCTTCGCGTACCAGCTCTTCGTCCGCGCCTTCGGCACGAACAACCTCCCCGACTGCTCGAACATGTGCCACGAGTCGACGGGCACGGCGATGAGCGAGGTCGTCGGCATCGGCAAGTCGACCATCGCCTACGACGACTTCGAGAAGGCCGACCTCATCATCGTGATGGGCCAGAACCCGGGAACGAACCACCCGCGGATGCTCACCGCGCTCGAGGACGCCAAGCGGAACGGCGCGAAGATCGTCGCGGTGAACCCGCTCCCCGAGGCAGGTCTCCGCCGCTACAAGAACCCGCAGCGAGTGGCCGGCGTCCTGGGCCGCGGCACGGAGATGGCCGACCAGTTCGTTCAGATCCGGCTCGGAGGCGACATGGCCCTCCTGCAGGCCGTGTCCAAGCGCGTGCTCGCCGCCGAGGCGGCAGCGCCCGGGACCGTGCTCGACCACGACTTCATCGACGAGTACTGCGGAGGATTCGATGCGTTCGCGGAGCACATCGCCGCGGTGGACGACGACGAGGTGCTTCTCGCCACCGGCCTCTCGCTTGCGGAGATCGACGAGCTCGCCGACCGCTACATCCACTCGGAGCGCGTGATCATCACCTGGGCGATGGGCATCACCCAGCACCGGAAGGCCGTCGACACGATCAAGGAGATCCTGAACCTCCTGCTGCTCCGGGGCAACATCGGCAGGCCGGGCGCCGGCGCGTCGCCGATCCGCGGGCACAGCAACGTGCAGGGAGATCGCACGATGGGCATCTGGGAGCAGATGTCGGACACCTTCCTCGACGCCCTCCGCGACGAGTTCCACTTCGAGCCCCCGCGCAAGCACGGCGTCGACGCGCTCGACGGGATCAAGGCGATGCGCGACGGCGACATCAAGTTCTGGATGGGCCTCGGCGGAAACCTCGTCGCGGCCATCTCCGACACGCAGCTGGCCGAGAAGGCCATGCGGGGCACCGAGATGACCGTCCAGGTGTCGACGAAGCTGAACCGCTCGCACGCCGTCGTCGGTGCGGAGGCGCTCATCCTGCCCACCATGGGACGAACGGAGATCGACATCCAGAAGGCGGGCCCGCAGTTCGTGTCCGTGGAGGACACCGTCTGCTCCGTGCACGGCAGCCACGGCCAGGTGCCTCCGGTCGCGGCCGACCTGCTCTCCGAGGTCGCCATCGTCGCCCGCCTCGCGCGGGCCACGCTCGCGGACCGCGTGCCGGTCGACTGGCAGTCGTTCGAAGACGACTACGACGTGATCCGCGACCACATCAGCCGAGTCGTGCCCGGCTTCGAGCGGTACAGCGAGCGTGTCCGCAGCCGTGATGGCTTCGTACTGCCGAACGGCCCGCGCGACTCCCGCACGTTCACGACCGCGAGCGGCAGGGCAGAGATCACGGTCAACCACCTCGAGCACGTCGAGCGGCCCGAGGGGCGGCTGCTGCTCCAGACCCTGCGGTCGCACGACCAGTACAACACGACCATCTACAGCCTCAACGACCGCTATCGCGGCATCAAGAAGGGCCGCGAGGTCGTGTTCGTCAACCCCGCCGACCTCGCCGACCTCGGCCTCGTCGACGGACAGCGCGTCGACGTCATCACCGACTGGCCCGACGACGTCGAGCGGGCTCTCCGCGGCTACCGGGCGGTCGCCTACCCGACCGCCCGCGGGTGCGCGGCCGCCTACTTCCCCGAGGCGAACGTGCTCGTGCCTCTCGACAGCGCCGCTCTCGGCAGCAACACCCCCGTGTCGAAAGCCGTGCTGGTCAGCGTCGTGGCGTCCTCTGACTAGACGGGCTCCGGCAGGGCCGGCCCGAGGGCGACCGGCGACTCGGCCGTCGCCTCAGCGCGGCCGCGAGGCCGATGCTCGGTCGCCCGCGAGTTCGGGAAACTGGCTGTCGCGCCACTCGTCGGCCAACGGCTCGGCACCGGCAAGGGCCGCCTGCTCTTCGCGGTCGCGCAGCTCCACTCGGCGGATCTTGCCCGAGATCGTCTTCGGCAGCGGCCCGAACTCGACCCGCCGCACCCGCTCGTAGGCGGGGAGGGCCGTCCGGGCGTGGCTGAGGACCGCCAGAGCGGTCTCCGCGCTCGGTTCCCAGCCCGCCGCCAGAGTCACGTACGCCTTGACCACGTTCAACTTGACGTCGTCGGGTGCGGGCACGACCGCCGACTCGGCCACCGCGGGGTGCTCGAGCAGGACGCTCTCCACCTCGAAGGGCGACACCTTGTAGTCGGACGACTTGAAGATGTCGTCGGTGCGGCCGATGAACGTGATGAATCCGTCCTCGTCGCGTGACGCGACGTCGCCGGTGTGGAAGAACCCGTCGCGCATCGAGTCGGAGGTGCGCGCAGGATCGCCGAAGTAGCCCGCCATGAGGTTGAGGGGCCGATCGGCGAGATCGAGGCAGACCTCGCCCTCGTCGCCGGGCTCGCCGGTGAGCGGGTCCAGGAGGGTCACCGTCACGCCGGGGAGCGGGAGTCCCATCGAGCCGGGCTTGACGGCCGACCCCGGCGGGTTGCCGATGATGGCGGTCGTCTCGGTCTGTCCGTAGCCGTCGCGAATCGTCAGACCCCACGCGTCGCCCACGCGGGCGATGACCTCCGGGTTGAGGGGCTCGCCGGCCGATACGATCTCGCGGAGAGCCGACGGGCGGGGGCCCAGGTCGGCCTGGATCAGGAGGCGCCAGACCGTCGGCGGCGCGCAGAACGTCGTCACCTGCGCGCGCTCGAGCTGCGAGAGAAGGCCCTTGGCGTCGAAGCGGCCGTAGTTGTAGACGAAGACGGTCGACTCGGCGATCCAGGGCGAGAAGAAGCAGCTCCACGCGTGCTTTCCCCAGCCGGGCGAGCTGATCGCCAGCTGCACGTCGCCCGGCGTGAGCCCCAGCCAGTACATGGTGCTGAGGTGCCCCACGGGATACGACGTGTGGGTGTGGACGACCATCTTCGGCTTCGAGGTCGTGCCCGAGGTGAAGTAGATCAGGCACGGATCGTCGGCTCGGGTCAGGACGCTCGGCCGTGCGGGCCCCGCCTCATCCGGCTCGACGAGCGAATCGGGATAGTCGCTCCAGCCGTCGACTGCGCCGCCGATGACGATGCGGCCGAAGTCGCCGTCGACGGCATCGAACTTGGGGGCCTCGCCGACGGTGGTGATGACGTGGGCGACGCTCCCGCGGACGACGCGATCCTGCAGATCGTGCGCCTCGAGCATCGTCGACGTGGGCAGGATCACGGCGCCCAGCTTCATGACGGCGAGCATGGTCTCCCAGAGCTCCGCCTGATTGCCGAGCATCAGCAGCACGTGGTCGCCCTGAGCGACGCCGAGACGGCTCAGGTGCGTGGCCAGCCGTTCGGAGCGCCGGGCCATCTCGGCGAACGTGGTCGTCGACTCGGTGCCGTCCTCCTCGACGATCCAGAGCGCGACTCGGTCGTTGCCGCCGGCGATGACGTCGAACCAGTCGGTGGCCCAGTTGAACTCGGCGCCGACGTCGGGCCAGCGGAAGCTCGCGGGCGTGCCCTCGTCGAGGGCGCGGAGGAGCTGATCTCGGGCGGCGCGGTAGGCATCGGTGCTCGGTACGGAACGCATGGAACGATCATGCTCCAGGAACGATGGGAGCTCGCGAGCCCGACGAGGTCGTAACCTGATCCGATGCTGCCGACCCGATCCGCCCGCCTCGTGACGGCCGCGCTCGCCGCCCTCGTCGTTCTGACCGCCGGCTGCTCCAGCGCCCAGGCCGCCACCCCGCCCCAGGTCGTCGGGTACGCCGAGGCGGGCTCGACCAGCACGGCGAAGCTCGACGCGAGCCGGTCGGCGCTGACGACGATCGGCATCGACGGCGTGAACGTCACCTCCGACGGGGGCTCGATCACGCCGGTGTCGACCGAGGCGCTCGACCTCGTGAAGGCCGCGCACGCCCGGTCTGAGAAGGCCGAGCTGCTGGTGGGCAACTTCGACGGCGATCTCGGAGACTTCTCGCCCGCCATCGGCGACGCCCTCCTCGGCTCCCGCACGCACATCGACGCAGTGGTCGGCGACCTGGCGGCCGAGGTCAGGGCCCACGGCTGGGACGGCGTCACGGTCGACCTCGAGAGCCTCTCCGACGCGCACGCGGCCGGTCTGACGCGGTTCGTGTCCGAGTTGAACAAGGCCCTGGGTGCCGGCACGAGCGTCTCGGTCTGCATCATGGCGTCGACCGGCGGGTACGCCGCCCTCGGCTACGACATGGCGCCCCTCGGGCGCGCCGCCGACCACATCGTGCTGATGGCCTACGACGAGCACGGACCCGGCTGGTCGGGCGCCGGCGCTGTCGGCGGCCTGCCGTGGGTGAAGGAGTCGCTGGCACCCCTCCGAAAGGCCGTGCCGGCCTCGAAGCTCCAGCTCGGCATCGCGGGCTACGGCTACACCTGGCCGAAGCATGGCAACGGCGAGCAGCTCTCGGACGCCCGCGCCCGCGCCATCGTGAAGCGCGACCGCGCCACCGCGAAGTGGAGCGCCGCGCAGGCCGAGTGGCACGCCACGCTGTCCAGCGGCACCACGATCTGGTGGTCCGACGCCAGGTCGTACCGAACGCGCCTGGCGTACGCGAAGCACCTGAAGCTCGGCGGCGTCGCGGTCTGGAGCCTGGGGCTCTCGGACGCCCTCACCCGCTGACCGCGACGGCACTCTCGCCGTCTTGCCCCGACGGCTACAGTGGCCGCATGAGCGACGATCCCCGATCCAGCGACAGCATGCTCGTAGCCGTCGGGCAGTTCGCCCCCGGCGCGGACCCCGAGGCGAACCTTGCCGAGATCGAGCGGCTGGCCGAGCGGGCAGCGGCCCGCGGCGCCGCCATCGCGGTCTTCCCCGAGTACTCGTCGTTCTTCGAACCCGACCTGGGGCCGCGCTACGTCGAGCTCGCGCAGCCGCTCGACGGGCCGTTCGTCACGGGGCTGGGGCGGATCGCCGCCCGTCTCGGCATCCACGTCGTCGCCGGTCTCGTCCAGTCGACCGGCACCGACCGGTTCTCGAACACGCTCGTCGCGGTCGCTCCCACCGGCTCGGTCGTGGCGACGTACCGCAAGCTGCACCTCTACGACGCGTTCGGATCGACGGAGTCCGACTGGGTCGTCCCGGGCGACATCGAAGCGCCCGAGACGTTCGAGGTCGGCGGCTTCATCGTGGGGCTGCAGACTTGCTACGACATCCGCTTCCCCGAGGTGACGCGCACGCTCGTCGACGCGGGAGTCGAGGTGGTGCTGCTGCCCGCCGAGTGGGTCCGCGGCCCGCTCAAGGAGCACCACTGGCGCACGCTCGTCACTGCGCGAGCCATCGAGAACACCGTGTACATCGCGGCCGCCGACCACGTGCCCCCGGTCGGCGTCGGCAACAGCATGGTCGTCGATCCGTTCGGCGTCGAGATCGCCGCGATCGGCGACGAGGCCGGCATCGCGCTCGGCGAGGTGACTCGGGCGCGGATCGACGGCGTGCGCCGGGTGAACCCCGCTCTCGCGCTGCGACGGTTCCGGGTCGCCGAGGGCGCGCCCGTCGTCACGGGGTAGCCCCGAGATGCGACGCAGGAACCCGAGTTCCTGCGTCCCGAAGAAGACCTACCCGCCGAGCGAGGCGAGCTGCCGAGCAGCCTGCTCGAGCACCTCCGTGCGCTTGCAGAACGCGAACCTCACCAGCGACGAGTACTCGTCGGCCAGGTCGGCGTGGCAGAACGCCGAGATCGGCACCCCGACGACTCCGGCGAGCTCGGGCAGGCGGCGGCAGAGGTCGACCGCGTCGGTGTAGCCGAGCGGGCGGGCGTCGGCGACGACGAAGTAGGAGCCCTGGGGGCGCGACACCGTGAACCCCGCGGCCTCGAGGCCCGTGCGCAGCAGGTCTCGCTTGTGCTGGAGCGTGGCGGCGAGCTGGTCGAAGTAGGAGTCGGGGAGGCCGAGGCCGACCGCGATCGCGGGCTGGAACGGGGCGCCGTTGACGTAGGTGAGGAACTGCTTGACCGCGAGGATCTGGCTGACGAGCTCGGGTCGAGCGCTGAGCCAGCCGATCTTCCAGCCCGTCGTCGAGAACGACTTGCCCCCGCTCGAGATCGTGACGGTGCGCTCGGCGGCGCCCGGGAGAGTGGAGATCGGCACGTGCTTCGCGCCGTCGAACAGGAGATGCTCGTAGACCTCGTCCGAGACGATGGTGACGTCGTGGCGGTTCGCCAGCTCGACGATGAGCGCCCTCGTGTCGGCGTCGAGCACGGAGCCGGTCGGGTTGTGCGGGTCGTTGAGCAGGATCACCTTCGTCTTGTCGGTGATCGCGCGGCGCAGCTCGTCGGGATCGACCCGGAACTCGTCACCCCGGAGCGGGACGGTGCGGTGCTCGCCGCGGGCCAGGCCGATGACCGCGCCGTACGAGTCGTAGAACGGCTCGAGCGTGACGACCTCGTCGCCGGCGTCGACCAGGGCGAGGAGGGTCGCCGCGATGGCCTCGGTCGCGCCCGCTGTGACCAGCACCTCGCTGCCCGGATCGACCTCGATGCCGTAGAAGCGCTTCTGGTGCGCCGCCACCGCTTCGAGGAGGACGGGCATGCCGCGCCCCGGCGGGTACTGGTTGATGCCGTCCGTGATCGCCTGACGAGCGGCCTCGAGCACCTCGGCCGGGCCGTCCTCGTCGGGGAACCCCTGCCCCAGGTTGAGGGAGCCGGTCGCCTGCGCCAGCGCCGACATCTCGGCGAAGATCGTGGGGGCCATGCGGCCGGACGCATCGAGGAGCATGGCGCCACGGGCTGCGCGCTCCCAGGGGGCGAGAGTGGTCATCTGCCCACCGTAACGTCCTTCTCGGCTGACCCTTACGCAGCCCGCCTATGATGTGGCACCATGACCGATCCCACCGATCCGCAGACCCCCGACAACGCCGCCGGCAGCGAAGCGGGCAGGGGCTCAGAGAACGGTCGGAACGCCTGGCAGGCACCTCACGAGGCCTCTCGTCAGACAGGGGAGCAGTCGACGGCCGCGCCCGGGGCCGAGCAGCCGACCGAGCCGATTGCCGGCGAGACGCCGACCGGGCCCGCCGAGCCGACCGCACCGCCGGCCCTCGGTGCCCCGCCGCTTCCCGGCGAGACCCCGGCGCCCCTCGCCGACACGAAGCCGTACACGGGCTTCGCCGCGCCCGACGGCGCGCACCACGCCCCGCCGTCGCTCGACCATGCCGCCTACGCCGGCTCGAACTCGGCCGCGTACGCCGGACTGTCGAACTCCCCGCAGGCCGACGTGAACCCGGCCGCCCCGGGTGCCTGGTCGTACGACGCCGCGACGGCCTCGGCCGCGCCCTCCGGCTGGCAGGCGCCCGACGCCCGCCGTCCGCGCCGCCGCGGCCTGGGCGGCTTCGTCGCCGTCGCCGTCGTCGCCGCGGTGATCGGCGCCCTCGTCGCCACCGGCGGCTACGCGCTGTTCGGCGCACGCGGCTCGAACGACGCCACCGGCGGCACCTCCGACACGCTCTCGATCGGCCACTACAAAGACGCCTCGCTCATCACGGCCGTGGCGGCGAAGGCGACCCCGTCGGTCGTGACGATCGACGTCGCCGCCGGAACCTCCGCCGGCACCGGCTCGGGCGTGGTCCTCACCGGCGACGGCTACATCGTGACGAACACGCACGTCGTCACGCTCGACGGCGCCAGCGCCAAGGGCACCATCCGGGTCACGACCTCGGGCGGCCAGCTCTACTCGGGAAAGCTCATCGGCACCGACCCCCTCGTCGACCTCGCCGTCATCAAGATCGACGCGACCGGGCTCACCCCGATCGCCTTCGCCGACTCGTCGAAGCTGAACGTCGGCGACACCACCGTCGCGATCGGGGCTCCGCTCGGCCTCTCGAACACCGTCACCGACGGCATCGTGTCGACGCTCAACCGCAGCATCACGGTCGCATCGTCGGCCGCACCCGACTCGAGCGACGACTCGTCGTCCGGCAGCGAGAACAACGGCCAGGGCCCGTTCAGCTTCGACAACGGCAGCGGCTCGTCGACCTCGACCAGCTCGACCATCTCGCTCCCCGTCATCCAGACCGACGCCAGCATCAACCCCGGCAACTCGGGCGGAGCCCTGCTCGACACCGACGGCAAGCTGATCGGCATCAACGTCGCGATCGCGAGCGCGGGCAGCTCGAGCTCGTCGTCGAGCGCCTCGGGCAGCATCGGCGTCGGCTTCTCGATCCCGGCCAACCTGGTCGAGCGCGTGGCCAACGACATCAAGGACACCGGGTCAGCCACTCACGGACTCCTCGGCGCGAGCGTCGACGACTCGACCAACGACACCTCGGCCACTCACACCGGCGCCCTCATCAAGTCGCTGACGTCGGGCGGCGCCGCCGAGACCGCCGGCCTGCGCGCGGGCGACATCGTCACCAAGTTCGACGGCATCCCGATCACCGGGGCGACCGACCTCACCGCCCAGGTGCGCACGCTGGCGGGCGGCTCGACGGCGTCGCTGACGTACATCCGCGACGGCAGCACGAAGTCGCTCACGGTCGACCTGGGAACCCTCAAGGCCTGAGGCGTCCTGATAGGCTCGTCCGGATTTCCGCGGACGGCGACCGGCCGGTCGCGTGGTCCATGCCCGCGCCGCCGCCTGGTCGCGCTTCGAATCCCAGGACGCCATGAGCAGTGAAGACAGCCGCACCGTCGGGGTCTCGTACGTCATGCCCGTTCTGAACGAGGTCCGCGAGATCGAGTCCGCTGTCGCGAGCCTGGTGGCGCAGGATCACGAGGGCCCCTTCGAGGTCATCCTCGCGCTCGGCCCGAGCGTCGACGGCACGAACGAGGTCGTCGCGCGTCTCGCCGCCTCCGACCCGCGCCTCCGCAGCATCCCGAACCCCGTCGGGTCGACGCCGGCCGGTCTCAACGTCGCCATCGAGGCGTCGAAGCACCCGGTGACCATCCGCGTCGACGCCCACTCGGTGCTGCCGACCGATTACACGCGCGTCGCAGTCGAGACGCTCCTGCGCTCCGGCGCCGACAACGTCGGCGGCATCATGCGCGCCGAGGGCCGCACGCCGTTCGAGAAGGCCGTCGCCCGCGCCTACGGCAGCCGCGTCGGGCTGGGCGGCACTCCGCACCACGTCGGCGGCAAGGAGGGCCCGGCCGAGACGGCCTACCTGGGCGTCTTCCAGCGCCATCGCCTGATCGAGGTCGGCCTGTTCGACGAGAACATCAAGCGCGGCCAGGACTGGGAGCTCAACCGGCGCCTCCGGGCGACCGGCGGCACGGTGTGGTTCACCCCGCACCTGACGGTCACCTACCGCCCTCGCCCGAGCCTGCGCACCCTCGTGCGGCAGTTCGTCGCGACCGGCATCTGGCGCGGCGAGCTCGTGCGGCGCTTCCCCTCGTCGAGCTCCCTGCGGTACCTCGTGCCTCCGGTCATGGTCGCTGCCGTGACCGTGGGCCTGATCGCCGGCCTCGTCGGGATCGTGGGCGCAGCCACGGGGTCGTGGGCCGGCTGGCTCCTCCTCGGCTTCGTCGCGCCCGCCGTCTACGCCGTCTTCGTCGTGGCGGCGACGTTCACCGCCGCCCGAGACGAGAGCGGCCGGGCCAAGCTCTGGTTTCTCGTAGTCTTGCCGTGCATCCACTTCGGGTGGGGAACGGGCTTCTTCGCCGGGTTCCTGAAACTCACCAAGAACATCACCGCGCACGTCGGAAGATAAGCAAGCATGTCGACACCCACACGATCGAGACCGTCGTCGATCGCCGAGCTCAAGCGCGTCGCGCAGCCGCCCGAGGTCCGCAGCCGGGCGAACGCCGAGCACTGGACCGCGTCGCTCTACCTCCGCGACGTGTCGCCCTACCTCACCTGGGTCTTCCTGAAGACGAGCATCACGGCGAACGGCGTCACCGGCTTCATGATCCTCGCCGGCTGGGCGACCGCCTTCTCGCTGCTCATCCCCGGCATCGCCGGTCCGGCGCTCGCGCTGGTGCTCGGCCAGGTGCAGATGCTCATCGACTGCTGCGACGGCGAGGTCGCGCGCTGGCGCAGCACGTCGTCGCCGGCGGGCGTCTTCCTCGACAAGGTCGGCCATTACACGACCGAGGCGCTGATCCCCGTGATGCTGGGCATCCGCGCGGCGGGTTTCCCGTTCCAGGTCCCGGCCGACTACCGCTGGACCACCCTGGGCCTCGCCCTGGCGCTCGTCATCGTGCTGAACAAGGCCCTGAACGACATGGTCCACGTCGCCCGTGCGAACGCCGGGCTCGACAAGCTCGAAGACAAGCGCGGCGGCATCACCGTCCCCAGCGGACGCCTGCTGGCCCGGGCGCGTTCGGTCGCGCGCTTCGTGCCGTTCCACCGCCTGTACCACTCGGTCGAGCTCACGATCATCATCTTCGCGATCTCGGTCGTCGGCCTGTTCGCTGGCCAGATGACGGTCGACCGCATCGCCCTCCAGGTGCTCGTGCCGCTGTCGCTGCTCGCCCTGCTCGGCCACTTCGTCGCGATCATGTCGTCGAAGCGGGTGCGCTCCTGACCCCTGTCGCAGGGCGACCCTCGATCGGCGTGGTCAGCCTGACGCAGGGTCGCCGACCCGACGACCTCCTCCGGGGCCTCGCGTCGGTGCAGTCGCAGGAGGGCGTCGAGCTCGACGTGGTCTGCGTGGGCAACGGCGCAGGAACGGGGCCGCTGCCCGCCGGAGTCCGCGCCCTGGTCCTTCCCGACAACGTCGGCATCCCCGCCGGGCGCAACCGCGGCGCCGAGACCGTGTCAGGCGACTGGATCTTCTTCCTCGACGACGACGCCTCGCTCTCGTCGCCGACCTTCCTCGCCGATGCCGTTCGCCTCGTCGAGAGGGCGGGCGATATCGGACTCCTCCAGCCCCGGGTCACCGACCCGGCAGGAGCGGGAGACCCGAGGCGCTGGATCCCGCGACTGCGGAAGGGCTCCGCCACCGATTCGAGCGACGTGTTCTCGGTGTGGGAGGGAGCGACCCTGATGCCGCGAGCCGTCTTCGACGCCTGCGGCGGCTGGGGCGAGCCGTACTTCTACGCGCACGAGGGAATCGAGCTCGCCTGGCGCGTCTGGGCCCAGGGCAAGCGGGTCTGGTACGCCGGCGATCTGACCGCGCACCACCCGGCCATCGATCCTGCCCGCCACAGCCAGTACTACCGCCTCAACGCGCGCAACCGCGTCTGGCTCGCCAAGCGCAACCTGCCGTGGCCGCTCGTGCCCGTCTACGTGGCGTCCTGGACGGGCGTGCAGGTGCTCCGTTGGGCGCGCCGCCCCGATCGCCTGGGCCCGTGGTTCGCGGGCTGGCGCGAGGGCTGGGCGACCTCCCCGGGTGGACGGCGTTCCATGGGGTGGCGGACCGTCCTCCGAATGGCCCGCGCAGGCCGCCCGCCCGTCCTGTGACGACCCACCCCGCCGTCCCCACCACCGCCCGCTGACACCCCCGATTCGAACGGAGCCCCAGTGCCTCTTCTCCGAGATCTCGGACTCGGCATCGGTCTCGCCCGACGCCTGCTCGTCTCGCGCAGGAACCGCCGCGATCTGGCCCGGCGCGACGTCCGGGCTGTCGCGCCCGCTCCGGGGACGGTCCGCGTCGCCGTCTACTTCGCCGACGGCGCCGTGAACCTCTACCAGATCCGCCAGTGGTACGGACCTCTCGCGCATCTGGCCGAGACCGTGCCGGTGGCCATCGTCGTGCGCAATCCTGCCACCATGCTGGCCCTTGTCGACGAGTCGCCGGTGCCGGTCGTCTACGCCCGCCAGGTCGTCGACCTCGAGGCATTCGTCGAGGCCCACCCGATCGCCATGACGCTGTACGTCAACCAGAACTCCCGCAACTTCCAGATGATGCGGTACGGGCGCATGTGGCACGTCTTCGTCAACCACGGCGAGAGCGACAAGATGTACATGACGACGAACCAGTTCAAGTCGTACGACTATGCGTTCGTCGCCGGAAAGGCGGCTCTGCAGCGCCTCGGCGCGAAGCTCTGGGACTACGACCTCGACCGCAGGGCGATCATGATCGGCCGCCCGCAGGCCGACCACTTCGCCGGCGTCCTGCCGTTCACACCCGACGACCGCATCGTCGTGCTCTACGCGCCGACGTGGGAGGGCGACCGCGCAGCGGCCGCCTACGGGTCGATCGCGACCCACGCGGCGCTCGTGCCCGCCCTGCTCGCAACAGGACGCCATCGCGTCGTCTACCGCCCTCATCCGCGCAGCGGCGTCCTCGACGCCGGGTACAAGGCCGCTCACGAGGGCATCGTCCGGGCGATCGACGAGGCCAACCGCCGTGATCCGGCCGCCCAGCACGTCTACGACGACGGCCCGGAGCTCGGCTGGCAGCTCGCCGTGGCCGACGTCGCCATCACCGACATCTCGGCGATGGTCTACGACCGGCTCGCGACCGGCAAGCCCCTCCTCGTCACGCGGCCGGTCTCGCCGGCGGCAGAAGTCGACGAGGGCGGGTACCTCGGCTCGGCGGAGTGGGTCGCCGCCGACCAGGCCGGCGATATCGAGCAGCTCGTCGCGGCCGTCCTCGGCGACGAGGACGCCCGCTCGCGCCTCGACTTCTGGGCTGAGCACCACTTCGGCGACACGACCCCAGGTGAGGCCACCCGGCGCTTCGAGGCGGCCGTCGACGTTCTCATCGACCGATGGCGCGAGTACGACCGTGCCCAGCCCCTGGCGGACGACGCGGCAGGCTCGGAGATCGGCACCGGCGAGGATCTCCTCGCACGCGGTGATGACGATCTCGACTCCCTCTGACCCCGACTTCAAAAGGCATATATAAATGAGGCATAAAGCGCCTGATTCTATATAGTCTGGACATGCGAGAGCCAGTCGCGTATCCATGGGGTGTGCCTGATCCAGCGTCTGAAGCCTCGCGACTGTTCGGTGAGCGTGTTCGCACCGAGCGCCTCCGCCTCGGCCTGAGCCAGGACGAGGTGGCGCACCTCGCCGGCATGAACGTCTCGAACTACGGCAAGATCGAGCGCGGCATCGGCAACCCGGTGCTCCACACGATCGTGCGGCTCGCCGCAGTCCTCGACGCCGACCCGGCCGCGTTCGTCTCCGGGCTCGGCGCCGACCACCTGCCGCCCCTTCTCGAGGCGTTCAGCGCCGCCGACTACGTCCGCGAGCAGCGCCGCCGCCGCTCCTGAGCGTGCCGCAGACGAGGACTCGGCGCGCTCACGCTGCTCCTGCCGCGGACTCCACGCCCCCGGTGGCCCGCGTCTCGCGCCCCTAGAACGCGAATCGCCACACGTACTCGTCGCCGTCGGGCCGAAACCAGCGCACCACAGCGATCGAGTCGCGGCTGTCGACGGCCAGGAGCGTCAACGTCAGCGTGCGCCCCGGCGGCAGAGGCCGGGGGTCCACGGGCACGAGGTGGCCCGACCCGAGCAGCGTCACGCGGACGCCGCGGACAGGCTCGTCGCCGAGGTTGACGAGTCGGTAGACGTGGGGTTCATCAGTGCGGTCGACCCAGAAGGGCACGGCGTAGGCCGAAGGAAGAGTGCTCATGCCCGAGACGATAGGAGGGGCATCCGACGTCGCGAGCACGGACCCTGTGGACAACGTCCGATCGGTGGATAACCCCGGTCGAACGGCACCTGTGGAGGAGCAGTCGGCGCTACTGGTCGGCGTCGCCGCGGCGCCTGCGTCCGATCGGGAACGGGAGCCGCTGGAGCAGCGATCGGTGCTCGGGCTTCGACTCGAGCTCACTCGGGAAGGCGGCCGGCGCGGGGCCGAATGCGGTCCGCGAGCTGGTGACGACCTTGCGGCCGAGCGTGTGGTTGCCCACGCCGCCGACGACGGCGCCGATGCCGAAGGGAATCGCCCGGCCCACGATGGTGGCGCTCTGCATACGGACGAAGCGCTTCGTGAACTCCTTGCGGACCATCCCCGACAGGTTCGACATGGCCGCCTGCGGGAGGCGCTTCGCGACGAGGTCGCCCCAGAAGGCCGAGCGGGCCGGGCCCGTGCCCATGGCCTCGCCGGCGAGCTGGCGTACGAGCTCGCTCCCGGGGCCTCCCAGCATCATGGCCATGACGATCGTCCGCGCGCGCTCGGGCTCGGTGACGGCAATTCCGTGCACCTCGGTGACGGACTGCGCGAACAGGGCGGTGGCTTCCAGGAAGTAGGCCGTCTCGGCGCCCGACAGGGCCAGCGAGACGCCGATGCCGACGCCGGGGATGACGGCGCTCGCACCGACGGCGGCCCCGCCGGTCGTGACTGCCGTCAGGTACTCGCGCTCGAGGGTATGCAGAATCTGCTCGGGAGAGTGGTCGGGGTGGCGACGGCGGAGCGCCCGCACGTGCGACTCGACCACGGGGTGCTGGACGGCGAGGACCCGGTTCAGGCTTCGCTGCCAGACGGGGCTGTCGACGTCGGCCGTGAGCTCGCGCCCGGTCTCGCGCAGCGCCTCGCCCTTCAACGGCAGGGCCTTCTCGAGGTCGGTCGTCTCGGGCTGGTCGACCGGAGGATTCTTGGAACGTCGCATTGCGCGACCCTACGCCTGAGACTTGCGAGCGAGATCGGCGTTGTACCTCGCCAGAGCCTCGTCGATCGGCCCGTCGAAGACGAGGGCTCCCTTGTCGAGGTAGAGGCCGCGCGTGCAGAAGCGACGGAGGTCCTTCTCGTTGTGCGAGACGAAGAACAGCGTGCGGCCTGCTGTGAGGAGCTCCTCGATGCGGCGGTAGCACTTCTCGCGGAAGGCCCGGTCGCCGACGGCCAGGACCTCGTCGACCAGGATGATCGGCTCGTCGAGGCGGGAGATGACCGCGAACGCGATCCTGACCTTCATTCCGCTCGACAGGTGCTTGTACGGCGTGTCGATGAACGACTCGATCTCGGCGAAGCCGATGATCTCGTCGAAGGCCTCGTCGATCTCGGT
Organism: Frondihabitans sp. PhB188; assembly: GCF_003752365.1. Lineage (GTDB taxonomy): Bacteria > Actinomycetota > Actinomycetes > Actinomycetales > Microbacteriaceae > Frondihabitans. The sequence continues at coordinate 276,623 of NZ_RJUO01000003.1, read as the reverse complement.
GCGGGACATGCCGTGGAGACCGGCGGTCAGGTAGACGTTGTCGCGGACGCTGAGATCGCCGACGAAGCCGCCGGTGATCTCGATCAGGGGGGCCACTCCGTCGGCGACCGCGATCGCGCCCTCGTCGGGCAGCATGACCTCCGCCACGAGCTTGAGCAGGGTCGACTTGCCCTGGCCGTTCCGGCCGACGACGCCGATCGACTCGCCGGGCTGCACGTCGAACGTGACTCCGCGGAGAGCCCAGAACTCGCCCGGCCGCGAACGCCGGCTGCTGTCGGCGAAGAGGTCTTTGAACGACCGGCGCGCCCTCTTGTTGCGACGGAAGCGGATGCCGGCGTCGGCCACGCGGATGACGGGAGACGTGGTCGACATCAGATCTCCTTCAGCACGGCGCGCTCGCACGCGCGGAACACCAGGACGCCGACGCCGAGGATGACGAACGAGAGCAGAGCGCCGATGACGACCTCCCACAGCGAGAGCTGGTCGGGGAAGAACGCCGACCGGTAGAGCCCGAAGATGCCGCTGAGCGGATTGAAGGCTGCGACGAGGTGAAACGATTCGGGAAGGCTCTTCGTGCTGTAGATGATCGGCGATGCGTAGAAGAGGAAGCGCAGGATCAGCTTCACCGCTCGCTCGAGGTCGCGGAAGAACACGACGAGCGGCGCGATGATGAGTCCGAGTCCGGTGACGAGGACCGCCTGCAGCACGATAGCCAGCGGGAAGTAGACGACCTGCCAGTGCACGGGCGCGCCCGTGACCAGGGCGAAGATGACGAGGACAGGCAGGCTCAGCAAGAACTCGATGCCCTTCGACATCACTATCCGGCCCATCCAGATGGTCCGCGGGATCTTCGTGGAGCGCACCAGCTTCGCATCGGACGTGAACGCCTTGGTGGCATCGGAGACGGTTCCGTTGAACCACTGCCAGGCGAGCAGGCCGCTCAGCAGGAACACGATGTACGGCTTCTCGCCCACGTTGCGGTGGAACACCTGCGTGAAGACGAAGAAGTAGATCCCGCTCATCAGCAGCGGGTCGAGGATCGACCACAGGTAGCCGAGCACGTTGGTCGAGTAGCGGACCTTGAGATCGCGCTTCGTCAGCAGCCACAGCACCTGGCGGTACCGCTCGAACCCCCGGGGTCGGGGGCGCGCGGGGGCGCTCGGCTGAAGGGTTGGTGCAGTCACGGGAGTCCTATTCGATCACGGGCACCCGCCGGGATCCGAGCGGAACCCGCATCGGACGGAGTCAGACGAACAGGTTGGCGCGCTCGAGATCTTCGGCGAAGTCGACCTCGACAGCGTAGAGGTCGGAGATGTCGACCGGGACGAACCGGAGGCCGTTCTGCTCGATGCCGAGCTCGATGCCGCGCTCGAAGTAGTCCTGGTTGTCGACGCGGCCGAGCTGACGGACGAGGTCGGCCTTGTCGCGCTTCGACACGAAGTTGATGCCGACGGCCTCGCCGAGGCCGTTCTTGACCTGCTTGGAGAGCTCGTCGATGAATCCCTCGGCGTCGGTCGTGTACTTGACCTCCTCGTCGGAGACGCTGGAGGTGTTGACCGAGACGAACGACTGGTCGGAGGCGATGTACGGGGCGGCGCGCTTCAGCGCGGCCGGGTCGAAGACCACGTCGCCGTTCATCCACACGACGCTGGAGGAGCCGGTCGCCTTCAGGGCGCGCAGCAGGCTCTTCGACGTGTTGGTCTGGTCGTACTGCTCGTTGTAGACGAAGCTCGCGGTCGGGAAGGCCTCGACGATGTGCTCGTACTTGTAGCCGACGACGACGGTGATCTTCACGTCGGCGCCGAACGCGCTGCGGATGTTCTCCATCTGCTGCTGCATGATCGTGCGGCCGTCGGCGAGCTCGGTCAGGCACTTGGGCAGCGAGCGGCCAAGGCGCGTGCCCATGCCGGCTGCGAGAATCACGATCTGAGTGCTCACGGTTGTCTCCTCGTTCGAAGGCGGTTCATCGACTGTTCATCGTCGAGATGCCCCGGGTTGGTCGTCTGTGGCACGGCAGTGTGCGTTGCCACCATACGCCGGAACCCCTGGCAGATCGCGGATTGTCAGCCAGTCGTGTCCTTTTCGTGACACCCCCGGATTCGTGACACAGGGGTACGTCGCGTCGTCCGGGACGGGGGACGGTTGGTACGGTTGTCCGACGAAGCGGCCATTCAGGGCGGCCGTTTCGGGCAAGGGGACGAAGTGACAGAAGCCGACGACGGTGACGACACCGTGATCGACGCGCCCGAGGCCGAGGGGAAGGCCGAGGCGGCGGCGAATCGGGGTACGCCGGCGCGCAAGACGACGCCGCGCACGCAGACGCCGCGCACGCCGGCCCGCAAGCCGGCCGCGCCGGCGGCTCGGAAGACCGCGGCGACTGCGACTCGCAAACCCGCCCCCCGCAAACCGCCGGCGACTGGGCGGAAGAAGGCGCCCGTCGTCGTTCCCGAGCCCCCGAAGGCGCCCGAGGGCCCCGTCGTCCTCGCCATCCGCGGCCTCGGGAAGCGCTACGGCTCGACGGTGGCTGTCGAAAACCTCGACCTCGAGGTCCGAGCCGGAACGTTCTACGGCATCGTCGGCCCGAACGGCGCCGGCAAGACCACCACTCTGTCCATCGCGACGGGGCTGCTCCGGCCCGACAGCGGCACGGTCGAGATCCTCGGCAGCGACGTCTGGAGCAGCAAGGACTCCCGTCAGGCCAAGCGTTCGCTCGGCGTGCTGCCGGATCGCCTCCGCCTGTTCGACCGCCTCACGGGCGCGCAGTTCCTGTACTACGCCGGCACCCTCCGAGGGCTCGACGGCGCGACCGCGCGCAAGCGCTCCGCCGACCTGGCGGAGGCCTTCGGCCTCCAGGACGCACTCGGGCGCCTCGTCAGCGACTACTCCGTCGGCATGACCAAGAAGGTCGCGCTCGCGGCGGCCATCATCCACTCGCCGCGTGTGCTGGTGCTCGACGAGCCGTTCGAGTCGGTCGACCCGGTGTCGGCGGCGACCGTGACCGAAATCCTGCAGCGGTATGTCCGCGGGGGCGGCACGGTGCTGCTGTCGAGCCACAGCATGGACCTCGTCGAGCGCATCTGCGACAGCGTCGCGGTCATCGTCGACGGGCACGTGCTCGCGCAGGGCACGGTGCACGACGTCCGCGCGGGCCGCTCGCTGCAGGAGCGCTTCGTCGAGCTGGCCGGCGGGCAGGCCGCCACGGAGGGGATGGAATGGTTGCACTCCTTCTCCGACTGAGGGTCGCCGGAACTGCGAACCGCCTCCGCTTCGGCCTCCGACCCGCGTTCACCGCCGTCGTGGCCGTGCTCGTCGCCGTCCTGGCGTCCATCGCGGTGTCGACGCTGACCAGCCGTCTCCGGGACGACCCGCTCGGCGAGGTCCAGGCGCTCGTCGTCGGGGGAGGCGCGCTGCTGCTCGTGGGCTTCGTCGTAGCGCCCTTCGCGTCGTCGCGGCCGCCGTGGGGCGACCCGCGGCGCCTGTACGGCTACGGCGCGCCCGTCGACCGTGCGGCCGTCGGCCTCGCCCTCGGCTCCGCTCTCGGCGTCCCCGCCCTCTGCCTGCTGATCCTCGGGGTGGGCTACGTCCGCTCGTTCGGGCTGGGGTCGGGCATCGCCTGGCTGGCCGTCCTCGGCGCCGTGCTCGCCGGAGCCACCGCCCTGCTGCTGGCGCTCGTCGCGGGGACCGTCAGCGCCTCGATCACCGGCCGCCGGGCCCGCGACTTCCTCGCCGCGGGCGGCGTCGTGGTCGGGCTGCTCATCATCCCGCTCGTCGTCGACCTCGTGCGCGTGCTCCTGCCCGGCGGCTACCGGGGATCGGGGGTCGCCACCTCCGGTCTCGCCTGGACGCCCTTCGGCGCGGCACTCGCCCTGCCGGGACACGCCGCCTCGGGTCAGACCGGGCGTGCGGTCGCGGACCTCCTCGTCGCCCTCGTGACCCTGGGTCTGCTGTGGTGGGCGTGGCGCACGCTCGTCGAGCGCGGCCTCCGTCGCCCTCCGGCTCCGGAGGTGGCGGCCGACCGCGTCGGGCTGGGCTGGTTCGACCTGCTCCCCGGCACCGCGAGCGGCGCCGTCGCCGGACGGAGCCTCACCTACTGGGTCCGCGACGCCCGCTACCGCTGGTCGCTGGTGATCCTGCCGTTCCTGCCGCTGCTGGTGATCCCGCTGGGGATCGCGGGGGTGGACTGGCGGATGCTCGCCCTGGCTCCGGTGCCGCTCATGTGCCTGATCCTGGGCTTCCTGCCGCACAACGACGTCGCGTACGACAACACGGCGCTGTGGATGCACGTGTCGGCCAACACGCGGGGCCTCGCCGACCGGCTCGGACGCCTGGCGCCGGCGCTCGTCATCGGCGTGCCGCTCGCCCTCGTCGGGTCGTTCGCCGCGGTCGTCCTGCACGACGACATCGCCGTCTTCGGAGCCGAGTTCGGCGTCGCGATCGCCCTGCTCCTCACCGGCCTCGGCCTCGCGAGCATCCTGTCGGCGGCCCTGCCCTACGCTGCGGTCCGGCCGGGCGACGACCCGTTCCAGCAGCCGCAGAGCACCGGCGCGGCTGCGGGCTGGTCGCAGTCGCTGATGATCGGCGGAGCGGCGCTGCTCAGTGCCCCGACGGGGATCCTCGCCGTCATGGCCGCCGTCGAGGGGCGCACCGACCTGGTCGGCGCCGCGTTCTGGGCCGGGACCCTCACCGGGGTCGGCGTCCTGGTCGCCGGGGTCGCGATCGGCTCGGCCGTCTACTCGCGCCGCGCGCCCGAGCTGCTGGCGTTCGCGCTGCGCAGCTAGAGAAGGGCGGCGCAGCCGGTCGCCTCGGCGGGCACGACGCTGTCAGCGATCGCCCGGGTGTGCTCCGCCTGGTTCGGCGTACCATGGTGGCCATGAGCGACACGGGATTCCAGGGCGACGGCATCGGCGGAGGCACGGACGTGCTCGACCGCGAACTCGAGAAGCTCCTCAACGAGGAGGCGATCGAGCCGGGCGATCACGAGCGCTTCTCGCACTACGTGCCCAAGAACAAGATCATGGAGTCGGCCCTGAGCGGCAAGCCCGTCAAGGCGCTCTGCGGCAAGAAGTGGACGCCGGGCCGCGACCCCGAGAAGTTCCCGGTCTGCCCGAGCTGCAAGGCCATCTACGAGAAGATGAAGTCGGAGTAGTCCTTCATTCGTAACGGGTGGGGATGATCGCCTCGCCCCGACCGAGGCTGAAAGCCGCCTCCGGCAGCTCGCCGATCGCGGCCTCGCGGTGCTCGCGTGCCAGCAGCACTCCACCCGGGCCGGTCCAGCGCTCGTCGACCACTCCGGCCGTGACCAGGGGCACGAGCAGCGGCCGCTCCGACGGGCCGACATCCTGCGAGCCGACCCGCACGATCTCCTCCGCCGCGACCCCGCGGCGTCGCGATCGCACTGGGAACTTGCGCCCGCCGACTGTCGCCTTCTCGGCCGACTTCTTGCCGACAGACACCCATCTGCCGGCGCCGTCCTGGTGCGCCACGAGCTTGAACACCATCGACGCCGCCGGATGGCCCGAGCCCGTCACGACCGACGTGCCGACGCCGTAGCTGTCGACCGGAGCCGCGCGGAGGGCGGCGATCGTGAACTCGTCGAGGTCGTTGGTGACGGTGATCTTCGTGCCGGTCGCGCCGAGCGAGTCGAGCTGCGCGCGCACGGCGGCCACGAGCGAGGGCAGATCGCCCGAGTCGATTCGCACCGAGCCCAGCTCCGGGCCGGCGACCTTCACGGCCGTCTCGACCGCGGCCGCGATGTCGTAGGTGTCGACGAGGAGCGTCGTCGACGGGCCGAGGGCGGCCACCTGCGAGCGGAAGGCCTCCTCCTCGGTGTCGTAGAGCAGCGTGAACGCGTGGGCCGCGGTGCCCATCGTGGGCACGCCCCAGTGCCGACCGGCCTCGAGGTTGCTCGTGGCGCCGAATCCGGCGATGAACGCGGCCCGCGCGGCGGCGACGGCACTCCACTCGCCGGTGCGGCGCGAGCCCATCTCCGCGAGAGGCCGCCCGTCGGCGGCCGACACCATGCGCGCTGCGGCGCTGGCCACCGCGGAGTCGTAGTTGAAGACGCTCAGCGCGAGGGTCTCGAGCAGGACCGCCTCGGCGAAGGTGGACTCGACGACGAGGATGGGCGAGTTCGGAAAGAACACCTCGCCCTCGCGGTACCCGTGGATGTCGCCCGAGAAGCGGTAGTCGGCGAGCCAGTCGATGGTGGCCGAGTCGACGATGGCACCGGCGCGGAGCCACTCCAGCTCGGGCTCGCCGAAGCGGAAGCGGCCGAGCTCTTCGAGGAAGCGGCCGGTTCCTGCGACCACTCCGTACCGTCGCCCCGGTGGCAGGCGGCGGGTGAACACCTCGAACACGCTCCGCCGGAGGGCCGTCCCGTCGCGGAGACCCGCCTCGAGCATGGTGAGTTCGTACCGGTCGGTCAACAGCGCGCTGGTCACGCCGCCAGCCTAGGCCCGCCCGGCCCGGGTAGGCTTGACGATCGTGACGGACGCACCAATCGGAGTCTTCGACTCAGGCGTCGGCGGCCTGACGGTGTCGCGGGCTATCATCGACCAGCTTCCGCGCGAGTCGATCCTCTACGTCGGCGACACCGAGCACTCGCCCTACGGCCCCAAGCCGATCGCGGCCGTCCGCGAGTATGCGCTCGCCGTCATGGACGACCTCGTCGCGCAGGGCGTCAAGGCCCTCGTCATCGCTTGCAACACCGCCTCGTCGGCCGTGCTCCGCGACGCGCGCGAGCGCTACACCGGGGCGCACGGGATCCCCGTCGTCGAGGTCATCCAGCCCGCCGTCCGCGCCGCGATGAAGCAGACGCGCTCGAAGCGGGTCGGCGTCATCGGCACCGAGGGCACCATCAACTCGCGCGCCTACGAAGACGCCTTCGCCGCCGCCCCCGACCTCACCCTCTTCACGCGGGCCTGCCCCCGGTTCGTCGAGTTCGTCGAGGCCGGCGACACCTCCAGCCCGGAGCTGCGAGCCGTCGCCGAGGAGTACCTCGCTCCGCTCCGCGACGCCCGCGTCGACACGCTCGTGCTCGGCTGCACCCACTACCCGCTGATGTCGGCGGCCATCCAGTACGTCATGGGCCCCGGCGTCACGCTCGTCTCCAGTGCCGAAGAGACTGCGAACGACGTCTACTCGACCCTCGTCGCGCACGAGCTCGAGCGCCGCTCGGCCCGTGCGCCCACCTACGACTTCCAGGCGACCGGCCCCGATCAGCAGGGCTTCATCCGCCTGGCCAAGAGATTCCTCGGCCCCGAGGTGGCGACAGTGGGCCACCTCGAGACCGGCACGATCGACCTTCCCCCGGGCTTCCGGGTGACGAGAACCAAGGAGAGCACCCCATGACCGAACGCGCCGACGGACGACAGAACGACCAGCTCCGCGAGGTCACCATCGAAAAGGGCTGGTCGAGCCAGGCCGAGGGCAGCGCGCTCGTCAGCTTCGGCGACACCAAGGTGCTCTGCACCGCGTCCTTCACGAACGGCGTGCCGCGGTGGCTGACCGGCAAGGGCAAGGGCTGGGTCACCGCCGAGTACGCGATGCTGCCCCGCGCCACGAACTCGCGCAACGACCGCGAGAGCGTCAAGGGCAGGATCGGCGGCCGCACGCACGAGATCTCGCGCCTCATCGGCCGCAGCCTCCGTGCCGTCGTCGACATGAAGGCGCTCGGCGAGAACACCATCGTGCTCGACTGCGACGTGCTGCAGGCCGACGGCGGCACGCGCACCGCGGCGATCACCGGCGCCTACGTCGCGCTCGCCGAGGCCATCGAGTGGGGCCGCGCTAGCAAGTTCATCGCGCAGAAGGCGACGCCCCTCAGCGACAGCGTCTCGGCCGTCTCGGTCGGCATCATCGACGGTGTGCCGATGCTCGACCTGGCCTACGTCGAAGACGTCCGCGCCGAGACCGACATGAACGTCGTCGTCACGGGGTCGGGCAAGTTCGTCGAGGTGCAGGGCACGGCCGAGGGCGCGCCGTTCGACCGCGACGAGCTGAACTCGCTGCTCGACCTCGCCCTCGGCGGCGCCGTCGACCTCTCCCGCATCCAGCGCGAGACCCTGGGCCTCTGACCGTGCAGCGCGTCGTCCTCGCCACCCACAACGCCCACAAGGTCGACGAGCTCCGCCGCATCCTCGGTGACGCCCTCGAGGGGATCGAGCTGGTCGCCTACGACGGGCCCGAGCCGGTCGAAGACGCCGACACGTTCGAGGGCAACGCGCTGATCAAGGCCCGTGCGGCCGCAGCGCACACGGGGCTCCCGTCGCTGGCCGACGACTCCGGAATCTCGGTCGACGCCCTCGACGGCGCCCCCGGCATCCACTCGGCCCGCTACGCAGGAACTCGCGACGACACCGACAACCTCCACCTGCTCCTTGCCAACCTGGCTGCGCTGGGGCCCGACTCGGCTCGCGGCGCGGCGTTCGTCTGCGCCGCCGCTCTCGTCGTGCCCCCGCGCGACGGAGCCGTCGGGCCCGACGGTCCGGCCGTCGCGGCCGAGTCGACCGAGCTCGTCGAGCTCGCCGAGTGGCGTGGCACCGTGCTCGACGCCCCCGCCGGAGCCGGCGGCTTCGGGTACGACCCGATCTTCCACCCCGACGGCGCGCCCGGCTCGGCCGCCGAGCTGTCGGTCGCCGAGAAGGACGCCACGAGCCACCGGTCGCAGGCGTTCCGGGCGCTGGCGCCGCGCCTGCGCGCCGCGTTGGGCGCGTAGCGCGCCGGCGCCGGCGCGCCTCGTCCGCGAGATGGCCCTCGCCGTCGGGCCGCGCGGGCCGGTGCGACGTGCGCGGCCACCTCGCGGCCCCCGGCCGCCCACTTCGCAGCCGCCCGGCCGTCTCATTCGGGCCGACGGGCCATGCGGCGTCCCGAGTGCGGATGCTGGGCGTCGTGCGGCCCCTCACCGGCGAGATGGCCCTCGCCGTCGGGCCCGGCGGGTCGGTGTGACGGGCGCGGCCACCTCGTGGCCCCGGCCGCCCACTTCGCGGCCGCCCGGCCAACCGCCTCCGGGCCGCCCGGCCGTCTGCCTCAGGCCGCCGGGCCACGCGGCGTCCCATGGGCGCGCCGCGCGGCCCCTTGACGGCGAGATGGCCCTGGCCGTCGGGCCCGGCGGGCCGGTGCGACAGGCGCGGCCACCTCGCGGGTAACGCCGGGTCTCCCGGGCCGCCGGGCCTTGGGGCCGCCGCGCCGTGCGTCCGCGAGATGGCCGGCGCCGTCGGGCGGGGTGCGGCGGCGCGACAGGTGCGGCCATCTCGGGGTCCTCCGGCGGCACGGGGTGCGGCGGCGCGACAGGTACGGCTACCTCGCGGCCGGCACGGGCGGGCGCGGGCGCCCCGGGCCCTGGGCCGAGCGGGACGGCCGCCGAAGCCCCTACGGCTGGGTGCGCGCCTCGCCGTTAGCCGGCGTGGACGACTCCGCCTCGGCCTTCTTCGCCTTGCGCGACGTGCTGAGCACCTTCACGAGCACCGGCACGACGGTCAGGACGACGGCTCCGAGCAGGATGATGTCGATGTAGTTCTCGACGAACGTGGCCACCGGCGGGATGTGCCCGATGCCGTAGCCGATCATCGTGATGCCGAAGCCCCAGGCGACGGCGCCGATGGCGTTGAACAGCGAGTACTTCTTGTAGCGCATGTGCGCCACACCCGCGGCAATGGGCAGGAACGTGCGGATCACCGGCACGAACCGGGCCAAGATGACCGCGCCCGAGCCGAACCGCTCGAAGAACTGGTTCGTCTTCTTCACGTTCTCGGACGAGAAGATGCCGCTGTCTTTGCGCTCGAAGATGCGCGGGCCCACCTTGTGCCCGATGAGGTAGCCGAGCTCGCCGCCGAGGAACGCCGCGATGGCGATGAAGAACGCGATCAGCACGATCGGCATGCCGAGGCCGTAGCTGTCTTTGGCCGCGATGACGCCGGCGAGGATGAGCAGAGTGTCGCCCGGGAAGATGAAGCCGATGAGCAGGCCCGTCTCGGCGAAGATGATCGCGCAGATTCCGAGCACGGCCCACGGCCCGAAGGCGTGGATGAGGGCCTCGGGATCGAGGAAGGGAATTGCTGCGAGCGGGAGCATCGGTGTTTCTCCAGGGAAGCGACCCGGAGCCGACTGAGTGCGAGCTTCGTGATCGGTGCCAGCGTAACCGACGGACGTGAGCGGTTCTCTGGGGGTAGCCACCCAGTCCGCGGGGGCCATCCCCCCTGCGCGGGACGGAGCAGTCCCCTCCTTCGAGACGCAGCGGTCCCCTCGGCACGTCGGCGCGGCCCCGTCGGCGCGGAGACGCGGCCGCGGGCGACCTAGGATCGGGGACGACGAGGGGGTCGCGATGGACGACGGACGACAGGACGAGCGCACACGACTGGTGGAGCGGGCGTTCGGGCCGGAGGCGACGCGCGAGGACCGACAGGCGCTGGCCCGGTTCGACGGCGTGGAGGCCGAGCGGTCGGCGGCGGCGGAGCGGTCGGCGGCGGCGCAGCGGGCAGCGGCGGAGCGAGCGGCAGCCGCGGAGCGGGCGGCGGAGGCACCGCCAACGGCGGAGGCCAGGCAGACGGCCGAGGCCGATCCGGCCGCAGCCGCGCCCACGGAGCAGCCGCCCGGGGCGGGGCCCGGCGCGAGGAGGCCGAAGCGCCGGAGACTGGTTCTGGTTGCCGGGGCTGCCGCGTTCCTGCTGGCGGGATTCGGGGTCGGGCTGTCACTCGGCCAGCATCGGACGGCGGCCGACGTGCAGGCCGCCAGAGTCACAGCCGCCGAGAGGAACCTGCGGGCGGTGCAGACGCAGCTGCCGAAGGCCGACTTCTCGGACTGGTACGACACCCCGCAGTCGAACCTCGACGTGCCGAAGATCGACATCCCGGGGACGCTCGTGAAGACGTCGTTCCGCAGCGTCGGCATCACCGACGACTCGGCCGGCGTGCGCTACTACCTCGCGAAGGACACGTCGAACTACGACTGCCTGGTGGTCGTCCACGGCAACTCGCTGTCATCGGCCTGCGTCTCGGAGCAGTACTTCCCGGCGAGCGGTCTCACGGTCGACTGGACGACCGACGGCCAGCCCGGCAGCATCACGTGGCTGCCCGATGGGAGCTTCACCCCGGGTGTCGGCGGCTAGCCGCGACGAGAAGCGGACGGGAACTGCGACCTCAGTGCGAGAACTGCGTACCTGGTGCGGGAGAAGGGACTTGAACCCTCACGCTCGAAAGCACAGGAACCTAAATCCTGCGTGTCTGCCAATTCCACCACTCCCGCGGGCGTGGCAATCCTAGCTGCGACCGGCACCGGCTAGCGCTTCAGGTGCGGCTGGTGGGGCGAGTACCGGGGCACGTACCGCAGCAGGATCGCGGCCCCGACGAAGCCGAGGACGCCCATCACGCCCGACGCGAGCGAGATCGTCGCGATCGCGGTGATGCCCGAGATGAGCAGGGGAGCGGCGGCGCTGCCGAAGTCGCCCGTGAACCGCCAGGCGCCGAGGAAGGGCGCGGGGTCGGACTTGTCGGCGAGATCGGCACCGAGCGTCATGAGGATGCCCGAGCCGATGCCGTTCGCCACCGACATGAACATCGCGACCCCGACGAACCAGGCGACGTTCGTCGGCAGGGCATGGGTGAACGACAGCACGACGTACGAGATGCCGAGGCCCACCATGCAGGGCATGGCGCTCCACATGCGGCCCCAGCGGTCCATGATCTGGCCGCTCGTGTAGAAGAGGCCGAAGTCGATGGCGCCGGCGATGCCGATGATGAGGGCGGTCTCGCTCGACCCGATCCCGATCGAGACGGCCCACAGCGGCAGGATCACCTGGCGCCCGGCGCGCATGGCCCCGATCAGTGCTGCGCCGCTCCCGAGCTTCACCAGCACGCCGCGGTACTTCACCAGCGTCGCGAACAGCCCTTGGGCCTCGCGGCGCACCTCCTGCTCGCCGGGGGTCTCGGCGTGCGAGGCGCGGGGCGTCGGCCTCGCGAGCTTCGACGCGGGATCCTTGATGAACAGCAGCACGGCGGCGGCCGAGAGGCACCCGACGATGTGGATCCAGAACGCCGACTGCACCGAGCCGGTCAGGTGGATCAGGCCCGCCGACAGGAAGGGCCCGACGAAGTAGCCCAGACGGAAGACGCCGCCGAGGCTCGACAGCGCCCGGGCGCGGATCTCGGGCGGCACGAACGACGTCATGAACGCGTGCCGCGCCAGCGCGAAGACCGCGGTCGAGAGGCCGATCAGGAAGACGCCGATCGCGAGCACGACGAAGTTCGGCGACACCAGGCAGACGACCAGCCCGATCACGCTCACCAGGGCCGCGCCGATCATGGCCCGGCGCTCGCCGACCCGCGAGACGAGCCAGCCGCTGGGGATGTCGCCGATGAGCTCGCCGACGAGGATCAGCGAGGCCACGAACGCCGACAGGGCCAGGGTCGCGCCGAGGTTGTCGCTGGCGACCGGGATGATCGGGATGATGGCGCCCTCGCCGATCGCGAAGAGCGCGGCGGGCAGGAACGCGGAGAGTGCGACGGACCGCATCGAGAAGGAGGCGGTCTGCTGAGTCATCGCTTTGGAGCCTAGACCCGACTCGAGCGCGGAATCGCGCGTTTACACTGGAGCACATGAAGGTTCTGGCAGCGATGAGCGGCGGCGTCGACTCCGCCGTGGCGGCGGCCCGGGCCGTCGATGCCGGCCACGACGTCGTCGGCGTGCACCTGGCGCTCAGCCGGATGCCGGGCACGCTCCGCACCGGCAGCCGCGGCTGCTGCACCATCGAGGACTCGATGGACGCCCAGCGCGCCGCCAACATGATCGGCATCCCGTACTACGTCTGGGACTTCTCGGAGCGCTTCAAGCTCGACGTCGTCGACGACTTCGTCGCCGAGTACTCGGCGGGCCGCACGCCGAACCCGTGCATGCGCTGCAACGAGAAGATCAAGTTCGCCGCCCTCCTCGAGAAGGCGATCGCCCTCGGCTTCGACGCGGTGGCGACCGGTCACTACGCCTCGATCGTCGCCGACGCCGACGGCAACAAGGAGCTCCACCGGGCAAGCGCCTGGGCGAAAGACCAGTCGTACGTCCTGGGCGTGCTGACCAAGGAGCAGATCGACCACTCGATGTTCCCGCTGGGCGCGACCCCGTCGAAGGCGGAGGTGCGCGCCGAGGCGGCCGCCCGCGGCTTCACGGTGGCCCAGAAGCCCGACAGCCACGACATCTGCTTCATCCCCGACGGCGACACCCGCGGCTGGCTGGCTGAGCGCGTCGGCGCCGAGCAGGGCGAGATCCTGGATCGCACGGGTGCCGTCGTCGGCACGCACGAGGGGGCTCACGCGTTCACCGTGGGCCAGCGCAAGGGCCTCAACATCGGCTTCCCGTCAGACGACGGCAAGCCCCGCTTCGTGCTCGAGGTGCGTCCGAAAGACAACGCGGTCGTCGTCGGGCCCAAGGAGGCTCTCGACATCGCCGAGATCGCCGGCGAGAAGTTCTCGTGGGCAGGCCTCGCGCCGCTCGACCCGACCGAGGTGTTCGACTGCGACGTGCAGATCCGCGCGCACGCCGATCCGGTCCCCGCAGTTGCGCGAGTGTCGGTGGATGGCGATAGAACAGAGTTGGTCATCACCCCGCACGAGCCCCTCAACGGCGTCGCGCCCGGTCAGACCGCGGTCGTGTACGTGGGCACGCGAGTGCTCGGGCAGTGCACGATCGACCGCACCATCAGCGCGGTGCCTGTTCCCATCCCCGCATAACTCTCCGAGGAGCCCCGCATGACCACCTCCGACACCACTCTCGAGGCGGCACGCGACGAGGCGCAGGCGCTGACCACCCGGATCCTCGGGCTCCGCGACCAGTACTACGAGGGCAACGCGTCGACGGTCGCCGACTCCGAGTACGACGCCCTGGTGCGGCGCCTCGACGAGCTCGAACGCGAGCACCCCGAGCTGCAGTCGCCCGACAGCCCCACCCAGACGGTCGGCGGCCGTGCCGAGACGACGCAGTTCGCACCGGTGCAGCACGCCGAGCGCATGCTGAGCCTCGACAACGTCTTCGACTTCGACGAGCTGCGCGAGTGGGCCGGCAAGGTCGAGCGTGACGCCGGTGCCGGCACGGTGCGCTTCCTCTCCGAGCTCAAGATCGACGGTCTCGCCATCAACCTCCGGTACGAGAACGGAGTGCTCATCACCGCGGCGACGCGTGGCGACGGCGTCGTGGGGGAGGACGTCACCGGCAACGTGCTCACGATGGGCACGATCCCCGAGCGCCTGAAGGGCACCGGCCACCCGCCCCTCGTCGAGGTGCGGGGCGAGATCTTCTTCCCGGTCACCGAGTTCGACGCGCTCAACGCCGCGCAGCGGGACGCCGGCGAGCGGCTCTTCGCCAACCCGCGCAACGCCGCAGCCGGCTCCCTCCGCCAGAAGGAGGAGGGCAAGAGCGTCGAGAAGAAGGCGCTGATGGTCCGGCGCCTCACGGGCCTGCGGATGCTCGTGCACGGCATCGGCGCCTGGCCGGTCCGCGAGCTCGAGGCCTCGACGGAGGTGACGAGCCAGTCCGAGATCTACGGCCTGCTCGGCTCGTGGGGCCTGCCGATCTCGACTCACTTCCGGGTGTTCGACACGATCGACGAGGTCGAGAAATTCATCACGCGCTACGGCGAGCAGCGCGCCTCGGTCGAGCACCAGATCGACGGCATCGTCATCAAGGTCGACGACCTCGGCCTGCACGAAGAGCTCGGCGCCACCAGCCGCGCCCCGCGCTGGGCGACAGCCTTCAAGTACCCGCCCGAAGAGGTCAACACGAAGCTCCTCGACATCGTCGTCAGCGTCGGACGCACCGGTCGCGCGACGCCGTTCGCCGCCATGGAGAAGGTGGAGGTAGCGGGCTCCGAGGTGCGCCAGGCGACCCTGCACAACCAGCAGGTCGTCAAGGCGAAGGGCGTGCTGATCGGCGACACCGTCGTGCTCCGCAAGGCGGGCGACGTGATCCCCGAGGTGCTCGGCCCGGTCGTCGAGCTCCGCGACGGCACCGAGCGCGAGTTCGTCATGCCCGAGAACTGCCCGGAGTGCGGCACGAAGCTCGCTCCGGCCAAGGAGGGAGACATCGACCTCCGCTGCCCGAACAGCAAGAGCTGCCCGGCGCAGGTCCGCGGTCGCGTCGAGCACATCGCCTCTCGGGGGTCGCTCGACATCGAGGGCCTCGGCGAGGTCGCCGCGGCCGCGCTCACGCAGCCGCTCGAGCCGAAAGAGCCGCCGGTCGTCACCGAGGCCGGTCTGTTCGACCTGACGATCGACGACATCCTGCCGATCCGCGTGATCGTGCGCGACTCCGAGACGGGCATGGAGAAGCTCGAAGACGACGGCAAGCCGAAGGTGATGTCGCCGTTCCGCATCGCCAAGCTCCAGGACGACGGATCGCCGACGCCGTCGAAGCGGGCCGAGCTGCTCCTCGAGAACCTCGAGAAGGCGAAGACGAGCCCGCTCTGGCGGTTCCTCGTCGGGCTCAGCATCCGCCATGTCGGTCCGGTGGCGGCGCGAGCGCTCGCCGACTACTTCGGCTCGCTCGACGCCATCCGCGCCGCGTCGCGCGACGAGCTCGCCGCCGTCGACGGGGTCGGCGGCATCATCGCCGATGCCCTCCTCGCCTGGTTCGAGGTCGACTGGCACGTCGAGATCATCGACCGCTGGACAGCCGCCGGCGTGCAGTTCGCGACGCCCGGCCACCCGGGTCCGGGTGCCGCCGAAGCGGCCGGTGGAGTCCTCGCCGGGCTCACTGTCGTGGCCACCGGCTCGCTCGAGGGCTACAGCCGCGAGGGCGCGCAGGAGGCCATCCTCGCCGCCGGCGGCAAGGCCGGCAACAGCGTCAGCAAGAAGACCGACTACGTCGCGGCCGGACCGGGGGCCGGATCGAAGCTCACGAAGGCCGAAGCCCTCGGGGTACGGATCATCGACGCGGCAGAATTCGCACTCCTCGTCACTGTCGGGCCGAGCGCCCTCACTGCCCCCAGTGAGGGGGACGAAGCGGCCCCCATTTCGGGGGACGATTCCTGATGAATTCGGCCCATCACTGGTCAACCGGTCAGCGGGCCTCCTAGGATGTGTGCTAGCGCATCGATCTCGTCTGTAGGGGTACGGGACCCAGGTGCGCTAGTAGGGGAACCCCGACGTGCTGTTCTTTGCCGCAGCCATCCTGTATTCCTCGGTCAACGTGCTAGGCGTGACCGGGCCTGTCGCCGTGCCACCGCGCGTCGACGTGGTGTCCGTGTCCGCGACCCAGCAGTCCTCCGAGTCGGTCCGGTCGCATGACGACGCGGCCTCCTCCGTCGACGTCACGGCCGGCGCCGACGTCGCGACCGCGGCTGACGCCACGACCGCGGCTGACGTCTCGACGCACTCCGCAGCCGTCGAGGGCCTGCCGATCTCGTCGTTCGCGACGCTCCGCTCCTGCGGAGCCGACAGCGACGGCCGTGCGCCGGCGAGCCTCCCAGCCGATCTCGACGCCCCCGCCTGCCTCTCCGCTCTGGCCGGCGCGTCGTCTCTGACCCTCGGCGAGTTCGGGGAGTCGCTCGACGTCGACTCCGGTGCCGATCTGACCCTGGCGCAGGAACTCGGCGCCGGCGCCGACGAAGCCACCGCCGTTCGCGCCTGGTGGAGCACCGTCCCCACGGCGCAGCGCACTGTCCTCCTCTCGGCCGTCCCGAGCATCATCGGCAACCTCGAGGGCGTCCCGTACTCGCAGCGGAACCTCGCCAACCGCATCACGCTGAGCCGGACCATCGACGACCTCGAGCAGAACCCGGGCGGCACCGTCGTCGGCGCCCCGACCCAGGGGCAGCGCCTCGCCATGCTGCAGCAGGTGCAGCAGTCGCTCATACCCGGCTACGACGGCAACGACACCGCTCGCAGCCTCGTCTCGCTCGACACCGTCTACCCGGGTCGTGCCGCCGTCGCCATCGGCGATCTCGACACCGCGAAGAACGTCAGCCTGATGGTGCCGGGCATGATGTACACCGTCTCCACGCAGATGGTCTCGTTCACCAACGCCGCAGCGGCGGTCCAGAGCTCCGAGACCTTCTGGTCGAACACGCTTGCCACCACGACCTCCGCCCCCGAGTCGTCCGCCGTCGTCTCGTGGATGGGCTACCGCACCCCGGTCATGACGAACGTGCTCGGGCTGAGCCTCGCCGAGGCCGGCGCGGTGCACCTCGAGAACGCCGTCGAGGGCCTGGACGCCGTCCGCCTCGAGGACGAGCCCCGCACGACGATCATCGGCCACTCGTACGGCTCCACGACGGCCACGATCGCTCTGTCGTCGGGCACGATCCACGTCGACGACTTCGTGGCCCTCGGATCGCCCGGCAGCGTCGTGGCCGACGCCGGCGACCTCGCCGTCACCGCGGGCCACGTGTTCGCCGGAGCCGCGGCGCTCGACCCCGTCGCCGGCAGCGGCGTCTTCGGCGCCGACCCCGGCTCGGTGGTGTTCGGCTCGAAGCTCCTCAACCTCGGCTCGGCCGTCGACCCGTACACGTCGCAGAAGCTGACCGCAGTCGTCACGCACAACGAGTACTTCACGACCGGCAGCCACGCCATGCGCAGCCTCGCGCTCATCGGCATCGGCCGAGGCGACCTCGCCGACGGCCGCGACCCCGTGCCCGACGGGCCGCAGCTCGTGAACGGTCCGTCGCTGGAGTACGTGCGGCCCCAGGACGTCAGTCGCGAGTCCGTCCACAGCGCCTAGTCGCGCCGCTTCGACTCGAGGAGCCGGGCGCCCCGAGTTCCTGCGCCCAGCTTGTGTCCTGCAGGTTCTCAGACGGGCGCCGAATAGACTCGTGGGCATGTCTGAAATCACGCGCGAGCAGGTGGAGCACCTCGCAGGGCTCGCCCGGATCGCCCTCACCCCCGACGAGATCGACAAGCTGACGGGCGAGCTCGGCCACATCGTCGACAGCATCGCCAAGGTGTCCGAGGTCGCGAACGCCGACGTGCCGGCCACGAGCCACCCGATCCCTCTGTCGAACGTCTTCCGCGACGACGTGGTCGGCGAGACCCTCACGCAGGAGCAGGCGCTGGCGGGCGCGCCCGAGCACGACGGAACCCGCTTCAAGGTGAGCGCGATCCTGGGAGAAGAGCAGTGACCGACCTCATCCACCTGTCAGCCGCCGACCTGGCGTCGAAGCTCCAGAGCCGCGAGGTGTCGAGCGTCGAGGCGACGAAGGCGCACCTCGACCGCATCGCCGGCGTCGACGGCGACGTCCACGCGTTCCTGCACGTCAACGCCGGGGCCCTCGCCACCGCGAAGTCGATCGACGAGCGCCGGGCCGCGGGGGAGACCCTGGGCGAGCTCGCCGGCGTGCCGATCGCGGTCAAGGACGTCCTCTGCACCATCGGGATGCCGTCGACCTCGGGCTCGAAGATCCTCGAGGGCTGGATCCCGCCCTACGACGCGACCGCCGTCGCGAAGGTCCGTGCCGCAGGCCTGGTGCCGCTCGGCAAGACCAACATGGACGAGTTCGCGATGGGTTCGTCGACCGAGTTCTCGGCGTACGGCCCGACCCACAACCCGTGGAACCTCGACCGGATCCCCGGCGGCTCGGGAGGTGGCTCGGCTGCGGCCGTCGCGGCCTTCGAGGCGCCCCTCGCCCTCGGCAGCGACACCGGCGGCTCGATCCGCCAGCCCGGCGCGGTCACCGGCACGGTCGGCGTGAAGCCGACCTACGGCTCCGTCAGCCGCTACGGCGCGATCGCCCTGGCGTCGTCGCTCGACCAGATCGGCCCCGTCAGCCGCACCGTGCTCGACTCGGCGCTGCTGCACGACGTGATCAAGGGTCACGACCCCCGCGACTCCACGTCGCTCCGCGACGAGTGGCCGTCGTTCGCCGACGCCGCCCGCGCGGGACTCGCGCCCGGCTCGCTCCAGGGCGTCAAGGTCGGCATCGTCAGGGAGCTGAACGGCGACGGCTTCCAGGCCGGCGTCAAGGCCCGCTTCGCCGACGCCGTCGCGCTTCTCACCGCCGCCGGCGCCGAGATCGTCGAGGTCTCGGCCCCCAGCTTCGAGTACGCGATCAGCGCCTACTACCTGATCCTCCCCGCCGAGGCGTCGTCGAACCTCGCCAAGTTCGACTCCGTCCGGTTCGGCCTCCGCGTCACGCCCGAGGGCGGCGGAACCGTCGAGCAGGTCATGGCGGCCACGCGCGAGCAGGGCTTCGGCCCCGAGGTGAAGCGCCGCATCATCCTCGGCACCTATGCCCTCAGCGCCGGCTACTACGACGCGTACTACGGCTCGGCGCAGAAGGTGCGCACGCTCGTGCAGCGCGACTTCTCGCGCCTCTTCGACGAGGTCGACGTGCTCATCTCGCCGTCCGCGCCCACCACGGCGTTCCCGATCGGCGAGAAGATCGACGACCCGCTGGCGATGTATCTGAACGACCTCACGACGATCCCCGCGAACCTGGCCGGCATCCCCGGCCTGTCGCTGCCGATGGGCCTCGCCGACGAGGACGGCCTGCCGACCGGGATCCAGCTGATGGCGCCCGCCCGGGAGGACGCCCGCCTGTACACCTACGGCGCCGCGCTCGAGCAGCTCTTCGAGTCGACCTGGGGTCACACGCTCATCTCGAAGGCGCCGAGCCTCAGCGTCTCCGAACAGTCCGCCGCAACCGAAGGAGTGGTCTGATGGCCGCCCGCCCAGAACTGATGGACTACGACAAGGCGCTCGAGATGTTCGAGCCCGTCGTCGGGTTCGAGGTGCACGTCGAGCTGTCGACCGCGACGAAGATGTTCTCGGACGCCCCGAACGAGTTCGGCGGCGAGCCCAACACCAACATCACGCCGGTCGACCTGGGGCTGCCCGGGTCGCTCCCGGTCGTCAACGGCCAGGCCGTGAAGTACGCGATCAGCCTGGGCCTCGCGCTCGGCTGCTCGATCGCGCCCACCTCGCGCTTCGCCCGGAAGAACTACTTCTACCCCGACCTGGCCAAGAACTACCAGATCAGCCAGTCCGACGAGCCGATCGCCTTCGAGGGCTCGGTCGAGGTGGAGATGCCCGACGGCACGCTGTTCACGGTGCCCGTCGAGCGCGCCCACATGGAGGAGGACGCCGGCAAGCTCACGCACGTCGGCGGCTCCACCGGCCGCATCCAGGGCGCCGAGTACTCCCTGGTCGACTACAACCGCGCCGGCGTCCCGCTCGTCGAGATCGTCACGCACCCGATCATCGGCGCCGAGGCCCTCGCGCCCGAGCTGGGTGCCGCGTACGTCGAGACAATCCGCGACATCGTCCGCGGCCTCGGCATCTCGGAGGCGCGCATGGAGCGCGGCAACCTCCGCTGCGACGCCAACATCTCGCTGCGCCCCCGCGGCCAGGAGAAGCTCGGCACCCGCACCGAGACGAAGAACGTCAACTCGTTCCGCGCCGTCGAGCGCGCCATCCGCTACGAGATCCAGCGCCAGGCCGCCATCCTCGCCAAGGGCGGCACGATCACGCAGGAGACCCGCCACTGGCACGAAGACACCGGCCGCACCTCCGCCGGCCGCCCGAAGAGCGACGCCGACGACTACAGGTACTTCCCCGAGCCCGACCTCCTGCCGGTCGAGCCCTCGCTGGAGCTGATCCAGGAACTCCGTGCGGCCCTTCCCGAATCGCCGGCCGTCATGCGCCGCCGCCTCAAGGCCCAGTGGGGCTTCACCGACCTCGAGTTCCAAGACGTCAAGAACGCGGGCCTGCTCACCGAGATCGTCGAGACGGTCGCCGCCGGATCGACTCCGGCCAGCGCGCGCAAGTGGTGGACGGGCGAGATCGCCCGTCTCGCGAACGCCGCCGAGGTGGACGCATCGTCGCTGGTGGAGCCGTCGCAGTTGGCCGAGCTGATCGCCCTGATCGACTCCGGAGAGCTGACCGACCGCCTGGCCCGCCAGGTGCTCGAGGGCGTCATCGCCGGAGAGGGCACTCCCGCCGAGGTCGTCGAGAAGCGCGGCCTCAAGGTCGTGTCGGACGACGGCGCGCTCATCGCCGCCATCGACGAGGCCCTGGCGTCGCAGCCCGACGTGCTCGAGAAGATCCGCGACGGCAAGGTCCAGGCCGCCGGTGCGGTCATCGGAGCGGTCATGAAGGCCATGAAGGGCCAGGCCGACGCTGCTCGCGTGCGCGAGCTCGTCCTCGAGAGAGCGCAGGCCTGACCTGGCTTCCGACGTGAGCTCCGGCACAGCGCGGGGAGCGGCATGGTGGCTCGCGCCCCTGCGGCCCGCGGCGATCGGCATGGCAGCCGTCGTCGTGGCGCTCCTCGTCGCCTCCCGGCAGCTGCCCGCGCACACGATCCTGATCTGGTCGTCGGCCGGGAAGAAGGGCCTCGCTGCCTCCCGGAGCGACCTCGAGATCGTGGTCGTGATCACCAGCCTGATCGTAATCGGCATCTGGGTGGTGGCCTCAGCCGCGCTCGCCTTCATGCCGGCACGCCACATCCTGGTTCCCCATGCCGTCTATTGGAAGGGCGGCGGACGCGACCGCACCCGCGACATGCGCCACCGGTTCGCGATCTACGTGTCGCGCGCCATCGGCATCACCTTCTGGTTCCTGGCGGCGGAGGTCGTGGCCGCACTGGTGTCGCAGAAGAACGGCCTGCTGGAGTCGCCGTGGCTGCCGGTGATCATCTCGATCCTCTACATCATCGCGCTCCTCGTGTTCGCGGTCTGGGCGTTCGCCGACGGCTTCCAACCTCCGTCGCGAGCCGCGCAGGAGCAGGCCCGGAGGCGCACGGCATGACCGACTTCGACCGCTACGGCGACGACGTCCTGGCGGGAGGCACCTGGAAGAAGTCGAAGCGACCGGAGCCTCGCGTCGTCGACGCCGTCCGCGACCTCGTTGTCGAGGAGACGGTCTCGGGCTTCACCGGTGCGGTCGTGCGCGTCGAGGCGCAGACGGTCGAGCTCGTCGACTGGAAGGATCGGGTGCGGGCCTTCCCGTTGACCGCGTCGTTCGCCATGGACGGCGAGCCGGTGCGCCTGCGCTACCCGCAGGCGGCCCCGCAGGGGCGCATGAGGTCGGCCTCCGGGTCGTTCGCCGTGCAGGACGCCAAGGCCCGTACAGCGCTCCCCAGTCGCATCTTCGTCGAGGGGCGACACGACGCCGAGCTGGTGGAGAAGGTCTGGGGCCACGACCTCCGGGTCGAGGGTGTCGCGGTCGAGTACCTGGAGGGCGTCGACAACCTCGCCGACGTGCTGAAGGAGTTCCGGCCCGGTCCCGGCCGTCGTGTCGGCGTGCTCGTCGACCACCTGGTGAAGGGCTCGAAGGAGAGCCGCATCGCCGCGGCCGTGTCGGATGCCAACGTGCTCGTGGTCGGGCACCCCTATGTCGACGTGTGGCAGTCGGTGAAGCCCGCCCGCGTCGGATTGGCGGAATGGCCGGTGATCCCGCGCTCGATCGAGTGGAAGCACGGCATCTGCCAGGCCCTCGGCTGGCCGCACGAGGAGCAGGCCGACATCGCCCGCGCGTGGCAGAGGATCCTCGGGCAGGTGCGCACCTTCGCCGACCTCGAGCCGGCCTTCCTCGGCCGCGTCGAGGAGCTCATCGACTTCGTGACGGCGCCTTAGCCCCCTGCCGGGCAGCCCCCCTGCCGGGTACCCCCCTGTCGGCCAGCCCCCGTCGGCCAGCCGCGTCGGCTCGGTCCCGTCAGCTCCGGTCGCGCCGCGATCGGCGGATGCTGCGCGCCACGAGGAGCGCGATCGCCGCGAACACGACGACGATGCCGGCGAGCACGAGCCACACCAGCGGGAATCCGCCCGCATCGGCCGTTGCCGGTGACGCGGGCGGCGTCGCGGCGGCCGCGCGGATCGCGTCGGCCGTCTGCGCCGCCAGGTACCGGGTGCCGCGCTCGTTCGGGTGCAGGGCTCCGTCGGCCAGAGTGATCGACGAGAACGTCGAGTCGGCTGACAGCGTGATGCCCTCGAGGTACGAGTCGGAGGTGGCGCAGGCGGAGTGCGCGTAGCTGCCGGCGAGAGTCGACACGTAGGTGAACCCGGCGCGCTGCGTGGCGGAGCGCAGAGCGCCGTCGAGGTGCGACTGCATGCCGCCGAGGAACGCGACGTCGGTCGTCGTGAAGGGGAACCCGTCGCCGACGAAGCCCGATCCGTCGGCCACCGACCGGAAGCACCCGCCAGCCGGGACGCTCGCGGCGTTCGGGAACAGCGCCGGGTAACCCACGACGAACACCCGCGCGTTGGGCGCCGCACGAGCGATGTCGCGGAAAGCGGCACGCACCTTCGGCACGACCGTGTCGTCGATCGACCGGTTCAGCGTGTTCACCCCGTCTCTCTCGAGCGTCGCCTTGCAGCTGTCCTCGCCGGTCGAGAACACGGGGCCGTTCGCGGACACGGCGATGCATCGGGCGACGGTTCCGATCAGGTCGGCGTCGTTGCCGCCGATGGTGATGGTGACGAGCCTGGTGGAGTCGCTGAGGGCGGCGACCTGGGGCTGCGCGCCGAGCTGCCGCCGGCTGACCACGTCGGAGGTGGTGGCACCGGCGCACGTGACGTCGGTGAGGGGGAGGGCCAGTTCTCGCGCCAGGAGATGCGGGTAGTCGAGACGCGACTGGCCGCATCCGGACACGGGCTCGCCGGTGGCCTCGGGGAGGCCGTAGCCCGACGCGTACGAGTCGCCCAGGGCGACGTAGGGGCCGGTGGCGGTGGCGGCGCTGGCCGACGCCGGAGCCGCGACGACGGAGATCATCACGAGGGCCGCGACGAACGCCGCCCATCGTCTCGCCACCATCAGGCCATTCTAGGTCGGCTAGTGGAGGGGGAGGTGCCCGCCCAGCTCACTGTCGGCCTCGGCCTCGGCCGGGTTGTGGAAGGGCGTCGTGTCTTCGGCGTCGACCGTGTCGACCTCGTCGGGGCTGTCGCCGTGCTCGGCGGCGGGGTCGGGCTCGGGGCGCTCGGCGTCGTGGCCGTGGATGTCGCTCATGGGGGCTCCTTCGATGGTGTCCCGCACGCTACGCTCCGTTCGCGGCGCGCGCCCCCACGGATTCCCGGGCGCGTCGGCCTACCATGAGGCATGGCCGATTCGATCGAGGGGCGCGTCCGCAGCGGCGTCGACGCCTTTCTCCGCTGGCTTCCGCGCTGGCAGGTCGGCACCTCCCGGGCGCGCACCCGCGTCTGCCGACAGTGCTTCGGCTCGCCGATCGCGACGGCCGCCGGCTTCGACCACGACGTGCCCCACGCCGTGCAGCACGCCCTGCTGAGCCGCATGCAGGCGATCATCGACGAGGCGGTCGACGACTACACCGCCAGGAACCTGCCCATGGTCGCGCGCGAGCTCGCCAAGGCGGCCGAGCCCGAGACCGGCGGCTACAAGCCCGACGAGGGTCTCGCCCTCGAATTCCAGGGCCTCGAGATCGATCCGGAGCCCGAGCCCGGCCAGCCCTTCCTCTTCACGCTCGCGGAGCTCGCCGAGAGAGACCGGCCCGTCGCTCCGCCCGCCGCCGAACCCCCCGCCCCCTACTCCGAAGAAGCGAAGAAGGCCTTGCGCACCGAACTCGAACTCGCCGACGACCACGCCCGTCAGGTCGGCACCTCCGTCTGCCTCGCCCTCGTCGAGCACCGCCGCCGGATCTCCGACGCCGTCGACCGCCTCGTCGAACCGCAGATCGATGAGCTCCTCGCCGAGCTCGCGCAGGCCCTCGAGAACCCGCGGTCGCGCTGATGATCCCGAAGTCGGTCTACCCCCGCGCGCCGTGGTGGTCGTTCGTGTTCGACCTCGCGCTCGTGCTCGCCTTCGTGCTCATCGGCCGCCGCAGCCACGACGAGTCGAACGCGCTCTTCGGCATCGCGACGACCGCGTGGCCGTTCGTCACCGGCCTCGTGATCGGCTGGCTCTTCGTGATCGGCTTCCGCTGGCCGTTCGTCACCGTCTACTCGGGCGCGATCATCTGGATCGCCACGGTCGTCGGCGGAATGCTGCTCCGCAACGTCAGCGACCAGGGCGTCGCGACGAGCTTCGTGATCGTCGCCCTCATCGTCAACGCCGTCTTCCTGATCGGCTGGCGCGCCCTGGCGATCGTGCTGAAGAAGAGGTCGGCCGCCCGCGCCTGATCGCGGGGCCGCGCGTTACGGCTTGGCGCTGTTGTCGAGCGACGGCTCGTCCGAGAGCACGAGGCCCGACGAGCTGTTGGCGCTCGCGGTCAGCTCGGCGAGCCAGCTGCGGCTGATCGACGGCACCCGGCCGCCGTTGTACTTGAAGTAGAGCGGGATGCCGGGGTCCATCCAGAGGCTGGAGCGGCCGTCGCCGACTTTCTGCGGGTCGCGCCACGAGAAGAAGAACGACTCGCGACGGCGGAGCTTCGTGGCGATGACGATCTGGAGGTGCTCGAGAGTGCGATCCTCGAACTCGATCTCGATCGAGGTGGAACCGTAGATGAGGGATCCCAATGTCTCTCCTTGCTGAACTGGGCGCTCCAGGGTCTCGGGAGTGCAAGCAGTAGAGCGTACCTTGCCAGACACGTCGTGCGTGCGTTAGGTGTGCCTATCCTGCTCGGGCGCAGCGCAGGGCCGTCGGCTACCGTGACCCGCATGACCGACTCGACGATCATCGCGAACCCCGACAGCCCCGACGTCGCCGTGCTCCTGCCCGGCACCGGCTACACCGCCCAGGCGCCTCTTCTCTTCTGGTGCGGCCGGCTCCTCGCCGAGCGCGGGTGGCAGGTGCGGGCCGTGTCGTGGATCGTCCCGGACGACGTCGACCCCGTCTCGTTCGTCGAGCGGGCGACCGAGCAGGCCTTCGCCGGCGCGACCGCTCGGCGCCTCGTCGTCGCGAAGTCGTTCGGCTCGTTCGCGCTGCCGTGGGCCGTGCGCGAGAAGGTCCCCGGCATCTGGCTCACCCCGGTGATGACGGCCGAGGCCGTGACGGCGGCGATGCAGGAACTCGACACCACGGGCCTCGCCATCGGCGGCGACGCCGACGCGATGTGGCTGCCGGCCGAGGCCGGCGACGCGGCGGCCGACCTGATCACCATCAAGGGCGCCGACCACGCGCTCACGCACGTCGACGGCTGGCGGTCGTCTCTCGACGCCCAGCGCCGTGTCTACGACGCGGTGTCGCGCCACCTCGACGACATCGAGGCGGCTGCTACTTCTTGAGCAGCTGCTCTTTGACGTGGCGGCGGATCACCTTGCCGATGAGCGACTTCGGCAGGTCTTTCACGATGACGATGCGGCGCGGCACTTTGTAGGCGGCGAGGTTCTCGCGGGCGAACTCGCGCAGGCCGGCCTCGTCGAGCGTGACGCCGGGCTCGACGACGATGGCGGCGGTGACCTGCTCGTTCTCGCTGCTGCCGAGACCGACGACGGCGACGTCGGCCACACCGGGGAACTGCCGCAGAGTGTCTTCGACCTCGGAGGGCGAGACGTTGAAGCCGCCGGTGATGATGAGGTCCTTGATCCGGTCGACGATGGCGACGAATCCGTCGTCGTCGATCGTGATGATGTCGCCGGTGCGGAACCAGCCGTCGACGAAGACCTCGTCGGTCTCCTCGGGGCGGCGGTAGTAGCCGCTGAAGACCTGCGGCCCACGGACGATCAGCTCGCCGCGCTCGCCCTTGGGCACGTCGTGCGTCGGGTTCTCGGGATCGACGGCCCGGATCTCGGTGCTGGGGAGCGGCAGGCCCACGGTGCCGGCCCGTCGGGCGTCCGAGACCGGGTTGGCCATCAGCACCGGCGACGTCTCGCTGAGGCCGTAGCCCTCGATCAGCCACCCCCCGGAACGCTCCTCCCACGGCTCGACCACGGAGGCCGAGAGGGGCATGGCACCCGAGATCGCGATCTCGATGCCCTCGAGCGACGCGCCCGCGTCGTCGGCGGCGCGCTGCAGCCGCTGGTAGATCGGCGGCACAGCCGGAAGGAACGTCGGCGGGTGCTTCTTCATCGCGGCCAGCACGAGCGCGGGCTCGAAGGCGGGGAAGAGCACGAGGCGCGCCCCCATGCGCATGGCGAACGTGAGGCAGAGCGTGAGTCCGTAGGCGTGGAACATCGGCAGCACGGCGTAGACGACGCTCTCGCCCTCCTTGACCTGCGGGATCCACGCCTGGCACTGGGCCGCGTTGGCGAGCAGGTTGAAGTGCGACAGCATGGCGCCCTTGGGGCTGCCGGTCGTGCCGGACGTGTATTGGATGAGAGCGAGGTCGTCGGTGGCCGGACGAGGGTGGTCGGCCGGGATCCTCGGCGACGACATGAGCTTCTCGAAGGTCGTCGTGCCGGTGACCGTCGTGGTGAGGCGGGCGCGCGACTCGCGCGCGCGCTTCACCGGAAGGCGCAGGGCCAGCTGGGTCTTGAGCGGCATCGCCTTGGTCACGTCGACGGAGACGATCGCCTGGATCGGCACCTCGGCCGGGAACTTCTGAATGGTGGCCACCACCTTGTCCCACGCGATGGCGAACTGGGCGCCGTGGTCGACGAACTGGTGCTCGAGCTCGCGGGGCGTGTAGAGCGGGTTGTGCTCGACGACGATGGCGCCGAGGCGCAGGATCGCGTAGAACGCCACGATGTGCTGCGGGCAGTTCGGCAGGATCAGAGCGACCGTGTCGCCCTTCTTCACGCCCAGCTTCCGCAGGCCCTCGGCGGCCCGCTGGATCTGCTCGACCAGGCTGCTGTAGCTGGTCTCGGCGCCGAAGTACTCGAGCGCCGTGGCCGACGGGTACTTCGCGGCCGTGTCGCGCACGAGGTCGATGAGCGACCCCGTCGGCGGTTCGATGTCGTGCGGAATGCCGGGGGCGTAGCT
The DNA here is from genome assembly GCF_003752365.1 of Frondihabitans sp. PhB188. Lineage (GTDB taxonomy): Bacteria > Actinomycetota > Actinomycetes > Actinomycetales > Microbacteriaceae > Frondihabitans. The sequence goes on along the minus strand of NZ_RJUO01000003.1, from coordinate 248,903 downwards.
GTCAAGCCAGGGACGCGCGCTGTCGATGGTCACCAGGCCACTCTAGAAGGTTCGGAGTGCAAGTTAGCGGAGCAGCGCCCAGGATGCGGGAGTTGACTGCTCGAGGAACACCACCCGAGAGGACACATTGTGAGCAAGGTCTGGTTCATCACCGGAGCATCGAAGGGCTTCGGCCGCGAGTGGGCCGAGGCGGCCCTGGAGCGCGGCGACAGGGTCGCAGCGACGGCGCGCAAGATCGACACGCTCGACGAGCTGGTCGAGAAGTTCGGCGAGAACGTGCTGCCGCTGACGCTCGACGTCACCGACCGCGACGCCGACTTCGCAGCCGTCGCGCAGGCGGCCGAGCATTTCGGACGACTCGACGTCGTCATCAACAACGCCGGCTACGGCCACTTCGGAATGATCGAGGAGGTCACCGAGGAGGAGCTCCGCGCCCAGCTCGAGACGAACCTCTTCGGCGCCTTCTGGGTGACGCAGGCGGCTATTCCGATCATGCGCGAGCAGGGGTCGGGCCATGTCATCCAGGTCTCGAGCATCGGCGGCATCAGCGCCTTCCCGACGGTCGGCGCCTACCACGCCTCGAAGTGGGCCCTCGAGGGCTTCTCGCAGTCGCTCTCGCAGGAGGTCGCCGGCTTCGGCATCGACGTCACCCTGATCGAGCCCGGCGGCTTCTCGACCGACTGGTCGGGCCCGTCCGCCTCGCGCAGCGACGAGATCGCCGCCTACGCCGAGGTCCGGGAGGCCGCGTCGAAGCGTCCGTCGGCCGCCGACCCGGGCGACCCGAAGGCCACCCGCACGGCCATCCTGAAGGTCGTCGACGCCGACAAGCCGCCGCTCCGCATCTTCTTCGGCAAGGCGCCCCTCGGCATCGCGACCAAGGACTACGAGTCGCGCCTCGCGACGTGGAACGACTGGAACGACGTCTCCGTCGAGGCCCACGGCGACTAGCGGTCGCGTTCTCCCAGGTGGCTGGCATTCACTGAGTGAGTGCCAGCCACCTCGTTCATGAAAGCGGCGACCGAGCCGATCCGCTCCCGCCTGCAGTTCACGTTCAACGGCCAGCGCACCGGAACCCCGCAATGGGTGCAGGATCTCGGCGACGGCGACGATCCCGGCCTCTTCGGCCCCGGCTCAGCTGTCTGGTCCGTTCACGGCGGAATATCGACGATCCCCGCCGGTGTCCGCGCCCTCCTCGTACAGGCCCTTCACCCGGGTGCGCTCGCCGGGGTCCACGACCACTCCCGCTACCGCGAAGACCCGCTCGGCCGCCTGGCGGGCACCATCCGCTGGATCTTCACGGTGTCGTACGGCAGCCGCGCCGACGCCGTGGCCGCCTCGAACTTCGTGCTCAAGATCCACGAGCGCGTCACCGGCTCGTACCACGACCGCCACGGGGTCTCGCACGACTACGCCGCCAACGACCAGGACCTCCTGTCGTGGGTGCACATGGCCTTCGCCGACTCCTTCCTGCAGGCGGCTCTGGCCTGGGGCGAGCCGATCCCCGGCGGGCCGGACGCCTACGTGCGCGAGTGGGCCGTCGCGGGAGAGCTGATGGGGGTGGAGAACCCGCCGCGCTCCGTCGACGAGATGCAGGCGCAGCTGGCCGGGTTCGACGAGCGCGGGGTGCTCGAGCGCAGCGGGCGGACCGACGACGTGGTGAAGTTCCTGCGCCGGCCGCCGCTCTTTCCGGTGCTGCGGGCCGGCTACCCGGTGCTCTTCGACGGCGCCGTGACGACCATCTCGCCACGTTTTCAGGAACTGCTCGGCGTGCGCCCCACCCGCGTGCTGCCCGGCCGTGCCGCGACCGGCGTCGTGCTGAAGGGCATCGGGGAGCTCCTCGGCCCGGAGCCCGTCGCCGCGAAGTACGCGCGCGCTCGGCGTGCGCGGCTCGGCATCGTCGATACGGACTGACGCGCGAGGGTCGTTCAGGTGGCGAGGCGGGGCGGCGTGGGCTCGAATCCGATCCACCCGCACGCCGGACAGACCAGGAGGACCCGGTGCACCGAGAGGGCAGTGCCGTAGAACCGGTTGAGCTCTTTGCGGGTCGTGGCACCGCACGCCGAGCAGGGTCGCGCCGGGGGAGCGGGCTCGCGAGCTGGACCGCGGCTCGAGGTCGGCGGCATGGAACGCTCCGTAACCGGGGACCGTCTGCGATCACCCTGCGACAACTCAATCAACCGCCGGGCGAAACGACACACCCCCGTGCTGGGGCTGTTCCGGGGCACGGCGATCAGGCACGCTGGAGTCTTCGATCCTGGGAGATACGCATGCTGTCACTCGTGTACACGAGCACCGCCGTCGACACCTTCGACGACGACACCCTCGCCACGCTCCTGATGAACAGCCGGTCGAACAACCGGCGCCTCGGCCTCACGGGCTTCCTCCTCTACCGCGACGGCCAGTTCATCCAGGTGCTCGAGGGAGACGACGAGGTCGTCCGCGATCGGCTGCGCGTCATCTCGGCCGACCCCCGCCACACCGACGTGTCGGTCCTGGTGGAAGACGAGGAGGCTGAGCGCCTCTTCCCGTCCTGGTCGATGGGCTACGAGCCCGCCTCGGACGACCTCGCCGACCAGATCCCCGGCTATCGAGCCACCTTCGACGACCTCGCCGACAGCACACCGGGCTTCGGCAATCAGCCGGCGCTGAGGCAGATGCTGCAGTGGTTCCAGATGCGGGCACCGCAGGCGGCTTAGAGCGCTCGCCGGACAGACGTCGTCGGGCCGGTGATTCGGCGTCGGGCGGGCCGCGCCTGGCCGTCAGCTGTCGCGGTCGGTGCTCGTCAGGTAGAGGCGGTGGCTGGTCACGATCAGCGACAGCCAGCCGGTGCCGGTGGTCCAGCCGACGGCGACGTCGGTGAACCAGTGCGCGCCGAGCAGGACTCGAGAGAGCCCCACGGTGACGGCGGTCGCGGCCGCCGCCCCGATGACGGCCGTCTGGGGTGCGTTGCGCTTCTGGTTCAGGGCGTACAGGTAGGCGACGGAGCCGAGCACCGTCGTGGCGTTCAGCGTGTGGCCCGACGGGAACGACGGCGACTTCTCGTACGGCGCGATCGCGTCGCGGCGGTGCGGGCGGTTGCGGCGGATGATGTTCTTGCCCGCGAGCGTCATGGCCAGCGAGCCGGCTCCGGCTGCCGTCATCAGGATCACCGGTGTCAGCTCGCGTCGTCGCGCGGCCAGCGCGGCGGCTGTGCCGAGCGCGAGGACGGGCATGCCGACGGGGCCGAAGCCTCGGGCGATCGCCGCTGCGGCGGCGTTCGCCGCAGGTGACCGCAGGCTCTTCGCCAGCTTCAACGCAGGCCCGTCGAGGCTCTCGATGCCGTTACGGCTGGTGACGCCGTCGTAGATCCAGGACGCGCCGACCGACGCGACGACTGCGACGCCGCCGCCGATCGCCAGCGTCGCGACGAGCGCTCGCCTCGCACCGACGCGGGACGCGAGGCGGTCGTGACGCTCGGCCAGCCGCCTGCCGGCCTTCGTGCGCCAGTCTCGGACGTCGCGGCGGCCGACCTTCCGGTCGTAGCGGTCGTCGTGCGTGGCTGCGTCGGTCGTCATCAGGACAGTGTCCCGCACCCTGTGCGGTGGTGGTCGCTCGTTCGTCAGTCTCGGAGGCGTGCGAGAACGGCGCCGTGCGGCCGCGGGCCGGGGTGGGGCCCGGTTCGCGTGTGCGTCTCGATCACCTCGAACCCGGCGTCGCGCAACTCGATGCCGAGAGCATCGGGAGGCCAGCGGTAGGCCGTCGTGATCGCGTGGTCGAACGCCTCGACCTCGGGCCCGGTGAAGAAGCCCACCAGGAGCGCGCCGCCGGGTCGCAGGACTCGGGCGAACTCGCTCAGAGCCCGCCGGATGCTGCGGGGCTCGTGGTGGATCAGCGAGTACCGGGCGAGCACTCCCGCGTAGCTGTCGGGAGCGTCCGGGAGAGCGTCGAGAGTGCCGACGACGAAAGGGATGTCGGGGGAGTTCCTGCGAGGATGGGTCCGTTCAGCTCGACGGCCCACGACGTCACCAGGTGCGCATCCGCCCGGTGGACCGCCGTCATCGTGCCCAGGTGCTCAGCGTATTCGACGGCCCGCCGCGAGTAGGAGGCCTGTGCGTCTGACACCACAGCGTGATCTTAGGAGCCGGCCCGCCTAGGGTCGGGTCATGAGTGGACACGGCGATTCGCCTGCGGACGACGATCGACTCGGCCGCGGTGCGCCTGTCGAGCACGAGCGATCGACCGGCCGGCCCCGCGCCGTCCTCCTCGATTTCCACAACACGACGGCGGTCGTGGGATCGATGGAGAACTGGATCGCCGAGGCGGGATCGCGCGTGGCGAGCCGCCCCGCGTCGACGTCGGTGGCCGTGGGGAGGATCCGGACGGTCTGGGGCGACGCGAGAGAGCTCTTCCCGACCCTGGACTGGGATCTCGATGCCGCAGCGCACAGGCACGCCTTCGTCTCGACGGTGACCCGCGGCGAGGCCATGCCGCTCGACTTCGCCGAGGCGCTCTACGAGACGATGCCGAATCAGTGGGTGCTCAACGACGGGGCCCGGGACTTCATCGTCCGGGCGTCCGGCGCAGGGATCCGTCTGGCGATCGTGTCGAACATTGCCCTCGACATCCGCCCCGCGTTGGCGGGCTGGGGGATCGCCTCCGCGCTCGACGCGGTCGTCCTGTCGTACGAGGTCGGCTCTGTGAAGCCCGATCCGCGGATCTTCCAGCTCGCGGCCGGTCGGCTCGACAGCGACCCGCGAGAATGCCTGATGATCGGCGACTCCGCTCACGACGACGCCGGCGGCGCGGCCCTGGGGATGCCGTGCCTGATCGCCCGGCCCGATCAGATGTGGAGGGCGTTCGAGCTCGTGTGCCCGAGGTGAGGCCGGTCCTGCGGCCCTGGCCCCGGGAGCGCCAGGTCATCCGGACCTGCCGAGGGCATGGGGAGTGCAGTCATCGGCTCTGCCGTGAAGGTGCGAGCCGGTATGACCTACAGTGAGCACCGGCGAGGGAGCCCGAATCTTCCTCAGCTATCGAACTCGAAGGGGGAGTGCCATGTCTGATGGATCGCGTCCGGAGGTGGGCCCCGGGTGGTACCCGGATCCTGAAGGGGGTCCTGGCACCCGGTGGTGGGACGGAGTGGTGTGGACGGCTCCGACCGCTCCCGCCGGCGGGCCGCAGGCCGTGGCGATGGCGAACCCAGTGAGACCCGAGCTCGCGCCGGGTGCGCCGATCTACGGGGCGTTGATCTGGGTGATCGTTCTGCTGCCGCTCGTGGTGTGGCCGCTGACCCTGTCGTACCGGCCGAAGTTCCGGATCATCGAGGTCGGGCCGTCCGGCACGCCGACTGTCGATCCGTCGTCGATCTACACCCCGCAGTACATCGCCGTGCTCCTGGCCAGCCTTGCCCTGTACGGGGTGAGCGTCCTGCTCGCCGTGGCGGACTATCGGCGGCTGCTTCGAGTGGGCGTCGTGAGGCCGTTCCACTGGGCCTGGAGCTTCCTGTCGTCGCCCGTCTACGTGATCGGCCGGTCGGTGATCGTCCGCCGAGTCGCACCGGGCCGCGGGCTCTGGCCGGTGTGGGTGCTCATCCTCATCGAGGTCGTCGGTCTCGTGCTCAGCTCGATCAGTGCGGTCGGGTACTTCCAGCAGCTGACGGATGCGCTCCAGTCGCAGACCTGAGTCGAAGTCGCAGCTCTGTCGACGAGCCGCTCGGTCATGACCTCGCCTCGACCGGGTCTTGGCAGTGGCTGTGCGCCTGATTAGAGTCGTTTCTGAGCCAAGGCCGGCTCGTTGCGATCAGAGAGCAACGCGATGTCATCGACCGAAGCAGTGGATTCTCCGACCCCACCAGCGGAGAACGACCAGAGATACGGAAAAGCGATAGAGAGGCCTGACGGCCGGGATTTCCCGTTCTACAACGGTGTCCCGTTCGAGCTGGCGACCTGGAAGTGGATCGTCGTCATCCTCGGTTGCGCCGCAGGATTCGCGGTTCTCATCTTCTATCCGGCGACTAGCAACGTGCAGGCGCTGGTCTCGAGATTCCTTTTTCCGGCTGTCCAACTGGCTGTTTTCATTGCCTTCACCCGCCGCCAGTGGTCAAGCATCTTGCGGCGTATCCGCCCCCGCGACTTCGGCCTCATGGTCGTGTTCGCCGTGCTCAACTTCGTCGTGTCGTTCCTGGTCGGGATCATCGTGAAGGCGTTCTTCGGCGCGAACGCCAACCCGGCAGCGGACGGCATCCACAGTGCCGGGGAAGCATTCGCCTTCTACCTCGGAACAGCCGTGCAGATCTTCGGCGAGGAACTGTTCACGATCCTGCCGTTCCTGGCGGTGATGGCGTTCTGCACGAAGGCCGGACTCTCGCGGAAGCACGCGCTCCTCATCGCCTGGTTCGTGACGGCCGCGTGGTTCGGCGCGGCGCACCTGCCGACGTACCAGTGGAACTTCGCGCAGGCGTTCCTCATCATCGGCGTCGCTCGACTCGTCCTGACGCTGGCCTACATCCGGACGAAGAACATCCTCGTCAGCACGGGCGCCCACATCCTCAACGACTGGGCGATCTTCACTGTGGCGCTCCTCGCGGCATCGGCGGCGGCGGCGCGATGAGCGCGACGGCGACGCGAGAGGCCCGCGGATGGCGCGGTACGGTGCCGGTGGCTCCCAGAGGCCTCTCAGCGCGGGCGCGACGCGCCGGTCAGTCGTCGGAGGTGCTGGTCGACGTGGTCTCCTCGTGAGTCGTCGTCGTGGTCTTCTCGGTGGTGCCGTCGCCGTCCGAGGTGTGCGTGGTCGTGGTGGTCTTCTTGTCGTCGGTCATTGGTGCACCGTACTCGGTTCGTGACCATCGTCGTTCCCAGGCAGGCGCGCCGACGGCTCAGGCGCGCCGCGCGATGAGCTCCTCCCGCACCTGCCGGCGCAGCACCTTGCCGATGAGGTTGCGCGGCAGCTCGTCGACGACGAACAGGTGCCGCGGCACCTTGTAGCCGGCGAGGTGCTCGTGGAGTGCCGCCCGGGCGGCCGCCTCGTCGAAGCGCGCGCCCGGTTCGAGCACGACGACGGCGGTGACGTCCTCGCCCCCGGCGTCCTTCGGGAGCCCGACCACGGCGGCGTCGAGCACCCCGTCGAGGTTGCGGACGGCGTCCTCGACCTCGGAGGGCGCGACGTTGAAGCCACCGGTGACGATGAGTTCCTTAATTCGGTCGACGATGGTGACGTAGCCGTCGTCGCTCAGGGTGACGATGTCGCCGGTGCGGAACCAGCCGTCGCCGGGCAGCACGGCGGCGGTCTCGTCGGGGCGGCGCCAGTAGCCCTGGAACACCTGCGGTCCCTTGATCATCAGCTCGCCCGGCTCGCCGCACGGCAGCTCGACGGTGATGTCGTCGCGCCGCACGACCTTGATGTCGGTCGACGGGAACGGCAGCCCGACGGTGCCGGGGCGCCGTGTCGGGCCGAGCGGGTTGCCGAGCGCCACCGGCGACGTCTCGGTGAGGCCGAATCCCTCGACGAGGATGCCGCCCGAGACCGCCTCCCACGCCGTGATCGTCGACGCGGGGAGGTTCATCGCGCCTGAGATCGCGACGCGGCACCTGCCGAGACGCGACCCCCGCGAGCCCGCCTCGTCGGCGAGCCTCTGGTAGATCGGCGGCACGGCGGGCAGGAATGTCGGCGGGTGCTTCTTCGCCGCCTTCAGCACGAGATCGACGTCGAACTTCGGGAACAGCACGAGCCGGGCGCCGATGCGCATGGCGAACGTCAGGCACAGCGTCAGCCCGTAGGCGTGGAAGAACGGCAGCACGCCGTAGATCGTCTCCGCGCCGTCGTTCAGTTCAGGCACCCAGGCGCGCCCCTGCTCGACGTTGCTCCGGAGGTTGCGGTGGCTGAGGATGGCGCCCTTCGGCAGACCGGTCGTGCCGCTCGTGTACTGGAGGAGGGCGACGTCGTCGAGCTTCGGCCGTTCGTGCCGCTTGCTGAGACGCCGGCCGCCGACGAGCTGCTCCCACGTCGAGAGGGGCCCGCGGGAGCGCACCGGCCGTGCCGTGGTGAGTGCGGCCCGGGATTCCCTTGCGCGTCGCACGGGGAGCCTCAGCGCCGCCCGGGTGGCTGCCGACATCTCACGCGTGAGGTCGACGGCGACGACGCGGTCGAAAGCGAGGTCGTTGGGCATGGCGCGGAGGCGGTCGGAGAGCTTGTCCCAGGCGATGGCGACCTTTGCCTCGTGGTCTTCGAACAGGTGCCGCAGCTCGCGGTCGGTGTAGAGCGGGTTGTGCTCGACCACGATGGCCCCGAGCCGCAGCACCGCGTAGAACGCCACGACGTGCTGAGGGCTGTTGGGAAGCAGGATCGCGACCCTGTCGCCCCGCCGCACGCCGAGGCGCCGCAGCCCCTCGGCGGCCCGGAGGATGTCGTCGTGCAGCTCGCGGTAGGTGGTCTCGCGCCCGAAGAACTCCAGCGCCACGTGGCCGCGGTACCGGTCGGCCGCCCCGTCGATGAGATCGACGAGGGTGCCGACGACCGGCTCGATGTCGGCGGGCACGCCGTGGGCGTAGTGGGCGAGCCAGGGGCGGTCGGGCGAGCCGGCTTCGTTGTCGGTCATGCGCCCACCTAACCATGGAGGACTGAGGGTCAGCTCGCGTCGCGGCCCGTCAGCGCGAGCAGGCGGACCCGGAGCGACGCGTCGGCTGAGACGGGAACGACCGGCGCGTAGAGGCCGCTCGACGCGAGGGCGTCGGCCTGCGGCTCGAAGACGGTCCACACGGCGTCGACGAGGTCGTCGTCGAGGTCTTCGCTGGTTCCGGTGGCGCGGGCGAGGTCCCAGGTGTGGATCGTGACGTCGCCGACCTGCTCGGCGAGGTACTCCGAGGCGCGGACGGTGTCGTACGAGAGCTGGACGGCGCGGGCCAGGTCGACCGACTTCCAGGCGTCGAGGGCCGCAGGCGCGTACCGGCGCCACTCGGCGGCGAGGTCATCGCCCAGCGGGGCGATCGCGAGCTGAGCCTCGGCGTGCGACTTGCCGGCGAGCAGGAGCGGGACCCACTGCTGGTCCTCGACGACGTGCGCCACGAGGTCGCGGGTCGTCCAGTCGGTGTCGGGGGTAGGAGCGTCCCAGTCGCGGACGGCTGCGATGCGCGCGGCGAACTCGGAGTGAGCAATGCGGAGGAGGGAGATCCAGTCGGTGTCCACGGGTGTCCTCTCGGGGGTGGGGCGGGATCAGGGACAACTCCGCATGTGCGGAGTGTGTTCCCAGGTGCTGTTCGCTGTCGGCGGATGATCCGAGCTCGGGCACGCGAAAGGGCCCGCGCCGACGGCGCGGGCCCTTCGTGTGCGGCTGCTTACGCCGAGGCGAGAACGACCTGGATCTCGAGGTCGAACGAGATGTCGTTTCCGAGCAGCACGCCGCCCTTCTCGAGGTTCTGGTTGAACGAGATGCCGAACTCGGTGCGGTCGATCTTGCCCTTGGCCGAGAAGCCGGCCTTGGTCTGGCCGTAGCCGTCCGTGACGATTCCGCCGAACTCGGCCTTGAGCGTGGTGGGCTTGGTGACGCCCTTCATCGTGAACTCGCCGTCGATGAGGAGGTCGTCGCCGTCTTCCGTGACCTTGGTCGACTTGAAGGTGGCGGTGGGGTGCGACTCGGTCGAGAAGAAGTCGTCGGAGTGCAGGTGGCCGTCGCGGTCGGCGTTGCCGGTCGAGATCGAAGCGATGTCGATGGTGGCCTCGACGGTCGAGTCGACGATCGACTCGCCGGTGGTCAGGGTGACGTCGAACTTCGAGAAGTTGCCCTTGACCTTCGAGATCGCGAGGTGGCGCACCGAGAAGGTGAGCTCGGAGTGCATCGGGTCGATGTTCCAGGTGCCGGCGACGTATCCGGGAATGGTTTCGGTGGTGATGGCCATGGGTGGCTCCAAACGTGTGAGGTGGTCTGAGGTCTCGCCGGTCGGTGTCATGTCACCGACCCACGAATACATGCAATCGTATCTATAGCCGGACTATTCCCGGTGACGCGAAACGGAACAGAGAGAAAAGACGACCCGGTTCAGGCGGGGCGCTGATCGGGCGACACGGTCTTGGCGGGGTCGCGCTCGGCGATCGATCCGACCGCGGCGTCGATCTTCGCGAGGACCTCGGCGGGCAGCTTCACGCCCGCGGCCTTGACGTTGTCGACGACCTGCTCGGGCCGCGAGGCGCCGATGATGGCCGACGCGACGTTGTCGTTCTGCAGCACCCAGGCGATGGCGAGCTGGGCCATCGTCATGCCGAGGTCGGCCGCGATCGGCTCGAGCCCCGCCACGGCGGTCAGCACGTCGTCGTTGAGGAAGCGCTTCATCGCGGAGGCGCCGCCCTTCTCGTCGGTGGCGCGGGAGCCGGCAGGGAGTTCCTGCCCCGGCTTGTACTTGCCCGAGAGGATGCCCTGCGCGACGGGAGACCACACGATCTGGGAGAGGCCGTACTGCTTCGACGCCGGCACGACCTCCGACTCGATGACGCGCCACAGCAGGGAGTACTGCGGCTGGTTCGAGATGAGCTGGATGCCGTGCTTCTGCGCGAGCTCGTGTCCGGCCTGGATCTGGGCCGCGGTCCACTCCGAGACGCCGATGTAGAGAGCCTTGCCCTGGCGGACCACGTCGGCGAACGCCTGCATCGTCTCTTCGAGAGGCGTCTCGGAGTCGTAACGGTGCGCCTGGTAGAGGTCGACGTAGTCGGTTCCGAGGCGCTTCAGCGACCCGTCGATCGACTCGAGGATGTGCTTGCGGCTGAGTCCGGTGTCGTTGTGGCCGCGAGGTCCGGTCGGCCAGTAGACCTTCGTGAAGATCTCGAGCGACTCGCGGCGCTGGCCGTGGAGAGCGTCGCCCAGGACCTTCTCGGCGGCGGTGTTCGCGTAGGCGTCGGCCGTGTCGAACGTCGAGATGCCGACGTCGAGCGCCGCGCGCACGCAGGCGGTCGCCGCATCGTTCTCGACCTGCGAGCCGTGGGTGAGCCAGTTGCCGTAGGTGATCTCGGAGATCTTGAGGCCGGAGTTGCCGAGGTATCTGAATTCCATAGGCCCAAACTACGCGCGCGTCGACCCGGGCCGCATGTGAACAGCTCGTGTCCGGTTTCTGGCAATCGCAAGAAAATGCCGTACCCCGACCAAACCCCTGCTCCGTGGCCCCCGAACGAGTCGCATACCCAAGGAGCGTCCCCCGAACAGGTGACGTGGCCCGGGGCCGGGACCCAGACCCGCCCCGCACACCCGAAGCACCACTCACAATCCACCCGAAGGAGAGTGACGCCCGTGTCCTTTGATCCGACACGCCTCACCACCCTCGCGGCAGCCGGCGACCCCGCACCGCTGCTCACCCCGCAGGCCCCTCAGGACGGCTCGTTCGTCCCCAACCGCGGCGCCTCCACCGGCGTCGACCCCTCGGCCGTCGGCTTCCATCTGCCGGCCTGGACCCCTCTCGAGTGGGTCGGCTACTCGGCCATGGTGATCGTTGCGCTCCTGCTGACCGCGGTCGCGGTGTCGACTCTCTGGTGGATGCTCCACGCCTGGCGCTCGAAGGACAACCTGTCGGGCACCGCCTTCAGCGAGAACCCGCTGAAGGCCGAGCACACCTTCACGCTGCTCGTTCCGGGCCGCCACGAGGAGGAGGTCATGGGCCAGACCCTCGACCGCCTCGCGCAGCAGGACCACCAGGGCTTCGAGATCATCGCGATCGTCGGGCACGACGACCCCGGCACCGAGCGGGTCGCCCGCGAGGCCGCCGCTCGGCACCCCGAGCTGATCCGCGTAATCGTCGACGACTCGGTGCCGAAGAACAAGCCGAAGGCGCTCAACCTGGCGCTCCAGACCGCCAAGGGCGAGATCGTCGGCGTGTTCGACGCCGAAGACGAGGTGCACCCGCGCCTGCTCAGCCTGGTCGACTCGAAGTTCACCGAGACCGGCGCCGACGTCGTCCAGGGCGGCGTCCAGCTGATGAACTTCCAGTCGTCGTGGTGGAGCCTCCGCAACGTGCTCGAGTACTACTTCTGGTTCCGCTCGCGCCTCCACTTCCACGCCAAGTCGAAGTTCATCCCGCTCGGCGGCAACACGGTCTTCGTGACCAAGAAGTGGCTCGACTGGTCCGAGGGCTGGGATGCCGGTTGCCTCGCGGAAGACTGCGAGCTCGGCGTGCGCCTCTCGAGCGCCGGAGCCAACGTCGTCGTGGCGTACACGCCCGAGGTCGTCACCCGAGAAGAGACCCCCGGCTCGTTCACGTCGCTCCTCAAGCAGCGCACCCGATGGAACCAGGGCTTCATGCAGGTGCTCGGGAAGGGCGAGTGGAAGAAGCTCCCCACCTTCCGCCAGCGCTTCTACGCCCGCTACCTGCTGACGATGCCCTTCATCCAGGCGGTCACCGGCCTCCTGATCCCGGTGTCGATCATCCTGATGCTGACCGTGAAGGTGCCCACCGGCGTCGCGCTCATCTCGTTCATCCCGCTCGCGCCGACCCTGGTGCTCCTGGCTGTCGAGATCACCGGACTCGCCGAGTTCGGCCGCACGTACGGCATTAAGGTGCGTGCTCTCGACTACTTCCGCCTGATCTGGGGTCTCATTCCCTACCAGGTGTTCCTCGCCCTCGGAGCCGTCCGCGCGGTCTACCGCCAGCTCCGCGGCCAGAACGGCTGGGAGAAGACCGAGCACACCGGCGCCCACCGCGACGCCGACGTGCCGACCGAGACGGGTGCGACCGTCACGCCCATCGGCGCAGGCCGCACGGCCGAGCCCCAGCCCGCTTATGCCATGGTGTCAGGAGACGAGCGATGACGACGACGCAGGAACGCCCTTCGGTCCGCACCCTCCGCCCCGAGACCCCGCCCGTCGAGGTCCGGCCGCCGTCGCGCGCCGGCGGCTGGCTTCGCCGCCACGCGGCCTCCCTCCTCGTGCTGCTGCCGATCCTGGCGATCGGCGGCGTGGTGCAGCGCCTCAACATGGCGGGCTCCCCGCAGCGGATCGACGACGAGGGCACGTACACCGCCCAGGCGTGGGCGATCGGCCACCTCGGCGAGCTCACGCACTACACGTACTGGTACGACCATCCGCCGCTCGGCTGGATCCAGATCGCCGGCTACACCGGCCTGACGAACGCGTTCGCGCGCTACGACCAGGCGGTCATGGCAGGCCGCGAGGCGATGCTGTTCTTCACGCTCGTGTCGGCGATCCTGATCTGGCTGCTCTCGCGCCGTCTGAAGCTCAGCCGCGCCGCAGCCGGCGTCGCCACCGCCGTGTTCGCGCTGTCGCCCCTCGCCGTGCAGTTCCACCGCACCGTGTACCTCGACAATGTGGCCGTCCCGTGGCTGCTCCTCGCCTTCCTCCTGGCTCTGAGTCGCAAGAACCAGCTCGCGGGCTTCATCGGGTCGGCCTTCGCCTTCGGTGTCGCCGTCCTGACGAAAGAGACGTTCCTCCTCGCCCTGCCGTTCCTGGCCTGGGTCATGATCAGGAACTCCGACCGCTCGACGCGCCGCTACACGCTGGCGACCTCCGGCGCCGTCCTCGCCCTCGTCGGCCTGGCGTACGTCGTGTTCGCGGCCGTCCGCGGCGAGCTCATCCCGGGGCCCGGCCACACCAGCCTGATCTCCGGCCTCAGCTTCCAGCTCGGCACCCGCGACTCGAGCGGCTCGATCCTCGACACCGGCAGCCTGTTCTTCAAGGTCGTCAACCAGTGGTGGATCCTCGACCAGGTCTTCATCGTGATGGGGCTGCTGTCGGCGATCGTCGGCCTGTTCCTCCGTCGCACGCGACCGTTCGCCGTGCTCGTCCTCTTCGCCGTGGCGGTCATGTTCCGCCCGAACAGCTACGTGCCGGTGCCCTACGTCATCATGCTGCTGCCGTTCGGCGCGCTCCTCGTGGCCGCGGTCGGCGACACCGCGGTGAAGGCATACCGCGCTCGCCGTGCCGGGACGGTCACGACCTCGCTCACGCGCATCGGCGCGACCGCCTGGCTGGTGGCGTCCGCGGTCGCCATCGCCGCCCTCGTGCCGCTCTGGACCGTGCAGCTGCGAGGCTTCCTGCTCTCAGACCTCGACCAGCCGATGGTGAGCGCCGAGCAGTGGGTCGACGACAACGTGCCGCACGACTCCCGCCTCCTCGTCGACGACTCCATGTGGGTCGACCTCGTGAAGGACGGCTTCGCCCAGGACAACGTCATCTGGTTCTACAAGATCGACACCGACGGCGCCGTCGAGGCCCAGTCGCCCAACGGCTGGCGCGACAGCGACTACCTCGTCACGACCAACTCGGTCCGCACCTCGGCGGCCAACAGCCCCGACGTCCAGGACGCCCTGAAGAACTCCACCGTCGTCGCCTCCTTCGGCGAGGGCACGGAGCAGGTCGACGTGCGCCAGATCCACCCGCAGGGGGAGGCCGCCGCGAAGCAGACGGCCGAGACCGAGAACGCGGCGCAGATCGCAGCCGGCACGGAGATCGCCGCCAACCCGAACTTCACGGGCTCGGACGCGGTCAAGAAGCAGCTCGAAGCCGGCCAGCTCGACTCGCGGGCGCTGGTCGTCCTGAGCGAGCTGCTCGCGACCGGTCCGGTCGACATGAAGACGCTCGTCCCGCTGCCCGGCGAGGAGGGGCTGGACTTCCGCAGCCTCGTCATCACCTCGAGCGGGGCCGGCACGCCGGCCGAGCTCAAGACCTGGCTGACCTCGGTCGGCTCCAAGTACGCCCCGTCGACGGTCACCCAGACCAGCGGCGGCACCACGGTCGTGTTCCCGGCGATCGAACCCTCCGGTCTCCTGGGCTGACCCTCAGCCGCTACCGGGATTCCACCCGCACCACCGCACCACACCCGAGAAAGGTTCCGCCATGGCAACCCTGATCCACTCCTCCCGCTCGCCGCAGAGCGCGCCCCGAGACGAGGCCAAGCGCCTCGTCCGCCTCCAGCGCGTCGCGATCGTCCTCGCCCTGTTCGTCGCCGCCGCCCTCGCCCTGGGCTCCGCCCTGTTCGGCGGCTCGTCCGCCGACGCCGCCCCCGCCGCAGGCAAGGGCTGGGTGCGCGTCGGGCACCTCTCGCCCGACACCAAGGCCGTCGACGTGCGCCTCACGGCGTTCGCCGGAGGCCAGACCGTCTACGAGCTCGACGGCGTCAAGTACGGCCAGGTCAGCCCCTACAAGCAGCTCCCGACCGGCCGCTACACCGTCGCGATGACCGCGTCGGACGCCCCGAAGTCGGCCAAGCCGGTCATCAGCGCGTCGATCACGGTCGCGACCGACAAGCCGATCACCGTCGTCGCGTACGGCACCAACGACGACCTGCAGACGAACGTCTTCCAGGACGACCTGACGAAGCCGGCGGCCGACAAGGCTCGCGTGCGTCTCGTTCAGGCGGCCACGGTGTCGAAGACCGTCAGCGTCGCCACCAGCACGGGCACGGCAATTGCCGAGGACGCCGCGTTCGGCAGCGCCTCAGGCTACGCGTCCGTCGGCGCCGGCACGTGGAAGCTCGACCTGGACGGCCGTGACAAGAAGGCCGAGGCCACGAAGACGCTGAAGCTCGCCTCGGGCAGCATCAACACGCTGTTCGTGCTCGACAACGCCTCGAACGGCATCACGATCGTGCCCGTCGTCGACAGCGCCGCGACCACCACCACCCCCAAGGGCGGCGTCCAGACCGGCGGCGGCTACGAGGCCACGCACCCCGAGCTGATCCCGACCGCCCTCCCGTTCGAGGCGGTCGCGCCGTAGCCCCCGCGCGCAAGGTCCTGCTCGCCGTCGGCATCGCGGCGGCGCTGGTGGCGACGGCGACGGTGGCGGCCTTCGCGACCGGCGTGCTGCCGGGAGGCGGTGCGCCGGCGCCGGAGGCGGCCTCGACGCCGGGTTCTTCTGGCTCCGCAGTTCCTGCGCGGAGTGCCACCGAGATCGGCACGGCGTTCCTCGCCGACTACGTGCAGCAGGGCGGAGACGATGCCGGTCGCGTCGTGCGCCGCGACCAGGGCGACGACACGGTCAGCGAGGGGCAGGCCTACGGCATGCTCGTCGCGGCCGCTCTCGGCGACGAGAAGTCGTTCGCGTCGATCTGGACGTGGACGAAGACGAACCTCCAGCGATCGGACGGCCTCATGGCGTGGCAGTGGAAGGACGGCGCCGTCGTCGACCCGATGCCCGCGTCGGACGCCGACGTCGACATGGCGCACGCGCTCGTGATGGCGGGCGCCACCTTCGACCATCCGTCGTGGACGACCGCAGGAGAGACGCTCGCCGGTCACATCATCGACGACCTGACGGCGCAGACGCCCGACGGGCGCATCCTGCTCCCGGGCCCCTGGGCGCAGGGCGACGGCCCCTGGTCGTACAACGCCTCGTACGCGGCGCCATCGAGCTTCCAGGCGCTCGCGAAGGCCACCGGAGACGACCGCTGGTCTCAGCTGCTCGCAGGAACTCGCACGGTCACCACGAAGATCCTCGATTCGAGCGCCCTCCCCAGCGACTGGTCGCAGGTCGCCGCCGACGGCTCGGTCACTCCGCTGCCCGGCCCCACGGGCTCGTCCGGGACCGTGCAGTACGGCTACGACGCCGGCCGCGTCGCCATCCGGTTCGCTCAGTCGTGCCAGCCCGCCGACACTGCGATCGCTGCCCGCCTGGCGGGACCGCTCGCCGACAAGGACCCCCTGCCCATGCAGCTCGACCTCGGCGGGACGGCCCTCAACCGCGACCAGAGCCCGCTCGGCTACGTGGCCCGTGCGGCCGCTCGCGCGAGCGGATCGGACCGCGCGGGAGCACAGGCCGACCTCGCCGCGGCCGACCGGCTCGCGCAGTCGACGCCGACCTACTACGGCGCCGCGTGGGACGCCCTCGGAGCGCTGTCGCTGCAGACGGACGCGATGGGCTCGTGCCCCCTCTTGAAAGGCGAATGACATGAGACTCCCTGCACGCGCGAGCGCCGCGCTCGCCGCCGCCGCCCTGGTCGTGGCGGGCCTCGCGGCCTGCTCGACCGGCGCGACCACCGAGGCGGCGCCCACCGCGACCGCCACCTCGACGCCGACCCCCGGCCCCGGAGCCGCGGGACGCCTCCAGGACCCGGACGAGAGCTCGCTCTCGAGTGCTCCGGCGGCGGGCGTGGTGCCGACGAAGATCGCCATCGCGAAGCTCGGCGTGTCAGCGGGAATGCAAGACCTCGCGATCGGCGCCCAGGGGGAGCTCGACCCGCCCACCAATGCGACCGACGCCGGCTGGTACGCCAAGGGGGTCGTGCCCGGCGCTGTCGGACCAGCCATCATCGCCGGTCACATCGACTCGACGACCGGGCCCGGTGTCTTCCTGCACCTGGCGCAGCTCGCCGCTGGCGACACCGTGAAGGTGACGCTCTCGTCGGGGGCCGTCCAGACGTGGAGCGTGACCGGAAGCCGCGCCGCGCTCAAATCGGAGTTCCCGACCAGCGACGTCTACGGCACGTCGCCGACGCCGCAGCTGCGCCTCATCACGTGCGGCGGTACCTTCGACGCCTCGATCGGGCACTACGACCAGAACACGATCGTGTTCGCCGAACTGGTTTCGACGACGGCCTAGCCGCTCGGCCCTCTACAGTTGCTGGCGTGTACCGCTTCCTGCGCTTCTTCGTCGTCCGGCCCGTCATGTTCGCGTTCTTCCGGGTGAGGGTCAGCGGCCTCTCGAACATCCCGAAGCGCGGGGGAGTGATCCTCGCCGGCAACCACATCGCCTTCATCGACTCGGTGTTCGTGCCGGCCGTCGTCCTCCGGCCGATGACCTACCTGACAGCCAGCGACTACTTCACGAAGACCGGTTTAGGCGGGCGGCTGCTCGGCTGGTTCCTGACGCAGATCGGCCAGCTCCCCATCGACCGGGCGGGCGGCTCGGCCGCCAAGGCCTCGCTGCAGACCGGCCTCGGGGTCCTCGCCTCCGGCGGCGCCCTCGGCATCTACCCCGAGGGTTCCCGGAGCCGTGACGGCAGCCTGCACCGGGGCCGCACCGGGGTGGCGCGGATGGTGCTGTCGTCGGGCGTGCCGATCGTGCCGTTCGGCATCCAGGGGAGCGACCAGGTGATGGTGAAGGGCTCGAAGCTGCCGAGGCGCGCGCGAGTCACGGTCGTCTTCGGCGAGCCGATCCACTTCGAGAAGGTCGAGGGCGACTACGACGCGACGCGGCTGCGTGCGGTCACCGACGAGGTGATGGCCGCGATCGCGGCGCTGACGCCGCAGGAGTACGTCGATTCGTACTCAACGGGTCGAGGAGCATAGGCGCAGCCTCGACGGGTCGAGGAGCATGGGCGCAGGGCGGCGCGGGCGGCGCGCCGCTCAGCGCACGACGGCGACCGAGTGCGGCGGCAGCGCGAGCGACCGGCCGGGCTCGACGGCGGCCGAGCTGGCGAAGAGCACCTGCTCGGAGCGGATCGGGAGCTCGCGGAGTTCCTGCGCGAAATTCACCGCCACACGGAGGCTGCCGCGCGTGATGACCAGCCAGCGGGCCTCCTCGTCGAAGTCGACCGACAGCGTGGCGCCGCCGAGCGACGGGTCGGTCAGCTCGGGCTCGGCCCGCCGCAGCGCCAGGAGGGCGCGGTAGGCCTCGAGAACGACCGCGTGGCGGCCCGACTCGACCTCGGTCCAGTCGAGCTTCGAGTCGGCGAACGTCGACTGCTCTTGCGGGTCGGGCACGGCGGACTCGTCCCAGCCCATGCGGGCGAACTCGGCGATGCGGCCTTTGGCGGTGGCCTCGCCGAGATCGTGCTCGGGGTGCGACGTGAAGAACTGCCACGGCGTCGAGGCCGCCCACTCCTCGCCCATGAAGAGCATCGGGGTGAACGGCGCGGTCAGCGTCAGGGCCGCGGCGATGATCAGCTGGCCGTCATCGAGCGTCGCGGCCAGGCGGTCGCCGATGGCGCGGTTGCCGATCTGATCGTGGTTCTGGTTCGCGACCACGAGGCGCCAGCCGGGCATGCGCTCGGTGTCGATCGGCCGGCCGTGGTACGCGTCGCGGAACGACGACCAGGTGCCGTCGTGGAAGAACCCGCGCGTGAGCACCTTGGCCAGGGCGCCGAGGTGCTCGAAGTCGGCGTAGTAGCCCGAGATCTCGCCGGTCAGCGCCACGTGCACCGAGTGGTGGAAGTCGTCGCTCCACTGCGCGTCGAGGCCGAAGGCCGAGCCTCCGCGACCGGCCGCCTCGCGGGGAGCGACGAGCGACGCGTCGTTCTTGTCGCTCTCGGCGATGAGCCACTTCGGGCGGCCGACGTGGGCGGAGAGGCGGGCGGCGCGGATGCCGATCTCCTCGAGCAGGTGCACCGGCGAGTCGTCGACCAGGGCGTGAACGGCATCGAGTCGGAGACCGTCGACGTGGTAGTCGGCGAGCCACAGGGCGGTGTTGTCCGAGATGAACGAGCGCACCTCGTGCGACCCCGTGTCGTCGAGATTGACGCCGGTGCCCCAGGTCGAGGCGTGCTTGTCGGTGAGGTACGGACCGAGCTGCGGCAGGTAGTTGCCGCTCGGGCCGAGGTGGTTGTAGACGACGTCCTGGATGACTCCGAGTCCGCGGTCGTGAGCGGCGTCGACGAAGCGCTGGTAGGCCTCGGGGCCGCCGTAGTTCTCGGTGACGGCGAACCAGTCGACGCCGTCGTAGCCCCAGTTGTGCGTGCCGTTGAACGCATTGACCGGCAGCAGCTCGACGAAGTCGACGCCGAGGTCGACGAGATGGTCGAGGCGGTCGATCGCCGAGTCGAGAGTGCCGGTCGGCGTGAAGGTGCCGATGTGGAGCTCGTAGATCACGGCGCCGGCGAGCGGTCGCGAGGTCCACTCGTCGTCGGTCCACGCGAAGGCCGCCGGGTCGTAGGTCTCGCTCAGGCCGTGCACGCCGTCGGGCTGGCGCAGGGAGCGCGGATCCGGAATCGGCGTGGTCTGGTCGTCGAGCAGGAACCCGTAGCGGCGTCCCGCTGCGCGGTCGAGGCCGGCCGGGGCGCGCCACCATCCCTCGTCGTCCTGGGCGAGGTCGTGGACCTCGCCGTCGAGCTGGAGTCGGACGCGCGCTGGCAGCGGGGCCCAGACGTCGTAGAGAGCCACGGTCATACCTCGGAGTCGGGGGTGGATGAGTCGTCGGGAGCAGGGATCAGCAGCGCCACCGGGTACGTGGAGAGCACATCGGCGAGCCGCAGGCGCGAGCCCGAGTGCCGACGGCCGGTGAGCACGTCGATGCGGTCGCCGCCCGAGAGGTGCAGTACGGTGTCGCGCCAGCCGCCCGATTCGGCGAGCCCGACCGGGAGCCTCGTGGCGACGGCGATGGCCCCGCCGCGATCGACGGCGACGGCCGAGGAGGCCGCCTCGCCGAACACGGGCAGCGGCGCGTACCGCTCGAACAGCTCGGACCGGTCGCGGCGCAGCGTGAGCGCGCGGTGCGTGACGAGAAGCTTGGCGGCGCCGCTCTCGTCGACAGCCGGCGTCTCGCCCTCGTTGATCGCCGCGAGGTACAGGCGGCGCAGGTCGAAGTCGACGGCGCGGCGGTTGTCGGGGTCGACGAGCGAGTAGTCCCACAGCTCGCAGCCCTGGTAGACGTCGGGGGCTCCCGGGCCGGTGAGCTGCAGCAGCTGGAGGCTCAGCGAGTTGCTCCAGCCGGCATCGCGCACGAGATCGACGACGCGGTGCAGCTCGGCCTCGACGCGCTCGTCGTCGAAGCACGAGTCGACGAGGGCATGCATCTTCTCTTCGAACTCGGCGTTCTGGTCGGTCCAGGCGGTCGAGGTGCCGGCCTCCCGCGACGCCTTCTCGGCGTAGTCGTGAAGTCGTTCGCGCGACGCGGGCCAGACCCCGACGATGCTCTGCCAGAGGAGGTTCTCGAACGGCCCGTCGCCGAGCGGCGCCAGTTCGCGAAGGCGTCCGAGCGCGGCCGCCCACTCGACGGCGACTTCCGACAGCACGCTGATGCGGGCACGGACATCCGCCGACCGCTTGGTGTCGTGCGTCGACAGGGTCGTCATGGCGTGCGGGTACGTCGCGAGCCGCTTCTGCTGCCGCTGGTGGAACTCGGCCTGCGAGAGCGCGAAGACGTTCGGCTCGGCACCCACCTCGTTCAACGACACCAGGCGGCTGTAGCGGTAGAAGGCTGTGTCTTCGACGCCCTTGGCCATCACCATGCCGCTCGTCTGCTGGAAGCGCACGGCGGCGGGGTCGCTCGGGTCGCCCAGACGGGCCACGACGTCGGCGATCGCGTCGGTGAGGTCGGGGCGGGCCCGCTCTGCGATGGCCGCGGCTTCGGCGAGCTGCTCGCCGCCCTGCGGCAGATAGCTGCGGTACACGGGGAAGGCGGCGGCGAGCTCGGCCAGAGCTTCGACGGTCGCAGGAACCGGCGCGCCGCCATCGGGCGCGAGCATCCGCGCCAGCCGGTTGATCTCGCTCCCGAGGATCCCGTCGGCGATCCCGAGCTTCGTGCCCAGGATCATGTCGTGCCAGTCGACGGGCTGGCTGCCGTCACGGACGGATGCGTCGAGCGCGCCCAGCGCGGCGGCGCCGTCGGGGTCGACCAGAACGCGGTCGAACTCGCCGAGCGCGTCGTAGCCCGTTGTGCCGGCCGTGGCCCAGTCGTGAGGCAGCTCCTCCGGACCCTCGAGGATCTTCTCGACGAGCACGTGCGCGCCGCCGGTCAGCTCGCGGAGACGGTCGAGGTAGCCCGCGGGGTCGGCGAGGCCGTCCGGGTGGTCGACCCGGAGGCCGTCGGCGATCCCGTCGCGGAACCAGCGGCCGATCTCGGCGTGCGACTCGTCGAATACCCAGGGCTCCTCGACGCGGATGCCGGCGAGGGTGTTGACGGCGAAGAAGCGCCGGTAGTTCAGGTCGGAGTCGGCGCGCTTCCAGTACACGAGCTCGTAGTTCTGGCGAGCGTGGACGTCGACGGGGGAGTCGCCCTCCGAGAAGGTGCCGGGCGCCAGCGGGTAGCGGTTGTCGAAGTAGCGGAGCTCGTCGCCCTCGATCCTGAGGTCGTCGAGGCGGTCGTCGCCGTCGTCGCCGAGGACCGGGATGAGCACCTTGCCGCCGCCCGCCGCCCAGTCGACGTCGAAGGCGGTCGCGTAGCGCGAGTCGGTGCCGTGCTTCAAGAGGTCCCACCACCACGAGTTCGTCGCCGGCGAGGCGACTCCCATGTGGTTCGGCACGATGTCGATGAGCACGCCGAGCCCGAAGAGGTGCGCGCGGTCGGCCAGCGAGTGGAGGCCGACCTCGCCGCCGCGGGCGGGGTCGATGCGCGAGTGGTCGACGACGTCGTACCCGTGGTCGCTGCCCTTTTCGGCTTCGAGCACGGGCGACAGGTAGACCCAGTCGACGCCGAGGTCGCGGAGGTACTGCGTCACGTCGGCCGCGGCGGTCAGGTCGAACGACGCACGGATCTGGAGCCGGTACGTGGAGAGCGGCGCGTGCTCGCGGGTCATCGGGCGACCTGCTCGATCGCGCGGAGGACCACCATCGAGCGGCCGGCGACAGGCAGGCTGTCGCCGGGCTTCACGGGCGTGGCGGGTCGCTTGGGCAGAACGGTGTCGATGACGACCTCCCATTTATCGGCGTACTCGTCCGTCGGGACGGTGAACGTCACTGTGTCGTCGTGGGCGTTGAAGTAGAGCAGGAAGTTCACGTCGGTGATCCGGCCGCCGCGGGAGTCGCGCCCGTGGATGCCGTTGCCGTTCAGGAACATCCCGATCGAGCGGCCGAAACCGGAGTCCCACTCCTCGGGCTGCATGGCGTCGCCCTCGGGCGTCAGCCAGACGATGTCGGGCAGCGGATCGCCCTCACCCCGGCGGACCGATCGGCCGTCGAAGTAGCGCTGGCGGCGGAACGTCGGGTGGTCGCGGCGAAGGTGGACGAGCTTGGTGGTGAACGCGATGAGGTCGTCGTCGGCGTTCTCCCAGTCGATCCAGCTGAGCTCGTTGTCCTGCGCGTACGTGTTGTTGTTGCCGAGCTGGGTGCGGCCGAGCTCGTCGCCGTGCACGAGCATCGGGACGCCCTGGCTGAGCATCAGCGTGGCGAGGAAGTTGCGGACGCGCTGGCGACGCAGCTGCTCCACCTTCTTGTCTTTGGTGGGGCCCTCCGCGCCGGAGTTCCACGACCGGTTGTGGCTCTCGCCGTCGTTGCCGTTCTCGCCGTTGGCGTCGTTGCGCTTCTCGTTGTACGACACCAGGTCGCGCATCGTGAAGCCGTCGTGCGCGGTGACGAAGTTGATCGACGCGATCGGGCGACGGCCGTCGCGCTGGTAGAGGTCTGCTGATCCTGTGATGCGAGAGGCGAACTCGCCGAGCGTCGCCGGCTCACCCCGCCAGAAGTCGCGCACGGTGTCGCGGTACTTGCCGTTCCACTCGGTCCACTGCGGCGGGAAGTTGCCGACCTGGTAGCCGCCGGGCCCGACGTCCCACGGCTCGGCGATGAGCTTGACCTGCGACACGATCGGATCCTGCTGCACGAGCTCGAAGAAGGTCGAGAGCCGGTCGACCTCGTAGAACTCGCGTGCGAGAGCCGCCGCGAGGTCGAAGCGGAAGCCGTCGACGTGCATCTCGGTGACCCAGTAGCGGAGGGAGTCCATGATCAGCTGGAGCGAGTGCGGGTGACGGACGTTGAGGCTGTTGCCGGTGCCCGTGTAGTCCATGTAGTACTGCTGGTCGTCTTCGACGAGCCGGTAGTAGGCGGCGTTGTCGATGCCCTTGAACGACAGCGTCGGGCCCAGGTGGTTGCCTTCGGCCGTGTGGTTGTAGACGACGTCGATGATGACCTCGATGCCCGCGTCGTGGAGCACGCGGACCATCGTCTTGAACTCCTGCACCTGCTGCCCGTGGTCGAGCACGGACGAGTACTGCTGGTGCGGCGCAAAGAAGCCGATCGTGTTGTAGCCCCAGTAGTTGCGGAGGCCCTTCTCGAGCAGCGTGTTGTCTTGCACGAACTGGTGCACCGGCATCAGCTCGATCGCCGTGACGCCGAGGCTCTTCAGGTGCTCGATGATCACCGGGTTCGCGACGCCGGCGTAGGTGCCGCGCTCGTGCTCGGGGATGCCGGGGTGCGTCTCCGTCAGGCCCTTGACGTGCGCCTCGTAGATGACCGACTCGTCGTAGCTGTACTTGGGCGGCCGGTCGCCCTGCCAGTCGAAGTACGGGTTGATGACGACGCCCATCATCATGTGCGGGGCGCTGTCCTTGTCGTTCCGGGAATCGGGCGCGCCGAAGTTGTACGCGAACAGCGCCTCGTCCCAGTCGATCTCGCCGGCCGTGGCCTTGGCGTACGGGTCGAGGAGCAGCTTGTTCGGGTTGGCCCGGTGCCCCGTGGCGGGGTCGTACTGGCCGTGGACGCGGTAGCCGTAGACCTGGCCGGGCTGCACGCTCGGCAGGTAGGCGTGCCACACGTAGGCGTCCACCTCGACGAGGTCGACGCGCGTCTCGACGCCCTGATCGTCGAACAGGCACAGCTGCACCAGATCTGCCGCTTCGGAGTAGATCGCGAAATTGGTACCGCTGCCGTCGTACGTCGCACCCAGGGGATAGGGGTTGCCGGGCCAGGTGATCATCGAACCTCCGTCAGGACTCGTTACAGCCTAGGGGCGTTAGCTGTGCCTGTCCGGGCGTATGGTCGGGTTCCGGACCGCGACACCCGCGCGTCGCATCCGTCGCGACGTGCTTGCGGCGCACGCGAAGGAGCTGGCATGAAGATCGTCGTCATCGGAGCAACGGGGCACGTCGGGGGCTATCTCGTGCCGAGGCTGGTGCTCGCCGGGCACGACGTCGTGGCCGTCAGCCGGGGCGTCAGCGCCCCCTACCGGTCGGACCCGGCGTGGAACCGCGTCGAGCGCATCGTCCTCGACCGCGAGGCCGACCCCGGCTTCGCCACCGCCATCCGCAACCTGGGTGCCGACGTCGTCATCGACATGGTCTGCTTCACGCCCGAGTCGGCCCAGCAGCTGGTCGACGCCCTTCGCGGCACCGGCGCGTTCCTGGTGCACTGCGGAACGATCTGGGTGCACGGGCCGAGCCTCGAGGTCCCGATCACCGAAGACGCCGAGCGGACGCCCTACGGGTCCTACGGCGTCGGCAAGGCCGCGATCGAGAAGCTCCTCCTCGCCGAGGCGCGCAGACCGGGCGGTCTCCGCTCGACCGTCCTGCACCCGGGTCACATCACCGGGCCGGGCTGGCCGATGATCAACGCGCAGGGCAATCTCGACCTCGGTGTCTGGAACGACCTCGCCGCTGGCCGCGAGGTAGCGATCCCGAACTTCGGCCTCGAGACCGTCCACCACGTCCACGCCGACGACGTCGCTCAGGCGTTCCAGCTCGCGGCTGAGCGGCAGCCGACCGGGGAGTCGTTCCACGTCGTCTCGGAGCGAGCGATGACCCTCCGCGGCGTCGCGACCGGCATCGCCCGGTGGTACGGCGTCGAGCCGAACCTCACCTTCCTGCCGTTCCGCGACTTCCGCGCGACGACGACGGCCGAGCACGCCGACGCGAGCCACGAGCACATCGGGCGGAGCCACTCGGTCTCGATCGAGAAGGCGCGGCTGCTGCTCGGCTACGCACCCCGCTACACGTCGCTGCAGGCGATTCAGGAGGGGCTCGACTGGCTGAGGGCGGACGGACAGCTGGAACTGCAACCGGCCTGACGCGGCATCACTTCGCGAGGGAGTCGGCCTTCTCGGCCTTCTCCTCGACCGCCGCGGGGCTCTGCGGGTCGACGTACAGCCGCGCGAGCATCCACTTCCAGACCGGCTCGAACACGGGCGTGCCGTCGGCGTCGAGCGGGGTCGAGTCGGTGATGGTCCGCAGGTGCGAGAGGCGGCCGTCGCCGAGGTAGAGCGTGGTCACGAGGCGGTGCACGCCGGTATCGGAAGCGGCGGGGACGGGCACCCTCGAGCGGACCACGGGCCCGGCGAGGCCGAGTTCCTGCCAGGAATTCAGGATTCGCCCGTAGAACGTGTCGCCCCACGAGTCGAACCCGTACATGCGGCTGGCAGGGGTCGCGCTCCGGGTGTCGAGCCACGACGCCTTGGCGTCGGCGTCGGTGATGATCGGAGAGGCGAACGTCAGCTGGCCCTTCACGTCGTGACGGTGGGCGATGTACGCCGACTCGCCGCCCCCCTGGGAGTGGCCGGCGACGACGATGCTCTTCCACTTGATCAAGCCGTCGTCGCTGTACTGGCCCCAGCCGCCGTTCGGGTCGGCCTTCTGCAGGTACGCGAGGGACGCGCGGAGGCGCGCGAGCACCGAGTTGGCGGCGCCGATCTTGCTGAAGTGGTTGGGGGCGCTGCCGTTGAAGCGGTTCTGCTGCACCATCGTGTAGCACCGGGCGTCGACGCCGCAGGTGGTGGCGACCGACTTGCCGCGATTGAAGTAGTCGAGCCCGAGCACGTGGTAGCCGGCCTCGGCCGCCGTCGTCAAGAACCTGCGGTAGTCGTTCGGGATGTGGCCGGTCGCGGGCAGAAAGAGCAGCAGCGGGCCGTCCGCGACCGAGCGTGCCGCCCAGTTGCGGGCGTCGGGCTCGACCACCGTGCCGGTGATCAGGCCGAGGCGGAAGCTGTACGGGTTGACGGTCAGCGCATCGCCGGCCGGGCCTGCGTCTCCCGCCGCGATGCTGCTCGATCCGCCGCCCGTCGCCACCTGCGACCGGTCGCTCTGGCGGTCGCGCGATGCCGCCGGGGGAGCCGTCGTCGACGCGGTGGGCTCGCCCTCCGGCCCCGCGGCCGTGACGTCGCCCGCCTTGCGGCCGCCTGAGCCGGGCATCGGGAAGTCGGGCGTGGCCGGGCCCGCGATCGCCAGGCCCGCGGGAAGCCCCGGCGCGTGGCCGGCGGTCTGCCGAGTGTCGGAGCCGGTCTCGACCGACACGAGCACCAGGACCGCCACGCCGAGGACAGCGAGCAGGGCGAGACCGCGCGTCACCCTCCCCGACTTCATCCTCCATTGCTAACACAGCAAGGTGGACGCCCCATGGCCGCCGTGCGGCTCGGCGCGCGCCGGCCGGGCCTGGCGCGCGCCGGCCCGGTCGCTTCGGCGGGTGCTCGTCGGTCTCGGCGCGTCGCCGGGGACGCGCCCACGCCGACCAGCCCCCGCCGACCCTCCCGGATCAGTAGATCTGCCCGAAATTCCCGGGTGCCGATCCGCCGGGGGCAGCCGAGGCGTCCACTTCGAGAAGGTCGCCGGTGCGGGCGTCCACCGTGATCTGCGTCGAATTCGCGGCTACATGGTTCTCGAGCTGCGCCAGCGATCTCATGCTGGGGAGGCCCCTGACCATCACGCCTTCGATCGACTGCGTCGAGACAGCCGACGGCGCAGAGGAGTGCGGGCTCGGATCGGCAACGACGGGGGACGCGGCGGCTACGCAGAGGGCGGCGGCACATACCGCGACGAAAACGGTAGCGGGACGATTCATTCGATTCTCCTGGTCGGTTTCGGGTTATGTGTACAGAACCTTACATTCAAATTCGATCCCAGGAACCACGGGGTGGCGAGCCGCGCTAGAGTGGGCGCCACAACACACGGGAGTCCGGTGAGCCGGGCTGAGAGGAAGCGATCCACGCTTCGACCGTCGAACCTGATCCGGATCATGCCGGCGCAGGGAGGAGATCTGACCATGTCTGTTTCTGCACGCACTCGCGAGGCGTCCACTGCCACGACCACGAAGCCCACTCGTCGGTGGCGGGTCGTCGACATCGTCGTCGCCAGCGTCCTCGGAGTCGCCTCCGGCGTCATCTTCTGGGCGTGGGGCCTCGCCTGGACTCCGCTCAGCGGCGTCCTGGCCTTCTCGCCCGGGCTCGACGGTCTGCTCGCAGGCGGCTGGCTGTTCGCCGGCGTGCTCGGCGGGCTCGTCATCCGGAAGCCCGGCGCGGCGCTCTACACCGAGATCGTCGCCGCCGTGGTCTCGATGCTCGTCGGCACCCAGTGGGGATTCTCGACGCTCATCTGGGGCATCCTGGAGGGCCTCGGAGCCGAGCTCGTCCTCGCGCTGTTCCTGTACAAGTCGTGGCGTCTCGGCACCGCCCTCCTGGCCGGTGCTGGAGCGGGACTCGTGACCGGCCTGCTCGACACCAACTTCTCGAGCGTCGCCGCGCTCGCCGCCGAGTTCAAGGTCGTCTACATCGTCTCGGCCGTCGTCTCGGGCGTCGTGCTCGCCGGCCTCCTGTCGTGGCTCGCCGTCCGCGGCCTCGCCGCCTCGGGCGCCCTGTCGCGATTCGCGTCCGGGCGGTCGGCGAAGAAGCTGGTCTGACCGGTGGCCTCCGCAGGCGGGGGCGGGGGCTCCAGGGTCGAAGCGCGCGGCTGGTCGTGGCGGCATGCGGGCAGGCGAGTTCCTGCGGTCCGGGATCTCGACCTCGTGATCGAACCGGGGGAGCGCGTGCTGCTGCTGGGCGCGTCGGGCGCGGGGAAGTCGACCCTGCTCGCCGGGCTGGCGGGCGTGCTCGGCGGTGACGACGAGGGCGACGAGACGGGCTCGCTGACTCTCGACGGCGCGTCAGCCGCCTCGCAACGCGGGCGCGCCGGGCTCGTGCTGCAGGACCCGGACTCGCAGGTGATCCTCGCGCGTGTCGGCGACGACGTGGCGTTCGGGCCCGAGAACCTCGGGGTGCCGCGCGACGAGATCTGGCGTCGGGTGCGCTCGGCCCTCGATGCCGTCGGGCTCGATCTGCCGCTCGATCGCTCGACGTCGGAGCTCTCGGGCGGCCAGAAGCAGCGGCTCGCGCTCGCCGGAGCCCTCGCCATGCAGCCGGGCCTCCTGCTGCTCGATGAGCCGACGGCCAATCTGGATCCCGCCGGAGTCACGGAGGTGCGCGACGCCGTCGCCCGGGTCGTCGCGCAGACGGGAGCCACCCTGGTGGTCGTCGAGCACCGCGTGTCGGTCTGGCTGCCCGTCGTCGACCGGGTCGTCGTGCTCGCACCCGGCGGGGGAGTCGTCGCCGACGGCACTCCCGACGTGGTACTCGCCGCCCGCGGTGCCGAGCTCGCCGAGTCGGGCGTCTGGGTGCCCGGCGTCGCTCCCGCCTTCCCGGCACGAGTGCCGTCGCCGTCGTCTCCGCTGCTCGAGATCGACCGCCTGTCGGTCGGCCGTCGACCTCGCGTCGCCGTCGCCGACGGCATCACCGCGACGGTCTCGTCGGGGCGCGCCCTCGCGGTCACCGGCCCGAACGGCGTCGGCAAGTCGACGCTCGCCCTCACTGCGGCCGGGCTCCTGCCGCCCGTCGGCGGCCGGCTCCGCGCCTCCGGACCCCTCAGCCTCGGGGCTTCCGACCACCCCATCGACTGGAAGTCGCGCGAGTTGCTGACGCGCATCGGCACCGTCTTCCAGGATCCCGAGCACCAGTTCTTGGCGTCGACGCTGCGGCAGGAACTGGCGACCGGACCACGGGCCCTCCGCCTCGCGCCGCGCGACATCGCCGACCGCACCGACGAGCTCCTCCACCGCCTGAGGCTCGACCACCTGGCCGAGGCCAACCCGTTCACGCTGTCGGGGGGCGAGAAGCGCCGGCTGTCGGTCGCCACCGTCCTTGCGACGAGACCGCGGATCGTCGTGCTCGACGAGCCGACCTTCGGGCAGGATGCCCGAACCTGGCGCGAGCTAGTCGCGCTGTGCGCCGAGCTGCTCGACACCGGCAGCGGCATCGTCGCCGTCACGCACGACGCCGAGTTCGTCGACGCGCTCGCTGACGAGGTGCTCGAGCTCGGGGGCGCCTCCGCCCACGCCGTCTCGCGCGTCTCGGCGTCGATCGGGGCGTCGGCATGACCGTGCTCGCGACCATCGCCACCCAGCGGGCCATCGGCCGCGTCAACCCGGTCGCGAAGCTGCTCGCTGCCGTCGTGCTCAGCCTCACGCTGCTGCTGTCGATCGACTGGGTGTCGGCCGGCGTCGCGCTCGTGCTCGAAGCCGGGCTGCTCGCATGGTCCGGCCTGACGCCCGGGCAGCTGCTCCGCCGTACGGCCCCGCTGTGGATCGCCGCGCCCCTCGCCTTCATCACGACCTGCCTCTACGGCCGGGATTCCGGCGCGACGCTCCTGACGTCGGGCTTCATCACCGTCACCCAGGGCTCCGTCGCCCTCGGCCTGGCCATCGGACTGCGCATCCTCGCCATCGGAATCCCCGGCATCGTGCTCTTCGCCACGACCGACCCGACCGATCTCGCCGACGGCCTCGCGCAGGTTCTGCGGCTGCCCAGCCGGTTCGTGCTCGGGGCGCTCGCCGGCATCCGACTGGTGGGGCTGTTCCAGGACGACTGGCGCCAGCTCGGGCTGGCTCGCCGCGCGCGCGGCGTTGCCGACGTCGGCGGTCTCATCGGCCGCATCCGCCGCGGGGCAGGTATGGCCTTCGCCCTGCTCGTCCTGTCGGTGCGACGCGGCAGCAAGCTCGCCACAGCGATGGAGGCCCGGGGGTTCGGCTCGGACATCGAGCGGACCTGGGCCCGGCCCTCGACCTTCGGCCGGCCGGAGTGGACGCTCGTCGCGACAGCAGCCCTGATCGCGGCTGTGGCCGTCGTCTGCGCTGTCGGCGCGGGCACCTGGGAGATCGTCGTTGGCTGACCTGACCGCGCCGGGTGTCGTCGATGAGCTCGCCCGCCGCGCCCTCGAGTCGGCCTCGAGGCCGGTGGTGCTCATCGACGGCCGCTCGGGCTCGGGCAAGACGACACTCGCCCGGGCTCTCGCTCCGCTCGTCGACGGCTGCCAGCTGGTGGAGCTCGACGACGTGTACCCGGGATGGCGCGGACTGGACGCCGCCTCGCGCGCCGTATCGGAGACGATCCTCGCCCCGGAGGGGCCGGGCCACCGTCGCTGGGACTGGGACGCCGGCACGGCGACCGACTGGCGCGCGCTCGATCCGCTGCTGCCGATCGTCGTCGAGGGTGCCGGGGCGATCACCCCGGCGTCCGCGGCCCTGGCGACCCTTCGGGTCTGGGTCGAGCTGCCTGACGACGAGCGCTTCGCCCGCGTGCTGGCGCGATCGGACGGCGACGCGTACGCCCGGACCGAGTGGTGGACCATCTGGGCGGCCCAGGAGGACGACCACCTGCGCCGCAACCACCCCCGGAGCCTGGCCGACGTCGAGGTCATCGGCTAGCTCCCCTTTTTCGCCGGCAGCGCTCCCGCCTCACGGAGCAACTCGTCGACCGCCGGCACGATCTTCTTCGCGAACGCCGTGGTCAGGTGCACGCGATCCTCCTTCACCGGCGCCGTGCCGATGAACGCGGGGCAGAGGTCGGACGCGCACAGCATCGGCCGGGGGTCGACGACGACACCCGTGCGCTTCTCGATCACGGTGGAGTCGGAGTCGAACCGAGTGAACCACGTCTTCTGGGTGCGAGTCAGGCAGTTGGCGGGGGTGCTCCGCGGCGTGTAGCACGCCACGATGT
This sequence comes from Frondihabitans sp. PhB188, assembly GCF_003752365.1. GTDB lineage: Bacteria > Actinomycetota > Actinomycetes > Actinomycetales > Microbacteriaceae > Frondihabitans. The sequence continues at coordinate 217,627 of NZ_RJUO01000003.1, read as the reverse complement.
CGGCTTCGTCGGGCGGCGGAGCCAGAAGGGCGATCTTCGACTCGTCCGGGATCGCGCCGAGGTGCTCGGCCAGCCCGCCCGACCAGCGCTCCGCCGTGACGGGTGCGCCGGTGTCGTCGTCGGTCAGCTCCTGGTACGAGTTGGTCACGATGACGAGATCTGGCTTCGACTGACGCAGGAACTCGACCGTCTCGGAATTGTGCTGCGCGCACCTCGCCAGGATCCCGGCCGTGTCGTTCCGGATGGGTACGGCGACGAAGGGGCACGCGAACATGGCCCGGTTCTGCAGCCGCAGCCCGCTGTTCTCGGAGGTCGCGACGCCGACGAGGGAGTCGAGGTAGTGCATCGCCGTGGAGTCGCCCACGAGCACCGCAGTCGACTCGGCATCGGCCGCGCCCCACGTGCACTCCTCCTGGGGGATCCTGCGCTCGTCGGCCTCGCCGCAGCGCAGCACATCGCTGCCTTCCCGGCTGCCGTCGAGAACCGAGTCGAGGCTGGGGTCGAGCGCGGGCCAGGAATTCGCGGCGAGAGCCGCGCGGATCTCCGTCTGGAGGGCGGCGACCGCGGGGCCGGCTGTCGCCTCGGCCGCCGCGTCAGCCGTCGCCGACGGGTTCGGCGTCACCGCCCCGGCCGCCGCCGCCGCGGGCGGGAGGACGGGCGCCACCGGGGACTCGCCAGGCAGCAGCGCAGCTGCGAGGCCGAGCGTCGTCGCACCGACGAGCACGCCCAGCCCGGCACGGCGGACGCCCGGCCCGACCTCGGCCCGCCACGCCGACCACCGCCTGCGCCGCCGCTCGGGAGACAGCCCCGTCGTCGGCCACGGCGATCGGAGCGCGGGCATTTCGATCAGGGCGTGCGAGGCCGCGGAGAGAACCACGCTGAACGCGATCAGCACTGCGGGGGCCCACGGAGCGTCGGGCAGGAGCGTGGCTCCGAGGATCACGACCGGGAAGTGCCACAGGTAGAGCGCGTAGGACAGCGTGCCCAGTCGCTGAGCAAGCGGATTGGACAGGAGCGGGCACCACGGCTGGCTGCTGCCGGTCGAGCCCGTTCCGGACGCAATCACCGCCGCCGTAGCGAGCACCGGCGCCAGCGCCCACGGTCCCGGCAGGGGGAAGGAGTCGTCGAGGAGGAACAGGCTCGCCCCGATTCCGGCCAGGCCGCTCCAGCACAGTACCGTGCGAGCCGCCCCGGGCAGGCCCGCGAGAGTCGGCGCCATCACGGCGAGGAGCGCGCCCGCCCCGAGCTCCCAGGAGCGAGTCGCCGTCGAGAAGTACGCGCTCGTCGGGTTGGCGGCCGTCACGACCACCGCCACGACGAACGAAGCGGCCACGCCTGCCCCGAGGACCCCGCCCAGCGCGAGGCGACGAGCGCGGTCGGACGCCCTCCTGGTAGCCACGAGCACCACCGCGATGACGGCCGGCCAGACGAAGTAGAACTGCTCCTCGACCGAGAGCGACCAGAAGTGCTGGAGAGGGGAGACCGGTCCCTGCGACTGGAAGTAGTCGGTCCCGGCTCGCTCGAAGCGCACGTTAGCGCCGAAGGCGGCGGCCCAGAGCGCGTCGACACCGATCTGGCCGGCGCGCGCCGCATTCACTGTGAGGCGGGCGGCGACGACAGTCGCCGCGAGGACGACGACGGCCAGCGGCAGGATCCGCTTCACTCGACGGACGTAGAACGCGCGGAAGTCGATCCGCCCCGATCGCTCAGCCTCGCGGATCAGCAGGCCTGTGATCAGGAAGCCCGAGATGACGAAGAACACGTCGACGCCGAGGAACCCGCCGGACGGCCAGGCCACGGTGTGATCGAGGACGACCGCGCCGACGGCGACGGCCCGCAGGCCCTGGATGTCGGCGCGAAGGACGGTCGGGGCTGTCATCGGGCTCCTCCCGTCGGGGTCGTCGTGGACTCTCTCGACGAGAGGATGCCGCAGGTCGGCGGCATGCCACAGAATTTGTCCACAGGTGATGAAAGCATGAGGCATATAGTACTGATATGGTTCAACTCATGCCCTCACCCACCCCGTCCGACAGCCGACGCGGCTTCCTCGCAGCGGGCGGCCTGGCCGCGGCCGGCGCCGTCGTCGGCAGCCTCTCGTCCGCAGGGCCGGCCGTCGCAGCCGCCGATCCGGAGACCTCGCCCCGGGTCTCCGTCGACGTGACCGAGCACGGAGCCAAGCCCGACGGCAAGACCGACTGCACGAAAGCCTTCGCCGCCGCTATCGCCGCGGCCGCGGTGGTGCGAGGGCGCGTCGTCGTCCCAGCCGGCGACTACCTCATCGAATCCGTGACCGTTCCGAGCCTCGTGAAGATCCAGGGGCTGGGCGCCGATGTCAGCCGCTACGGCGCGAGCACGTCGGGCGGCGTCAACCTGAAGCACCGGGCCGCCTCGACCCAGCCCATGATGATCGTGAACGGCAACGGCATCACTCTCGAGAACCTCGGCCTCCAGGGGAACGGCTCGGCCGCCCCGCTGATCCGCGTCGACAACGGGTTCGAATCGCGCTTCGAGCGGCTCCAGCTCTCGGGAGTCGCGGGCACCGCACTCCAGGTCGAGCGGGTCAACAACAACCTCTGGACTGACGTCTTCGTCAACAACAGCGGCTCCGCCTCGGCGGCCGCGGTCGTCTTCAAGTCGCCCAAGACGGGTACCAACTCGAACACGATCACGTGCGTGAACCTGACGATCGAGGGCAGCCCCGGGCCCGCGCTCGACCTGGGCTACGGCACCTCGTCCGACTACTTCGTCGAATTCGTGCGGCTCATCGCTCTGCACGTCGAGGCGCTGCAGAAGGGAGTGGATCCGGCCGGTGTCGTCCGCATCGGCAATGTCCGCCAGGTCGAGCTGGTCGCGCCGATCATCTACGGCGGTCCCGGGCCACTGGTGGTCCACGACCAGCGTGCTGCGCGCAGCATCGAGCTCTGGGGCGGCATCCGAGTGATCGGCGGCGCTCTCCTGGGCGTCGATCCCGCGCAGGCGAGCGGACCGAGCCCCGTCCTCGTCAAGCTCACCCGCGGCGACGACTTCTCGCTCGCGGGCACCCGCCTGGGCCGTTTCACGAAGGCTGGCGTCGAGCTCGGCGCGACCTACGGGTCTCGGTTTCTCGTCGACCCGACCTGCCGCATTCAGAACTGGGGCGGCTCCGTGCCGCTTCTTGACCACCGCGCGACCGGATCCGGCTTCGCATGGGCGTGGCCGGCTGGCCTCTCGGTGGGCGGCGATGCCTCGTTCGCGGGACGAACGACGATCAGCGGGCATCTCTCGACGCCAGCCACACCCGAGGTATCGCCGACCGCGGCGGCCCTCGCCGGTCTGGGCAAGCCGACAACCGCGCCCACGGTGGCCGGAACCGACACGGCGGGCCGAATCTCGGTGACTGCAGGGGCGTCACCGGCGAAGGCCGGTCAGGTGCGGGTGACCTTCGCCGAGCCGTTCGAGCGGCGCCCGACAGTGATGGTGACACCGGCGACGTCATCGGGTGGTCCGCGCGGTGTCTACGTTCAAGCGTCGAAGTCGTTCTTCGACGTCTGCCTGAGCTCCGCCCTCCAAGCGCGCGGCTCGGCCGACTTCAACTACGTCGTCATCGGATGATCGACTTGCCGGGGTCAGGCCCAGCCCAGCTCGTGGAGCTTGGCGTCGTCGAATCCGTAGAAGTGGCCGATCTCGTGAACGAGGGTCACGTGGATCTCGTCTTTCAGTCCCTCGATGTCGTCGACCGCGGCCAGGTGCGGCTCGCGGTACAGGATGATGCGGTCGGGCAGCTCTCCGAAGCCGTACTGGCCCCGCTCGGTCAGGCTGACCCCGTCGTAGAGGCCGAGCAGGTCGAGCGAGCCGTCTTCGGGGCGGTCCTCCGTCACGAACGCGACGTTCTCGAGCCCGTCGACCATGTCATCGGGCAGCTGGTCGAGCTCGTCGACGACGAGCCGCTCGAACTCGTCCGCGCTGATGTCGTGCATGACGTCACTCTGTCACGGAGAAGCCGTACGCCCGGTCGGAACATCGGCTTCGAGCAGGAGTTCGAGCAGGGCGCCGGCGATGACGTGCGCGTAGGCGGGCGTCATGTGAACGGCGTCGTCTTTCACCGGCGTCGTTCCGATAAAGGCCGGGCACACGTTCTGGAGACAGAACAGCGGTCGAGAGTCGACGACAGCTCCGCTGATTCCATCGAATGCGGAGCGCGTGGCGGCGGCGGCCGTCAGCCAGGCCTCGGAAGTTCGCGTGATGCACGACTGCGGAGCGCTGCGTGGCGTGTAGCACTCCTGGAGGTTGGCACCCGCCGGCGGCGGCGTCAGCGCGACGACCCTCGAGCCCGCTTCAGCGATAGCGCTGGCGAAGGATGCGGTGCCAGCTGCCCATTCGGCCGACGTCACCTCGGCGTCCGTGTCGGAGTGAACCCGCTCGACCCACGTGTTCGCGACGATCACGATGTCAGGCCTCGTCTCGGCGAGGGACGCCGCCACGGTCCGGTTGTGCCGGTCGCACTCGGCAGTCCGGCCGGCTTCGTCGGCGAGGGAGATGTCGACGAACGAGCAGCCAAAGCGTGCCAAGGCGGTGAGCTGCCAGTCGGTCGACGGCTTCTCGGCAATGTCGACGAGCGTGTCGAGGTAGCGCATGGCGACCGAGTCGCCGACGAGCGCGACAGTGGTCCCGGCACCCTCGGAGCCCCAGGTGCATTCCGACATCGGCAGGCGGGTGTCGTCGTCGGCACCGCACCGCGCGAGGCTCGTGCCCGCGCGGGTGCCGTCGAGAATGCTGTCGATCGTGGGGTCGAGCACGGGCCACGAGGTGGCGGCGAGGGCGGTGCGGATCTGCGCCTGGATCGCGTCGACGGCCGGTGTGGTCGACGGTGCCGACGTTCCTGCCGTCGTCGGTTCTGACTGGGCGAGCGGGACGACAGGCGCTTCGTCGGTCGCGCGGGGTGCAACGGCGGCAACACCTATGAGCGCGCACGTCGCCAGGGCCAGAAGGCTCAGGCCGACGGGCTTGGCTGTCCTCCCGGTGCTAGCCCGCCATGCCGCCCACCGTGCCTTCTGCGCCGACCGAGACCGCGAGGGCTGCAGCCACGGCGACGTCATCACCGGCTTCTCGACCAGGTGGTGCGACCCGACACTGAGCACGAGGGCCACAGCGATCGAGGTGACGACGGTCGCTGCCGTGCCTGCGCCGAGCAGCGTCGCCGCGAAGATGAACACGGGGAAGTGCCAGAGGTAGAGCGAGTACGAGATGTCGCCGAGATAGCGGGCGACGGGGTTGGCGAGGACGACCGGCACGGGGGCATCGCTTCGGCTGCCAGCCACGATGACCAGCGCCGTCGCTCCCACCGCCGTCGCGGACCAGGGGCCCGGCACGCCGGCGTCTTCCGTGACCAGCAGGAACGAGGCGATGATCCCTGCGAGGCCCAGCCACGAGGCCGCACCGACCAGCTGCCGAGGTATCCGCCGTGCGAACCCCCGGGGTACCACCCCGTGGAGCAGCGCGATCAGTGCGCCGACGCCGAGCTCCCACGAGCGGGTGAAAGTCGAGAAGTAGGCGGATGCAGGGGTGGCCTGGGTCGCCTGGACCGCGTACCAGAAGGAGGCGACCACGATCACGGTCATGACGATGGCCAGTCCGGTGACGAGTGCCCGACGACTCACGCGGCCGAGCACGGCGGCGGCGACGATCATGACCACGGGCCAGACGACGTAGAACTGCTCTTCGACGGACAGCGACCAGTAGTGCTGCAGGGGCGAGACGGGCCCCGCCGCCGCGAAGTAGTCGCTGCCGACGGCGGCGAAGTGCCAGTTGGCTGCGAAGAACGCGGCCCAGACGGCATCGACGCCGACGGAATCGGCCCGCGCCGCATTGAACAGCCCAGGCGCGATGGCGACCGTCGCGATGAGGACGAGAGCGGCCAGGGGCAGGATCCGCTTGACCCGGCGCCGGTAGAAGTCGACGAGCGAGATGCGGCCGGCCTTCTCGTGTTCGCGAAGCAGCAGCGAGGTGATCAGGAAGCCCGAGAGGACGAAGAACACGTCCACACCGAGAAATCCGCCGACGGGCTTCTCGGTGAGGTGGTTGGCGACGACTCCGACCACGGCAAGGGCTCGGAGACCCTGGATGTCAAGTCGGACGCGTCGGGGCGCAGTTGTAGTCACAACTCGAAAGAATATCACTCACAAATCCGATATTCTACTTAGCCGCAGCCACATGCGTGCCCCTGTTGCGTTTTGCAGGCGCTCGCGCCTGAAAAACAAAACAAGCACGGAAACCGAAAAAGGTCCCGTCCCTACGGGACAGGACCTTCTCATTCGGGTGAGTAACGGGGCTTGAACCCGCGACCTCCTAGACCACAACCAGGCGCTCTACCAGCTGAGCTATACCCACCATGCGGCTCCGCCCGTCGAGCTGGCGAGAGCTCTTCGAACGAAGCAACTCCGAAAGTCTATTACAGTCTCGGAGCCCATTTCGCCACAACCGCGTTCGAGATGCCCTGGACGTCCTCCGTGGAGGGTCCCGGCTCGGCCACGAAGCCCGCGAGTCGGTAGTACTCGAGCTCGCGGATCGACTCGAGGATGTCGGCGAGGGCGCGGTGTCCGCCGTTCTTGGCGGGGGCGTTGAAGTACACGCGGGGGAACCAGCGGCGGGCCAGCTCCTTGATGGACGAGACGTCGACGCTGCGGTAGTGCAGGTGACCGTCGACTCGCGGCATGTACTTCGCGAGGAAGGTCCGGTCGGTGCCGATGGTGTTGCCCGCGATGGGCGCGGTACCGGCGTCGGGCACGTACTCGAGGATGTAGTTGAGCACCTCGTACTCGGCTTCGGCGAGGCTCTTGCCTTTCGGGATCTCGGTGATGAGGCCCGACGAGGTGTGCATGTTCGTCACGAACTCGCCCATGTTGTCGAGGGCGGCCTGGTCGGGTCTGATGACGATGTCGAATCCCGGGTGCACCGGTACTAGGTCGAAGTCGGTGATGACGACGGCCACCTCGACCAGTTCGTCGACGCCGAGGTCGAGCCCGGTCATCTCGCAGTCGATCCAGACCAGTCTGTCGCTTGAAGCCATGTCGCGAGTCTAGCGACGTCGAGACGACCTTCCCAGGCGGGGCCGGTGGCCTTCCTGCTGCATCCTGAACCTGGGCTGGACTCCGGCTGGTAGACATGACGAATGACTGACAACAAGCTCACCGTGGCCGAAGGCGCAGAATACGTCGTGTTCTTCGAGGGCGGCCCGAGCGACGGGCGCACCGACAAGCGCGTCTCGACCACCGGCACCTACGACGACGAGATCACCGACTTCGTGCTGATCGACGGCACCGAGACGGGGATCGTGTACACCGCGACCTCGGCGAAGATGGTCGGCGAGCAGCTCCAGGTGCACTACGCGCTCGATGCGAAGGACAGCGACCCGGTCGAAGACCCCGAAGACCGCCGCGAGAGCACCAACTGACCACCCGACCACGCACTGAACGGAATGCCTGACGGGCCCACGGAGTTGGGCCCGTCATGCGTTTAGAGCTGTACACGTCGGCGTTCTGCGGGGCGTGCCATGCCGCGCGGGGTGCTGTTGCGGAGGCGGTGGGGCTCGTTCCTGCGCTCGAGGCCTCGGAGAAGGACGTCGCGTTCTCCCCCGACGAGGCTGAGGCTCGGGGCATCGAGGCGACGCCGACGATCCTGCTGACCGATGACGACGGCACGGAGCTCTTCCGCGCCGCCGGAGTGCCCACCGTTCCGCAGCTGCTCACGGCCGTCGCCAGGCATCTTCCCGGTTCATAGCCGTCTCTTGGGGTTCGTGCGACGGCCTCATTGAGTCATTCCGCATTCTCGGTGCATGCCCGAATTCTCCGAGCCTCTCGACCTCGACATCGTCGTGCCCGTCTTCAACGAGCAGGCGACTCTCGTGCAGAGCGTCACCGCGCTGCACGCCTTCCTCTCGCGCTCGATGGCGGAGACCTGGCGCATCACGATCGCCGACAACGCCTCGACCGACGCGACGCCCGCGCTCGCCGATCGACTGGCGCAGGAACTCGAGGGGGTCACCTCGGTCCACCTGCTCGAGAAGGGCCGTGGCCGGGCCCTCAAGCAGGTCTGGTCGCAGTCTGACGCGACCGTGCTCGTGTACGTCGACGAGGATCTCTCGACCGACCTCTCGGCGTTGAGGCCGCTGGTCGCCCCGTTGCTCTCGGGGCACTCCGACCTCGCGATCGGCACCCGGCTCGACCGCTCGTCGCGCGTCAACCGCGGCGGCAAGCGCGAGTTCATCTCGCGCACCTACAACCTGCTGCTGCGGCGCACGATGGGTGTGTCGTTCAGCGACGCGCAGTGCGGCTTCAAGGCGATCCGCCGCGACGTGGCGCAGAGGCTGCTGCCGCTCGTCGAGGACACGGGGTGGTTCTTCGACACCGAGCTGCTGATCCTCGCCGAGCGGTCGGGTCTGCGCATCCACGAGGTGCCCGTCGACTGGGTCGACGACCCGCAGTCGTCCGTCGACATCGTGGCGACGGCCAGCGCCGACCTGCGCGGCATGGTGCGGGTCGCGAGCGGCATCGCCCGCGGGACGATCCCTGTGGCGGCGATCTACGAGGAGATCGGCCGGCACCCGTACGAGCGGACGCAGCAGCCCACGTTCTTCGGGCAGGTGGTGCGCTTCGGCGTGGTGGGCGCGCTCTCGACGGCGGCGTACGCGCTGCTGTACCTCCTCTTCCAGCACGTCGTCCCGGCGCAGGCCGCCAACTTCCTGGCCCTGCTCGTGACGACCATCGCGAACACGGCGGCGAACCGGCGCTTCACCTTCGGCGTTCGCGGCGGCGGTGCGGTCAAGCACCAGGCGCAGGGCCTCATCGTGTTCGGCATCGCCTGGCTGATCACGTCGGGGTCGCTGTTCGGCCTGCATCAGGTCTCGCACGACGCCTCGGCGCACGTGGAGCTCGTCGTGCTGACGGTCGCGAACCTCGTCGCCACCGTCGTGCGGTTCGTGCTGCTGCGGGTGTGGGTGTTCCGGCGGCAGGCGAGGCCCGCGCCGGTGATCAGCCCCCGCAGAGTCATCGATGATCCTGCGCCGATCACCACCCCGACCACCGAGATCCTGACGAAAGCGAACCAGTCATGAGCACGGCGACTCTCCATCGTCCGTCCGCCACCGCGGAATCCGCCCCCGCCGGCTCGCGCGCACGTCGCGCGGGCCGCTGGCTCGCCTTCGGTCCGACGACCGCGCCGCGCTGGGAGCGGCCGGCCCTCTGGGGTCTGCTCGTGGCGTCGGGCTTCCTCTACATCTGGAACCTGGCGATCTCGGGCTACGCCAACACGTTCTACTCGGCGGCGGTGCAGGCCGGCGCCTCGAACTGGGAGGCGTTCTTCTTCGGCTCCTCGGACGCCGCGAACTCGATCACCGTCGACAAGCCGCCCGCCTCGCTCTGGATCATGGAGCTGTCGGTGCGGCTCTTCGGGCTGTCGTCGTGGAGCATCCTCCTGCCCGAGGCGCTCATGGGCGTCGCCACCGTCCTGCTGGTCTACGTCATCGTGCGGCGCCACTTCTCAGCGGCGACCGCCCTGATCGCGGGCGGCGTGCTCATGCTCACGCCGGTAGCGGTGATGATGTTCCGCTTCAACAACCCCGACGCGATGCTCCTGCTGCTCATGGCGCTCGCCGTCTACCTGACGCTGCGCGGGATCGAGTCGGGCCGGCTGCGCTGGGTCGTCTGGGCAGGCGTCGTCGTCGGCTTCGGGTTCCTGACCAAGCAGCTGCAGGCGTTCGTGATCCTGCCCGAGCTCGCAGCGGTCTACTACCTCTGCGCGCCGAAGCGCTGGCTGGCTCGTCTCGGCCACTTGGCGGCGGCACTCGGCGGTGTCGTGGTCGGCGCCGGCTGGTGGGTAGCCATCGTCTCCCTGTGGCCGGCCGACTCGCGCCCCTACTTCGGTGGCTCGCAGACCAACTCGTTCCTGGAGCTGACCTTCGGCTACAACGGCTTCGGCCGCCTCACCGGCGACGAGACCGGCAGCGTCACCGGCGGCACGGGCACCGCGGGCGCCGGATCGTGGGGTGCCACGGGCATCACGCGCCTCTTCGGGTCGGAGATCGGCGGCCAGATCACCTGGCTGCTGCCCGCCGCGCTCATCGTCATGGTGGCCGCCTTCGTGGCCGTCGGGCGCCGCCACCGCATCGACGCCCGGCGCGCGACGCTCCTGCTGTTCTCGTCGTGGCTCGTCGTCACCGGCCTGGTGTTCAGCTTCGCCGGGGGGATCTTCCACCCGTACTACACGGTCGCTCTAGCCGCACCGCTCGCCGGGACCCTCGCCATCGGCGGCTCGATCCTCTGGAAGGCCGGGACCGCGCACTGGTGGCCCCGTGTCGTGCTGGCCGTCGCCATGCTCGTCACGGCGGCCTGGTCGTACGTGCTTCTCGCCCGCGCCACGGACTGGCTGCCGTGGCTGAAGTTCGTGGTGGTCGCGGCGTGCGTCGCGGCCGCGGTGCTGCTGCTGGTGCCGGGCGTGCGGCGTCGTGACGAAGTCGCGGTGTCGGCAGGTTCCGGGTCGGGAGGCGCCTCGTCTGCCGCGACGCCTGCGCCCGCACCGGGGGAGTACCCGGCTCCGGTGGGCCAGGCTCCGGCCGGCGGCATCGCGCCTCCGACGCCACCGCGGGTGCGTGGCCGCGCGCTTGCCGCCAGCACTCTCGTGCTCATGCTGGTCGGCGGACTCCTCGGCCCTCTCGCCTACTCCCTCGAGACGGCGTCGACGGCGCACACCGGCTCGATTCCGTCGGCCGGCCCGGCGGTGGCCTCGTCGCGCGGCGGGTTCGGCGGCGGCGGTCCTGGCGGTGGCGGCAACGGCGGCGGCTTCGGTGGCCAGCGCGGCACTGTCGGCGGCGGCACCGGCACTGCCCCGGGCGGGTTCGGCGGCGCGGGCGGCACCGCGCCCGGCGCGACCGGAGGCACGGGCGCAGGAACCGGCCCCACCACCGGCGGCTTCACCGGTCGGGGCGCCGGGGGCTTCGGCGGCGCCGGCGGCATCTTCGGCGGCACCTCGACGGTCTCCTCGGCGTTGACGAAACTCCTCCTGGCCGACGCAGACACGTACACGTGGGTCGCAGCCACTGTCGGATCCGACAACGCCGCGAAGCTCCAGCTCGCGACCCTGCACTCGGTGATGCCGATCGGAGGCTTCAACGGGAGCGACCCGTCGCCCACCCTGGCGGAGTTCAAAGCCGACGTCGCCGCCGGCAGGATCCACTACTTCATCGGCGGATCGGTCGGCACGTCGAACGGCGGAAGCGACGCCTCGTCGACGATCGCGGCGTGGGTGCGGTCGAACTTCGCCTCGCAGACCGTGGGGGCCGACACCGTCTACGACCTGACGAACCCGCTCACGCAGTGATGCGCTCGCTCGATTCCGAGGGCCACCTGGCGCGCACGGTATCGTGGACGCCGACGCCCTCGTAGCTCAGCGGATAGAGCAGGAGCCTTCTAATCTCTTGGTCGCAGGTTCGATTCCTGCCGAGGGCACCGGACCCCAGGCTTGGCGACGCCGCTTTCGCCTCGCGACACCGGCTTTCGCCGGTGTCCTGCGGCGAAAGCGGTGTCGCCGGTCGTCCGAGCCTGCGTCAGGACGCCGGCTGCTCCGCCGCCTCCGGGCTGGTGCGTCGGCGCACATCGTGCGCGCTCACGGGCGAACTGTAGGCGGGCTCGCGCAGACGCTCGACCTCGGCCGTGTCGGTGTGGTCGGCGGGCTCGTCTGCGGCGACCGGGCTCGCGGATGCGGCACTGGAGGTGGAAGCCGTCGTAGCCGACACGGTGGCCGTCTCCGCGGAGACCGGGGCGGCGCTCGTCGCGTCGGCGGACCCGGGCGTGGGCGCTGGGGTCGGCGTGGCAGCCGGGTTCGGCGCGGCAGCCTCGGTCGGCGTGGCAGCCAGGTTCGGCGCGGCCGCCGGGGCAGCGAACGACGGCAGGTCCGTGCGGCGCGCCGACGCCTCCGCCGACAGCCCCGACGCCTCCGCCGACAGCCCCGACGCCTCGGCCGACGGCCCGGCGGCCGCGATCGGCGCGGCTTCGGGCTCCTCCGCCTTCCATCGCTCGATATCGCCCTGGAACAGCCGCTTCGCCCGGCTCGGCTTGGCCTGCCACTCGACGAGCCGGTCTCGCACGTCGGCGAAGGTCTGCTGCGACTGGAAGCTGAACGTGGCCGAGTTCGAACGGATCGACGCGATCTCGTGCTCCGACCAGGCGGCAGCGAGGCCCGCACCCGAGACCGGGAGCAGCCGGAGACGGATGCCGGCCTCGTCGGCGAGCAGTGTCGCGTGCGAGCGCTCATCGGTTCCGAGCGTCGACCAGTCGACCGAGCGGCGCGCGGCGGCTACCAGTGACGTCACGGTCGCCGCCTTGGCCTCGCGCTCCCGGACGTCGAGGATGCGCTTCGACATTCCGCGGCCGATCAAGGCTGCCACGATGCCGGCGACGACGATCGCGACGAAGGGAAGGACCGTGGTGGTGATGACCCGCGTTCCGTCGGCGGACGAGATCCAGTCGATGGCGCTGTTGAACCAGTTCATGCCGCGCAGGCTAGCCCATTCGTACCCCGGTGGCGGGGAACGGAGGCCGCGGTGTCGCGATTAGGCGACCGCCCCGAGTTCCTGCGCTGGATCGGCCCTGTACCCCGAAAGCGACGAGGGGATCAGGCGAAGCGGAAGCAGTCGGTCGCGTCGGAGCGGCTCCAGAACTCGCCGATCTCGATGAAGCGGCGCTGGCGCGGCAGGAAGCGTTTGGCGCGGAACCGCTCGCCGTCGGGGTGCTGGAAGCTCTCGACGTAGCCGAGCACCTCGCCTGTCGGCCGGGTGACCCGTACGAGGCCGTCGTGAAGCTGCACGAGCTTGAGCCCGCTGCGAACCTCGGAGAGGCTGTGCACGTCGGCCCCGGCTGGAGCTGAGACGGCCGGCGCCGTCGCGTATGCGCCCTGGGGAGTCGTCGTGGTGAATTCGATGGTGGTCATGGGTGCCTCTTCTCGCTGTCTGCCGGCCGCCTGGTGGGAACGGTTCGAACATACGTGCGACCACCGACATTCGAAGAGCAGGCGAGGGAGAGTAGGTTCGACGCATGACGACTTTCACGCTCGCTGGTGGCTGCTTCTGGTGTCTCGACGCGGTGTACCGCTCGCTGCAGGGCGTCTCCGACGTCGTCTCGGGCTACACCGGCGGCGTCGCGGCGAACCCGAGCTACGAGGCCGTCTGCACCGGTTCGACCGGCCACGCCGAGGCGGTCCAGGTCACCTTCGACGAGTCGGCGATCCCGGCTGACGTCATTCTCGACGTGTTCTTCACGCTGCACGACCCCCGCCAGCTCAACCGCCAGGGCGCCGACGTCGGCACCCAGTACCGCTCGGCCATGTTCTACACCGACGACGCCCAGAAGGCCGTCTTCGAGGCCGCGCTCGAGCGCGCGTCCGAGGCGTGGGACGGCGGTATCGTCACGACCCTCGAGCCGCTCGGCGACTGGTACGACGCCGAGGAGTACCACCAGGACTTCTTCGCCAAGAACCCCGGCCAGGGCTACTGCCTGGCCGTCGCGCTGCCGAAGGTCAACAAGATCCGCAAGTCGTACGGCAAGTACGTACTCGCCTCCTGAGGCGCGGCATCGGGCCGCGCCCGACACAGTAAGGAGCTCAATGATGAGCAGCAGCAGCAGCAGCAGCAGCACCAGCACCACCAGCCCCACGTGGGTCGCATTCGGTCCCGCCGGCGTCGTCGGGTCCATCCACCGCACCGACGACGGCTTCGCCATCCGGATGTCGTCCGAAGGCGCGTATCACGGGGCGTTCCCGACGCTGGACATCGCCAAGAGCGCCGTCCACGCGGCGCTCGGGCCGGGTGTCGACCGTCCGGAGTTCAGCGAGCACTGATCGACTCCACGGCGAATCCTTCTCCACAGGCGGCCGACGGGCCCGATTCATCCACAGATCGGATCGGATCCCGTCGGCCGTCGTCGCGTCCGGCGACGCTTGATCCATGACAGACACGATCTCGCTCACCGGCACCATCGCCACCCAGCTCAAGAGCCTCCGCACCCCCTCGGGCATCAGCATCGCGCGCTTCCGGCTCGCGTCGAGCCAGCGCCGGTTCGACCGGTCGCGCAACGAATGGGTCGACGGCGAGACCAACTGGTACACGGTCACGGCATTCCGGCAGCTCGCCGACAACGCCGGGGCCTCGCTCGGCGTCGGCGACCGCGTCGTCGTCGCCGGCCGCCTCCGCATCCGCCAGTGGGAGAAAGACGGCAAGAGCGGCACGGCCGTCGAAGTGGATGCCGAGTCGCTCGGCCCCGACCTGCTGTTCGGCACCACGACCTTCAGCCGCATGCAGCGCCCCGAGGCGTCTCCCTCTGAGCACCCGCAGGCGCAGGAACCCGACTCCGCCGCCGATCCCGCCGCCGCCACGACCCCCACCCCGCCGGGCCCGGGCGCGGAGCCGCCGTCGGCCTTCCCGTCCGCGCCGCCCGCCGACCCCGCCTCCGCCTCCGACTGGGGTGCGCCCCGTGACGACGAGCAGCCGTTCTGAGGCGCGCGGGGCCCGCCCCCGTACACTCGGAACGTGGCTCTTCGACTCTCGCGCGCTCGCACGGCTGGCCTTGCGGCTGTCGCCGCGGCCGTCGCCCTCGGAGTGGCCGGCTGCACCGCGGGTCAGCAGACAGTCGACCCGACGACCACGTCGCCGCCCACCGGCTCGTCGAGTGCGATCTCGGCCCCGACACCGAGCGCTGTGCCGACCTATTCGGCCGATCTCACGTCGGCGGAGGCCCACACGCTGCTCGATCGCACGATCAAGCAGCTGCTCGCGAAGAACGACAACCCGGACGGCCGCACGGTCGTCGACACGCTGACGACGGCCGGCTTCTCGAAGGCGTCGATGGAGCTGACGCCCGATACGACCTCGATCGGCCGGACGGTCGATTCGATCGAGTTCTCGGTGCTCTGGAAGAAGAAGGTCTGCCTCCTCGGGCAGGTCGGCACCGCGGGCTTCTCGGGCGGCACGGCTCCCGTGCTGTCCACCGGCAAGTGCCTCGTCGGCACGACCCGCGCGATCGACTGGTAGCGCTCCGGAGCCTGCTCGTCGACCGGGCCCGCATCCGCCCCGGCGAACCCTCACTGCAACCCCGAATAGACTGGTGCTCATGGCCGAATACATTTACTCGATGGTCCGCGCTCGCAAGACGGTCGGCGACAAGCTGATCCTCGACGATGTGACGATGTCCTTCATCCCCGGCGCGAAGATCGGCGTGGTCGGCCCGAACGGCGCCGGCAAGTCAACGATCCTCAAGATCATGGCGGGCCTCGACACGCCCAGCAACGGCGAGGCGAAGCTCACCCCCGGGTTCACCGTCGGCATCCTCATGCAGGAGCCCGAGCTCGACGAGTCGAAGACGGTGCTCGAGAACGTCCAGGAGGGCGTCGGCCCGATCAAGGGCAAGATCGACCGCTTCAACGAGATCTCGCTGGCCATGGCCGAGCCCGACGCCGACTTCGACGCGCTGCTCGAAGAGATGGGCGGCCTGCAGGAAGAGATCGACGCCGCCGACGCCTGGGACCTCGACTCGCAGCTGGAGCAGGCGATGGACGCCCTCCGCACCCCGCCGGGCGACGCTCAGATCGCGAACCTCTCCGGTGGTGAGAAGCGCCGCGTGGCGCTCTGCAAGCTCCTGCTCCAGAAGCCCGACCTGCTGCTGCTCGACGAGCCCACCAACCACCTCGACGCCGAGAGCGTGCTCTGGCTCGAGCAGCACCTGAGCCAGTACCACGGCGCTGTCCTCGCCGTGACCCACGACCGGTACTTCCTCGACCACGTCGCCGAGTGGATCGCCGAGGTCGACCGCGGACGCCTCTACCCGTACGAGGGCAACTACTCGACCTACCTCGAGAAGAAGGGCGAGCGTCTCAACATCCAGGGCAAGAAAGACGCCAAGCTCGCCAAGCGCCTGTCGTCCGAGCTCGAGTGGGTGCGGAGCAACTCGAAGGGCCGCCAGGCCAAGTCGAAGGCCCGCCTCGCCCGCTACGAAGAGATGGCGACCGAGGCCGAGCGCACCAAGAAGCTCGACTTCGAAGAGATCGTGATCCCCGTGGGTCCGCGCCTCGGCAACCAGGTGATCGACGCCAAGGGCCTCGAGAAGGGCTTCGACGGCCGCGTGCTGATCGACAACCTCTCGTTCACCCTGCCGCGCAACGGCATCGTCGGAGTCATCGGCCCGAACGGTGTCGGCAAGACGACGCTCTTCAAGACCATCACCGGTCTCGAGCCCCTCGACGGCGGCGACCTGAGGGTCGGCGAGACGGTCGACATCTCATACGTCGACCAGAACCGCGGCGGCATCGACCCGAACAAGAACCTCTGGGAGGTCGTCTCGGAGGGCCTCGACTACATCCAGGTCGGCAAGACCGAGATCCCGTCGCGCGCCTACGTCTCGCAGTTCGGCTTCAAGGGCCCCGACCAGCAGAAGAAGGCCGGCGTGCTCTCGGGTGGTGAGCGCAACCGCCTCAACCTGGCGCTCACGCTCAAGCAGGGCGGCAACCTGCTGCTGCTCGACGAGCCCACCAACGACCTCGACGTCGAGACCCTGGGCAGCCTCGAGAACGCGCTGCTCGAGTTCCCCGGCTGCGCCGTGGTCATCACCCACGACCGGTGGTTCCTCGACCGGATCGCCACGCACATCCTCGCCTACGCGGGCACCCCCGAGAAGCCGGCCAACTGGTACTGGTTCGAGGGCAACTTCGAGGCGTACGAGGAGAACAAGGTCGAGCGCCTCGGCGCCGACGCAGCCAAGCCGAGCCGCGTCACCTACCGCAAGCTCACGCGAGACTAGGCGTGGCCCGCCTTCAGGTGCCCACCGTCCTGCGGTGGGGCGACCTCGACGCCTACGGCCACGTCAACAACGCCGAGATGCTGCACCTCCTCGAGGAGGCACGCATCCAGGCGTTCTGGTCGGCGGGCGAAGAGTCCGGCGACCACGGGGCGACCGCGATCCTCGACTCGAGCCCCGGCACGCAGACGTGGTCGCTGATCGCCCGCCAGGAGGTCGAGTACCTGGCACCGATCGCGTACACGCGCCAGCCGCTCGACATCCAGCTCTGGATCGGCCACATGGGCGGTGCGAGCCTCGAGATCTTCTACGAGGTGTTCTCGCCGGTCGGCGTCGAGCCTCGAGTCCTGCACACCCGTGCGGCCTCGACGCTCGTGCTGGTCGATGCCACGACCCAGCGCCCGCGCCGGATCAACGACGCCGAGCGCGCGGCGTGGTCGCCGTTCGTCGACGAGCCGCTCCAGTTCCGGCGCCGGTAGCTTTCGATCGCGGTCGTTCTCGAGGACTCCCGCACTAGACGTCCTCGTGGCGGGCGCAGGAACTCCGCGCCCTCCTTGCCGGGCTGTCACCGACAGGGCGCGATTCTCGTGTGCGCTCTCCCTGTCCTTACCTGAGGTTCGACGGCGGGTGCGCGGCGGGCGGCGCACGCGAGCGGCTAGTCGCTTATGCCCTCCGGCACCCGCACCATGCCCTCCTGGGCGACGCTCGCCAGCAGTGTCCCCGACCGGTCGTAGAAGCGCCCGGTCGACAGGCCGCGGCCGCCCTGCGCCGTCGGCGACTCCATCGCGTACAGCAGCCACTCGTCGGCGCGCCCCGACCGGTGCCACCACATGGCGTGGTCGAGGCTGGCTATCTTCATCTCGCGCGTGGCGAGCGGCACTCCGTGACGGCGCAGGATCGGCTCGAGGATCCCGAGGTCGCTCGCGTAGGCCAGCGCCGCGCGGTGCACGAGCTCGTCGTCGCCGAGCGGCCCGACCGTCTTCATCCACAGCGCCTGGTGGGCGACGTGGGCTCCGTCGACACGGAGGAAGATCGGCGACGGCACGTGCCGGATGTCGAACGGGCGGCCGTGGGCCCAGAACTGAGCGGCCGGGTGGGCGATCCCGGCGAGCGAGTCGGCCATCGTCGGCAGCGAGTCGGGCTCGGGCAGGCCGGCCGGAGGGTCGATCTGGTGGTCGATGCCGTCGTCGAGGCTCTGGAACGACGCCATCGTCGTCATGATCACGGCGCCGTTCTGCAGGGCCTCGGTGCGCCGCGAGGCGAACGAGCGACCGTCGTGGCTGCGGTCGACCCGGATCGTGACGGGGTGCTCGACCTTGCCTGCGCGCAGGAAGTACGCGTGCAGCGAGTGGGGCAGCCGCGCGCCGTCGACGGTCCGCGCGGCGGCGATCAGAGACTGGGCGAGAACCTGCCCGCCGAAGACGCGGCCGTTCGGCATCCACTGGCTGGGCCCGTCGAAGGTGTCGGGAGCGTCGCCCGGCGTGAGGTCGAAGGCTCGCAGGAGGTCGTCGAGGGGGTCGGTCGGCGTGCCGCCGACAGGCGCGGTGTCGGTCATCAGCGGTAGTTTAGATCGCTCATGAGTACCGACTTCGCACTTCCCGACTCCCTCTCGCTCGACGATCTCCACACCTTCCTCGCGCGGGCCTCCGCCGTCGACGACGGTGCCGTGCGCCTCATCGGCACCGGGGGAGTCCTCGCCGCCTACGTCGGCGTCCTCAGCCCTGCCGGCCTGCTCGACACCAGCCCGACGGTGCTCGGCCTCCGCACCTACGCCCTGGCGGCCGAGTCGACGTTCGATGCCGTCGTGTCGCTGCGGAGCGTCGTCGAGCGCCTGGTGCGTCTGCAGAACGAGATCGTCGACCCGACGGCGCCGGTCGTCGTGTCGCTGCCGCCGTCGGTCATCACCGCGTCGTGGGCTGCGATCTCTCCGCCCCGGGGCGGATGGACCGCGCAGACCGCGCTCGAGTCGGCCACCCTCGAGGCCGTCGCCAAGGCGGGCATCGAGGAGGTCGCGGGCGTCATTCCGGCGGGGACAGGCGAGCAGATCGTGCAGAGGGTGCGGTCGGGCGTGTGGTCGAGGCCCGTCGAGGGTTCCGACGTTCCTGCGGGTGCCGCTTTCGCCGCTCTGACACTCGGGTTCCTCGTCGACGACGAACCCGCGCGGGTCTTCGTCGTCGGAGCGTGGACGCGCCTGAGCACCAGCCGAGGCCACGTGCTCGTCAAGCGGAGGTCGGGCCTGCTCTGACGGGTGTCGGCGGCCCCCGCTACCGTGGGGCCATGGCAGTTCTCCTCACCGGTGCGACCGGGTACATCGGCTCGGCCGTCCTCCGCGCCCTCCGGGCTCGCGATCACGACGTCACCGCCCTCGTGCGGTCCGAGGCGAAGGCCGAGGCCGTCCGAGCGGCGGGTGCGACCGCCGTCGTCGGCGACGCGACCGACCTCGACCTCCTCACCCGGCTCGTGCGCGAGAGCACCGGCGTCGTCCACACGGCCGCGACGGGCGACTCGTCGAGTGCCGCCCTCGACGAGTCGCTGGTCGAGATCGTGTCGCGCGAGTTCGCGGAGGACGACCGGCCGTACCTTCACACCGGGGGCGTCTGGGTCTTCGGCGCGGGCGACGACCTCACCGAGTCGAGCCCGATGCGTCCCGAGACCATCTCGGGGTGGCGCATCCCCATCGAGGCGGCCGTTCGCCGGGCCCCGGTCCGCACGACGATCGTGGCCCCGGGAATCGTCTACGGGCACGGCGGCGGCATCCCCGCCGAGTTCATGAGCGGCGAGGAGGTGCGCCTGCCGGGCGACGGGTCTCAGCGCTGGACTCTCGTGCACGTCGACGACCTCGCCGAGCTCTACGTGCTCGCACTCGAGGCCGCGGCCGACGACGACTACGTCTTCGCCGTGTCAGACGAGCAGTCGACGGTCCGCGAGCTCGCCGAGGCCGCGGCACACGGTCGGCCCGTCATCGACGAGTCCGCCGACGAGTCGAGGGCTCGGCTCGGATCGGCCTACGCGGACGCCCTGCTGGCCGACCAGGTGGCCTCTGCTGCGCACGCCCGAGACGTGCTGGGCTGGCGCCCAGGCAGCCCCCGCCTCGTCGACGAGCTGCGGGCGGGCTACGTCGGCTGACCGACGCCGCTCTCGTGGCCGTGGCCGGGACGAGCTCTATTCGCCGGCCGTGTTGGTCATCGCGTGCGCGGCTCGGTCGAGGTACCCCCAGAGCGTCGCGTCGTCGAGCGGGGACAGCTCGAGCGAGTCGACCGCTGCCCGCATGTGCACGAGCCAGCGCTCGCGGGCCAGAGGTGTGATCGGGAACGGCGCGTGGCGCATGCGCAGCCGCGGGTGGCCGCGCTCGTCGCTGTAGGTCGTCGGGCCGCCCCAGTACTGCTCCAGGAAGCCGGTGAGACGCTGAATCGCACCCTCGAGGTCGTCGGCCGGGTACATCGGCCAGATGACCTCGTCGGTCTGCACGCCCTCGTAGAAGCGACGGACCAGCTTCTCGAACGTGGGCCGACCGCCGACCTTCTGCCAGAAGTTGCCCTGCACGTCGTGGTCGCCGAGTCCGCGGCGGACGGTGATCGGCTGGATGAGGGGGCGGGGGGTCTCGTCGGTCATGCTCGATTGTCTCCCGGACCATCGAACGGCGGAGCCGTCGGGGTGCTCGGTCGACGCGGTGCTCGGCGTGCTCGCGGAACAGTGGGGGTCGGCTGCGTCTCGACCGGGCGGGCGCCCTTGATGCTGTTGGCCTCGTCGAAGCCGCTCAGGATCACGCTCGAGAGCGACGGAAGGCTGATCCCCTCGGCCTCCAAGGCCTTCTTGAGCCGGATGCGGAGCTCGCGAGCCACGTTGTCCCGCTCCGCCGAGCGCGTCCGGACGGCGAGGCGCACGATGACGTGCGAGTCCGAGATCGACTGCATGCCCCAGAGCTCGGGCTTCTCGAGCATGCGGGTCTTCCAGCGCGGCTGGGCCTTCAGGTCGACGGCGGTCTTGAGGATGATCGACTCGACGAGATCGATGTCGGAGCCGTTCGGCACAGCGGTGTCGATGATGGCGCGTGCCCAGCCCTGCGACATGTTGCCGACGCGCAGGATCTCGCCGTTCCGCACGAACCAGAGGGTTCCGTTCACGTCCCGGATCTGCGTGACCCGGATACCGACGGCCTCGACGACTCCGCTGGCAAGCTGCACGTCGACGATGTCGCCGACGCCGAGCTGGTCTTCGAAGACCATGAACAGGCCGCTCAGGAGGTCTTTGACGACGTTCTGGGCGCCGAAGGCCAGGCCGGCCGCTATGACCCCGGCTGCGCTGACCACGCCGACGACGGAGACGCCGATCTCGCTCAGGATGCTCGTGAAAGCGATGAGGATGATGACGACCGATGCGATGTTGTTGAGGACGCTGCCGAGCGTGCGGGTGCGCTGCACCACGCGGACGGCCTTGAGGGGCGAGTCGAGGGCCTGCGTGTCGTCGATGTTCTGCTTTCTCTTGACACCGTTGACGACCTGGTCGACGACCCGCCGGATCACGAAGTGGATGATGACCCGCAGGATGATCGCGCCCACGATGATCCCGGCGACGGTGATGGCGACGCCCCACATGCCCCAGAACGTCGAGGCGTCTTTGGAGAGGTCGGTCGCGGCTGCGAGAGGAAGGGTAACCATTCGCCCCATGCTACGAGGCGGCGTTTCGGTGCGGGCTGAACGACGCCGCGGCTGAACGATGCAACGGGTGAACGACGACGGCGGTGCTCCGAAGAGCACCGCCGTCGTCCGTTCGACCTGACCGCCTAGCTGTCGGCGGCCTGGACCTTGAGCGCACGCTCCGTGCCGGCGCGATTCTCGCTGATGATGCGACGGAGAGCCGGCGTCTCGGGGTTCGCGTCGAGCCAGGTCGTTGCCGCCGACTCGAGGGCCTCGTTCGCGAGACCCGCCGGGTAGAGGCCCGACACCAGCGTGTCCGCGATGTGGTAGCTGCGGCTCTCCCAGATGCCGGTGAGCGAGTCGAAGTAGCGGGCTACGAGCGGCTCGAGGATCTCCGGGTCGTTCGTGTGCTGGAAGCCCATCGCGGTGGCGCGCACGATGGCGTTCGGCTGGTCGTCGGAGTCGACGATCGAGGCGAAGGCCGCCAGCTTGCCCTCGGTGGTGGGCATGGTCGCGCGGGCGCGTGCAGCGGCCTGAGCGCCGTTGGCGGTGTTGTCGGCAGCCAGCGCGGCGTCGATCTCGGCGGCGCCGGCGCGGCCGACGAGCACGAGGCCCTCGAGGAGCTCCCAGCGCAGGTCGGTGTCGATCGTCAGCTCCGGCAGCGTGACCGTGCCGTCGACGAGGCCCTGGAGGGCGTCGCCGTGAGCGTCGGTCGACGCGATGTTCGCGAAGAACTTCACGAACTGGAACTGGGCGTCGGACCCGGCCTGCGCCGACTGGGCCAGCGCCCACAGTGCGTCGCCCACCGCCGTGATCGTCTCAGCGCGCTTCGACGGTGCGACGTAGCTGCGGGCGGCCTGGGTCAGCTGGGTCAGCGTCGTGCGGATCGTCGTCGACTCGGTCTCGCTGGCGATGTTGGCGAGCACGAGCTTCACGTAGTCGGATGCCGGGCTCTCGGCATCGCGGGTGGCGTCCCACACCGAACCCCAGACGATCGCGCGGGCGAGGGGGTTGTGGATCTTCGCGAGGTGCTCGATGGCGGTCGCGAGCGAGCCCTCGTCGAGGCGGACCTTGGCGTAGGCGAGGTCGTCGTCGTTCGTCAGGACGAGCGCGCCCTTGGGGAGGCCGACCAGCTCGGGCACCTCGGTGCGCTCGCCGTCGACGTCGATCTCGACACGGTGGCTGCGGACGAGGTCGTCGCCCTGCAGGTCGTAGAGGCCGATCGCGAGGCGGTGCGGGCGGATGGTCGGGTAGTCGGCGGCGGCGGTCTGAATCACCGCGAACGAGGTGATGACGCCGTCGGCGTCGGTCTCGATCTCGGGCCGGAGGGTGTTGACGCCGGCGGTCTCGAGCCAGAGCTTCGACCAGGAGGTCAGCTCGCGGCCGCTCGTGACCTCGAGCTCGGCCAGGAGGTCGGAGAGCTCGGTGTTCGAGTGGTGGTGCTTCTTGAAGTACGCGGCGACGCCGGCGTAGAAGGCGTCGATGCCGACCCAGGCTACGAGCTGCTTGAGCACCGAGCCGCCCTTGGCGTAGGTGATCCCGTCGAAGTTGACCTGGACGTCCTCGAGGTCGTTGATCGTGGCGACGACGGGGTGGGTCGACGGCAGCTGATCCTGGCGGTAGGCCCAGCTCTTCTCCATGGCCTGGAACGTGGTCCACGCCTCGGTCCACTCGGTCGCCTCGGCCGTCGAGATCGTCGACGCCCACTCGGCGAACGACTCGTTGAGCCAGAGGTCGTTCCACCACTTCATCGTGACGAGGTCGCCGAACCACATGTGCGCGAGCTCATGCAGGATCGTGACGACGCGACGCTCCTTGATGGCGTCGGTGACCTTGCTGCGGAAGACGTAGGTCTCGGTGAAGGTGACCGCGCCGGCGTTCTCCATGGCGCCCGCGTTGAACTCGGGGACGAAGAGCTGGTCGTACTTGTCGAAGGGGTACGGGTAGTCGAACTTCTCCTCGTAGTAGGCGAAGCCCTGGCGGGTCTTCTCGAAGATGTAGTCGGCGTCCATGTACTCGGAGAGCGACTTGCGCGTGAAGATGCCGAGGGGGATCTCGCGGCCGTCCGACGAGGTCAGCGACGAGCGGACGACGTCGTACGGGCCGGCGACGATCGCGGTGATGTAGCTCGACATGACGGCGGTGGGCTCGAAGGCCCACGTGGCGACCTCTCCGTCGACGGTCGGCTCGGGCGTGATCGAGTTGGACACCATCTGCCACCGCGCCGGCGCGGTGATCGTGAACTGGAACGTCGCCTTGAGGTCGGGCTGCTCGAAGACCGCGAAGACGCGCCGGCTGTCCGGCACCTCGAACTGCGAGTAGAGGTACACCTCGCCGTCGACCGGGTCGACGAAGCGGTGCAGGCCCTCGCCGGTGTTGGTGTACTCGGCGTCGGCGACGACGGTGAGCACGTTCGACGAGGCGAGGCCGTCGAGCTGGATGCGGATGCCGTCGCTGACCGCGGCGGGGTCGAGCTCGGTGCCGTTGAGCGTCACCGAGTGGACGGTGCGTGTGAACGCGTCGATGAAGGTCGAGGCGCCCTCGGTCGCGGTGAACGCGACCGTGGTCGTGCTGCCGAAGACCTCGTCACCGCGGGTGAGGTCGAGGTCGACCAGGTAGGACGACACGTCCAGAATGCTCTTGCGCTCCTGCGCCTCGATACGGGTGAGATTCTCTCCAGGCACGGCAGTGCTCCATCCATCGTCGGTTGTGTGCGTTGCGGGCTCGTGGCCCTCGACAACCCTACTGGTGAGCGGGAATCGGCGTCCCCGAGAGCACCTCGGCGACGGTCGTGATCTCGATGAGCGGAGCGTAGAGGGCCATCACCTCGAGAGCACGCCGGTGGTCGGTCTCGGTGGCGCCGGCGCACGCGTCGGCGGCGATGCGCACGCGCACGCCGGAGTCGGCGGCGGCCAGGGCCGTCGAGAGGACGCAGCAGTCGGTGGAGACGCCGCACAGGACGATCTCGGTCGTGTCACCGAGGGCCGCGGCCGTCTCGGCGTCCCACTTGCCGAACGTCGAGCGGATGATCACGGTCGCGTCGCGCACCGGGAAGTCGGGCATCAGCTCGTAGAGCGGATCGGAGTCGGGGACCAGCGCGAACGGCCAGTCCTCGTAGTACGGCACCCACGCGCCGGCCGGCGTCTCCGGCGCGACGAAGCGGGTCAAGGCCACCCTCGACCCGAATGCCTCGCGGAGCCGCGCCGCGCCGGTGCTCGCCGAGGCGAAGTCGGGCGTGAACCAGTCGCTGCCCGGCTGGCCGAAGATCCGCTGCATGTCGACGACGACGAGCCAGGGCGCGACCTCGCCGCTCACGCGAGGTTCTCCTGGCGGCGCACGGTGCGACGGGTGAAGAGGAGCGTGCCGACGTACCCGATGGCGAGGGCGGCGAGCACCCCGAGGTTGGCGCCGCTCCAGTCGGTGCGGAACGCGCCCTTCTCAGGCCCGAGCAGATAGCCCTGCCAGCCGAGCCAGCCGGCGTAGAAGCTGTTGTCGACGAGGCCCCAGCCGATCATCGTGCCGACGACGATGAGCGCGATGGTCGGCCACTGCACGCTGCCGTAGCGGCCCTTGGCGTCGAACAGGTCGGCCGTCGAGTAGTCGGTGCGGCGCAGCTGGATGTCGGCGAGGAAGATGCCCGCCCACGCGGCGATCGGGACGCCGAGCGTGATCAGGAAGCCCTGGAACGGGCCGATGAAGGAGGTCGCGAAGAAGGCCACGTAGATCGTGCCCGCGATCATCACGACGCCGTCTACAGTCGCGGCCGCGTAGCGCGGGATCGTCACTCCCATGTTCAGGAACGAGAAGCCCGACGAGTAGATGTTCATGACAGACCCGCCGACGAGCCCGAGGACTGCGACGACGGCGAAGGGGACCAGGAACCACTTCGGCACGACTGTCACGAGGGCCCCGATGGGGTTGTCGTTGATGGCGCCGAGGAGGTCGGTCGAGCTGCCGGCCAGGAAGAGACCGAAGACGAAGAGGATGATCGGCGCGAGGGCGGCGCCGAACGTGGTCCACCAGACGACGCCGGCGCTGGAGGACGACCGCGGGAGGTAGCGCGAGTAGTCGGCCGCCGCATTGACCCAGCCCAGGCCGAAGCCCGTCATCATGAAGACGAATCCGCCGATGACCGAGGGCAGCGGGCCGCTCGGGAGAGCGGCCACCGCCGCGAAGTCGACCCGCTGCAGCGTCAGGATCACGAAGACGACGGTGAGCACAGCCGTAGCCAGGGTGATCCATTTCTGCAGCCGCATGATGAAGTCGAAGCCGAGGATGCCGGCGACCACGACCAGGGCCGCGATCACGACGAGGGCGACGATCTTCGTCGGGACACCCGCCGCGAAGCCGAGCTCGGTGAAGATGGTCTCCGTCGCCAGCACGGCCAGCGAGGTGAGCGCCGTCTCCCAGCCGACCGTGAGCACCCAGGAGATGACGGACGGGACCCGGTTGCCGCGGACGCCGAAGGGCGCCCGACCCAGGGTCATCGTCGGTGCGTTGCCGCGCTTGCCGGCCAGCGCGATCAGGCCGCAGAACAGGAACGAGATGGCG
Organism: Frondihabitans sp. PhB188; assembly: GCF_003752365.1. Taxonomy (GTDB): domain Bacteria; phylum Actinomycetota; class Actinomycetes; order Actinomycetales; family Microbacteriaceae; genus Frondihabitans. Next base: position 191,628 of record NZ_RJUO01000003.1, on the reverse strand, counting down.
ATGCCGAGGACTCCCACGACGATCGCCTGCCAGAAGGACACGGCGAAGTTGAGCAGGTAGGCGCCGTAGCCGATCCCCAGGACCGAGATGTTGGCCGCGAACCACGGCCAGAACAGCTGCCGCGGCGTGCCCTTGCGCTCGGACTCGTCGATGGCGTTGACGCCGTTCGCCTCCACGCCGCGCGGTGAGGCGTCGGGGGTCGCTTCTTTGATGGACACAGGCACTCTTCTCGACGCGGGGCGGGGGTCTTAGGCTCAACCTATGACCGACACCGTAGCTTCCACCACCGTCACCCCCGTCGACTTCTGGTTCGATCCGTCGTGCCCCTGGGCGTGGATGACCAGCCGCTGGATGGACGAGGTCGCCGCCCACCGCGACCTGGCCGTCACCTTCCACGTGATGAGCCTCGGCATCCTGAATGAGGACAACGAGGGAATGGACCCCGCCAACCTCGCGAAGCTGATCCGCTACACGCGCGTCGTCACCGCGGCCACCGAGCTGCACGGCCAGGCCGTCGTCAAGCCGCTCTACGACGCGCTCGGCACGCGCATCCACGTCGAGGGCCGCAAGGACGACCAGGACGCCGTCATCGCGGAGGCGCTCGCCGAGGCGGGACTGCCGGCCGAGCTGGCCGCGTTCGCGGACACGGACGAGTACGACGCAGCCATGCGCGCCAGTCACGCGGACGGCATCGACCGCGTCGGGCAGGACGTCGGCACGCCGGTCATCGCCGTCAACGGAACCGCGTTCTTCGGCCCGGTCATCTCTCCCGCCCCCAAGGGCGAGATCGCGCTGACCCTCTGGGACGGCGTCGTCGCCGCGGCCTCGTACCCCGGCTTCTTCGAGCTCAAGCGCTCCCGGACCGTCGGCCCCATCTTCGATTAGGCGAGGCGCTCGGCGGGGGCTCGACGGCCATACACTGACGGTCATGCGCATCCACGTTGCGACCGATCACGCCGGCCTCGAATTCGCCCAGACACTCATCGCCCACCTCGCCGAGCAGGGCCACGAGGTCACCGACCACGGCCCCGAGACGTACGAGCCCCTCGACGACTACCCGTCGTTCTGCATCGCCGCGGCCCGTGCCGTCGTCAGCGACCAGAGCGAGGGGCTCGAGAGCCTGGGCGTCGTCTTCGGCGGCTCCGGCAACGGAGAGCAGATCGCCGCGAACAAGGTCGAGGGCGTCCGGGCGGCACTCGCGTGGAACATGTCCACCGCCCAGCTGGCCCGCCAGCACAACGACGCGAACGTCGTCGCGATCGGCGCGCGCCAGCACAGCGAAGACGAGGCGATCGCCCTGATCGACGAGTTCATCAAGACGCCGTTCTCGTTCGAGGAGCGCCACGAGCGCCGCATCGCCCAGCTCGCCGAGTACGAGACCACGGGCGCCATCAAGGGCCACCCCGTCGACTGGGTCACGCCGACCCAGACCCCAGCCGCCGACTGAACGGCGCCCTCCCTGAACGGTCGTGTCGGCGGCCCCGGGTAGCCTCGGAGAGTGCCTGAAGGTCATTCCGTCCACCGCATCGCCAACCAGTTCCGAGCGAGTTTCGTCGGCGAGCCCGTCGCCGTGTCGAGCCCCCAGGGGCGCTTCGCGGCGGGTGCCGCCGTGCTCGACGGCCGGGTGATGGTCGACGCCGTCGCAGTCGGCAAGCAGATGTTCCTCGAGTTCGAGGGCCGAAAGTTCCTGCAGGTGCATCTGGGGCTGTACGGCTCGTGGGACTTCGCGGGCGACTTCTCGACCGACCCGACCATCCAGAGCGCGTCGGGGCGGATGGGTCAGACCAATCAGCGCGGTACCGACCTGACCGACGAGGCGGGGGAGGACAGCTGGAAGAGCATCGGCGCCCCGCGCAAGGCCCGCATGGTGCGCGTCGGCAAGCCGCTGAGTGCGGCGCGGCTGCGGATCTCCGAGCAGGAGACACCCGAAGATGACATCGACCTCGAGGCGTTCCCTCCCGAGCCCGTCGGCGCGGTGCGGGTGAGGATCCTCGCCGAGACCGTCGTGGCCGACCTCCGGGGGCCGACGAAGTGCGAGGTGCGGACGGCCGAGGAGGTCGATGAGATCATCGCGAAGCTCGGCCCCGACCCGCTGGTCGACTCGCCGAAGAAGGGGTCCGACCGCTTCTTCGAGCGGGTGCACAAGACCAAGACGATGATCGGGCTCCTGCTGATGGACCAGTCGGTGGTCAGCGGCATCGGCAACGTCTACCGGGCCGAGATGCTGTTCCGCGCACGGCTCAACCCGCACACGCCCGGTGTCGACGTGCCCGAGGAGACGGTGCGCGCCCTCTGGAAAGACTGGACGAAGCTGCTCAAGAGCGGCGTCAAGCTCGGCCAGATGATGACCATGGACGGCTTGAGCAAGAAGCAGTACGCCCAGGCGATGGCCAAGCGCGACGACCGGCACTGGGTCTACCACCGCGAGGGGCTGCCCTGCCGGGTGTGCGGCACGAACATCCTGATGGAGGAGGCCGCCGGGCGGAAGCTCTACTGGTGCCCCGTCTGCCAGGCTTAGCTGCATGCGCCACACCCCTCACTTCATCATCGACGACGCCGACGAGGTCAAGCGCCTCATCCGCGAGAACCCGTGGGCGACGATCGTCTCGAACACGGCCACCGGCCTCGTCGCCTCGCACTACCCGGTGGTGCTCGAAGAGACCGATGACGACACGATCAGCCTGGTCAGCCACGTGGGCCGTCCTGACGAGCAGCTGCACGAGCTGGGGCAGCACGAGATCCTCGTCATCGTCCAGGGTCCGCACGGCTACATCTCGCCCAGCTGGGCTCTGTCGGCCGGGATGACGTCGGGCGGGATCGTTCCGACCTGGAACCACGTCACGGCCCACCTCTACGGCACCCCCGAGATCCTCGACGACGCCGAGAACTTCCGCGTGCTCGGCGAGCTGGTCGACCACTTCGAGCAGCGCCTCGAGACGCCGGTGTCGCTGGAGCTCGACGAAGAGGGCTCCCGCCGCGTCGCCAAGGGCACCGTCGGCATCCGCCTGCGCGTGACCCGGTTCGACGCGCGCGCCAAGCTCAGCCAGAACAAGGCGCCCGAGGTCGTCGACCGCATCGTGTCCGAACTCGAGGGCGACGGCCCCTACGCGCATCCGAGGCTCGCCGCTGAGATGCGCCGGGCCCGCGAATGAGCGACCTCCTCCTCGCGAACGCGCGGATGGTGGGCCGCGACGGAACGCCGACAGACGTCTTGATCGAAGACGGCCTCGTCTCGGCCATCGCACCCGCGATCGCACCCGGCGACCGGGAGGTCGTCGATCTCGGCGGCCGCTTCGTCGCCCCCGGCCTCTGGGACAACCACGTGCACATGGAGCAGTGGGCGCTCGTCCGCCAGCGCCTCGACGTGTCGGCCGCCTCGTCCGCCGCCGAGACCGTGGCGCTCGTGAAGGCGCGCATCCGCGAGGACCGCCCGGCCGACCGCGACCTGCTGGTCGGCTACGGCTTCCGCGACGCGCTCTGGAGCGACGCTCCCACCGCCGAGACGCTCGACGCGGCCGGAGCGTTCCCGGTCGCGCTGGTGAGCGCCGACCTGCACGCCGTCTGGCTGAACCGGGCGGGGCTGGCGCTGGTCGGTCAGCCCGACCACGCGACGGGGCTGCTGCGCGAGCAGGCCGCCTTCGACGCGTCGGGCATCATCACGGCGATCGACAGCTCGCGCATGGACGAGTGGGTCGGCGAAGCGGCGGCGGCGGCGGCCGCCCGCGGGGTCGTTGGCGTGGTCGACCTCGAGATGACCCTCTCGATCGACGCCTGGGCCGAGAGAGTGGGCGCAGGAACCCGCGCCCTCCGCGTCCGGCCTGGGGTCTACCCCGCAGACCTCGACGCCGTGATCGCTCGGCGCCTGCGCACGGGCGACGTCATCCCGGGCACCGAGGGCCTGGTGACCATGGGCCCGGCCAAGATCATCACCGACGGCTCGCTCAACACCCGCACGGCCTACTGCCACGACCCGTACCCGGTCGGCGGCGGCGTAGGGATCCCGTCGTTCTCCGTCGACGAGCTGACCGGCCTGATGGGCCGGGCCCACGAGCACGGCCTCGACCTGGCGGTGCACGCCATCGGCGACCGCGCGAACACCGTCGCCCTCGACGCCTTCGCCGCCGTCGGCTGCCGCGGGTCGATCGAGCACGCCCAGCTGCTGCGTCCCGCCGACGTGGCGCGGTTCGCCGCCCTCGGCATCGTGGCGAGCGTGCAGCCCGAGCACGCGATGGACGACCGCGATATCGCCGAGGTGTACTGGGCCGGCCGCACCGGCCGGGCGTTCGTGCTCGACTCGCTCGTGGCGGCGGGGGTGCCGCTGCGGCTGGGATCGGACGCCCCGGTCGCGCCCCTCGACCCCTGGGTCGCGATGGCGGCCGCGGTGACGCGGGCCCGCGACGGCCGCGAGCCGTGGCACCCCGAGCAGCGCCTGACCCCGGCGGTGGCACTCGCGTCGTCGACCGACGGGCGCGAGTCCGTCGTGGCCGGCAGCCTCGCCGACCTGGTCGTGCTCGACGCCGACCCGCTGGCGGGCGATCCCGAGGCCCTCCGCACGATGCCCGTGGCGGCGACGCTGCTCGGCGGGCGGTTCACGCACCGCGCCCTGTAGCCGGCGCATCGTCCGGACGGCCGACCGATCTCGGCGGTCCGGGGCGGGGTCGATCTCGGCCGTCCGTTGCAGGACGGATCTCGGCCATCCGTTGCAGGGCCGATCTCGGCCGTCCGTTGCAGGGCCGATCTCGTCCGCGCGGACGACGGAGTTTGGCCGGACGGACGTGGTCCCGTTCCTGCGCCCCCGACAGCCTTGATGTCATGGGGGAATCACAGGAACGCACACATCTGGCGGGGCTCGACGGACTGAGGGGACTGGCGGCCGTGAGCGTCGTGGCGTACCACGTGTCGAACGTGCTGTCGCCGGGGGTCCGGCACCGCGAGCCGGGTCTCGTCTTCGCGCTGCATCAGGGGCTCGGGCTCTTCTTCGTGCTGTCCGGCTTCCTGCTGTACCTGGGCTTCGCCGGCCGGCTCGTCGACGGGAGGCCGCTCCCGTCGCTGCGGCGGTACGCGGCCAATCGCGCATTCCGGGTGTGGCCGGCCTACCTCGTCGTGCTCCTCGTCACGAACTGCGTGCTCGGCCTCTCGTTCGTCTGGCCGCGTGGCATCGGCCGGCTCGACGCCCCCGGCCTCGCCGCCGACCTGACGATGATGCAGGCCTACTCGCCGCACCACATCCGCACCGGCCTCGAGGTCGCCTGGACCCTGACCGTCGAGCTGACGTTCTACGCCGTGCTGCCGCTGGTCGCGCTGCTCGCGAGCCGGGTCGGCCGCAGGCTCCAGGGGTGGCAGCGCGCCTCGCTGCCGCCGCTCGTGCTGCTCGTCGTCGGGGCCGCCGGCGCGCTCGTCCGAGCCGTCTTCCACGCGACGCACGGTCGCGAGCTCCACGGCTGGGGTCGCGACTGGGAGTCCGTCGTCAGCCGCAGCCTGCTGATGCACGGCCAGCTGTTCGCGTTCGGCATGGCGGCCGCGCTCGTGTACCTGGCCGTGCGGCGGGGTGCCGTCAGCGCGACCGTCGCCCGCTTCGGCGCCGTGACCGGCGGGGTCGCCGCGGGTGCCCTGGCGCTGAGCCACCGCCGCTGGGAGTCGGCCGACACGCTCGCCGCCCTCGCGTTCGCGGCCGTGCTCGTCGTCGCCGTCACGCCGACGCGCACCGGAGCGACGAGCCTCCTCGGCCGGCTGCTCGACACGCACGTGCTGCAGCGGCTCGGCCTCGTGTCGTACAGCGTCTACCTCTGGCACATGCCGGTCGTGCGGGGGCTCGCGGCGTGGGTGCCGGGGTTCGGTGCCGGCGGCGGGTGGGCGTACGTGTCGGCGACGGCCGCGGTCGTCGGGCTCACGCTCGTGCTGGCGAAGCTGACGTACGTACTGGTGGAGCAGCCGGCCCTCCGCCTCCGCTCCATAATTTCAAGGAGAATGTCGGCTCAGCACGCCCGGATCGGCGTCGAGCCGTCGCCGAGCGACCGGAACTTCTTGAAATTCGAGGGGAGGGGCGCAGGAACTCCGCAACGCGACGAGGCCGCCACCCCGAAGGGCGACGGCCTCGTGACGCTGCACCCCGCCGTGGCGGAGCGGGCTCGGTCTACTGGCTGACGTGAGCCGAGAGGAACCAGCGGTCCTTGTCGAGGCCGCGAGCGATCTCGATCGCGACGTCCTGCGACGAGGCGTCGATCTCGCCGAGCTCGTCGATGGCGATCTGGACGGAGGCGCGAGCCGAGTCGATCTGCGCGACGATGCCGGCGATGGTGGCGTCGATCTGCTGGAAACCGGCCTTGAGCGGCGGGTTGGTCGTGGTGGCGGCGACCGTCTCGAGGCGGCCGTCGACGGGGAGGCCGAGGGCGACGATGCGCTCCGCGGCGAGGTCGGCGTACTCCTGCGCGTTGCCCACGACGGTGTCGAGGAGCTCGTGCACGGCGATGAAGCTGATGCCGCGGACGTGCCAGTGAGCCTGCTTGCCGTTGACGGCGAGGGCGGTGAGGTTCGTGACGATCGGGGTCAGGAACTGGGCGGTGGCGGCGGCGACGTCGGGGTCGACAGACGACTGGGTGACGGTGATGGCGTCGGACATGGTGGAGTCCTTTCGTAAGCGGGCTGGGGCCTCGAAGGCCCCTCGATGCACCCAACGCTAGACGTCTGCGAAAATTCCGCAAGCAAACTGAGGCTCGGCTAATTGAGGTGAACCTGGGCTTCCCACGGGGCGCAGGAAGGGGGATAACCCCCGCCGGAATGCGGCCGGTGGCACCATTGGGCCATCCCTCGCGCTCCGCCACGCTGGATCCATGACCACCACCGAGACGAGTTCCATGCACTTCTCCGCGCCTCCCGCAGCTCCCGCCAAGCAGCGGGCGCTCTACTGGCGGCTGTGGGCGGCGTTCCCGCGCGACATCGGCTACCTCGCCCTCACCGGCGTGCTGGTCGTCATCGCCGCGGCCCTCTACGGAATCGTCGGCAACATCCTGACGAGCTTCGGAGGCGGTCTGGCTGCGTTCGTCGCCTTCGCCGTCCTCCTCGTCGCGGGCCTCTACTTCGGGCGGCTCTTCGGCACCATCGAGCTGACGCGTCTCGGCTGGGCGCGCGAGCCGGCGCCACGGCCGGTCGTCTGGCGCCGCAAGACCTCGGCTAACCGCTTCGTGCGCTTCGTCGAGGTCGCGGCCGATCCGCACTACTGGCTCTACTTCGCCTTCACGGTGGTCGTCTTCCCCTGGGTCGGCTTCCTCGTCGTCGCGGTGACCGTCGCCGTGGCGAGCACCGCCCTCGGGGGAGTGTTCGGCAGCATCGCTCTCGCCGTCCTGACCAGCAACGGCGCCACCTACGGGATCCCCGGCGGCATCTGGCAGTACCTCTTCAACGATCACGCCGCCATGACGTCGACCGCCGCCGTCGTCGTCGCGTTGATTGCCGCTGCCCTCCTGCCGTTCATCACGCGCGGCGCCGTGCTCGTTCAGGGCGCGATCGCCGGTTGGATGCTCGGCGGCTTCCGCTCCGAGCAGCTGCAGGCCGAGGTCGCCGGGCTCGAGGTCTCCCGGAGTGCAGCCGTGTCGGCCGAGGGCACCGCTCTCCGCCGCCTCGAGCGCGACATCCACGACGGCCCGCAGCAGCGCCTGATCCGCATGCAGATGGACCTCTCCGCAGCCTCGCGCGCCGTCGAGACCGACCCGGAGAAGAGCAGGCGCCTCATCGTCGAGGCCCAGCAGCAGGCGAAGGAGGCTCTCGAGGAGCTCCGCGCCCTCTCCCGCGGCTTCGCTCCGCCCCTGCTGCTCGACCGCGGACTCGCCCCGGCTCTCGACGCCGTGGTCGACCGCGCGACCGTGCCGACGCGCTTCACGGACGAGCTTCCCGAAGGTCTCGAGATCCCGGTCGAGACCGAGCGCAACGCGTACTTCATCGCAGCCGAGCTGCTGACGAACGTGGGCAAGCACTCGGGCGCCGGCCGCGCCGAGCTCATCCTGTCGGCGCCGAAGACCATCGCCGGCGACGAGCTGCGAGTGGTGGTGACCGACGACGGCCGCGGGGGCGCGACGGCCCGGCCCGGGCACGGCCTGGCGGGGATCGAGCAGCGGCTGATGGGGCTCGGCGGGCGGCTGGAGCTGCGGAGCCCGGAGGGGGGCCCGACGCACGCCAGCGTTCACCTGCCCCTGGCCGCGCCCGACGGCTCGACGGCACGGGGCCCGGAGGCGCGGGCTGAGACGGCGGCCGCGACGCCGAACCCGACGCTGCCGTACCCCACGGAGGATCTGTCGGTCGGGGGCGGGGGAGTTCCTGCGCCCGAGTCGGCGAAGCCGCGCACCACGGAGGACGAAGCCGCGCGCACCGACGGCGACTCGTAGGCTCGGCGGGTGACCACCACCACCCCGCCGACCAGCGAGCGCCCGTCGACAGAGCTTCCGCGTCGGAGGGTCGTCGTCGCCGACGACTCCGTGCTGCTGCGAGAGGGGCTCGTGCGACTGCTCGACGAGCTCGGCACCGACGTCGTCGGGGCGTACGGCGACGCGGACTCCCTGCTCCGCGATCTCGACCGGTCGCGCCCCGACCTCGCGGTGCTCGACGTGCGCATGCCGCCCACGCACCGCGACGAGGGGGTGCGGGCGGCGATCGAGCTGCGGCGGGTGCGGCCCCGGACGGGGATCCTGCTGCTGTCGCAGTACGTCGAGGTCGCCTACGCGAGGGAGCTCCTCACGGCGGGCTCGGACGGCGTCGGCTACCTGCTCAAAGACCGCGTGACCTCGATCGACGAGCTCGGCAGCGCCATCGAGCGGATCGCCGACGGGGCCACGGTGCTCGATCCGGAGGTCGTGGCCGCTCTCCTCGGGCGCCGCAGCGACCCCCTGGCGGCGCTGACCCCACGCGAGCGGGAGGTGCTCGCGCTGATGGCCGAGGGGCGCACCAACTCGGCGATCGCGGCGGCGCTGTTCATCGGGACGGGCGCGGTCGAGAAGAACGTGACGTCGATCTTCCAGAAGCTCGGGCTCGACGACTCGGGGAGCGACCACCGGCGGGTGCTGGCGGTGCTCGCCTTCTTGCAGAGCTGACGCACGGTGGGCAGCCGGCGCAGCGGGCTAGCCGCTCAGCCCTTCTGGGGCGTCGAGGAGACCCGCAGGATCGCCGCCCGGAACGCCAGCCCGACCTTCTTGTAGCCGGCCGTCGTCGGGTGGATGCCGTCGACCGTCGTGCCCGTGGCGTAGACCAGGCCGTGGCGGGCGAAGCCCCACGGGTCGACGAGGTCCCAGCCCTTCGCGCGCGCGTACTTCTCGAGCTGCTCCTGGTAGTGCTCGGCCGCGACCGGGTGCCTGTCGTTCGGCGGTATCGCTCCGATGATGACGTGCTTCGGGTGCATCGTCGCGACGACCTTATCGTAGCTGGACGCCGTCTGGCCGAACGAGATGCTCTTGCGGACGTCGTTGGTGCCGCCCATGAGCACGAGCACGTCGACCTTCGAGATCGGCGCCGCGTACTCGGCCATCTGCTGCACGGTGCGCCCGCCGACCGCCCAGCCGCCGACGTAGTCGATGCCGTCGCCCTGCGCGTACGTCATCCACGTGTCCGCGGTGAGGCCCGAGGCGAGCGAGCGCCCGCCGCCCGCGGTCAGCGAGTCGCCGACGATCGCGACGCGGATGCCGCCCTCCGCACCGCTGGTCGGCTGCGGTGTGGCGTTGGCCATCGAGACGGCCTCCGGAGTGCTCTCGGGCGTCGTCGCGCAGCCCGCGAGCAGGCCGATGGCGACGACGGCCACACCCAGGGCCAGCACTCGAGCACGAATTCGCATTGCACAATTCTCACCCGAAAACGGCGGCCCGTCTGACACCCCTTCTGGGCGCGGGGCCGGCCTTCTCCGGGGCGCGGGGCTGGCCATCTTCTGGGCGCAGGAACGGGCCGCCCGCCGCCCGCCCCGCCACTACTGTCGATGATCGTGCTGGGCGAGTCAATCCTCGCGTCGAGCAACGCGGTCGTCGAGGTCGGCCGCGAGACCGAGCACGTCGGGCAGCTCGTGCTGCTGGCGGCCACGTCGCTGGTGATCATCGTCTGCTTCTGGTGGATCTCCTTCGCCTTCCCGCAGCACGGCCTCCTCACCTCGCTGCGGACGGCCCTCGGCTGGGGCTACGGCCACTACGCGATCTTCGCCGCGGCCGGCGCCCTCTCGGCGGGAATCGAGATCGCCATCGACGTCGAGGGTGGCGACGTGGCGCTGACCCCGGCCGCGGCGGCAGCGACTCTTGCCGTGCCCTGCGCGGTGTACCTGCTCTTCGTCTGGCTGCTGGTGCTGCGGCGGCAGTCGTCGCCCCGGGTCAACGTCGCCGTGCCCGTCATCGCCGTGGTCGTGGCGCTCGCCTCATTCGCGCCGCACTCGCTGCAGGTGGTCGCGGCGCTCATGGTCGTCGCGGTCGTGGTCGTGGTAGCCGGGCGCGATCGGTCGGCGGTGCCTGTCGACAGGGTCGAGGTCTGAGATGCCCCGCAGGAACGTAGCCCTCCGGCTGCTGGACTCCCTTGTCCTGGCGGTCGTCGCACCGACCGGCCTCCCCGACTACCTTCGGGTACTCGGCCTCGCCCTCATAGCCGAGGGTCTCTTCCTCCTGGCGATCTCGGGCACAGCACCCGTCGGGCAGCTCGCCTGGTCGAGCCTCCTGACCGGTGAGATTCTGTTCGTCGCCTCCTTTGCGCCGCTCGGTGGTTAATATTTCGGATTGACAATCTGAAGTCCTTAATGGGTAGATGGACAGGTCCATATCTCTCGCTTCCCTGACAAAGGTCTTCAATGCGAATTCGATCCCTCCTCTCCGCCCTAACTCTCTCGGCCACTCTCATCGTCGGGCTAGGGGCGACCCCGGCCGTCGCAGCGGGGTCACCGACGACCGTGGCCTCGGTTGCGTCCGTGTCCAGCGAACGACTGGGAAGGACTGGACTGGGGCCTGGCGCTGGCGATTCGCGCGTCCCGAGCTCGCCCACCTCGTCGGTGCCAGTCGAGACCCGCGGCATCGCTAGCGTCGTGATCGCGGCCATCAAGAAAGTACCTGGCCTGTTTGGTTCCCTTTCCAAGGCCGCGAAGAAGGGCTACTCCTCGTTCGCCACGGCGTGGCGCAAAGTGCCGGCTCCCATCCGATTCCTGCTCGGAGACATGTCCGTCTCCACCATCTACGACCTGCTCAAGGGCTTCCTCCTGTGACCGTCTATTTTCGCCGGGTCGCATTTGAGCTCCGCCTCCGCGGTGTGCCCGAGGCAACGATCCGCAATGAGCTAGACCGATTGAGCAGCGCTAATTCTGGTGGCGACTTGGAGGCCGTCCTGGGACCTCCCCAGGACGTCGCTAGTGCCTTCGGCGGCGAACGGCGGACGGGGATGTCCAAGAATCTTGTGTGGATCGGCGGGGGAGTCCTCGTGCTCGCCGTCCTCGTTCAGATAGCGGGCTTCGGCTTCTTGCACCAAGATCTGCGGGCTGGGCCTTTCCCACTCTTCTCGGTCGCGCTCCCGGTGTTCGGGTTGTTGTTTGCCGCGTCAGTGGCAGTCGACCACCGGCTACCCCGTGGGTTCACGCGCGCGAATCCCGATGGGCAGTTGACATAGGGCCGATCAGTTTCGATAGCAAGGCTGGCGGTGCCTGGCACTCGCGCTAGCGAAGGCCAGGCACCGCCTGTCTTGAGTCGGCGACGCATCTACGGCAGGGATCGGCGACGCATCTACGGCAGGGAACGGACCGGCTTGGTGAGTAGCGGCCGAGATCGCCGCCCCCGCCGTTGACTGGTGGGCTGACGCGAAGGCCGCGGAGGGTCCTGCTGGCCCATCGCCACTCCAACGAGCAGATCGCTCTATTCGACGCCTTAGTGCTGACCCGTGTAGCGCGATCCGGCCTCATCGAGCTTCTAGATCACTATCGGGTTTGAAGGGAGGGGATGACGGGAATCGAACCCGCATCATCAGTTTGGAAGACCCTCTATTGACCTGAACTACCTCAGACGACATTGCGCGCTCTCAGACGAGCTTCGCCGCTGATAGCCGCTGATTCCTCTGCAATTGCAGGCTTCTCAGGGTCGGGAATGCGGCTGAAAACGCCTGAGATCGTTTGAGCTCGTAAGAGATCGCGTGGCAGGGATGGAGGGGTTTTTCCAGTCGAGGGGATCTGCGCAAACAGTTTCGGGACAGGGAGAAGGCTGTATCGGAACGTTGGGGGAACGTGTCCGGTGCCGCCTATGGATGGAGCTTAGATATCCCCGTCGAGTTCCCGCTGGACGGCTCGCAGCCACGCGTCGGGGTTGTCCGCCTTGTTGACCGTGATGTTGTTGGTGACCGTCTTGGTGCTGGAACCCGTGACCGTTGCGACGGTCGGAGTAATTGCACGGTTGGACCCGGAACGTCGACTGCGGGGGAGTGCGGGCGTACTACCTGGTGCCAGTGGCAACCGTCTCGGTGTTGTAGAGCACGTGCGCTTTCACGACCTCCGGCACACCTATGCGTCGATGATGTTCGCCGCCGGGTTCGAGCCCTACGAAGTCAGCCGGTGGATGGGGCACACCAACGTCTCCACTACGGACGGCATCCACGCCCACCTGTACCCGAGCGACTACAACGAGCAAATTGCCCGGTTCGAGGCGTTCATTGCGACGGGCACCGACGAGTAAGAATTGCACCAGACCTCTACGCCAACTGGCAGAGCGGGCTGACTTAAATTCAACCGGATGCGGGTTCGAATCCCGCGAGGTCTACTCCACGCGTTTGATGGTTCGCCCGTAACCGAACCGGTCGGCTTTTGCTTGCAAAGCGACATCGTCTGGGTGTTTCGGATCGATCAAGTCCCAGGCTGACATTGCCAGGCTAAGCATGGCGACGTGCATGGCCATTGCCTCATCGGTCATCTTGTAGGCGGCGCGCTCTAAGAACGCCCATCCGTCAGGTGCGGTTTCTGTCTTCGCAGTCTGCGTCACGTACAGGTCGGCAAGACCCGGACCGGCATGCACGTATCCGGACAGGGCTCGGTACACGCCGTAAAGCTGACCCCCACCGATGAGCTGACCGCAAAGCCGTTGAAAGTTACGAGCGGCGGCAGACGCATCCTCTCGCCAGTCGAGCATCATCTGTTGCGCTTCTTCGATGTCCGGCGAAAGGTCGAGCGCCGTATCCATCGCCCAGGCCTCGAACAGATTTTTACGGTTCCTAGCCCACTCGTGAGCAACGGCGTTCCCGGCCTTCGGCGTGACTGACATCCACGCTGCTGTGACTGCACACTCCATGGTGCTTCGGCTCAAGCCAGCGGCCTGGGAGAAATGGCCATGCTCGGCAAGCAGGATCACGGAGTCTGTAAGGGAGACGGCATGTTCGACCAGCGCCCGGATCGTGACGGCAGGAAGGAGGCTGTCGTCGATTATCGGTACGTCGATCGATTTGCTGGCCCGCCAGATGACCAGCAGCTCCCGCATTGCGACGATCGACTCTTCGACTGTAGGGATGCGCTCCGTGAGCGACCCCTCGCTTCCGACCATGCTGTGATCGTAATGAACGCCGAGGGGTTTTGGAGGGGTTTTCGCTCTGGGCCGACGTGGCTGACTGGTCGCGATCCCAGCGTTTGAAGGGAGGGGATGACGGGAATCGAACCCGCATCATCAGTTTGGAAGACTGAGGCTTTACCACTAAGCTACATCCCCGCAAAGCTGGCCCGGAGGCCGCTGTGCGTTAGCAAGCATAGGGCATTGTCAGAGCCGCTCAGTTTCCCCGGCGCACGACGGGCTAGACTTCACAAGGCTCTTTTCGCCCCGACCTCAACGGGGGCACCGGCAAGAGCCGCGCACGACACTGAAATACCGGGGCGTAGCGTAGTGGCTAGCGCGTCCGTTTTGGGGGCGGAAGATCGCAGGTTCGAGTCCTGTCGCCCCGACGTGCAGTGCTAGCAACACGAGTGCCAGGCTGGTACCACGACGGCCCGGCTGAGAATTCGACGGCCAGCACGCCAGAAGATCCGCACGATCCACCAACACAGGAGAAGTACGACATTGGTCAAGACCACGGTTGAGCAGCTCAGCCCCACGCGCGTCAAGCTCAACATCGCGGTGAGCCCCGACGACCTCAAGCCCGGCATCACCCACGCCTACGGCCACATCGCCGAGCAGGTGTCGATCCCCGGCTTCCGCAAGGGCAAGGTCCCGCCGCCCATCATCGACCAGCGCGTCGGCCGTGAAGAGGTCCTGAACCACGCTGTCAACGAGAGCATGGACACCTTCTACCGCGCCGCAGTCGAGGAGAGCGAGATTCGTCCGCTCGGCCGTCCCGAGGCGGACGTCGTCGGATGGCCTGACGTCAAGGACTTCTCCGGCGACCTGCTCCTCGCCATCGAGGTCGACGTGCGCCCCGAGTTCGACCTTCCTGACTACGAGGGCCTCGCGCTCACCGTCAAGTCGGTCGACGTCACCGACGCCGAGGTCGACGAGGAGCTCGACAACCTCCGTACGCGCTTCGGCACGCTGATCACCGTCGACCGTCCCGCCACGAAGGGCGACTTCGGCCAGATCGACCTGACCGCCACCATCGAGGGCGAAGAGGTCGACAACGCCAAGGGCATCTCGTACGAGCTCGGCTCGGGCGATCTGATCGAGGGCATCGACGAGGCCCTCGAGTCGCTGACCGCGGGCGAGACCACCACGTTCGAGTCGAAGCTGCTCGGCGGCGACCGCGAGGGCGAGACCGCCCTCATCGAGGTCACGCTGACCGCCGTCAAGGAGCGCGAGCTCCCCGAGGCCGACGACGACTTCGCTCAGATCGCCAGCCAGTTCGACACCATCGACGAGCTCAAGGGCGACCTCAAGGAGCAGCTCGGCCGCTCGAAGACCTTCGGCCAGGGTGCCGAGGCTCGCGACCAGGTCGTCGAGAAGCTCCTCGAGCTCGTCGAGATCCCCGTCCCCGAGAAGCTGGTCGAAGACGAGGTGCACCGTCACCTCGAGCAGGAGAGCCGCCTCGAAGACGACGAGCACCGCGCCGAGGTCACCGAGTCGTCCGAGTCGGCGTTCCGCAACCAGATCCTCCTCGACGCGATCGCCGAGAAGGAGGCCGTCAAGGTCGAGCAAGACGAGCTGACGCAGTACCTCATCCAGGGTGCGGCCCAGTACGGCATGGAGCCCGGCGAGTTCATCAAGGTGCTCGACGAGAACGGCCAGATCCCCGCCATGGTCGGCGAGGTCGCCCGCTCGAAGGCCCTCGCGGTCGTGCTGTCGAAGGCCAAGGTCACCGACGACAAGGGCGCCGACGTCGACCTGTCCGCTTTCACGGCCACGGCCGGCATCGGCGGCGAGACCGAAGACGAGCACGCCGGTCACGACCACGCGTAGTCCGCACGAGCGCAGAACCACTGCGTGATGAGAAGGCCGGGTGCAGACGCGCCCGGCCTTTTCTGTCGGCTGCGCACCCGAGTTCCTGCGACCTCATGCGCATGGATGGTCTGCCGTGGGCGAACAGCCCGGAATCCGTGCGTTGCACCCCCTAAGTTCGTATGCAAGCGACAACTGAATGGGAGCACCACATGGCCGACGTAACACTGCCCAACAGTGTTTTTGACCGACTTCTCAAAGACCGCATCATCTGGCTCGGTTCCGAGGTGCGCGACGACAACGCCAACGAGATTGCCGCGAAGCTTCTCCTGCTTGCCGCCGAGGACTCCGAGAAAGACATCTACCTCTACATCAACTCGCCCGGCGGGTCGATCACGGCGGGCATGGCGATCTACGACGCCATGGAGTTCGTGCCGAACGACATCGTCACGGTCGGCATCGGCATGGCCGCCTCGATGGGCCAGCTGCTGCTCACCGCGGGCACCAAGGGCAAGCGCTACATCACGCCCAACGCGCGCGTTCTGCTCCACCAGCCGCACGGCGGCTTCGGCGGCACCTCGTCCGACATCCAGACGCAGGCCCAGCTGATTCTCTCGATGAAGCAGCGCCTCGCCGAGATCACGGCGGCCCAGACCGGCAAGACGGTCGAGCAGGTCAACGAGGACGGCGACCGCGACCGCTGGTTCACCGCCGAAGAGGCCCTCGAGTACGGCTTCGTCGACCACATCCGCTCGTCGGCCTCCGACGTCATCGGCGGCGCCGGAACCGACCAGGAATAACCCCTCTCCCCATACGAGTAAGGAACGAAAATGGAACTGCCAATGATGGGTGGAGCGGGTCGGTTCGAGACCCCGAGCTCACGCTATGTCCTGCCCTCCTTCGAGGAGCGCACCGCCTACGGCTACAAGCGCCAGGACCCCTACGCCAAGCTGTTCGAGGACCGCATCGTCTTCCTCGGCGTGCAGGTCGACGACGCGTCGGCCGACGACGTCATGGCTCAGCTGCTCGTGCTCGAGTCGATGGACCCCGACCGCGACATCACCCTCTACATCAACTCGCCCGGCGGCTCGTTCACTGCGATGACGGCCATCTACGACACGATGCAGTACATCCGCCCCGACATCCAGACGGTCTGCCTCGGTCAGGCGGCTTCGGCTGCCGCGGTGCTCCTCGCCGCAGGAACCCCGGGCAAGCGCCTCGCGCTGCCGAACGCCCGCGTGCTCATCCACCAGCCGGCTACCGGCGGATCGAGCGGCGGCCAGGCGTCCGACATCGAGATCCAGGCGGCCGAGGTGCTCCGCATGCGCACCTGGCTCGAAGAGACGCTGTCGAAGCACTCGAACAAGACGCCCGAGCAGGTCAACCGCGACATCGAGCGCGACAACATCCTCGGTGCGTCCGAGGCGCTCGAGTACGGCCTGATCGACCAGGTCCTGACCTCGCGCAAGAACCTGGCTCTCGCTAAGTAGTCCGCTGATCGAAGCCCCGAGCACCGTCGTGCTCGGGGCTTCGTGCGTCCCGCGCCGCCGCACCTCCGCGGGGCCCGGGGCGCAGGAACTCCGGAGCCAATCGCTCCCGACCTCCGCCCCGAACCACTGTCACGCCGCCACCCGGCGATTCGCGCGTCTCGATGCCGACACTGTCGGCGGTTCGGGTTAGGCTCGTCGAGCAGTCGAACCGGAGATCACAGGGGATCATCGGGTGACTGCACCACACGGCCGCGACAGGCGGCACGGCAACAACTCTGATCACGACTATTGGCTGAGGGAGGCCGCTCATGGCCCGCATTGGTGAGAGCGCCGATCTGCTCAAATGCTCGTTCTGCGGCAAGAGCCAGAAGCAGGTCCAGCAGCTGATCGCCGGCCCCGGCGTCTACATCTGCGACGAGTGCGTCGAGCTCTGCAACGAGATCATCGAAGAGCGTCTGGCCGAGGCCGGCGAAGAGCCGTCGAGCGAGTTCGACCTGCCGAAGCCCCGCGAGATCTACGACTTCCTCGAGGAGTACGTCATCGGGCAGGCACCGGCCAAGCGCTCGCTGTCTGTGGCCGTCTACAACCACTACAAGCGCATCCGCTCCATGAACACCCTGACGTCGGCCGACTCGCTCGGCGACGACATCGAGATCGCCAAGTCGAACATCCTGCTCATCGGGCCGACCGGCTGCGGCAAGACCTATCTCGCCCAGACGCTGGCCAAGCGCCTCAACGTCCCGTTCGCCGTGGCCGACGCGACGGCGCTGACCGAGGCGGGCTACGTCGGGGAAGACGTCGAGAACATCCTGCTCAAGCTGATCCAGGCCGCGGACTACGACGTCAAGCGGGCCGAGACCGGCATCATCTACATCGACGAGATCGACAAGATCGCCCGCAAGGCCGAGAACCCGTCGATCACCCGCGACGTGTCGGGCGAGGGCGTGCAGCAGGCGCTGCTCAAGATCCTCGAGGGCACTGTCGCATCGGTTCCGCCGCAGGGTGGTCGCAAGCACCCGCACCAGGAGTTCATTCAGGTCGACACGACGAACGTCCTGTTCATCGTCGCCGGTGCCTTCGCGGGGCTCGAAGAGATCATCTCGTCTCGTGCGGGCAAGCGCGGCATCGGCTTCGGCGCCCCTCTCTACGAGAAGGGCAACGACGTCAACCTCTTCAGCGAGGTCCTGCCCGAAGACCTGCACAAGTTCGGGCTCATCCCCGAGTTCATCGGCCGCCTTCCTGTCGTGACCACGGTGTCGCAGCTCGACCAGGTCGCCCTGATGGAGATCCTGACCAAGCCGAAGAACGCCCTCGTCCGCCAGTACCAGCGAATGTTCGAGATCGACGGCGTCGAGCTGGAGTTCGAGCAGGCCGCCCTCGAGGCCATCGCCGACCTCGCCGTTCTGCGCCAGACGGGTGCCCGCGGCCTGCGCGCCATCATGGAAGAAGTGCTCGGGCCGATCATGTTCGACGTGCCCTCCGACGAGACGGTCGGCCGGGTCGTCGTGACCAAGGCGTCGGTGCTCGAGAACGCGGCGCCGACCATCGTGCCGCGCCAGACGGAACGCGCCGAGAAGAGCGCGTAGCCGCGACGCCCGGCGGCGCGATCTGCGGCGCGATCTGCGGCGTTGTTGGTTGCCGCGCATGGCTCCGCTGCGGCGGTCGGTCCGTCGGCACGGCGAGGTGGCCTTTGTCGTCGGGTGGCGCCGCTTGCGTTCGTGCGCCGAGGTGGCCGCGGGCGTCGCGCCGCGCGGGCGGAGCCGACCTGCGAGACCATCTCGCGGGACGCGGGGGACGGCGTTCCCTGCCCCGGTGTGCCGAGGTGGCCCTCGGCGTCGCGTGGCGGGGGCGGGGCGACGCGGAGGGCCATATCGCGGGGCCGCGGGGCGGGCGCGCCTTGCGCTCGTGTGCCGAGGTGGCCGCGGGCGTCGCGCCGCGCGGGCGGAGCCGACTTGCGGGGCCATCTCGCGGGACGCGGGGGACGGCGTTCCCTGCCCCGGTGCGCCGAGGTGGCCGTCGTCGTCGGGCCGGTGCGGCGCGGGCGACGGGGAGGGCCACCTCGCGGGGCCGCGGGGCCGCGGGGCCGCGGGGCCGCGGGGCGGGCGCGCCTTGCGCCCGCGCGCCGAGGTGGCCGCGGGCGTCGCGCCGCCGGGGCGGGGGCGACGCGGAGGGCCACCTCGCGGGGCCACGCGCGACGCGGCCCGGCGGCGGCGTACCCCGACGCCGCGCTACTGCAGGCGGCGGCGCACCAGGAGCGGCGCGACCTCGGCATCGCGGCCGCGGAAGTCGCGGTAGGCCTCGAGGGGGTCCTTGGCGCCGCCGACACCGAGCAGCCGCTCCGCGAAGCGGGCCCCGTTCGCCCGGGTGAGCCCGCCGTTCGCCGTGAACCACTCCACGGTGTCGGCGTCGAGCACCTCGCTCCAGATGTAGGAGTAGTAGCCGGCGTCGTAGCCCCCCGAGAAGGTGTGCGCGAAGTAGGTGCTCGCATAGCGGGGAGGGACCGCGGGGTTGTCGAGGCCGGCGGCGGCGAGTTCCTGCGCCTGGAACGCGGCGACGTCGTCGACGGCCGAAGCGGCCTCGAACGTCAGGGAGTGCCACGACTGGTCGAGGAGGGAGGCTGCGAGGTACTCGGAGGTCTCGAATCCCTGGTTGAAGCCCTCGGATGCCGTGAGCTTCTCGACGAGGTCGGCGGGCATGGGCTCTCCGGTCTCGTGGTGGAGGGCGTAGTGCTCGAGCACCTCGGGCCAGAGCAGCCACATCTCGTTGACCTGGCTCGGGAACTCCACGAAGTCGCGGTACACGTTGGTGCCCGAGAAGTACGGGTACTCGGTGCGTGCGATCAGGCCGTGCAGGGCGTGGCCGAACTCGTGGAACATCGTCGTCACCTCGTCGAGCGTGAGCAGCGTGGGGCTGCCGGCCGGCGGCTTCGAGACGTTGAGGTTGTTGACGACGACGGGCAGGGTGCCGAAGAGTCCTGACTGCGAGACGAGCGGGTTCATCCAGGCACCGCCGCGCTTGGAGTCGCGCGTGTAGAGATCGAGCACGTAGAGCCCGACCGGCTCGCCCTCGTCGCCGGCGACCTCGAACACGCGGGTATCGGGATGGTAGGCGACCAGATCGGTGCGTTCGGTGAAGGTCAGGCCGTACAGGGTCGATGCGGCGTAGAGCACGCCGTCGTGCAGCACGCGCTCGGCGTCGAAGTAGGGGCGCATCTCGGCGGCGTCGAAGTCCTACTTCTCGGCGCGGACCTTCTCGGTGTAGTACGCCCAGTCGTGGGCGGCGACGTCGGCTCCGTCGGGAAAGGCCGGGTCGGCGTCGGCGAGGCGCTGCAGGTCGGCCCACTCGGCGCGGGCGTTGCGGGCCGCGGGGGCCGCGAGGCGCGCGAGCAGATCGTGCACTGCCTCGGGGGAGCCCGCAGTCTGGCCTGCCGTCACATACGCCGCGTGCGATTCGAAGCCGAGCAGCGCCGCGCGCTCGGCCCGCAGCCGCACGATCTCGAGAAGCACAGCGCGGTTGTCGAACTCGCCGCCGTGGGTGCCGCGCGCCATCGAAGCTGCAAGGAGCCGTTCGCGCAGCGGCCGGTTCGTGAGCGAGGCCAGAAGCGGGTGACCGGTGAAGAGCACGAGCGAGATCAGGAACTTCCCGTCCAGCCCGCGCTCGGCCGCCGCCTGGGCGAGGCCCGCGATCTCGCCCTCGCCCAGTCCGTCGAGCTCGGCGACGTCGTCGACCACGACGGCGAGCTCGTTCGTGTCGGCGAGAAGGTTCTTCTCGAAGCGGGTGGTCAGCGTCGAGAGTGCGCCGTTGAGCTCGCGCAGGCGTCGCTTCGCGTCGTCGCCGAGGCCGGCGCCGGCCCGGCTGAACTCGTCGTGCAGGCGCTCGACGAGGTAGACCTCCTCCGGCGTGAGGTGCTCGGTCGCGGCCGTGCCGAGCTGCTCGTAGACGGCGGCGACGCGACCGGAGAGCCGCGGGTCGAGGCGGATCGTGTCGGCGTGCGCGGCCAGCCTCGGCGCCAGCTCGAGTTCGAGCGCGTTGGTGGCGTCGTTCGAGTCGCTGGAGGACTTGTTGAAGAAGACGTGCTCGACTCGCGACAGGATCTGGCCGCTCCGCTGCAGCGGAACGACCGTGTTCTCGAACGTCGCCTGAGCCGGGTCGGAGGCGATGGCCTCGATCTCGGCGAGCTGCTCGGCGAAGCCGGCCTCGAAGGCGGGCAGGTAGTCGTCGTCCGAGATCCGCTCGAACGGCGGGAGAGCGTAGGGGAGAGGGCTCGGTTCGAAGAACGGATTCGTCATTCCTCCACCCTATGCCGCAGATGCAAAGACATGCTTGCAAAGAAATGCTTGCAAAGATTTCTTTGCGGTCGTACGATCGAGACATGAGCGACAAGCCGAACGACAGAGCACTCGACGCCGGTGCCCTCCGCGCCATGGCGCACCCCCTGCGGGTCGAGCTCTACGAGGCGCTCTCGAACTACGGCCCGGCCACCGCCAGCGGCCTGGCCGAACGTCTCGGCGAGTCGAGCGGCTCGACGAGCTACCACCTGCGTCAGCTCGCCCGGCACGGCCTCGTCCGCGAGGTCGAGGGCCGAGGCTCGGGTCGCGAGCGCTGGTGGGAGCGCTCTCCGGGTAGCGTCTCGGTGTCGGTCTTCGACCATGACACCGCCGCCGGCCGAGCAGCGGCCCAGATGGTGGGCCGCGAGTGGGAGCGCGTGCGCGCGGGCCTGCTCGCCCAGTTCCAGGACCGCGCCGAAGACGTCGGCAAGGACTGGTACGAGGCCTCGACTCTCGACACCCTGAACCTCTCGGCCACCCGCGACGAGCTGCGCGAGATCGGCCAGGCCTTCACCGCCTTCTACGAGCAGCACATCGCACCGCTGCGTGCGCGCGAGCCCCGTCCGGGTGCCCGCCGCGTCCAGATCCACTTCAACGCCTTCCCGATCGCCGACGCACCCCACGTCGAAGGAGAACACCGATGACCGCCGCACTCCACTCCACCCGCCCCGGCTCGCCGTTCGACCGCCTCCTTCTGCAGGCCGGCCTCGCACTCGTGGCCTGGTCGCGTCGCCGGTCGAGTCGCGTCGCGAGTCTCGCCGAAGCGCCGAACCGCTCCGACGGCGATCCGTTCGCCGACATGCTCGTGCGCGACGGCATCCGGCACACGACGTTCCGCTGACGCTCGTCGACACCCGCTCGTCCGCTAACGTCAGGGCATGAGCAGCGGCGAGAAGTACACCCACGGCCACCACGAGAGCGTCCTGCGCAGCCACACCTGGCGCACCGCCGAGAACTCCGCCGCGTACCTCCTCCCGCACCTCGCGCCCGACATGACGCTCCTCGACGTCGGAGCCGGCCCCGGCACCATCACGGTCGACTTCGCCCGCATCCTGTCAGCCGGTCGCGTCGTCGGAATCGACTCGTCGGCCCAGATCGTCGCCGCGGCCACCGAGCTCGCCTCGGCGCAGGAACTCGCCAACGCCGTCTTCCAGACCGCCGACCTGTACTCCCTGCCGTTCCCCGACGACACCTTCGACGTCGTGCACGCCCACCAGGTGCTGCAGCACGTCGCCGACCCGGTAGCCGCCCTCGTCGAGATGCGCCGCGTGGCGAAGCCCGGCGGGCTGATCGCCGTGCGCGACGTCGACTACCGCGGCACGATCTGGGCCCCTGAGAACCCCGGCCTCGACCACTGGATGACGGTCTACCAGCTCGTCCACCGCGGCAACGGCGGCGAGCCGGACGCCGGGCGCCACCTCAAGGGGTGGGCGCTCGAGGCCGGCCTGACCGACTTCGAGTCGTCGGCGTCGATCTGGTGCTACTCGTCTGACGCGGAGCGCACCTGGTGGGGCGAGTCGTGGGCCGCGCGGGCGCTCGAGTCGGCGTTCTACGCCGACGCGATCGAGAAGGGCGCCGCCACCGACCTCGAGCTGCGGGCGATCTCCGACGCCTGGCTCGCGTGGCGCGACGCCCTCGACGGCTTCTTCGCGATGCCCCACGGCGAGCTCCTCGCCCGCGCGTAGCCCCTGCGAAGCGGCACCCGACCAAGGCCGCCGCGTTGCGCGGGTGCCGGAACGCGGGGTGGACGGCGGCGGGAGCGGCAGACCGTTACGGGACCGTGATCGGCGGGGTGAAAGGAGTAGCCGATGGATGCAGTGGGGCGGCGCAGGTTCAGCCGAGCGGCCTATACCCTCCGGGTCGGGCGCGGAGCACGATGGACGCATCGGCTCCAGGGGGGAGCCGCACAGAGAAGGATCACCATGCGCACCACACGCATCATCGCCGCACTCGTGGCCGGCACTCTCGCCGCCGGAGCGCTGCTCGCGGCGCCGCTCGCCGCCAACGCCGCGACGCCGACCGACGGTCACGTCGACTCGGTCACGTTGTCAGGACTGAACGCGGTCCGTGTCCGGGGCTGGGCAGCCGTGGACGCGAAGACGACAACGGTCGCGATCAGCATCCAGGGCACCGTCATCGAGAAGGTCAAGGCAGACAGGCCGCGCGCAGACGTAGCCGCGGCACTCGGGACCACGTCGAAGGCCTACGGCTTCGACGAAGTCGTGCTCGTGCCGCCGGGGCGCGACTCGGCCGGCCGCGTCACGGTCGCAGCGAGCATCACGAGTTCGACCGGAGCCACGAAGGTCCTGAACCGCCAGTACCTCATCGGCGTGCCGTCGTCGGCGATCTCCCACCTCGACTCCGCCGTCGGAGCGTGCCCCACGCCGGGAACCACCACGCCGCGCATCCGGCTGACCGGCTGGTCGTTCGACCCGCAGAAGTCCGCTGGTCCGGGTACCGTCGACGTCTACACCGTCTCGACGACCGGCGTGACCAAGGCGTTCCGCCACACGGCGAACCTCTCGCGGGCTGACGTGAAGAAGAAGTACGGACTCTCGAACGCCACCGTCGGATTCTCGTTCGAGATCCCCGCCGACAAGCTGTCGCAGTTCGTGGTCTTCGGCATCTCGCAGGGCCCTTCGAAGGCGATCAAGACGGTGACCCGCGAGGAGATCCCTCTGGCCACCTGCTGACCGACGGACGCGCGGCCCCGCTTGCTGGGGCTGCGCCGCCCGCCGAAACGGCTCAGCCCCTCCGTACAGACGGAGGGGCTGAGCCGTTTCGGCGGGGCGAGCCCGATGGGGAGCGGCGGAGGGCTAGTCGAGCTCCTCGCCGTCGACCGGCTCGTGCACCGACGCCGTGTCGGCCGCGGCGTCGTACCGGATGACGGTGCCGTCGTCGAGCTCGACGACCGGCTTGCGCTCGAGCCACGTGAGAGTCCAGCGCCAGGTCGACGCGTCGACGGCCTGCGAGGCCAGCTCGGCCTCGACGCGGGCGACGGCCTCGACGACCGCGGCCGGGAGCCGGTCGGGGGTCTGGCCCCCGACCGACCAGCGCGTTCCCAACTGCATCAGACTGCCGAGTCCGTCGACGACGGCTGCTCAGCCAGCACGATGTCGCTCACGGCGAGCTCCTCGCCGGCAGCGAAGGTCAGCGTCTCGATGCGTCCGACGGCCGAGAGGTCGGCCGCGGCCGTCCGCAGCAGCGCGAGCGACGCCTCGGGGGCCACGACGACGGCCGACGTCACCGGCGTCTTCTGCGACGCCTTGGCGTCGGTCTTCGCGCGGCGGATCGAGATCAGCGCCTCGCCGACGAGCTCGAGGAGCCCGGACGGGGAGGTGACCGCCCCGAGTTCCTGCGCCGTGGGCCAGGCGGCCGTGTGGACGGAGGTGTCGTGGGTCCACGACCAGACCTCTTCGGTGGCGAAGGGGAGGTAGGGCGCGAGCAGGCGGAGCAGGCCGTCGATGGTCGAGCGGAGCGCGAGCACCGCCGACGACTGGGCCTCGGGAGTCGAGGTGGCGCCGTACGCGCGCTCCTTGACGAGCTCGAGGTAGTCGTCGCAGAACGTCCAGAAGAACTTCTCGGTGGTCTCGAGCGCCTTCGCGTGGTCGTAGTTCTCGAGAGCCGTGGTGGCTGCCTCGATGACGGCGGCGAAGTTCGCCAGCAGGTCGACGTCGAGGGCCTCGGTGACAGCGGCGCCCTCGACGGGCTCCGGGAACGAGTAGACGAACTTGGCGGCGTTGAGCACCTTGATCGCGAGGCGGCGGCCGACCTTGATCTGCTTCGGGTTCTGCGGGTCGAACGCCGCGTCGGTGCCCAGGCGCGACGAGGCGGCCCAGTAGCGGACCGCGTCGGAGCCGTGATCGTCGAGCATGGCCGCGGGCGTCACCACGTTGCCCTTCGACTTCGACATCTTCTTGCGGTCGGGGTCGACGATGAAGCCCGAGATCGAGGCGTTCTTCCACGGCACGGTGTCGCCCTCGAGCTGCGCGCGCAGCACGGTCGAGAACAGCCAGGTGCGGATGATGTCCTGGCCCTGCGGGCGCAGCGAGTACGGGTAGACGAGGTCGAACAGCTCGGGGTCGGACTCCCACTTGCCCGCGAGCTGCGGGGTCAGCGAGGAGGTCGCCCAGGTGTCCATCACGTCGACCTCGCCCTGGAAGCCTCCGGGCACGCCGCGCTGCGACTCGTCGTAGCCGGGGGCGGTGTCGCTCGACGGGTCGACGGGCAGCTGGGCCTCGCTCGGCACAATAGCGCTGTCGAAGACGGGGTTGCCGTCGCCGTCGAGCGGGTACCAGACCGGGATCGGCACGCCGAAGAAGCGCTGGCGTGAGATGAGCCAGTCGCCCGAGAGCCCCTTGACCCAGTTCTCGTAGCGAACCCGCATGAAGTCGGGGTGGAACGCGACCTCCTCGCCGCGGGTGAGGAGCGTCTCGCGGAGAGCCTCGTCGCGGGCGCCGTTGACGATGTACCACTGGCGGGTCGACACGATCTCGAGCGGCTTGTCGCCCTTCTCGAAGAACTTGACCGGGTGGGTGATCTTCTCGATCTCGCCCTGCATCTCGCCGGACTCCTGCAGCAGGGCCACGATGGCGGCCTTCGCGCTGAACACGGTCTTGCCGGCGAGCTCGCCGTAGGCGGCCTTGCCGGCCTCCGACACGATGACGTCGGGCGCCTCGGAGACGAACCGGCCGTCGAAGCCGATCACCGAGCGGTTGGGCAGGTCGAGCTCGCGCCACCACACGACGTCGGTCGTGTCGCCGAACGTGCAGACCATGGCGATGCCGGAGCCCTTGTCTTTCTGAGCGAGGTGGTGAGCGAGCACCGGAACCTCGACGTCGAACAGCGGCGTCTTCACCGTCGTGCCGAACAGGCCCTGGTAGCGCTCGTCGTCAGGGTGCGCGACCAGCGCGACGCAGGCGGGGAGCAGCTCGGGGCGGGTGGTCTTGATGAGCACGTCGCCGGCCGGTCCGTGGAACGCGAGCGTGTGGTAGGCGCCCGGCATGTCCTTGTCTTCGAGCTCGGCCTGGGCGACCGCGGTGCGGAAGGTGACGTCCCACAGCGTGGGGGCCTGCGCCTGGTAGGCCTCGCCGCGCGCGAGGTTGCGGAGGAACGCCTTCTGCGCGACGGCCTGCGAGTCGTCGCCGATGGTGCGGTACGACTGGGTCCAGTCGACCGACAGGCCGAGCTTGCGCCAGACGTCTTCGAACTGCTTCTCGTCTTCGACCGTGAGGCGCTCGCAGAGCTCGATGAAGTTGCGGCGCGAGATCGGGATCTGGTCGGCGGCCTTCGACGACTTGTTGTCGCCGCCCTCGAACGGCGGCGTGAAGTCGGCGTCGTAGGGGAGCGTCGGGTCGCAGCGCACGCCGTAGAAGTTCTGCACGCGACGCTCGGTGGGCAGGCCGTTGTCGTCCCAGCCCATCGGGTAGAAGACGCTCTTGCCGCGCATGCGCTCGAAGCGCGCCTTGACGTCGGTGTGCGTGTAGCTGAAGACGTGGCCGATGTGCAGCGACCCGGAGGCCGTCGGCGGGGGAGTGTCGATCGAGAAGACGGTGGCCTTCGACGCGCTCGCCCGGTCGAACTTGTACGTTCCCGCCATCTCCCAGGCGGGGCCCCAGACCCCTTCGAGGCCTTCGAGGGCGGGCTTCTCTGGCATGGGTCTGGGCATCGCGTACTCCTTCGATATGGGCGGCACCGTGTCGGTGGTGAGGTGCCTGAATGTGCTGCGGGCCAGTCTACGTCAGGGCAGTTCCTGCGCCCCGAGACGGGCCTCGGGAGTGCACTCCCTGCAGCGAAATACTGACATCTGGTAAGCTTTCGGAGTTTTTTGTGCCGCCGTGCCGGTGGCGCGTGTCGATAACTGGAGTGAACCGCGCATGAGAAGAAGACTGACGAATGATGACGTGACCGTCGTCGAAGAGCCCCTGCTCAAGCGAGCCGTCGCCGCCGCCGCCCTCGGGAACGGCATGGAATGGTTCGACTTCGGGGTGTTCGCCTACCTCACCACCACCCTCGCCCGAGTCTTCTACCCCTCGCTCAGCCCGACGCTCAGCGTGATCCTGACCTTCGCGACGTTCACGGCGGCGTTCGTGGTCCGGCCCATCGGCGGCGCGGTCTTCGGCCCTCTCGGCGACCGCATCGGCCGTCAGAAGGTGCTGGCCGTGACGATGATCATGATGGCCGCAGGAACTTTCGCCATCGGCTTCCTCCCCGACTTCAACACCATCGGCGTCTGGGCACCCCTCCTGCTGCTCGTGGCCCGCCTCGTGCAGGGCTTCTCGACCGGCGGGGAGTACGGCGGGGCCGCGACGTTCATCGCGGAGTACTCGCCCGACAAGCGCCGCGGGTTCATGGGCTCGTGGCTCGAGTTCGGCACCCTCGGCGGCTACGTGCTCGGCGCCTCGCTCGTGACGGTGCTGCAGTTCGCCATGTCGGAGGAGGTGCTGCTGAGCTGGGGCTGGCGGATCCCGTTCCTGGTCGCCGGGCCCCTCGGCCTCGTCGGCCTCTACCTGCGCCTGAAGCTCGAGGAGACGCCGGCCTTCCAGAAGCAGCAGGAGGAGGCCGCGTCGCGCGAGTCGGCCAAGACGCCGTTCTTGCGCCTGTTCGCCGAGAACTGGCGCGCGCTGCTCGTCTGCATCGGCCTCGTGCTCGTCTTCAACGTCACCGACTACATGCTGCTGTCGTACATGCCGACGTACCTCACGTCGACGCTCGGCCGCGATGCGACCAACGGGCTCATCCTCGTGATCGTCGTGATGGTGCTGATGATGGCCGTCATCGGGCTCGGCGGGCGCCTGTCGGACCGCTTCGGCCGCCGACCCGTTCTGTTCGCCGGCTGCCTCGGCTTCCTGGTGCTCTCGTGGCCCGCGCTCAAGCTGGTGCAGACCGAGTCGACCGTGCTCGTCTTCGTCGGCCTGCTGCTGCTCGGCCTCGTGCTCGTCACGTTCACGTCGACGATGCCCTCCACGCTCCCGGCGCTGTTCCCGACGATCATCCGCTACGGCGCCCTGGCCATCGCGTTCAACGTGTCGGTCTCGCTGTTCGGCGGCACCACGCCTCTCGTCACCGAGTCGCTCGTCGCCTGGGCCACGAAGAGCGGCTTCGCGTGGGCGAACGACATCCCGGCGTTCTACCTGATGATCGCCGCCGTGATCGGGCTCGTCGCCGTCTGGTTCACCAAGGAGACGGCCAACATCCCGCTGCTCGGGTCGGGCCCCTCGGTCGCCACCGAGGAGGAGGCCGAGGAGCTCATCGCCGCCTACGCCGACGAGTCGAGCGAGGTCGCGCAGGCCGACTGGGCCGTGGAGTTCGCGGCGTCCGGGCCGATCGACATCGTGCCGGCGGGGCGCTAGGCCCACGATCGCGACATGGCACCACGGGAAACCGTGGTGCCATGTCGCGATCTCGGTCCCGGATGTCGGGATCGTGGTGCGGCGGGGCAGCACAGGGAGGGGCGGCCCAGGCGCCGGGCGGGCAGCTAGGTGGCCGCGGCGAGGAGCGCCCGCGTGTACGGGTGCTCGGGCGCGGTGAAGACCTGCTCGGCGGGGCCCTGCTCCACGACGCGGCCGGCCGACATCACGGCGACGCGGTCGCTCTGGTGCCGCACGACGTCGAGGTCATGCGAGATGAAGACGTAGGCGAGCCCGCGCTCGCGCTGCAGCTCGTCGAGCAGGTCGAGCACCTGCGCCTGCACCGTGACGTCGAGCGACGACACCGGCTCGTCGCACACGACGACGCGGGGTGACGGCGCCAGCGCCCGGGCGATGGCGACCCGCTGGCGCTGGCCTCCCGACAGGGTGCGGGGCAGCCGGGCGGCGACGGCGGGGTCGAGCCCGACCTCGCGGAGCATGCGCTCGACGTCTGGGAGGCGGGCCCGGCCCGGCCGGGTCGCGCGGCCGGCGGTGAGCGCGTCGACGAGGATGCGCCCGACGGTCATGCGGGGGTCGAACGACGAGAGGGCATCCTGGTAGACGGCGCCGAGGGCGGCCCGGCGAGGGCGGCGCTCCCGCTCGGGCAGGGGGTTCCACGGGGCGCCGAGCAGGGCGACCTGTCCGGCGTCGGGAGCGTCGAGGCCCAGCAGCAGGCGGGCCGTCGTCGTCTTGCCCGACCCGGACGCGCCCACCAGGCCGAGCGTCTCGCCGGCGCGGAGCTCGAGCGACACGTCGTCGACGGCGGTGAAGTCGCCGAAGCGCCGGGTGAGGCGGCGGGCGGAGAGCACGACGGGGGAGGATTCGGCCGTCGGCGCTTGAGGGGTCGGCGTTCCGGAGTTCCTGCGCCCCGCTGCGACGGCCGACAACCGCGTGCCGCGGGGCTTGCCATGCGGGAGAGCCGCGACGAGGGCCTGCGTGTACGGATGGGTCGGCGCGTCGAGGATCTGCTCGGTCGGGCCCTGCTCGACGGCTTCTCCGTCGCGGAGCACGACGACACGGTCGGCCAGGCGGCGCACCGCACCGAGGTCGTGGCTGATGGCGAGCACCGATGTTCCCTCATCGCGGAGCCGTGCCAGCCGGTCGACGACCTGCCGCTGCACCTCGGCGTCGAGCGCGGTCGTCGGCTCGTCGGCGATCAGGACGCCGGGCCGCAGCGCGAGCGCCGCCGCGATCAGGGCGCGCTGCCGCAGGCCGCCGGACAGCTCGCCGGACCGCTGCCGTGACCGTGTCTCGGGCGAGGGCATGCTGACCTCGTCGAGCACCTCCAGGACGCGGGCGGCGCGCTCCGGGCGGGTCAGGCGGGAGTGCAGCCGCAGCGGGTCGTCGATCTCGCGGGCGATCGGGCGGAGCGGGTCGAGCGAGACGAGGGCGTCCTGGAGCACGAGGCCGATGCGGGGGCCGCGGATCCGGCGCCAGTCGCGCTCGCCGAGGGCCGCGAGGTCGGTGTCGTCGAGGGTGAGGGCGTCGGCGGTGACCGTGCCGCCGGCCAGGCCGAGAAGGGCGCGCGCGGTCACGCTCTTGCCCGAGCCGGACTCGCCGACGAGGGCCACGCACTCGCCGGCGTCGAGCGTGAACGAGACGCCGCGGACCACCTCGACGCCGCCGAACGCGACCCGAAGGCCGTCGACGGTGAGGCGCCGCGAGCCGGCCATCAGGAACGCCCCCGCGCCGTCAGCGCCCGCCCGAGCACGGTGGTCGCAGCCGCGGTCGCGACGATGGCGAGCCCCGGGAACACCGTCATCCACGGCGCCACCGCGAGGTAGGTGCGCCCGGCCTCGAGCATGGCGCCCCACTCCGGCGCGGGCGGCGGCGAGCCGAGGCCGAGGTACGACAGCGACGAGGCCCAGACGATCGCCTGCCCGACGCCGAGCGTGGCGAGCACGACGACCGGCGCCAGCGCGTTCGGGAGCACGTGCCGCACGAGCAGCACCGACGGCCGGCGCCCGAGCACGCGGGCAGCCTCGACCATCTCCGAGGAGGCGACCGCGCGGATGCGGCTGCGGAAGATCCGGGCGTATCCGGGCGCCGTCGCCAGCCCCACGGCCACGGTCGCCGGGATCGGCCCCGGCCCGGCGAACGCGATGATCACGAGCGACAGGAGCAGCCCGGGCAGCGCGAACAGCACCTCGAGCAGGCGGCTGACCGCGATGTCGGTGATGCGCGAGCCGACGGCGGCGGCGATGCCGAGCACGAGGCCGAGGGCGACTCCGATGGCGGTGGCCGCGACGCCGATCAGCAGCGAGGCGCGGGCGCCGTGCACGACGCGGGCGAGGAGGTCGCGGCCCGAGTCGTCGGTGCCGAAGGGGTGCGCGGTCGACGGCGCCTGGAACGCGTCGGCGGGGTGGATCGCCAGCGGGTCGACAGGGGCGATCACCTCCGGCCAGACGGCGGCGACGAGCACGGCGAGCAGCAGCACAGACGCCACGAGCGCAGGAACTCGGGGCGCGAACCTCACCCGCGGAAGCGCGGCGATCATCGTCATGCCCGGCCTCCCCGCGGGTCGACGAGTCGCTCGGCAAGGTCGCCCAGGGCCACCACGAGCACGTACGCCAGGGCCGACACGAGGGCCACGCCGGTCACCAGCGGGATGTCGCGCAGGGTCACCGCGTCGAGCAGCGTGCGGCCGAGACCGGGCCTCGCGAACAGCGACTCGACCACGATCGCTCCCGACAGCAGCGAGCCGAAGGCCCAGCCCGACAGGGCGAGGCCGGGCAGGGCGGCGTGCCGGAGCAGGTGCCGCCAGAAGACGCCGGAGCGCGACTCGCCGCGGGCGCGAGCGGTGAGGGCGAACGGCGCCGCGGCCGCGTCGAGCAGGGAGTCGCGCGTGACCTGGCCGAGGAACCCCGCCACCGGGATCGCCAGCGTGATCACCGGCAGGACGATCCCCGACGCGGTTCCGGTGCTCACCGGCGGCAGGAGCCCGAGCGAGGTCGAGAGCACGACGATCAGCACGCTCCCCAGCAGGAAGTGCGGCACCGCCGACGCCACGACCTCGAGCCCCGACGCCACCGCGTTCGCGACCCGGCCCGAGCCGGAGCTCCACCAGGCGACGCCGATCGCGAGCAGCCACGCCGCGACGAGCGACAGGGCGGCGAGCGTGAGCGTCGGCGGCACCTGGGCGGCGAGGACGGCCGCGACGGGCTGCTTCAGCGAGTACGACTCGCCGAGGTGGCCCGTCGCCAGGCGGCCGAGCTGGTCGAGGTACTGCACGAGGAGGGGCCGGTCGAGGCCGTACTCGCGCCGGACCAGGTCGAGCGACGCCTGGGAGGCCTGCGAGCCGGGCCCGCCGAGGATCGCCTCGGCGGGGTCGCCGGGCACCAGGCGGATCGCGAAGAAGATGAGGGTCGCGACCGCCCAGAGGACGACCACGGCTCCCACCACGCGGGAGCCGACCCAGCGGACGGCCGGCACCGCTACTTCTGCAGCCAGGCGTCGTAGAGGCTGGGCGTCGAGACCGTCGGCATCGCGCGCAGGCCGTGCACGGCCGTCCGGTACAGGTAGTGGTTCTGCTGGTCGTAGAGCGGGAGCACGTAGTAGCCCTCGAGAACGATCTTCTGCACCTGGTCGTACAGGTCGTGGCGCTTCGTCTCGGACGGCTCGGCGCTGGCCTCGGCGAGCAGCGAGTCGACCTGCTTCGAGTCGACCTGCGCGTTGTTCGCGAAGTAGCCGCTCGGCGCCGGGGTGATGCTCGACGAGTTGTAGAGGATGTCGAGCACTCCGGGGCCGACCTTCGTGTACGGGGCGCTGACGATCTCGTACTTGTGAGCGGCCAGAGCGCCGTACCAGCTCGACAGGTCGAGCTGCTGGATCTCGACGTCGAAGCCGAGGCCCTTGGCCTCCTGCTGGATCTGCTCGAACAGCGAGCGCTCGGCGGGGATCGACTGGTTGGTCGAGACAGGGAAGCGGACGGTCAGGCGCTTGCCGTCCTTCGTGCGGTAGCCGTCGCTGTCGCGACCGGTCCAGCCGGCCTGGCCGAGCAGCTTCTTCGCGTTCGCCGTGTCGATGGCGAACAGCGAAGGGTCGGAGTAGGAGTCTTTCTCGACGCTCGACAGCAGCGAGTAGGAGCGCTTCGCGGTGCCGAAGAAGAGCGACTTGATGCCGGGGTTCACGGCGACCCCGGTGATGAAGGCGCGGCGGACGTTCTCGTCGTCGAACGGCGCCTGGCTCGAGTTCAGCTCGAGGCGGTCGCTCGCGCCGGGGCGCGGGGCATCGATGGCCCTGAGCTGGCTGCTCTTGGCGGCCGCGACGAGGGAGTCGGGCTGCGCGTTGTCGATGACGTCGACCTCGCCCGACTGGAGGGCCGCGTAGCGCGAGGCCGAGTCGGGCAGGAAGCGCCAGACGATCTTCGAGAGGTACGCCGCGCCGGTGTGCGCGGCGTCCTTCGGCGGCGACGTGTAGTCGGAGTTGCGGACGAGGGTGATCGACTCCTGCTTGACCCACTTCTGCACCTCGAACGGCCCGGTGCCGACGGGCGACTCGCAGTTGACCGCCTGGCTCCGCTTGAGGGCGGTGGGCGATTCGATGGCGAGCCAGGGCTGAGACAGCGAGTCGAGCAGGGAGCTGTCGGGGCTCGACAGGTCGAAGCGGACGGTCTGCGCGTCGACGGCCGTGGCCTTGTCGACCTTGGCGAGGGCGAGGTAGCCGGTCGACGACAGCGTCTTCGGGTCTTTCACGTGCTCGACGTTGGCGACCACCGCGGCAGCGTCGAAGGCGGTGCCGTCGGTGAAGGAGACGCCCTTCTTGAGAGTGAAGGTCCAGCTCAGGCCATCGTCGGACTGCTTCCAGGCCGTCGCGAGCCAGGGGATGACGTCGCCGTCGGAGTTCTTCGAGACGAGCTCCTCGAGGTACTGCGTCGAGACGAGCGCCTGCGGGTAGTTGCCGCCGACGTGCGGGTCGAGGCAGGTCGGCTCAGCGTCGCCGGTCGCGTAGGTGAGGGTGCCGCCGCTGACGGGCGTGGCGGTGCCGGTGGCGTCGCCGCCGGTGGCCGTGCAGCCGGCGAGGACGAGGGCGGCCGCGGCTGCTGTGCCGACGACTGCGGGAAGCGGGGTGCGCACAAGGGCTCCGAACGTGGTTTCTAGACTGAGTACAATAAACAGCGTGACCGAGTCTAGTAGAGCCGGGCGGCCTCGTCGCTCGTCGGCCGACATCCTGGCCGACGCCGCCTCCGAGCTGTTCCTCGAGAACGGGTATGCGAAGACGACGGTCGACCAGATCGCTCAGCGGGCCGGCGTCAGCCGGGCGACGTTCTTCAACTACTTCGGGGGGAAGGCCGACCTGCTCTGGGTCGACCTCGACCGGAGCCTCGAAGCGCTGCCGGGGTGCCTGCGTGCCGTACCGCGGGGAGTTCCTGCGCGCGAGGTCGCCGAGGCGCTCACCGCCGTGGCCCGCGCGCACGACGACTCCCGCGTGCCCTGGGCGCTCACGCAGGGCGAGACGATGCGGCTGGGTGACGACCTCGTGGCATCCGGGGCCGCGCGGTTCGTCGCCCACCAGGCCGTCATCGGCACGTTCGTCGCCGAGCGGCTCGGCCTGCGGCCGGACGACCCCCAACCCCGTCTCGTGGCTGCGACGCTGCTCGCGGCGGCGGGTGCGGCGACGGTGGCCTGGGCACGCGCGGGCATCGGCCGCGGCGAGCTGGCGTCGCACGTCGCCCCGGCCGTCGACGCCGTGGCGCTCGGCCTCGGCTGAGTCGACGCAGACGGTCGCGCGGCCGGGACAGCGGACGCTGTTGAGGAAGTGTTATGTTCGCAGCACCGCTCAGATCACGGGGCGGTCTTCCTCGCTCGCGGTGGGCCGGAGCGAGGGGCTGTTCCCGAGACCCACGCCGAGAGCCACCCGACACCCGTGAAGAACCCGAGCTTCCGGGCCGCCGTCGCGCTGCCCGCCGTACTCCTGCTGGTCTTCGGCGCGAGCGCGCTCGGCGCCGTCTCGGCCTTCGCCGAGTCGGGCGATCCGGCGGCTGCCGTGACGCGAAGCCCGACGGCCGCGGCATCGAGCGGCCCGACGGCACCCTCCGCCGCATCTGCGCCGACGGCACCCGCCTCCGCATCCGCGCGGACGGCGCGCTCGAGCGCAGCCGCACCCGCCACTCGCCGCCCCGAGCTCACGGTCACCTCCCCGCTGACCGACGAGGACGGCCTCGTGCAGAGCCCCGATACGCGCACAGTCGTCGTCGAGGGCCGCGCCCCGGTCGGCGCCGTCGTCAGTGTGGGGGAGGCGTTCTCGCGGCGCGACACCCCCTACGCGAGCATGACCACGACAGCGAGGACCTTCTCGCTGACGGTGACCTTTCCCGCCGACGGGCCCTACGACACCCTCGCCGTCGTGAACGCGAGTGTCGGCACGACCGACCTCGTGCCGACGTACCTCGAGTTCGTCTTCGATGCCGAGCCGAGCGCCGCGCCCGCTCTCGGCGCGCCGGCCGACGGATCGGGCTTCACAGTGAAGCCGCTGCCGTTCGGCTACTCGGCCTACTCGTCGATCCTCCAGGTCTCGGGCACCGGCACCCCGGGCGACGACATTCTGCTGATGTTCGCCGACGCAGGAACCGCGCCCTCCTACGACGAGTACGGCCAGCTCGACAGCCAGCCCCTCGGCGGCCAGCTGAACGACATCACCGTCGGGGACGACGGCACCTGGCGGGCCGACGCCGCCGTGCTCTACGGGACGGTCAGCATCTCGGCCGCCCAGGTCGAGTACTGGCCCGGCGACTTCTACGAGCCGGTCACGCACGCGTCCGACCTGTCGAACGCGCACACGATCACCGTCGTGCCCCCGGCCGGGACGGTCGTGGCGCCCGACATCACGCGCCCGTCCTCCTTCGACGATGTGACGTTCGGCGACCCGGGCTCCGACGGGTCGCTGGCACGCCTTCTCGCGGCGCCGACGCTGACGGCCCACGCCGACGCCGTGCGGGCGAAGCGCCGGTCGCACCCCGCAGCCGATCCAAGCGGCGCTGCCGCGCGGGTGAAGCGGGTGCAGACGGAGAGCCCCATCGGCCTGGACGACCTCGTCCGCGACGACGGGATCCAGCTCCGCGGCGCCCCCGTCGCCGGCCGGCCGGGCTACGTCTCGACCACCGTGTCGGGCACCGGCACACCGGGGGACCACATCGTGCTGCTGCAGGGCCGGCCCGAATCCGCGTTCGCGCGCCTCGCGACGATCTACCCGGCGTTCTTCGCGTCGATCGAGGCGGGGGAGATCCCCACGCGCGCCGGAACGGTCTCGAGACGCCTTCCGACCGACCACGGCCGGATCACGGTGAATCGCGACGGCGAGTGGTCGACCCGGGTGACGCTGAAGGCGGGCCCTTACCTCCTGACGGCCTTCGCCACCGAGCCGTCCGCGTCGAAGACGCCGAGGTACTCGGTCGCCGGACCGCTCGTCGCGTACGACCTCAGCGGCGGTCGCGCCGCGGCGGCGACCCCGGCAGGGGCGACCCCGGCGGGACAGGTCGCCGGGGCGGAGGCCGACCCCGCCGAGCTGGCGATGACGGGCACCGGGACGCCGGTCGTTCCGGCGCTCGCCGCGGGCGCGGGCCTCGTGGCTCTCGGGGTCGCGCTGATGGTCGGGGTGCGGCGGCGGAGGGCGCAGTTCCTGCGCCTGCGACCCGCTACGAGAGCGACCCCGGCCTGGCCTCGTCGTGCGTCGGCACCAGGCTCGACTCGTCGGGCGTGGAGAGGGTGAGGACGGCCTCCTCGACGATGTCGTGCTCTTCGAGCGCGCGCTCGACGCGGCGCAGGGCGACGGCCACGTGCTCCTCGTCGGCGTTGCCCACCATGTCGACGGCTGCCACCAGGTAGAGACGACCCGGCCCGACGAACTCGGTGTGCAGGTAGGTGACCCGGTTGATGTCGTCGCGTTCGAGGAGGCGGCGCAGCACGGTCGACTCGACCTCGTCGGAGGGGCTCTCGCCGATCAGGAACCGGCGGTTGCGGTCGATCAGCACGACGGCGACCACACCCAGCAGCACGCCGACGAGGATCGACCCGATGGCGTCGAACACGGCGAGGCCGGTGAGCTGGTGCAGCAGGATCCCGAGGAACGCGAGCACGAGGCCGATGAGGGCCGCGGCGTCTTCGAAGAACACGGCGCGCAGCGTGGCGTTCGACGAGCCGATCACGTGCCGCAGCACCGGAATCCGGCGCTTCGCGGCGACGCCGCGAGCCTGGCGCAGCGCCTGCAGGAAGGACGTGCCCTCGAGCACGGCCGCGACGCCGAGGACGATGTAGTTGATCAGGAAGTCGCCGTCGGCCTCGGTCGCCCCGAGCTCCGAGATGCCGTGGTAGATCGAGACGACCGCGCCGACCGTGAAGAGGCCGAACGCCGCGAACATCGACCAGACGTACGTCTCTTTGCCGTAGCCCAGGGGGTGGTCGTCGTCGCGGGCCCGCGTGCCACGTCGGTCGGCGACGAACAGGAAGATCTCGTTGCCGGTGTCGGCCCACGAGTGCGCGGCCTCCGCGATCATCGACGCGGAGCCGGTGATCAACGACGCGACGGTCTTCGCGATCGCGACCAGCAGGTTCGCCAGGAAGGCGATGATGACGGTCGTGTTGCTCTCCGGCTTGGACGTGTCGGGCGAGGCATCAGGTGTCGTCATGCAGACGAGTCTGCACCCGGTCGCGAGCGGCCGGGTGCAGACAGTGCAGGATGACTCCTGCTTCGACGCTGTGCCTACTTGGACATCGTGATCGCGGCCTTCGAGTAGGCGAGCGCAGCGGTGCCGTCCGGGTGGTTGAGGGTGACCTGCACGTGGTACGCGCCAGCCGAGAGCGAGCCGAGCTTCCAGGCGAACGAGTTGACGCCCTTCGACACCGAGATCTTGGAGGCGACCGTCTTGTAGCCCGTTCCGCCGGGGGCGTTCTTGCCGACCTTGATCGTGGCGGTGGTTCCGGCGACCCAGCCCGCATCGTGGAACTGGATCGTCGTCTTGGCCTTCGCCGCGGGAGCCGCACGGAGGTGCAGCGCGAGCAGGTGCCAGGTGGCGGCGCCCGGATCTTCGTTGGGGTCGAAGCGGAGCGACGTGATCGTCTTGCCCGCCCAGCCCTGGCGCGGAGCCTTCGAGTTCTCGTCGAGCACGGAGCCCTTGGCGAGGTCGACGTTGATCGTGCCGGCGTTCGCGCCCGAGTAGGTGACGATGTCGTTGCTCTCCTGCGAGACGGAGGTGCCCTTGACGCCCCAGATCCAGCGGGCCATCTTGCCGCCGCCGGAGTTCGACGAGAGCGAGAAGCCGCCGTCGTACTTCATGGCGATGGACAGGTAGCGGTACTTGCTGCCGGGGAAGGCGCGCGACGCCAGGAGCACCTCGGGATCGTTCCGTTTCGAGCCGGAGTTCGTCGCGGTCATGCCTTTCGAGCTGTACGACTTGACCGTGGCGTTCTTCACGCCGACGCCGGCGACGCGGCCGCCGGTGAAGACCCACTGCTGCAGGCCCTCGGCCGAAGTGATGTCCTTGCCCTGCGTGGTGTTGGGGCTGTCGACGACCGGCTGGGGGCGAGGCTTGACCGAGAAGTAGTCGTAGGTGCCGGGCGGGTAGGCGCCGTGCGTGGTCACGTCGTCGTAGATGCGCATCCAGTTGAACGCCGTCGAGATGACCTTGGTCTTGGATCCGGTCACGGAGGGGACGACGCGCATGCCGACGACGCGCGAGCCCTTCCAGGCCTTCTTGGCTCCGACGGTCGACTTGGCGGTGAGGTCGAAGTCGTAGACGTGCGTGCCCGGGTAGAGCTTGAAGGTCTGCCCGCCCGCGCAGGTGGCGAGCATCGAGGTGCAGGTGAACCAGTAGATGGCGCCCACGCCGTTGTCGGGCTGGGTCATCTCGAACGACATGTGGTTGTAGCGGCTCGTGCTGACGGGGCTCTTGTTGCCGTCGCGGCCGTACGAGAGGGCGCCGGGCACGGTGTTGACGGGCGAGAAGTAGTCGCCGCCGACCACCTTGACGTGCAGCTTGCCGCCCGACACGCTCATGCCGCGGGTGCGACCGGCGTTGGTGTTCACGTCGCCGGAGTTGCTGTAGTCCCAGGCATCGCCGTAGACCTCGGACGCGAAGTCCGGAGACTCCTTCTCGACGGTGGCCGCCTCGGCGCGCGGGGCGGGGAGCGCCAGCTGCACGCCGCTCGCCAGCGGGGCCGCGACGAGGATCGCCAGGCCGAGCGCAAGCGCGCTTCGCTTCGTGCGCCGCTTCATCTCGAAGGGCTGATTCTTGTCAAAGCTCACGGAAGTGTCTCCTAGCTGGGCGCGCCCGAACGCGCCGCGAGGTCACGCGCCTGATCCAGCGCGACAAGTGAAGGCGAAGCGTGGTGAGCGCCTCGTTGATCGCTCAACCTTAGACATGCGGTGAAAGGTGAACAAATCCCCGCTTTGGGGGACTGATACGGGCTGTCTGTCGTACTTTTCGGGGACAATCACGCCCGATATGTCCGTGCTTCGGGGGACATCCGCCGCCCCCGTTCCGCTCTCGGCGTAGCGCCGAGGTGGTTGCTGCGGACCTCCGAGAGCTGAAGTCTCGGCCCTCCACGAGGGTCACCTCGTCTCAGGTAGACTCGGGCGAGCATCGATCCGGCCATCACCGGGGAGCACTCGGAAGAACGCGTACGCCGCACCAGGCGTGCTCCACTAGACCCGAGCGGGGCAGGCCCGTCACAGCCGCAGAAGAAGGGGCCCTCGCCACCGCGGGAGGGCAAGCGGGGTGGTACCGCGACCTCCGGCAGTCTCCGGCGGGCGTCCTCGTGCGAGAAGCAAGAACCACGCATCTGCACTGGAGTTGACCATGGCCGACCGTAAGAACGTCCCCGCGCGAACCGTCCCGGCATCGCCGAGCTTCCCCGCCATCGAGCAGGGCATCCTCGCGTTCTGGAAGGGCGACGACACCTTCCAGGCGTCCATCGACCAGCGCCAGGGCGCCGACGAGTGGGTCTTCTACGACGGCCCGCCCTTCGCCAACGGCCTGCCGCACTACGGCCACCTACTGACCGGCTACGCCAAAGACGTCTTCCCGCGATTCCAGACCATGCGCGGCAAGCAGGTCCATCGACGCTTCGGCTGGGACACCCACGGACTCCCCGCCGAGCTCGAGGCGATGCGCCAGCTCGGCATCACCGAGAAGCACGAGATCGACGACATGGGCGTCGCCGAGTTCAACGCCGCCGCCCGCAGGAGCGTGCTCGAGTACACGGGGGAGTGGCAGGAGTACGTCACCCGCCAGGCGCGCTGGGTCGACTTCGAGAACGACTACAAGACCCTCGACGTCACCTTCATGGAGAGCGTGCTCTGGGCCTTCAAGACGCTCTACGACAAGGGCCTCGCCTATGAGGGCTTCCGAGTGCTGCCGTACTGCTGGCACGACGAGACCCCGCTGTCGAACCACGAGCTGCGCATGGACGACGACGTCTACAAGATGCGCCAAGACCAGACGGTCACCGTCACCTTCCCGCTCGACGGCGCGAAGGCGGAGGCCCTCGGGCTCACCGGCGTGAAGGCGCTCGCCTGGACGACGACCCCGTGGACGCTGCCGACCAACCTGGCGCTTGCCGTGGGCCCCGCCATCGAGTACGCCGTGCTGCCGTCGGGGCCGAACGGCGCGTCGGACGGATCGGAAGACGGGGTCAGCCAGTTCCTGCTCGCGACCGACACGGTCGCCGCGTATGCGAGAGACCTGGGCTACGACTCGGCGGACGACGCCCTGGCCGCTGTGACGCGGACGCTGCCGGGTGCGGAGCTCGAGGGCGTGCGCTATGACCGCCTGTGGGACTTCTACGCCGACACCGAGAAGTGGGGCACCGAGAACGCGTGGCAGATCCTCGTCGCCGAGTACGTCGCCACCGGCGAGGGAACCGGCATCGTGCACCAGGCGCCCGCCTACGGCGAGGACGACCAGCTGGTCTGCGCGGCCGCGAGCATCCCCGTGCTGATCTCGGTCGACGACGGGGGCCGATTCCTGCCGATGTTCGGCGACGTGGCAGGCCTGCAGGTGTTCGACGCCAACAAGCCGCTCACGCAGCAGCTGAAGGCCGAGGGGCGCCTGCTGCGCCAGGCCAGCTACGAGCACAGCTACCCGCACTGCTGGCGCTGCCGCAATCCGCTGATCTACAAGGCCGTCTCGTCGTGGTTCGTGCGCGTCACCGACTACCGCGACCGCATGGTCGACCTGGGCGAGCAGATCACCTGGGTTCCCGAGAACGTCAAGCACGGCCAGTTCGGCAAGTGGGTCGAGAACGCCCGCGACTGGTCGGTGTCGCGCAACCGCTACTGGGGCTCGCCGATCCCGGTCTGGCGCAGTGACGACCCCGAGTACCCGCGCGTCGACGTCTACGGCTCGCTCGCCGACCTCGAGCGCGACTTCGGGCGCCTGCCGGTGAACGCCGACGGCGAGCCCGACCTGCACCGGCCGTTCATCGACGACCTCACCCGCCCGAACCCGGACGACCCGACCGGGCGCTCGACCATGCGCCGGATCGACGACGTCTTCGACGTCTGGTTCGACTCCGGCTCGATGCCGTTCGCGCAGGTGCACTACCCGTTCGAGAACCAGGAGTGGTTCGACAGCCACAACCCCGCCGACTTCATCGTCGAGTACATCGGCCAGACCCGCGGCTGGTTCTACGTCATGCACGCGCTCT
This sequence comes from Frondihabitans sp. PhB188, assembly GCF_003752365.1. Classification (GTDB taxonomy): domain Bacteria; phylum Actinomycetota; class Actinomycetes; order Actinomycetales; family Microbacteriaceae; genus Frondihabitans. The sequence goes on along the minus strand of NZ_RJUO01000003.1, from coordinate 150,428 downwards.
CGACGGGCCTGTTCGACCGCCCGGCGTTCTCGAACGTCATCAGCCACGGCATCGTGCTCGGCTCGGACGGTCAGAAGATGTCGAAGAGCCTCCGCAACTACCCCAACGTCAACGAGGTGTTCGACCGCGACGGAGCCGACGCGATGCGCTGGTTCCTGATGTCGTCGAGCGTCATCCGCGGCGGCAACCTCGTCGTCACCGAAGAGGGGATCCGCGAGGGCGTACGGCAGTTCCTGCTGCCCCTGTGGTCGACGTACTACTTCTTCACGCTGTACTCCAAGGGCCACGAGCCGACCTGGCGCACCGATTCGACCGACGTGCTCGACCGCTACCTGCTCGCCAAGACGCACGACCTGATCGTCGACGTCGCCGCCGACCTCGAGGCGCTCGACTCCCCGCTCGCCACGGCCAAGCTGCGCGACTTCGCCGACGTGCTTACCAACTGGTACGTCCGCCGCTCGCGCGACCGCTTCTGGTCGGGCGACGACCGAGACGCCTTCGACACCCTGTACACGGTGCTCGAGACGGTCACCCGGGTCGCCGCGCCTCTGGCTCCGCTCGTGACCGAGGAGGTCTGGCAGGGGCTCACGGGCGGGCGGAGCGTGCACCTGACCGACTGGCCCGACGCCGAGCTCTTCCCGCAGGAACGCGCACTCGCCGCCGCCATGGACGGCGTCCGCGCCATCGCCTCGTCGGGCCTCGCCCTCCGCAAGGCGACCGGCCTCCGCGTGCGCCTTCCCCTGAGCGCGATCACCGTCGTGACGCACGACCCCGACGCGCTCGAGCCGTACGCGGCGATCCTGCGCGACGAGCTCAACGTCAAGGCCGTCGTGCTCGACCGCCTGAGCGAGGAGTCGCTCGGGGCCTATGGCGTGACCCGCAAGCTCACCGTCAACGCGCGCGCCGCCGGCCCGCGCATCGGCAAGCAGGTGCAGCAGGTCATCCCGGCCGCCAAGAAGGGCGACTGGAGCGCCGCCGGCGAGAACGTCGTCGTGGGAGGCATCGAGCTGCTCCCCGGCGAGTTCTCGCTCGAGCTCACCGTCGGCGACCCGACGCGGGCGATCGCCTTCGTCGGCGACGGCGGCTTCGTGCTGCTCGACACGCAGACCACCCCCGAGCTCGAGGCCGAGGGCCTCGCGCGCGACGTGATCCGCGCCGTCCAGGCCGCCCGTAAGAGCGCCGGCCTCGACGTGAGCGATCGCATCCGCCTCACCCTCGGCGTCGACGCCCAGGCCGAGGCGGCCGTCGAGGCCCACCGCGAGCTGATCATGCGCGAGACGCTGACGCTCGGCCTCGAGGTCGACCTGCTCGACATCTCCTCCTCCGGCACGGCCTCCGACGCCGTCCCGGTGGGCTCCGATTCTGCAGTGACTGTGAAGATCTCCCGCCATGAGTGACACCCCCGGCCGTTTCGACCACGACGACGACGAGACCGTCGACCCGGGCTCGCTGCCCGACGTCTTCGGCACGCGCGACGACTTCGGCGACTTCGCCGACATGGGCGACGACGACGAGCGCGACCACGACGACCGCGCCGACGAGGTGCCCGTCGACGAGTCCGAGGACGCCGCGGCCGCGCGCCTCGTCTACGAGGAGCTCCTGGCCCGCGTCGGCGAGAACGCGCCGCAGCCGCGCCTCGACGCCACCCGCCGAGCCGTCGAGCTGCTCGGCGACCCGCAGCGCAGCTACCCGGTGATCCACATCACCGGGACGAACGGCAAGACCTCGACCAGCCGCATGATCGAGAGCATCCTCCGCGCCTACGGTCTCCGCACCGGCCTCATGACGTCGCCTCACCTCGTGCGGGTCAACGAGCGCATCGTCATCGACGGGGAGTCGATCAGCGACGCCGCCCTCGCGGCTAACTGGGCCGACATCCAGCCCTACCTCCTCATGGTCGACACCGAGCTCACGGCCGCGGCCGAAGAGCCCCTCACCTTCTTCGAGGCGCTCACCGTGCTCGCGTTCGCGTCGTTCGCCGACGCGCCTGTCGACGTCGTCGTGCTCGAGGTCGGCATGGGGGGCGAGTGGGACAGCACCAACGTCGCCGACGGCCAGGTCGCGGTGTTCACGCCGATCGCGCTCGACCACACCAAGCGGCTCGGCTCCACCGTGCTCGAGATCGCCCGGACCAAGTCGGGCATCATCAAGCCCGCGGCGAACGTCGTCTCGGCGGCCCAGGTGCCCGAGGCCCTCGCCGAGCTGCAGCGCGCCGCCGAGCTCACCGAGTCGACGTTCGCGTCGGAGGGTGCCGGATTCGAGGTGCTGTCATCGGCGGTAGCGGTCGGCGGTCAGGTCATCTCGGTGCAGGGCATCGCCGGCCGCTACGACGACGTTCCGCTTCCGCTGTTCGGACGCCACCAGGCGCAGAACGCGGCCGTCGCCATCGCCGCCGTCGAGTCGTTCCTCGGCAGCGGCAGCCAGCCGCTCGATGCCGAGATCCTCGCCGCGGGCCTCGCCGATGCGACCTCGCCGGGCCGCCTGCAGATCCTCGCCACGTCGCCGACGATCCTCGTCGACGCGGCCCACAACCCGCACGGGGCGCACTCGCTGGCGCAGGCACTGGAGGAGTTCTTCGACTTCGACCGGGTCGTCGCCGTGCTCGCCGTGCTGGCCGACAAGGACGCCGCCGGGATCATCCGCGCGCTCGCGCCCGTCGTCGAGCAGTTCGTCATCACGCAGACCGACTCCGATCGCGCCATCGATGCCGACGACCTCGCCCAGGTCGCAGTCGGTATCGTGGGGCCCGACCGGGTCACGGTCGAGACCAACGTCGTCTCGGCGCTCTCGATCGCCCGTGATCTCGCCGACGAGTCGGAGAAGGGCGGCGTGGTCGTGACCGGCTCCATCACGCTGGTGGGCGAGGTCATCGCCCTGACGGCAGAAGAGCGAGAGAAGTGAGCACCGTGACCAGCGAGCCGCAGTCCACTCCGCAGGGCAGCCCGCGCGGCCGGACTCCCCGTGCTCGTCGCGACCGCTCGCTGACCGAGAGCCTCCTCTCGATCATGCTGGTGCTCGAGGCGTGCGTGCTGTTCTTCGTCGTGCTGAACGTCGGCGGTGCCGGGATCCTGCCCTGGTCCGTCGCCATCGGCGGTGGTCTGGCATTCTTCGCGCTCATGATCGTGACCGCGGCCACCTTGCGCTACCGCGCCGGCGTCGTGCTCGGCTGCGTGCTGCAGGTGCTGCTCGCCCTCACGGGCCTGCTCGTCGTGCTGATGTGGGTCGTCGCGGCGATCTTCATCGCCATCTGGATCTTCTGCCTCTACAAGGGCATCACGATCGACCGCCGCAACGCGGCCCTGCGTCAGTGGATGGCCGAGCACCCCGGCATCGACCCGCGCACCTACCAGGCCTGACCCTCTCCGTCCGACCCACCGCAAATCCGACCCCTCACAAAGGAGCCACCGTGTCCGATCTCGAAGAAACCCTGGTCCTCGTCAAGCCCGACGGAGTAGCCCGCAACCTGACCGGCGAGATCCTCCGCCGCATCGAGGCGAAGGGCTACGGCCTCGTCGACATCAAGCTCGTCGAAGCCGATCGCGAGCTCCTCGCCGCGCACTACGAGGAGCATGTCGGCAAGCCGTTCTACGAGCCGCTCGTCGAGTTCATGGAGTCGGGTCCGATCGTCGCCCTCCGCATCGAGGGCAACGGCGTCATCGCCGGATTCCGCTCGCTCGCCGGCGCCACCGACCCGACGACGGCCGCGCCCGGCACCATCCGCGGCGACCTGGGCCGCGACTGGGGCCTCAAGGTGCAGCAGAACCTCGTGCACGGCAGCGACTCGGTCGAGTCGGCCACGCGCGAGCTCGGCCTCTGGTTCACGTAGGCCACCCGCTCGTCAGAAGGCCCCGCACCTCCTCGGAGGTGCGGGGCCTTCTCGTGCTTCACCCGACTCAGTTCGTCGAGGCCTGACTGGCGACGAACGAGGAGAACGTCGAGGCGTCGGTGAGCGAACCCGAGTACTGGGCGCCGTTGACGATGACCGTCGGGGTGCCGGTGAGCTTCGCGATCGACGAGTTCGGCAGCTTCTTGCTCAGGGCGTCTGTCGTCTGCTGACTGACGAACGACTTGAACGACTCATCGGTGATGCACGACGAGATACCCGAGGCTGTCGCCCCGGCCTTGCTGATGATGCTCTTGAGCTTCGTATCGGACATGCCCTTCGTCTGCTCCGCAGGCTGGTTCGCGTAGAGCGCCGTGTTGACGTCCAGGAACTTGTCGGGCTGGTAGTTGGCGACGCACATGGCGGCGTTGGCCGCGCGGGTCGCGTACCTGTTGCCGAGCGAGGAGGCGTCGAGGATCGAGATCGGGTGGACCTCGTAGGTGATGGCGCCCTTCTGGAGCCAGGTCGTGATCTGCGACTCGTTGGCCGTCTCGAACTGGTTGCAGTACGGGCACTGGTAGTCGAGGTACACCGTGATGTTCACTGTGTCTTTGAGCTTCGACTGGTCGGTCGCCGTGGTGGATGCGCCGGCGGCGACGGCCTTCGTCGTGACCGCGGAGATCTCGCTGGTCTTGGCGTCGCCCTGCAGAAGGATGCCGCCGGAGGCCATGTTCTTGGGGCCGGGGCCGGCCGGCGTGATCGAGTTCATGATGACGAGCGTCACGATGACCGCGAGGGCGACCACGCCCAGGCCGATGCCGCCTCCGAGGAAGAAGCGGTTGCGTCGGCGCTTGCGGGCGGCCGCCTCGCGGGCGACGCGGGCCTTCTCGCGGGCGTCTTCGCGGCGGTCGCGCTTCGTGGGTCCGTTTTCAGGGGGCGGGGTCATTGGTCCTCAGATCTGCGGAATTCGTCGGCTGTCCAGCAACGAGCGTAGCCCGGAGCCGGCTCGGGCAGGACCCTACGGTGACGGGTGATGGATTCGCTGGCAAACGCCTCAGTGCCGATGTCGACTAGGAGAAGAGCACCGTGAGCAGCGTCGGGAAGTGCGTGATGATGATGATCGCGATGACCGCGTAGTTCACCAGCGGGATCACCCAGGAGAACGGCAGGAACGCGCGCATCGCGGTCCGGACACGCTGGTTCTTCGTGAGCCGGCCGTTCGCGAGGTTCCAGACCGTGAAGATCCAGAACAGCGGGATGGTCGCCGACCAGACGAGCATGCACCAGGGGCACAGAGCGCCGATGACGAACACGGTCTGCGTGAACAGGAACGTGATGAACGCCCAGGCCAGGAAGAAGCCGACGTTCGCCGCGTTCCAGAACCAGCGCGAGAACGTCGCGCCGGCCAGCATCGCGGCGCCGATGGTGATCGGAATCATGAAGCCGGCGACGCCGATGATCGGATTCGGGAACCCGAAGAGGTGCGAGACCGTCGAGTCGATGACCGTCGAGCACGACACGAAGGGGTTGATGTCGCAGCCGAGCGCCTGGTTCGGGTGCTCGAGCAGCTCGTACTTCTCGACCACCAGCTTGAACGAGCCGAAGAAGCCGATCAGCCCGGCCACGATCAGCAGGATCGGGGCCAGAACACGGACGCGGGCAGGGCTTGGTGACGACACCCTGGGATTATGACATGCGCCGAATCTGCCTCCGGAGGCCTTCCGTGCGATAATCGGGACAGTCCCAGGGTGAGAGCCGGGAAGGTTTCCGACCGTGGCGCCGATAACGGTGGCAGTCGGTACTGAAGTGACACACAGATTTCCACCGGGCCGAGCGGCTCGCGTGACAGACGAGATTTCGCAGGGGAGCGACTCGCATCGACCAGGGGTCGATCGACATCGCACAGACGCTGCGCACACGAATTCCCGAAGGCGCCTTCGGCACTAGAGAAGGCGACCCGGGGCGAGGAGTTGCACCACCGATGGTGGACAAAAAAGAGAACACACCCAAGAAGCGGAGCCGCTTGTTCGCCGGCTTCCGGTCGCGCCAGGCCCAGCCGCCCGCGCAGCCCGCTTCCGAATCATTCGCTGCCCTGGAGGCCGCCACGGCCCCGGCCGCGGCTCCACACGTGCCCCAGGAGGCAACCGCAGTGACTACCGACACCGAGGGCGCGCAGACGCCCGAGCACCTCATCGACACCGAGACCATCGAGCGCGACGAGGCCGACTCGTCGCCCGTCGTCCCGGCGGTCTCGACGCCGGCCTCGACGTCGCCCTTCGAGGCGCCGCTCACCACGACGAGCCTCTTCTTCCATGCTCCCGAGATCTCGCCCCTGCCGGCGCTTCCCGAGCCGGACGACGACTACGAGCAGGGCGGCCCGCGCCGTCGCTCGCGGGGCCGCACCGGCGGGGCCGGCGACGGCTCCGACGAGGTCACCTCCAGCCGCACCCGCTCGCGGGCCGGCCGGGAGCCGCGCGAGCGTCCCGAGCCCGAGCTCATCACCGAGCCGCAGCGTGTCAAGGGCTCCACCCGCCTCGAGGCCAAGAAGCAGCGCCGTCGCGACGGCCGCGACGCCGGCCGCCGCCGTCCGGTCGTGACGGAGGCCGAGTTCCTCGCCCGCCGCGAGAGCGTCGACCGCAAGATGGTCGTCCGCTCGCAGGGCGACAGCATCCAGATCGGCGTGCTCGAGGACGGCATCCTCGCGGAGCACTACGTCGCCAAGTCGCAGAACGTCTCGCTCATCGGCAACGTCTACCTCGGCCGTGTGCAGAACGTCCTGCCGAGCATGGAGGCCGCCTTCGTCGACATCGGGCGGGGCCGCAACGCCGTCCTGTACTCGGGCGAGGTCGACTGGGACAACGTCGAGCACGGCAACCAGCCCCGCCGCATCGAGCTCGCGCTCAAGCCCGGCGACCGAGTGCTCGTGCAGGTGACCAAAGACCCGGTGGGCCACAAGGGCGCCCGTCTCACGAGCCAGATCTCGCTGCCGGGGCGCTTCCTCGTCTACGTGCCGAACGGCTCGATGAACGGCATCAGCCGCAAGCTGCCCGACACCGAGCGCGCCCGCCTCAAGAAGATTCTCAAGGAGGCCCTGCCCGAGAACACGGGCGTCATCGTGCGCACAGCCGCCGAGGGCGCGACCGAAGAGCAGCTGACGCTCGACGTCAAGCGCCTCCTGAACCAGTGGGCCGACATCTCGAAGAAGGTCGAGGCCGGGAACGCCCCGAACCTCCTGCACTCCGAGCCCGACCTGCTGATCAAGATCGTCCGCGACGTCTTCAACGAGGACTTCCACGAGCTCGTCATCGACGGCGACGAGGCGCGCGAGACCATCGAGACCTACCTGACGGCCGTCGCGCCCGACCTCCTCGACCGCGTCAAGGCGTACGAGGGCGACAAGGACTCGTTCGACGAGTACCGGCTCAACGAGCAGATCGACAAGGCGCTCGACCGCAAGGTCTGGCTGCCCTCGGGCGGATCCCTCGTCATCGACCGCACCGAGGCCATGACCGTCGTCGACGTCAACACCGGCAAGTTCGTCGGGTCGGGTGGCAACCTCGAAGAGACCGTCACCAAGAACAACATCGAGGCGGCCGAGGAGCTGGTCCGCCAGCTCCGCCTCCGCGACATCGGCGGCATCATCGTCGTCGACTTCATCGACATGGTGCTCGAGTCGAACCGCGACCTCGTGCTCCGCCGCCTCATCGAGTGCCTGAGCCGCGACCGCACCAAGCACCAGGTCGCCGAGGTCACCTCGCTCGGCCTCGTGCAGATGACGCGCAAGAAGCTCGGCCTCGGCCTCATGGAGTCGTTCCAGGAGATCGGCGTCGACCGCCAGCAGGCGCAGGAGCAGCAGCAGCAGAACCGCCAGCGCTCGCAGGAGCGTCGTCGGGCCAAGGCCTCGAACGGCAGCGCGTCCGGCTCGAAGGGCCCGCAGAACCGCGGCGGCTCGGAGGCTCACCCGGCCACCGGCACCATCCACGCCATCACCGACGACGTGAAGAACGCCCTCGCCAAGATCGCCGCCTCGACCGTCCCGCACGGTGACGAGGCTCCGACGAGCGTGTCCGAGGCGGCAGCCGCCGTCGAGGCCGCAATCGACGCGATCGTCGCCGAGGCGCCCGTGAACGAGGCTCCGGCGGCCGAGGCCGACGAGGCTCCCTCCGCCGGCTCGGGCCGCTCGCGCCGTGGTCGTGGTCGTCGTGCCTCCGCAGGCGGTCAGGCCCCCGAGTCCGATGCCGCCGTCGAGGCCCCGGCCGTCATCGACCTCCCCGTCGCGGCGTCCGCCCCGTTCGATAAGGTCGCCGAGGCAAAGGCCGCTCAGCCCGAGACCCCGGTGGCCGACGTCGCCCCCGAGCCCACGAGCACGGGTTCGCGTCGTTCGCAGGCCACGGTCGTCCAGCCCGAGGCCGCCACGGTCGCGATCCTCGACATCCCGCTGGCCAAGGTCGAGCGCGCCCCGCGCCGCATCTCGACGCACGACGCCGAGCAGATCCTGGACTCCGTGCTGGGCGCGCTGCCCGAGCCGAAGCAGCCCGGCCAGGGCCGCAGCCGCTCGCGCCGCGCCTCGAGCTCCGGCACCGTCTCGGCTCCTGCCGACGGCGACGGCTTGATCTGAGCTCACCCCACCCAGGCCGCTGAGGGGTCGCTCGTTGTCTGCCAGGCCCACCTGGCACGACAGGGAGCGACCCCTCAGCCGTTCAGGGGTGGGATAGTACAGGCGTGAGCAACAGCGACGACGAGCACAGGGCTCCGCATGCGCCGACCGGTCCGCGCGGGTCGTGGGCGCGCCGGCGTGCACCGTCCGGCCCGGGGGTGCGGCAGTGGGGTGCCACGGCAGAGACCGTCGTGGCCGCGGCTGTGGCCGTGGGCGTCCTGATCGTGGTGCGGTTCCTCGTGGCCTTCGTCGACCTCATCGGCAACGCCGTCCAGTACCAGCCGTCGTACTATGCCAGCGGCTTCGAGGAGTCGCCGATCGGGCTCTTCCTCGGTGCAGTCGTCCTGGATCCCCTCCCGTTCTACATCGCCGTCTTCCTCGCGGCGACTTTCGTCTACCCGTTCGCGCGCCCCGCCCGCCTCCCGCTCGTGCTCGTGCGCGCAGTTGCAGCCGGAGGGTGCGGCACGGTCGTCCTCGCCGTCGTCGGCCTGGCGACGTCGCTGCCGGAGGGGACCGCCTCGACCGTCGTCCTCGACTCCGTGTTCGTGCCGCTGTCGTCGGGCCTCGAGCTCACCGCCGTGCTCGCCGGGGGAGCAGTCCTCGCGTGGCTGTGGGGCGGGCGCCTCGACGAGCAGGCCCGCGACCAGCAGGCCCGCGACCAGCAGGCCCTCGACGAGCGAGCCCTCGACTCGCAGAGCCTCGAAGGGCAGCGGGCGCAGGAACTCGCGGCCGAGGCCGAGCCCGCCGCCGGACTGCCCGACGAGCAGACCGTCGGGGCACCCGCGGCCGGGGTCGGAGTTCCTGCGCCCGTGCCCGGCTCGGCGTCGGCCGCGGCCGCGCCCGTCGTTGTGCCCCTCTTCGCCGCGCCCTCGCTCGACGAGGCCCCGGTCGACGCGCCCGCGCCCTCGGCGCACCCCGCCCCCGACCTGTCGAGGTTCGCGCCGCCCGAAGAGCGCTGACCGCTGACCGCAGAGCGCGGATGCTCCTGGCTCGCGAGGCGTCTAGCGAGCTCGGCCGAGCTGCCGTTTGCGCCACTGCGGCACGCGGAGGCCGCTCGCCTGCAGGCGCACAGCGAGCTCCTTGCCGCCGACCGCGGTCGCGCCGGCGGTGACGAGCTCGTCGTAGCGGTCGGCCGGGACGTCGTAGTGGTCGTGGTCGAAGGCTCGCCGCGGGATGCCGTGAGCGAGCGCGAAGGAGTGCAGCTCGTCGTACGAGGCGTCGCTGACGATGTGCGACCACAGGGTGCCGTGGGCAGGCCACATCGGCTGGTCGATCAGGATGGTCACCCGGGCATCGTACCCTCAGTCGTTTGACTGCCCTGACGGGGGCCGGTAGCCTAGATCTTTGGTGTGCGCTCGCGGCGCCGCCCCCAGCCCGCTCTTTCGGGCATCACCCCCATCTTTGGAGTACCCATGGCTTTCGCAATCGTGCGCGCCGGCGGCCGTCAGGAGAAGGTCGAGGTCGGAACGATTCTGACCGTCGACCGTCTCAAGGCCGCCGAGTCCGACACCGTCTCGTTCGTCCCCGTCCTGCACGTCGACGGCGACACCATCCTCTCGGGCGACCAGCTCGGCACGGTCACCGTCGAGGGCGAGGTCCTGAACGACCTCCGCGGCCCGAAGATCGTGATCCAGAACTACAGGAACAAGACCGGCTACAAGCGTCGCATGGGCTTCCGTGCCGACCTGACCCGCGTCAAGATCACCACGATCACCACCAACTAGTCGGGGAGCTGACTCATGGCACACAAAAAGGGCGCATCATCCACCCGTAACGGCCGCGACTCGAACGCGCAGCGCCTCGGCGTCAAGCGCTTCGGCGGCCAGGTCGTCTCGGCCGGCGAGATCCTCGTCCGCCAGCGCGGCACCCACTTCCACCCCGGCGTGAACGTCGGCCGAGGCGGCGACGACACCCTCTTCGCCCTCGCCGCAGGCAGCGTCGAGTTCGGCGCCAAGGGCGGCCGCAAGGTCGTCAACATCACTGCGCTCTAGCGCGCTGACGCGCGGACGCGGCATGCGGCGCCGGACCTTCGACAGGCTCCGGTCGACCGGCGTCGCAAGCCGGGTCCATGCGCCAGCACCCGCAGACGGATGGGCAGCGTGTTCGCTCGCCCATCCTTCTGCTTTTCGCATCACTCCAACAGACTGAGAAACCTCCCCATGGCCACATTCGTCGACCACGTGTCGCTCCACCTCAAGGCGGGCAACGGCGGGAACGGCTGCGTGTCGGTCAAGCGCGAGAAGTTCAAGCCGCTGGCCGGCCCCGACGGCGGCACCGGCGGGCACGGCGGCGATATCGTCCTCGTCTCGACCAACGACGTCACCACTCTGCTCGGCTTCCACCGCAACCCGCACCGGTCGAGCGCCAACGGCGGCCCCGGCATGGGCGACCACCGGGCCGGCAACAACGGCGAAGAGCTCGAACTCGAGGTGCCGGTCGGAACCGTCGTGACCGACGAAGACGGCAACGAGCTCATCGACATGAACGAGGCGGGGCTCCGCTACGTCGTGGCCGAGGGCGGCATCGGCGGTCTCGGCAACGCGGCCCTCTCGTCGACCAAGCGCAAGGCCCCCGGCTTCGCGCTCCTCGGGACGCCCGGCTGGGGCGGCGACGTCCAGCTCGAGCTCAAGGTCGTCGCCGACGTCGCGCTCGTCGGCTACCCGTCGGCCGGCAAGTCGAGCCTCGTGGCGGCCATGAGCGCCGCGAAGCCGAAGATCGCCGACTACCCCTTCACCACGCTGCACCCGAACCTCGGCGTCGTCGAGTCGGCGGCCACCCGCTACACGATCGCCGACGTCCCCGGCCTGATCGAGGGAGCGAGCGAGGGCAAGGGGCTCGGACTCGAGTTCCTGCGCCATGTCGAGCGGTGCTCGGCGCTGCTGCACGTGCTCGACTGCGCCACGCTCGAGCCCGGCCGCGACCCGCTCACCGACCTCGAGACCCTGAAGCGCGAGCTGGCCGCCTACGAGGTCCCCGCCGGGCAGCTACCGCTTCTCGAGCGCGCCCAGATGGTCGTGCTGAACAAGATCGACGTGCCCGAGGCCCGCGAGCTGGCCGACTTCGTCCGCGCCGATCTCGAGGGCCAGGGCTACCGGGTCTTCGAGATCTCCGCGGTGTCACGCGAAGGACTCCGCGAGCTGTCGTTCGCGCTGGCCGAGGTCGTCGAAGCCGACCGCGCCGCACGCGCCGCCGAGCAGCTGGCCCGCCCCCGCATCGTCATCCGCCCCAGGGCGGTCAACGAGTCGAAGTTCGAGGTCATCGTCGAGGGCGGCTCGTACGGCAACATCTACCGCATCCGCGGCATCAAGCCCGAGCGCTGGGTCATGCAGACCGACTTCAACAACGAGGAGGCCGTGGGCTTCCTGGCCGACCGCCTCAACAAGCTCGGCGTCGAGGACCGTCTGTTCAAGGCCGGCGCCGTGGCCGGTTCGACCGTCGTCATCGGCGGCGCCGGCGGCATCGTCTTCGACTGGGAGCCCACGCTCACGTCGACCGCCGAGCTGATGACCGCAGCCCGCGGGACCGATCCCCGCCTCCACCAGTCGTCGCGCCAGACCCGCAACGAGCGCCGCGAGGAGTACTTCGCCCGCATGGACGCGAAGGCCGACGCCCGCGCGGAGCTGATGCGCGAGCGCGCCGCGGGGCTCTGGACCGACGACGACGGCTTCGAGGTCGACCCGGCCATCCGCCACGGCGAGGAGGGGTTCGACGACGAGTCCGTCGACGCGGCCGACGGGTCCGCGGACGCCGCCGACGACACGGTCGACGCGACCTCCGGTCGAGAGGACGACGGTCGAGCGTGACCAGCAGCACCGACGCCGAGACCTCGAGGCCTGCCGCCGCATCCGCGGAGATCGGCCACGGCCCGATCCGGACGCGTGGTGACATCCCGCGGGCCCGTCGCGTCGTCGTGAAGGTCGGGTCGTCGTCGATCAGCGGTGAGAACGCCGACCAGATCGGCCCCCTGGTCGAGGCCCTGGCCGAGGCCTACGGCCGCGGCGCCGAGGTGATCCTCGTGTCGTCCGGTGCGATCGCGACCGGAATGCCCTACCTGCGGCTCGACTCGCGGCCGACCGACCTCGCCACGCAGCAGGCGGCGGCGGCCGTCGGCCAGAACATCCTGATCTACCGCTACCAGGAGAGCCTGCGGCGGTTCTCGATCGTGGCCGGCCAGGTGCTCCTGACCGCGAGCGACATCGACAACCCGACCCACCGCTCGAACGCCCAGCGCGCCATGGAGCGGCTCCTCAAGCTGCGCATCCTCCCGATCGTCAACGAGAACGACACCGTCGCGACGCATGAGATCCGCTTCGGCGACAACGACCGCCTCGCCGCGCTCGTGTCGACGCTCGTCGAAGCCGACCTGCTCGTGCTGCTCTCGGACGTCGACGCTCTCTACACGAAGCCACCCCACGAGGCCGGCGCCATCAGGATCGTCGACGTCGCGCACGGAGACGAGCTCGCCGGCGTCACCTTCGGCTCGGCCGGAGCGGCCGGGGTCGGAACCGGGGGAGCGGGCACCAAGGTCGCTGCCGCGCGCCTGGCCACCGAGGCGGGCATCCCCGTGCTCGTGACGTCCACTCCGCTCGTGCGGGAGGCCCTGCGCGGTGCCGCCGTCGGCACCTGGTTCGACGCCCGGTCCGCTCTGCGGGGATAGACCCCCGGCAGTAAGATCTGCTCATGTCGCTCTCCGAAGCCTCCGCACCGGTCACTGACGCCTCGTCGACGCTGAACCCCGCGCTGGTCGCCACCCTGGAGGCGGCCCGAGGCGCCGCCCGGACGCTGTCGACAGCCACGGCCGACGTGAAGAACCGAGGGCTCGCCGCCATCGCCGCGGCCGTCCGTGCGCAGGCGCCCCGCATCATCGCTGCGAACGACCTCGACATCGCTCGCGGTCGCGACACCGGCATGAGCCAGGGGCTGCAAGACCGGCTCCGGCTCGACGAGAAGCGCCTCGAGGCACTGGCCCAGGCCACCGAGCTGATCGCCACCCTCGTCGACCCCGTCGGCGAGGCCCTGCGTGGCAAGATCCTCCCGAACGGCCTGCAGCTCACCCAGGTGCGCGTGCCCTTCGGAGTCGTCGGCGCCATCTACGAGGCGCGCCCCAACGTGACGATCGACATCGCGTCGCTCGCCCTCAAGAGCGGCAACGCCGTCGTCCTCCGCGGCGGCAGCGCCGCCGAGCAGACCAACCGCGTTCTCGTCGACGTCATCCAGGACGCCCTCGAGTCGGCGGGACTGCCCCGCCAGTCGGTCCAGACCATCGACGAGCTCGGCCGGGCCGGCGCGACCGAGCTGATGCGCGCCCGCGGCTATGTCGACGTCCTCATCCCGCGCGGCAGCGCCCAGCTCATCGAGACCGTCGTCGCCGAGTCGAAGGTGCCCGTCATCGAGACCGGCGCCGGAGTGGTCCACGTCTTCCTGGACGAGTCGGCCGACGCCCAGTGGGCCGTCGACATCGTCCACAACGCCAAGGTGCAGCGCCCGAGCGTCTGCAACGCGCTCGAGACCCTCCTCGTGCACGAGGCCGCGGCCGAGCGGCTGCTGCCGCAGGTGCTCTCCGACCTGCGCGACGCCGGCGTGACCATCCACGGCGACGAGCGCACGCGCGCTCTCTTCGCCGACGCAGTGCCCGCGACCGACGACGACTGGGCGACCGAGTACATGTCGCTCGACCTGTCCGTCCGCGTGGTCGACGGCCTCGACGCGGCCATGGACCATATCGCGCGCTACTCGACGCACCACACCGAGTCGATCATCACCAACGACCTCCGCAACACCGAGAGGTTCCTCGCCGAGGTCGACTCGGCGGTGGTGATGGTCAACGCGTCGACCCGCTTCACCGACGGCGGCGAGTTCGGCTTCGGCGCCGAGGTCGGCATCTCGACACAGAAGCTGCACGCCCGCGGGCCGATGGGCCTGCCCGAGCTGACCAGCAGCAAGTGGGTCGTGCGCGGAGCCGGTCAGGTCCGCGGTTAGACTTGCCCCTGTTGCACCGCACTGAATTGGAGAAGTGAATGATGATCACGGCCCTCACCACCAGCCTCGTGGCAGCCGAGGAGGCCCTCGCGCCCGTCTTCGCCCCCGCGCCCGTGATCGCTCTGACGTTCGGCGCCATCTTCTTCGTGCTCGGCGTCGTCGTCTTCAGCTACCGCAACATCGCCAACAAGAACTCCGCGACGGGCACTTCCGCCGACGCTCACTCCGACGCCGGCACCGGCAACGAGTACACCCCGCTCGACGAGTTCGGCCACGCCGACAAGCACTGAGCCGGGCCTGCAGATCAGTGGCCACGCCTGGAGGCGGTAAGCGTCGCATCGGCGTGATGGGCGGCACGTTCGACCCCATCCACAACGGCCACCTGGTCGCGGCCAGCGAGGTCGCCACCGAGTTCGATCTCGACGAGGTCGTCTTCGTCCCCACCGGTCAGCCGTGGATGAAGCACACGGTCACCGCCGGCGAGCACCGCTACCTGATGACGGTCATCGCGACGGCGTCCAACCCTCGCTTCACGGTCAGCCGCGTCGACATCGACCGCGAGGGCACGACCTTCACGATCGACACCCTCCGCGACATGCGCGCCGTCCACCCCGACGACGACCTGTTCTTCATCACCGGTGCCGACGCCGTCGCGCAGATCCTCGACTGGAAGGACGTCTCCGAACTCTGGGAACTCGCCCACTTCGTGGCCGTCTCCCGGCCGGGTCATGACCTCTCCGTCAGCGGACTCCCAGAGAGCGAAGTAAGCTTGCTCGAAGTTCCCGCACTGGCGATCTCGTCCACCGACTGTCGCAGCCGCGTCGGCCGTGGTTCCCCTGTCTGGTACCTGGTCCCCGACGGAGTCGTTCAGTACATCTCGAAGCACCACCTGTACCGAGCCGCATCACCTGAACCGAGCACTGACCCGGTCGCGACCGAATCCGTATCGGAGACTGAATGAGTTCGACCAACGGCCAGCCACCACTCACCAGGCGGCAGGTGCGAGACCTCGAACGGGCGAGAGAGGCCGGCGCCGCGATCACCGAGAGCATCTCGGCCGAGTCCGGCTCGCCCAAGCCGTCCTCCGTTCCGGTCACGGCGCCGACACCCGTCCAGCAGGCTCCGCAACAGCAGCCTGCCCCAACGTCTGCGATGACGCCGGCACCCGGGTCGATCGTCGGACCCGGCGGGCTCACCCGCCGCGAGCTCCGCGCCCAGCGCCAGGCGGCCGAGCCCGTCGATGCCGCGCCCGTGCCGCTCCGCGCACCCCAGCCGTCGTCGGCCGCCTCCCAGCCCGGCCGCAACCTCTCCGATGCCCTCAGCTACGCGGCCGACATCGAGGACGGAACGCCGGCCCCGATCGTCCCGCCGCGCGAGGCGGCCCGCGCCTCGGCCCCCGAGGCCCCTCGGCAGCAGTCCGTGCCGGTTCAGCCGGTGCCGGTCCGATCGGTGCCTGTGCAGAGCGTGCCGGTCCAGCCCCCGGTGCCGTCCGCCGCCGCCCCGGCCAGCGTCGACGAGGTCACGCACCCCGGCGCGCAGCCGACTCCGACACCACGCTCGGCCGGGCGAACGGTCGACGCTCCCGTCGCCGCGCCCGTCGACGACGCTGACTTCGCCACGACGGGCGGAATCCGCCGACGCGGTGGTGCGACGGCCGAGCCCGACGCCGAGAGCACCCTCGCGGCGGCGACCCCGCCGCCGACGTCGACGCCGACCGTGTTCCCGTTCCAGCTCTCGGGCGGCGCAGCGGCGGCGTCGCTCGACTCGTCGGCCCCGGCGGAGGCCGCGCGAGTTCCTGCGCCCTCTGCTGCGGCACCCGCGCCCGCCGGGGCCGGGGCTTCATCGGCAGCGCAGCCCCCTGCGGCTGTCGAGGTGCCGATCTCGTCGACGCCCGAGCCCTCCCAGCAGCCCGCGGCGTCCCGCATCCCGGCATCGGTGCCCGAGCCGAGCGGCTACGTGCCGCCGACCGGCCACTGGTCGACGCAGGCCGAGCGCGACGACGACGAGCACTCGAGCGTCGGCAGCCACTTCAGCGGTGCGACCGGCCAGCACAACGCCGTCGTCATCGGCGACGACCGCCTGCTCGATGTCACGGGCGCGCTCAACGCGACCGGTGAGGTCATCATCACGGGCTCGATCGACCTGCCCCGCAGTCTGGCAGCCACCGGCTCGCACTCCGCGCAGCGGATCGACGGCGCCGACATCGACCGCATGCTCGAGGAGGGCGACCGGGAGCAGCCGGAGTCCGACGCCACGCCGGTCCGGGCGAGCCGCGCTGTGAGCGCGAACACGTCGACGCGGGCCGTGGTTCTGACTTCTCAGCCGAAGCCCAGCCGACTCCCAATGGTCGCCACCATCTGTGTTGGAGTCGTAGTTGTTGTTATCGTGGGTCTGGTCGTCGCCGGTTTCGTCACCGGCGTTCTGTAGCACCACTCTCGCTGCCCCATCCGGGCGCACCCCATTTCTCCGTTCCCAAAGGAATCCGTGACCGCCACTTCCCGTGCCATCGAGCTGGTCCAGCTCGCCGCCCGCGCCGCCGACTCGAAGCAGGCCGAAGACCTCGTCGCCCTCGACGTGTCCGAGCCGCTCGCCCTCACCGACATCTTCCTGCTCGCCTCCGGGCGCAATGAGCGCAACGTCGTCGCCATCGCCGGCGAGATCGAAGACAAGATGATCGAGGCCGGCGTCAAGCCGCTTCGCCGTGAGGGCCGTTCCGAGGGGCGCTGGATCCTCCTCGATTTCGGCGACATCGTCGTGCACGTCTTCCATGAGGAAGACCGCCAGTTCTACTCGCTCGAGCGCCTCTGGAGCGACTGCCCTGCCATCGCCCTCGACGTGTCGCGCGAGCTGCAGGAGTCCTCGGCTCACGAGGCCTGAGCCGTAACGCTGCGTCACACCGCGTCACGGTGTGACGGTGCTCGTGGAATCATTGTGGGCACCCTCCCACTCGCCCACCGTCGGGCGTCTCCGACGACTCAAGGCGCCCGTGATCTCGCTTCAGCACCTCCACAAGACGTTCTCCGGGGCATCCGGCGCCGTCCGGGCCCTCGACGACGTGTCGATCGAGGTCGCCGAGCGGCAGATCTTCGGAGTCGTCGGCCAGTCCGGCGCCGGCAAGAGCACTCTCATCCGCACCGTCAATCTGCTGGAGCGCCCCGACTCCGGCACGGTTGCGGTCGACGGCCGCGACCTCCTGGGGCTCGACGCACAGGGCCTTCGAGCCGCGCGCCACGACATCGGCATGGTCTTCCAGCAGTTCAACCTGCTGCAGGGCCGGACGGCCCGGGGCAACGTCGAGCTCGCCCTCGAGATCGCCGGGGTGGACCGCGTCGAGCGTCGTCGTCGCGCGGGGGAGATCCTCGATCTCGTCGGCCTCTCGAGCCGGGCCGACTCGTACCCGGCTCAGCTCTCGGGCGGCCAGAAGCAGCGCGTCGGCATCGCCCGCGCTCTCGCGTCGAACCCGAAGGTGCTGCTCAGCGACGAGGCGACCAGCGCTCTCGACCCCGAGACCATGCGCTCGATCCTGGAGCTGATCCGCACGATCCGCGACGAGCTCGGGCTCACCGTGCTGCTGATCACGCACGAGATGGACGTCATCAAGCGCATCTGCGACTCGGCCGCGCTTCTCGAATCGGGCCGGATCGTCGAGCAGGGCCGCCTCGCCGACGTCATCACGACGCCGGGATCGCGGCTCGCGGCCGACCTCTTCCCCCTGCACGACCTTCCCCCCGACGTCAGCGGAACGGTCGTCGACATCACGTTCTCGGGCGGCAGCGCCGATCGGCCCGTCATCGCCCAGCTCGCCCGCACCCACGGCTTCGACGTCAGCATCCTCGGCGCGGCCATCGAGACGATCGCCGGCAAGCAGGCCGGGCGCACGCGCCTCGAGATTCCCGGATCCGGCACCGCGGTCGATGCGGCCATCGCCGACCTCCGCTCGCAGGATCTCCTGGTCGAGGTCATCCACACCCCGTCGAGAGCCGCCTCGTGATCGACTACTCCGCGCCCGACTTCTGGCCAATTCTGATCCAGAACGTGCTGCAGGGCCTCGTGCAGACGCTCTACATGACCGGGGTCGCGCTGCTCGTGACGATCGTCATCGGCCTGCCGCTCGGCATCCTGCTGGTCGGCACCGAGCGGCGCTCCTTCCTGGAGCGGATCGGCGGCTCGCGAGGGCTGTCGGCCACCATCAACCGCATCCTCAACTTCGTGGTGAACCTCGGCCGCTCCGTGCCGTTCATCATCCTGATGATCGCGCTGATCCCGTTCACACGCCTCGTGATCGGCACCTTCATCGGCACCACTGCGGCGATCGTGCCGCTCTCCGTCGTCGCGATCCCGTTCTTCGCGAGAATGGTCGAGATCGCCGTGCGCGAGATCGACCCCGGCCTCATCGAGGCCGCCGACTCGCTGGGCGCCACGCGCTGGCAGCTCGTCTCGAAGGTGCTCGTGCCCGAGACCGCGGGAGCGCTCCTGCTCGGCCTCTCGACCACGGTCACGTCGATCATCAACTTCTCGGCCATGGTCGGCGTCGTCGGCGGCGGCGGGCTCGGCCAGGTCGCCTACTCGTACGGCTACCAGCGCTACTCGACCGCGTACATCGTGGTCGTCATCATCGTGATCTTCGTCATCGTCATGGTGGTGCAGATCCTCGCCGGCTGGGCAGCCCGTCGGCTCGCGCACCGCATCCCCAGCACGAAGTCCCGCACACCCCTGGTCGCACCTCCCACCTGAAACGAGAGAACACCGTGTCCATCCGCACCCGCACCCCCAAGCTCGTCGGCGCCATCGCCGCCGTATCCGCGATCGCCTTCGCCCTCACGGGCTGCGCCGGGTCGTCCGACTCCGGGTCGTCCGATGCGAAGCTCGGCACCATCAAGGTCGGCGCTCTCGCCACCCCTGCCGGCGACATCCTCAAGTACATCCAGGACAACGAGGCGAAGGCCGCCGGTCTCGACGTGCAGTACACCGAGTTCCAGGACTACAACACGCCGAACCCGGCCCTCCACGACGGAGACGTCCAGGCCAACCTGTTCCAGAACGAGACCTTCCTCGACACCTACAACAAGGCCGCCGGCGACGACCTCGTCAGCGTCGGCAAGATCTACCTGCCGACCGCCGCGTTCTACAGCGACAAGGTGAAGAGCGTCGACGACCTGACGAGCGGCGCGACGATCGCCGTCCCGAACGATCCGACCAACGAGGGCCGCGCCCTCAAGATCCTCGCCGGCAAGGGCCTGATCGAGACCAGGGACAACCCCACCGTCCTCTCCGACATCACGTCGAACCCGAAGAAGTTCACCTTCAAGGAGATCGACAACGCCACGCTGCCGCAGTCACTGCCCGACGTCGACGCCGCATTCGTGACGCTTTCGTTCGCCCTCCCCGCCGGCCTCGACTCGTCGAAGGCGATCCTCGTCGAGGGCAAGGACAGCGACTACTACAACGTGCTCGCCACGACCAAGAAGCTGGCGGACGACCCGCGCGTGCTCGAGCTCAAGAAGCTGCTGCTCTCGGACAAGACGAAGGCGTACCTGAACACGACGTGGGACGGCCTGGTGGTGCCCGCCTCCTAGGAGGTGGTCTTGACCTGTGGTCTTGACCTCGAGAAAAGTGTAGTAATCTTGCAGGGTTGCTTCGGCAGGGAAACCTTCTCGAGCAACACTGTCTGGGTCTACACGGTCCGGGTCTGTGGCGCAGCTGGTAGCGCACCTGCATGGCATGCAGGGGGTCAGGGGTTCGAGTCCCCTCAGATCCACGAGACGAAAATGGCTCTCCCCTCCGGGAGGGCCATTTTCTCTATGCCCGAGGGCCCTTGCTACGGTGGGGCCGTGCTGATCCGCCACCGCGACGCCGTGCCCATCGTCCACGCCGACGCCGTCGTGTCGCCCGCAGCCACCCTCGTGGGCGACGTCCACGTGGCAGCCGGCGCGCGCATCCTGCCCGGAGCAGTGCTCAGCGCCGAAGACGGCCGAGTCGACATCGGCGAGAACACCGTCGTGATGGAGAACGCCGTCGTCCGCGGCCGCGCGGGGTATCCGGCGCGCATCGGGTCGTCCGTGATGGTGGGGCCGAACGCCCACGTCAACGGCAGCGATGTCGCCGACGGGGCGTTCATCGCGACGGGTGCGGCGCTCTTCCCGGGCAGTCGCATCGGGGCCGGCGCCGAGGTGAGGATCCACGGCGTCGTCCAAGTCAACACGACCATCGAGCCCGGCGTCGTCGTGCCGATCGGCTGGGTCGCCGTCGGGAGCCCGGCGGCGATCCTCCCGCCCGACCGGCACGATGAGATCTGGGCCATCCAGAAAGGCCTCGACTTCGTCGGCACGGTCTACGGCGGCGGAACCGACATGGCCGACATCATGCTCCGCCAGTCCGAGTTCTACGGCGCCCACCGCGCCGACGAGGTCGTCGGCGACTGACCCGTCGCGCCAGGAGAGGGTGCGCGGAGCTCAGCACAGCGCCGATCCGCTACCGTCGAGCGATGGACAGACGGCTGCGCACGATCGAGTGGGTCGCCGTGCTCGTCGTCCTGATCGCGATCCTCGCCGTCACGTTCTGGCCGACGCGCGTCGACGCCGGCGCCGACGGAGCGCTCTCGGCGCTGTTCCGCCGCTGGCACGCCGACGGGGTCCCGGCCTTCGTCGACTACGACCTCCTGCAGAGCGTCGCGAACGTGGTGATGTTCCTGCCGTTCGGCGCTCTCGTCGCGTCCGTCGCCATGCGACCGCTCTGGTGGGTCTCGGGCGTCATCGGGCTCACCCTGTCGCTCGTCGTCGAGAGCGGCCAGGCGATGTTCCTGCCCGCGCGGCTCGCGTCGGTTGGCGACCTCGCGACGAACACGGCGGGCGCGCTGCTGGGCGGAGCGGTCGTCTGGGCTCTCCGCACGGCGCGCGATCGACGGCGTCGCACCTCGAAGGGCATGCGGGCCTGACCCGGTCGCGCCACCCTGCACGCTCCCGCGGGCCCTCGCCCCGGCGAGCACCCCGTCGGCGCCGCCGCGTCAGTTGATGCAGGCGAGGGTGGTGGCCGCGGCCGCCTCGGTCTTCTTCGTCGAGGAGCCGCTCGTTCCTGCGCCCGAACCCGAGCCCGCCGACCCCGCCGACGACGAGCCGGACGACGCCTTCGAGCTGGCGGTCGCTCCATCGGTACCGAGCACGAGGGTGACGTTCGAGACGCCGGTCACCGCCTCGAGAGTGGCGCCGGGGACGTACTTCGCGAGCGTCTTCGCCTCCGCGGTCATCGACGCCGGGTACTGGATCGTCGTGGCGCTACGCGTCGAGACGGTGCCCGGCGTCATGACGGTGAAACCGGCCGACGTGAGCGACGACGTGGCGGTCGCTGCGGCGCCGGCGACTCCGCCGCCGTTGAGCACCTGGACGGTGACCTGGGAGGGCTTGACCGTCGTGGGGGCGGCCGCAGCCTTCGTCGTCGCCGTGGTCTTCTCGTCGAGCGAGGCGACGAACGACGCCATCTTGTCGGTGTCGACCTGCACGATCGAGACCGCGGTGCCGTTGTAGTAGATCGTCGGCGTGCCCGTGATCGGAATGGTCGTCGACTTCAGGTTGCCGCCGGCGAGGTTCTTCAGCTGCAGCCCGAGGGTGATCCAGTTGAGGTCGGGGTCGGTCTGGATCGCGCCGCTGACCGCCTTCAGCGACTTCTTCAGCCTGCCGGGGTTGAGGAGGGTCGACGCCGAGAGGAAGTTGTGGGCCTCGGCGCTGAGGAAGTAGCGCTGGCGGGCCTCGCGGTCGATGTCGCCGTTCGGGAGGCCGTGCCGCTGGCGGACGAACGCCAGGGTCTGCTTGGCGTCGAGCTCGGAGACGCCGGCCGGCGCCTTGAACGTCGAGTAGGGGTCGTCGACGGCGTTGTTGAGGCAGACCTGGATCGGGCCGAGCGCCTTCGCCACGTCGTAGAAGCCGACCATCGAGATGCGCACGAAGTGGTCGATGTGCATGTCTGTGAGGTTCTCGATCGTCGAGATCAGCAGCTGGGCGCCGCCGGCCGCGCCGCCCTTGGTGCTGCCGTAGGCGAACGCGGCGTTGAGCTTGCCCATGCCGTAGCCGGGGATCGACACCCACGAGTCGCGGGGGAAGGAGACGAGCGATGCCTGGCCGCCGCCGTCCGGGATGTGGAGCACGAGCATCGAGTCGGTGTTGGTGCCGCCGCCGTCGGCGGTCGTGCCGAGCTCGGCCAGCTCTTCGGCCGAGGCGTTCGCGGGGCGGTGGTCGTCGCCGACGAGGAGGATGTTCTGGCCGCTCGACTTCGCGACGGAGGTCGTGGCGGGCAGTGCGTCGATGTGCGTGACGCCGCCGACGAAGGTCTGGTAGTTGTACACGGCGTAGGCGACGGTGCCGACGAGGAGCAGGACGACGACGATCGCGATCCAGCGGATCACGTGGCGCGGCCTGACGCGAAGGCGTGTTCGAGGCGAATCGGACATCCGGGAACCCAATCATCAAAAGCAGTGACGGACCCGAAGACTAGCTGAGCGGGAAGAGCGTTCCGGGGTGCCCGCGCCTGCGGGCGCCGCATCTCACCCGCGCGGACGAGGGGTTCGGTACCTGCGGCGGGGAAGGCCATACTGGAGGAGATGACGACGACGCGATCCGTGAGCCAGGTACCCCTGGCGCTGCTCGTCGCGGGGTGCTTCTTCATGGAGAACCTCGACTCGACCATCGTCACGACGGCCGTCCCGAGCATCGCCCGCGACCTCGGAGTCGATGCGACGAGCGTCGGCGTGACGATCACCGCCTACGTGCTGACCGTCGCCGTGCTGATCCCGGTGAGCGGCTGGCTCGCCGACCGCTTCGGGAGCCGGCGGATCCTGCTGGTCGCCATCGCGCTGTTCACCCTCGCCTCGATCGCCTGCGCCCTCAGCACCGCCCTGCCGGCGCTGGTCGTCGCGCGCATCGTCCAGGGCGTCGGCGGCGCCATGATGGTGCCGGTCGGCCGCATGACCGTGCTGCGCGTCACCGCTAAGGCCGACCTGATCCGGGCCGTGGCGCTGCTGACCTGGCCTGCACTGGTCGCCCCCATCCTCGCGCCGTTCGTCGGCGGTCTGCTCACCACGTACGCGTCGTGGCACTGGATCTTTTTGATCAACGTGCCCCTGGGCGTCATCGGGTTCATCGCCGCGCTCCGGATCCTGCCCACCGGGGCCGCCGCGGACACCGGCATCGAGCCCACGCCGCCCGACTGGGTCGGCCTCTCGCTGTCGTCCGTCGGCATCGGGGCGCTCGTCTGGGCGGCGACCCTGCTCACCATCACCCCGGTCGACGTGCTGCAGGCGATCGTGTTCGGAGCGTCCGGCGCGATCCTGATCGGGCTGGCCATACGCCACCTGCTCACGACGCCGAAGCCGTTCGTCGACCTCCGCCTGCTCCGCATCCACACGTTCGGGGTCGCGCTCGGCGGGGGCGCGGTCTACCGGTTCGTCATCAGCGCCATCCCGTTCGTGCTGCCGCTGCTCTTCCAGAGCGCCTTCGGCTGGACCCCGGTGCAGGCCGGCTCGGCCATCCTCTTCCTCTTCGCCGGCAACCTCGCGGTGAAGCCCACGACGACGTGGATGCTCAAGACGTTCGGCTTCCGCCGACTGCTCGTGGCCGCGCACCTCGTCGGAGTGGCCTGCCTCGTCGGCATGGCCTTCTTCCGCGCCGATACGCCGTTCGTCGTCATGGTGATCGTGCTCGTCGTCTCGGGAGCGGCGCGCTCGGTCGGCTTCACGGCGTACAACACGATCACCTACGCCGACGTCGAGAAGGCTCAGATGACGCACGCGAACGTGCTCGACTCGACCATCTCGCAGATCGCGATCGGGTCGGGCATCGCGCTCGGGGCGATCGCGGTGTCGGCCGGGATCGCCTGGCTGGGCGGAGGGCAGGACCCCGCGGGAAGCGTCATCGCCTACGACTTCGCCCTCATCGTCATCGCCGTGATCCTGTTCGTCTCGCTCGTCCCGGCCTGGCGGCTGCCCGCCACCGCCGGAAGCGGCCTCACCAGCCGCTGAGCTCGGCCGCGCGCCTCGAGGCCGGCGGTGCTGCGCGCTGTCCCCTGACGGGCGGCGAGATGGCCCTCGTCGTCAGCTCGGGGCGGCTCCAGCGACGCGGACGGCCATCTCGCGCGCACGAGAGGCAGCGGAGACTGCCGCGGACCGCGGCGGCGTGGCGTAACACGCCGCACTCTTCGTCGTAATGAGACGTTTACCGTCTGACCCGTTCGGGGGCGTACCTTTCGTCGACTCGGGCGCTTACTCTGACCACATTAGATAACGGCACCGTAACGATTCAGGCTTCTGAGGCGTTGCGGAACCACTCGCGAAGCACGACGAAAGGGGTAAGACATGAGCACGACACACCGCTGGACCAAGGACGCCATTCTTGCCCGGCTCGAGGCGGCGAAGGCGATCGACTCCGACACGATCTTCACGGCGCGCGAGCGGGCCGAACGACGGCTGGACCTCGTGCGGGTATCGACGGCCGTCGACGACGGGCGCATGGACGCGCTCGACGCCGAGATCGAGTTCCGGCAGATCACTCGCCGGCTTCAGCCGCTGTCTCTGACCGCTTAGGGCTCACCGCGAAGACGCCCCCTGCCGCAAGGCAGGGGGCGTCTTCGTGCGTCGGCGGATGCTGCGCAGCGGCTGCTGCGTGGGCGGCTGCTGCGTCAGCCGCTACTGCGTGGGCGGCTGCTGCGTGGGCGGCTGCTGCGTCAGCCGCTACTGCGCGGCGGCGAGGCCCTCGGCGAGCGGAGTCGTCGGGCGGCCGATGAGCGCCGTGAGGTCGCCCGAGGTGGCCTCGAGCAGGCCGTCGCGGATGTTGCCGTCGAGCGCGACGACGAAGCCGACCGTGCCCTCGTCGAGGCCGAACGACGCCAGCTGCGCGGCGTGCTCCTCGGGCGTCAGCGCGCGGTACACGACGGGCGTGCCGACGATGCCCGAGATGGTCTCGGCGAGCTCGTTCCAGTTCCAGGCGGAGTCGCCCGAGAGCTCGTACGTCTTGCCCGTCGTCGACTCGTCGAGCGCGGCCGCGGCGGCGGCCTCGGCGTAGTCCTTGCGGCTGGCGCTGGCGACGCGTCCCTCGCCGACGCTCGCCGTGATCTCTCCCGAGTCGCGGCCCTTGGCGACCTCGCCCGCGTAGTTCTCGGTGTACCAGCCGTTGCGCAGGAACGTGAAGGGCACGCCCGAGGCGGCGATGTACTCCTCGGTGGCCTTGTGGTCGGGCGCCAGGATCAGCGCGGTGTCGTCGGCCTTCGGGGCGCTCGTGTAGATGATGCGCGCGGCGCCGGCGGCCTTCGCGGCGTCGACGACGGCGGAGTGCTGCTCGAGCCGCTGGCCCACGGCGTCGCTCGACACGAGGATCACGGTGTCGCCGGCCCCGATGGCGCTGGCGATGGTCTCGGGCTTCGAGTAGTCGAGGGTCGCGGTGGTGATGCCGCGGTCGGCGAATGCCTGGATCTTGGCAGTGTCGCGCGCGGTGGCGACGACGCTGTCGGGGGCGGCGCCGCGGGCGAGGAGCGCGTCGACGATGAGGCCGCCGAGGTGGCCCGAGGAGGCGGTGACGATGTACGACATGGGGGGAGTCCTTTCGAAGGGCGGCGGGCGAGTGGCCCGATGGTGGGGACAACGGTGAAGGTCGCACCTGACTTCCCGAACGCAGGTACGCACTTTTTTGTAAGCTACCCGCCATGGACGTCAGTTTTGCGGTTTCCCGGCCCCGCCCCGGCCTCACCTCGGGAAAATACCCGGCCGACTGCCCCACTCGCACCGTGCTCACCCACATCACGAGCCGCTGGGGTGTGCTCGTGCTCCTCGCTCTCGAGCAGGGCGGTCATCGCTGGGGTGAGCTGCACCGCGAGATCGAGGGCATCAGCGAGAAGATGCTGGCGTCGACGCTCCGCACCTTCGAGGCCGACGGGCTCGTGCACCGCGAGGCCCAGGCGACCATCCCACCGCGCGTCGACTACGAGCTGACGCCGCTCGGGCGCGAGGCCGCCGAGCGCCTGCTGCCTCTCATGGACTGGATCGCCGACAACGCGGAGGCGATCGTCGCCCGCTAGGCCCGGGGTGCCACCCGTGGTCTGGGTCCGCTCTAGCCGATCGCGGCGTCGCGCGTCAGCACCATCAGGTCCATGCGCCCCGACTGCACGACCTCGCCGCGCTGGTTCCGCAGGCTGACCGCCCGCTCGACGATGCCGGTCGTGCCCGACGAGGTCAGCCGCGTCGACAGGATCTCGACGGTGCAGGTCACGGTGTCGCCGATGAAGATCGGCGCCGAGAAGCTCCAGCCGTCGATGCCGAGCAGCGCGACCGCCGACCCCTCGAAGACGCCGGTGCGCGCGATCAGCCCGAGGCACAGCGACGTGCCGAGCAGCCCGTGCACGACGCGTCGACCGTATCGCGTCGACTTCGCGAACTCGGCGTCGGTGTGCACCTGGTTGTTGTCGTTGGTCCAGCTCGCGAACGAGACCACGTCGGCCTCGGTGATCGTGCGGCCGGGGGTGACGAAGGTCTGACCCGCTTCGAGGTCTTCGAGGAAGTGAGGCACGCGTCTAGTGTGCCAGCCGCCCTGCCGCCGCTGCCCGCTTCGCCCGTCGGGCCAGCCGCGCGACAAGGCGCTCCGGGCGCAGGAACTGCCCCGCCACCGCCACACCCGACCCGATCACGGCGCCCCCGACCACGTCCGACACCCAGTGCGCGCCGACGTGCAGTCGCGAGTACGCGACGCCGACCGCGATCGGCGCGATCAGCGCCGCCCTGCCGGGGCTCTCGAGGGCGACGCCGGTGGCGAACGCGAAGGCGCTCGCCGTGTGGCCCGACGGGAACGACGCCGACTGCGGGAAGACCTTCAGCTGCCGCGCCACGGGGATGTCTGCGGCGACGGGGCGGTGCCCGCCGAACAGCGGCTTGGCGACGAGGTTGGCGACGGCGCTCGACCCGCCGAGCGAGAGCAGGCCGCGCACGGCCGCGCGGCGCCCGGTCGGGCCGGTCAGCGCGAGGGCGCCGGCGACCCCGTACCAGAGGAGGCCGTTGTTGGCCGCGGTCGAGAGGCCGAGGAGCACGCGGTCGAGGGCGGGGCCGGTGCCGGCCCCGTTGACGCGCCGCCCGATCCTGCGGTCGAGAGCCAGGATTCTCGGGGGCAGGATGCTGGGGGTTCGCGACGAAGACGGAGGTCGAAGGGGCACGCGCCCACTCAACCATGCGGATGTGTTCACCAGCAGTCAACCGGGCCGACCTAGCCTCTGCGCATGGCAAAGGATTTCGACCGGATCGTCGACGTGGCGATCGTCGGCGCCGGCATCGTCGGGCTCGGCCACGCCCTGGCGGCGGTCGACCGGGGGCTCAGCGTGCACGTCGTCGACCGGACCAGCAGGCCCAACGGATCGACGATCAGGAACTTCGGCCACGCGTGCATCAGCGTGCAGTCCGGGGCCGCTCAGGTCTACGCCGACCGCAGTCGCCAGCTGTGGCTGCGCCTCCGCGACGAGGCGGGGCTGTGGATGCGCGACGGCGGCGGGTACGTGGCGGCCCGCGCCGACGACGAGCTGCGCGCGCTGTCGGAGTTCGCCGCCCGGCGCCCCACGTCGGTCGAGATGATCGGCGCCGACGACACGGCCCGGCTCACCGGTGCGGCGTCCGCCGTCGGGGGAGCGCATCTGCTCGACGACCTGCAGCTGAACCCGCGCGAGGCGGCCGGCCAGATCGTCGCCTACCTCGAGTCGCGCGGCGTGACCTTCGCGTTCGCCACCGCGGTGCGGACCATCCGCTCGGGTCGACTGCACACCACCCGGGGCAGGATCGGCGCCGACCAGATCGTCGTCGCCGTCAACTACGACGTCGACCAGCTCTTCCCCGACCTGTCGGCCGCGTACGGCGTGCGCCGCTGCGGGCTCGACATGATGCGCGTGCGGATCCCCGGCCTGACCGCGCCGCTCGCCGGGCCCGTGCTCACCGGCTGGTCGATGCTGCGCTACTCGGGTTTCGCCACGGCGCCCTCGCTCGAGGCCGTGCGCGAGCGGCTATGGGCCGGCGACCCCGAGTTCCGCGCCCTCGACATCAACCAGATGTACACGCAGCTGCCCGACGGAACGGTCATCGTCGGCGACACGCACTACCGCGACGACGCGATCGCGCCGTTCCAGTCGGAGGGGTCGTTCGACGCCCTGCTGCGCGGGACGGCCGACTTCTTCGGCCAGCCGGCGTCGACGCTCGAGGTCGTGGAGCGCTGGCAGGGCGTGTACGCGGTGGCGCCGGAGGAGTTCCTGGTCGAGGAGCCTCTCGATGGCGTGCACGTCGTCTCCGTGACGACGGGCATCGGCATGACGACCGGGCTCGGGCTGGCCGACCGTGTCCTGAGCGAGATCTACGAGCCCGTCGGGGTGTAGCGCCGGCGCTGGCGCCGGGCGGGCGCGGCTTGCGCGAGGTGGCCGTGCTTGTCGCCGCGGCGGGGCCGGCCCGACGGCGGGGGCCATCTCGCGGGAGGGTCGGCGGGTTGCTCGCCAGCGCGGGCGGGCGCGGGGCGGCGGCGGGTGGCGCGCCGGCGTGGGCGGGCGCGGCTTCCGCGAGGTGGCCGTGCACGTCGCCCCGGCGGGTCGCGCCCGACGGGAAGGGCCATCTCGCGGGTGGGGTCGGGGTGGCTGGTCGGGCGTGGGTGGGCCCGGCCTGCGCGAGGTGGCCGTGCTTGTCGCCCCGGCGGGTCCGGCCCGACGGCGGAGGCCATCTCGCGGGAGGGTCGGCGGGGGCGGGCGCGGGGCGGGGGCGGGGCGGGGCGGCGGCGGGTGGCGTGCCGGCGTGGGCGGGCGCGGCTGGCGCGAGGTGGCCGTGCTTGTCGCCGGGGCGAGGCCAGCGCGACGGCGGGGGCCATCTCGCGGGAAGGAGAGGCGGCGCGTGCGGGCGCGGGGCGGCGGCGGGTGGCGCGCCGGCGTGGGCGGGCGCGGCTGGCGCGAGGTGGCCGTGCTTGTCGCCGCGGCGGGGCCGGCCCGACGGGAAGGGCCATGTCGCGAGAGGGAGCGGCGGCGTGAGGGGGCGGCGGGGGCGCGCGCGGGGCGAGCGGACGGGCGCGGCGCGCGCGGCGCGGACGCGCACGGGGCCGCACGCGGCGAGGACCCCGCGCTTGGCCGAGCCCGCACGCGGCGAGGCCCCGCACGCTTCGCAACGCCGCGAGGCCCCCGCACGCGACGCGCGCGGGGGCCTCGCGGCGGCGCGGCTAGTGCGCGACGACCGGCTCGGCCGGCGACGAGTCGACGGTCGTGCCCTCGGCGGCGGCCTCCGCGTCGGCGCGAGCGGTGGCGGCCTCGGCCCGGGCCCGGGTGTCGGACCGGGTGCGGAAGAGCAGCACGGCCATCACGGCACCGAAGGCGAAGAAGCCGGCGCCCCAGGCGTACGCGGTCGCGTAGCTGTGCACGGCGGCCTCGGCCGCGACGCGCGCGGTGGCGGGGGTGTGCGACGCGACGTAGTTCACTGCGGCGGTGGCGGCGAGCGTGTTGAGCAGCGCCGTGCCGATCGATCCGCCGACCTGCTGGCTGGTGTTGACCATCGCCGAGGCCACGCCGGCGTGGCCGCGGTCGACGCCGAGGGTCGCGGTCTGGATCGACGCGGGCATGATGGAGCCCATGCCGAAGCCGAGCACCATCAGCGCGGGGAGCACGTCGCGGGCGTAGGTGCTGTCCAGGCCCAGGCGGGTGAGGTAGAGCATTCCCGCTGCGCCGAGCACCATGCCGAACGGCACCATGATCTTGGGGCCGAAACGGGGAACGAAGATGTTCGTCGACAGCTGGGCGGCGAGCACGAGCATGCCGATCATCGGCAGGAACGAGACGCCCGTCTGGATCGGCGTGTACGCCAGCGACGTCTGCAGGTAGTACGTCACGAACAGGAAGATGCCGAACATGCCCGCACCCGCGATCGTGACCGACGCGTAGGCGGCGCCGCGGTTGCGGTCGAGGATGATGTGCAGCGGCAGGAGCGGGTGCGCCGCGCGACGCTGCCAGAGGACGAAGGCGATGAGCAGGATCCCGGCGGCCGACAGGAAGCCCCACGTGAGCGGCGACGACCACTTCTCGGTCTCGGCGTTCGAGAACCCGTAGACGAGCGAGAACAGCGCGGCCGAGACCAGGACGGTGCCGGGCACGTCGAGCTTCGGACGCGGCCCTTGGCGCTTGGGGCTGGTGACGAAGATCACGGCGCCGATGACGGCGATGACGGCGATGAAGACGTTGATGTAGAGGTTCCAGCGCCAGTTGAAGTTCTCGGTCAGCACGCCGCCGAGCAGGAGGCCGATGGCCCCGCCCGCACCGGCGATGGCGCCGAACACGCCGAACGCGCGGGCGCGCTCCTTCGGGATGGTGAAGGTCGTCGTGAGCACGGCGAGCGCGGTCGGGGCGAGGAGCGCTCCGAAGGCGCCCTGCAGGGCCCGGGCGAACACGAGCATGCCGAAGCTGCCGGCCGCGCCGCCCAGGGCCGAGGCGAGGGCGAAGCCGATGAGGCCGATGATGAAGGTGCGCTTGCGGCCGATGAGGTCGGAGAGGCGCCCGCCCAGCAGCAGGAGGCTGCCGAAGGCGAGGGAGTAGGCGGTGACGATCCACTGGCGTTCGCCGTTCGTGAATCCGAGGTCGTGCTGGGCGCTAGGGAGCGCGATGTTGACGACGGTCGAGTCGAGCACGACCATGAGCTGCGCCAGGGCGACGGTGGTGAGGGTGAGCCACCGGCGAGGCGCCACCACGGCGCTCGGGGCGCCGGTAACGGGGGAGGTTTGCGTCATGCGGGGAACTCTATCCGGTTCTGGCGAGTTTCGGAACTATTGAGTTTCACAATGTGCAGACGTATAATCGGCACAACGAGAAAAGGGGCGACGGCAATGACGCGAGTCGATCCCGACGAGAGAACCATGCCAGCGACCACCGACATGCCAGCGACCAGCGCCAGCCCCGAGCGTTCAAGCACCGAGCCCGGCAGCCCCGAGCCCGGCAGCCCCGAGCCCGCCAAGCTGGGCCGCAAGCGCGACCACACCCGCGACCCCGAGATCCTCAGCGCGGCCATCGACGTCCTTGCCGAGGAGGGCTACGACGGCATGACCATGGAGATGGTGGCGGCCCGCGCCAAGGCCGGCAAGGCGACGGTCTACCGCCGCTGGGGCTCCAAGAGCGAGCTCGTCATCGAGGCCATCGCCTGCATGAAGCGCGGCGTCGCTCCGGAGACCCTGCCCGACACGGGAACGCTGCGCGGCGACCTCCTCGCCCTCATCCGCCCGCATTCGATCGACGACGCCGACAAGAAGCTCAAAGTCATGGCGGGCATCGTGTCGCTCATCGCGCGGAGCCCCGAGATGTCCGACGCCGTCAACGCCGCGATGGTCGAGCCCCGAGCGAAGATCAACCGCGTGCTCTTCCAGCGCGCGATCGATCGCGGCGAGATCTCGGCCGACTGCGACGTCGAAGCGCTCTCGCTGATCTCGCCGTCGATGGCCGCCTACCGCACGCTCGTGCAGCGCAAGCCCGTCGACCGCGAGTTCCTCGTCTCGCTCGTCGACAGCGTCATCCTGCCGGCGGTGGGGCTCCGCGCCGGCGCACCCGCCTCCTGAGGCCGAGCTCGGCGGGGCGGGGCAGTTCCTGCGCCATGATGGACGGGTGAGCATCGTGACAGCCGAGGCCTCGGACGACGATCTCGAGGCCTGCGTCGCGCTGTGGCTGCACGCCCTCGAGGTGCGCGACGGCCATCCGCCCGTCGAGGGCACGGCCGAGCGCTGCCGCGGCAAGTTCGCCCTCGCGCGCGTCGCCTGGGTGGTTCTGCGCGACGAGCTCGCCGAGATCGCGGCCTTCAGCCTGGTCACGGGCGCAGGAACCGGCCGCCCCGCCGACCCGCCCGCCGCCGCCTACCTCTCGCTCTTCGCGGTGGCCCCCGGTCGCCAGGGGGCCGGCCTGGGTGGGCGCCTGCTCCGCGCCGTGCACGAGCGCATCGCGTCCGCCGGGTACGACGAGGCGGTGCTGCACGTGCTCGTCGAGAACGCCGTGGCGGTCGGGCTGTACCGCTCGCAGGGCTGGGTCGAGGTGGGGGAGCGATTCCCGCACCCGCTGAACGGCTCGGCGACGGGCACGTTCGTCTACACGCCCTGACTCCCGGGCGGGCCGTGGCGCGTCTCGGAACGACCCGAACGAGGGGGCGACGACCCGTCTGCCCCCGAACGAGCGCGCCCCGAAGGTGGACTCGTGGCCTCCTGCCGACCTGAATTACCGTCAGACCAGGAGGTCGATTAATGGACAACGAACAGCTTCACGACGAAGGGCTCTCAGCGCTCTCGCTGGGCCAGCAGCATGACTTCGGAGACTACGGACGCGTCTCGGTCAGCGACGACTGGCTCGAGGAGCGAGTGCGCCAGTTCGGAGCGGACTGACCTCCCCCCAGACCGGTCCTGCGAGCCGCTGTCGGCGACCATCCCCTACAGGTCGTCGCGCAGTGCGAAGCATCCCTCGTCAGGACCCGCCGAAGCCGCCCCCTCCGCCCTACCGGAGCATGGGGCGGCTTTTGGCGTCCGGGCGACGGTCGCGAGCGCCTAGCCCTTCGTTGAAGACGAAGACGAAGAAGAAGACGACGACGACGAAGACGACGACGAAGGCGAAGGCGCGGGCGCCGTCGGCGGCGTCGTCCGCTCGGCCATCAGCCCGCGCGGCAGCCCGAAGAACGACACCGCCGCCGAGATGACGAGCAGCACGGCGACCACGATGACGACGCGGTGGAAGCCGGGGACGTCGAGCACGCCTCCCGCGATGACGCCGACGAACGCGATCGCGACCAGGCCGGCGACCCGCGAGATCGCGTTGTTGACGGCTGAGGCGATGCCGGCCTCCGACGGATCGATCTGGCCGAGCACCGTGGAGGTCAGCGGCGTCACCGTGATTGTCATGCCGAGGCCGAACAGGGTGACGCCGGGCAGGATCTGCAGCCAGGGGTCGAAGTCGGTCGAGACCGTCAGCATCCAGAGGAAGCCGGCCGCTGTGATCAGGGGCCCGACCGCCATGAAGGGGCGGGGGCCGAACCGGCCGGCCAGGGCGCCCACGCGCGATGACAGCAGCAGCGACACGACCGTCGTCGGCAGGGTGATGAGCCCGGAGACCGTCGCGGGCAGGTGGCCGATCTCCTGCACAGCGAGCGGGATCACGAGCGTGCCGAGGCTCACCGAGGCGTAGATGCCGACGGTCGCGAGGTTGCTCACGCTGAACGCGCGCACCGAGAACAGGCGGAGCGGCAGCATCGGCTGGGTCGTTCGCCGCTCCCACCAGACGAAGGCGACGAGGCAGGCGACGCCGGCCACGAGCGCCGTCAGCACGAACGGGTCGTCGAAGCCGATCCGCTGGCCCTCGATCAGCGCGAAGACGGGGCCCGCGAGCCCGAGGGCCGCCAGCACGGCGCCGGGCACATCGACGTGGGCGCCCGTTCCGGCGCCTCCTCGATGGGCATCGCCCGGCAGTCGACCCATGACGACGAGCGTGACGACGACGGGGACCACGACGATGCCGAACACCCAGCGCCAGCCGACCGTGTCGACCAGGCCGCCGCCGGCCAGCGGGCCGATCAGGAAGGCGACGCCGGTCCAGGCGGTCCAGGTACCGATGGCACGGGCGAGGGCAGCACCGGAGAAGGTCGCCGTGATGACCGCGAGGCTCGACGGCACGAGGAGGGCCCCCGAGACGCCCTGCAGTGCGCGCGCGGCGATCAGGAGGCCGGCGCTGGGCGCCACGGCGGCCAGGATCGAGGTCGCCGCGAATCCGGCCAGGCCGATGCGGAGGATGCGCACCCGGCCGAAGGTGTCCGAGAGCGACCCTGCTACGAGCATGAGCGAGCCGAGAGTCAGCAGGTAGCCGTCGACGACCCAGGCCTGCAGCGTCACGCCGCCTCCGAGGTCGCGGGCGATCGCCGGCAGCGCCACCGTGACGATCGAGCCGTCGAGGAAGGCCACGAACGACGCGAGGATCGCGACGACCAGAACTACGCGTTCGCCGGAGCGATTGGCCATGGGGTCAGGCTAGCCCTCGTGGAGGCCCGAGGGCGGGCGTTCCGGCTTCTCCAGGACGACGTCGACCGGGTCTTTGTCGGGCCGGAACCCCCTCCACGACGGCTGTCGGAGGCGGCCCGTCGACGTCCATTCCGCGAACTCGACCTCGCCGACGAGCGACGGGGTCACCCAGTGCGCGTCGCGGGAGTCGGCGGCGGGGACGTCGACGAGCGGCGAGGTCTTCCGGGCGAGACGCCCCAGGCGCTCCTGCAGGTCGTCGAGGTCGGAGTCGCGGAACCCGGTTCCGACGCGGCCCGCGTACCGGAGGCCGTCCGGACCGGGGATGCCGACCAGCAGAGATCCCACGCCGCCGGATCGACGGCCCGCTCCCGGGCGCCAGCCGGCGATCACGACCTCCTGGGTGGCGTGGTGCTTGATCTTGATCCAGGCGCGGCTGCGGCGTCCGGCCGTGTAGGTGCTGTCGCGTCGCTTGGCCACGACTCCCTCGAGGCGCAGCGACTTCGAGAAGGCGACGGCGCCGTCGAGGTCGCCCTCGAATGCCGGCGGCACGTCGATGGTGCGGTCGGTGTCGACGAGGCCCTCGAGGGTCGCTCGGCGTTCGTCGTACTGCTCCTTCACGAGCGAGCGACCGTCGACCGCGGTCACGTCGAACAGCAGCAGTCGCACGGGCGCCGACTTCGAGACGCGCTCCACGTCGCGCGGCCGGGTCAGCTTCATCCGCGTCTGCAGGAGCCCGAAGTCGGGCCGCCCCGACGGGTCGACGGCGACGATCTCGCCGTCGAGCACGGCGTCGTCGGCTCCGGTCAGCCGCTCGGCCAGCGCGGCGAACTCCGGGTACGACGGCGTGAGGTCGTGGCCGTTGCGGCTGGCGATGGTGACAGAGCCGTCCTGCACGACGACCGTGGCGCGGAGGCCGTCCCACTTCAGCTCGTAGGCCCACTCGTCGGGCCCCCCGATGTCGGCGGCCGTGCCGGCGGTGGCGAGCATCGGGGCGGCGGGCGGCCCGGCGGCACGGTGCGACGGGGCGGGCTTCGACGACGGCTTCGGGCGCGCGCGCGGGTGGTCGGGTTCCTGCGCCCCGTGGTCGTCGACCGCCGTGTCTTTCATACGGTGGATCAGCCAGTTCTGCTCGCCCGTGTGGATCAGCGCGACGCGCCTCGTGCCCCGCTGCTCGCCGTGCAGCACCGCGATGACCTCCTTGCCGTCGCGCCACTTCTCGAGCTCGTACTCGCCGGAGTCCCAGATCGACACCGTGCCGGCCCCGTACTCGCCCTTCGCGATGGTGCCCTCGAAGGTGCCGTACTCGAGCGGGTGGTCTTCGGTCTGCACGGCGAGGCGATTGTGCTTCACGTCGGCGGGCTCGCCCTTGGGCAGCGCCCAGCTCACCAGCACGCCGTCGTGCTCGAGCCGGAAGTCCCAGTGCAGGCGCCGCGCGTGGTGCTCCTGGATCACGAAGCTGCGGCCGTCGGTCGAGACGGGAGCGGTCGCAGGAACGGGCTCCCGCGTCTTCGAGGCATCCCGCTTCGAGCGGTACGCCGTCAGGCGGTCCTCGGCCGCATCGCCGTCCTCCTCGTCCGCGGGCACGGGAGCGCCCGCCGACATGCCCGCCAGCGGGTCGCCGCGCCGCTTCACGGCCGTCAGCACGTCGCCGATCTCGAGCTGGCGCAGCGACTTCGACGCCAGCTCGCGCCAGGTGCGGGGTGCCGCGACCGTCGGCCGCTCGCGTCCGCGCAGCGAGTACGGGGCGACCGTCGTCTTGCTGCCGTTGTTCTGCGACCAGTCGAGAAACACCTTGCCGCGCCGGTCGGCCTTGCCCATCGAGCTGAGCACCAGGTCGGGGTGATCGGCCTCGAGGGCGCGGGCCAGCTCGTGTGCCACCTCGCTGACGACGTCGGGCGGCTGCGAACCGTCGAGCGCCGCGTAGAGATGGATTCCCTTGCTGCCGCTCGTCACGGGCATCGGGTCGAGGCCCATGCCGCGCAGGATGGGCCGGAGTTCCTGCGCCACGAACACGCACTCGGGCAGGCCGACGCCGTCGCCCGGGTCGAGGTCGAGCACGAGCCGGTCGGGGTTGCGCTGGGCACCGCGCGGGCCGAAGCGCCACTGCGGCACGTGGATCTCGAGGGCTGCCTGCTGGCCGAGCCAGGTGAGCGTCGCCAGGTCGTTCACCATCGGGTAGACGTTGTCGTGGCCCTTGTGCTCGATGGTGTGGCGGGGGATCCACCCGGGGGCCGACTCGGGGAGGTTCTTCTCGAAGAAGGGCTCCTCGCCGGTGCCGTTCACCCAGCGCTTGCGGGTAGCTGGCCGACCCTCGGCGTGCGCGATCAGGTGCTCGGCGATCCCCGCGTAGTAGGCGAGCACGTCGCCCTTGGTGGTGCCCGTCGAGGGATACAGCACCTTGTCGAGGTGCGTGAGGCGCAGCACGTGCCCCTCGACGGTGACGCGGTCGCCGGCAGCCACAGTCAGAAGGCCGCGGTGCCGCCGGCGATCGTGATCGTCGCCCCCGAGGTGTAGCTCGACTCGGGGCTGACGAGGTGCACGTACGCGGCGCCCAGCTCGGCCGGCTGCCCGGGGCGGCCGTAGGGGGAGTCGGAGCCGAACTCGGAGACGCGCTCCGGGTCTTGAGACGCGGGCTGCAGCGGCGTCCACACCGGACCGGGGGCGACCGAGTTGACCCGGATCCCCTTCGGCGCGAGCTGCTGGGCGAGGGCCGCCGTGAAGACGCCGATCGCGCCTTTCGACATGGCGTAGTCGAGCTTGTCGGGGGAGGGCTGGCTGCCCTGGATCGACCCGGTCGTCACGATCGACGATCCCGGCTCGAGGTGGGGGATCGCCGCCTGGGTCAGCCAGAACAGCGAGTAGAGGTTGGTCTTGAACGTCGCGTCGATGCCATCGGTCGACATCTCGAGGATGTCGGGGTGGCTCTCCTGGTGGCCGGCCACCATGACGAGGGTGTCGAGGCCTCCGAGCTCCTTGACGGCCGTGTCGACGAGAGTGCCGCAGAACCACTCGTCGCTGATGTCGCCCGGGACGAGAACGGCTTTACGGCCCTCGGCCTCGAGCAGGTCGCGCACCTCCTCGGCGTCCTCCTGCTCGTCGGGCAGGTAGGTGAGCACGAGGTCGGCGCCTTCGCGCGACAGCGCGATCGCGGCGGCACGGCCGATGCCGGAGTCGGCGCCGGTGACGATTCCGCGGAACCCCTTCAGGCGCTCGAGGCCGACGTAGCTCTCCTCGCCGTGGTCGGGCTTCGGGCGCATCTTCGAGGCGCGGCCCGGCAGCGACTGATCCTGCTCCGGGAACGGCGGGGCGGGGTAGAGGCTGATCGGATCCTTCTTCTCGTACTGGCTCATCCGTCGAGTCAACTCCGGATCGGGAATCGTGTACCCCTCACCCCGCGGCGGGAGCACACTGGCCGCATGCGATCGATCTGGAAGGGCGCCATCACCTTCGGCCTCGTCAACGTGCCGGTGAAGGTCTACAGCGCCACCCAAGACCACGACATCTCGCTGCACCAGGTGCACGACGAAGACGGCGGGCGCATCCGCTACCAGCGCCGGTGCGAGGTGTGCGGCAAGGTGGTCGACTACGAGCACATCGACAAGGCGTTCGACGACGGCGACCAGACGGTCGTGCTCACCGACGACGACCTCTCGTCGCTGCCCGAGGAGCGCAGCCGTGAGATCGACGTGCTCGAGTTCGTGCCGAGCGACCAGCTCGATCCGATCATGTTCGACCGCTCGTACTTCCTGGAGCCCGACGGCTCGTCGGCGAAAGCGTACGTTCTGCTGCGGCGCACCCTCGAAGAGACGGACCGCACCGCGATCGTGCACTTCTCGCTGCGGCAGAAGACCCGGCTCGGCGCCCTCCGCGTGCGCGGCACGGTGCTCATGCTGCAGTCGCTCCTCTGGGACGACGAAGTGCGCGACGCCGACTTCCCGGCCCTGTCGAAGGGCATCCGCATCACCGACAAGGAGCTCGACATGTCGGCCAGCCTCGTCGACAGCCTCTCGGACGACTTCGAGCCCGCCGACTTCAGCGACGACTACCAGAAGGAGCTTCAGCAGCTCATCGACGCCAAGCTCAAGGAGGGCGAGTCGCTCGACACCGACGCCACGTTCGGCGAGACGTCGGACGACGACGAGTCGGGTTCGTCGGCGGGGGGCGGCGAGGTCATCGACCTGATGGACGCCCTGCGCGCGAGCGTCGAGAAGAACCGGGCCGCCAAGGGCGCGAAGAAGCCCGCCCCCGCCGCGAAGAAGGCGACGGCGAAGAAGGCCGCGGCGAAGAAGCCGGCGGTCGCCAAGAAGAGCGGCACGGCGAAGAAGAGCGGCACGGCGAAGAAGAGCGGCACAGCCACGAAGGACGGCACAGCGAAGGCCGGCTAGCCCGCCGCCAGCACGCAGAAGTCGTTGCCCTCGGGGTCGGCGAGGCACTTCCACGCCGAGTCGCCCTGCCCGAGGTCGGTGTCGACGGCCCCGAGGGAGTGCAGCCGTGAGACCTCGGCCGACTGGTCGTCGGCGGCGTACGGCTTCAGGTCGATGTGAAACCGGCTGGGCGCAGGAACTCCGGGCGCCTCGACGAACTCCACGAACGGCCCGACCCCGACCGCCGACCGCAACCGCGCCGGGCCGTCGTGCTGGTCTCGCTGCTCGGGCCGCTCGACGGCGACCCAGTCGGTCGCCGCCGCCCAGAACGCCGCCTGGCTGCGCGGGTGGTCGCACTCGAGCACGATCGCCCCGATCGGCCCGGTCGCGCTCTCGTCGGGGCGGGGATCCTGCACCCGGAAGACATTGCCCTCGGGGTCGGCGAACCCCGCGTCGACGCGGGTCGCCCCGAGCGCGAGCAGGCGCTCGATCAGGGCGGCGCGGTGCTCGAGCGATTCGGCGGCCAGCTCGATGCGCACCCGGTAGTGCACGGTCTCGGGGTCGGGCACGGTGACCGCGTCGATGCACACGGCCGACGCGTCGGGCCACTCGAGGCCGTCGGGGTAGGCGCTCGTGACGCCCGGGCCCTCGCTGTCGGTGCTCCAGCCGAGCGCGTCGGCCCAGAAGCGGCCGAGTGCCTGGTCGTCACGGGCCTTGACGTTCACGTTCACGATGCGGAGCGGCATGGGCCGACCCTACGCGATCAGCTGTCACGCTCCGACTTCGTCGCCCTCGTCCTCGCCCTTCTCTTTCGTCAGCTGGTCGATCGTGATGACCGCGTTGACCAGCGCGAGGTGGCTGAGGCCCTGGGGCAGATTGCCCAGGAACTCGCCGTTCTCCGAGATCATCTCGGAGAGCATCCCGACGTCGTTGACCTGCTCCATCAGCTCGTCCATCAGGGCCACGGCCTCGTCGAGCCGGCCCACGCAGGCCAGCGCGGCCGCGCACCAGAACGCGCACGCCGTGAAGGTGCCCTCCTCGGCGTCCATACCCGAGTAGCGGTACAGGAGCGGGCCCCGGCCGAGCTCGTCGCGGAGCGCGTCGATCGTGCGCGACATGCGCTCGCCGCGGTCGAAGCCCGTGGGGGCGTGCAGGAGGACGGAGGCGTCGAGTTCCTGCGACCCGGGGTACATCAGGTACGCACCACGCGACTCCGACCAGCACTTCTCGTCGACGTACTCGCGGATCAGCCGCGCGTTCTTTTTCCAGTGCGCGAGATCATCGTCGGAGGGGTGCAGCTGGCCGATGTCGGCGAGGTGGCAGGCGGCGTCGATGGCCTGCCAGCAGCCCATCTTGCTCGACGTGTAGTGCTGGAGGTCGCCGAGCTCCCACATGCCCGAGTCCTCCTCCTGCCACCGGCGGCAGGCCTCGTCGGCGAACGAGCACAGGAGCTCGTCGGTGGAGGCGTCGATGATGTTGCCGCCCGAGGCGTACTGGCTCAGGATCGCCAGGATGTCGGCGAACACGCCGAGCTGCAGCTGCCCCGACGCCGGGTTGCCGTCGTAGACCGGGCCGATGCCGCGCCAGCCCTCGGCCTCGGTCAGCGTCGTTCCGTCGGGCAGCCCGCCGTCGAGGGTGAAGAAGATGTGCATCTCGCGGCCGTGCTCCTTGAGGCAGCTCAGGATCCACGAGACGGCGGCGTGGGGCTCCTCGCGGAGGCCGAAGTTGAGGAGCGCCTGCACCGTGTAGGCGAGGTCGCGCACCCAGGCGAAGCGGTAGTCCCAGTTCTTAAGGCCGGTGAAGTTCTCGGGCACGGCGGCGGTGGCCGCGGCGGCGATCGCCCCGGTGGGGCTGTAGATCAGGAGCTTGAGCGCGAGGGTGGAGCGGGTGACGGCTTCCGACCACGGGCCGTCCCAGGAGAAGTTCTTCGACCACA
Organism: Frondihabitans sp. PhB188; assembly: GCF_003752365.1. GTDB lineage: Bacteria > Actinomycetota > Actinomycetes > Actinomycetales > Microbacteriaceae > Frondihabitans. The sequence continues at coordinate 109,666 of NZ_RJUO01000003.1, read as the reverse complement.
GCGCCCAGTTGTCGACGGTGCGGTCGACGCCCTGGTCGACGACCTCGGCGTTCGGGATGTGGACGGGCTCGTCGTCGGTGCCGCAGAGGCAGAGGATCGTGCGCGAGCCGGGCGTCGTCGTGAAGGCTCCGCGGAACTCCGCCGCCTCGTCGGAGACGCCGTCGCCGGGACCCGTCGGATCGGTGCGGCCGTGGTCGGAGCCGATGAGCACGAGGTTGACGTCGCCGGCCCGAAGGACGGGGCCGTGGACCGTGTCGACGCGCTCGACGTCGTGGGTGCCGAAGACGTTGCCCGGCACGACCGCCCAGGTCATCTCCACGCTGCCCTCGACGCCCTCGATGCGGCGCACCAGCTCCGACCAGGGCAGGCGGCCCGCGACGCCCGTCACGAGGGCGTCCGTGACCTCGACCTCGCCGGTCGCGGTGCGGAAGCGCGTGGTCAGGACGTTGGTGCCCTCGAGGTACGACCGGTCTACCTCGAAGTCGGCCGTGGGTCGCAGCTCGAAGAAGCCGCCGCGCCCGGCGTCGAGCAGCCCGGCGATCACCGGCGCCGTGTTCATCTCGGGCAGAGGCAGCCAGTCGATCTGACCGTCGTCGGCGATGAGGGCGACCGTGCGGCCGTCTCCGATCGCGGCGTACGAGCGGAGGGGCTGGTAGCCGTCGGTGCGCTGCGAGGGCGAGCGCCAGTCGCGGACGGTGGGCTGGTCGATCGTATCGGTCACGCACCCACGATGCTCCGGTGCCCCTGAGTGCGCACCGGCGGCGTCCCCCGCCTGATAGACCTGACCGGGTGACCTCCGAACCGCGCCTCATCGTCGACGCCCGCGCCATCCTCATCGAGAGCCCCGTGTGGGACGCCGACGCCCAGCAGATTCTCTGGTGCGACATCACCGCCGGCACGCTGCACCGGGCGAGCCCGGACGGGGCGCAGGAACTCGAGGCGGTGCTGCCGCCCCCGCTGGCCTCGTTCCAGAGGCGCTCCGGTGGCGGCCTCGTCGTGGCTCTCCAGGATCGCGTCGTGCTCACCGACGACGCCGGCGTCTACGAACGCGACCTCGTGCGCGTCGAGCACTCGCACGCCGGCATCCGCTTCAACGAGGGCAAGTGCGACCCGTTCGGCAACTTCGTCGTCGGCGGCATGGATGCGACCCGTGACGACCCGGACGCGGGCCTCTACCGGATCACTCCGTCTGGCGAGGTCACGGTGCTCGCCGGCGGCTTCGGCACGACCAACGGAATCGAGTTCTCCGACGACGGCAGCATGATGTGGGTGACCGACACGGCCGTGCAGACGATCTACCAGGCCTCGTACGACGCCGACGGCACTCTCGGCGAGCTGGTGCCGTTCTCGACCGGGCGCACGCACGACGGGCTCGTCCGCGACTCGCTGGGGGAGTTCTGGAGCGCGATCTACGGCGACGGCGAGGTGGTGCACCTGTCGGCCGCAGGCGAGCTGCTCGAGACGATCGCCCTGCCCGCGCCGAACGTGACCGGCATCACGATCGGCGGCGCTGATCTGACGACGCTCTACGTGGGGTCGGCACGTGAGAACGCGACGGAGCAGCAGCTCCAGGAGTCTCCGCTCTCCGGCGGTCTGTTCGCCGTCGAGCTCGACCGACCGGGCGTGCTGCCCCGCCTCTTCGGCTGACGGACTGGATGAGCTGCTAGATCAGGCCGACGAGGTTGTCGGGCGTTAGCGCTCGCGCCTCGGCGAGGATCTGACGCGCCTTGTCGGTGGAGTCCCACACGTTCCAGAGCAGCACGCCCACAGGCACGCCGCCTTCGAGGTAGTAGACGACGACGCTGTCGTCGTCCTTCCAGTCCTCCACCGTCTCGAGCGAGGCGTCGAGCCTGCCGACGGCCTCGTAGCCGAGGTCGAACACGTCGGAGTAGTACATCGGCGTATGCGTGTACTTCTCATCCGAGCCGGCCATGATCCGGCCGACCGCAGCTCCCTGCTCCTTCGCGTTGTCGACGTGCTCGACACGACGTCGACCCAGGATCGGGTCCGGGTACGACGCCACGTCGCCGGCGGAGTAGACGAACGGGTCGTCGGTCGCGAGACGCGCATCGACCAGGATGCCGTCGTCGACGGCGAGCCCGGCCTTCTCGGCGAGCTCGGTGTTCGGCTCGATGCCCAGCCCGACCGCGACGCCGTCGGCCCGGAGCGTCGAGCCGTCGTCGAGCACCAGCTCGAAGCCGTCGCCCTTGGCCGTGCCGCCGCGGAGACGGCTGTTCGCGCGGAGCGTGACGCCGTGCTCGACGAACCGCGACTCGAACTTCGCGTCGACCCGCTCGGGGAACAGCGAGGCACCGAGGTCGGGGTCGGGGAAGACGATCGTGACGGCCGTGTCGTTCTGCACTAGTGCCGCGGCCAGCTCCGACCCGATGTAGCCGCCGCCGATGACGGCGACGTGCTTGCCGGAGCCCGACAACTCACGCAGATTCCGGTAGTCGGCCGCCGTGCGGAAGTAGATCACGCGGTCGTCGTCCGGCAGATCGAGCGTCTTCGGCCGTCCGCCCGTGGCGAGCAGGAGCCGGCCGTAGCCGATGGTCTCGCCGTCGGTCGTGGTGACAGTCCGGCCGGTGCGGTCGATCCTGTCGACCGAGGTGCGCAGGCGGATCTCGGCGCCGGTCTCGGCAGCCGTGCCCAGGTCGTTGTCGCTGGTGGTGAAGCTGTCATCGGTCCACAGCTTCTTCGACAGCGCCGGCCGGGTGTACGGCTGGTCGACGTCGTCGCTCAGGATGAGGATCGACCCGGTCGCGTCGCGCTCGCGGATACCGCGGGCGGCCGCATCGGCGACCATCCCGCCTCCGACGATGACGTATCCGGCAGCCGCCGTCTCTGCAACGGCGGTGTCAGCGGACGCAGTGTCGGCGTCGGCCATGGGAGCTCCAATCAGGGATGAGCGGGCAGGTCGATCAGTTGGCGATGGCGCCGACGCGGTCGAGGCCGGCCTCTTCCGCCTTCTCGTCGCGCTCGCGCGTCGCCTTGCTCTTGGCGTCGGCGGCGGGGTGGCGGTTCTCCGCACCGGTCATCCAGGCGAGCTGCTCGAGCCGCTCGAGGATCGAGTGCAGCACGTCGGCGGTGGTGGGGTCCTCGTCGTCGATGTCGTCGTGGACCGTGCGCATGGTCTCGGTGGCCGCGTACATCCGCTCGACGATCAGATCGACGACGGCGGTCGTCTCGACCGGGCCCTCGGGGAACTCCGGCAGGGCGGTCGTCTTCGTGACGGTGCTCGTACGGCCGTCCGGCACCAGGTAGACGGCGCGCATGCGCTCGGCCACCTCGTCCGAGAACCCGCGGGCGGCGTCGACGATCTCGTCGAGCTGCAGGTGCAGGTCGCGGAAGTTCGAGCCGAGCAGGTTCCAGTGGGCCTGCTTGCCCTGGACGTGGAGCTCGATGAGGTCGACGAGCACTTTCTGCATGCTGTCGCGCAGTTTCTCGGATCCTTGGAACATGGTTCCTCCTTGTGGTCGTCGTGGGGGCGCCGTGAATCGGCGTCAGAGTGGACGGTAGGCCCGTGACGCTCCGCGCTCCCGGTTTGTACCCCGCAGTTGTCCCTCAAATTGGGCGCAGAGAATGTACCCCTTTCGTGTAGTCTGCAGACACCCGCGGTTCCCGAAAAGCTGCGGGGCCTGAGGGGGCAGTCATGAGTGACGTGACGGCAGTTCGAAGCGCTGTGCGGGGGGCCAGGGTCCCGCGTGAGATCACCGACCTGGAGAACGCTCTGACCAGCGCCTTCCATGCGTTCGACGCGATCGAGGAGATGGACTTCGCGCACCGCGTGCGCGTCGTCGACGAGATCAGCGGGATCGTGCCGGAGGCCGCCGCGGCCGCCGCGCGGGCCGGGTACGGCGACTCGGCCGAGCGAGTGCTGCTCGCTGCCGCCGGATGCCCGCCGGCCTGGGCTTCGATCTGCCAGCGCTGGGACGACATGCTCGCCGAGAGCGCCGACATCGTCCTGACGACACCGTCGCCACTCGACCTCGGCGAGCTGCTCCGCGCCTAGGCTGGCGGCGTGACCCTGCCTGATCTGCGCAAGATCGTGCGGGCGCGAACCTCTCGGGGGAGCGTCCTGCACTACCTCGAGTTCCTGCCCGCCGACTACGCCTACGCGGTGCGAACGCACTCGCGGAGCCTGTTCGGCAACGCGTCGGTGCCTGCCCGGTACCGCGAGGGCGGCCTCGCGCCCGTGCTGCTGCTGCCCGGCGTCTACGAGTCGTGGCGCACGCTGCGCTGGTTCGCCGACCGCCTCAACGAGCAGGGCCACCCGGTCGTGGTCGTTCCCGGGATGGCGCACAACGTACGGCCGATCGCCGAGACCGCCGAGCTCGCGCAGCGCGTGCTCGACGCCAACGACCTCCGCGGCGTCGTCGTCCTGGCCCACAGCAAGGGCGGCCTCGTCGGAAAGTCCATGATGCTCGACACCGACGCCAGCGCTCGCATCGACCGCATGGTCGCCGTCAACAGCCCGTTCTCAGGGTCGCGCATGGCACGGTTCGCTCCCGGCAAGACGCTCCGCGCGTTCCGCACCGACGATGCCGGTCTGGTTCGCCTCAGCGGCCTCGTCGACGTCAACGCGCGAATCACGTCGGTGTTCGCGCGATTCGACGGCCACGTGCCCGACGGCAGCCGCCTCGAGGGGGCGCGCAACGTCAGCGTGCCGATCGACGGCCACTTCCGCATCCTCGGCCACCCGGCCGGCCGGGCGGCGATCCTGGCGGCGCTCCAGGGCTGAACCCCGGAGGCGGGCGCAGGAACTCGCCGCTACTGTCGCAGCTCCTCGCGCACGCGGCGGAGGTCCTCCAGAAGCGACCCCACCAGGATCCAGTGGTCGGGGTCGGGGCGGACGACCTGCAGGGGCGCGGTCAGGGCAGGGAGGTCGTCGGGGGAGCCCGTTCCTGCTCCCTCGCCCCGCGCAGCGGTCTCCTCGCGGTCGTGCACGAGCAGGCGCACGTCGTGGGCGGCGCGACGGAGCTCCTCGGCGATTCCGGCGACCACCGAGTCGTCGACGAGCGCCGGGTCGTAGTTGTCGCGGAGGGTGCGGGTCATCGCGACGACGCGGTGCACCAGATTCGAGAGCGGGGCGAGCAGGGCTCGGTCGGCCTCGAGCACCCGGCGCTGCCGGCTGGCGCGAGGGTTGAGGGTGAGCGACTCCTCGCCCGTCTTGACGGCCGACGCGGCCTGGTCGCGGAGCACGCGGAGCTCGCGCGCCCGCAGGAGCATCGCGTCGAGGTCGGCCGTCGGCGTCGCCTGCTCGAGGGAGCCCGCCAGGTCGTCGAGGGCCGTGCCGAGGTCGCGAGCCAGCCGGCCGACGGAGAGGTGCGCCGGCCCGAGGAGCACCGGCGGGACGATCAGGGCGTTGACCAGCAGCGCCACGACCGCCCCGATCACCGTCTCGATGATGCGGTCGACCGCATAGCCGGGCGTGACGACCCCCACCGACAGCACGAGCATCGCCGAGATCGGCACCTGAGTGCTCGACGTCGGCGTCAGCTTCACGAGCCAGGCCAGCAGCAGCGCCAGCACGACGGCGACCAGCACCACCCAGGTGTGCTCGTGGCCGAGGACGGCCCCGACGACGTAGGCGAGGCCCACGCCCATCACGACACCCGCGCTGCGCTCGAGGCCGCGGGCGAACGACTGGTTGACGCTCGGCTGCACCACCAGGAGGGCGGCGATCGCGCCGAAGATCGGCAGCGGCTGGCCGAGCGCCAGGAAGCTCAGGACCCAGGCGACGACGACCGCGATCGACGTCTTGACCACCTGGAGCAGGGGCAGGCGCGAGGGCTGCCGAAGGCGGGAGATCAGCGGGACCGGGGCACGTGCACGGTCTCCAGGGTACGGGCCGCGCTTTCGGCGCACCGGCCCGACGCCTGAGTAAATCTCGCCGTTCCTGCTTGACTGTGGCTCGTGTGGCCCAACTCAGGAGAGATCCTCCCCGCAGCGTTCGCGGACAGCGGGGTCCGAGTCGTGTCGTTCCGGCCGCACTCCGTCGAGCCGTCGGGCGGCGGCTACCTCTTCGGATACGAGGTCGACACGATCGACGCCGCGGGTGCCTCCTCGACCGTCCTGACGTTCGTCGACACCGACCCGTCCTCGGTCGAGGCGTCGCGCGCCGCCGGCGGGAACGTCGTCGCCGACCCGGGCAGCGGTCAGCTCGTGCGCGTCTGGGCCTACCCGGCCGACCCGGCGCTGCCGGCGCTCGCCGCAGTCACCTACCCCGAGCGCGTCGTCGAGCTCCTGGCTCGCATCGGCCTCGCCGTCAGCGATCCGACCCTCAGCGTGGCCGCCTACCGCCCCGGCAAGCGCGCCGTCATCAAGCTCGAGAGCGCCGAGGCCACGCTCTTCCTGAAGGTGGTGCGACCCAGCCGCGCCGAGCCCATCGCCGCGCTGCACGCGGCCTTCGCGGAGGCGGGGCTGCCTGTGCCGACGGTGGTCGCGACGCAGCCGGACGGCCTCCTGATCCTGCGCCGCGTCGACGGCGTACCCGCCGGAACCCGCGTGATCGACCTCGCGGCCGGACGTGCGTTCGTCGACACCGTGGTCGGGCTCTCCGAGACCGTCGCGCGCGTGCACCTCACCCAGACGGCCCAGGCCGACGCCCTCGACAACGGCTCGTGGCACCGCCGCAGCCTCACCGGGTCGCTGCCCGACCGGGCATCGGGGATCGACGCCGTCTACGACGAGATCGAGGCGCGCACCTCGACCTGGTCGTCCGACGAGATGCGGGTCGTCCACGGCGACCTCCACCTCGAGCAGCTCTTCGTCGATCCCGACCAGCCGGGCCACGTCACCGGCCTGCTCGACATCGACACCGCCGGCGTCGGGCACGCCGCGCGCGACGCCGGCTCGCTCGTCGCCCACCTCGTCGTCACGGCGCAGTGGCACCGCGGCAACGGCGACGAGGAGCAGGCCCGCGCCTGCGAGCGCATCGCCGACGCCGTGTCGGACGAGTGGACCGACCGGCACCCCGACATCGCCGACCGGCTCGCGCCGACGGTCGCCTCCCAGCTGCTGGCGCACGCCGGCGGACAAGCCACCCTCGGCACCGACACCGGCCGCCGCAAGGCGCTCCAGCTGGTCGACGCCGCCGAGGGCGCGCTCTGGCCGCGCCGATCCGAGCCGCTGCCAGGAGACGGGCCTACCGTGGGCTCCGACACCTGACCCGACCGTCTTTGGAGGAAGCGTGACCTCGATCTGGCTCGACAAGGTCCGCGAGATCCCCACCGACGAGTTCGAACCTCTCGCGACCTACGACGACGTCGTCATCGGCGCCGGCCTCACCGGCCTCGTGACCGCCCTCCTCTTCGCCCGGCGCGGGCACACCGTCGCGGTCCTCGAGGCGGGCCGGGTCGGAGGGCTCGCCACGGCCAGCTCGTCGGCGATGGTCAGCCGCCTGCAGGGCGCGCAGCTGCAGAAGATCCGCCGCCGCACCTACCAGTCCGTCGTCGACGCGTACGTGGCGGGCACCGGCGAGGCCTTCGACTGGCTCCTGGGCTACGCCGCCGACGCGGGCGTCGACGTCGAGCGCCGCGACGCCTACAGCTACGCGACCGACCGCCGTGGACTCGCCCGCGTCGACGCCGAGTACCTCGTCGGCCGACGCGCCGGGCTCGACCTCGAGAAGACCGTCGACGTCGACGCGCCTTTCGCGACCATCGGCGCCGTGCGCCTCCGCGACCAGGCGCAGCTCGACCCGCTCGACCTCGTCGCGGCGCTCGCCGCCGACCTGCGCGCCCTCGGCGGCGTCATCGTCGAGAACGCCCGCGTCACCGGCGTCGATGCCGGCGATCCCGCGACCACGCACACCGCGCTCGGCGACGTCTCGTCGGAGCGCGTGCACCTGACGACCGGCGCCCCCATCCTCGACCGCGGCCTGTACTTCGCGAAGATCGCGCCGCGCCGCTCGTTCGGCCTCGCGTTCTCGGGCATCGACGCGGCTGAGCTCCCCGACGCCATGTACCAGGGCGTCGACGACGGCGGGCGCTCGGTGCGCAGCTTCGGCAGCCAGCTGATCGTCGGCGGGGGAGCGCACGGTGTCGGCCGAGCCTCCTCGGAGGCGCAGATCGCCCACTCGCTCGAGCGCTGGACGCGGTCGCACTGGCCCACCGCGCACACCCGCCGGGTCTGGAGCGGGCAGGACTACGCGACGCCGCACGGCGTGCCGTTCGTCGGCTCCCTGCCGCGCGGGCGCGGGCGCATCTACCTCGCGACCGGCTACGACTCGTGGGGCATGACCGGTGCGGTCTCGGCCGCCCGCATGCTCGTGTCGGACGTCGTCGGCGACAACACTCCGTGGATGACCACCATCCACCACCGTGTCACGACCCCGGTCGCCATCGGAGCCGCGCTCGGCGAGAACGCCGCGGTGGCCTGGTCGTTCGCCCGCGGCTGGGGCAGGGCGCTGACCAACCCGCTCCTGCCGGGCGAGATCCCGTCCGAAGGGCACGGACGCGTCGGCATCGACGGCTTCACGCCCGTCGCGCGCTCGACCGTCGAGGGCGAGACCTGCACGCTCTCGGCCGTCTGCCCTCACCTCGCCGGCGTCGTCACCTGGAACGACCAGGAGCTCACCTGGGACTGCCCGCTGCACGGCTCCCGCTTCACCCGCACCGGAGAGGTCATCGAGGGTCCGGCCGGTCGCGGCCTCGCCCGTCACGACGACTGACCGGCCCGGCCCTCGACGACGGACACGCCCGGCGCGGACTCCGCTGGCCTTGGGGTCGAGCGGGGCGTAGCATAGGCGGGAACACGGCTTCGCCTTCCTGTGCGACTGTTCGTGCCAGCGACATTCGGCCCCGGCTCCTGCCAGGTGTCCGACGGATCTCTCCGATCCGCCCGTCGCACCCGGGGGCCGCCACCGAATGCCGGTCTCTCAGCATTTCCGCATCCGGCCGAACCACCGGCCCCGATGCAGACCTTCCCGCCTCCCGGCGCGACACCACGGTGCCGCCCGACCGGAGGCCACACTAGGAGGAGCCTTGGCTCGACCAGGCCAGCGCCAGTCCGGCGGTACTCGAACCGCCACCCGCTCGAACCACCGACGCGTCCGCGACCTCGACAACGACGGCATCATCCCCGTCCTCGCCAAGGCCGTCCGCGAGGTCGAGGCCGCCGCGCAGCGCGGCCCCGTCAAGCCGTCCGGGCGCACCAAGTTCCAGGTCGTCGCGATCCTCATGCGCGAAGAGCGCGCCCGCGTCAAGGGCGACAAGACGGTCGGCGACGCCGACCGCGCCGAGCAGCTCAAGCGCCTCGACGGCGTGGCGACGATCCTCGCGAAGGCGGCCGCGCGCGACACCTCGCTGATCGCCCTGCTCGCCGAAGAGGTCGTGGTCTCCGAGACCGCGCGCTCGCTCAAGCGCGACATGCTCATGGCCGCCGGCGCCGAGATGAGCCCCGACGACCTCATCATCACCACCGAGGCCGCAGCGCCGACTGTCTCGACCGAGCGCCAGGTGATCCCGCAGTCGGTCATCTCTCGCCAGCTGGCGAACCCCTTCCTCGCGCCCGACTTCGCCCTCGCCGAGCAGCGTGAGGCGCACCCGCGCCGCCTGGCCAACTGGGAGCTCTTCGGCCCCCTGTTCAAGTCGTTCGAGTACGGCGCCGGCGGTGTCTCGGCGTGCATGGACCTCCCTGAGCCGACCACCCTCAGCGCCCCCGGCGGCGCCGAGATGATGCGCCACCAGGCGCAGGTCGTCGAGGCGGCGGCCGAGGGCCACCGCACCTTCCTGCTCGCCGACGAGCCGGGCCTCGGCAAGACCGCGCAGTCGCTCCTCGCCGCTCAGGCCGCGAACGCCTACCCCCTGCTCGTCGTCGTGCCCAACGTCGTCAAGACGAACTGGGCTCGTGAGGTCGGCCTCTGGACCCCGAATCGCACCGCCACCGTGATCCACGGCGACGGCGACACCATCGACGGCTTCGCCGACATCGTCATCGTCAACTACGAGGTGCTCGACCGCCACGTCGGCTGGCTCGGCGACCTCGGCTTCCGCGGCATGGTCGTCGACGAGGCGCACTTCATCAAGAACAAGGACTCGCAGCGCTCGCGCAACGTGCTGCAGCTCTCGGCGCGGATCCGCGCCCGCACGGCTCACCCCCTCCTGATGGCGCTGACCGGCACGCCGCTGATCAACGACATCGAGGACTTCAGGGCGATCTGGCAGTTCCTGGGCTGGATCGACGACAAGAAGCCCGGCGCCGAATTGATGGAGGCACTCGAAGAGACCGGTCTGACCCCGGCCGAGCCCGGCTTCTTCGCATCGGCCCGCGCCTCGGTGATCGACCTCGGCATCGTGCGCCGGCGCAAGGTCGACGTGGCCGCCGACATCCCGGCACGCAGGATCGCCGACCTCCCCGTCGAGCTCGACGACGAGGCGGGCCGCTCCATCCGCGAGGCCGAGCGCGACCTCGCCAAGAAGCTCGTCGCCCGCTACCAGACCGCTCTCGCCACCCGCACCTCCGGCGTGCAGGTCGAGGGCATCGACCACGACCTGGTGCGCCAGGTCGCCAAGTGGGAGCTCGAAGACGGCGACGGCGGCAAGACCGGCGAGAACGTCTTCAGCATGGTGCGCCGCATCGGCCAGGCCAAGGCCGGCCTCGCCGCCGACTACACCGCTCAGCTGGCGCGCAACGTCGGCAAGGTCGTCTTCTTCGCCAAGCACATCGACGTCATGGACGTCGCCGAAGACACCTTCAAGCGCCGCGACATCAAGTTTGCGTCGATCCGCGGCGACCAGTCGTCGACGGTGCGCCAGAAGAACATCGACGCGTTCGTGAACGACCCCTCGGTCGAGGTGATCGTCTGCTCGCTCACCGCCGCCGGCGTCGGCCTCAACCTTCAGGTCGCCTCGAACGTGGTGCTCGCCGAGCTCTCGTGGACCGACGCCGAGCAGACGCAGGCCATCGACCGCGTGCACCGCATCGGCCAGGAGGAGCCCGTCACCGCGTGGCGTGTGATCGCCGCCCAGACGATCGACACCAAGATCGCCGAGCTCATCGACTCGAAGGCCGGCCTCGCCGCCCGCGCGCTCGACGGCTCGGACGAAGAGGTCACCTCGTCGGCCGACGTGCAGCTCGGTGCGCTCGTCGCACTGCTCACCGACGCGCTGTCGGCGTCGCCCGCGGCGCGTCGCGCGGCGCCGCAGCGTCGCCGCTAGCCCCCGCCCGCCCCGCCGCTGAGTCGCGCCGCTAACCGTTTCACGTACAGCTAACCGTCGCGGCGGTTAGCCCTGCGTGCAACGGTTAGCGAAGGCGAGGCCTCATGGCCGCCGACAGCAAAGCCGCCAGCCGTCCCGATGCCACCACGTCGTGCCACGTCCAGCGGACGAAGCCCCGCACGGCGGGGTCGGCCCTGATCCAGTCCTCGCGCACCTTCTCGGCGATCACCACCTCGTGCGGCTTGAGCCCGGACCACCGGCCCGAGTCGCGGTACTTGGTCATGCCGTCGAACTCCCCGACGAGCCCGAGGCCCGGCCAGAAGAAGTCGACGTCGGCATGTTGACTGTCGGGGCCGTCGAAGGGCGCCTGCAGCTCGGGGGCCTCGATGCGCGCCTCGAGCATGACCACGCGGCTCAGCGACTCGCCCGGTCGATTCGCCCGGTGGTCGGCGAAGTCGATGGCCCGAGCCGCTCTCGCGCTGCCTCGCGCCGTCGGCTGACGCTCGAGGTCGCGTCGGAGACCGTCCTTCGTCACGAGCCCGGAGCGGAGGCAATGGTCGAGGACGACGACTGACTGCCGGAAGGACGCCGTCAGTGCGATGTCGAGAGCTGTCCGCGTTGGCGTCGTGACAAGCACTCCGAAGCGCTCGGCGACCTCGGCCGGGCCGAGTGAGCCCGCGTGCTTCACCGTGAACGCGTTCTGCACCGTCTGAGTGATCCTGCTGTCTGTCACGTGAACTCGCTTGGGTGGCGCACCGAGGCGAGGCATGCCCCAGAGGGCCGCCGCAGAGAGGCGGGAGACCACGGCCGTGCCGTGCAGGGTCGTAACCGCTGCGACGATGCGCATGATCTCCTTCTCGTCGAGGGACAGCGACATCCAGTGCGCAGTCCGGACGTAGCGCCCGGGCACGACCCGGACGAGGTTGCCACGGAGACACGCGCGCCGGACTTCGGTGTCGTCATGTGATGAGTGGACGAGGAGATGAGGGCCGATCTGCACCCGACAAGCGTGGCGCACCGGCGACCACCGGGGGACGCCTCGCGACACGTCTGTGGAGAACTCCTGGAGGGCGGCAGGTGTTGACTGCAAGAGCCCGAACGAGCACCCGAATTCGAACCAGCACCCGATTTCGAACCAGTACCCGATTTCGAACCAGTACAGAGAAGTGAGACCCCATGCCCGAGTTCTCCGGCTACGCCCACGTCGCCATCACGGTCACCGACCACGCGAAGAGCCTCCCGTTCTACGAGATCGTCTTCGAGACGAAGCCGGTCGGCGAGATCGTGACCGACGACTTCGACCGCAAGATCTTCCCCGCCGGAGGGGGCCAGATCTTCGGTGTGACCGAGTACACCCAGAAGAAGGCCGGGCGCTTCGACCCGCTCGTTCCGGGCCTCGATCACGTCAGCTTCGCCGTCCCGAGCGGCTCCGACGTGGTGCGCATCCAGAACCGGCTCGCCGACGCGGGGATCCCGGGCGACCTCGTCGAGGTGGACTACGGCACCGTCCTCAACATCAAGGACCCCGACGGCAACGCGATCGAGTTCTTCGCGGCGCCCGACTTGACCGACTGATCCGTCGTGGGAGTCCGCGCCGACTTGAGCGCCGGGTGGCGGCTGTTCCTTCCGTACGCCCGAGAGGTCGTCCCTCCCCGCCGTCAGCGGATCCTGGCCGCCGTGGTCGTCGCGCTCGGTCTCGGCGGCTCCGCAGGCCTGTCTGCGGTCGGCGTCTTCGACGGCGTCCCGAACGTGCTGATCTCGCTTGCTGCTGGCGTGGCGCTTGCCAGCATCGCCGCGTGGATCCTCATGACACGCTGGCGCCCAAAGTTAACCAAGCAGGACCGCTACCGGTCGATCTCCGAATGGAATGACCCCCGACCGGCGTTCCAAGGCCTGATCCTGTCGTCGTTGGGAGCGTGCGGAATCGTGGTGGCCTTCATGATCGGGATGGTAGGTGTCGTCATCGGAAGAGAGGGTAACGGCTTCGGCGCGTTCGGCGCGCTCTTCGCGATGATGATTCCCGTGGTGAACGCTGTGACGTTCGTGAGGAGACTGGGACAGACACTGGTCTCACTACCCGAGAAGAATCCGGGGCAGGATCAGCCACGCGCCTCGAAGCCCTACCGTCAGCTCGGCACGGATCACCCCGACGACTACAAGCGCTAAGGCCTAGAGCCGCGCCTTCACCTCGGCCAGCGACGGGTTGGTCGCCGAGGTGCCGTCGGGGAAGATCACCGTCGGCACGGTCTGATTGCCGCCGTTGACGCTCTCGACGATCTCGGCGGTGCCGTCGACCTCTTCGATGTTGATCTCGTTGTAGGCGATGCCGTCTTTGGTCAGCTGCTGCTTGAGGCGCGCGCAGTAGCCGCACCAGCCGGTCGAGAACATCGTGATCGTGCCGGCCGCGGGCACGTAGTCATGGGCATTGGTGGTCATGGTCAAAGGGTACGCCGGGCGGGCCTGGAGTTGAGTGGAGATTCCGAACGAAAGGCTCACCCCATGGCTCAGACCATCGCCGACCAGCTCGTCTCCCAGCTCGTGGAGGCCGGGGTGCGTCGCATCTACGGCATCGTGGGCGACAGCCTCAACCCGGTGGTCGACGCAGTCAGACGCACCGGCGGGTCGGCGAAGGGCGGCATCGACTGGATTCACGTGCGGCACGAGGAGGCGGCCGCGTTCATGGCCTCCGCCGACGCTCAGCTGACCGGCGAGCTGGCGGTGTGCGCGGGCTCGTGCGGCCCCGGCAACCTCCACCTGATCAACGGACTCTACGACGCGCACCGCTCCGGCGGGCCCGTGCTCGCGATCGCCAGCCACATCCCCGCGAAGCAGATCGGCATGTCGTACTTCCAGGAGACCCACCCCGACCGCCTGTTCACCGAGTGCTCGGGCTACTCCGAGATGATCTCGACCGCCGAGCAGGCGCCGCGCGTGGTCGCGAGCGCGATCCGGCACACGCTGGCCGGCGACGGCGTCAGCGTCATCACGCTGCCGGGCGACATCGCGGAGTTCGAGGCGGCCGGCCATGTGCCCGCGTACGTGGCGACGAAGCCGCCGACTCTCGAGCCGAACCCCGACGACCTCCAGGCGCTCGCCGACGCCCTCAACGCGGCGAAGTCGGTGGCGCTGTTCGTCGGGGCGGGCGCGGTCGGCGAGCACGATGCCGTCGTGGAGCTGGCCGAGTTCCTGCTCGCGCCTGTCGGCCACTCGATGCGCGGCAAGGACATCGTCCAGTACGACAACCCGTTCGACGTCGGGATGACGGGTCTGCTCGGCTACGGGGCGGCGCACGCGGGCATCCACGACGCCGACGTGATGCTGATGCTCGGCACCGACTTCCCGTACGAGCAGTTCCTGCCCGACGGCGACAAGATCAAGGTCGCGCAGATCGACGCCAACGCGGCGAACATCGGCCGCCGGGTCGACGTGCACCTGCCCGTGCACGCCGAGGTGGGCCCGGCGATCCGCGCTCTGCTGCCGCTGCTGAAGCGCAAGACCAACCGCAGATTCCTCGACGGCCTGCTCAAGAAGCACCAGAAGCTCATGACCGGCGTCGTCGGCTCGTACACGAAGGACGCCACCAAGATCGTGCCGATCCACCCCGAGTTCGCCGCCTCGCTGGTCGACCAGGCCGCCTCGGACGACGCGATCTTCACGGCCGACACCGGCATGTCGAACGTCTGGAGCGCCCGCTACCTGACGCCCAACGGCCGACGTCGCATCATCGGCTCGTACCTGCACGGCTCGATGGCCAACGCTCTGCCGCAGGCCGTCGGCGCCGCCTTCGCCTATCCGGGCCGCCAGGTCGTGTCGATGTCGGGCGACGGCGGGCTCTCCATGCTGCTCGGCGAGCTCGTGACCGTCGCCGCCTACAAGGTGCCGGTCAAGATCGTCGTGTTCAACAACTCGACGCTCGGTCTGGTCAAGGTCGAGATGCTCGTCGCAGGGCTGCCGGACTTCGGCGTCGACGTGCCCCCGACCGACTACGCGGCCGTCGCTCGGGCCCTCGGGATCCACGCTGTCCGGGTCGAGGACCCGGGCGACCTCGAGACCGCCCTCGAGGCCGCCTTCGAGCACGACGGACCCGCCCTCGTCGACATCGTCACCGACCCGCGCGCCCTCTCGCTGCCGCCGACCATCACCGGCACGCAGCTCAAGGGCTTCGCGCTGGCGATGTCGAAGGTCGTGATGAACGGCGGCGCCGGCGAGGCGGTCGCCATGGCGCGCTCGAACCTGCGCAACATCCCGAAGCCCTAGAGCCCGGGCGCAGGAACTGCGTGCCCGCCGCCGACCCTCAGGCCGCGGGCGCGCTCCGCGCCACCAGCCGCCCGATCGCCCCGAGCGGGATCCCGATCCAGTCGGGGCGGTTGCGCGACTCGTAGATGGCCTCGTAGACGGCCTTGTCGATCTCGAACGCGTCGAGGAGCGCGCGCTGCTGGCGCACGTCCGCGCCCGACGCCTCGACGTATCCGTCGACGAAGGCCCGGCGGGCGGCCGACGCCCAGGCGGTCGCGTCGATGCGGGGGCGCTCCTGCGCCAGCGACCCGGCGACATAGTCGAACGAGCGCAGCATGCCCGCGACGTCGCGCAGCGGCACGTCGGGGCGCGAGCGCTCGGGCATCGGCCGGAGCGGCTCACCCTCGAAGTCGAGCAGGATCCAGCCGCGCTCGGGTGACTGGAGCGCCTGGCCGAGGTGCAGGTCGCCGTGGATCCGCTGCAGATCGGGCCAGTGGAGGTCGGTCACGGAGTCGTAGACGGCCTCGATGGCGGCGCGGTACTCCGCGACGGCGGGGACCTCGCGGGAGGCCGTCGCGATCCTGCGTCGCATGCTGGCGAGGGCGCCCTCGACCTCGGCGGGCCCGGCCGGGGTCGTCCCCAGGCGCTCGGCGAGGGTGTGGTGCACCTCGGCGGTGGCCTTGCCGAGCGCATGCGCCTGCTCGGAGAAGTCGTGGCCGTAGCGAGCGGCTTCGAGCGCGACGCGCCAGGCGTCCTCCGACCCGTCAAGGAACTCCTGCGCGAAGGCGAGGTGCCCGTGCGCCACGCCCTCGTCGCGGCCCGGGTCGGTCCAGCTCGCCGTGACGAAGCCGAACGACGACGGAACACGCGTCGAGCCTCCGGCAGTCAGCGCCGCCTGCGAGGTGACGTCGGGGTTCTCGCCGTGGTGCAGCACGCGGAAGACCTTCGCGATGACCTTCGAGACCGGCCCGTCGACGTCGTAGATGATCGACGTGTTCGACTGCTCGCCTTCGAGCACCCGCGTCCGCACGACCCGCCCCGGGTCCTGGAGCAGCACGCCGTCGGCCGTGAGGTCGGAGCCGTCGACATGACTCTGCTGGGCCATCGTGGTCAGGAGGCCGCGCGCGTAGATCGGGTCGCGCGGGCCGTCGTAGAGGTAGTAGCCGTCGCTCGAACCGATGAACGCGTTGTCGCCACCGGGCAGCGGCGCCGTCCGGGCGACCATCGGCACCTGATAGAGGACCGGCTGCAGCGGGGCCTCGTCGATCACCAGCAGGGTCATGACGAGGGTGTCCTCGACCATGGTCTCCATGCTGCCGATCACGCGGATGTTCGGAGTGGCACCCTTCGTGGCATACCAGCGCTGACGCGCCATCCAACCGGGGAACGACGGGGCAACAGTGCTCATGCCTCGCACAATACGCCCGGGTCCTTGCACGCGGCCTTCACCCGCATCCGATAGACAGGGTGAATGAGCACCCAGCAGATCGAGATCGAGCGCAAGTACGACGTCGGCACCGATGTGAGGGTGCCGGCCCTCGAGGGCGTGGGCCCGATCGCGACCGTGAGGCCCGACGAGCCCGTGAGCCTGCGCGCCGTCTACTACGACACCGCCGAGCACCTCCTCCTCGCGAACCGCGTCACCCTCCGCCGCCGCGAGGGCGGCCACGACGAGGGCTGGCACGTGAAGCTGCCGGCGGGCGGCGGCGCTCGCCGTGAGGTGCACGCGCCGCTGGGTTCCGCCGACGCGGGGGTGCCCGCTGAGATCCGCCGCCGGGTCGAGGCGATCCTGCGCGGTCGCCCTCTTCACCCGGTGCTCCTGCTCGAGACGACCCGCACCGCCACCGCGCTTCTGGACCCGGACGGTCAGCCGCTGGCCGAGCTCGCCGATGACGAGGTCACGGCGACCAACCCCGACACGGCCTCGATCCGCTCCTGGCGCGAGTGGGAGGTCGAGCTGGCACCCGGCGTCGATCGGGCCGACGGCGAGGCGCTCCTCGACGAGGTCGGCGACGTGCTCGAAGCCGCCGGCGCATCCGTCTCGGCCTCGAAGTCGAAGCTCGCGCGCGGCCTCGGCGATCTGCCCGGCCTCGCCGCCGCCGTGCCGGCCCCTGCCGAGGCCCCGCTCGATCCCGACGACGGAACCGCCGGCGCCTTCGTGATGACCCGCGTCGCCGACCTCGTCGCCCGCATCGTCGCGCTCGACCCCTCCGCCCGCGACGACGAGGAGGACGCCGTCCACCAGTACCGCACGACCCTCCGTCGCCTCCGCAGCGTGCTTCGCGTGTACCGCGGCGTCGTCGATGCCGAGACGACAGCCGCGCTCGACGAGAGGCTGGCCGTGATCGGAGCGGCCGCGGGCGCCGTGCGCGATGCCGAGGTCGCCGAGCAGCAGCTCGCTGTGGACCTCGCCGAGGCCCCGCAGGGCTTCGTCTCTCACGATGTGGCAGGCAGAATCCGGGCGCAGTTCCGCGAGCAGGCCGTCGACGCCCGCTACCGCCTCGAGATCGCCATGACCGACACCTCGTACTTCGAGCTCCTCGACCAGCTGGAGGCGCTGCCGCGCGAGACTCCGGACGGCCCCTCGGCCGACAAGTCGGCGGCCAAGTACGCCGCCGCCCGCATCGCCAAGGAGTCGAAGCGGGCGCGCCGCGGCGCCAGGGCGGCCGCGGCCATCGACGCGTTCGACGTCGTGCCGGTGCACCGGGCCCGCAAGGCGGGTCGTCGCCTGCGCTACGGCATCGAGGCCCAGAGGTCTGCTGAGCTCAAGGGCGGCGTCAGCCCGAAGGCGGCGCACGCGATCCAGCGCGTGCTCGGCGAGGCGCTCGACGCCCACGCGGCCATGGAGCGGTACCGCACCGTGGCCGACACCGCCCGATGGGCCGAGGAGGACACCTTCGGCTACGGCGTGCTCGCCACGGTCGCGCTCGGCCGCCGCGACGCCGCCTTCGCCCGCCTCCCCAAGCTCGCCGAGAAGCTCTAGCGCGGACACCCCTCGCGGGACGGGACCCTCGCGCTGGCCGGCGCCTCGCTGGCCGACCGAGCGGGGGGCCCGCGCGCCCACACGCAGCGGCTCGCCGTGCGAAAGAGTGCCGCGGCCTCGGGGTTTGCTCAGGAGCCCCAACTGGGTTCGCGCGACCTCACGCGAACCCGCAGATGCCGCAAACGGAAGCCCGGGGCACTTCCGTCTGGAGACGCTTTCCCTGGGCGTGAATTCACGCGCAGGGAAAGCGGCTCTGGAGAAGATCCCCTGATCCCGTGGCCCCGTGGCCCCGTGGCCCCGACGCCGTGGCCCCTGAGCATGTGGTCGCCGACACCGCGGGGCGGGCTGCACATCGGGCCGGGCGGCGCGCTGCTCTCGGAGCGGCTCAGGCGCGCGCGTCGAGCAGCGCGACCAGCTTCTGGACCGTGGCGTCGTTGCGCGCGGTCACGGTCACGCCGAGTCCGCGCCACCACGCGGCCGGGACCTTCGTGGCGAGCTGTCCGTCGGGAAGCCACTGGTAGACGGCGGTCGCGGTCAGCGCGAGCTCTTCGGGCGCGAGCGCGGCCGGGTCGGGCACCTGCGACGTGGGATCGAGGGGTGCCGCGGGGAAAGCGATGCTCACGCGATTGCCGGGTCGGCCCGCGGCGCGCAGGGGACAGGCCTCGGCGACGGCGCGGAAGGCGTCGCCGGAGACGACGATCACCTCGCTGTCGACGCCGGTGCGCTCGCGCACTGCCCCGCGAATGGCATCCGCGCTCGGGCCGGCCTCGGCGCAGGTGTCGTAGACCACGTTGCCGCTGTTCAGCAGGGTCTTCACGTCCGTGCCTCCGAGGGACTCGACGGCCGCGCGCAGCTCGGCCATCGGCACCCGCTTGGCGGTTCCGACGTTGATGCCCCGCAGGAGCGCGACCCAGCTGCGCGTGTCGCTCACGGCCGAGCCGCCCCGGCCTCGACGCGCGCCGCACGCGACCCGGTCCCGATCACGACGCAGTCCCGCTCACGACGCAGTCCCGCTCACGACGCCAGCCCCAGCACCTCGAGCAGCCAGGCGATCTCGAAGGCGCGCTCGCGCCACGATTCGTAGCGGCCCGAGACGCCGCCGTGTCCGGCCTGCATCTCGATCTTCATCGTGGCGGGAGCACCGGCGTCGCGGAGGCGTGCCACCCACTTCGCCGGCTCGACGTAGAGCACCCGGGTGTCGTTGAAGCTCGTCACCGCGAGGATCTTCGGGTAGGCGCTGGCGTCGTCGGCCACGTTCTCATAGGGCGTGTACGTCGCCATGTAGTCGTACACGTCGGGATCGTGCAGGGGGTCGCCCCACTCGTCCCACTCGATCACCGTCAGGGGCAGATCGGGATCGAGGATGGACGTGAGCGCGTCGACGAACGGCACTGCTGCCAGGATCCCGGCGAACCGGTCGGGGGCCAGGTTGGCGACGGCGCCCATGAGGAGCCCGCCGGCGCTGCCGCCCTCGGCGACCAGCAGCTGCGGGGTCGTGCGGCCCTCGGAGATCAGGTGGTCGGCCGCGGCGACGAAGTCGGTGAACGTGTTGCGCTTCGTCAGCGTCTTGCCGTTCTCGTACCACTCGCGGCCCATCTCTCCGCCGCCGCGGACGTGCGCGACGGCGAACACGACGCCGCGGTCGAGGAGCGAGAGCCGGGCGACGCTGAAGCCCGGGTCGATGCTGTGCTCGTACGACCCGTACCCGTAGAGGTGCACCGGCGCGGGCTGACCCGGCGCGACCAGGCCCTTCTTCCAGACCAGGGAGACGGGCACCAGGGTGCCGTCGCCGGCCGTGGCCCACTCGCGGGCCTGGTCGTAGTCGGCGGGGGAGTAGTCGCCGAGCACGATCTGCTGCTTGAGGGTGGTGCGAGTTCCTGCGCGGACATCGAGGTCGAGCACCGTCGCCGGCGTCACGAACGACGAGAACCCGAACCGCGCCGTCGCCTGGGTGAACTCGGGGTTGCCCGACCAGCCCGCCGTGAACAGGGCCTCGTCGAACTCGAGCACGTCGAGGTCGCCGTAGCCGGAGCCGTCGCCGGGCAGGCGCACGATGGCGATCTGCGAGAGGCCGTCGGCGCGGAAGTCGACGAGCAGGTGGCCGGTGAAGGCCTCGACCGACTCGAGTCGCCGGGCCGGGTCGTGGGCGAGGACCACGCGGCGGTCGCTGGTCGACTGCGGGTCGTCGGCCGGCACGTCGATCAGCTCGAAGCCGATGGCGCCCTCGTTGTGGAGGATCAGCAGGCGGTCGCTGCCGTCGACGATCGCGTGATCGATCTCGTACTCGACGCCCTCGCGGCGCGGCCAGACGACGCGGAAGTCGCCGACGGGGTCGGCTGCGTCGAGGATCCAGGTCTCGCTCGTGATCTTCGAGCCCGCCTCGATGAGGAGGTACTGCTTGCTTCGCGTGAGGCCGACGCCGATCCAGTAGCGGTCGTCGGGCTCGTGGAAGATCGAGACGTCGGCCTCCGTCGACCCGACGCGGTGGCGCCAGATGGTGTCGGGGCGCCACGACTCGTCGACGGTCGGGTAGAAGAGGTAGCGGCCCGAGGCGTCGAAGGTTGCGCCGGGGGCGGTCTCGGCGATCTCGTCGGCCAGGTCGGCGCCGGTCTCCAGATCGCGGACGCGCAGCGTGTACCGCTCGGAGCCGTCGGTGTCGACGGCGTACGCCAGCAGGCCGCCGTCGGGCGAGACGTCGAAGCTGCCGAGCGAGAAGAAGTCGTGGCCCTCCGCCTCGATGTTGCCGTCGAAGATGACCTGCTCGCCGGCGGCGGGGGCGCCGGGCTCGATGGTCGGCGGGGTCCAGTCGTCGGTGCCCGTGATCGGCAGGCGGCACTGGATGCCGTACTGCTTGCCCTCGGCCGTGCGGGAGTAGTACCAGTAGCCGCCCTCGCGGGTCGCGACGCCGAGGTCGGTCTCCTGGACGCGGCCCTTGATCTCTTCGAAGATCGTCTCGCGAAGGCCCTCGAGGTGGCGGTTCTCGAGCTCCGTGAAGGCGTTCTCGGCCTCGAGGTGCGTGACCACCTCCGGGTTCTGCTTCTCGCGGAGCCACTCGTAGTCGTCGATGAACTCGCGACCGTGGTGACGACGGGTGATGGGCTTCTTGGGGGCGTGCGGTGCCTCTGGTGCTGCCATGATCAAAGCCTAGTGACGCCGGGCTAGAGGTGGCCCGCGTCTTCCAGCTTGCCCATCAGCAGCCAGACGGCCCGCGAGAGCTCGGGGTGCCACAGGGCGATCCGGCGCAGGAACTCCAGCTCGCCGCCCAGGCTCATGCCCGAGCTGGCCCCCGCCCCGGCGTGCCCGAACGCGTCCGCCCTCAGCGAGATCACGACCTGCTCGTCGACCGTCGGCAGCTCCGGGATGACCTCCCACGGGTCTTCGCCAGCGCGGCAGCGCAGCTCGATGAGCGTGCGGAGCTCGTCGTGGGCCTCAGCGCGCAGCACCTCCAGGCTGCGGCCGGCCCCCGAGAACTCGGGTGCGTCCGTGGAATCCATCTCGACAAGGCTACGCCCGTGCCGCTGGTGGCCTGCCATCCTGGACGCATGATCTCCGACCTGCGCCGCGTCTGCGTGGCCTACCTCCTCCGCGAGCACCAGGGCCGATCGCAGGTGCTCCTCGGCCGCAAGAAGCGCGGCCTCGGCGAGGGGCGGTTCGTCGGCCTCGGCGGCAAGTTCGAGGAGGGCGAGACCGAGCGCGAGGCCATCGTGCGCGAGATCGAGGAGGAGGCGGGCGTCGTGGTCGACCCCGCCGACCTCGACCGGCGCGGCGATCTGCACTACTTCTTCCCGGCCCGGCCGGCCTGGAGCCAGCGGTCGACGGTATTCGTCGTCACCCGCTGGGCCGGCGATCCGTCCCCCAGTGACGAGCTCGACCCCGAGTGGTTCGATCTCGACTCCGTGCCGCTCGACGAGATGTGGGACGACGCGAAGGCGTGGCTCCCCGGGGTACTCCTCGGGGGACACGTCTCGAGCGAGTTCGTCTTCGCCGACGACCTCGCGAGCGTGGCCTCGCACCGGACGGTTCCGTCCGGAACAGCGTAGATTCAGGCGTGTCCCCCCGGATGGGTGCCACCACGAAAGGGGGACGCGTCCGATCTGATCACTCACTAGATTCGATGTAGAGCCACCCGCCGGGTGACAAACGCATCGGGACAGATGCACGACCAAGCATTGCTGAGGGAGCATCATGAGCACGTTCGACAGCAGGATCGCGAACAACGTCCACCTTTCGACGGACACGAACCGTACCCCGGGGGTCGCCGCCAACCATGTCGGCTGGGTCGCCGCTCTCGTCTGGCCCGCTGTCTGGACCGCAGTCGTCGCAGGCAGCCTCCTCGGCTCCGAGGGCACCCTCCTCTTCTGGGCAGGCGTCGTCGGCGTGCTCGCCATGTTCGCCCGGCAGGCCGTGAAGGTCGCCCGGCGCAACGTGCGCCGCGCCAACTTCATCATCGACAACGCGCCGTTCGAGCGTGTCGCCCAGCCGTACGAGCGCCACTCGGCCTGAGGCCCTCCGCACTTCTCTCCACACGCAGACGCACCGCCCGGATCCCTCCCGGTCGGTGCGTTTCTGCGTGGAGCAGGTGTCAGGCGCTCGGCTCAGCCGTTGAGCGGGGTCTCGACGTCTCGCGAGCCGTCGGGTGTCGCCCGCATGACCGGGCGCACGAAGAAGTCGATGATTCCGAAGAGCACGGCGCCCATGAAGGCGACGATCGCGAAGCTGTCGAAGAGACGCGCCGTGTCGCCGCCGTTGCCCGCGAGCGAGATCGAGAGGACGTAGAGGACGACCGCGCCGACGACGAAGACGGCGACCAGGGCGAGGAGCAGGCGGTGCAGCTGAAGACGTGTCACGGGCCCAGGATACGCCGCCGCCGAGGGGTCACGAGCGGGTGCGCGCGACCGCCGACGTGTCCATCGCGAGCTCCTCGGCGTCGAGGCCGAGGAGCACGCGCCGCATCACCTCTTCGTCGAGGTTGCCGGCATCGCGCTCCCGCAGCACGACCTCGCGCCGCTTCTGCAGCAGCTCGCGCCGGATGCTCGCCAGCGCTCGAGCGTTGTTGCGCGTGGGGCGCGCCAGCGTCGGATCGGGCGTGATGTCCGGGATCGCGATGTGCGGGGTCGACCGCATGTCGGAGCCGCGCTCCGGCGACGGAGGCTCGACCTCCTCGGCGTCCGAGTCGGCTTCGGCTGCGGCGTCGCTGTCTTCGCGCAGCCCCTGGCGGAAGGCCTGGTCCTGCCGCTGGAGACGCTCCTTGAGGATGGTGATGCCGCGGTCGATCGGCTCCTCGCCCCACTCGTCGGCCCACGCGGCGCGACGGGTGTCGAGGTACTCGATGGCCTCCTGCGTGCTGTTGGACACCAGGCGCAGCTCGGCCTGCACGTCGCGCTCGTTCTGCTCAAGGTCTTGCACGCCGAGGCGTCGGATCATCCAGGGCAGCGTCAGGCCCTGGAGCAGGAGCGTGCCGACTGTCACGACGAACGCGATGAGGAACATGACGTCACGGGCGGGTACCTCTCGGCCGGAGTCCGTCATGACGGGGATCGAGACGGCGGCAGCGAGGGTGACCACACCGCGCATGCCCGTCCACGACAGCACGAGCAGCTGCCGCCAGGACAGCTTCGGATCGCGGCGACCCCAGAGCAGACGTCGGACCCGGGCCTTGCGGAACCGGCGGAACCGCACGTAGACGAACCGCCGCATGCCGCGCGACCAGTAGTAGGTGACGAAGATGAAGATCGGTCTGACGACGATCACGACTCCGAGCACGACGAACGCGACGCCGACGCTCTGGCCCAGATCGCGGCCGCTCTCCGTGACGTCGTTGACGACCGTCGAGAGCTGCAGGCCGATCAGCGCGAACACGAAGCCCTCGAGCGTGACGTCGGCGGCGGCCCAGATGGGGCGCTCCTGGAGGCGCGACGCGTAGCCCGCCTTGGGCGAGTTGTAGCCGACGTAGAGCCCGGCGGCCACGACCGCCAGCACGCCCGAGCCCTGGAGCTGCTCGGCCGTGATGTACGCGAGGAACGGCAGGATCAGGCCGATCACGATTTCGACTACGGGGTCTTTGACGTGGATGCGCAGGTAGTGCGCCAGCACGCCCAGCACCAGGCCCACGCCGACGCCCACCCCGATCGCGAGGCCGAAGATGCCGAGGCCCTGCCATCCGGTCAGGGCGGCTCCGCCGACGATCGCGAGGAACACCTTCACCAGGGTCAGCGATGCGGCGTCGTTGATGAGGCTCTCGCCCGAGATCACGGCCATCATCTTGCGGGGCAGCCCCAGCTTGCGGCCGATGGACGCGGCCGACACGGCGTCGGGCGGGGCCACCACGGCGCCGACGAGGATCGCCGCCGGCAGCGACATGTCGGGGATCAGCACGTAGGCGATCCAGCCGACGACGAGCGCGGTCACGATGACGAGGAAGATGCCGAGCCGCCGGATCTGCACGAGGCTCTCGCGGAAGTTCTGGAACGACACGTCGAGCGAGGCCGAGTAGAGCAGCGGCGGCAGGATGACGGTGAGGATCACCTCGGAGTCGATCTCGATCTCGGGCAGCCCGGGGATGAACGACACCAGGAGCGCGACGGCGACGACGAGCAGGGGCGCGGGCAGGCCTCGCCAGCGGGCGAACGCGGTCACCGCGAGCGAGCCCGCGAGCAGAAGGAGGAGTTCGAGGAGTTCCAGGGCGGATCCATCCGTCAGGCCGTGAAGCAGGGGATCACCATTCTGCCAGGCTCCGCCCAGGCGACACCTGTGCCCCGACTCGCTTCCGCGCCTAGCCTTGGAACGTGATTCAGCGGACGACGACCTCGGGGGCGGTCCGCGGCGTGGCGGAGCGCGACGTGCTCGCGTGGCGGGGCATCCCGTACGCCGAGCCGCCCGTGGGCGAGTTGCGGTTCAGGGCGCCGCGGGTTCCTGCGCCCTGGAGCGGCGTCCGCGCCGCACGGCACTTCGGCCCGGCAGCACCGCAGGATCGCGGGCAGTTCGTCGGCATCGACGCCACGACGCCTCAGAGCGAGGACTGCCTCACGATCAACGTCGTCGCTCCAGGCGGCTCGCGACCCGGCGCCGGCCTGCCGGTCATGGTCTACATCCACGGCGGGGCGTACGCCGTGGGGTCGTCGCGCGAGTTCCCGCGGCAGGGCGAGGCGCTGGTGCGCGAGGGCGGCATCGTCTACGTGTCGTTCAACTACCGCCTCGGAGGGCTCGGCTACGTCGACTTCTCGGCCTGGTCGACGCCCGAGCGCCCGATCGAGTCGAACCTGGGCCTGCGCGACCAGCTGCACGCGCTCGAGTGGGTGCGCGACAACATCGCGGCGTTCGGCGGCGACCCCGAGCAGGTCACCGTGTGCGGCGAGTCGGCGGGGGCGAACGCCGTGACGACGCTGATGGCCGTGCCCCGGGCGGAGGGCCTGTTCCGCGCCGCGATCGCGCAGTCGTCGCCGGCCAACGCCATCTACGAGCCCGAGGTGACCGAGAGGTGGGCGGGCGACTTCCTCGAGATCCTCAGCCGCGTCGTGCGCGACGACGACCTGGAGTCGACCTCGTACGAAGACGCGCCGGCCCTGCTGCAGAGCGCGTCGACGCAGGCGATCGTGCGCGCGACGGCGAGGCTCTTCCTCCGGACGCCCGACGACGTGCCCGGGTCGATCTTCCTGTCGCCCGTGATCGACGGCGAGATCCTGCCGGAGCGCCCGCTCGATGCGTTCAAGGCGGGGCGCGCCCACCGGGTGCCGCTGATCATCGGCACCAACGACCGCGAGGGCTCCGTGTTCACGGGGCGCCGCGACATCCTGGCGACGACGCCGCTGCGCATCCGGTCGATCTTCGCCAACACGAAGAAGAAGGCCCGGAAGGCGATCACCGCTCAGTACCCGGGGCTGCCGTCGCGGCCCGCGGCGCTCGACTTCGGCGGCGACTTCTCGTTCTGGTTCCCGACGGTGAAGGTCGCCGAGCGGCACGCCCGGTTCGCGAAGGTGTTCTTCTACCGGTTCGACATCGCGCCGCGCATCCTGAGGGCGGCCGGCGTCGACGCGTTCCACGGGCTCGACCTCTACGCGCTCTTCGACCGGATGGACTCGGCGTTCGGCTTCGCCATGTCGGCGCTCGGCGGGCGACGCGCGTTCCAGCTCGCGGCCCGGCGGATGCGCCGCCGGTGGCTCGAGTTCGTGACGACCGGCGACGTGGCCGACTGGCCGTCGTACGACCCGTTCCGGCGCCGGACGCTCATCATCGACAAGGCCGACCGCGTCGAGTTCGACCCGCGGGGCGAGCGCCGCCGGGTCTGGCAGTCGTTCGTGCCGCACATCTGACCCGGTTCGTTCACCTGGCGTTTGACGCGCGTTCATCGGACTGGAAGAGTGACGGCGGTGGATCTCACAGTCATAGTCGTCCTGGTCATCGTGTTGGCCGTCTTCTTCGACTTCACAAACGGCTTTCATGACACGGCCAACGCGATGGCCACGCCGATCGCGACCGGGGCGCTGAGGCCCCGGGTGGCGGTCACCGTCGCCGCGCTCCTCAATCTGGTCGGCGCGTTCCTCTCGACCGAGGTCGCCAAGACGATCTCGGGCGGGATCATCCGCGAGGGTCCGGGCGGCGTCGAGATCACGCCGACGATGATCTTCGCCGGCCTCATCGGCGCCGTGATCTGGAACATGATCACCTGGCTCCGCGGCCTTCCGTCGTCGTCGTCGCACGCGCTCTTCGGCGGGCTCATCGGCGCGGCGCTCGTCGGGGCCGGGACGGGCTCGGTCGACTTCGGAGTCGTGCTCTCGAAGGTCGTGCTGCCGGCGTTCCTGGCGCCTCTCGTCGCCGGGCTCGTGGCCTTCACCGCGACGCGCCTCGCCTACCGGATCACGCGCCGGCCGGTCGGCAAGAACCAGCGCGGCGGCTTCCGAGTCGGGCAGATGTTCACGTCGTCGCTGGTGGCCCTGGCGCACGGAACGAACGACGCCCAGAAGACGATGGGCGTCATCACGCTGGCCCTGATCGCCGGCGGCTTCCTCGACACCGGGGCCAGCCCGCCGTTCTGGGTGATCCTCGTCTGCGCCCTCGCCATCGCGCTCGGCACCTACACCGGCGGCTGGCGGATCATCCAGACGATGGGCGGCGGCCTCACCGACATCAAGGCGACGCAGGGCTTCTCGGCCGAGGCGTCCACCGCCGCCACCGTGCTCGCGTCGAGCCACCTCGGCTTCGCCCTGTCGACGACCCAGGTGTCATCGGGATCGATCATCGGCGCCGGCCTCGGCCGCCGCGGCGGTGTCATTCAGTGGGGCACGGCGAGCAAGATCGTGATCGCCTGGTTCATCACGCTGCCGGCGGCCGGTCTCGTCGGCGCCGCCTGCGAGCTGATCGCCCGCGCGGGGACCATCGGCCTCGTCATCGACGCCCTCCTCGGAGCCGGCGTCATCGTGGCCATCTTCGTCGCGTCGCGCCGCAAGCCCGCCGAGCAGTCCAACGCACTCGAGGTCGACGTCGCCATGAACTCCGTCCTCACCCGGCAGGAGCGCCGGGCCCGCGCGAAGAAGCGCGGCGACGAGATGCTGGCCGAGCGACGCCGCATGAGCGACGAGTCGTCGCTCTTCGAGATGGGTGCCGACGACGCCGTCGACGTGCCGGCCGAAGGAGGATCCCGATGATCGACTGGGGAGCATTCGTCGTCGTCGCGCTCGTCTCGCTGGTGTCGGCGGCCGCGCTCGTGAGCCTGTACGCCGCCGGGCTCCGCCTCCTGGCCGTCGAAGGACCGGTCCGGGTGGCCCGTGCCGGCGCCTACGGCTGCTTCGTCGTGTGCGGGCTCGGCGTGCTGTTCGGGATCTACCTCATCGTTCCGGCGTTCCACGGCGGCTGACCCGCCGGGTCACTCGATGGCGACCGCCACGGCGCCCCCGTTGACGAGCACCTCGAACGTCCCGGCGCGCGTGGTCTGCGTGAACACGTAGCGGTCGACCATGGCGCGATCGGCGGGCACGCACGTCACCTGGTCCGTGACGTTGTCGAACGTGCCGACGAAGCAGAGCTGCTGGGGGTTCTCGCCGGTCCCGAGCCAGAGGCGCCACCGCTCGCGGGTCGCGCTGGCCCTGGGGTCGTCGTCGTAGAGCAGCCTGCTCGACCGGGCGTCGACGTCGCCGCGGAGCGCGGTCGGCAGGGCGTCGGTTTGCACCTGCACCCGGCCGAGGGCCCGGGTGATGACCGACACCGTCAGCGGTGCGTCGGCGGTGATGGTCGGGCTCGGCGTCGGCGCGGCCGTGCCCGGGCGCAGCGTCGCGCCGGCCGTCGTCGCCGCGATCCCGAGGCCGAACGCCGCCACGGCGACGCCGGCGAGCAGAGCGCCGGTGCGGCGCGCCGACGGCCGACGCAGCGCCGCCGGCGCGGTGGCGGGCGCGGGCACGGAGTTCGGGGCGGTCGCGGGCGCGGGCACGGAGTTCGGGGCGGTCGCGGGCGCGGGCACGGAGTCCGGGGCGGGCGCGTGCGCGTGCGCGTGCGCGGGCACCGTATCCGGCGCGGCGGCGGGCATGGAGTCGAGGTCGCGGAGGGCCCGCGCGGCGGTGGCCGACTCGGCGGGCGTGGCATCGGGGGAGTACGCCACCTCGATCAGCCGGCGGCGGGCGGCGTCGCGGTCGTCGGCCGCCGGGCCGTCGGCGTCGCCGGGGCCCGGGTCACGCTCCGCCTCGCCTCGTGCCACCGTCGGCCTCCCGTTCTCGTCCCGCGCCGAGCGTAACCCCGGCGGCCCGGCGGAGTTGCGCGCCGCCGCTCCCCGCCGGTCCGCCCCCCCCCCCGCCGAATCGGCAGGCTCCCTCCGGCGCGACGGCGGGGCTGAGCCGGATCGGCGGGGTGCCCGCCCCGGTCCGGCGGTGTCGAGCCGAATCGGCGGTGTCGGGCCGACCCGGCGGTGCCGGGGCCGCCCCCGCCGAATCGGCAGGCTCCCTCCGGCGCGACGGCGGGGCTGAGCCGGGTCGGCGGGGTGCCCGGCCCGGTTCGGCGGTGTCGAGCCGAATCGGCGGTGTCGGGCCGATCCGGCGGTGCCGGGACCGCCCCCGCCGAATCGGCACACTCCCTCCGGCGCGACGGCGGGGCTGAGCCGGATCGGCGGGGTGCCCGGCCCGGTCCGGCGGTGTCGGGCCGAATCGGCGGGGTGCCCGGCCCGGTCCGGCGGTGTCGAGCCGAATCGGCGGGATCGAGCCGACCCCGCGGGCCCGAGCCCGGCCCCACCCCGCGACCGCATGCCCTGATCGACGCATGACGACACCGACGCCGCGCAGGATCGCCGTCGCCATCAACCCGAGCGCCTCCTTCGGCCGCCATCGCCCGGTCGGCCCCGCCGTCGTCGACCGGCTGGGCGCCGCGGGCCACGACGTCGTGCCGCTCCAGCGGGGGTCGCACGCCGAGCTGCTCACCGCGTGCCGGGCCGAGCTGGCGGCGGGAGCCGACGCCCTGGTCGTCGTCGGCGGCGACGGCATGGTCAGCCTCGGCGTGGGGCTCGTCGCCGAGACCGGCACGCCGCTGGGGATCGTTCCCGCCGGCACGGGCAACGACTTCGCGCGCGCCCTCGGCATCCCCTACGACGACCCGGCGGCGGCGCTCGACCAGCTCGTCGGGCTGCTCGACGGCGAGCCGCGGGTGGTCGACGCGCTCCGCGTCGCCCACGGTGGCGGCGAGACCTGGGTCGCCGGGGGAGTGTCGGCCGGCTTCGACGCGTTCGTCAACGAGACCGCCAACCGGATCCGGCGCCCGCGCGGCCGCCTGCGCTACGACGTGGCGCTCGCGCTCGAGCTGGTGCGGCTCCGGCAGGTCGAGTACGAGGTCACCGTCGACGGCGAGACCCGGTCGGTGGCCGGCACGCTGGTGTCGGTGGGCAACGCGCGCTCCGTCGGCGGCGGGATCACCCTGCTGTCCGACGCGAGGATCGACGACGGCCGGCTCGATCTTCTCGTCGTGGACCGTCTGACTCGAACGCAGTTCCTGCGCCTGTTCCCCCGGGTCTCGAAGGGGACGCACGGCGACGATCCGCGCGTGCGGCTGAGCCGTGCCGAGCGGGTGCGCATCGATGCGCCCGGCGTCATCGCGTACGGCGACGGCGAGCGGATCGGCCCGCTCCCCGTCGACGTCGGCGTGGTACCCGGGGCCCTGCGGGTGTTCGCCCCGCGTTAGAAGAGCCGACCGCGCAGGAACTTGCGCTCCCACCCGCACCCGCCGCCGCTCAGTACCAGTTGTTCGCGACCGAGTGCGCCCAGGCCGCGCAGGGCGTGCCGTACGAGCCCGAGATGTACCCGAGGCCCCAGATGACCTGGGTGGTGGCGTTGGAGGCCCAGTCGGACGACACGCTCGCCATCTTGCTGCCGGGCAGCGCCTGGGGGATGCCGGTGGCGCCGGATGCGTTGTAGGCCTGGTAGTTCCAGCCGGACTCCTTGGTCCAGAGGCTGACCAGGCAGCCGTATTGGTCGTCGCCCCAGCCGTACTGGCTGGCCATCAGGGCCTTCGCGGTGGCCTTGGCGCCGTCGGGCGTGTTCGCTGCGGCCTGGCGGATGGCGTCGGCCTTGGCCTCGGCGGCCTTCGCCTTCGCCGCGGTGGCGGCCTTCGCCTTCGCGGCGGCCTCGGCCTGGGCCGCCTTCTCGGTCGCCGCGGTGGCGGTCGAGACGGCGTCGGCGGCGTCCTGGGTCGCCTCGACGCGCGCCATGACGATGTCGGGGTCGGCGCTGCGGTAGTCCGAGAGCTTTGCGAGGCGGCTGCTGAGGGTCGTCGTGGATCGGCTCAGCGTCGTCGTGGACACGGTGGCAGGCGTCTTCGTGGCGACGCTCTGCGCCTTGGCCTTGACGTCGTGGCCCGAGGCCAGCGCGATGGCGGCGACGGTGTTCGCCGTGTTCCGGGGCACGGCCGAGCCGGCGTGGACCGAGATGCGGTCGTCGCCGAGCCGGGTGATCGTCACTCCCGCGCCGGCGTCGATGGTCGGCGTGCCGCTCGGGGTGCCGGCGCCGATGCTGTCGGCCAGGGCCGATGTGCCGATCACGGGGGTGCCGGTCGTGGCGGAGACGACGACGCCGGTGCAGGCGAGGCCGGCGGCGACCGCGAAGGCGCCGAGGCCCGCCAGCCGGAGGCGGCGGGAGCGGCGGCGGGCGAGGGTCCGGGAGTGGCGGGTGGTGCGGGTGCTGGTGCTGGTGCTTCTGAAGGGCAAGGAGTTCCTCGTGCTCGACCGGTGTGCCACCACCTCGACGAAGACAGGGCGACGACGAATCGCGGCTCGCGCGGGGTCGCGGGAGCGCGCGGCCGTACCGGGCCGGGCCCCGGACGAAGCTCGGGACGCGCGTGCCAGGCGGATGGTGGGCCGGTTGCGGTTCTGCGAGGCGGCGAAGCCTCAGACGTGCCAGGCGCTAGGGCCGGCGGGCACGAAGTGGCGAGTATTGCCGGGGTTCCTGGAGAGAGCTGGTCAGAAGCCTGCGAGAACCCTCTGTCCACCCATGCGTTTGCATACATCCGAACCCGTTGGTTCGTGCGTACCGGGTATGCAATACTGCGTAGGTACTTACGACGGGGGAATCCAATGTCCATACGCCAGAGCTTCCTGGCCATCCTCGACCAGGGCGCCTGCTACGGCTACCAGCTCCGGGCCGAGTTCGACCGGCGGACGGGGTCGACGTGGCCCCTTAACATCGGCCAGATCTACTCGACGCTCGATCGTCTGGAGCGCGACGGCCTCGTCGAGCGAACCGAGGCCGACGACTCCGACCACGTCTACTACGCGATCACGCCGACCGGTCACGACGAGGTCGCCCAGTGGCTGGTCTCGCCGGTCGTCCGATCGACAGCGGCGCCCCGCGACGAGCTCGCCATGAAGCTCGCGATCGCGATCACGCTCCCGGGCGTCGACATCACCGCCCTGATCCAGGCGCAGCGGCAGGCCACGCTCCGCAACCTGCAGGAGCTCACCCGGGCCAAGCGCGCCGGGGGCGACGGCGGTGCAGGAGACGACCTCTCCTGGCAGCTCGTCATCGACTCGCTCATCTTCCAGGCCGAGGCCGAGGTGCGGTGGCTCGACCACTCCGAGACGCGCCTCGTGCGCGCGAAGGCCAGCGGGCTCGCCGAGCCGATGCCGATCGACGAGACGCGGGCGCGGCGGGGTCGTCCGGCTCGCGGCGGCGTCCCCATCGACGGGAAGGCCCGCGCATGACCGAAGAGCTCCTCCGCCTCGACGGCGTCTCCATGCAGTACGGCACCGGCGAGACGCGGGTGACCGCGCTGTCGGGCATCGACCTGACCGTGTCCCGCGGCGAGCTCGTCGCCGTCATGGGCGCCTCCGGCTCCGGCAAGTCGACCCTCCTCACGGTCGCCGGCGGCCTGACCACGCCGACCAGCGGCGAGGTGATCGTCGAGGGCAACTGGCTCAGCCAGCTCTCGCCCCGCCAGCTCGCGACCCTCCGTCGCCGGAGCCTCGGCTTCGTCTTCCAGGACTTCAACCTGATCCCGTCGCTCACCGTGCTCGAGAACGTGACGCTCCCGCTCGAGCTCGACGGCTTCCCGGGCAAGCGCGCCAAGCGCCCCGGCCTCGACGCGCTCGCCTCAGTCGAGCTGCTCGACAAGGCCGACCGCTATCCCGTCGACCTCTCGGGCGGCCAGCAGCAGCGAGTCGCCATCGCACGGGCGGTCGTCGGCGGCCGCTCGCTGATCCTCGCCGACGAGCCCACCGGCGCGCTCGACTCGACGACGGGCGAGGTCGTGCTCCGCATGCTGCGCTCGCGCGTCGACGCGGGTGCCGGCGGCATCCTCGTCACGCACGACGCCCGCCACGCCGCCTGGGCCGACCGGATCGTGTTCATCCGCGACGGCCGCCTTGTCGACGAGGCGCAGACGCCGCCGGTCACGACGCTCTTCGAGGGAGCAGACCGGTGACCAAGAGGGGGGAGGGGCTTCCGGAGACGAGCCGCGGGGGATGGCGGCTCGCCTTCCGGATGTCGCGCAGGATGGCGCAGCAGTCCGTGGGGCGCAGCGTCCTGGTGGCGGTGCTCATCGCCGTCCCCATCTTCGGCGTCGCCGGCATCGACACCGTCCAGGCGAGCCGCCAGGCGACGCCGTCCGAGTCGGTCCGGCTGCAGCTCGGCCAGAACGAGGCGATGGTGCAGGTGGTCTCCGGCCCCGGGTCGGGGCTCGAGCAGGACCCCGTCGACCCCTTCAGCACGAGCGGCTCGATCGACACCCCGGTGACCATCTCGTCTCCCGCCGAGGTGCTGCCCCCGGGCACGCGCATCCTGCCCGTGCTGGCCACCAGCGTCGTCGTCCGCACCGTGACCGGCATCGCCAACGTGTCGGCCGTCGAGGGGCCCGTCTGGAATCGCGCCTTCGCGGGCCGCGACGACGTGGTCACGGGGCGGTCGCCGACGACGGACGACGAGGTGATGGTCTCGCCCGGCGGGGTGAAGCGCTTCGGCGTCGCGGTCGGAGGCACGCTGCGGGTCACGCAGCCCTCCCCGCACACGTACACGGTCGTCGGCGTGCTCGAGAACGCCAGCTCGCCGGCCGACGACGCCGTCGTCTACGGCCGCACCGGCGCGTTCGCGACGGTGAAGCCGTCCGAGGCGGTCTCGCAGACCGAGTACTACCTGCCCGACCTCCGTCTCGACTGGCCCCAGGTGCAGGCGCTCAACGCGAAGGGGCTGACGGTGCTGTCGCGCGCGGTCGTGCTGGACCCGCCGACGGACGCCTCCATCTCGTCATCGACAGGCGGAGACGGCCTGCTCGGCCTCTTCGTCGTGCTCCTCGCCGCTTTCGGCCTGTTCGAGGTCTGCCTGCTCGCCGGCGCCGCGTTCGCCGTCGGTGCTCGTCGCCGCCAGCGGGCTCTGGCCATCCTGTCGAGCGTCGGCGCCGATCGCCGCACCCTGTTCGGCATCATGTCGTTCGAAGGCGTGATCCTGGGGGCCCTCGGCGGCCTGCTCGGCACCGCTCTCGGTATCGCGGGGGCTGCCATCGCCGCCCCGATCCTGGCCGGCGGCGACCAGAGCAGGTACCCGGGATTCCATGTCGATCCGGTGGCCCTGGGCGCCACGGTTCTCGCGGCCACCCTGGCCGGCTGGATCTCAGCCGCTATCCCCGCCCGCGCGGCGTCTCGTGTCGACATCGTCGTGGCGCTGCGCGGTGCCCAGCGCCCGACTGCTTCGACGCTGCGTCGTCCGCTCGTGGGCGTCTTCATCGCGGCAGCCGGCTCGGTGATCGCGCTCGCCGGAGGACTCGTGATCATCTCGTCCCAGAACATCGAGGCCAACGGTCAGAACCGGGTGCTGACACTCGGCATCGTCCTCCTGGCGGCTGGCCCCGTGATCATGCAGATCGGCGCTCTCCTGACCGCGCCCCTCCTTCTCCGCTGGACGGCGCGCGGACTCTCCCGCCTCGGCACGGCCGCTCGGCTCGGGGCGCGCGATGCCTCGCGCAACTCCGGCCGCACCGTGCCCGCCGTCGCCGCGATAATGAGCTGCGTCTTCGTCTCCGCCTTCGCCCTCTGCATGCTGGCGGGTGGGCAGAAGCTCACGGTCGACACCTACAGCTGGACGGTGCCCGACAACACCGCCGTCGTCAACCTGACCGGCTACAGCGATGCCCAGGGCCGCTCGTTCCTGGTCCAGCCCGACGGGATCGCCGCCGCGCTCGCCAAGAGCTACCCGGGATCGCAGGCTGTGGTCCTCTCGGGTGCGCTCGACGCGGGACTCGTGGGCGACTCGGTCTCGACGTACACGGTGCCGCGGCTCGTGACGACGAAGGGGCTCACCGAGTCGTATCAGCAGTCGAGCACCGGGACAGGTCATCTCATCGCGGGCGACCTCGACGACCTGGCGGTCATGCTGGGCGAGCCCGCGAACGCGACGTCCCGGGCCACGCTGGCCGCCGGCGGGGCGGTGTCGCTCTACCCGCAGTACCTCCACGACGGACGAGTCACCATCGACACCGTGACGAGCGCGTCGCTCACCGCGGACGACCCCGGCAAGCCGGTGCGCTCGCAGTCGCTTGCGGCGACCGTCCAGAGCGCATCGGTGCCGACCGACTTCGGAATCTTCGTCACGATCGCGACGGCTGATCGGCTCGGCATCCCGATCCATCCGACCGCCGTCGTGGCCGCTCTCGACCACGCTCCGACCGCCGCCGAGGACGACGCGGCGAGAGCCGCGGTGTCCGTCGCCAATCCGATCGTGTTCCCCTATGTCGAGACCGGTCCTCCGCGCTTCGCGGCGCTGTGGTCGTGGCCGCTTCTGGCTGTGACCACTCTCATCGCGCTGGTGTCCGCAGCCGTGGCGCTGGCACTGGCTCGGGCCGACGCCCGTCGCGACGACGAGGTGCTCGTCGCCGTCGGCGCCCCGCCGCGACTCCAGCGAGCCTTCGGCTTCTGGCAGGCGATCGTGATCACCGGCCTCGGATCGGTGATCGGCGTCGCCCTCGGCCTCGTACCGGCCGCGGCCCTGTCGGTCCACGGTGTTGACGGCTCCGCAGGGTACGTCCCGTTCGTGCCTCCGTGGCTCCTCCTGGGGTTGACCGCGATCGGCATCCCCCTGGTCATCGCCGGCGGCTCCTGGCTCGCGCTCCGCCGCCCGCGCGGCCTCTGGACGGTGCTGCGGCTGCCAGCCGTCTGAGTGGCCGCGCGTTGTGGCGGCGCCCGCGCCCTGCCCAGCCCTGCGCCGCCCCGCGCCGCCCCGCCGAATCGGCTGGCTCCCGCCGAAGATTCGGTGGGGCTTCGCCGATTCGGCGGGGCGACCGGCCCGTTTAGGCGGCACCGTGCCGAATCGGCGGGCCGGCTTGCGCCGCAACTAGTTACCGTGGAAGATACATCCATGGCAACCAAATCAGCCCTGGCAACACCGATCGACGTCTTCGAAGACCTCGTCCGCTTCCAGATCGAGGTCTGGAACGCCGTCGACGCCCGCCTCCAGCGCACCCTCGACCTGCCTGTGGCGATCCATCAGCCCTTGCGCATCATGGCCGAGCGGGGCGACTGCCGGGTCGCCGACATCGCCGAGCGCCTCGTGATCACGGTCGGCGGCGCGAGCAAGATCGTCGACCGGCTGGAGGCGCGCGGCCTGTGCGAACGGCGTGCCAACCCGGGCGACAGGCGGTCGTCGCTGCTCGGGCTGACGGCGGAGGGGGAGGCGGTGCTCGAGCGGGCGAACGTCGAGGTGGCCGCCGAGGTGGAGACCCGGATCGCGGAGCCGCTGGGCCATGACGGGTTTGCCGCGTTCGGGCGGGCCCTTCAGTTCCTGCGGGCTGATGCGAAGGCACGCACCCAGACGGACACCGACACGGAGACAGCGACCGACCCCACCGAGAGGGCAGACCGATGACCACACCCACCACCATGCGCGCAGCCGTGCTCGACGCTCCCGGCACCGAGGAGGCTCCCGGAGCGCTCGACGTTCGCGAGATCCCGGTGCCGGTGCCGAAGCCCGGGGAGGTGCTGATCCGCGTCAGGGCGTTCGGCCTCAACCGTTCCGAGCTGCACACCCGCATGGGGTTCGGCGAGGGCGTCACCTACCCGCGCGTGCTCGGCATCGAGGCCACCGGAATGGTCGAGTCGGCTCCGGGCGGGGAGTTCGAGGCGGGGCAGCAGGTGGTCGCGATGATGGGCGGCATGGGGCGCACCTTCGACGGCGGCTACGCGGAGTACACGTCGGTGCCCGCATCTCAGGTCGTGCCCTTCTCGTCCGGGCTCGACTGGGCCACCCTCGGCGCCGTGCCCGAGATGCTGCAGACGGCCTACGGGTCGCTCACCGTCGGCATGGACGCCCAGCCCGGGTCGTCGGTGCTGATCCGCGGCGGGACGTCGTCGATCGGCATGGCGGCGGCGGTCCTGGCCAAGCGACGCGGCATGACGGTGTTCTCGACCACGCGGAGCGCTGCGAAGGCGTCGTCTCTCACGGCGATCGGGATCGACCACGTGCTCGTCGACGACGGCGACGTCGCCGCCCAGGTGCGGGCGATCGCCCCCGACGGCGTCGGCTCGGCCCTGGAGCTGATCGGCGCCCCGACGCTCCGCGACACCCTCGCCGCGACGGGCTACCACGGCACCGTGTGCTTCACGGGGATGCTGTCGAACAGGTGGATCCTCGACGACTTCTACCCGAACGGCTGGCTGCCCCGCGGCGTGCGGCTCGCGGCCTACTCGGGCGACGCGTCCGACCTGCCGGCGGCCGTGCTGCAGGAGTTCCTCGACGCCGTCGCAGCGGGGGAGGCCGCCGTGCCGATCCAGGAGGTGTTCCCGCTCGACCGAATCGCCGACGCGCACGCCGTGATGGAGCGCGGGGGCGGCGCCGGCAAGCTCGTCGTCACCACCTGACGGGGCGGCCGCATCGGCTCGGCCCTGGCCCTGTGTGCCCCGGCCTCCCCCCGCCGTTTCGGCTCGTCCCCTCCTGCGCGCCGGCGGGCTCGTGCCGATCCCGAGGGCGCCGGGCGCAGGAACTCCGGCCCCACCGCCGCGCCCCGAGCCGCCGCGCTCACCCCCGCCGCGCCCACCCCGCCGCGCTCACCCCGCCGTTCCGGCTCAGCCCCGCCTGCGCGCCGGCGGGCTCGTGCCGATCCCGAGGGCGCCGCCCGCCGCCCGACGCAGCCCCGCGGCGGCGAGCCGCCCCTTCAGCACGACGCACACGCCGGTGCGACGGTCCGCAGGACAGATCTCACGAGCGGCAGCGCATCCGCCTCACCCCGCGGCGCAGCCGCCCGAGCGGCGCGGCTCAGCCGCTCGTCTCATCCGCATGCCCGGCATCCAGCGACGCCAGGTGCTTCGTGATCTGCTCGGCCGTGACCACCGGGATCGACGACGTGATCGCCTCCAGCCCCGAGAGTCGGGCCGGCGACAGCACGTGCTGCACCTGCTCGTCGCTCATGAGGCCGGCGGCCACGACCAGGGTCGCGATCGGCGTGTCGGTGGCGAGGGCGGTGTGCGCGATCGACGCGGCGGCCGCGTAGCCGATGTAGGGCGTGAGCGCCGTGACGACGCCGATGTTCGTCTCGACCTGGGCGGCGAGCCGCGAGGTGTTCGCGCGGATGCCGTCGATGCAGTTGACCCGCAGGGTGACGCAGGCGCGCGACAGCCATGACACGCTCTGCAGGATCGAGTTCGCGATCACGGGCTCGAAGGCGTTGAGCTGCAGCTGCCCTGCCTCGGCGGCCATCGTCACCGTGACGTCGGCGCCGGCGACGGCGAACGCGACCTGGTTCACGACCTCGGGGATCACCGGGTTCACCTTGCCCGGCATGATCGACGACCCGGCCTGGCGCGGCGGCAGCGTGATCTCGCCGAGGCCCGCCTGCGGCCCGCTCGAGAGCAGCCGCAGGTCGTTGCAGATCTTCGACAGCTTGATGGCGCTCCGCTTGAGTGCGCCCGAGACGGTCATGTAGACCCCGGCGTCGCTGGTCGCCTCGATGAGGTCGGGCGCCGTGACCATCTCGATGCCCGAGATGTCGCTGAGGTGGCGGCGCACGGCCTCGGCGTACTTCGGGTCGGCCGTGATGCCGGTGCCGATGGCGGTGGCTCCGAGATTGATCTCGGCGAGCAGCGGGAGCGTGTCGCGCAACCGCTGCTGGTCCTCGCCGAGGGTGTGGGCGAAGCCGGTGAACTCCTGGCCGAGCGTCATCGGCACGGCGTCCTGCAGCTGGGTGCGGCCGACCTTCAGCACGTCGCGGAACTCGTGCCCCTTCTTCGCGAACGCCTCGGCGGTGCGGCCGAGCTCGGCGACGAACGGGGTGAGCGCGAGCGACATGGCCAGCTTGATGGCGGTCGGGTAGGTGTCGTTGGTCGACTGGCTGCGGTTCACGTCGTCGATCGGGTGCAGGAACTCGTAGTCGCCCTTGCCGTGTCCGAGAATCTCGAGTGCGCGGTTGGCGATGACCTCGTTGCTGTTCATGTTCGTGCTCGTGCCCGCGCCGCCCTGCAGCACCCCTACCCGGAACTGGTCGTGCAGCGCCCCGGCGCGGATCTCCTCGCAGGCCTGCTCGATCGCCGCGGCCTTCTCCTGCGACAGCACCCCGATCTCGACGTTGGCGCGGGCGGCGGCCTGCTTGACCACGGCGAGCGCGACGACGAGCTCCGGGTAGACCGAGATCGGGCGGTTGGCGATCGGGAAGTTCTCGACGGCCCGGAGAGTATGCACGCCCCAGTACGCGTCGGCCGGCACCTCCCTCGATCCGAGGGAGTCGGTCTCGAGCCTGGTCTGCTGCGTCGCATCCGTCATGCCGTCGAGACTAACCGGCGCTCCCCGAGGCGGTCCGGTCTGACACCCGCGCAGGGCTGAGGCGCTCGACACCTGTCCCGGTAGACTCGGCGCTGCACCACCTGGTCTGGCATCACCACCCACCCCCAGGAAAGAGCGAGCGCGTGTCTGTTCAGGAGACCGCGTCCGACCGGACGAACCAGCCGGCGGACGCCACGGGGCAAGCCCCCGCTCCTCATCGCGCCCGCACCTGGGTCTCTGCGCAGCTGCGTCGCCGACGGGTCGTCGCCGGTGTCGGCGTCCTCCTGCTGGCGGCGGTCGCCCTCACCGCCGAGCTCGCTCCGGGCACGTCGTCGGGCTTCACCGCGACGGTCGGCACCACCTCGAACACCGTCGGCACCGCGCCGAACTTCAGCCCCTCCGGCGGCGTCCTGCCCTACAACGACACGTGGGACGGCGGCGACAGCGGCTGGAACGACTACTCCGGCACCTGGGCCACGGCGTCCGCCACCTCCGGCTCGACCTACACCGAGTCGTCGTCCGCGGCCAACGGCCCGAAGGCCGTGACCGGCCAGACGAGCTGGACCGACTACACGCTCCAGGGCGACGTCAAGATCAACTCGGGCTCGCAGGCCGGCCTGCTGTTCCGCGTCCAGGGTCCCGGCGTCGGCAACGACACCCTGAACGGCTACTACCTGGGGCTCTACACGTCCGGCTCGATGACGCTCGGCCGCGAGAACAACTCGTACACGGCGCTCAAGTCGACGGCCGGGACCGTGGCGGCGGGCACCTGGTACCACGTCACGATCCAGGCGGTCGGCTGCGTCTTCACCTACACGATGCAGCCCCTC
The DNA here is from genome assembly GCF_003752365.1 of Frondihabitans sp. PhB188. Taxonomy (GTDB): domain Bacteria; phylum Actinomycetota; class Actinomycetes; order Actinomycetales; family Microbacteriaceae; genus Frondihabitans. The sequence continues at coordinate 69,258 of NZ_RJUO01000003.1, read as the reverse complement.
GGCCAGCTCCTCGGCACCGGGCCCGTCACGAGCGCCACCTACACCGACGCCGGCTGTCCGACCGCCGGCGCCATCGGGGTGCGCGAGTTCGGCAGCGGTGCGAGCTGGCGCAACATCACAGCGACCTCCGGCGGCACGACCTCGACGGCGATCGCCCCGTACCTGTCGCAGTTCGGCGCAACGACTGCCGCGACGTCCGGCTGGAGCACCTACGGCGGCACCTGGTCCACGAATACCGGCAACGAGACCTACGCGAACTCCAGCTCGACAGCCGGGGCGAAGGCCCTGACGGGCACGTCGACCTGGGGCAACTACTCGCTGACGGGCGACGTCCTGATGACGTCGGCTCCGACCGCGACGACGGGCGCGGGGTTCCTGGTGCGGGCGAGCGGCGCCTCCAGCGGCCTCAACAACGTCGCCGGCTACTACGTCAACCTGTCGTCGACGAACCTCAGCATCACGCGCATCGCGTCGGGCACCGCGACGGTGCTCGATACCGACCCGCTCCCCGCGACTCTCGGAGCGAGCACCTGGTACCACGTGACCGTCGAGGCCGTCGGCTGCACGATCTCGGCGACGGCGCAGCTCAAGACCGGCAGCGTGCTGACCAGGTCGACGGCCGCCGACACCGGCTGCGCGGCGACGAGCGGCCTCGTCGGGCTGCGGACGCTGGGCACGCCGGCGACCTGGCGTGCGATCGCGGTGACGCCGAGGTAGGGCGGCCAGTTCCTGCGCCCTGGCGCTTGTCAGACGACACTGCCGCGAGGCGCGGAAGCCTACGAGCGGTCGTCGAGGTCCTGGTCGTCGATCTCGATGTGGCCGCGGCTCTCGTGCACCTGGAAGCGCGGCCGGATGTGCGGCCGCCCCAGCTCGTCGAGGGTCGGCTCGCCGTAGAGGCGCACCGCCTTCAGGCGCATCGTGCGCCCGTCGACCATGTCGAGCGAGTTGTGCCGGGCGAGCGCCAGGTTGCGCTTGCTGTCGCGCATCGGCAGCGGGATCAGACCCTCCGCCTCGACGCCCGACTGCAGGTAGCGCACCCGGATGATCTGCGAGTCGAGCTCGCCGCCCAGCACCAGCACGAAGTTCGAGATGAACGCGTAGACCAGCACGACGACCGCGCCGCCGAGCACCCCGTAGACCCGGTCGTACTTGGTGAAGGTCGTCACGTAGATCGCGAAGCCCGCCGTCGACAGGCCCCAGCCGCCGATGGCGAGCAGCGCGCCGTACGAGACCCAGCGCACGCGCGGATGCTTGATCGTCGGCGTGAAGTAGTACAGCAGCGCGACCGACAGCACCACGAGCCCGACCAGCACCGGCCACTTGAGCACGTTCCAGAGCGGAACGAGCAGGAACCCGATGCGGAGCTGCGACCCGACGGCTTCGGCGATCGTCGGAGTGATGAGCAGGATCGCGGCGATACCCGCGTACAGCACCATCAGAACGGCCGACAGCAGCAGCATCTGCGCCCGGAACCGGAAGAAGCGCCGTCCCTCCTGCACGTCGTAGATCGTGTTCATCGCGCGCCCGAATGCCGAGCTGTAGCCCGACAGCGCCCACAGCGTCAGCACCAGGCCGACACCGAGGGTCACGCCGGGGCTCGACAGGCTGAGCAGCGAGATCAGCGGCGACCGGAGCGCCGAGGCCGCGTTCGGCCCGATCGCGAGACGCGCGATCTCGAGGATGTCGTCGACCGCATCGCCGTCGCTCTGGCCGAGCGACGCGGCCGACACGACCGCGAGGGCGCCGGGCAGGATCGCCAGGGTCGAGAAGAACGCGAGCGCTGCGCCGGCATCGACCGTCCGGTGCCGGAGGAAGCCGTGGTAGGTGCGGCGCAGGGCGTAGCGCCACGGGATCGGGTCGTCGGGGCCGACGACGAGCCAGGCGTTCCAGGCCTTCACGAAGGGCGAGGCCAGCAGCCGCAGCAGCGCGAGGACGGGCTCGAGTGCTCGTCCTGTCATACCCCGAGGATACCGGGCCGGTACGCTCCTCCTATGACAGAGGCGCCTCCCGACCGCGACGCCTGGGTGCCCGTTCCGACGGTGCTGACCCGCCGTCGGCCGTCGGCCAACTTCGCTGCCGTCGCGGTCGCCTTCGTGGTGGTCGCCTGCTTCGCGGTCGCCGTGTTCTTCTACTTCGTGCAGGTCCTGCCGACGCAGGTGCTCGTCATCGGCCTGCTGCTCGCGGCGGTCCCGCTGGTGATCGTGCTGTTCGGCGTGTGGCTCGTCGACCGCTGGGAGCCCGAGCCGCGCATCACCCTCGTGTTCGCGTTCTTCTGGGGAGCCGCCGTGTCGGTCGGCGCGGCCCTGCTCTTCGACTTCGCCGTGCAGACGGTGCAGAGCGTGTTCGGCGGCGGTCAGAGCGACGCGGCCGACGTGCTCGGCGCGGTCGTGCAGGCACCAGTCGTCGAAGAGACGGCGAAGGGGTTCGGCGTGCTGCTGATCCTCTGGATCTTCCGCAAGCACTTCGACGGCCCGGTCGACGGCGTGGTCTACGCCGCGACCGTGGCGGCGGGCTTCGCGTTCGTCGAGAACATCCAGTACTTCTCCGTGCAGGCCGTCGATCAGGCCTACGGCGGCGAGAGCCTCGCCGGGGTCTTCGTCGTGCGGGCCCTGATGGCGCCGTTCGGCCACATCATCTACACGGCGTGCACGGGCTTCGCGCTCGGGCTGGCCGCTCGCCGCACCGGCGCGGCCGGAGCGATCGGCTACTTCGTGCTCGGCCTCATCCCGGCGATGCTGCTGCACGCCCTCTGGAACGGCGCCCTCGTCGTCGTCGGCGACCGCTTCTTCACGTACTACGTGCTCGTGCAGGTGCCGATCTTCCTCGCCTGCGTCGCCCTCGTCTTCGTGCTCCGCCACCTCGAGCGCCGCGTCACCCGCCTGCGCCTGGCGGAGTACGCCGCCGTCGGCTGGTTCGACCGCGACGAGGTGGCGATGCTGTCGAGCGGACCGGCGCGGCGCCGGGCCCTCCGCTGGGCGAAGTACAACGGCGTCGGTCCGGCGATGCGGGCGTTCGTCTCCGATGCCACCCGCCTGGCCTCGACCCGGCAGAAGATCCTGTCGATGGCGCATGCCCCGGCGGCGCGAGCGGCCGCCCAGGCCGACGAGCAGGAGCTCCTGGCGGCGGTCGCCGCGGAACGCGCGGCGCTCCGCCCCTAGGGCGGCGGCTCGCCGCGGCCGCGTCCCGTCGAGCGGCTCCGGTGGCGCAGGATCGACGGGACGCCGGCGAGCCCGGCGCTACGGGGTCGGTTCGAGCGCGTCGTACCGCCGGAACGACGGCTGCACCCGCGCCAGCAGCCCGATGAGCGCGATGATGAGCGCTCCGCCGAGCAGGGGCGGCCACACGGTCCCGGCCACGGCGAGCAGTCCGACGAACAGGTCGCCGATGCGGGGCCCGCCGGTCACCACGACGACGAAGATCCCCTGGAGGCGACCGCGCATGGCGTCGGGCGCGGCCGACTGCAGGATCGTCGACCGGAAGATCGCCGACACGTTGTCCGCGGCGCCCGCGCCGGCGAGCGCCAGTGCGGCGAACGCGAGCGCCGGCAGGTTGGCCGACCAGAAGTCCTCCGTGAGGCCTCCGGCTCCGCGCGGGCCCGAGATCTGGGCGGCGAGCAGGGCGCCGCCGAAGGCGAGGATGCATGCGCCGTAGGCCGTGATGGCCCAGTTGACGGCGGCGCCCTGCTTGCGGACCTGCCCGAGCCGGCCCGAGAAGACGCTGCAGACCAGGGCTCCGACGGCGTAGGCGGCGGTGAGCACGCCGACGGTCACCGCGCCGCCGCCGATCAGCACGGCGCCGACGACGGGGTAGAGCACGCGAGGCTGGCCGAAGGTCATGGCGATGATGTCGACGATGAACGTCATCCGGATGTTGGGGGAGCGACGCAGGAACCGCACGCCGAACATGAGCGACGACAGTCCGGGCCGCTGCGTCTCGCCCTCCGGCCGGATCGCCGGCAGCGTCAGGATGCCGAGGAAGGCGAACGTGAACAGCACGACGTCGACCGTGTACGTCGCCGGGAAACCCGCGGCGGCCACGAGGATTCCCGCGAGCGCCGGACCGACGGTGAGCTGGACGCCCGTGCCGATTCCGTTCAGCGCCGAGGCCCCGGGGAGAAGCCGCGCGGGCAGGAGCCGCGGGATGATCGCGGCCCTCGACGTCGTGATGATCGTCGCCGCGACGGCGTCGATCGTGGTCAGCAGGTAGAGCAGGCCGACGTTCTCGAGGCCGAGGTAGGCGTGCAGGGCGATGGCCGCCGTGGTCACCCAGGCGACGACGGCGGCGAGGAGCGCGACGAGGCGCCGGTCGAACGCGTCGGCCAGCATGCCGCCGTAGAGGCCGGCCGCGATCATCGGCACGAGCGAGATGACGCCGACGAGGGCGACGGCGAACGTCGACCGGGTGATGTCGTAGATCTCGAGACCGACAGCGACGAGGGTGAGCTGCGCGCCGATGCCCGAGATCGACGAGCCGATCCAGAGTCGGGCGAACGCGGGACTCTCGCGGAGCGGCGAGATGTCGACGAACAGTGTCTTGCGCGGTGTGGTGGTCAAGGGTCCATTCTGACGGATTCGCGCGTCGTCCGTCCGATCGCGTTTGCGCGACGGGTGTCGCAGGCGTAGCCTGCGTGCGTTCGCATCGATGACTCGATCTCGGTGCGGATTCCGATGGGCCGAGCATCCGTCTCCTCGCAGGGAGGAACCGGGCGCTCGGCCCGTCGCCCGTTTCCGGCCGGTCGCCGGATGGTGCTTGACTGGTGGCATGACTCACGACTCATCGACCAAGCCCGAGATCGACGCGCCGGAGGGCCCTGCCCCCTCGCAGCTCGAGAGCACCGACATCACCGTCGGCGACGGCGCCGAGGCGCTCGCCGGCTCCACCGTCAACGTCCACTACGTGGGCGTCGAGTACGACTCCGGCGAGGAGTTCGACTCGTCGTGGGGCCGCGGCGAGGCCATCAACTTCCCGCTCGCGGCTCTCGTGCGCGGCTGGCAGGAGGGCATCCCCGGCATGAAGGTCGGCGGCCGACGCAAGCTCGTGCTCCCGCCCCACCTCGCCTACGGCCCGGCCGGCGGAGGCCACCCGCTCAGCGGCAAGACCCTCATCTTCGTCATCGACCTTCTGGGCGTCAGCTAGTGGCCGAGCCCATCGCGGTTCCCACCCTCGCGCTGAACGACGGGACGGCCTTCCCCGCCGTCGGACTCGGCACCTACAAGCTCAACGGCGACGAGGGCACGGCCGCCGTGCTCTCCGGACTCGAGACCGGCTACCGGATCCTCGACACGGCGCTCAACTACGGCAACGAGGACGCCGTGGGGCGCGCCGTCCGCGAGACCGGCGTGCCGCGCGACGAGATCATCGTCACGTCGAAGCTCCCGGGCCGCCACCACGGCTACGAGGAGGCGCTGGCGAGCTTCGAGGAGACCCGGACGAACCTGGGCCTCGAGCACGTCGACCTGTACCTGATCCACTGGCCGCTGCCGCGCATCGACAAGTACGTCGAGTCGTTCAAGGCCCTGAAGAAGCTGCAGGACGACGGGCTGGTCACCAGCATCGGCGTCTCCAACTTCACGAAGAAGCACCTCGAGCGCGTCCGCGACGAGGTCGGCGTCGTGCCGGCCGTGAACCAGGTCGAGCTGCACCCGTACTTCCCGCAGGCGGAGCTCCGGGCGGTCCACGCCGACCTGGGCATCGTGACCGAGAGCTGGAGCCCGATCGGCAAGCAGTCCGAGCTGCTCACCGAGCAGGTCATCCTCGACGTCGCGGCGGCTCACGGCGTGACACCGACGCAGGTCGTCATCCGCTGGCACGTCCAGCTCGGCGCCGTCCCGCTGCCCAAGTCGGGCGACGCCGGACGCCAGCGCGAGAACCTCGACGTCTTCGGCTTCGAGCTGTCCGACGAGGAGGTCGCCCGCATCTCCGGTCTCGAGCGCGGCCGCCTCTGGGACGGCGATCCGCTGACCCACGAAGAGTTCTGACCCCCGAGGAGTTCTGACCGCTCGCACCCTCTGGCCCCGCCGATTCGGCACGTCCCCTCGCACTCTCCAGCGGGACCGTGCCCATTCGGCGGGGTCCTCCACGTGGGGCGGCTTCCCCTGTCGTCAGATTCGAAGCCGGCGAGTGATTAGAATCGTGTGCTGTCTTTCTCGAGGAGTGCCATCCCGTTGCCATCTGAACTCGACCGTGAACGTGACTACGTCCAGACGCTCTACGAGCGCCTCGACACCCTGAAAGACGAGGCACGAGCAAGGCTCGTCGAGACCCGTCGCGAGATGGTCGGCGGCAACCACCAGAGCCGCAGCGAGCGCGACGCCTACGCGCGCCTCTACGAAGACACCCTCGCGCAGCTGAGCGAGGTCGACGATCGCCTGGCCTTCGGCCGGCTCGAGCTCGAGAAGCCCGACGAGACCACCTCTCCCACGGCCGGCGACGGCGCCTTCCGGTACATCGGCCGCGTGGGGCTGCGCGACACCGACCACCACCCGATCCTGCTCGACTGGCGAGTCCCGGGCGCGAGCGCGTTCTACCAGGCCACGGCGGCGACCCCGATGGGTGCTCGCGCTCGCCGCCACCTCACTCTGAGCGGACGCGCGGTCACCCGCATCGAAGACGAGGTCTTCGACCCGACGCTCCTCGACCGCGGAGACGCGCAGCTGCAGGGCGAGGGCGCTCTCATGGCCGCGCTCACGGCGCAGCGCACCGGCCGCATGACCGACATCGTCGCGACGATCCAGGGCGAGCAGGACCGCATCATCCGCTCCGAGCTCGACGGCATCCTGGTCGTGCAGGGCGGCCCCGGAACAGGCAAGACCGCCGTGGCCCTGCACCGGGCGGCCTATCTGCTGTACTCGCACCGGGAGCGGCTCCGCGGCTCCGGAGTCCTGGTCGTCGGGCCGAGTCGCTCGTTCCTGCGCTACATCGAGCAGGTCCTGCCCTCGCTCGGCGAGAGCGGGGTCGTGCTGTCGAGTCTCGGCGGGCTCTTCCCGGGCGTCGAGGCGACGATCGACGACGCGCCCGACGTCGCTGCGCTGAAGGGCTCGGCGCGCATGGCCGACCTGCTGCGCCGGGCGGTCCGCTCCCGTCAGATCGTGCCGACGGAGCCGGTCGAGGTCGACATCGACGGAGAGCGCATGGTCGTGCAGCCGCAGCTCGTAGCCGAGGCGCTGCGTCGCGCCCAGGACCGCGGCAAGCAGCACAACGTGGGCCGCGTCACCTTCAACAAGCTCGCGATCACGGCGCTGTCCAAGCAGCTCGTGCAGCAGCTCCGTACCCGGGGCACCACCATCGACGAGGCCGACGAGCTGGTGCTGCGCGACGACATCCGCCAGTCGTACGACGTCCGGGTGCTGCTCAACACCGCCTGGCTGCCGCTGTCGCCGCAGAAGCTGCTCGAAGACATCTACGCGCGTCCGAACTGGCTGGCCACCATCACACCGCAGTGGACGCCCGAGCAGCGCGCCCTGCTGCGTCGCCCCCGCGGCGAGGCGATGACCATCAGCGACGTGCCGCTGCTCGACGAGGCCGCCGAGCTGCTCGGCGAGTTCGACGCCGTCGCCGACGCCGACAAGCGCGCCCGCAAGCAGCAGCAGAAGCGCGACATCGAGAACGCCGAGCGCGCGATCGAGAACATGCAGGTCGAGGGCATGGTGACGGCCTCCGACATCGCGGGCAACTTCGCCGAGCGCGCCGCGTCGATGACCACCGCCGAGCGGGCCGCCGACGATCGCACCTGGGCCTACGGACACGTGGTGGTGGATGAGGCGCAGGAACTCAGCCCCATGCAGTGGAGGCTCCTCGCCAGGCGCTGCCCGCTCCGCTCCTTCACCGTCGTCGGCGACATCGCCCAGGCGTCGTCGCCCGCGTCGGCCGACTCGTGGGAGCGCGCGATCCAGAGCCTCCTCGGCCGGCGTCGGCGCGAGGGCGCGTGGCGCCTCGAAGAGCTCACCGTCAACTACCGTACGCCCAGCCAGATCGTCGAGTACGCCGAGGCGGTGGCCCGCAGCACCGGCCTCCGGATCACGCCGAGCCGCTCCGTGCGCGCGAGCGAGTGGCCGGTGCGCGAGACCCGCTCGTCCGATGCGGCCGACGGGGTCGTCGAGGCTGTGACGACCGACCGAGAAATCGACAGCGCCGGCACCCTCGCCGTCATCGCGCCGCCCGAGGTCGTGCCCGCGCTCGTTACGGCGCTCGACGCCGCGTTCCCAGGGCTCGTCGCGCCCGGCACCTCGTCGCTGACGACGCCCATCAGCGTGCTCAGCCCGGCGACGTCGAAGGGTCTCGAGTTCGACTCGGTCGTGGTCGTGGCGCCGTCGCGCATCCTCGCGCTGTCGTCGCGCGGCAACGCATCGCTGTACGTGGCGATGACCCGGCCGACGCAGCGCCTGACGGTCGTCGACCTCGACGGCTGACGACGGGCGGCCCGACGTGTCTCGGCCCGGGGACACGGCTGGAGCCCGCCGGCGGCGGCCGTGGTTCGATGGGGCATGACCGTCGCGACACCGTCAGCCATCCACTCGTTCATCGACACGACCAACCGTGAAGACGATACGGGGTTTCTGGCGTGCTTCGCCGACGACGCGACGCTCGACGACTGGGGCCGCGTGTTCCACGGCCGCGACGGCGTCGCGCGCTGGAACGAGTCCGACAACATCGGCAAGCACTCCCGGTTCGACGTGGTCGAGGTCGCAGCGGGGTCGTCGGCCGACGAGTTCGTCGTGACGGTCGACGTGTCGGGCGACGGCTACAACGGCGTCGGCACCATGACGTTCGTGCTCGCCGGCGAGCGGGTGAAGTCGCTGACGATCACGTAGACCCCGCGACGCTGTCGATTCCCGCGCCCGTTGCTACTTCGCGCGTTGCTTCACCAGCGCCAGCGCGTACTTCTGCCACCACGTGCCCGCGGTCGGGCCGCCGTTGCAGGTGCCGTCGCTCGCGCCCGGCGTCTTGATCCAGAGCAGCGCGTCGACCTTCGACCTGCCTGAGGCGACTCGCGGCGTCACGCCGAGTCCGGCTCCGGTGGGGTTGCACCAGGTGCCCTTCCAGCCCTGGCCGTTGCGCGACGTGTCGATCACGAAGTGCGACCCGCCGGTGAGCTTCGACACGGTGAGGCCGTACGCCTTCTCGTCGGCGGTGGGGTAGAAGTTCGACACGTTGGTCGAGAAGCCCCGCGCCTCGGCGATGCCGGCCTGCTCCAGGCGGTCGGCCATGACGGCCGGGTCGACCCAGTGCGAGTTGCCCGCGTCGATGTAGGTGGTCACGCCCGCTGCGGCGAAGTCCGTGACGGCCGCCTTGATGAGGGGCAGTCGCACCGACGCCGTGCCGGGGCAGTTGCTGATCATCGCCAGCGCGTCCGGCTCGACGATGACGGTGGCGCGGTGCCCTTTCAGAGCCGTGGCGATCGTCTGGTTCCAGGTGCCGTACTCGTCGGCAGTGAGCCCGCCGGCCGAGTAGTCGCCGCAGTCGCGGTCCGGGATCGCATAGGTGACGAAGGTCGGCGTGCGCTTCGCCTTCTCAGCGCTCGCCAGCGACTTCGCGACGACGGTCTTCAGCTGCGCGTCGGAGTACCAGTCGCCCAGCCACAGTGCCACCGGCTGCGACGAGATCTTCTTGATGGCTGCCGCCTCGGTCGTCTTCTTCGCTTTCACGAGCCCGGCGTACACGGAGGCCGCCTTGGTGTCGGGGTGCACCGCGAGGCCGCCGGGGTAGAGCGTCGACGGCTTGGCAGCCTGGATCTGCGCGACCGTGAGCGGCTTGGCCGTGTTCGCAGCGCCGGCGGGCCCGCCCAGGAGCAGAGCGCTCGACAGGGCGATGACAGCCGCCGAGACGGCCACGAGTGTCGCGTGGTGCGGTGCCATCGTTCCCCCGAGTCGCGGTCGTGGGAGCCCTCTGCGCTCCGGATCGACCGTGAGGTCCACTCCAGCAGGAACTCCGCCCACCCGGGAGCGCCCATTCGGGGGCGGCGGCCACCCCACTCCTGGGGCCGCTACCGTAAAGGCATGTCTGACGCCTCCGACCTCGTCGACCGCCTGACGGCCGTCGTCGAGGACTTCCCGAAACCCGGCATCCTCTTCCGCGACGTGACGCCGGTGTTCGCCGACGCCGAGGGCTTCGCCGCCGTCTGCGCTGCGCTCGCCGAGCCGTTCGAGGGCGGGTTCGCCGCCGTGGCCGGCATCGAGGCGCGCGGGTTCGCACTCGCCGGGGGCATCGCCGCGCAGACCGGGACGGGCGTCCTCACCGTGCGGAAGGCGGGCAAGCTGCCCGGCGAGGTGCTCAGCGAGAGCTACGCGCTCGAGTACGGCGAGGCGTCGATCGAGCTCCGCCCCGGCCAGCTGCCCGCGGGGTCGCGCGTGCTCGTCGTCGACGACGTCCTGGCCACCGGCGGCACGGCCGAGGCCTCGATCACGCTGCTCGAGCGCGCCGGGTACGAGGTCGTCGGCATCGCCGTGCTGCTCGAGCTCGACGGGCTCGACGGTCGCGCGCGCCTCGACGGCCGCGTGCCGGTGCACGCTCTCTCATCCGCCCCGGCCTAGCCGCCGCCCGGCGGCCCGACCCCCGTCGGCGGCAGGAGACCGCCGCCGCGGTGGGGATCGTCCGCCGCCGCTGCGGGTGTGCGCCTTAAAGCCCGGCGGGCACGGTCAGAACGCCGGCCGGCACCAGCATCCACGCGTCGGCGATCGCGCAGACCACGGCGACGAGCACGTACACGAACACCCAGAACAGGCCGGGGATGCGTGTCAGCCGGGCGAGCTGGTCGGCGTCGGACTGCCCCGATCTCGTGCGGCGACGGCTGGTCTGGAGTTCCATCGCCGCTCGGAGGGCGCCCAGCCCGAGCACGACGGTGAGCACGTGCCCGAAGACGAGCTGCCACTCGGTGGGCGCGAACCAGGTGACGCCGAAGACGATGGCCGCTCCGACGAGGATCACCCACAGCCCGAACCAGTTGCGGATCTGCACGAGCATCAGCGCGAGCACCAGCAGGAGCGACCAGAGAAGGCCCGCCGAGTAGCCGCGGCTGAGCATCCACGAGGCTCCGAGCGCCGCGAGTGCGGGGGCCGTGTAGCCGGCCAGCAGGGTCATGACCATGCCCGGCCCGGACCGCGGACCCTTCGAGACGGTCAGGCCGGAGGTGTCGGAGTGCAGCCGGATGCCGGTCAGCCGCCGCCCGGTCACGACGGCGGCGAGACCGTGGCCGCCCTCGTGGACGACGGTGACGGCATGCCGCACGGTGTGCCACGTCGCCGGGAGCAGCACCAGGACGGCGCCGACCACGAGGGAGCCGAGCAGCAGCGGGAGGCCGAGCGGCTCGGAGGTCTGGGTGACGCGCGACCAGAGCGCAGCAAGGAAGTCCACCCGTCAAGCGTAGGGATGCCCCCTGACAATCGAGAAAGCACGGACAATCGATAAAGCACTGACAATCGAGAAAGCACCGCCCGCCCCATGCCGCTGATGTGCCCCGAAACGTACCCTGGCCCCCCAACTGGCGATTCCGCCGCGTCGGCGGTGCCGATTACCGTTCGAGGACCGCCGCCGACCCGCGCAGTGCTTCCGAGAGGCCCGCATGACCATCCCCGCACCGACCGGCGACGCAGCCACCGCCGTCCCGGTGGAGGCGGCGCCGGCGAAGCCGCTCGACCGGCTCTGGTCGGGCCACTCGGGCCGCCCGCCGCGCGGCCCGCTCGCCCGGGTGCTCGGTGCGTCGCCGATCAGCCCCGCCGACCGCTCCGCCTTCACAGCGGCGCTCGCCGAGGCTCAGGTCGCCGAGCGCCTGCGCACCCTGGCCGTGTCGGGCGGGTCGTGGCGGGTGCTCCACGGCGTCCCGGTCGGCGGCTCCGAGATCGACCACCTCGTCATCGGCCCCGCCGGAGTCTTCGCGATCACCGTCGGCTCTCCGGGTGACGCCGAGGGTGCGTCCGCTCTGCTCTCCCACGCACTGGGCCGCCCGATCGCCGTGTCGGGCGTCGTCGTCGCCACGAGCCCGCGCCGGCAGACCGCGATCCCGGGGGCGCAGGAACTGCCCGCCGCCACCGCGGTCTCCGCCGCGCGCCTGGCCTCCTCCCTGCGCGGCCTCCGTCCGGTCCTCTCCGTCGACGAGGTGCGCGAGGTCACCCGGGCTGCCCTCCGGCCCCGCACCTGGCGCGCCCGGCCGCTGGCGGCACCGGCCGCACCCGCTCGGCCCGTCCCGGCGCGCGACGACCTGCACGCCTGGTTCGGCCGCGTCCGCACCGAGGTCGCCGCCGCCCGCCGGGTGCAGACCGCGTGGGCGCTGGGTGGCTGCGGCGCCATCGTCGCGCTCGCCGCCTCCGGCCCGGCGCTCGCCCAGTCCGTGCTGGGCTGAGACGGTCTCTGCCGGGGTCGCCGCAGCCCCTGCTCGGCTGACACCCCGGCGCCTGGCGGGTGCCGCCCAGGTGCCGTGCCTCACCATGGTCGGATGCGCTTCCGTCCGTGGCTCCTCGTCGTGACCGTCCTGTACCTGATGGCCGTCGCGTGGATGACCCTGCGTCCCGACGTCTACGGGCACCGCACGTCCGAGCTGCTGTGGCGGGCCCTCGACGAGTCCGGCCGTCACGGCTCGACGAGCTGGATCACGTTCTCGGTGGTCGAGTCGGTGTCGAACGCCGTGATGTTCGTGCCGCTGGGCTTCTTCCTGGCGCTGTTCTTCCCGAAGAGGCTGTTCGTCCTCGCCGTCGGGCTGTGCGCGCTGCTGTCGTACGGCATCGAGACCTATCAGGGCGCGTTCCTGTCGACGCGCGTCAGCGATCCGGCCGACGTCCTGCACAACACCCTCGGCGGCCTGGTCGGGGTCCTGATCGCGCTGGTGCTCCGCCTGCTCCTCCTGCCGTTCGCCTCGCTGGGCCGCCGGCCAGCCGGGCGGGCGTCCAGTCGCCGTCGCGCCGCCGGACTGGTACGCTAGGCAGGTTGCCGTCCAACGGCCGCGGATAAAGAGAGCCCACGCATCAGGCGTCGGGCGCCGCGCAACGACTGACAAGGGGATCCACCTATGGCACTTGCACCCGAAGTGAAGACTGCGATCATCGAAGAGTACGCGACCCACCCGGGCGACACGGGTTCCCCCGAGGTCCAGGTGGCCGTGCTCACGCAGCGCATCAAAGACCTGACCGAGCACCTCAAGGAGCACAAGCACGACCACCACTCGCGTCGTGGTCTGCTGCTCCTCGTCGGCCAGCGCCGTCGTCTGCTGGGCTACCTCAGCAACGTCGACATCAGCCGCTACCGTGCGCTCATCGAGCGCCTCGGCCTGCGTCGCTAGTGCGTCTGCATCGATAACTGAAGCAGAGTCCTCAGAGGCTCACACTCTTCACTGAACGGCCCGCCCTCTTCGGAGCGCGGGCCGTTCTTTCGTCATCTCCATTCCGAGTTCCTGCGTTTCTCATAGGATCCTCATCGGGGGCTGCGACACAGTCGATACATCTGCATACAGGGAATGCGGAGTACAACGAGCTGACGACCCGAAGGTGACCACCCGAATGAGCCTGACCACTGAAGAGCCCGCCAAGGTGAAGGCGACCCCGATGCGCGGGCGCGTGCGCGGCAAGGTGGTCATCCTGCTGTGCGTCATGTACGCGATCTCGTACATCGACCGAACCAACATCTCGACGGCGCTGCCTGACATCAAGGCCGACCTGTCGCTCACCGACACCCAGCTCGGCATCGTCGTAGCGGCGTTCTCGATCCCGTACGCGCTGCTGCAGATCTTCGGCGGCCGCCTCGGCGAGAAGTTCGGGGCGCGCAAGGCCCTCTTCGTCATCGCGATCCTGTGGGGGATCGCCACGCTCGCGACGGGCATGTCCGTCGGTTTCTGGTCGCTGTTCATCGCCCGCCTCGTGCTCGGCTTCAGCGAGTCGGCGGCGTTCCCGACGGCGACCAGCGCCATGACGCGCTGGGTGCCAGCCGACCGCAACGGCTTCGTGCAGGGCGTCGTGCACTCCGCCTCCCGCCTCGGCAATGCCGCCGCGCCCCTGATCGTCGCCTACCTCATCGTCGCCTTCGGCTCGTGGCGCGAGATGTTCTTCATCCTCGGCGGCATCAGCGTGCTGTGGGGGATCGTCTGGTACTTCTACTTCCGCAACCGCCCCGACGAGCACAAGAGCATCACCAAGGTCGAGCTGGAGGAGATGCCCGATCGTCCCAAGAGCGCCATCGCGCCTCCCGTGCCGTGGAAGCGCCTCGCCCGCACGATCCTGCCGGTCACCTTCGTCGACTTCGGCTACGGCTGGACCCTGTGGGTGTTCCTGACCTGGCTGCCCTCCTTCCTCGGCGACAGCTACGGCCTCAAGCTCACGACCTTCGCCCTCTTCACCTCGCTCGTCCTGCTCGGCGGCGTGGTCGGCGACACGTTCGGCGGCATGATGAGCGACGCGTTCTTCCGCCGCTCGCGCGACATGCGCACGGCCCGCCGCAACACGCTCATGATCGGACTCATCGGGTCGGGGATCTGCCTCGTGCCGGTGTTCGTGTTCCACAGCCTGCCTGTCGCGATCGTCTCGCTGACCCTGTCGTTCTTCTTCCTCGAGCTCTGCAACGCCGTGCTCTGGGCGATCCCGATGGACACCGCCCCCGAGTGGTCGGGCACGGCCTCGGGCATGATGAACACCGGCTTCGGCATCGCCGGGATCTTCTCGCCCATCGTGTTCGGCGCCCTCGTCGACGCGACAGGCTGGCAGTGGCCGTTCGTCGCGTCGATCGTGCTGCTCGCGGCCGCCGCGTTCGTGGCCTGGCGCATGAACCCGCAGCGCATCTCGTCGACCGACGGTCTCGCGAGGCAGCCGAAGCTCGCCTAGGCCGCGGCGCAGGCGAGCGCGGTCGGGCGTCAGCTCCGGGTCACCGTCGCCGTGACGGTACCGGCGCGCCAGCTGGCGGTGAAGCCGCTCTCGTCGAGCGTGATGCCCAGTGCGACGAAGGCCCCGACGTCGGCGCACGAGGTCGATCCGGGGCTGCCGTCGGGCGCCGAGACGCCGTCGTACGCGACCAGGCAGTAGCCGCCGCCCGCGTCGTCGGAACGCGCCACCCACAGTCGCCGGTCGCCGGTCGCCGTGGCCACCAGGCGCGTCGACGAGCGGAGGAAGCCGCTGAGGCCAGCTGCGGCGGGGAGGGTATCGCCCTTCGTCGCCGGCGTCCTCAGCAGGATCTCGGCCGCCAGGATCGTCCGCCGCGAGTCGGCAGCGACCGCCGGATCGGACGCCTCGTCGCCGCCCCCGCCGAGCGTCGCGATGGGGGCGGTGGTCGCGCCAGCCGGTACGGCGGGCTGCGCCTGCTCCCGACCCCGGGCCAGGCCGAAACCCGCGACGCCGCCGATCACGAGCACCACCCCGACAGCGATCGCTGCCCGGGCCACCCGTCTCGTCCGGGCCGCGTCTCTCGTCTGGGCCCCGTCTCCCGTCTGGGGCGCAGGAAGTCCCTCCGGCACCCCCGCCGACCGCCCCTCGGCCGCGTCGTCCCTCCGCCGCAGCTCGCGCACGGCCGCCGCGCTCGCCTCGGCGTCCGTCTCGGGCCCGAAGGCGTCGCGCTCGAGCGCCGCGCGCGTCCGGTCGTCGTCGCCCTCGGCCTCGCCCGCCGTGCTGCCGTCGCTCACGCGAGGGAGTCTAGGCCGTCGGCGCCTTCTTCTTCGCACCGGGGTGCAGCCCGTGGAACGGGCGCCCGGTGAGCGCCAGCGAGGCCGGAGTGCGGCGCAGGATCTCGACGAGCACCACGGTGCCGATCACCACGAGCACGTAGAGCACGACGCTGAGCCACGGCGACGGGATCGCGTGCTTCAGCCAGCCGTCGCCGGCCAGAAGCAGGATCCAGATCAGGAACGGGTGGGCCAGGAAGATGCCGAACGACCGGTCTGACGCCGTGTCGACGAGCCGGGCCATCCGAGACGTGGCCACCCGCCGGTCGGCCCACTTCGTGCCGAGCGCGAGGAAGGCCAGCGCGATCGGGATCGACCAGACGATCACCACCGGCTGCAGCGCCTGCACGGCGTCGACGGCGCTCTGGCCGATGCCGAGGTTGATCACGTACACCGCGATCGACAGCACCGCGCCGGCCACGGTCAGCAGCCCGATCAGCGGCCGGTGGCCGCGCACCCAGGCGAGGAACCCGTCGACATGGTCCGCGGCGACCGCCCCGGCGATGATCAAGAACTGGTAGCTCCAGAACTCGATCCGGCTGTAGCTGTTGAACCAGTCGGTCGCGGCCGGGAAGTACTGGTAGCTGCCGGTGAGCAGCAGCTCGACGGCGAGTGAGACTCCGAGCAGCGTCCAGTGATGCCCCCGGGTCTTCCGGATCAGCCACACGACGACCGGCAGCAGCAGGTACACCTGCATCGTCACGAGCAGGAAGTACAGGTGGTACCACGCGCCACCGGTGTAGAGGTCGTGCCAGAAGGCCGCGAGCCAGTCGAGCAGGGTGACCCCGTCGGGCTTCGCGATCCACGCGAGAGCGTCGTAGACGAGAGACCACGTCACGTACGGCACGATGACGAGCAGGAAGCGCTTCGGCCAGAACTCGCGCAGCGGCCGCGGCTTCGTCAAGAACGAGTAGACGAGCACGAAGGCCGTCAGCGCGAAGAACACCTCGCGGGTGAAGTGCACGAGGATCAGGAAGCCGTTCTGCACGAGCTGGTCGGACGCATCGATCGCGTGGCTCACCGTGTGTACGGCGATGACGCAGACGAAGGTCAGGATGCGCAGGATGTCGACCTCGTAGAGATGCCGACGCCGTCCCGATGGGGCCGCTGCAGGCGGGGCCGTCGGCGCCTCGGGCATCGCGTCTTCCCGGCGCCCGGCCTCGTCGGGCGCCGCCCCGGCCTGCGACGTGGTCACGCGTTCGACGTGCCCGCGACCATGTCGCGGGTGCGATTGCGCTGCACCTTGCCGGTCGGCGTGCGCGGCAGGTCATCGACGACGGTGATCTCGAGGGGCCGCTTGAAGCGGGGCAGCTCGGCGTCGCAGCGCGTCGTGAGATCGGCGACGAGCGAGGCGCGGACGTCGCCCGGCAGCTCGAGGTCGGCCGGGATGACGTAGGCGACCGGGACCGATCCGAGGATCGGGTCGGGCCGGGCGACGACGACGGCCTCGCGGACGCGCGCGTCTTCGAGCAGGACGTCTTCGACCTCGGCGGGGTAGACCTTCTCGCCGCCGCGGTTGATGACGTCGTCGGTCCGGCCGGCGAGGTAGACCCAGCCGTCGTCGTCGAGGTGGCCCAGGTCGCCGGTGCGCAGCCAGCCGTCGTCGTCGAAGCGGTCGGCGGCCCGGCCCTCGAAGTACGCGGTCACGACGCCGGGCCCGCGGATCCAGAGCTCGCCGATCTCGCCTGCGGGCAGCGCTGCGCCGTCGGCATCCCGAGGCTGCACCTCGTCGCCGACAGGGAGGCCGACCGAGCCGGGCCGGGGCTCCTGGCCGAGCGGGGTCGCGGTGATCTGGCTGGCCCCCTCGGTCATGCCGTAGCTGACGATCATCGGGATGCCGGCGAATGCGGTGCGGACGGCCTCGGGCAGCGCGCTCGACGCGCTGCGGACGAACCGCAGGCCCTCGGGCGGCACGGCCGGGCCGGACTTCGCCAGCACAGCGAGGATCGCCGGCACGGCGTTCAGCCAGGTGATGCGCCGCTCGGCGAGGAGCTCCCAGAAGCCGGTGCGGTGGAACCGCTGGTCGAGCACCAGCGTCGCGCCGGCGACCAGCGTCGAGAGCAGGCCGACGACCTCGGCGTTCACGTGGAAGAGGGGCAGCGAGCTGAAGCCGCGGTCGGCGGCGGTCAGGCCGTTGTGCTCGGCGATGGCGCGCGCGACGAAGAGCAGCTGCTGCTCATCGAGCTCGACGCCCTTCGGCTGGCCGGTCGAACCCGACGTGAAGAGGATGACGGAGCCCGGGCTCTCGGCAGTCGTCAGCGGCTCGGAGGCCGCGGCGGGGGAGCCCGCCGGGGCGAGGGTCGCGGCGTCGGGGCGGATCAGCACGACGTCGGCCTCGCCCGGCTCGGCGCGATCGGTGACGATCGCCTCGCAGGAGCCGAGCCCGACGGCTTTGAGGATCTCGCCCCAGGTGCCGCCCGGGTTCACCGGGACCCCGCGGCGGCCCGAGGCCACCACCGACAGGTGGGCGACGGCGAACGACAGCGGATCGGCGACATCGAGCACGACAGTCGCTCCGGGGGAGACCGAGTCGGCGTTGAAGGCCGCTGCCCACTCGCCGACGAGGCGACCCAGGTCGCCGAACGTGACGGTGCGCTCGGACCGGGCGTCCTCCAGGTAGGTGGAGGAGGGCGTCTCAGCGGCACGCGACCGGATCAGCGATGCGAGGGTGTCCATCCGCTCAGATTAGACGCGGACCCTATGACACGCCTATGCCGGTGCCGGTGCCGGTATCAGTACCAGTTGTGCGCGACCTCGTGCGACCAGGCGCCGCACGGAGAGCCGTAGACCGACTTGATGTAGCCGAGGCCCCAGGTGATCTGGGTGCGGTAGCTGGTCTGCCAGTCGAGGCCGGCCGACGAGAGCTTGATGGCGGGCAGGGCCTGCGGAATGCCGTAGGCGCCGCTGGAGACGTTCAGCGCGCTGGTGCGCCAGCCGGACTCCTGGTTCCAGAGGGAGACCAGGCACGACATCTCGGACGACGCCCACCCGTACGACGGCAGCGCGCCGCGGGCGTAGGCCTGGGCGCCGGCAGGGTCGTCGACCACGCCGGATCCGAGGGACACGCCGGACGATCCGCCGGAGCCTCCCGACGACACCGGCGTCCCGCCCGATCCTGACGACCCGGCGTCTCCGGAGCTCGACCCCGAGCCGGACGCGCCGGAGCCGGACGACCCCGAGGCGGCCTGCTCCTGCTGCTGAGCGGCGGCCGCGGCGGCAGCCCGGGCGTCCGCGGCCTTCTTGGCCTGGGCGGCGGCGTATGCGGCCTTGGCGGCCACGCCCTGGCGGTACCTCTTCTCGAGCGACGCCGTCGTGTCGTTGAGCGAGGCGAGCTGCGCGTAGAGGGTCTTCTGGTGGGCGGTAGCCGAGGCGACCTCGTCGTCGGCCGCCTGCTGCGCCGTCTGAGCGCTCGCCAGGGTGCTGGCGGCTTTGCTCGCCAGGGTGTCGCGCTCGTCGGCCGCGACCTTCGCCTGGGCTTCGAGCGACGACACCGACCTGCTTGCCACGGTCGCCTGGTCGAGCACGGTCTGCCACTGGGTGGTCAGCTGCGAGAGGGCCCCGAGCTTGTACAGGGTCTTGTCGGCGTCCGTCCCGGTCAGGAGCTGGCTGTCGAGCGACGACCCGCCGATCCGGTAGAGGTGCGCGGCCAGCTGGCCCGCCTCCTGATGGGCCTCGTCGGCCTTCTTCTTCTGCGACGACACCTGAGCGGCCAGCGCCGATGCCTGCGCCTTCGCGACCGCGAGCTTCTGCTGGGCGGTGGAGTTCGCGGCGTCGGCCTTCAGCGCAGCCTCGCTGGCAGTCGCGGCCGTGCTCTCGAGCGAGTCGAGAGAGGAGGTGATCGTCTGCACCTGCCGCTTGGTGGCGCTCGCGTCGCCCTTGGCGGCCTCGACCTCGGACCATGTCGGGTACGCCGACGCCGACAGGGGGGCGATCAGGACGCCGCACGCGATGAGCACCACGGCGGCACCGCTCACGGCTGCCAGACCCCGGTTCCGGGGCGTGCGAGAAGGGCGCATGAAGCCGACTGTACTGCGAATCACACGAGTAACACCAGTAACACGGGCACCATGCCGCGCGTTCTGGGGGCGTGCGACACGCCGGGTGGTACCCTGTCACACTAAGAGCCGGCTGGCTCACGCTGCCGCAGAGACGTCGATCCGACGTCGCGATCGAGTGCACCATCTCGTGCCTCGAAGCCGCTCCGTGTCCTCCGAGAAGACTCAGCTCTTCACGGAGCGACACAGCACGACATCGCCTTCCACACGGGAAGACGATTCAAAACAAAGAGGAGAGAACCCCCATATGGAGGGTCCAGAAATCAAGTTCGCCGAAGCCGTCATCGACAATGGCAAGTACGGCACCCGCACGGTCCGGTTCGAAGCCGGCCGTCTCGCGCAGCAGGCTCAGGGAGCCGTCGCCGCGTACCTCGACGAAGAGACCATGCTTCTGTCGGCTACCAGCGCCTCGAAGAACCCGAAAGACAACTTCGACTTCTTCCCGCTGACCGTCGACGTCGAAGAGCGCTCGTACGCCGCCGGCAAGATCCCCGGCTCGTTCTTCCGTCGTGAGGGCCGCCCCTCCACCGAGGCGATCCTCGTCTGCCGTCTGATCGACCGGCCCCTGCGCCCGTCGTTCGTCGAGGGCCTCCGCAACGAGGTCCAGATCGTCATCACGGTCCTCTCGATCGCACCCGACGAGTTCTACGATGCGCTCGCCATCAACGCGGCGAGCATGTCGACCCAGATCTCGGGTCTGCCCTTCTCGGGCCCCATCGCCGGTGTGCGCCTCGCGCTCATCAAGGGCCAGTGGGTCGCCTTCCCGAAGGCGTCGCAGCTGGAGGACGCCGTCTTCGACCTGACCGTCGCCGGCCGCGTCGTCACCGACGCCGCGGGCAACGAGGATGTCGCGATCATGATGGTCGAGGCCGAGGCCACCGAGCACGCCTGGGGTCTCATCCAGGGCGGCGACGTCAAGCCCGACGAGGCCGTCGTCGCGCAGGGTCTCGAGGCGGCCAAGCCGTTCCTCAAGGCCCTCGTCGAGGCGCAGGCCAAGCTTGCCGCGCAGTCCGCCAAGGAGATCGCCGAGTACCCGGTCTTCCCGCCCTACACCGACGAGGTCTACTCGGCCGTCGCCGCCGTGGCGGAGGAGGACCTCAAGGGCGTCTACCAGATCGCAGCGAAGACCGAGCGCCAGGACGCCGACGACGCTCTCAAGAGCCGCGTCAAGGAGGCCGTCGCCGCCAAGGTCGAGGCCGGCGAGCTGCCCGGCACCGCCACCTCGCAGGTGTCGGCCGCCTACAAGTCGGTCACGAAGAAGGTCGTCCGCGGCCGCATCCTCTCCGAGCAGATCCGCATGGACGGCCGCGGCCTCGCCGACATCCGTCCGCTCGACGCCGAAGTGCAGGTCATCCCGCGCGTCCACGGCTCCGCCATCTTCCAGCGCGGCGAGACCCAGATCCTGGGCGTCACCACGCTGAACATGCTGAAGATGGAGCAGCAGATCGACTCGCTGAGCCCCATCACGAAGAAGCGGTACCTGCACCACTACAACTTCCCGCCCTACTCGACCGGTGAGACCGGCCGCGTCGGCAGTCCGAAGCGTCGCGAGATCGGCCACGGCTTCCTGGCCGAGCGCGCGCTCGTCCCGGTCCTGCCGAGCCGCGAGGAGTTCCCCTACGCGATCCGTCAGGTGTCCGAGGCGCTGTCCTCGAACGGCTCCACCTCGATGGGCTCCGTCTGCGCCTCGACGCTCTCGCTGCTCAACGCCGGTGTGCCGCTGAAGGCCCCCGTCGCCGGTATCGCCATGGGCCTCGTGTCCGATGAGGTCGACGGCCAGACCCGCTACGCGGCGCTGACCGACATCCTCGGCGCCGAAGACGCCCTGGGCGACATGGACTTCAAGGTGGCCGGCACGTCCGAGTTCGTCACCGCGATCCAGCTCGACACCAAGCTCGACGGCATCCCCTCGGCAGTCCTCGACGCCGCTCTCAAGCAGGCGAAGGAGGCCCGCACGGCCATCCTGAACGTGCTGACGAGCGCGATCGACGCCCCCGACGAGATGGCCCCGACCGCGCCCCGCGTGATCTCGGTGCAGATCCCGCAAGACAAGATCGGCGAGCTGATCGGCCCGAAGGGCAAGACGATCAACGCGATCCAGGACGAGACCGGCGCCGACATCTCTATCGAGGAGGACGGCACCGTCTACATCGGCGCCGTCGACGGTCCGTCGGCCGAGGCCGCCCGCGCCCAGGTCAACGCCATCGCCAACCCGACCAACCCCGAGGTCGGCGAGCAGTTCCTCGGCACGGTCGTCAAGATCGCGACCTTCGGCGCGTTCGTCTCGCTCCTCCCCGGCAAGGACGGCCTGCTGCACATCAGCGAGGTCCGCAAGCTGGCCGGCGGCAAGCGCGTCGAGAACGTCGAAGACGTGCTCGGCGTGGGCCAGAAGATCCTCGTCGAGATCACGAAGATCGACGACCGCGGCAAGCTCTCGCTCGCCCCGGTGGTCGCCGAGGAGGCTGACACCGACTCGTCGGGTGCGGCTTCCGACTCGGTCGACGCGTCCGTCGAGGTCTAGTCCCTCAGCACGACCGCGAACCCCCGCTCTACCTCGGTAGGGCGGGGGTTCCGCGGTTCCTGCACCCGTGCACTGCCTGCAGATTGACGAAGGGCCCTTCGCGATCCCCACCGCGAAGAGCCCTTCTGACACCGGCCATGCGTACCGGCACTTGTGACGGCACCGCTCCCCACCACAGAAAACGATGCCCCGGCACCCTCCCAGGAACCGCACGAGAGAGACATTACGGACGACCCCTGTGCGGAGCACTCGGCGCCACTATGTGTTTCCTGAGGGGTCTCGCCGAGCAGCCCCGTCGCCGGGCGGCGCCGCTCCGAACACCTGTCACCCCAGCACTGGGGTAACGATTTAGGTGAAGTTCTGGTGCGTCGGCGCCGACACCCGTCGAAGAAGACGTAACCTCGACTTACGACCAGGATCAGGAGGCGCAGGTGACGGAGACCCGATCACGCATCGAGTCAATCGACACCGAGTCTCTTCGCGCCGAAAACCCCGCCCACGGCCGTCGTTCGGCGGTTCCGACACCGCTGTCGACGGTGCCGGTCGATCTCGGGATCATCCAGCCTCGCCGTCGTCTCGGCGTCTCAGACCTCCGCGTCTTCCCGGTCGCCCTGAGCGGCAACGTCTTCGGCTGGACCACCGACGAGGCTCAGACCTTCGACGTGCTCGACACCTACGTGCAGGTCGGCGGCAACTTCGTCGACACCGCCGACTCGTACACCCACGGCCGCAGCGAGGAGCTGATCGGCGAGTGGATGCACTCCCGCCGCATGCGCGACGACATCGTGCTCGCCACCAAGATCGGCAAGAGCCGCGACAACCCCGGCCTCACGCCGCTGGCCATTGAGCGGTCGGTCGACGCGTCGCTCAAGCGCCTGGGCACCGACCGCATCGACCTGCTCTACCTGCACATCGACGACACCGACGTCGCCTTCGAGCGCACGCTCCTCGGCGTGGATCGGCTCATCCGAGCCGGCAAGGTGCGCTGGTTCGGCGGCTCCGATCACTCCGGCAACCGGCTCTACGAGGCCCGGATCGCCGCCGGCATGCTCGGCGTCGCCCCGATGGTCGCGCTCCAGAACCAATACAGCCTCGTCCGTCGCGCCGAGTTCGAGCGCGACCTCGCGCAGGTCGCCTCGCAGCAGCGCCTCGCTGTCATGCCCCGATTCCCGCTCGCCAGCGGGTTCCTCACCGGCAAGTACCGAGGCCGAGGCGACATCAAGGGCCACCGCCGGGGGAGCGAGGTGGCCAAGCTGGTCACCAAGCGCAACCTGAGGGTCCTGCACGAGCTCGACCGCATCGCGTCGCTGCACGCCGCGCCGGTGCCGGCCGTGGCGCTCGCCTGGCTGCTCGCCAAGCCGAACGTCGTCGCACCGGTCGCCAGCGCCACGTCACCGCAGCAGGTCGTGGAGCTCGTCGAGGCCGCCCGGGTGCAGCTCACGCGGCACGACGTGGCCGAGCTCGACCGCGTCAGCCACGGCAGCTTCTGATCGCGGCCGCCGCCCGCGGTGCCGGACCTCGGACACGCCTCGGCACGCCCGGCTGGAGGATTACCGGCAGTCGCCGAACAGTCGGTCGGCCACGCGCGTGAAGGCCGCAGCCGCCGCGATGGTGTCGCCGGCGTAGCCGCCCACCATCGCGCCGTCGCGGGCCAGCAGGAACTCGTCGGCCGCGTCGCCCGAGAGCGGATGGCCGGCCTCGCGGAACAGGTCGTCGAGCGTCTCGGTGTACCAGTCGCGGTGCTGCAGGACGATCACGCGCACGGGGTGCTCCGGATCGGCGAACTCGGCGGCGGCGTTCACGAACGGGCAGCCGCGGAAGCCGGGACGCTGCAGATCGTCGACGATGGAGACGACGATGCCGCGGAGCGTCTCGAGGGGGGAGTCGCTGGTCTCGCGAATGGATTCGAGCTCCGCCTCGGCGGCCGCGTGCCGGCGGTTGACGTACTCGACGACGAGATTGTCCTTCGCACCGAAGTGCTTGTAGAAGGTGGCCTTCGTGACCGTCGACTCCGCGATGAGCCGGTCGACGCCGACGGTGCGGATGCCCTCGTCGTAGAAGAGGCGGTCGGCCGTGGTGAGAACGCGCATCTTGGCGCCGGGGCCGGGCTGATTGAGGGAACGCTGGACGGCCGATGGGGGGAATTCGACCGTCACAGCGTGGCTCCTCAAGGACTTTCGGCGGAAACCGTCGAGGGGGGGGGGGGAACGACGGCGCAGACATCGAAAGTCCGACTTGCCGCTGACCCGTTCCGGCTAGGGGCGAAACCGGTCAGTGAAATCAATATAACACAGAGGAGGACAAACAGACGAGTCTGTCTGTCCACAATCTCCGTACCCCAGTTCGGGTGTCATCGATCCCGTAGGCTCGAAGGCGATGAACGGTCCCGTCCCTCTCCCGCTCGATGTCGACGACATCTCTTTCCGCGCCACGGCCGGCGAGCTCGTTCGGCGAAGCATTCTCCCGACCGGCGTGCGCGTCCTCTCCGAGCAGATGCCCGGCGCGCGCAGCGCCACGGTGGGCTTCTGGGTCGCGGTCGGCTCGCGTGACGAGAGCGAAGGCGAGCGGGGTTCCACGCACTTCCTCGAGCACCTCCTGTTCAAGGGCACGCCGACCCGCAGCGCGTTCGACATCTCGGTGAGCTTCGAGTCGGTCGGCGGCGAGCACAACGCCGCCACCGCGAAGGAGTACACCTGCTACTACGCCAAGGTGCGCGACGTCGACCTCGACATGGCCGTCGACGTGCTCGCCGACATGGTCATCTCGTCTCGGATCGACCCCGACGAGTTCGAGATCGAGCGCGGCGTGATCCTCGATGAGCTCGCGATGGCCGACGACGACGCGGCCGACCTCGGCAGCGAGCGCCTCTTCGAGTCGGTCTTCGGCGACCACGCCCTCGGCCGCCCGATCGGCGGCTCGCCCGACTCGATCCGCGCGGCGTCCCGCGACGACGTCGTGCGCCACTACCGCGCGAACTACCGCCCGCAGGATCTCGTCATCACAGTCGCCGGCGCCGTCGAGCACGACGCCCTCGTCGCCCGCATCGAGGCGGCGCTGAAGGCGGCAGGCTGGTCCGACGAGGCAGGCGAGCCCGTCCCGCGTCGCAGCACCGATGCCGTCGCCCTCACGCAGGGTCGACCGGTGCTGGTGGTTCCCCGGCCCCTCGAGCAGGCCACCGTGCTGCTCGGCGTGCCCGGCCTCGCGCTCACCGACGAGCGCCGCCCCGCCCTCAGCATCCTGAACGCCGTGCTCGGCGGGGGCATGTCGTCGCGCCTCTTCCAGGAGATCCGCGAGAAGCGCGGCCTGGCGTACTCGGTCTACTCGTTCACGCCCAGCTACTCCGACGCCGGCCTGTTCGGCCTCTACGCCGGCTGCGCGCCGCGCAACGCCGCCGAGGTCGCGTCGCTGATGCTCGAGGAGTTCGACCGGCTCGCGGCCGACGGGATCTCCGACCTCGAGCTCGAGCGCGCCATCGGCATGCTCGGTGGCGCGGCCGCGTTGGCGCTCGAAGACAGCGACACGCGCATGAACCGCCTGGGTCGGGCAGAGATCTCGACGGGCGAGTTCGTCGACCTCGACGAGTCGCTGGTGCGGCTGGCGCGGGTCACGCCCGCGAGCGTGTCAACCCTCGCCGGCGATCTCCGCGCCGGCGTACTGTCCACCGTGGTCGTCGGAGATGTCGAGCCCGCTCTCTTCGACCCGACCTCCGCTGTTCAGCCTGCGGCAACGTCGCCGCAGGCCAGTTCGTGAAAGAGTCCCTCGTGTCGCACTACCTCTACTTCGTCCGCCACGGCGAGCAGCAGGACGCCGAGTACGGCCTGCCCGACGGCCCGCTCTCCGAGCGGGGCAAGCGTCAGGCGCGAGCCATCGCCGAGCGTCTCGGCGGCGTCCCGTTCGACTCCGCGTGGCACTCGCCGCTCGAAGGCGCCGCCGAGACGGCGCGGATCATGAGCGAGGTGATGCCCGCGCTCCGACCCGAGCCCTCGACGCTTCTCTTCGACTGCATCCCGTCCGGGCCGACCCCCGACATGCCGGCCGCCTTCAAGCCGTTCTACGGCGGCGTCACCGGCGAGCAGATCGAGGCCGGCGAGGCGCAGATGGCCGATGCGGTCGCCGAGTGGCTGACCCCGGCGCGCGAAGACCGCCACGACCTCCTCATCACGCACAACTTCGTGATCGGCTGGTTCGTGCGCGAGGTGTTCGGGGCCCCGGCCTGGCGCTGGATGGGTGTCAACCAGGCCAACGGCGGCCTGACGATCATTCGCGTGCGCTCGGCCAAGCCGCCGGAGCTCGTCACCCACAACGACCTCGCGCACCTCCCCGTCGAGCTGCGCACGGGCTTGCCGGTCGAGCAGCCGCTGTAACTCATTGGGCGGCGGGCGGCCGCGCACCGGACCTCGGACAAGCCTCGGTCGTCCGGTGTGCCGGCTGCCTGCCGCAGGGGCGCTAAAGGGGGCCGGCAAGCCGCCCTAGCGGAGCGGCTTCCGGTACCAGTTGGTGGCGTTCGGGTTGTCGTTGTAGGGCTCGACGTCCTCGTAGCCGGTCGACCGGTACAGCCCGCCCGCGGCCGTGAGACTCGCATTCGTGTCGAGCACGGCCCAGTCGGCGCCGAAGCCGCGTGCGCGCCGCTCCAGCTCGGCCAGGAACGCCTTGCCGAGCCCGCGGCCGCGCCCGTCCGGCCCGACGTACAGGTGCTTGACCTCGTAGCGCACGCCGCCGTCGGGGTCGTCCGAGATGCGCCGGATCCCTCCGCACGCCACACCGGAGGCTCCCTCGACGTCGGCCACCAGGAAGACGCCGGCGGGCGGCACGAACGCGGCCGGCTCGGGGAACGTCGTCGTGTAGCCGACCGGGTCGGGGAAAGTCGCGATCCGCTCGTCGAAGTACGCCGCCAGGAGGGCGTGCGCTTCGGGGTCGTCGACGGCCAGGGCTCGGTACTCGGTCACGATGACCGATGCTACCGACCCCGGTAGGTTGGGGGCATGTCAACTCGCGTCGCCGTCGTCGGAGCCACCGGAAGAATGGGCGGCCTCTTCCGCCGCCTCATCGACGAGAGCGACTCGCTCGAGCTGCACGCGGCGCTGTCGTCGCGCGACGACCTGGCCGCCGTCGAGGGGGCCGACCTGGTCGTCGACGTGACCGTTCCCGCCGTGAGTCCGGGCATCGTCGAGACGGCGGTCCGCGCGGGCATCCCGGTGCTCGTCGGCACGTCGGGCTGGTCCGAGCCCCGCCTCGCCGACCTGCGCAGGATCGTGGCCGAGGTCGCGGGCCCAGGCGTCCTCGTGGTCCCCAACTTCTCCGTCGGGTCCGTCCTCGCGACGACGTTCGCCACCATGGCCGCGCGCTTCTACGAGTCCGTCGAGATCATCGAGACCCACCACCCCGGCAAGGTCGACTCGCCGTCGGGCACCGCGATCCGCACCGCCGAGCTCATCGCCGCGGCGAGGCGCGACCTCGGTCCGGTCGTCGCCCCCCATGTCGACCAGCGCGCCCGCGGCCAGCAGGTCGCCAGCGTGCCCGTGCACAGCCTCCGCCTGCCGGGCATCGAGGCCCGCCAGGAGGTCGTGTTCGGCGGCCCCGGCGAGACGCTGTCGCTGCAGCACGACACGACGTCGCAGACAGCGTACGAGCAGGGCATCCGCGTCGCCCTCGCCGCGGCCCCGTCGATCCAGGGCGTGGTCGTGGGGCTCGACAAGGTCCTGCCGCTGGGGCCCGCTCAGCAGTGAAGGGCCGCATCGCCGCGCTCGTGATGTGCGCGCTCCTCGTGGTCTACCTCGTGCTCGTCGCGCAGCGGGCCGTCCTGTTCATCCTGACCGGCGAGGTCGTCGCCGTGATCCTCGGCATCGCGCTGTTCGTGCTGCCGGTCATCGGAGTCGTCGCGCTGCTCTACGAGCTCCGCTTCGGCATCGTCACCGAGCGCATCGTCACCCAGCTCGGCGCCGAGGGCGCGCTTCCCGTCGACGACCTGCCGAAGCGGCCCTCGGGGCGCTACGAGCGCGAGGCGGCCGACTCGGCATTCCCCGCCTACGCGACCGCGGTCGAGCAGGCACCGGACGACTGGCGCGCGTGGTTCCGCCTGGGCCTGGCGTACGACGCCTGCGGCGACCGTCGCCGCGCGCGGGGCGCCATGCGGAAGTCGTTCTCTCTGCGGCGCGCGGAGCGCTGAGAAGGCGACCGCCCCGAGTTCCTGCGGGGAAAGCCTGCTGCCTCTACTTCAGGAGGGTGTCGAGCGCGCTCTCGACCGTCTCGTCGCGGAAGACGAAGCCGTCGGCGAGCAGCTTCTCGGGCACGACCTTCTGGCTCGACAGCAGCATCTCCTGGCCGGCGTCGCCCAGCAGGGTGCGGATGGCGAAGTCGGGCACGGCGAGCTTGTACGGGCGCCCGAGGTCCTTGGCGACGCGAGCCGTGAGGCGGTCGCTCGTCGCCGCGACCGGGCCGGTGAGGTTGACGGGGCCCTCGAGCGACGAGGTGAGCAGGTGGACGATCGCGGCGGCCTCGTCGCGGAGGCTGATCCACGGCCAGATCTGAGCGCCGTTGCCCAGACGCGAGCCGAGGAACGCGCGGGTCAGCCCCAGGATCGGCTTCATCGCGCCGCCGGGGCCCACGACGATGCCGGTGCGGACCGTGGCGACGCGGGTGCCCTCGGGCGCCTGGTGGGCCTCGGCCTCCCAGTCCGAGACGACGTCGGCGAGGAAGCCGGTGCCGCGGGGAGACTCCTCGGTGAGGATGTCGAGCGGCCTGTCGCCGTAGATGCCTACGGCCGAGCCGCTCAGGAACACCGACGGCGGCGTGGCGGCGTGGTGCATCGCGTCGGCCAGAGTGTGCGTGGCGTCGACCCGGGACTGGCGGATCTCGTCTTTGTACGAGCGCGTCCACGGCAGCTTCGAGAGCGAGGCGCCCGAGAGGTTGATGACGGCGTCGGCCCGGTCGAGCAGGTTGTAGTCGAGGATCCCGGCCTGCGGCGACCAGGTGAACTCGTCGCGGTTCGTCGTCGGGCGACGCACCAGCGTGAGGACCGTGTGGCCCTTCGCTCGGGCCTGCTTCGCGACCTCCGTGCCGATCAGGCCCGATGCCCCCGCTATCAAGACCGTGAGTCCTGTGCCGTGCTCTGCTGTCATTGCCTGCCCTTCGTCGATCCCTCACACTAGGCGGGCGCGCTGACCGTGTCCGCGACCGCTACGGGTAGTCTCGTTGCGTGACCGATGAGACCCCCACCGCACCCGAGATCGAGTTCCGCAGCGACATGACGGTGGAGCTCGTCCGCTCCAGCGCCCACGACTCCGACGTGCTGTTCGCCGCGCGCGTGTCGACGATGGGCGAGCAGACGCTCGAGTCGGCGCAGGCCCCCGAGAGCGACGGCGCCCCCAAGGGCGCGGGCCTCATCAACTACCTGATGCGCGACCGCCACGGCTCGCCGTTCGAGCACAACTCCATGACCTTCTACGTGCAGGCGCCGATCTTCGTGTTCCGCGAGTTCATGCGGCACCGCATGGCGTCGTACAACGAGGAGTCGGGCCGCTACCGCGAGCTCAACCCCGTCTTCTACGTGCCCGCTGAGAACCGCAACCTCGTGCAGGTCGGCAAGCCCGGCGCCTACGACTTCTTGCCCGGCAGCCCCGAGCAGTACGAGCTGGTGTCGGAGGCCACCCGCGCCTCGTCGACGCTCGCCTTCGACGCATACCAGAAGATGCTCGAGGCCGGCGTGGCCCGCGAGGTCGCCCGCATCGTCCTCCCGCTCAACATCTACTCGTCGATGTACGTCACGGTGAACGCCCGCTCGCTCATGAACTTCCTCAGCCTGCGCACCAAGCGCGAGGGCACGCACTTCCCCTCCTTCCCGCAGCGCGAGATCGAGATGTGCGCCGAGAAGATGGAAGACATCTGGGCCGGCCTCATGCCGCTCACCTACTCCGCGTTCGAGAAGAACGGCCGCGTCGCCCCCTGACGGCGATCGCCGCGTCGCCTCCCGGCGGTAGGGGAGGGGCGTCGATCCCGATACTCTGTAGGGGTGTCGAACATCTCCAACCCCTTCGGGCAGGTCCTCGTCGCTCTCGTGACCCCCTTCACCGCCGACGGTGAAGTCGACTGGCCGGGCGTCGAGAAGCACATCGACGACTGCATCAGCGCGGGTGCCGACGGCATCGTCGTGACCGGCACCACGGGCGAGACCTCGACCCTCACCGACCCCGAGAAGCTCAAGCTCGTCGAGGTCGGCAAGTCGGTGGCGGCCGGCCGCGCGAAGATCATCACCGGCGGCGGCTCGAACGAGACCGCGCACGCGATCCAGCTCTACAAGTCCAGCGAGAAGGCCGGCGCCGACGGCGTCATGATCGTCACGCCCTACTACAACAAGCCCACGCAGGCTGGCATCCTCACGCACTTCCGCATGATCGCCGACGCGACCGACCTGCCTGTGCTGCTCTACGACATCCCCGGCCGCACCGGCGTCCCGATCCGGTACGAGACGATCCTGCGCGCCGCCAAGCACCCGAACATCGTCGGCGTCAAAGACGCGAAGGGCGACTTCGCCGAGGTCAGCCGCGTGCTGAACCAGACCGACCTGCTCTACTTCTCGGGTGACGACACCAACGTGCTGCCGCACCTGGCCATCGGCGCGACCGGCCTCATCGGCGTCACCGCCAACATCGCCGCGGCCCCGTACCGGACCATCGTCGACGCGGTCAACGCGGGCGACCTCCACACCGCGACGGCCGCCCACAGGCAGCTCGAGCCGCTGGTGCGCGCCGTCATGACCCACGTGCCCGGAACCGTCGCCGCCAAGTACATCCTCCACGGCCTCGGCCGTATCTCGAGCCCCCGCGTGCGCCTCCCGCTCGTCGGGCCGGAAGACACGGAGGCCGCCCTCATCGAAGACGAGCTGTCGCACGTGGGCGAGATCCCCGGCGTCGACTTCTCGAGGTTCCGTCCCGACCGCAATGCGGCCGCCGGCGGTGCGCTCCCGAAGGTGCACGGCACCACGCGCTAGGCGCGCCCCACGACTTACACCGGAGGCTCGCGGCCTCACACCAGAACACCAAGGAACACATGCCCACAACGATCCAGTCCCCTCCCGCCCTCGCGAAGGGCACCCTCCGAGTCATCCCGATCGGCGGTCTCGGCGAGATCGGTCGCAACATGACCGTCTACGAACTCGACGGCAAGCTCCTGATCGTCGACGCCGGCGTGCTCTTCCCCGAAGAGCACCAGCCCGGCGTCGACCTGATCCTGCCCGACTTCACCCCGATCAAGGACCGCCTCGACGACATCCTCGGCGTCGTGCTCACGCACGGCCACGAAGACCACATCGGCGCCGTGCCCTACCTCCTGCGCCTCCGTCAGGACATCCCGCTGCTCGGCTCCACGCTGACCCTCGCGCTCGTCGAGGCGAAGCTCAAGGAGCACCGCATCAAGCCCTACACGCTCGCCGTGAAGGAAGGGCAGATCGAGAAGCTCGGCCCGTTCGAGCTCGAGTTCATCGCCGTCAACCACTCCATCCCCGACGCTCTGGCCGTGGCCATCCGCACGTCGGCCGGCCTGGTGCTCCACACCGGCGACTTCAAGATGGACCAGCTGCCCCTCGACAACCGCATCACCGACCTCCGCGCCTTCGCGCGACTCGGCGAGGAGGGGGTCGACCTCTTCCTGCCCGACTCGACGAACTCCGACGTGCCCGGCTTCACCGCTCTCGAGCGCGACATCGGCCCGGTCCTCGACGACATCATCGCCCGAGCCCCGCGTCGCGTCGTCGTCGCCAGCTTCTCGAGCCACGTGCACCGCGTGCAGCAGGTGCTCGACGCCGCGCACATGAACGGCCGCCGCGTCGCTTTCATGGGCCGCTCGATGATCCGCAACATGACGATCGCGGCCGACCTCGGCTACCTCAGGGTGCCCGAGAACGTCCTCATCGACTCGAAGAAGGCCAAAGACCTCCCCGACGACCGCATCGTCTACATGTCGACCGGGTCGCAGGGCGAGCCGATGGCGGTCCTGGCCCGGATGGCCAACCTCGAGCACCAGATCGAGATCGGCGAGGGCGATACCGTCATCCTCGCCTCGAGCCTGATCCCGGGCAACGAGAACGCGGTCTACCGCGTGATCGACGGCCTGACCAAGCTCGGCGCCCACGTCGTGCACAAGGGCAACGCGAAGGTGCACGTCTCGGGCCACGCCTCGGCGGGCGAGCTGCTCTACTGCTACAACATCCTGCGCCCGAAGAACGTCCTCCCGGTCCACGGCGAGCACCGTCACCTCTACGCGAACGCCGCCCTGGCCGAGCGCACCGGCGTCAACCCGAAGAACATCATCACGGGGCAGGACGGCATCGTCGTCGACCTCCGCGACGGTGTGGCGAAGGTCGTCGGCCAGCTCGACCTCGGCTACGTCTACGTCGACGGCTCGACCGTGGGCGAGATCACCGACGCCGACCTGAAAGACCGCCGCGTTCTCGCCGAAGAGGGCTTCATCAGCATCTTCCTCGCGATCGATCCGCAGACCGGCCTTATCGTCGTGGGGCCGGAGATCCAGTCGCGAGGCTTCGCCGAAGACGAGTCGGTCTTCGACGACGTCAAGCCGAAGATCGTCGCGGCGCTCACCGAGGCCGCGCAGAACGGCACCCGCGACGCGCACGCCTTCAGCCAGGTCGTCCGCCGCACGGTGGGCCGCTGGGTGAACTCGCAGCACCGCCGCCGCCCGATGATCGTCCCGGTGGTCATCTCGGCGTAGGCCTCACCCACCTCACCTGCGGCGTCGTCGCCCCGGGGACATGGCTCCGCCATCGTCCCCGGGGCTCCGCCTTGCCTCTGATGCGATTGAGCCCTGCGCCCGTGGGAGCAGGCGCCCGACCGAACACGCGCAACATCCTTCACACCTTCAACCGGGGGTGCAAGGTACGTTTGCCGCATGGCTACGAGCACGAAACCTTCGCCGCGCGCGCGCACTTCCAATCGCGCACCCTCGCGCGCCGGGGGCTCCGGCCCGCGGGGCGGAGCCGCACCGACCAAGAAGCTCCCTGCCGCCAAGGCCCCGGTCGTCATCGATCACGGCCCCGGAATCGGAACACGCGCCTGGCTCGGGCTCGCCCACGTGGTCGGCGCCGGATTCCGCGTGCTCGGCCGCGAGTCGCTCGATCCTGCGGAGCGTCGTGACGGGGTGCCGTTCTTCCTCGTGCTCCTGGCGGTGGCCGGAGCGATCGTGGAATGGCTCAACCCCGGCAACGCCGCGGCCATCGCCCTCGACCACTACACGTTCGGCGGGCTGTTCGGGCGGGTCGCCTACGCCCTGCCCGTGATCATGGTCGTGTTCGCGGGCTGGCTGTTCCGGCACCCGGCGTCGGTCCACGACAACACGCGCATCGGCATCGGCCTGGGCCTCATGGTCGTCTCGATCTCCGGGCTCTGCCACATCTACGGCGGGCGGCCCGAGGCGTCCGGCGGCATGGCCGGCCTGGCCTCCGGCGGCGGGATACTCGGCTGGGTGGTCGCCTCGTGGATGGTCAACCTCCTGACCGTCTGGGTGGCCGTGCCGGTGGTCTCCATCGTGCTGGCGCTCTCGCTGCTCATCATCACGAAGACGCCGCCGAACCACATCGGCCGACGCCTGCACGAGCTCTACGCCTATCTCTTCGGCGCCCCCGGTCCGTCCGAGCCCGGTGCCGAGGGAGCGAAGGCGGGATCGTCGAAGGCCCTCTCGTCGACCGCGATCGAAGACGCCGTCGACGGAGACGACGAGGCCGCCGAGCTCCCCTGGTGGCGCCGCAACAAGAGCGGCCGCGAGGAAGACCCCGCCTACGACTCCCCGGTGGTCGCCGAGACCGGCCCCGTCGCGCGCAAGAGCCGAGGCCGCAAGGCGCGCGAGGAGGCGAACTCGTTCACCGACATCATCGAGGGCCCGAAGACCGAAGACGACTTCCCGACCGACGTCCTCTCCGGGTTGGGCTTCGCCGAGGCCGCAGCCGCCGAGAGCGCGCTCGGCCTGTCCGGGGCTCCCGCTGTCGCACCGGGCGCAGGAACGAGCGCCGCCGCCATCCCGACCCCGCCGGTCGCCGCACCGGCACCCGTCGTCGTGCCCGCCGCGGCCGCACTCGGCCCCTCGGACGCCGCGGCCGAGTTCTTCGAGCCCGACCCCGCCGACGAGCGTCCGAGCTTCGAGATCGCCGACACCGACGACGACGAGGCGCCCTACCGCCTGCCCGCGGTCTCGACCCTCAGCCCGGGCGACCCGGCCAAGACCCGAAGCGAGGCGAACGACACGATCGTCGCGGCCATCACCGAGGTGCTGACGCAGTTCAACGTCGACGCCCGCGTCATCGGCTTCAGCCGCGGACCGACGGTCACCCGCTACGAGATCGAGCTCGGCCCGGGCGTGAAGGTCGAGAAGGTCACCGCCCTGGCGAAGAACCTCTCGTACGCGGTCGCGTCGAACGAGGTCCGCATCCTCTCGCCGATCCCCGGCAAGAGCGCCATCGGCGTCGAGATCCCGAACACCGACCGCGAGATCGTGTCGCTCGGCGACGTGCTCCGCTCGTCGGCCGCGACCAAGAGCGCGCACCCGATGACCATCGGAGTGGGCAAGGACGTCGAGGGAGGCTTCGTCGTCGCCAACCTCGCGAAGATGCCCCACCTCCTGGTCGCCGGCTCCACCGGCTCCGGCAAGTCGAGCTTCGTCAACTCGATGATCACGTCGCTGCTGATGCGCGCCAAGCCGAGCGAGGTGCGGATGGTCCTCATCGACCCGAAGCGCGTCGAGCTCTCGATCTACGCCGGCGTGCCGCACCTGATCACGCCCATCATCACCAACGCCAAGAAGGCGGCCGAGGCGCTCCAGTGGGTCGTCAAGGAGATGGACATGCGGTACGACGACCTCGCGTCGTTCGGCTTCCGCCACATCGACGACTTCAACAAGGCCGTCGTCAACAACGAGATCGTGCTGCCGCAGGGGAGCGAGCGCTCGCTCAAGCCGTACCCGTACCTCCTCGTCGTGGTCGACGAGCTCGCCGACCTGATGATGGTCGCCCCGCGCGACGTCGAGGACTCCATCGTCCGCATCACGCAGCTGGCCCGCGCCTCGGGCATCCACCTCGTGCTCGCGACGCAGCGTCCGTCCGTCGACGTGGTCACCGGCCTCATCAAGGCCAACGTGCCGTCGCGCCTCGCCTTCGCCGTGACCAGCGTGACCGACTCGCGGGTCATCCTCGACCAGCCGGGCGCCGACAAGCTCATCGGCCAGGGCGACGCGCTCTTCCTTCCCATGGGGGCGTCCAAGGCCATGCGCGTCCAGGGCGCGTGGGTGCAGGAGAGCGAGGTCAACGACGTCGTCCAGCACGTGACCCGCCAGGCCCGCCCCGAGTACCGCAACGACGTGGCCCAGGTCGTCGAGAAGAAAGAGATCGACGGCGACATCGGCGACGACCTCGAGCTCCTGCTCGCCGCCGCCGAGCTCGTCGTGTCGACCCAGTTCGGCTCGACGTCGATGCTCCAGCGCAAGCTGCGCGTCGGCTTCGCCAAAGCCGGCAGGCTCATGGACCTCATGGAGTCGCGCGACATCGTGGGGCCCTCCGAGGGGTCGAAGGCGCGCGACGTCCTGGTGACCGTGGAGCAGCTCCCGGGCGTGCTGGCGAAGATCCGCGGCGGGGAGGATCCCGGCGCGGGGTCGGGGGCGCGAGTTCCTGAGCGCAGCACCGCGCCCTCGGCGCCGTCCGACGACCGGTACTCCGCCGACCCGGTCGGCGACATGACCTCGGGGTACCGAGAGGTCGACGCCGACGATTCGGAGGACGCCTGGGGTCTGACAGGACGAGACTGATCCCATGAGCCACGAACCTGCGTCCCCCCGCGCGAAGACCTTCCCCCTGACGGGGAGGATCGTCAGCCGCGGCGACGGACCGGCCTCGACCGCCAACATCGCGAACATCATCACGGTGGTGCGGATCCTGATGGCGCCGCTCTTCTTCGTCCTGCTGGTGGTCGACGACGGCAGCATGGGGGCTCTGCGGGTGTGGGCCGCGGTCATCTTCGTGGTGGCGATCCTGACCGACAGCCTCGACGGGTTCCTCGCGCGTCGGCAGAACCTCGTGTCCGACTTCGGCAAGATCGTCGACCCGCTGGCTGACAAGGTGCTGACCGGCGGCGCGTTCATCGTGCTGTCGGTGCTGGGCGAGCTGCCCTGGTGGGTGACCATCGTCATCCTCGTGCGCGAGATCGGCATCACGGTCTACCGCTTCGTCGCGCTCAGCGACCGCGTCATCCCCGCCTCGCGCGGCGGCAAGCTCAAGACGCTGCTGCAGGGCGTGGCCCTGACGCTCGCCCTCTTCCCGTTCACCACCTGGCTGGGCGACTGGTTCAACTGGGTCAACATCGTGCTCATGTCGGCCGCCTTCCTCGCCACCGTGCTGTCGGGGCTCGACTACATGCGGGTCGCGCTGCAGCACTCGCGATCGCGCACCCCCACGGACGGCGCAGCGTGACGCTCGTCGTCGACCTCATGGCGTCCCTTCGGGCGCAGGAACTCACCGTCGCCGTCGCCGAGTCGCTCACCGGGGGCCTGCTCGTCGCCGAGCTCGTCTCCGTGCCGGGCGCCTCCAGCGTCGTCGCCGGGGGAGTGGTGGCCTACCAGACCGAGGTCAAGCACTCGCTCCTCGGGGTGCCCGCGGCTCTCCTCGCCGAGCACGGCGCGGTCCACCCCGACGTCGCGGCGGCCATGGCGACGGGTGTCCGAGAACGCCTCACCATCGCCCACGCCCGGCCCACGTTCGGAATCGCGACGACAGGTGTCGCCGGCCCCGACCCCCAGGACGGCCAGCCCGTCGGCACCATCTACGTGGGTATCGCCTGGGAGAATCATGTCGAAGTGGTACCCCTCGCACTGGAGGGTGACCGCCAGGCAATCCGATCGGCTACAGTCGCCGAATCACTTGCAGCACTTCAGCGGGTGGTCGAGCGGTTCAGGGAATAGCGCGGGTTTCAGTCCTGTTACATCTCTCAGGTCGCACGGCACATCCAGACATTGCTGATTACAGTTGCACCTACCCACCTGGTACTCCGATCACGGTGGGTCGTCCTCAGGAGGAGGGTCCTATGGTTCTCGTACGTCAAGAAATCGGTGACGTCCTTCGTGACTTCCGCCTGCAAAAGGGCCGCACGCTTCGTCAGGTCGCATCCAAGGCCAGTGTCGCGCTCGGTTACCTAAGTGAGGTCGAGCGTGGCCAGAAAGAGGCCAGCTCTGAGATCCTCGCCTCGGTAGCGGATGCTCTCGAGACGCCCATCTCCACGATCATGCGTGAGGTCGGTGACCGCATGGCGGTCCTCGAGGGGCTCAGCCCCGTTCCCGACACGCTCCCCGACGACCTCGTCGCCGAGTTCGACGCCGATCTCGCGGTCCGCTAGAGCTCTCCGCGAGTCACACGAACGCCCCGGCCTGTCGGCCGGGGCGTTCGTGCGTCCGGGGGTGGGCCGCCCGGCGGGTACTCTCGACGGGTGCGCAAGAGTGAGTTCGCCCGAGCGGTCGTCGACGAGTTCGGCGAAGGGTACGGCCGGGTCGTGACGCGCGACGTCGTGCTGGCGGCGCTCGGCAGCGTGTCGGCCGACGAGGCGATCGGTCGGGGCGACGACCCGCGCGACGTGTGGCTGGCCCTGTGCGAGGTCGAGAACGTGCCCGAGTCCCGCCGCTACGGCGTCGGGCTGCCCAAGCCGCGCCCGTAGTCCGCGCCGCCGGCGCTCCGCCCTCCTGCCGGCCCCGCCTGGCATCCTGCCCGCCCGCGTCCCAAAATTTCAAGGAGATTTTCGCCGGCGTGGCCTGCGATGGCCGCGGGTTGGCCCTACTTGGCCAAAATCTCCTTGAATTTCAGAGGTCGACACGCCGCGCCGCTCACTCGAACATGTGTTCGGTCGGGTGCTAGCCTCTCCTCCACAGGGGCGCTCCGGTGCCGGGTTCTCCACAGATGGCTGAGCGGCGCTTCGAGTGTCGGTGGCTCTCCGTAACGTTCTCGGCAACAGCGCTTCCCCTGAGCCTTGTCGAACACCTCCTGGCCTTGCACCACCGGCCCGGGCAGACGCGACAGCCTATAGGCGCACCGACTGACGTCGACGAGCATCGCTCGACGGCGACGACCCCGGCCGTCCGCGCGACGACCGAGAAGGAGACATCATGCCCTCAGTTGCAGATCGCGAGAAGGCCCTCGAGACGGCTCTCGCTCAGATCGATCGTCAGTTCGGCAAGGGCGCCGTCATGCGCCTCGGCAGCGACGAGCGCGCTCCCGTCGCCGTCATCCCCACGGGGTCGATCGCCCTCGACGTCGCCCTCGGCATCGGCGGTCTTCCCCGCGGGCGCATCGTCGAGATCTACGGGCCCGAGTCGTCGGGTAAGACGACGCTCACCCTTCACGCCATCGCGAATGCTCAGGCCGCCGGCGGCATCGCCGCCTTCATCGACGCCGAGCACGCTCTCGACCCCGAGTACGCGAAGAAGCTCGGCGTCGACATCGACGCCCTCCTCGTGTCGCAGCCCGACACCGGTGAGCAGGCCCTCGAGATCGCCGACATGCTCGTGCGCTCCGGGTCCATCGACCTCGTCGTCATCGACTCCGTCGCCGCGCTCGTGCCCCGTGCCGAGATCGAGGGCGAGATGGGCGACTCGCACGTCGGCCTCCAGGCCCGACTCATGTCGCAGGCGCTCCGCAAGCTGACCGGTGGCCTCAGCCAGACCGGCACCACGATGATCTTCATCAACCAGCTGCGTGAGAAGATCGGCGTCTTCTTCGGAAGCCCCGAGACCACCGCCGGCGGTAAGGCGCTCAAGTTCTACGCGTCCGTCCGCCTCGACATCCGCCGCATCGAGACCCTGAAAGACGGTACCGACGCAGTCGGCAACCGCACCCGCGTCAAGGTCGTCAAGAACAAGATGGCGCCGCCCTTCAAGCAGGCCGAGTTCGACATCCTCTACGGCGTCGGCATCTCGCGTGAGGGCAGCCTGATCGACTTCGGCGTCGAGCACGGAATCGTCCGCAAGTCGGGCGCCTGGTACACCTATGAGGGCGACCAGCTCGGCCAGGGCAAAGAGAACTCGCGCAACTTCCTGCTCCAGAACGCGTCGATCGCACTCGAGATCGAGCAGAAGATCCTGGCGAAGCTCGGCGTCGGCACCGACGGGGCCGCGGCCAAGGCAGCCAGCGACGCTGCCGCCGCCGCATCCGGCGAGCCGGCCGCCCCGACCCTCTCGGCGACCCAGCGCAAGCTGGCCGAGCGCAAGGGCGCGTAGTCATCGCCGACTCCACCGGGGGCGACGACCTCGCTCCCGTCACGCCGCTCTTCGGCGGGGGCCGTGCTTCGAAGCGCGGCCCCGCCGGCGAGGCTGGTCCTCGCGATGGCGCCGCCGGTGTGCCGGAAGGCTCGGCAGGCTCCCCGTGGGCCAGGGCGGATTCCGTGTGGGCCGACGATGCCGCCCCAGGCGCCGATGAGACGCTGGCTGACGCCGACGAGACGCTGGCTGACGCCGACGAGACGCCGGCTGACGCTGACGAGACGCCCGACGACCTCGACTCGGTTTCGGGCGCAGGATCCCGCGCGGCCGAATCCGATCTCGACGCCGCGGGGCTGGCCCGGCCCCTCCCGACCTACGAGGCGTTCGCCGCGAAGTCCGAGGCGCGCGAGCGCCTGTCGGCCGTGACGTCGCTCCCCGTGGGGCGCCGCGAAGGCGGGGCCGTCCCCGGTCGCGCACAGTCCGACCCCATCCGATCCGGCGCGGAGTTCCCCGACGTGATCGACGCCGCCGAGATCGACGTCGCCGAGATCGACGCCGTCGAGTCAGACGACGAGCCCGCTGAGACTCTCGACGCCGCGCGTGCCCGAGCCGAGAACGTCAGCATGCACGCGCTGTCGCGCCGCGGGGTCTCCTCGTCCGAGATGGCGAAGACCCTCCGATCCCGCGACCTCCCCGACGAGGTCGTGGAGGAGGAGATCGCACGGCTCGAAGGAGTCGGTCTCCTGAACGACGCCGAGCTCGCCGAGAACCTGGTCCGCACCAAGCAAGACCGCAAGGGCCTCGGCAAGGGCGCCATCACCGCCGAGCTGCGTCAGCGGGGCCTCGCACAGGAGGCCATCGAAGCCGCGGTCGACGAGATCGATGACGACGAAGAGCAGTCGCGGGCTGACGAGTGGGCGCGCAAGCGCGCCGGGCAGCTCCGCGGGCTCGACCAGGCGACCGCCGAGCGCCGTCTCAACGGCTACCTGATGCGACGCGGCTACCGCTCCGAGGTCATCCGCCGTGCGGTCGAGAAGGCGCTGCCACGCGGCGGCTCGTCACGGGGCGGCGTCCGCTTCGAGTAGCCCCTGGCGGGGGCGGGGCCGGCGGTGCGGAGCGTGCGCCGGCGGTCGTGCGCGGCGCGACGGCGCTCAGTGGCACGGCCGGAGGCGACGCGGGAGCGCCACGGCCGGGCCGTGCGGCGTAGGCCCCACGAGGCGACCGGTGCTCGGCCTGCGAATCCCGAATTACACTGGGGGACTATGTCGACGGTCCTCGAAGCCAGCGCCGCAGCGGCCAGCGCTGCAGCAGCAGCCACCACCACCGGGGCAGCGGCGAGCCCCTCGCCCCGCACCTACGAGGTGCGCACCTTCGGGTGCCAGATGAACGTGCACGACTCGGAGCGCCTGAGCGGCTCGCTCGAGGCCGCCGGCTACGTTCCGGCCGACGGAGCCGAGGCCGACATCGTCGTCATCAACACGTGCGCAGTCCGGGAGAACGCCGACAACAAGCTCTACGGCACGCTCGGCCACCTGGCGAAGACGAAGCGGACTCACGAGGGCATGCAGATCGCCGTCGGCGGGTGCCTCGCCCAGAAAGACAAGTCGGTGATCCTCGACAAGGCGCCGTGGGTCGACGTCGTCTTCGGCACTCACAACATGGGTGCCCTGCCGACGCTGCTCGAGCGAGCACGCCACAACGACGAGGCGCAGCTCGAGATCCTCGAGTCGCTCGACGTGTTCCCGTCGACGTTGCCCACGAAGCGCGACTCGACCTACAGCGGCTGGGTGTCGATCTCGGTCGGCTGCAACAACACCTGCACGTTCTGCATCGTCCCGTCGCTCCGCGGCAAGGAGAAGGACCGCCGCCCGGGCGAGATCCTCGCCGAGATCCAGGCCCTCGTCGACGACGGGGCCGTCGAGGTCACGCTGCTCGGGCAGAACGTCAACTCGTACGGCGTCGAGTTCGGCGACCGCGGCGCCTTCGCCAAGCTGCTCCGCGCCGCGGGCCAGATCGACGGCCTCGAGCGCATCCGCTTCACCAGTCCGCACCCCGCGGCCTTCACCGACGACGTCATCGACGCCATGGCCGAGACCCCCTCGGTGATGCCGCAGCTGCACATGCCGCTGCAGTCGGGCTCCGACCGGATTCTCAAGGCCATGCGCCGCAGCTACCGGAGCGAGAAGTTCCTCGGCATCCTCGACCGGGTCCGCGCCGAGATCCCGAACGCGGCGATCAGCACCGACATCATCGTCGGCTTCCCCGGCGAGACGGAGGAGGACTTCCAAGAGACCCTCCGCGTCGTCGAGCAGTCGCGGTTCGCCACGGCGTTCACGTTCCAGTACTCGATCCGGCCCGGCACGCCCGCGGCCGACCTGCCCGACCAGATCGCCAAGGAGGTCGTGCAGGAGCGCTTCGAGCGGCTCACCGCCCTGCAAGACCGGATCAGCGCGGAGGAGAACGCGAAGCAGGTCGGCGCTCTCGTCGAACTGCTCGTCGCGACCGGCGAAGGGCGCAAAGACACGGCGACGCATCGCCTCTCGGGTCGCGCCGCCGACTCGCGCCTGGTGCACTTCGAGGTTCCCGAGGGCGGCGACGTCCCGCGTCCCGGCGACATGGTGAGCGTCCGCATCACCGAGGCGAAGCCGTTCTACCTCCTCGCCGACCAGCCCGACGGCTCGATCTACGAGGTGCGCCGGACCCGCGCGGGCGACGCCTGGGACGCCGCCCAAGCCGCCTCCTGCGGTGTGCCAGCGATCACGACGCCCACGGGCGCTGCGACCGCCTCCGGCGCTCCGGCCCGTGTGTCGCTCGGCCTGCCCACGCTGCGCGTCGGAGTCCCGGCCCCGACGAGAGCGGGCGGCACCGGTGAAGGCGCCGCCGTGACCACTCCGATCTACGACGCACTCGACGGCGAGCGTCGCCCGGCCGACCTCGCCTAGGGCGTGACGGACTCCGAGCATCCCGACCTCGCCGTGGTGGTCGGGGCCACCGGCACGGGCAAGTCGGCCTTCGCCCTCGACCTGGCCGACGAGCTGGGCCGCAGGGGCCGAAGCGCCGAGGTCGTCAACGCCGACGCGATGCAGCTGTACCAGGGGATGGACATCGGCACGGCCAAGCTTCCGCCGGCAGAGCGCCGCGGAGTCCCGCACCACCTGTTCGACGAGCTCCAGGTCTCGGACGAGGCGAGCGTCGAGTGGTACCAGCAGCGGGCGCGCGACGTCGTCGACGAGATCCTCGGGCGCGGGGCGGTCGCCATCCTCGTCGGCGGGTCCGGGCTCTACGTCTCGGGTGCTGTGTTCGACTTCCGCTTCCCGGGCACGGACGCGATCGTACGCGAGCGCTACGAGCGGCTGGCTGCCGAGCGGGGGACCCGAGCGGCGTACGACCTCCTGAAGGGGCGTGATCCCGCGGCCGCCCTCGCCATCGGCCCGCACAATGCCCGCCGCATCGTGCGAGCCCTCGAGGTGGGCGAGATCACGGGCGAGCCCTTCGCCGTGGGGCTTCCCGAAGACGCCCCGCTCTGGCGTCCTGCCGCGTTGGTCGGGCTCCGCGACGACCGCGACGTGCTGGTGGAGCGCCTCGACGGTCGCGTGGACGACATGTGGCGGCAGGGCCTTGTCGCCGAGGTGGAGGGACTGCTGGCCGAGGGCCCCGCGCTGGGCGTCACGGCTTCCCGCGCCATCGGCTACGCGCAGGCGATCGCCGAGATTCGCGGCGAGCTGACCGAGACCGAGGCTCGCGACCTCACCAAGCAGCTGACCCGTCGCTACGCCCGACGCCAGGTCAGCTGGTTCAAGCGCTACCCGCGCGTGACCTGGGTCGAGAGCCGTGGCGACCTCGCCAGCGCCGTGTCAGCGGTCGCCGATACACTCACCGGGTGACCACCACCGCCACCATCCCCACCGTCGTCCGCTTCACCAAAGGGCAGGGCACGGGCAACGACTTCGTGCTCTTCGCCGACCCCGACGGAACGTTCGACCTGACGCCCGATCGCATCCGCGCGCTGGCCGACCGTCACTTCGGAGTCGGCGGCGACGGAGTCATCCGCGCCGTCCGCAGCGCCAGCCACCCCGAGGGGGCGGCCACGTTGGCCGAAGAGCCCGAGGCCGAGTGGTTCATGGATTACCACAACGCCGACGGCAGCGTCGCCGAGATGTGCGGCAACGGCATCCGCGTCTTCACCGCCTACCTCCTCGAGCAGGGTCTGGCGACGCTCGAGCCCGGGGAGACCCTGTCGATCGGCACCCGCGCCGGTGTCCGTGACGTCCAGCTGAACCGCGCTGGCTTCCAGGTCGACCTGGGCCGCTGGTCGCTCTCCGACGACCACCCCGAGGTGCGCGCCCGCGACCTCCACGCAGCGCGACCCGGCCTC
This sequence comes from Frondihabitans sp. PhB188, assembly GCF_003752365.1. GTDB lineage: Bacteria > Actinomycetota > Actinomycetes > Actinomycetales > Microbacteriaceae > Frondihabitans. The sequence goes on along the minus strand of NZ_RJUO01000003.1, from coordinate 25,447 downwards.
GGCCTCAGCGTCGGCAACCCGCACGTCGTCGTGGCCCTCGCCTCCGCCGACGAGCTCGCCGGTATCGATCTCACCGTCATCCCCGTCCTCGACCCGGTCCCCGCCGCCGGCGCCAACGTCGAGTTCGTCGTCCCGGCCGAGCCGCTCGTCGCAGACGGGGTCGGCCGCATCTCGATGCGCGTCCACGAGCGCGGCTCAGGCGAGACCCTCTCGTGTGGCACGGGCGCGGCCGCGGCCGCCTTGGCCGTCCGGTACTACGCCGGAGACAGCGCGCCCGACCAGTGGCGCGTCGACGTCCCCGGCGGCACTGTCGGCGTCCGCATGTTCGCGACCGAAGACGGCGAGCACGTCTCGCTGAGCGGCCCCGCCGAGCTGGTGTTCACCGGCGAGCTCGCGATCTGACGCGGGGCTGCACCCGCCGTTTCGGCTCGATCCCGCCGGCTGTGTGGCGGGGCTGCGCCGCTTCGGCGGGCTCTGCTGGGTCGGGGTGAGCCCCGGCGGCGTCGCACCCGCCGTTCCGGCTCGATCCCGCCGCGATTGCCCCGGGGCTGCGCCGCTTCGGCGGGTACCCGCGCCGACACGCACCCCCGACCGCGGGCGCAGGAACTCGCACCCCGCCACCACCGACCCCGCCGGCGCGACCCAGCCACCGCCCACCCCTGGCCTCAGCGCCGCCGACCCGCTAAACTCGCACAATGAAGTTCTTCATCTGAGACCGAAGTCTCCCCGTGCAGTTCCTGCACCAGTTCGTATCAAGCGAACAGTCCCGACCGCGACACTCGGCGCGTCAGGCCAGCAAGTCGTCAGGCCAGCAGCTCGTCACGCCAGCGCCTCGTCAGGCCAGCCGCGTAGCCCGCAAGATCCGGTAGCCCTTCGACGTCGAATCCCGCTCGATCTCCACGACCGGGCCGAGTTCGTCGGCGATCCAGCGCTGGAGCGAGTCGGCTCCGAGGTTCTTCGCGACGACGAGGTACGCCTCCATGTCGATGCCGAGACGCGGCAGCCACGCCGACAGGATGTCGTGCAAGGCCTGCTTGCCGACGCGGATCGGCGGGTTCGACCAGATCCCGTCGAAGACGAGGTCGTCGGGCACGTCGCCTGGCAGCACGGCGTGCACGTTCGTCAGCCCGGCCCGCTTCGCGTTCTCGCGGAGAAGCTCGAGTACACGCTCGTTCACGTCGACGGCCCATACCTCGGCGTCGGGCGAGCGCAGCGCGAGCGTGAGAGCGATCGGCCCCCATCCACAACCCACATCCAGGAAAGTGCCGTCGCGCGGTGGCGTCGGCATGGATCCGAGAAGCACTGCGGTGCCCGGATCGATCCGCCCCGGACTGAAGACGCCCGCGGCGGTCGCCAGAGAGAGTTCGCGCCCGGCGAGCTCGACCGTGATCTCACGCGGTCGGAGCTCACTCGACGGCTGCGATGAGAAGTAGTGCTCGCTGGCCATCCCCACAGATTATCGAACCTGAAAGGTCTAATGTGACTGCAATGACTGAGCACACCAGCACCGATGCACCGCGCGAGGAGAGCGACGACGTGGTCGACCGCATCCTGAGCAACGCGTCGTCGAGGGCTGGTCTGAGCGTGTTCGCTCCGGCCCAGGCGATCCAGACCGAAGGGCTCTCCGGTGCGGGCACCAGCCGCGACGAGAGCTTCGACGGCGAGCAGCTCGACGTGGCCGACCGCCAGGCGCTCCGGCGCGTGGCCGGTCTGTCGACCGAGCTCGAAGACGTCACCGAGGTCGAGTACCGACAGCTGCGGCTCGAGAACGTCGTGCTGATCGGCGTGTACTCGCAGGGGTCGCTCCAGGACGCCGAGAACTCGATCCGCGAGCTCGCCGCCCTGGCCGAGACCGCGGGCGCCGTCGTGCTCGACGGCCTCCTGCAGCGCCGGCCGAACCCCGACCCGTCGACGTACCTCGGATCGGGCAAGGCGCTCGAGCTGAAGGCCACTGTGCAGGCACTCGGTGCCGACACCGTGATCGCCGACACCGAGCTGGCACCGAGCCAGCGTCGTGCGCTCGAAGACGTGGTGAAGGTCAAGGTGATCGACCGGACGGCCGTCATCCTCGACATCTTCAGCCAACACGCCAAGAGCCGCGAGGGCAAGGCGCAGGTCGAGCTCGCGCAGCTCGAGTACCTCCTCCCGAGGCTCCGCGGCTGGGGCGAGTCGATGTCGCGCCAGGCCGGTGGCCAGGTCGGCGCCGGCAACGGAATGGGCTCGCGCGGTCCGGGTGAGACGAAGATCGAGCTCGATCGACGCCGGATCCACACCCGGATGGCGATCCTGCGCAAGAAGATCAAAGAGATGAAGCCGGCACGCGAGGCGAAGCGGGCCAACCGCACGCGCAACGCGGTCCCGAGCGTCGCGATCGCCGGCTACACCAACGCCGGCAAGTCGAGCCTGCTCAACCGGATGACTCGCACCGGAGTCCTGGTCGAGAACGCCCTGTTCGCGACCCTCGACACCACCGTGCGCAAGTCGCTGACCGACGACGGCCGTCCGTTCACGTACGCCGACACTGTCGGCTTCGTGCGCAACCTTCCGCATCAGCTGGTCGAGGCCTTCCGCTCGACGCTCGAGGAGGTCCACGACAGCGACATCATCGTGCACGTCGTCGACGGCTCGCACCCCGACCCGGCTGCGCAGCTGGCGACGGTCCGCGAGGTCATCTCGGAGGTCGACGGGCGAGACATCCCCGAGGTCGTCGTCTTCAACAAGAGCGACCTGGTCGACGAGAGCCAGCGGCTCGTGCTGCGCGGGATGGTGCCCGACGCGATCTTCGTGTCGGCCCGCACCGGCGAGGGCATCGACGAGCTGCGTGCCACGCTCGCGGAGCTCCTGCCGCGGCCCGAGGTCGAGCTCGATCTGCTGGTTCCGTACGACCGAGGCGAGGTCATCGCGCGCATCCACGAGATCGGCACGGTCGTCGACGTCGAGTACCTCCCCGAGGGCACGCGCGTCACGGCCAAGGTCTACCCGCAGGACGCAGCGCCCCTGCGCGAGTTCGCCAACTGAGACGCACCCCTCACACCCGAATCGCCGCAGGAACTTCCTGCGGCCATTCGGCATTCTCGGGCGGCTTCGCCCCGTCGGGCCCCTACAGAGACCGCAGGACGGCGACGACCTTGCCGAGGATCTGCGCGTGGTCGCCCATGATCGGCTCGAAGTTGGAGTTGCGGGGGAGCAGCCAGGTGTGGCCGTCGCGCTGCCGGAACACCTTCACCGTCGCCTCGTCGTCGAGCATCGCCGCGACGATCTCGCCGTTCTCGGCGTTGCCCTGCTGACGGACGACGACCCAGTCGCCATCGCAGATGGCGGCGTCGATCATGGACTCGCCGACGACCTTGAGCATGAACAGCTCGCCCTTGCCCACGAGGGTGCGAGGGAGCGGCATGACGTCTTCGACCTGCTGCTCGGCGGTGATCGGGATGCCTGCGGCGATGCGTCCGACCAGAGGCACGCGAGCGGTCACGTTGTCGTCATCGTCGTAGCGGACGATCGTCGGCTCGGGGACCACCTTGTCGGGGTCCTCGAGGAGCACCTCGAGAGCGCGGGGCCGGTTGGGGTCGCGGCGGATCGCACCGGCGAGCTCGAGCTGGTTGAGCTGGTGAGTGACGCTGGAGAGGGAGGCGAGGCCGACGGCGTCGCCGATCTCGCGCATGCTCGGCGGATAGCCGCGGCTGGCGATCGAGGCGCGGATGGCCGTCAGGATCAGGTTCTGCTTCGCCGTCAGGGGCTTTCGGGCACGGGGATCGGGCCCAGCCTCTGTAGTCGTTGCCTCGGTCACGCGCCCACCTCTCTCGAATGTCGGTGGCTGCTGTTCTACTGATCCCACCGATCGAAACTGTATCCGGTCGAAATGAGCAGAACAAACACATGTTCGAGTGTGTCGCGTGATTTTTCTGCGATTTTCGGCTAGAGCCCCTTGAAATCAGTGTTAATCGAAGATATGTTCGGAAGTGTTCTTCGGAACACCTCTTCGTGTCAGGCGGCCCCGGCCGGCGGCCTGGCACAAAGACCACAGCCAAGTCGTCTCGACAGAATCGACAAGAGAGGTACGCATCATGAGCGCAACGATCACCGCCTTCCCCACGGCAGCTCCCGCGACCCGCACCGCATCCGTCTCCCACCTCCGCATCACCGCTCGGGGTCGCGTCGTCCTCACGATCGCCGTCCTCCTCGCCGCCGTCGCGATCATCGCCGGCTTCGTTCTGACGGGCGGCGGCGCGGTCGCCACCGGCCAAGCGGGCGACGTCCATTTCGACCACGTCACCGTGGCGGCTGGTGAGACGCTCTGGCAGGTCGCCGAAGATGTGGCCCCGACTGCCGATCCGCGTGACGTCATCTCCGACATCGTCTCGCTCAACAACCTGTCGAGCACGCAGGTCATGCCGGGGCAGTCGCTCGCGATCCCGACGAAGTATTCGAACTAGGCAGCTCGAACCAGGCAGCATCACCTCGCGTGCACCGTCGCCCGGCGCCGTCTCGCACTCGCGGGGCGGCGCTTCTGCGTGCGTGCTGGGCTTGGCGGGGCTTCGCAAGGATCTCGGAGGCAGCGATCCTTCATGAGCGCACGCCGCGCCGTGCAGTTCCTTGCAGCGCGTGCAACTCGCTCTCGAATGCCTTGTGAGCGAGCACCTCGTCCTCGTCTAAGGACACCCGGTACCGGGCGCAACACATGCCGCGACCCCCGTAAAATAGCCTCGTGGCCATTTCTCTCGACGACCTGCCCCTCCGCGACGACCTCCGTGGTCAGTCGCCTTACGGCGCCCCTCAGAAGAAGGTGCGCGTCGCGCTGAACGTCAACGAGAACACGCATCCCATCCCGGAAGACGTGGCGCGAGACATCGTCGAGTCGGTCGCGGCCGCCGTGCTCGAGGTCAATCGCTACCCCGACCGCGAGTTCACGACGCTGCGCGAGTCCCTCGCCGCCTACCTCGGCCACGGCCTGACCGCCGACCAGATCTGGGCGGCGAACGGCTCGAACGAGGTCATCCAGCAGATTCTGCAGGCGTTCGGCGGCCCTGGTCGTCGCGTGCTCGGCTTCCCGCCCACCTATTCCATGCACTCGATCATCTCGCGAGGCGTCGGCTCCGAGTGGGTCGAGGGCGTGCGCGACGCCGATTTCACGCTCTCGCCCGAGACGGTCCGCGCCGAGATCGAGCGCACCGACCCAGACGTCGTCTTCCTCTGCGCGCCGAACAACCCGACCGGCACCCCGATGGAGCTCGACGTGATCGAAGCGGCGTACGACGCGGCGCGCGGAATCGTCCTGGTCGACGAGGCCTACGCCGAGTTCATGCCGGCCGACCGGCCGAGCGCGGTCACGCTGCTCGAGGGGCGTCCGCGCCTGCTGGTCTCGCGCACCATGAGCAAGGCGTTCGCGTTCGCCGGCGCCCGCGTCGGCTATCTCGCGGCCGACCCGGTCGCGATCGACGCCCTCCGTCTCGTGCGCCTGCCGTACCACCTGTCGTCGCTCACCCAGGCGGCGGCGGTCGCGGCGCTCCGTCACTCCGACGAGATGCTCGCCATGGTCGACGACATCAAGGCCCAGCGCGACCGCATGGTCGAGACGCTGACCGAGCTCGGGTACCACGCGTGGCCGACCTGGTCGAACTTCGTGCTGTTCGGCGGCGTCGACGACCCGCACGCCGTCTTCGAGGCTCTCCTCGAGCGCGGCATCATCGTGCGCGACCTCGCGATCGAGGGCCACCTCCGCGTGAGCGCGGGCACCGAGGCCGAGACGACCGCGTTCCTTGACGCCATGCGCGACATTAGGCTCGGAGCATGAGCACCGACAGCGCCGCGCGCACGGCTACCGTCTCGCGGGCCACGAGCGAGTCCAGCATCGACCTCTCCCTCGACCTCGACGGCACGGGCACCTCGCGCATCGACTCCTCGGTGCCGTTCTACGACCACCTGCTCACGGCCCTGTCGAAGCACTCGCTGATCGACCTCGACCTCAAGGCGACCGGCGACACCGACATCGACGTGCACCACACGGTCGAAGACATCGGCATCACCTTCGGCACCGCCCTCCGCGAGGCCCTCGGCGACAAGACGGGCATCCGCCGCTACGGCGACGCGCTCGTCCCGCTCGACGAGGCGCTCGTCCAGGCGGTCGTCGACGTCTCCGGGCGCCCGTACCTGGTGCACTCCGGTGAGCCGGAGGGCTTCGAGTTCCACCTGATCGGCGGTCACTTCACCGGCAGCATGGTGCGCCACGTCTTCGAGGCGATCACCTTCCACGCCGGCCTGACGGTGCACATCACCGTGCTGGGCGGCCGCGACCCGCACCACATCGCCGAAGCCGAGTTCAAGGCGTTCGCCCGTGCGCTCCGCGCCGCCATCGAGCCCGATCCGCGTGTCGACGGCATTCCGTCGACCAAGGGTGCGCTGTGACCGACGCTCAGGCCGATGCCCGAGGGTCTGCCGAAGCCGCCGAGTCCACTGCCCGCACGGCTCCGAGCGGCGCGGCCCGCCCCCGCGTCGTCGTCCTCGACTACGGCAGCGGCAACGTCCACTCCGCCATCAAGGCGCTCGAGCTGGCCGGAGCCGAGGTCGAGCTCACGGCCGACAGCGACCGTGTGGCCAAGGCCGACGGTCTCTTCGTCCCGGGTGTGGGTGCTTTCTCCGCCGTCATGTCGCAGCTCCAGTCGGTGCGCGGCGCCGAGAAGATCGACCGCCGCCTCGCCGGCGGCCGCCCCGTCCTCGGCATCTGCGTCGGCATGCAGGTGCTCTTCGAGACCGGCGTCGAGCGGGGTCAGACCACCGAGGGCCTGGGGGAGTGGCCGGGCACGATCGACGAGCTCAAGGCCGACGTCCTCCCGCACATGGGCTGGAACACCGTGTCCGCCCCCGATGAGTCCATGCTCTTCGAGGGCATCCGTGACGAGCGGTTCTACTTCGTGCACTCCTACGCCGCGCAGGAGTGGTCGCTCGACGGCCACGGCGCGCGCAAGTCGCCGCTCGTGACCTGGGCCGACCACGGCGGGCCCTTCGTGGCGGCCGTCGAGAACGGACCGCTCTGGGCCACGCAGTTCCACCCCGAGAAGTCCGGCGCCCCGGGCATCCGCCTCCTGACCAACTGGCTCCAGACCCTCTAGCGCCTGCCGCCGCGAGCGGCGACCCACACCGGAAAGCACCATGACCGACTTCACCAGCACTCCCGCCCTCACGCTGCTCCCCGCGGTCGACGTCGCCGACGGCAAGGCCGTCCGCCTCACCCAGGGCGAGGCCGGCACCGAGACCAACTACGGCGACCCCGTCGACGCCGCCGCCGACTGGAAAGACCAGGGCGCCGAGTGGCTCCACCTGGTCGACCTCGATGCGGCCTTCGGCCGTGGCGACAACCGCGAGGTCATCCGCCGCGTCATCTCGCACGTCAAGGGCATCGACGTCGAGCTGTCAGGCGGAATCCGCGACGACGCGTCGCTCGAGGCGGCCCTCGAGACCGGCGTGAAGCGGATCAACCTCGGCACGGCCGCCCTCGAGAACCCCGAGTGGGCGGCCCACGTCATCGCCCAGTACGGCGACGCCATCGCGGTGGGCCTGGATGTGCGCGGCACGACGCTGGCCGCGCGCGGCTGGACGCAGGAAGGCGGCGACCTGTTCGAGGTGCTCGCCCGCCTCGAGGAGGCCGGCTGCGCCCGCTACGTCGTCACCGACGTCACGAAAGACGGCACTCTCCAGGGGCCGAACATCGAGCTCCTCAAGCAGGTCATGGAGCGCACCGACCGCCCGGTCGTCGCCTCGGGCGGCATCTCCAGCCTCGACGACCTGGTCGCACTCCGCGAGCTCGTCCCGCACGGCCTCGAGGGCGCCATCGTCGGCAAGGCCCTCTACGCGGGCGCCTTCACGCTCGGCGCGGCTCTGGACGTCGCCGGGCGCTGATGGCCGAGCCGCTCGATCACGGCCACGACCAGGCCGAGGCGCACGGATTCGCCCGGTCGCTCGGCGCCGACAGCGCCGGGAACCCCTGGGAGGGGCGCACCTTCCAGGCGCACGACACCACCTACGCCGGCGACGACGGATCAGCCGACCCCGCCCTCCTGGCCGCGCTCGAAGCCCATCTCGCCGGGCAGGCCGACGAGGCGGCGGTGCTCGACGCCCTGCGCGCCGCCCGCCTCCTCATCCCGCTCCTGGCGCACGCGGGCGACGAGGGCGCGGGCGAGCACGGCGTACGGGTCGACAAGACGCAGGAACTCGCGATCGTGACCGTGGCCGGCCCCGACGGCCGCACGGTGCTGCCGGCCTTCACCTCGGTGCGGACGCTCCAGGCGTGGAACAGGTTCGCACGTCCAGTTCCTGCGCAGTCGCGCCGGATCGCCATCGCGGCGGCGGCGGAGTCGACCGAGCTGATGGTGCTCGATCCCGGCTCGGAGACCGAGTTCGGCGTGCGGAGACCAGCACTCTGGGCTCTTGCGCAGGACCTGCCGTGGGTCCCGGCGGCCCTCGATCCCGACGTGGCCCGGGCATTCGTCGCTTCGGTCGAGCTCGAGCCCGCAGTCGCATCCGTCGGACTCGCGCCCCAGCCTGGACCGTCCGCGCTCACGGGGCCCGAGGTCGTCGTGCAGCTGGGGCTCCGGCCGGGGCTCGACCGCGCCGAGCTGTCGGCCCTGCTCCAGCGACTTCAGCAGGCCTGGGCCCTTGACCCGGTCATCGCGGAGCGCGTCGACAGCCTGGGTCTCAAGGTCGTCGCCGCTAGTTGACGGGCCCGGTGTACTTCTCCCCCGGCCCCTGCCCCACGGCGTCCGGGATCGGCGAGGCTTCGCGGAACGCCAGCTGGAGGCTGCGCAGTCCGTCGCGAAGAGCCCGCGCGTGCGTGTCGCCGATCTCGGGGGCTGCAGCCGTGACGAGGCCGGCCAGGGCGGTGATGAGCTTGCGGGCCTCGTCGAGGTCGGTCTGCTCGTCGGGGGAGTCGGCGAGCCCGACCTTGACGGCCGCGGCGCTGAGGAGGTGGACGGCTACGGTGTTGATGACCTCGACGGCCGGCACCTCGGCGATGTCGCGTTCGGCGCCGACTTCGTCGACGCCGTCGCCCATCGAGTCGTAGGGCGAGACGTGATCGGCGTTGGTGTGGCTCACTGGCATTCTCTCTGCTAAGCTTCTGGACGGCTACGGGCGCCTGCGCCCGTATTGAAAGTGGAGTCTCTCCCACCCGCGACCTCAGGTTACCGGGTAGTTGTCACCCCGATCTTCACGTGCACTGCACGCGAGGTCAGCTTCAAGGGTGTGGATGCCTGTTCCGACGTGCATCGACCGCTCCTCTTTCGCCCGCGTGACCAACCGTCGCGTGTTGACTCAGTTAGAGGAGCCCCGCATCAGCGATCCCCGTACCAACGACCGCATCCGCGTCCCTGAGGTCCGACTTGTCGGACCCGCCGGCGAGCAGGTGGGCGTTGTCCCCATCGCCATGGCTCTGCGCCTTGCCGCAGAGGCCGACCTGGATCTGGTCGAAGTTGCACCGAACTCGAAGCCGCCCGTCGCAAAGATCATGGACTACGGCAAGTTCAAGTACGAGGCTGCGCAGAAGGCCAAGGAGGCCCGGCGCAACCAGGCGAACACGATCCTCAAAGAGGTTCGCTTCCGCCTGAAGATCGACAAGCACGACTACGAGACCAAGCTCAAGCGCGCCGAGGGCTTCCTCCAGTCCGGCGACAAGGTCAAGGCCATGATCCTGTTCCGCGGTCGCGAGCAGTCGCGTCCCGAGCAGGGCGTCCGTCTGCTCCAGCGCTTCGCCGAGGACGTGCAGGAGTGGGGCACTGTCGAGAACAACCCCACCATCGACGGCCGCAACATGGTCATGGTCATCGGTCCGCTGAAGAACAAGGCCGAGGCGAAAGCCGAGTCCGAAGCTCGCAAGCAGGCCAACAAGCCCCCCAAGCATCCCGCACCTGCGGAGGCACCCGCTGCCGCCGCCGAGACCACGACCACCGAGGCACCGGCCGAGTAACACCGGCCCGCTTCGCGCCACCCGGGCCATCCCGGGTGGTTCCTAGAAGAAAGTAACGACTATGCCCAAGATGAAGACCCACTCCGGCTCCAAGAAGCGGTTCAAGGTCACCGGCACCGGCAAGCTCATGAAGCAGCAGGCCGGCATGCGTCACAACCTCGAGGTCAAGAGCGCCAAGCGCAAGGCCCGCCTGAACCAGGACCAGGTGCTGGCTCCGGCCGACGCCAAGGTCATCAAGAAGCTTCTCGGCCGCTGAGCCGCGCGAACGTAAGGGAATAAGAAAATGGCAAGAGTCAAGAGGGCGGTCAACGCCGCCAAGAAGCGTCGCGTTGTCCTCGAGCGCGCCGAGGGCTACCGCGGTCAGCGTTCGCGCCTGTACCGCAAGGCCAAGGAGCAGGTCACTCACTCGCTCGTCTACTCGTACCGCGACCGCCGCGCCAGGAAGGGCGAGTTCCGTCGCCTCTGGATCCAGCGCATCAACGCCGCGTCGCGTGCGAACGGCCTCACCTACAACCGCCTCATCCAGGGTCTCGCCCTGGCCGGCGTCGAGGTCGACCGTCGTCTGCTCGCCGACCTCGCGGTCAACGAGCCCGCCACCTTCGCCGGCCTCGTCGCCACCGCGAAGGCGGCCCTTCCCGCCGACACGTCGGCCCCGAAGGTCGACGCTGCGTAATTATCTGCGTGTCTGAGGCAGGATTGCATCCGTGCCCAGCAACCAGATGATCGACAACCCGCGTTCGCCCCGAGTGCGCGCGGTGGCCAAACTGGCCAAGAGAGATGCCCGGTCCCAGACCGGGCTCTTTCTGTTGGAAGGCCCGCAGTCCGTCACGGAGGCCCTGACCTTCCGGCCCGAGCTGGTGGTCGAGCTCTTCGCCACTCCGACGGCGCTCGAGCGCTACACGGAGCTTGCGCAGGCTGCGGTCGACGCTGGCGTCGACATCGAGTTCGTCTCCGAGGACGTCCTCGCGACGATGGCCGACACGGTCACGCCGCAGGGCCTCGTGGCGGTCTGCCGCCAGTTCCCGACCAGCGTGAAAGACATCTTCGGCGACTCCGAGGTGCGCCTCGTGGCGATCCTCGAAGAAGTGCGCGACCCCGGCAACGCGGGCACCATCATCCGCGCGGCCGACGCCGCCGGAGCCGACGCCGTCATCATGACCGGCCGCAGCGTCGACCTGTACAACCCGAAGGTGGTGCGAGCGACCACCGGCTCGCTGTTCCACGTGCCCGTGGCCGTCGGCATCGAGCTCCCAGCCGTGCTGGCGCTGGCCACGCAGGCGGGGCTTCAGGTGCTGGCCGCCGACGTCAAGGGCGGCGACCTCCTGGAAGCGCGCAAGGAGGGCATCCTCGCCGCCCCGACGGCCTGGCTGTTCGGCAACGAGGCCCGCGGCCTCAGCGACGAGGATCTCGCTAAAGCCGACCGGGCTGTCGTCGTGCCGATCTACGGCCACGCCGAGAGCATGAACCTCGCGACGGCCGCGTCCGTCTGCCTCTACGAGAGCGCGTTCGCGCAGCGCAGCTAGCCGCGCCGTTCGCCGCCGTCGCCCCGCGCCCTCCGCCGCGCCGCCCCCTCCGCCGCCCCCCTTGCCGAGAGTGCGATCTTCGTCAGAAACCGGCCCAATTTCGACAACGATCGCACTCTCGCCGCTGCGTCCTCCTCCTCGTCCCCCTCTCCACAGGTGCCGACGCGGCGCTGACTCTCCACAGATGCGTCAGGCCGCCGCCAGCGGGCCGCGCCAGCGACGAGCCTGGACGCATGCCGACTCCGCCGCCGCTTCCGTCCCCGTTCTCCAGCCGACCGTTCTCGACGCGCGAGGCGCTCGCCCACCGCGTGACGCCGCGCGTCCTCCGCTCGCCGGGGCTGCACACGCCGTTCTTCGGCGCGCGAAGCGTCGCTCCCGTCACGACCGCGGTGGCGGCAGCCCACGCCTACGCCACGTCGATGGCCCCTGACGCCCGGTTGAGCCACGTGACGGCGGCCGCCCTGTGGGGCCTGCCGCTCCCTCGGCGTCTGAGCGACTCCGCCGAAGTCCACGTGACCCTGCCGGGGTCCGACCGCAGTGTCCGCGCGAGAAACGTGATCGGGCATCGATCGTCGACCTCGGGGCCGCCTGAGTACGTGGAGGAAATCCGCGTCTCCGATCCGCTCGAGACGTGGGCCTCCCTTGGTCCGTTCCTCACGATCGACGAGCTGATAGCGGCGGGCGACGCCGTCTGCGATCCGTACGGCCTGGCGTCGACTCGAGATGACCTCGCTGCCGAGATCGGCCGCGTCGCGGGGCGACGCGGCCTCGCGAAGGTGCGGCGCGCTTTCGTCGACGTTCGCGAGGGGTCGCGGTCGCCGCAAGAGACTGCTCTTCGACTCGCTCTCGTTCGGGCGGGAGCCCGCATGCCGTTCCTCAATGCCGAGGTGCACTCGGCGGCAGGTGTCTTCCTCGGCCAGGCCGACCTCGTCTACGGACGCGAGCGGCTGGCGATCGAGTACGAGGGCGACCATCACCGCACCGACCGCGACCAGTGGCACAAAGACCTCGGGCGCTCCGAGCGCTTCGCCGACGACGGCTGGCGCATGATGCGGGTCGCGGCGGACGAGGCGCGTCGGGGCTTCATCGCGACGACGGCCCGCGTGATCCGACTCCTCACAGAACGGGGGCAGGAACTGAACCGACCGTCTGCCCCCGTTCGGTAGGCTTGCTTCTCGTGTCAGACACGCCAGCCATCACCGAATCCACCGTCGAGAGCGCCGTCGCCGCGGCCCTCGCGGCCGTCGAGGCGGCCTCGACCGTCGCCGAGCTGAAGACGGTGCGCGGCGAGCACACCGGCGAGCAGTCGTCGCTGGCGCGAATGAACGCCGGCCTCCGCTCGCTGCCGAACGACCAGAAGGCGTCGGCCGGCAAGCTGATGGGCGCGGCCCGGGGCCGTGTCAACCAGGCGGTCGCCGCACGCGAGGAGGCCCTCGCCGCTGTGGAGGAGGCCGCGCGCCTGGAGTCCGAGCGGATCGACGTGACGGCGCTGCCGGTCCGTCGTACCCAGGGCAGCCGTCACCCGCTGAGCCTGCTCCAGGAGAAGATGGCCGACATCTTCATCGCCATGGGCTGGGAGCTGTCCGACGGCCCGGAGCTCGAGCACGAGTGGTTCAACTTCGACGCCCTCAACTTCGACGCCGACCACCCGGCCCGCGCCATGCAAGACACCTTCTTCGTCGAGCCCGTCGACCAGCACCTGCTCCTGCGCACGCACACGTCGCCGGTGCAGATCCGCACGCTGCTCGCGAAGGGCGTGCCGGTCTACAACGTCGCGACCGGCCGTGTCTTCCGCACCGACGAGCTCGACGCCACGCACACGCCCGTCTTCACCCAGATCGAGGCCATCGCCATCGACCGCGGTCTCACGATGGCGCACCTCCGCGGCACCCTCGAGCACCTCGCGCGCCAGATGTTCGGCCCCGACGCGCAGATTCGCCTGCGCCCCAACTACTTCCCCTTCACCGAGCCCAGCGCCGAGATGGACGTCTGGCAGCCGAACGCCAAGGGCGGTGCCCGCTGGGTCGAGTGGGGCGGCTGCGGCATGGTGAACCCCAACGTCCTCCGCTCGGCGGGTCTCGACCCCGACGAGTACCAGGGCTTCGCCTTCGGCATGGGTGTCGAGCGCACGCTTCAGTTCCGCAACGACCTGAACGACATGCGCGACATGGTCGAGGGCGACGTCCGCTTCAGTGAGCAGTTCGGAATGGTGGTCTGATGCGCGTCCCTCTCTCCTGGCTCGGCGAGTACGTCGACCTTCCCGACGACGTCACGCTCGAGCACGTCCACGAGGCCCTCGTCGCCGTCGGCTTCGAAGAAGAAGACGTGCACCTCTCCGAGGTGACCGGTCCCCTGGTCGTCGGGCAGGTCCTCGAGTTCACGCCCGAGCCGCAGTCGAACGGCAAGACCATCAACTGGTGCCGCATCGCAGTCGGCCCGGACCACGCCAGCGACGAGGCCGACGTGCGCGGCATCGTCTGCGGCGCCCACAACTTCGCCGTCGGCGACAAGGTCGTCGTATCCCTGCCCGGCGCCGTGCTGCCCGGGCCGTTCCCGATCGCCGCGCGCAAGACGTACGGCCACGTGTCCGACGGCATGATGGCGTCGACGCGCGAGCTCGGTCTCGGCGAGGAGCACGACGGCATCCTCCTGCTGAAAGACCTGGGTCTCGATCCCGAGGTCGGCACCGATGCGATCCCGCTGCTCGGGCTCGACGACGCCGCCGTCGAGATCAACGTCACGCCCGACCGCGGCTACGCGTTCAGCATCCGCGGCGTCGCCCGCGAGTACTCGCACTCGACCGGAGCCGCGTACCGCGATCCGGCTGACGCGCAGTCGCCCGTCGCCCGGCAGGGTTTCCGCGTCGACGTCGCCGACGGGGCACCAGTCCGCGGCCGCGCCGGAGTCAGCACGTTCATCACCGCGGTCGTCCGCGGCATCGACGCGTCGCGCCCGACACCGCCGTGGATGCGCTCGCGCCTCCGCCTCGCCGGCATCCGCTCGATCAGCCTGCCCGTCGACATCACCAACTACGTGATGCTCGAGACCGGCCAGCCGCTGCACGCCTACGATCTGGCCACCGTCGCCGGAGGATTCACGGTGCGCCGCGCGAACGCGGGGGAGCACCTCACCACTCTCGACGGGAGAGACCGCGCGCTCGACGTCGAAGACCTCCTCATCACGGACGACGACGGCCCGATCGGCCTCGCCGGTGTCATGGGGGGTGAGCGCACCGAGGTCTCGCCTACCACGACCGACGTCGTGGTCGAGGCCGCGACCTTCGAGCCGATCAGCATCGCTCGCACCGCGCGCCGCCAGAAGCTCCCGAGCGAGGCCTCGCGCCGCTTCGAGCGCGGCGTCGACCCGGCGGTCAGCCGTCCCGCTGCCGAGCGCGCCGTCCAGCTCCTCGTCGAGCTCGCCGGCGGCACCGCCGACACGCTCGGCTCCGTCTACGACGTCTCCATCGCGCCGTCGGCGATCTTCCTCGCCGAAGACCGCGCCGGTCGCATGATGGGCGTGGACTACACGACGGCCGAGGTGGAAGAGAGCCTCCTGGCCATCGGCGCCGCGGTCGAGCCCGCCGACGGCAGCTTCACCGTCACCCCGCCGACCTGGCGACCCGACCTCCTCACCTCGGCCGACCTCGTCGAGGAGGTCGCGCGGATCACCGGCTACGACCGCATCCCGTCTGTCCTTCCTGTCGCTCCTCCCGGGCGAGGCCTGACGCGCGAGCAGTCGCTGCGTCGCGCTGTCTCGGCGGGCCTTGCGGCATCGGGTCTCACCGAGGTCTTCGCGTACCCCTTCGTCGCACCCGCCCGCAACGCCGCGTTCTCGCCCGTGCTCGACGGCCCCGATGCGGCGACGCCGGTCACGCTGGCCAACCCGCTCGACACCGATGCCGCCGAGATGCGCATGTCGTTGATCCCCGGGCTGCTCGACACCGCCCGACGCAACCTGTCGCGCGGCCTGCTCGACCTGGCGCTGTACGAGTCGGGCTCGGTCTTCTACGTGAAGCCCGGCGCTTCGACCGGGACCGACTTCATCCCCGTCGGCGCCGCCCGCCCCGACGACGAGACCCTTGCGGCGCTGAATGCCGGCCTTCCGAGCCAGCCCAGGCATCTCGCGTTCCTGCGCTCCGGTTCTACAGTCGAGCGCCAGCCCGGTCAGGCGGCCCAGTCGGCCGACCTCGCCGACGTGCTCGACGATGTCCGCACCGCCGTCCGCCAGGTCGCGGCCGAGGTGAGCGTCCGTCAGGGTCGCCACGTCTCGCTGCACCCCGGCCGGACGGCCGAGCTGATCGTTGCAGGCGAGGTCGTCGGCGTCGCCGGCGAGCTGCTGCCGGCGGTGGCGGCCGACCTCGACCTGCCGCGCGGAGTCGTCGTCGCCGAGCTCGATCTCGACCGTGTCATGGCCCTGGCGCGGGTGGAGCCGGCTCCGGTGCCGATATCGGCGTACCCGGTCGCGACTCAAGACCTGTCGCTCGTCGTCGGGGCCGATGCCCCGGCCGGCGAGGTGCTCGAGGCCGTCGTGTCCGGTGCCGGCGAGCTTCTCGAGTATGCTCGCCTCGTGGACGACTACCGCGGCGAAGGCATCGATGAGGGCTCGAAGTCCCTCACGTTCGCGCTGCGCTTCCGCGCGACCGACCGCACTCTGACCGCTGCCGAAGCCTCCGAGGCCAAGCAGGGCTCCGTGCGTCTCGCTGGCGAGCGATTCGGGGCGACGCTCCGCGACTGACCGTCGCGAGGCGCCGCCGCCCCGTCATCGTCCAGTCGAACATTAGGGTAGAAGCATGCCTTTATCCGTCGCCGTTGCAGGCGCAAGCGGTTACGCCGGTGGGGAACTCCTCCGCATCCTCAGTCAGCACCCCGAATTCGAGGTGACCACGGTCACCGCATTCACGAACGCCGGCCAGCCGCTCCTCGCGGCGCAGCCGCACCTGCGATCGCTCGCGCACCTGACACTCGTCACGACCACGGCCGAAAACCTTGCGGGCCACGATGTCGTCTTCCTCGCCCTGCCGCACGGCAAGTCGGGTGAGATCACGGCCGAGCTGCCCGAGGGGACGCTGGTCGTCGACTGCGGCGCCGACCACCGCCTCAGGAGCGAGGCGGACTGGGCGGCGTTCTACGGCGGCGAGTTCTACGGCGCCTGGAGCTACGGCATGCCCGAGCTCATCCACTCCGGCGGGGGCAAGCAGCGCGGCGAGCTCGAGGGCACGAAGCGCATCGCGGTTCCCGGGTGCAATGTCACGGCCATGTCGCTGGGGCTGGCACCCGCCGTCGAGGCCGGCCTGGTCGAGGCCGACGACATCGTCGCCGTCCTGGCCGTGGGCCCGTCGGGGGCCGGCAAGTCGCTCAAGCCGCACCTGCTGGCCAGCGAGCTGATGGGCTCCGCCTCTGCGTACGGCGTGGGCGGCAGCCACCGGCACATCCCCGAGACGCAGCAGAATCTCCGGGTGGCCGGCGCCACGCGCGTGAGCCTGTCGTTCACCCCGGTGCTCGTGCCGATGTCGCGCGGCATCCTCGCGACCACGACCGCCAAGCTCGCACCCGGCGTCACCGAGTCGGACGTCCGCCGCGCCTACGAGCTCGCGTACGGCGACGAGCCCTTCGTGCACGTGCTCCCGGCGGGGGAGTACCCCCGTGTCGCCGACACAGTCGGGGCCAACACCTGTCTCATCGGCCTCGCCGTCGACGAGGCCGCGGGTCGCCTCGTCGCGATCAGCGCGCTCGACAACCTGGTCAAAGGCACCGCAGGCGCCGCCGTCCAGTCGGCCAACATCGCGCTCGGCCTTCCCGAGACGCTCGGCCTCACCATGAACGGAGTCGCCCCGTGAGCGTCACAGCAGCGCAGGGCTTCCAGGCCGCGGGAGTCGCAGCCGGTCTCAAGTCGACGGGCAGGCCCGACGTGGCGCTCGTCGTCAACACGGGTCGCAGCGCGGCAGTCGCCGGCGTCTTCACCAGCAACCGAGCGAAGGCGCACCCCGTCGTCTGGTCGCAGCAGGTCGTGGCCGACGGCCAGGCCCGCGCGGTGATCCTCAACTCGGGCGGGGCCAACTGCTTCACGGGCCCGTTCGGCTTCCAGACCACCCACCAGACGGCCGAGCTGGCAGCCGAGGTGCTCGACGTCTCGGCGGGCGACGTGATCGTCTGCTCGACGGGGCTCATCGGCGTCGGCGACCAGGTCTTCCGCGACAAGGTCCTGGCGGGCACGAGAGCGGCCGCGTCCGAGCTCACGGCCGATGGCGGTCTCGCTGCCGCCACCGCCATCATGACGACCGACACCCACCCCAAGCAGGCGGTCGTGCACGGCGACGGCTGGGTCGTCGGCGGGATGGCGAAGGGCGCCGGCATGCTGGCCCCCGGCCTCGCGACGATGCTGGTCGTCCTGACGACCGACGCCGATGCCTCGGCCCGAGAGCTGGACGCAGCACTCCGGCAGGCGACCCGCGTCACCTTCGACCGCCTCGACTCCGACGGCTGCATGTCGACGAACGACACGGTCGTTCTCCTGGCCAGCGGCGAGTCGGGCGTCACGCCGTCGCCGGACGAGCTCGCCGCCGCCGTCACCGAGCTCTGCGCCGATCTGGCCGCGCAGCTCCAGGGCGATGCCGAGGGCGCCTCGCACGACATCACGATCGACGTCTCGGGCGCCGTCACCGAGGAGGACGCCGTCGAGGTCGGCCGCTCGCTGGCCCGGAGCAACCTCCTGATGGCCGCCGTCTTCGGCAACGATCCGAACTGGGGACGCGTGCTCGCGGCGATCGGCACGACGAGCGCCGAATTCGACCCGTACGACGTCGACGTGTCGTTCAACGGCGTCCGGCTCTGCGCCGAGGGTGCTCCCGACCGCCCGGTGACCGAGGTCGACATGACCCCCCGCGCCCTCCGCATCGAGCTCGACCTGCACGCGGGTCAGTCACGGGCGACGATCCTGACGAACGATCTCACGCACGACTACGTGCATGAGAACAGCGCGTACTCGAGCTGAGCGGCATGGATACCGAACAGGCCATGCGCCGCGAGCAAGACCTGGCTGCCGTCAAGGCGGCGACGCTCATCGAGTCGCTCCCCTGGCTGCTCAACTACCGTGACCGCGTCGTGGTCGTGAAGTTCGGCGGCAACGCCATGGTGAACGACGATCTCAAGCGCGCCTTCGCCGAAGACATGGTCTACCTGCGCACGGTCGGCCTGCACCCTGTCGTCGTCCACGGCGGCGGTCCGCAGATCTCGGCGGCGCTCAAGGCGGCCGGCATCGAGTCCGAGTTCCGCGGTGGCTACCGCGTGACGACGACCGAGGCCATCTCGGTGGTCCGCGATGTGCTGGCCGGCGAGGTCAACCGCGAGATCGTCGACATGATGAACGAGCACGGCGACCTCGCGCGGGGCGTGTTCAGCGACGGCACCGACTCCGCGCGCCTCTTCGAGGGGCACGTGCGCGGCGTCGAGGTCGACGGCGAGACGTTCGATCTCGGCCACGTCGGCGACATCACGAGCGTCGACCCGTCGCGCGTGCTCGCCGAGATCGAGGCCGGCAGGATCCCCGTCGTCTCGTCCATCGCCGTCAACGACATGGATCGCGACTCGGCCCTCAACGTGAATGCCGACGCAGCGGCCGCAGCTCTGGCCATCGCGCTCCAGGCGTCGAAGCTGATCATGCTGACGGACGTGCCCGGCCTCTACGCCGACTGGCCGAACCGCGCCTCGCTCGTCGCGCTGATCACGGTCGACGAGCTGACCGAGATGCTGCCGAGCCTCGAGAGCGGCATGATCCCCAAGATGACCGCCTGCCTCGACGCCGTCGTCGCGGGCGTCGGCGGGGCGACCATCATCGACGGCCGCATCCCGCACTCCATCCTCCTCGAGATCTTCACCCAGCGTGGTGCGGGCACCGAGGTCATCCCCAACGGCAAGGCGAAGACCGCCCTGCCGCACCAGCCACCCCAGGCAGATCAGAAGAGAGGACAGTCATGACCACGACCACACCGACAACCGAAGGCACGTGGCAGCGCCGATTCGGTGACTCCATCATGAAGAGCCTCTCGACCCCCAAGGTCATGCTCGAGCGGGGCCAGGGCTGCCAGGTCTGGGACGTCGACGGGAAGCGCTATCTCGACTTCCTCGCCGGCATCGCCGTCAATGCGCTCGGCCACGCGCACCCCGTGCTGGTCGACGCGGTCTCGAAGCAGGCTGCGACGCTCATCCACGTCTCCAACTACTTCGCCTCGCCGTCGCAGGTCGAGCTCGCCGAGCTGCTCAAGCGCATCACCGGTGCGGGCGACCGCGGCCGCGTCTACTACGGCAACTCCGGGGCCGAGGCGAACGAGGCGGCCTTCAAGCTGTTCCGTCTCAACAAGGGCGCCGACGGCAGGAAGACCCGCATCCTCGCGCTTCAGAGCGCCTTCCACGGCCGCACCATGGGTGCGCTCGCCCTCACCGGCAAGCCGGCTCTGCGCGAGCCGTTCGAGCCGATGCTCCCGGGCGTCGAGCACATCGAGACGTCCATCGAGGCGCTCGAGCAGGCGATGGACGACACCGTCGCCGGCTTGATCATCGAGCCGATCAAGGGCGAGGCCGGGGTGGTCGACCTGCCCGAGGGCTACCTCAAGGCCGCGCGCGAGCTCACCGCCAAGCACGGCGCTCTGCTGATCCTCGACGAGATCCAGACCGGCGTCGGCCGCACGGGCACCTGGTTCACCTTCCAGCAGTTCGACATCGTGCCCGATGCGGTCACCATCGCCAAGGGCATCGCCGGAGGCATCCCGATCGGCGCACTCGTCACCTTCGGCGACACCAGCGACCTGTTCGAGGCCGGCCAGCACGGCTCGACCTTCGGTGGCAACCCGTTCGCGACCAGTGCGGCGGTCGCCGTGCTCGGCGAGATCGAGGCATCCGACCTGGTCGGCAACGCAGCACGCCGCGGTGCGGAGATCCGAGCCGCGATCGAGGCCATCGGGTCGCCGCTGGTCAAGGAGGTCCGCGGTCGGGGGCTCCTGATCGGCGTGGGGCTCCACGAGCCGATCGCGAACGAGATCAACGCGCGCTGCCTCGAGGCCGGCCTCATCGTGAACGCCGCCAACGACTCCAGCATCCGCATCGCGCCGCCTCTGATCGTCGGCGACGCCGAGATCGCCGAGTTCGTCGAGATCTTCTCCTCCGTTCTGAAAGGTCTCGAATGACCCGCCACTTCCTCCGCGACGACGACCTCACGCAGGCCGAGCAGAGCGCCGTTCTCGACCTCGCCCAGAAACTGAAGGCCGACCGGTACTCAGCGCGCCCGCTCGCGGGCCCGCAGACCGTCGCCGTGATCTTCGACAAGTCGTCGACCCGCACTCGCGTCTCGTTCGCTGTCGGCATCGCCGACCTCGGGGGAGTGCCGCTCATCATCGCCACCGCGTCGAGCCAGCTCGGCGGCAAGGAGACGCCGAGCGACACCGCTCGCGTGCTCGAGCGCCAGGTCGCCGCGATCGTGTGGCGCACCTACGGCCAGGCCGGCCTCGAGGAGATGGCCGAGGGCACGACGGTTCCCGTCGTCAACGCGCTGTCGGACGACTTCCACCCGTGCCAGCTGCTCGCCGACCTGCTGACCATCCGCGAGCAGAAGGGCACGCTCGCCGGCCTGACGGTGGCGTTCGTCGGTGACGGGCGCTGCAACATGGCGCAGTCGTACCTGCTGGCGGGAGCGACGGCGGGCATGCACGTGCGGATCGGGGCCCCGGAGGAGTTCCTGCCCGAGACTGCTGTTCTCGAGGATGCCCAGCGCATCGCCGCCGTGAACGGCGGATCGGCCGTCGTCGTCACCGACGCGGTCGAGGCCGTCGCCGGCGCCGACATCGTCGTGACCGACACCTGGGTGTCGATGGGCAAGGAAGACGAGAAGGCGCACCGCGTCGCGACCTTCGGCTCGTACAAGGTCGACCACGCGCTCATGGCGCACGCCGACGACGACGCGATCTTCTTGCACTGCCTTCCGGCCGACCGCGGCTACGAGGTGGAGGCCGACGTCATCGACGGCCCGCGCAGCGTGATCTGGGACGAGGCCGAGAACCGTCTGCACGCCCAGAAGGCCCTCCTCACGTGGCTGCTGGAGCAGGAATGACGACCGGGGGCAATCGCGCGGCCGAGGCAGGCGCTCTCTGGGGCGGTCGCTTCGCGTCGGGTCCGAGCCCGGAGCTGCAGGCGCTGAGCAAGTCGACGCAGTTCGACTGGCAGCTGTACCCGTACGACATTGCCGGATCGCGTGCGCACGCTAAAGCTCTGGCTGCGGCCGGCTATCTCGACGAGTCCGAGCTGGGCGGGATGCTGGGGGCCCTCGACACCCTCGAGGCCGGGGTCGCCGACGGCACCTACACGGCGGCCGCGTCGGACGAAGACGTGCACTCCGCGCTGGAGCGGCATCTCATGTCGATCGCCGGGCCCGAGCTGGGCGGCAAGCTCCGCGCCGGCCGCAGCCGCAACGACCAGATCGCCACCCTCGTGCGGATGTACCTGCGCGACCACGGCCAGGTCATCGCGCACCAGGTCACCGACCTGATCGACGCGATCGCCGGACAGGCGAGCGCCAATCAGAGGGCCGTGATGCCCGGTCGCACGCACCTCCAGCACGCTCAGCCCGTGCTGCTCGCGCACCACCTGCTCGCGCACGCCTGGCCCCTGGTCCGCGATCTCGAGCGCCTGCGCGACTGGTCGCGACGAGCTGCCGCGTCGCCCTACGGCTCGGGTGCCCTGGCCGGCTCGTCGCTCGGACTCGACCCGGCGCTCGTCGCCCGCGAGCTGGGCTTCGACCGCACG
Source organism: Frondihabitans sp. PhB188 (assembly GCF_003752365.1). Classification (GTDB taxonomy): domain Bacteria; phylum Actinomycetota; class Actinomycetes; order Actinomycetales; family Microbacteriaceae; genus Frondihabitans. The sequence goes on along the minus strand of NZ_RJUO01000003.1, from coordinate 3,176 downwards.
ACCGAGAACTCGATCGACGCCACCGCCTCGCGCGACGCGGTCGCCGAGTTCGCCTTCGTCACGGCGTCGATCGGCATCGACCTCTCGCGCCTGGCCGAAGAGGTGATCATCTGGAACACCCGCGAGTTCGGCTTCGTGAAGCTGCACGACGGCTACTCCACCGGATCGTCGATCATGCCTCAGAAGAAGAACCCCGACATCGCCGAGCTCGCGCGCGGCAAGTCGGGCCGCCTGATCGGCAACCTGACCGGTCTCCTCGCGACGTTCAAGGGATTGCCCCTGGCGTACAACCGCGACCTTCAAGAAGACAAAGAGCCCGTCTTCGACACCGTCACTCAGCTCGAGGTGCTCTTGCCGGCGTTCACCGGCATGATCGCGACGCTCGAGTTCGACACGGAGCGTCTCGCAGAGCTGGCTCCGCAGGGTTTCTCTCTGGCGACCGACGTCGCCGAGTGGCTGGTCAAGCAGGGGGTGCCGTTCCGCGACGCCCACGAGATCAGCGGGTCGCTCGTGCAGTTCTGCGAGACCCACGGCCTCGACCTCGACGAGCCGACCGACGAGCAGTACGCCGCCGTCTCGGAGCATCTCACGCCGAGCATCCGAACCGTGCTGACCGTCGAGGGCTCGATCGCGAGCCGTGACGGCGTCGGCGGCACCGCTCCGGTGCGCGTGGCCGAGCAGCTGGCTTCGCTCACCGCTCAGGTGCGCGCCCTGGTCGCCGAACTCGACCCGAAGGCCGTGTGACGATGACCGACGACACCCGTTCCACGCGGCCCTGGCTCCTCCGCATCATCATCGCGATCGCGGTCGTCGTCGTGGTCGCCGCGATCGTCTACACGATCGCGACCGGGCAGCGCTTCCTCTGAGACGCTCCGTCGTGGAACCCCACCCGCTCGCCCGCCCCGCGCTCGAGGCGGCGCCGCTGCTGCTCGGCGCTGTGTTCCGGGCGGGCGAGGTGGCGGTGCGGATCACCGAGGTCGAGGCGTATCACGGCCAGGGCCAGGACCCCGGCTCGCACGCGCACCGCGGGTTCACCGAGCGCAGCGCCAGCCTCTGGGGCGGCCCGGGAACCCTGTACGTGTACCTGTCGTACGGAATCCACCGCTGCCTCAACATCGTCTGCGGCCCGGAGGGCTACGCGTCGGGATGCCTGCTGCGGTCGGGCGAAGTCATCGACGGCCTCGATGTCGCGAGGTCGCGGCGCCCGACGGCCCGCACCGACATCGAGCTCGCGAAAGGACCTGGACGGCTCGGATCAGCCCTCGGCATCGAGCTGTCCGACGACGGCTCGTCGATCGCGACACCTCCGTTCTCGCTCGACCTGCCGAGAGAACCGGTCGCAGGAACCACCGGCCCCCGCGTCGGGGTCTCCGGCCACGCCGGCACCGATGCCTTCCCCTGGCGGTTCTGGATCGCCGACGATCCGACCGTGTCGGCGTACCGCGCCGCCGTGAGTCGCCGCCGCGGCTAAAGTTGTCGGGTGACGAGTCTGACGACGGCCGACATCCTGGCCACCCAATCCAACGATCCCGAGTTCGACAACGTGTGGGACGAACTGGTCTATCGCGGGCTCGTCCATGTCTCGACCGACCAGGAGGCTCTCCGCGAGCTGCTAGGCGGCGAGGCGATCACGTACTACTGCGGCTTCGACCCGACGGCCCCCAGCCTGCACCTCGGCAATCTCGTGCAGCTGCTCGTGATGCGGCGCCTCCAGCTCGCGGGCCACAAGCCGCTCGGCCTCGTCGGCGGCTCGACCGGTCTCATCGGCGATCCGCGTCCCACGGCCGAACGCGTCCTCAAGTCGCGCGAGCAGACGGCGGAGTGGGTCGACAGGATCCGGGTGCACGTCGAGAAGTTCCTGTCGTCCGAGGGCGACAACGCCCTCCGCATCGTCAACAACCTCGACTGGACCGAGCCGCTCAGCGCCATCGAGTTCCTTCGCGACATCGGCAAGAACTTCCGCGTCGGCACGATGCTCAAGAAAGACGCCGTGTCGGCGCGTCTCAACTCGGATGCAGGCATCAGCTACACGGAGTTCAGCTACCAGATCCTGCAGGGTCTCGACTTCCGCGAGCTGTACCGCGCCTACGGGTGCGTGCTCCAGACCGGCGGGAGCGACCAGTGGGGCAACCTGACCAGCGGAACCGACCTGATCCGTCGCTCGGAGGGGGTGTCGGTGCATGCCATCGGCACGCCGCTCATCACGAACTCCGATGGCACCAAGTTCGGCAAGAGCGAGGGCAACGCCATCTGGCTCGACCCCGAGATGACCTCGCCCTACGCCTTCTACCAATTCTGGCTCAACCAAGACGACGCCGACGTCGTCGATCGGCTCAAGATATTCACGTTCCTCACGAAGGCTCAGGTGCAGGAACTCGCCGACCAGGTCGAAGCCCGGCCCTTCGCGCGCGAAGCCCAGAAGCGCCTCGCGTACGAGGTGACCGCACTCGTTCACGGTCACGACGCCGCCCAGGCCGCCATCGATGCGTCCGCCGCGCTGTTCGGCCAGGGCGATCTCGCCCTGCTGCCGGCCGACGTGCTCGCTTCGGCGATCGCCGAGTTGCCGCACGCGACCGTCGCTCCCGGGACCACGGTGTCGCAGGCACTCGTGGCGACCGAGCTCGTCGCCTCGCTGGGTGCTGCCCGGAGGGCGACGGCCGAGGGAGGCGTCTACGTGAACAATGAGCGGGTCGCCGATGAGGCGACGGACATCGCGAGCCTCACCCTGTCTGGTGGTCACGCCGTGCTCCGCCGAGGCAAGAAGACCCTCGCGGGCATCACCGTCCAGGCCTGACGCCCGGGATTACGGGGGAGTAGCGTGCGACACGCCCGAGATGCACGCAGGATTTGCCGCATCTGCGACCCGCACGTATTGTTTTCTCTTGTCACCCCAAAGGAACGGAAACGGGCCTGGATCTGATCCAGTTCAACCTTCCTCAAGCGGGACACCTGCTCCTCATCTCCTTGCTTGCAAGTCGAGATGATTGTGAGTAAGGTTGCAACTCTTCACCTGGCAAGCACAGCTTGCAAGCGGCACCTCATCTCGAGGGGCCGAAGTCCAGTCGGAAACGTTCGCAAGAACGGGTTTGACAGGGCCCGATCGGGTGGATAAGGTTTCAAAGTTGCCTCGGGCGAAGATGGTTTAGATCGTCGGGTTTCGGGTGCGTTTGGTCCTT